>CAYGUA010000027.1:0-79209 GCA_964353015.1 uncultured Marinoscillum sp. | reverse complement strand
CCTATGATGATGCCAATGCTTCTGCGATAACCTCTAATGGAAATGGTTTGGAAATCCCAGATGCTTATTTTCCAGACGCGGAAACTGATGGAGCATTACCTTATTTGCTTTCTGCTACTGCTGTAAGCAATACTGTCATTGAGTTGGATTATAGCGAAACAGTTACCGTGACTTTCACAAATCCAACTGATTGGACAGCATCAGGAATGACAGCTACAGGAGCCACTGTGAACTCTGGCGATAACTCTATTATTGATTTGGCTGTAAATGCATTGAACAATACAGCATTTAATCCATCTGATTTTCAACTCACAATCAATGATGATGCATCTGATCAAATTCAGGATATTTCTACGAGTACGAATAACGCAGCAAATGTTTCTGGTTTCACCATCGATGATGGTCAGGTACCTACACTTGTTTCTGTAACGACAGGTGATAATGATACCAATGGAGTAATTGACCGTCTGATACTGGTATTTAGTGAGCCAATTGCTTCATCAAGCTTAGATATAACTGGAGCTACTTCTGCGGATTTTGCGGATTTTGATGATGATGGCAGCTATGACATCACATCGGTGGTCGATGGAACTGCTGATGACAACACAATTACCATAGTTATCAGCCACAATGGCACTGGAGGAACAGCTGCAACTCCTGATTTAACAATTGTAGGCTCAGAACTTACTGATTTAGCCACTAATGTACTTGGAGCAAATACTCCAACAGCGGCGGATGGAGCTGTACCTGTTATAGAGAGTCATACATTGGCAGCTTCAAATACTTATGTAGATATTGTGTTTTCTGAAGGTATCTATACCGATGATGGACTTAATCCTTCAGTCAAAACAGATTGGACTTTCACCTTTAATCAAAATGGAGGTACAGCAACCAATGCCGTTCTGGATGCCCTAACTAATACTTCAGATGGTGCTTTAGTAGGGGGGGAGTCGACGATAAGATTTAATATAATATGGACTGGAAATCAGCAAGGTGGAAGTACTGAAAACATTGAAATCGAGCCAGTAGATGGAGGTTCTGTGGCTGACATTTCTCCAGTAATCAATTTCATGCCAGGCACAGAAACCACAGGTGTGATATTTGCAAACACCGTAATTGCGGTGAAATTTGATATTAGTAGTGCTGCCAATGCTGATAATTCTGCAATTAATTTGGTTTTTACTGAAGGGGTAGGAAGAAGTACAGGGGGAACAAGTGCATTGAGATATAATTCAACTTGTAATTCAGGTGGAGGTGTAAATGAATTGTGCGCAACTTTTGATGATCCTGATGGCCTTGTAACTGTTTCAAATTTTGCAGTAACTCACACCGGAGGATCAGCAACCTTGACTTTTACTTTTGATATTGACACAGGAACCCCTGATGGAAATGAAACTTTTACTTTTGCTCCTGCCGATGGAAATGAGATTAAAGGTGTGGCAAGCGGTGATATGCAGGCCAATGAACAAATTGTTATTAATCTGACAGATCAGCTACCTCCTACCTTCACAAGTGCAACCTATTTCGATCTAGATGAGAATGGCTCGATAGACGAAGTTGTTTTTGTGATGAGTGAGCCTATTTCTGATGCAAGTATCACAGCTTCTCATTTTACTTTGGGTGGTGTTGCTGCTACAGGCATTGAAACAGGTGGAGCAATTGGGAATGGTTTAGATCCGGGAACTGTAGATGACAATACATTCACTTTGTTATTTAATGTTCAGGGAACTGGCGGATTTACTGTTGCCTTTACAGGGCCTTCTTTGAATGATATTGCAGGAAATGATGCAGCTGCAAATGCGAGTATAACAGCAACAGATTCGGCAGCTCCAGTTATTTTGAGTGCAACAACTAATGATGGAAATGCAAACGGTCAAATTGATCAGATTGTAGTTGTCTTTAGTGAAGATATCGATAACGGCACACTCAATGGTGATGGTAGTGATTTTACGCTTTCCTCTCCTGTTTATCCTGTTATAGCTGCTTCTTTCAATTCACCAAATGGTGCAACATTAACTTTGACACCTTCCGGTTCCACTGATGTTAATGCGACTCCTATTGTAACTCTGGCTAATGGTGGAATAGCAGATGCTGATGCAAATACAACAACACTCGGTGGATTTAGTGTTACATCTACCGATGGAGCGGATCCTTATTTTGCCTCAGTTACAGTCGCATCTGATGCCGATCCTACAGGATTTATAAATGGAGAATTGTTGACTATCAATGTAGATATGGAAGAGACCAATCTCAATATGAAAGTCAACCTCACCACCTTGGCCGCAGCATTACCAGCAGCTGCCGGCATGACGGACAATGGAGATGGTACTTATTCATATTCGGTTTTCATTTCAAGTGCAATGATTTCTGGAGATCGCGCTTTGGCTATCACGGCAACTGATGCTGCAGGTAACTCATTATTAAATAATTCATTAATAGTGAATCTTGATTTTACAGCACCATCAGTCACAATTACTCCAACATTTACAAATGTTTTATCACCAGCATTGTCAGGTACAGTTAATGATAATGATGCCGTGATTGGGTTAACTATCAATTCCGTGTCATATGTCCCTACTAATAATATGGATAATACATGGTCTTTAGCTGCCGGTACAATCAGTCCAGATTTAACTGATAATACGAAATATTCAGTCATTGTTACAGCCACAGATTTAGCTGGAAATGTAGGTACAGATCCAACCAACGGGGAAGTCAAAATAGACAATACTGCACCAACAATCACAAGTATTTTAAGATCAAATCCATTGGTAAGTACTACCAGTGCTTCAACAGTTGTATTCAGAGTTACTTTTGATGAAGGTGTTCAAGGAGTGGATGCTGGTGATTTTGATATCTCAGCATTTACAGCTTCAAACTCAGCTGATGCACCGATAGTCAGTCATATTAGCGGAGGTAAAGTATATGATGTTACCATTGATAATATTTCTGGTTCAGGAACTTTGGCTCTGGATGTATCATCAGCTACTATAACAGACTCATTATCAGTTTCTCCTAATGCTTTTGCGGGCACAGTTGGTCTGATACAATCTTATGAAATTGATCAAACCGCTCCAACTGTATTATCAATAGTTAGAAAGGATTCAAATCCAACCAGTGCTTCGACTATTAATTTCAGAGCAACTTTCAGCGAACCAGTGACAGGTGTTACTGCAGATGGTTCTGATTTTAGTGTGAATACTTCTGGGCCAACCATTGGAACTGTTACCGTAACAACAATAAGTTCAAGTATTTATGATATTGCTGTAGCAGTTTCAGGAACAAGCGGGGATGTTTTTATTGAAGCAAATGGAGCACAGGATGTGCTTGACCTTTATGGTAATGGATGGGATGATACTACCGTGCCTTCTGAAACTTACAATGTGGATTTCACTGCACCGACGGCTGATGTATTAACTGCTACTGTAACTGGCTTGACCACTACATTAACCGCAAATCTTGATGAAGTAGGAACTGTTTATTACGGTGTGTACGCCAATGGCGTGGTGCCAGCCAACGCTGCTGCTGTGAAAGCTGGAACAGGAGCTTTGCAAATAGGCTCTTTTTCAATTTCGAATACTACTTCAGAATTTATTGCAACCTTTGAACTTCAAGCTTCTAAAACGGACTATGACCTTTACGTAGCTTTAGAAGATGCTGCCAGCCCTACGGCTAATATTGCATTGCAAACAAAAATCGATATTTTGTCTGGAGGAGTTACAGTTGATCCTGGTACATTACCTTCCGATCTTTGTTTGGAAGGACCTTCTAAAACATTGTCTGATATTACCATTACGGAAGGTATTGTCAATGACTTTAGAGCAGGCGCTGGTCTTCGATTAAGACTAAATTTACCGTCAGGATTTGAATATGATCAGACTGCAACTGTCTCTCAAACGGGTACTTTAAATGATATCTCTGCAGTTTCCTTTGATTATCCTGCACCGAATGTTTTGAGAGTTACTTACACGGTGGGAACCACCACAGGATTAGACGAATTAATTATCTCTGGAGCAAAAGTAAAAGCTGTGGGCTCTACAGCTTATGCAGGCCCGATTGATATTGAAAGAGGCGGTGGAACAGCGGTGATTTTTGGTGCTGAAGGTTCCGATAATATTTCTTTCGGTTCGGTTTCTAGCGTTGAAAGGCCTTCTAGTCCCGATATTTTATTAGGAGGTAATAGTGTAACAAGTTTTAGAATTGCACCTTTAGGCAATATTGCATTATCGGGATCAAACGGTGCTGTAGGAGGTACATACATTTGGTACGATGATTTGGGAAATTCTGTCACTGGCAACTCAGTTACACAGGCTAACCTTAATACTTTGGCTGGATTTGATAATAGCGTGGCAGATGTTTATACCATGTATTTATCAACCGTAGATGCCTCTGGTTGTGAGAGCGATCTGACTGAATTTTTAATCGGAGTTTTGAATATTGTGAATTCTGAAGGGACTACAAATTTTTCTGAAGGATCTGCAGCTACTACTTTAACTGCTTCTGAACCTACAGGATGGTCAGGAACTTTCACTGGACCAGGATTAGGCCCTGTTACAAATGGTGCTGGAAGCACCAGACAGGTTCAATTTGATCCTGCATCTGCAACTGCGGTTGGTTCTCCTCATACTATTTCATATATACTTACTAATGATAGTGATCCAACTAAGAAATTTCAATTGGATCAGATATTTACAGTTTCATCATCAACGAGTAGTTTCCTTGTACAGGCTGGGACTACTACATCAGCTGATTTGAATTATTGTAACAATGGAAGCACTCTTCAATTTGATATTTCCTCAACAGCTCTCACCACTATTTTGAGTGGTGGATATCGTTTTACCAGATTGGCTGGCGTTGGTATTTCACAGCCTGTTGGTTATCAAACTGAGGATGGAGTGCCTGCAAACGATGATGTGGCCGATGCTCATGCGACAGCTGCTAATTGGATCTTTGATCCTACAGCTGTAGGTGCTATAACTGCTGAGACAACTGTAATCATCAGAATGTTTGGTGTTCCGGATGGTGGAAAGACAGTACTCGCAGGTGGAATAGAATCCTTGATAGGTGCGGTGGAATTTACTTTGTTTCCAGAGCCATCTGCACAAATCACCAATATATCGAACTTTTATTGTGAAGATGATGAATCATTTACCATTCAGGCAAGAACAAATGATGTAGTAAATGGAACTCTGGCTGGAGACATTACCACAGGATATAGGTTGTATAAGGATAATGGAGGTTTCGCTTTATACAAAAACTTCACAGGAGTGACCAATGATTTTGATCCTTCAGATCCTGATCAAGATGGTGATAAGGTGGAAGATGAAACGGGTACTTATTATATAGAATGGACCACAGAAGAACTAATGGATGGTTTATGTACAACTACGGTAAACTCATCACAATTTCAAATTCGTGCCAAAGAGACTGCTCCGGTATTAGACCTTACAACAGGTTTAGCTGATTATGGTGGATTTGATGGTTCGGCTTATGTTTTTGAATTTTGTTCTGGAACATTGGTGCCTGATTTTAAAGTTAATACCACTACTTCAACCTCAGATACTAGATTAACTACGGCCAATAATGCCTTTGATTGGTATCAAGGCTCAAGTTCAATTGTTGATGGTGACAATGATTTTTCCACATTTAATGCAAAGAACTTATTTGGTGGAACCAATACACCAACTGGAAATATCGAAACTGACTTCTATGTAACCAGAACGGTGAGTGGTTGCGAATCTGATTCGGTGATGATTACAGTTCGTGTTTATCAAGAACAGAGCAAACCACAAATAGATGCTACTGATGTGAGCATATACGCCAATGGCTCTGACTATATTTTCGAGTATTGTGGAAATGCTGGTGCGTCCATTAGCTATGCTGATTTGGATATCATCTCTAATCTCGATGATCCAAGTTCTAGAGCTTATGTAGAAGATCGTTCATACTTCAGAGTATATGATAATGCCTTCAGTGAAATAGATAAAATTGATATTGGCGAATCATTCACTATTCTTTTAGATGGGGGAATAGTAAATGCACCAAATGTAGCCAGCGCAACTGCCAGCGGAACAATCACCACGATATTCTATATTTCGAAGGTTGTTGCTGATAGTTCGTTTTTAGATGGTTCTGCACCTTTTCAAGGATGTGAAAGCGCATTAACAAAAATCACAGCAAATGTCAATACTTATCCTAACGCCCTTGGCGTGTTCGACATGCAAAATGCCTATGACAACTCTGGAGAAGCAACATTTTATCTATGTTCTGGTGATGATTTAATCAATTTGCAAACACCTGGTACTGCCAATACACTTTACAAATGGTATCCAGATGATGGATCAGGTACAGCACCGAATTATGCAGCAGAAATAACAGTAGATGGTAACAATGGTAGATTGGCTACTCAGGCTAATCTAGAAGCTGCGAACTCAGATGATTTTGATGTTTCTGGTGTCTATGAATTCTGGGTGACCCAAACTACAGACTATAATTTAACAACCACATTTGAAGGTTGTGAAAGCGCGCCTTTGAAAGTAGTTGTGCAGTCATTTGAAGATCCAGCGGTTATCACATTCGACGATGCAGGTGGAGCACAGGATTATGAGGTAAGTTATTGCGAAGGTGATCTTGCAAGTGTTTCATTTCCAGTAACAGGTTCTGCGAATTCGAAATTTTTATATTATGTATCAAACCCATCAATGACAATCGCAAGTGCGGCCACCACTTTGTTTGCGGGTAGTTTGGATGCTGATGGTTTAGTTGATATTTCTACATCTGATTTGCTCTTGCAAAATGCAACCCAAACAGGTGGTTTTAATGATGGAGATCCAAGTAGTGGAATATATTATTTTCTCATATCGCAAGTGAATGATATTGATCCGGATGGAGCGCTTAACAATACTGGTTCGGTATATGAAGGATGTGAATCTGAATTAGCTGATATGGCCTATCTGAAAGTAAATATATACAATGTGCCTAGTGCACCTGTTACAGCATTGAATTTCGAATCTCAAAGACCTAAGTTATTTAGTGAGGATAGTGTTTGGGCTGATGGAATTACCGTGGAAGGTGAAGGAAATGTGGGAGAGATTTTTAATTGGTATGAAGATTTGGACGAGGATAATTCACCCGATGGTGCGGCAATATTCCAAGGTGCTACGGCAAGTGCTTCTGATCTGAATTTAGCAGGAACAACCGGAAATGGCAGATATAAGTTTTTAGTTACCCAAACTCAGGATATCGATGCTGGAGTTGTAGGTTTTGAAGGTTGCGAGAGTGCATTTTTGTCACTTTATGTATTTGAGGTTCCTCCTGTACCTACGGTTACTGATCCTAGCCCTCAATGTGATGTTTCTGTCGACGCTTCGTCCACTGTTATTGAATACAGTGGTATAGATAAAGTTTATGGTAATTCTTCATTCAGGTGGTACGCTTATGACACTGATCTAAGCCCGGAAAGTGAAAATAACGTCAACAATCCTGATCAAACGAATAATTTCACAATTGCTTCTGTACTAGATTTAGTGAATTCCGGGTTCATTGGTGACACTGCATTGTATGTTTCTCAGGTGATAAGTAAGGATGTAAATATCAGCGGAGAGATTTTTCCGGGTACTGAAAGCGAAAAATCTGAAGTCATTGTAACGATCTATCCACAGCCAAGCCAACCTGATGTAACAGGAAATGATATAAGCATTGATGAATATTATTATTGTGAGCAGCTTGCCAATCCTGTTTCGGAAATAATAGATATTTTAAATCCAGACCCAGCTGCACGCTATGTTTGGTATTTTGATTCATTCTTAGACAACCCAATCGACACGGCTACAAGCATAACACTGTCTCAAATTAATGAGAAATTTATTGAAGGAGGATATTTTGATCTGGCAGAAGATATAGATGGTGAAGAAACATACGCCATATATGTAACCGAAGTAAATAGCATAATTGGTGGATTTGAGGGATGTGAAAGCGAGCCTACACAGGTTTTAATTTACAAAGAACCAAAGGCAAGTGATTATACTTTTGGAGATATTGATGCTGATCAAGAAATATCACCGGGTGAAGGTTTTTGCTATGATCATGGGGATATATTATTAGGTACAGAGATATTGATTGATGGAGTAACTGAACTTGTATCAGACGGAACTTACTCTATTAATACTGGTGGCTTGGTTGACAATGGTGATGGTACGGCTACCCTTAATACCGCTGATATGGCTATTGCTGCTGGTACGGATAGAGAAGGAGTTTCAACCTCTCATATTATTTCCTACACCTATACAAGCGAATGGGGTTGTGAAGAAACATTTTCTCAAACTATTGTTATCAATGCACAGCCAACTTTGGATATTGCTTATGTTAGTAGTACTGGGGCTAATGATGCGTCTACATCTATAGACTTGACAAGTGTTTGTTATGATCAAGATGCCTTCCAAATCAGAGGGATTCAAGAAGGTAATAATGCAACAACTGGATCAACTTTTACATTATTTCATTCATCAAGTGTAAATCCAATAGTTTCTGGTTTTACAACTGTGTCACCTGGATTGGTGCAACTTGTACCGGCACAAATGTCTGCAGCGGTAGGAGGTACGAGAGAAGGTCTTCCATTAGATTTTACTGTCAGGTTTAATTATTTTGATGAAAATGATTGTGAGAATGAAATTGAATATACACTTACAATTGAACCACAACCAACCTTAGAGATCATTTCACCAGATGAAGTTTGTTATGATGATGCAACTTTTGATATAAACGCTACCCAAATTAGTGGAACTGAAACGGCAGCATCAGCCGCAAATAGTGGAACTTATATCATTTCAACTAATTCAACATTCACAGGGTTATTCACTAATGGATTTACAGATAATGGAGATGGAACGGCAACATTTGATCCAGCAACCGTTTACAACGGACTAGGAACTGGTTTACCTAAGACATTTTATATCAGATTTACTTATACAGATGATGGAAGTGATGGGGCTGTATGTTCTAATTCAGTGGATAAACAAATTATCATCAATCCACTGCCACGATTAGCAATCACCATTCCAGATGTGACTCCTTGTTTTGATGCTGATCCTATGATATTAATAGGGAGAGAAGAAAGTGGAAGCTCGACTAATTTGTCAGATGCAACTTCTGGTAGTTTTGGGATATACATAGATGATACCGCTGTTACTCCTTTGGTTACTACAGGATTTGTAGATAATGGTGACGGTACAGCCACATTTGATTCTGATCTGATTGCCGCAAATTTTTTCTCAGCGCTTACTTATGAAGAAGCTAGAATAGGAGATCCATCTACATACTATATCAAATTTGACTATACCGATCCAACTACCATGTGTTCCAACTCGGTTATTCAATCCATTACAATACAACCACAACCTGAATTAGGAATCGAGTATAATGCTTCAACTGGCGATAACACAACAGGTGATATATTGGAAGGAAGCGTAATTTGTTATGATCAGCCACAATTTGCACTTCAAGGAAAACAAGAAGGTTTGAATGCAGTCTCAGGTACATTTGCGCTATATAATGGTTCATTTAATCCGGTTTCTCAAGGGTTCAATGGTGCAGCAAACAATGGAACCGCCACATTAAGAGCCGCAGATGTAATGGGAGATCCAGCTGTCGGTGGAACAAGAGAAGGATTACCAGTTAGCTTAAATCTTGTATTTACTTATACTGACGGTTCTGGTTGCCTCAATCGTGATACGGCGAATTTCACTATTAATCCACAGCCTACACTTGATATTGTCATGCCTACAGCTGTTTGTTATGATGAGCCAGCATTTACAGTTACGTCAACCCACATTAGTGGATCAGGTGTTGATCCGGTTACAACCACAACAGGCTCATATATCATTGCCACTGATCCAGCTTTTGCAAATACTTTCACTACGGGATTTACTACTGCTACGAATGGAACTGCAACCTTTGATCCATCAGCCATTTTAGGTTCGGATAGTACAGGAACACCTAAAACATACTATATCAGATTCTCTTATACGGACGATATAAGTGAGGGAGCTACTTGTGAGAATTTTGTGGATGAGCAGATCATAATAAATCCATTACCAAGTTTGCAAATCCATGAAAACGCACTTAATTCTATCATTGATCAGGTTTGTTTTGACGATCCAGTGGTAACCTTTGTTGGCAAAGAAAATTCAGGTAATCAACCGAATGGAATATTTACTAATGCAACAAGTGGTGTGTTTGGTTTGTACACTGATCCGGGAGCAACGCTTGCTGCAAATAATGGGAGTTCAGGTTTTGTTGACAATGCCAATGGAACATTTAGTTTCGATCCTGCCTTGGTAGGTGCTGATAATGGGCAAACACAAACAGGTGATAATTTGACTTTATACATGAAGTTCTCATATTCTGATGGACAATCAACCATGTGTGATAATAATGTGATTCAACCAATTACCATTTTGGCACAACCAGATATTAGTTTCAGAATGGATAATAGGGATGGAAGTGTCATACTTCTTGGCGCTTCTCTGGCTGAAGATAATTATTATCTGCCTGTTAATAATGATGTTATTCGCATGCAAGGTTGGTCACTGGATAAAAATGATATTGAAACCAGAGGTACTTTCTCTTTGAATGCGACTGGAGCAGTAGCTGATGCCATGGGTACAACTAATAGCCAGGGACAAGCTAATTTCACTGCAAGCGTTGCTAAAACCAATCGATATTCTGCCGCTGAAACATTTGAGGTGATTTATAACACCGATGGTGAGTTTACTGATTATGTAGGTGATAAGGGGAATTGTGAACGTGAGGTTTCTAAGTTTATCACTGTACTTCCAATACCTGAGTTTTTCGATTATGATTTGGGTCAAGGTATAGCAAGGAATGTTAGATCCATACAGGCATGTAAAACTCAGGATATCGAAATGGAGGTAACAATAGAGAATTTGGCTGCTTTGGGTGTGACAATTGATGATATCGAATTCATTTGGATCGCCACAAGATCAACAGGTCAGATAGATACATTGACTAGCGAATTCGCAACGTATGTTACCGTTGAGCCGACTGGTGTAAATACAAGTCATATTGTTTTCAGGAATGCGATATCTGAAATAGAAAACGATCCTTTAAATGTTGGTTATCCGAATTTATCAGGAAACGTAGGTATCAAAGTTTTGGCAATTTATAATTCTGGAGTTTCACTTGGCAATGTGGATTGTAGTGAACTTTCAGCTAGTACAACAATCAATATAGGAGATACACCTCAGCCTAAAATTAGATGGGAGAATACCACGATTAGTAATAATGTGGCTGATTCTACAAGGTTTATATTAAGTGATGCCAGTTCGCTAGACATACAGATAAATGATATATCATTTACGGTGAAAGATGAACAGAAAAATGTTTTGGCTACATTATTTAGATCAGTAGAATCTGCAGAGTTTTCTCCACAGAATATCAAACAAGACTGGATGTACAAATTTACTGACCCTGGCACCTATGAAGTGACATTTGTTTATAATTCGACCTCTAGTTGTCAAGCAACTACTATTCGATATGTAACGATTAATGATACCATATTTATAGCAAAAGGAGAATCTGAAATTCATTTTTTTGATACTGGAAGTGATGGCTGGTATGTAAATGACGTAGATTATAACTCATCAAAACCAGGATTTGATACCATTGATATACAAACTGATCAGTCTTGGGAATTAGGGGTAACTTCAGATTTCGGTAATTTGAATACTTCTTCTCAGTATTGGGTCACTAATGCGGATGGTGCTTATATGATCAATGAGCAATCATGGGTTTATTCGCCAACATATAATTTCTCCGCACTTGCTTTACCAACTGTGAGTTTTAATTATGCCAGTTATCTAGAACCAAAAGATGGTGTGGCATTACAATACTCATTGGATGATGGTATTACATGGTCGGTTCTGGGTTCATTTGATCTTGTTGAAGGGACCTCTGGTAAGAATTGGTACAATGACCTTGGAATAAATGGTGATCCAGGTAATTTCGACGATGGATTTAACCCTCTTAATAAAGAACAATTTATTAATGCGAGTAGCTTCAATCCAGATGGATTTGGATGGGGATTTGCTGGAGGGCAGGATGATGATCCTACCATAAGATGGAGAGTGGCGGCTCATAAGCTTGATATCATTCCTCAATCAGATCGTGGAAAGGTTAGATTCAGATTTGCTCTTGGGGCATCCAGTGGAACAAAAGAGGATAATCAAAACCGGCCATATTATGGTTTTGCATTTGATGACTTCAAAATTTATGATCGTGAGAAATTCATTGTATTGGAGCAATTCTCATCTTTAGAAAATGCCAATAGTTTAAGAGCGGATACGACGATCTATGGTTTACTCGAACGAGAATTATCCGGAGATGCATTGTTGATCAATTATTATACCTCTCTTGTCGAAAATCCTGATGCGCTTAACCTAAGGAATTCTAAAGATCCAGGTGCAAGAGCTACTTATTATGGATTGTCAACCGTTCCGAAATCCGTAATTTCAGGTGTCGTACAGCAAGCTGATCCAACTACAGTTGGATTTGATTTGACTGTGATGGGATGGAACAAAAACAAATTCAATGAATTGGCGCTTGATGAAGCTGGTTTTAATATTGGTGATATCGTGCTAACGGGATCCAGTCAGGAAGTAATAATCAACACAACATTTACTTCGCGTTTGGATCTGCCTGCTGGTACTGAGTTGTCATTTAGGTACGCGATTGTAGAAAAGGAAATTTCCGGACAGGATGTGAATACTCAGTATAATGTCCCAGTGATTTACAACGCGCTGCGTAAAATGTTACCGAGTGCTGCAGGATTCACTCATGTTGGTGTAGTCACTGAAAATCAGACTGATTTTAATATTGATTTTACAGCGAAATGGAATATCAATAATGTTTATGATGCTAATCAACTAAAGGTAATCGTGTTTGTTCAGCTGGATAATGATGTGAATCCAGAAGCGGGCTTATCTAAAGGAACTATTCTTCAGGCCAAACAAATAGATGTTGGCTCAGGAAAGATTATTCCTAATGCAAGTGAAATTACCGCGACCGTGCCTTTTGGTAAGGAGTTCTCAATCTATCCAAATCCATCGAATCGAATGTTTGAGGTAGAACTTGCTCAGCCTTCCATCGAAGAGATGAATTGGGTACTTTACGACCAATCCGGTAAGGAAGTAGCGAAAGGTATTTTACCAAAAGGGAGCAGCAAAAAGGCAGTAAGCTCCGAAGATTTACCTGGAGGTATTTATATGTTGCATTTATATAATGATACCATCAAGTGGCAGCCAAAACGGGTCATAGTGGTGCATTAATTGCAAAATGAGGTTATTAAAAAAGGGCATTTTTCTATAGAAAAATGCCCTTTTTTAATTTTAATGCTTTTTATTATTTCACATGAAGATGATGTGCATGTTTTCGAATATGATCTACTCTTGTGGTAATGTGCTTTACATATTTATTGAGTTCATTTTCTATAATATAGATTTGTCCACTATAAGATTCAGAACCAATTTCTGATTTTAATTCCTTAGCATGTTTTTCTATGTCATTGCGATCTATACATTCATCATGTAAAAAATGAATGAATTTTTTCATACTGTAACCATCTTCGAATTTTTCAATGTCTTTGATGGCCTTACTTATTTCCTTACTATCACTTATTCTAGCTGCTTTGAGTAATCTTTGGTACAATATGGAATCATAATGGTGAATATCATTGAGCATAACTACAAATTCGTCGCGGTAAGTTTGTTCAAGGCAAAAATGGCTCAGACCTTCATAGCTGTTGAGTTCTTTTGATTTCAAATCCCATTGATAGGTTAATTCATCTATTTTCTGCCCCAGAGTTTCATCTTGTCCAAAAGTCAGGTGACCGCACGTTAATAAAATAGATGCGAATAAGATATTTTTCATTTCGAATTAATTTTTTTGGGTATATCTCAAAATTTGATCCAAATCTGATCAAATCCTATCATTAATTATATGATTTTAGATCATTTTAATATTTTCTAATGACTTAAACATCTTTTTTCTTAAACTCCTCGTACCTAGTTTAGGTTTAAATCGGCGAGTCAATCAGCTTTTAGGATTAAATGTTTGTAATTGCCTATTGAATAAAAATGACAATCCTAAGTTTTGATACTTTTGCCACTGCTATGAATATTCGAATATCTTTTTCTGTATTATTGATTGGTCATTTTCTTTTTGCCTTGGGTCAAGGCATACCTGGTTCCTTGTCAACAGGTAAGTATTTTACTACTGGAGAAAAGCTTGAGTTTAGTATTAACTATGGTTGGTTTCAGCTCGGTAAAGCTGAAGCAATGCATGGTGAACGCAAAAACTTTATTAATGGTATTGATCACTATAGCGTAGATCTTCAGGCAAAAACAGTTGGATTTCTGAGTTTTATAAAAAATGTGGAAGCACATTTTTTGTCTTTTCTTCAAATAGATTCCTATAAACCAACTTATTCAGAAAAGCAGATGCTTGAAGGGAAGGAGAAATGGGATCAAACTAACTATTTTAACTACGACTCAATGACTGTGGATGTAAGTGTGACTACCAATAAGAAATGGGGTTATAGAAACTGGATTGTTGATTTAAACTCCAACACATTCGATATTATGGGTACTTACATGTACTTGCGCAATGTCGATTGGAGTAAAATGGGTATTGGTGATAGCTTGATGTTAAGTACACTTTATGAGAAGAAGGTGTATGATTTTGGTATAGAAAATGGCGGATTTGAAAAAATAACCTGGAATGATTCGGAATACAATGCTTATAAATTATATGTGTTGTTTCCAATAAGTAAGACTTTTCCAGATGAAAAGGCGGTGATATTTTGGGTGATTGAAAAAGATGGAAATCGTCTCCCGGTGCTTGTAGAGGCAAATATGAGATTTGGAAAGGTTACTTGCGAGTTAGAAAAGTACAGCCAAATGAATGAAATAAACTAGTCATTACATTTTTTACACCATTTTGAAGTTTTTGATAGTTGACCAGAAAAATCTTTTGAACAAAATCCTTCAATGCAATTCGTGGTATAAGCGATATCGAGAGATTCGATGAATTCACGTTCACACTGGGCATTTACTGTATAAGTATTTATTAAAACGCCTCTTTTTTTCCACTTCTTCACAAATCTCTCAGTAACCAAACATTCATTGGGTTCAATTATTTGACTGTCATATTTTCTGATAAAAATGGGGGCAAATATTATTGCCAGATTTGCAGCTAGTTTCTTTTCGTTGGGCTGGCTATGTACGGCCAATGCGGTTTTAATATGCTTTGATTTTTCTCGGATTGATTTTAAAGTTTGCGGGTAAAATGTGGATACGAAAAAATAATCATAAATATTAACGCCAATTTTTATTTCGCTTTCAATCACTATGCGCATCAATTCGATGATGGCGGATTCTGATGTTGGCTTAAAGTCAAGCTCAAGCACAAATCGATGATCTCTAGACAAAATAATTAAAGTGTCTATGATCTCCTGAAGTGTTGGGATGTATTGCAACGAATCACTTCTTAAGGGGATTTTTGCCAATTCAGCCAGGGTGATTTCATTGATTGTTTTTTTTGAATTTGTGGCCAGGAGACGGGATAAATCCTTGTCATGAAATGCGACCAATTGATTGTCCTTTGTTACTTCAATATCGATTTCTATTGCAGTAGCGCCCAGATCTTTAATGTTATGAACAATCGTTTCAATACTATTTTCTGCCCAAAATTCTGAATAACCTCCGCGATGTGCAAAACGCAAACTGTGAAAGTATTCTGAACTAAAAGTAGATTGTGCGGAAATTACTGAAGCATGAAGTATTAGAAACAAGCAGCAGCCATAAAATCCTTTGTTGGAGGTCATGGAGTTATTTTTATAAAAATATTGAGCACTGCTTGTTGCTTATTTATGGCTGAACCATATCCTGGAATACTATATACATCTACAGGAATGGGATTGTTGTCATAGGTCACCAGAAATCTCATTCGAAAGAAAAAGCCGATTTTCACCAGATGATTAATCTTTGACTCAGGCTTGGACTTATCAAAAATCATCCTACTTTCTGATGTAAGCACTGCAGACCACCAGCGTGCAGTTAAATCTGTTCTGGCGAAAGGATATCGGAAATCATCCTGCAAACCGGAAGGGCTGTTGATTTCAATGACTCCTTTGTCACTGAATTTGCTCACACCATAGCGCACCCCAAGTCCAATGCTGGATTTTGCATTCACTTCACCCATGATGCCACCACCAATTCGATAAAAATTGCCACTAGACTGATAATTGCCATTGATATAAGAATATTCAGGCTTCAAAGTAGCCTGTCCAAATTCAGTGATTAATTCAAATTTTTCAAAGAATAACAAGGATACAGCTCCTTCAAGCTTGTTTTCTAAACCAATAGATGTGGTCAACAATTTCCCGAAATCTACATAGAGTTGGGGTTGAATGAATTTTTTTGATGGAACAATTATAGAATCGGCAAGATCGACAGACTGAGTCATTTCTTGTGAAGATTCGACGAATAAGGAGTCACTGTTTATTTGTGCTCCAAGTTGGAAAAATGCGAGCCCACTAAAAATAGACAGTAACCAGTACTTCATTGCTTTTACATTTTGAGGTCTCACATTCGAATAATAAGGAGTCGTATGTATAGTTCACCGTATCAATATTATAAGCCAGTATTTCGATTCTTCTTTCTACTCCTACATACAATTCAGTGGTATATGAAAAACTGATAGTATCAGATTTGCCTTTTAAATCGATGCGAAACGAGGTGAGGTTGGCATCTTGCATGATCAGCGGCATGCTATATACAGTGGCTCTTTCAGAATAAGTGGTTGAGTATCCATTTTCCAAAATAGTAACTTGGTCTAGCCTTACCTTTCCAGATAAAATTACCGTGCGCAAATCGCTCAAGGAATCTTGTAATTCTGATGTGTAAAAAATTGCGGTATCCAAAAGCGTAACTTGTGGTTGAGCGAGATTCAAACTATCGTCAAGTCGAATCGTGTCGCTGATATAGTCTACTTTACCATTTGCGATTGAATCCCGCAATGATGCCAAAAGTTTATTCCACGCCTTTATTTTGTTAGTCAATGAATCCTTGTTTTCATTCATTGAAGTAATGCTATCGGTTGTTATTTCGATTGTATCATTCAAAATAATCAAACTATCAGCATTGATGAATTTCATCTTCACGACAGGCTCATACAACAATGGTTCGCCACAATCAGAACATGGATCGCACGAATACATCAGACCTGCCCAAGTCAGAATCAATATTAATGGTGTTTTGATAGTTTTAAAGAGGGTCGACATCAAATTGTACTTTGATACTTTTATAGGAACGTTGACTCAACAGGATATTACGCGAAGTAAGCAGGAATTCTTTTAATGCGCTTAGCGCAAGACCTTGTTTTTCAATTTTAATTGTAATTTCCATCAGGAATTGGTTTCTAATTTTGCCCACTAGTGGTTCCACCGGACCGATTACCCGCATCATTCCCAGTTGTTTCATTAATTCCTTATATAGGAAATGGGAGGCATCTGATACTTTTTGTTTTTCAATATCCTTCAATAAGATTTTAATCATTCGATAAAATGGAGGATAATGGAATTTTTGCCTCTCCAGGATCTCACTTCTGTAAAAGGATTCATAATCATGATTTTTAACGAGTTGGAGAATGGGTTGACTAGGATCATTGGTCTGTATAATCACTGTGCCTTTGTCTGCTCTTCGTCCTGCGCGTCCGCTAACTTGATGGATGAGCTGAAACGCCCGTTCATGTGATCTGAAATCTGGAAAATTGATCATACGATCCGCAGAGAAGACGCCAACAATCGCGACTTTATCAAAATCTAACCCTTTAGTTACCATCTGTGTGCCAACCAGAATATCAATTTCGCCTACCTCAAACTCATCAATTATTCTTTGATAGCTGTATTTGCTTCGCGTGGAATCAAGATCCATCCTTTGAATTCTGGCATTTGGTATCAGTATTTCCAGCTCTTCTTCCAGTCTTTCAGTGCCGAAACTCTGAGTGCGCAAGTCGTGAGAATTACATTGCGGACATTCAGTAATCATTGATTTTTTATGACCGCAATAATGACAACTTAGCACATTTTGATAAATGTGGTAAGTAAGACTTACATCGCAATTGGGGCATTTGGCCAGATAGCCGCAGCTATCACATTCCAGATAGGGCGCATATCCTCTTCTGTTTTGAAAAAGTATTACCTGATTATTTTGGTCTAGGGCATTTACAATTTCAGTGAGAAGGAGGGAAGTGAAGTTGCCTTTTAGTGTTCTTTTTTTACGTTCCTTGCCCAGATCAGCAAAGACAATTTCGGGTAAACTTACATCGCCGTAGCGTTGATTCATCGTCACCAGACCATACTTGCCTTCCAGCGCATTGTTATAAGACTCAATCGCTGGCGTAGCTGAGCCTAATAATGTTTTAGCATGAAATAGTGATGCGAGATAGATAGCCGTGTCACGGGCGTGATAGCGAGGCGCAGGATCGTATTGTTTGTACGAGGTTTCATGCTCTTCGTCAATAATTACAAGTGAGAGTTCTGAAAAAGGAAGAAACACTGCGCTTCTTACACCAACTACGAATTTAAATTCTCCGTTTAGCACCTTTTGCCATACTTCTACACGCTCATTTTCGGAATATCTCGAATGATAAACGCCAAATGTATCTCCAAAAGCTTTTCTTAACCGTTTGATAATTTGGGTGGTCAAAGCTATCTCAGGTAATAGATATAGCGCATTACCTCCATTATTGATCACATCTTCAATCAATGAAATGTACACTTCAGTCTTTCCACTGCCGGTGATACCTTTGAGTAATACGGTATCTTTTTTCTCAAAAAGCGACAGGATTTCCGACTTGGCGCGTGACTGCTCTGCGGATAAAATTGGAATATCCGACACAGCAGCGTCATCAAATGGGATTCTGGATACGTTTTGTTTCCATTCAATCAGGATGCCATTTTTCACTAATGATTTCAGACTGCTTTCACTTATATCATCATTCAAGATCTCTTTTTTGGTGACTCCACGGTTATTTGCGTGAGGATTTTCAAGCAAATGTGTTCTTTTGAGGTAGGCAAGTAATACGTCTGTTTGCTTTGGTTTTTTCTCAAGTTGGTCAAACAGTGATTCAATCTGACTTTCGTTATTAAATTCTGGATTTAATTTTATTCTTGATTCTGTCTTTGGGGTATACTTATCTTTGATTTGCTCAAAAAGATGAATGGCATTTTTCTCAGAGAGATTTTTAATATGATGATGGACCGATTTAATCTCTAGAAGTTTCGCCAGCTCATCCATCGTCATATCGGCTGATTGAAGATTATTCAGAATGAGCTGTTCCTTTTCGGTGAGCTCAAGTTCATAAAGGTCTATGTCTGGATTGAGTGAGATATATGATTCGCTCGATATTTTTAGTCCGGAAGGCAAGGCTGCATTGACTACTTCTCCCAAGGTGGACATGTAATAATTAGAAATCCATTGAAAGAAATCAAGTTGCAGCGTTGTGAATACAGGATTTACATCAATAATGTCCAGAATTTCTTTGGGCTGATACTCTTGCGGAGCTTTTTGATGTAAGTAATGAATGATGCCAGTATAAACTTTCCTTTTACCGAATGGCACAATCACTCTACATCCTGGAGCAGGTTGATGGTTTATGAACGGAGGCAGTGAATAGGTAAAAGTGCCTTTTAATGGTAATGGAAGTATGACTTCTGCAAATATCAATCTGAGTGTATTATGTAAGCATTACGAAATTAACGTGATTCAGGCTTACATCAACAATTTACAACTCTCAAGTGCAGTTTGCTGACAGAATTAATTTACACGATTGTTATTTAGAACATTGGTATAGTTCAATCTCAAACGATTGATGATTTTCATTGAAACTGATGCAAGCTCGATTGTTTCTTCAAATTGGTGGCACATTTCCAATAATTCCTCCTTCGATAAATCATTGTTTGAAACAAGTTTTTCCTTAAAGCCTAATAAAAAGGTTTTTTCTTCTTGCAGTACGCTCATGTGTGGTTCTTTGAACCTTAAATTTCATAAACAGAGTTTTGAACCTCAAAAATTATTCGATGAGTACAGTAGGATTCGTTGTAACAGTTTACCATAATCATCATTTATTTCGTCATTTCACTCAGAGCTTCATCAAAACTGAAGACAGGTTGTTTGCATGTTTTATCATAGCATACATAGATTGTCGATTTGTTCTGTTTTGCAGATTTGTATTCAAATAAGGGTAAACCGGATGACTCAGTGCCAGCCATGATTATTTTGTTTGGCAAGAATTTACGATGAAAGTCCGTTGTGATTTTTTCGAAATCTTCTCCAACTACGATAATTTCTGCAGTAGGGTGATTGATCATCATGGTGACAAGAGACCAATATGACATGTATTCAGAATCTTGTTTTACCAAACTGCTTACTTGTCTGACCATTTTCAAACTGATTTCTTTGAAGTCTTCTCGGTCCATCATCAATCCCAATTTGTAAAGGTTTTCGGCCATGATCGCATTTGAAGAGGGGATCACATTGTCGAAAATTTCTTTTTTTCGCGCAATCAGATTTTCTGATTGATTGCTGGTATAGAAGAAAAGCTTTTCCTCCTCATCATAAAATTCAGAAATTACCTGCTCTGATAGATTGACAGCTTTTATTAAATATTGTTCATCAAATGTGGTCTCGTAGTATTTTATAAATGACTGAATAACGGCCGCATAATCTTCTAAAAACCCCTGAGTGGGCTGACCATAAATTCTGATCAGTTTGTCATTAATTATCATTGATAGACTAAGAAACGCAGCATTCTTTTCGGCGAGGGTAATAAATTTACTGTGTCCAGTTGCCTGATATGCGTCTAATAAACCGGTCAAAATAAGTCCATTCCATCCTGATATAATTTTATTATCAAGGCCTGGTCTTACACGCTTCGATCTTTCTGTTAATGCATTTGATTTAAAGGTGGTGAGCTTGCTATTCAGACTATCAGCTGATATTTTCCAATTTGATGCAAATTCTTCGTCTGTATCAAGTCTTCTCAACACATTTGTATGTTCCCAGTTTCCATGGCGAGTGACATCATAATATTTTGAAATCAAGGTGCTGTCCTCACCAGTTAATTCTTCAATTTCATCGAAAGACCACACATAAAATTTTCCCTCGACACCTTCGCTATCAGCATCTAAAGCTGAATAAAAACCACCATTTTCATGCAGCATTTCTCTTTCCAGCCAAGTTGCGGTTTCAAGCAATACACGCTTGTAGTTTTCCTTTTTAGAAATTTTAAATGCGTTGGCATAAAGACTCATCAGTTGACCATTGTCATAAAGCATCTTTTCGAAATGCGGCACATGCCATTGGCCATCGACAGAATAGCGTGAAAATCCACCGCCAATTTGATCATAAATGCCACCTTGTTCAATCTTATCCAATGTGAAAACAAGGTGATCTTCAATCATTCTGTCCTCATATATGTATGAATATAAAGCGAGGTATTGCCATACTGAAGGCATTGGAAATTTCGGAGCTTTTTCCATGCCCCCCCATTCATGATCAAAATTGAGACTTAAATTATTGATGGCATTTTTAAAGTCATCATCGTTAATCGCTGAGATTTTATCTACTAAACCATATTTGGCTACTTCACTTGCCTGGAGCGCATTTGCAAATTGCTCTGCGGATGCATTGAGCTTATCGTAGTTTTCGTCATAGGCCTTTACTACATTTTGTAAAAGACTAAGCCAGTTGTTTTTTGGGAAATAAGTGCCACCATAAAATGGTTTTTGTTCTGGTGTGATGAAAACGTTCAACGGCCAACCTCCTCTCAAACCCATAGCCTGTACCGCATCCATATAAATATTGTCGATATCTGGTCTTTCTTCTCGATCCAATTTGATATTTATGAAATGCGCATTCATATAAGCAGCCACTGAGTCATCTTCAAAGGACTCATGCGCCATCACATGGCACCAATGGCAAGATGAGTAGCCAATGCTCAATAAAATGGGTTTATTCTCTTCAGCGGCTTTACTGAGCGCTTCTTCGCCCCAGGGGTACCATTCCACAGGATTATTCGCGTGCTGTAGTAAATAAGGACTGTTACTATCAATGAGCTTATTGGTGTGTTGATCTGGCATGTGTTTTTGGTTGCAATGTGAGAGAACAATGATGAGAATCAATATGTTCAGGTTTTTCATCATTTCCTCATCAACTGATTATTGAGTATTTCTATTTCCTGTTCTACATTAATCTTGGATGCGTATTGCTCTAGTTTTTTAATCAGGTTAAGAATAAATTTTTGGTGTTTAACCGAAGTAGGATGAAATGCTCGATGAGATAAGGCTATCAATATTTTATTCCAATCATCAATAAAAAGATTACTCTCAGCATCTATGAAACACCTTTTAAATTTATCCCAAATATATTCCACAGCCTGATCAGAAGGATGGATCATGTCTTCTTTATAAAAACGATAATCACGCAATTCATCAATGAGTATTTCGTAACTAGGGAAATACCAAGTGTTTTGGTGAGTTGCGATTATTTCAGATACAGCCTGATGAAGTATGCCTTTACTGATGTTATTTTCATGTAGTCCATCTTTTGTGTGCCGGACAGGACTGACAGTAAGTATTACTTTAATCTCAGGATTTGATTTTCTGAGAATGTCGATGCAAGATTGAAATTGACCGGTAATATCGTCTACCCTGAGTAGCGACTTGGTGAAGTCAAATTGCGGGAACTTGTGACAATTGCCTACAATTTTATTCGTGGATTTATGTGTGTAAATATAGGAGGTGCCAAGGGTTATAATTAACCATTCACATGATTTTAGCGCTTGTCGAAGCGCTGTGATTTTTTCCTCTATGATTTTGGGTAAGTCATTTTTAACAAGAGATGAAACTTCACCATGTGTGTCCCAATGATAGAATATTCCTTGATTTTCAATGATATCATATGGATCTAATTGTCCTGAAAGTACTTTGAAAATTGAATGAGGGTTAAAAAGTGTTCCGAATGGATTAGCCAGAACTTTGAATTTGTATGTTTTCAGTTTGCTTCCGATATTATCAGAAAAACACGATCCGATGCTCACAATCTGGTCTTGATGATTGATCAGCTTGGAGTTTACAGGAATATCAAAATCCAATTTGAACATAGGAGGTAATTTAGCATTAAGCATAAAAAAACCCTGACCATAATGGACAGGGTTTCAATATTATTCTTTTCAGATATTATTCAGAAACGACACTTAGTTTTATTTCTGCCTTTACTGATTTGTGAAGATCGATTTCAGCGGTGTATTCACCTAGATCCTTAATAGTACCTAAAGAAATTTTCTTTCTGTCAATATCAAATCCTTGAAGTTTCAATGAGTCAGATACTTGTAGTGCTGTTACAGCGCCAAAGATTTTACCTGATTCACCGGCTTTAGTTTTGATTTCAAGCGTGATGCTAGTCAGCTTATCAGCTATTTCTTGTGCATCAGCTTTCATTTTCTCAGCTTTGTGAGCAGCTTGTCTCACGTTTTCAGTGATCATTTTCGTGTTCACCTTGTTCGCGATAATAGCGAATCCTTGTGGGATAAGGTAGTTTCTACCATAGCCCGGCTTTACGCTCACAATATCATTTTTGTAGCCAAGCCCTTTGATGTCTTCTTTTAATATGATGTCCATCTCGCTATTATTTTAAAGAGTCAGTAACATAAGGAAGTAAAGCAATGTGACGAGCTCTTTTTACAGCTTGTCCTACTTTTCTTTGAAACTTAAGGCTAGTGCCAGTAAGTCTTCTCGGAAGAAGTTTGCCTTGCTCATTTACAAAAGACAAAAGGAATTTTTCGTCCTTGTAGTCTATGTATTTGATTCCATTTTTCTTGAATCGGCAGTATTTGTCTTTTTTCTGCTCTCTGTTAATTGGTTCGTTCTGTAGTGTCATGCTGCTTTTGCCTCCTCTTTAACTTCTTTTTTCTTAAATGCGCCACTTCTTCGCTTGGCATTATATGCCAATGAGTGTTTGTCAAGTACGGTAGTAAGGAACCTCATTACCTTCTCATCCCTTCTGTATTCTGTCTCTAGCTTAGCAACTACGGATGTTTCTGCCTCAAATTCAAAAAGGTTGTAAAAACCAGTGGTCTTGTGCATGATTGGATAAGCCAGTTTTTTTAGGCCCCAAATCTCTTCATTAACCATTTTCGCACCTTGTTCTACAAGGATACCTTTGAATTTTTCGACAGCATCCTTCATCTGGGCTTCAGACAAAACGGGAGTTAAAATGAATACTGTCTCGTAATTTTTAGTCATTGTGTTTTACTTAAAATTTTTTCGAACTGCAAAATTAGGAAAAATATCATAAGAATACACATTTGAGTCAATTCTTTATGAGTTTAACTTGGTTCGGAGGATAATTTGGGCGTCCGGGCGGGCTATTCACTTCAAGTCCTCGCCACTTATCACTGGCTGTGGGCTTTCCGCTACTATCCCTGACGCAATTCAAGTATTAAAATAATGTCCTGTTCTTGATTCAAATTCCTGTTTTTAATAGGGCGTAGTAGGGGAATTTCACCCTTTCAGGGTTTAGGGCTCATCCTTTATCCTGGTTATATTAGTTTCATCCCTTCGGGATTTTGCTCATAACTTTTTAATTTTTCTTGCTCACAATTTTGTGACAGGATTTTTATGTTATTGAATTTCGATTGTTGATGATTTCAGTCTTTCAAGGTTTGTACTTTGCCATTTAGGCGTTTTAAAGTTTCATCCCTTCGAGATTTATTTAATGCCTTATCGATTGGATATTTCTTTCAAATCCTGAAAGGATGTCATTATTATAGAAATCGTGATTTAACATGTCCAAACCCCGAAGGGGTGAAATAATTAGGAGGTGATTTATAAAAAAGTGAATTTACTGAACTTCAAATCCACCTTTTCCCATCAAATAGTCGTCCGTATAAACTTCCACAATATGTTTGCCTATCGCATACTCGCTTCCTTTTTTATAGAAAAGTGTTACTTCCTGATTTTTTTTATCGTAAAGAATTTCTTGCTTTTGAGTGAAGAACATCTCTCTTCCTTCGAAAGTAAATGAACCAGACCCACGAGCCACATCAAACAACACATTTCCATCAGGAGCCACAACGCGAATCAAAAGCTCTTTCCCCTCTATCGGAGCTACGCTGTTTTCCGCAACAGTAAACATGATTTTTATTTGATCTATATGTCTGTTTTTGAATTCACTTTCGCGCTCTTTTCTACTTGAACTCACGGCAAACACTTTCAGCCCTTCAACTTTTAAGCGTGAAGCAAAAGTGACTTTTTCCTCTAATTGCGCCTTTTGTTGATTGATGTTTTCAATTGACTGACTTAAAATTTCTTTTTCCTCCTTGAGCTCTGTATTTTCAGTCATGAGTTCCTCAGCCAACTTTCTCAACTGTTTGATTTCTTCATCCTTGGCTAACAAAAGCTCCTGATATCCATCTACCTTGTCTTTTAGTGAATGGGCATAGTTTCGCTCGCTGTTTCTCTGACGAATCAGATTTTTCTTATCTTCTTCTAATTGAGCTTGCACTTTAAGCAAAGTATCAATCTCACCTCCCAGCTGGGAAATGGTCAATATCTTATTGTTAAGCTGAGTAGATATTGAATCAAGCTGGAGTAATGTATTGTCGAGTTCTAGTTGCTGAGCAACTTTCTCCTCTTCAAGTTTTTCGTTTTGAAAATAATAAAAAGCGATAACTCCAATTAATGCCAGGGCTATTACAATGAAGTAAGGTGTTAGATCTTTATTTTTTTTGGTGATTTGATTGTTTGGTTCCTGAGATTCCATTCGCTGTTTATTTGTGGCCACAAAAATAGGTAAATGCCTTCGAAATTGTAAACGAACGAACAAGCATCAAAATTTGATCTGAAAATGCTGTTTTTCAGAAGGAAAATGTGGAAAGATCAAACCGACCTCAAATAGATCAATGGTTAAGGGATATGCGGCGTTTTTCACGAGTTTCAACCATGCCTGATTCATATCTTTCGACCAATAAATGTCATGGATAAGAATGCATTGAGGCAGAACTTTCATTTTTGAAATTTCTTCCATGTAAAACATAATTGTTTCACTGCGATGATCAGCATCAAGAAAAACTAAATCAGGTTTATGTTTTTGAAGAGCGGAAGCAAAAGTTGAACGAACATCTCCTTCTATGATTTGAACTTTGGATTTAGCGATTGCATCAATAGTTCTTTGTGCTACACTTGCAATTTCATGCGAGCCTTCCAAAGTGATAATTTCATTTGATTTCGATAAGGTCATTGAAACAGCATTTATGCCAGCGGCCGTACCTGTTTCCAAAACTGTCTTCGCATCAAGAAAATCAATCAATCGGATCAGAAATCGACTGAATTTTAAACTTGAAGTGACCCGCTTAGCCCATTTGCTGAGTACTTCTTGTTTTATGATCTTTGATTTTGGGTCTGTATATTGAATGATCTCGTTTGATGAGAACACAAATTCCCGAATGTCTTTTAGCCTTTTTTCATAAGAATTCTTGGCAGATTCAATTACCGCTTGGTATAAATCGTAAACGAAAGGCGAATGCAAACCATGTGCATTTTTGGCTCGAATTTTAAATTGAATATAAGATTTGATCGTGAATAGGGAAGGCCCCAAGATTAATTTAGCTTGAATGGGACTACCATATCGAATTGTGGGATTTTCACTGAGAAGCGCTTACCGTCCACCATTCTTTCCATTGTATAATATCCAGACATTTTACCTAAACCTGATTTCAGATTGCAACCCGATACATATTGATGCATCTGACCTGGTTCGATGATTGGCTGTTTCCCAATTACACCTTCTCCTTCAATCTCTCTATTCGGGAAAGTAAGATCTACAATGTCCCAATGTCTTGATAGAAGTTGTATGGTTTTGTCACTGAGGTTTTCAATGGTGATCTGGTACGTGAAAACAAAATGCTTCTGAGCAGGATTTGAATACTCCTGCTGATATTCAGTTTCTACTGAAACACGGATTCCTTTTGTTATATCTGCTACCATCTTTGATTTGAAGAAAGAAATTTAGAAGTCTTTTCTTATTTTGCCAACAATCTTAAAAAAAGTTTCAAAATATGGATGTAAAAATTGAACCATCATGGAAATATTTGATGGAACAGGAGTTCAAGAAAGACTATTTTCAGTCACTTGTGGCATTCATTAAACAAGAATATCAATCAGGTAAAGTTTATCCGCCAGGCAGTCAGATTTTCAGAGCTTTTGATTTTTGCCCTGTAGATCAGGTAAAGGTTGTGGTGATAGGGCAGGATCCTTATCATGGAGACGGTCAGGCCAATGGTTTGTGCTTTTCTGTGGCGGAGGGTGTACCAATGCCTCCCTCGCTTTTGAATATATTCAAAGAGCTTAAAAACGATTTGGGTAAAGAGATACCACCTCATGGAAGTTTGGAAAGATGGGCGAAGCAAGGAGTGTTGTTATTAAATGCTACTTTAACTGTGAAAGCCAAACAGCCGGGTTCCCATCAAAACAATGGTTGGGAGCAGTTTACTGATGCGGTTATAAAGGAATTATCTAATCAAAAAGAAAAATTGATATTTATCTTATGGGGTGCTTATGCACAGAAAAAAGGTGAGGTCATTGATACCAATCGTCATTTTATAATTTCCAGTCCTCATCCTTCACCATTTGCGGCTCACCGTGGATTTTTTGGGAGTAAACCATTTTCTAAGACAAACATTTTTCTTCAGCAATTAGGAAAACAAACGATCGATTGGTGAGATGTTTTTTTTAACTGAGTTACCTTAACTTATCTTGAGGTATATAACTGAACTCTACACTTCTAGCTTTTTCAAATATGGACATTGATAAGAATGATTATTATTACTATAATATCTACGAACAGCAATCTGAGCGTACCAATAAAGTGAAGGGATTTTTATCAATGCTTGTGTTGATGGCCGCTGGGGCGGTTTTCTTCATGTTATTATTTATGATAGTGGCTTATGTGAAATAGATTAATCTATTCCTTTAAATAGCCTATCCCATCTGATTTTTCTCAAGAAAGGTTTGGTTTCGTCAAGTGACATCCAAATAAACGAAGCTTCACCAACGACATAGTCTTCTGGTACAAATCCCCAATAGCGAGAATCGGCAGAGTTGTGTCTGTTATCACCCATCATGAAGTAATAATCTTTTGAAAATGTATAGGATGAAACTTCCTGACCGTCGATAAACAATTTGTCTAATTCGATTTTCACGTCATCCAAATCCTCATAATTTTCTATTGTAGATCCGAATTTGGCCATTGAATATTCATCAACTGGAATTGTTAATCCTCTGAATGGGATTTCTAATGGGCCGAAATTATCTGCATTCCACGGGTAATACAGTGAATTCGGGAAAATGTCCTGTTCCACTTGAGCTGAATCTCGTAGTTGTTTTGTTACGCTTTCAATGAAATCAAGCTTTTCTAGTTCGCTGGCAACTTCAGATGTCGTCATTGCTAAAAAGGAAGTAATTCCTCCTTGAAGTTTGATCGGTCGCAGATCTCTTGCTATATCATATTTATCAATGATTTTTCTCCAATTGTGATCACTCACTATTTGATTCGCTTTGATGAAATAATTGTATTGCATCAATTCAGGATTTTCTCCTGGTTCACCATTGATATAAACTTGACCCTTTCTTACTTCAATCGTGTCACCAGCCACTGCCACACATCTTTTAATATAATGCGTTTTAAGATCCAAAGGATGGTAACCGCCATCAGGTCTTTGATTGTATGAATCATTTGCCGGATAGTTAAATACTACCACATCATTGCGCTCAACTTTACTCAGAGAAGGTAATCTTAGCTGAGGAAGCTGAATGGATTCAATATAGGATGGTAACTCGGTACCCCAAATCTTAGCATGAGTTAAAGGAATCTGAAGTGGTGTTTTGGGAGTTCTTGGTCCGTAATTGATTTTGCTTACAAATAAGAAATCACCTACCAATAATGACTTTTCCATCGATGGAGTAGGTATTACATAGGCTTCCATAAAAACCCATCTAATAAAAGTAGCTGCGAATACTGCGAAAACAATGGCTTCAAACCATTCCTGAGAAACAGTTCTTTTCCTTTTCGGCATTTCTGTCGCTTTGCCCTGATATGCTGCGTTTGAGAAAGCAATATATACCATATAAAAAGGCGCGAATATCACTCCCACAGACTGATCAAAATAAGAATATCGACCAAATGATTTGAGTAAGTCAAGATGAATGGTTAATGCAATAAAGAAATTGACTACAGGCACAAAAAGTAATAGCACCCACCATGTTGGTCTGCCAATAATCTTCATGTGAACATAATAATTGTAAAATGGCACCAGGCCAATCCAGCCTTGTTCTCCAGCTTTTTCAAAAAACTTGTAATAGGCTATTGCTTGACATACATACCATCCCAAAAGAAATAGCACAGTAAATGTGACACTGAAATCGTTGAAATACATTTATGATTGTTTTATAAAATCTTCCATAGTTAATACACCTGATTGGTTAGTGATCCATTCAGCCACTTTTATTACACCATTTGCAAAAACTTTTCTGTCGTGCGCCGTGTGTTTGATTTCAATACTTTCCAAAGGGGAGAAGTAGTTTATTGTATGCGTACCTGGAACTCCTGGTTCACGTAGTGATATTATGCCAATATTTGATTCATCTTCAGAAGCTTCGTTGATCCATCCTTCAATCTTTGGATTCTTCGCGATGATTCCTTCAGCTAAAGTTATCGCTGTTCCGCTTGGGGAATCTTTTTTTTCCGTATGATGTATTTCCTCCATTTCGATTTTAAAATTTCCAATGTTGGCCATCTTTTCTGCCAACCATTTATTTAATTCGAAAAAGAGATTAACACCAATGCTGTAGTTGGATGCATATAGAAACGTTCCTCCTTTGCTTATGCAGAGTGCGGCAATTTCATCATATTTATCTAGCCAACCAGTGGTACCTGCAATAGTGGTTACCCCGTTACCAACTAATGTATTGATGTTTTGATAAGCCGTAGAAGGCTGTGAAAATTCAATGGCTACATCAGTATTCTCTTTTGTGATTTGAGTTATTTCATTAGCATTATCTGCATCGATAATTTTTGAAATCTCATGACCACCTTCTAGCGCCAGTGCCTCGATGGCTTTTCCCATCTTACCATATCCAATGAGTGCAATTCTCATTATCTGAAGTTTATTGAAACAGAAAATCCTGCTGCCCGCGAAATTAATGGAGTTGATTGAAAGGAAGGGAATATTGACATGGAAAGGTTTTCATTTACTTCGAATTCATTCAAATGAGCTGAAATATGAGCATCAGCCACATTAAGTAAATAGAAGGCTGATGTCAGGATTATTAGAAAATCCCTGTTTCTTCTAAATGTATCTCTGTTGTTTTCCAGAGTAGTTGTGGTTCCGAAGATATCCTTGTAAAAGTTTACTGTCAAAGATGTTTGGTCGGTTTGAGCAACAAGGGCGTTTTGCATTTCATAATAAATGCGGTTGTTATAGTTGATGTAATGTGCGAAAATCAGCCCACCGCCATAAATCAAAGGAATCTTCCAGTATTGATTATTATAAGCTTGACCCAATCCTGGTAAAATAGCTGATAAAAATGCTGCTTTATTCGGGTCAAGTTCAGACACTGACTGAAATTCATAAATTGTATTATCAGTCATCAGAAAAATTGAGTCAGTCTTATTCATTTGCCCGTTTGCGCTCCACACAAATGAAAGGAGCGCAAAACCACAAATAATCAATCTGCGGATATTAAATAGCAAGTATCTCGAGTATTCTGTTGAGTTCATCTGAAGAAACAAACGGAATTTTAATCTCGCCCTTGTTCTGATCGTCTGCTTTTATTAAGATTTTAGTTCCAAAATGTGAAGTCAATTTTGTTTGAATCTTTAAAATTTCAGGATCAATTGAAGTGGTTTTTTTAGTTTCTACTTCCTTTTTGCCACCAATTCCTCTTACCAACTCTTCAACTTTTCTTACTGAAAGATCTTCAGTCAAAATTTTCTTGAAGATGTTAAGTTGTAAATCAATATTTTCAATATTGATGATCGCTCTGGCATGTCCCATCGATATTTTGCCATCGCGCAAGGCGATTTGAATATCAGGGGGTAGCTTGAGAAGTCGAAGATAGTTATTGACAGTTGTCCTGTTTTTCCCAACACGATCGCCAAGTTCTTCTTGCTTTAGATCACATTCTGCCAATAGCCTCTGGTAACTCAGGGCAATTTCAATAGCATTAAGATTTTCCCTTTGGATATTCTCAATGAGCGCCATTTCCAGCATTTGCTGGTCATCCGCTATTCTTATATATGCCGGAATTTTATCCAGTCCAGCCAATTTAGAGGCCTGATATCTTCTTTCACCAGAGATTAACTGAAATTCATTTTCACTTAATGCTCTTACAGTAATCGGTTGGATGATACCTTGCACACGAATGGATTCAGCTAATTCCTGAAGTGCTTCTTGATTAAAATCTGTTCGTGGTTGAAATGGATTTACCTCAATTTGGTCAAGTGATATTTCACTTATTGCACCTCTTATTGTAGCGCCGGCTCCACTTAATAATTCTTTTTCTTCATTGTCCTCAAGTAGGGCACCTAATCCTCTACCCAATCCCGATCTCTTTTTCCACTTTTCGGCCATTTGAATATATTATGCTGCTTCTACTTGATTTCTTTCCATGATCTCCTTAGCCAAATTTAAGTAGGAGAGGGCTCCTTTACTTTCAGCATCATGAGAAATGGCCGGTATTCCAAAACTTGGAGATTCACTCAATTTGATATTGCGAGGTATAAGGGTATTAAAAACCATTGATTTAAAATGTGTCCTTACCTCATTTACAACCTGATTTGAAAGATTCAATCTTAAATCGTACATGGTAAGTAGAATACCTTCAATAGCCAGATCAGGATTCAGTCTGCTTTGTATGATTTTTATAGTATTAAGGAGCTTACCAAGACCTTCTAATGCGAAATATTCACATTGTACAGGAACAATGATGGAATCTGCGGCAGTAAGCGCATTGACTGTAATAAGTCCCAAAGAAGGAGAACAATCTATGATTACATAATCGTAATTTTTACTAATCTCAGCCAGAGCCAATTTCATTTTTTGTTCACGATTGGCGATGCTCACCATTTCTACTTCAGCACCAACTAAATCGATGTGCGAAGGAAGTAAATCAAGATATTTAATATCTGTGCTTACTATACATTTTGCAGGATCCACATTGTCTACCATGCATTCGTAAATACTGAACTCAACTTCTTTCGGATTTTTGCCAACACCAGAAGTTGCATTTGCCTGAGGATCTGCATCCACGATTAATGTTTTGAGTTCAAGAGCTGCTAAACTTGCCGCCAGATTGATGGCTGTGGTAGTTTTACCAACTCCTCCTTTTTGATTTGCTATTGCAATGATTTTACCCATAGTAGATTTTGAAAATGGTTGACCTTTCCAGTAAAGGAAAGGACACAAATATATTCAACATAAGTTGAAGATAAATTTAAGAGGCAAAAGAAAACCCCTACCTAAGTAGGGGTCTTATTGTATTTGTTTAGTAATCAATTAATTAACAATCGAAATGTTAATAAGTAGTTGATTACTTTTTGTTTCCTGGTTTTTTCTGTTTTTGAGTTTGTGCCTTCATGGCGTCTTCCAGTCGTTGTTGGAATGATGACTTTGTCTTGTTTACATTCTTTTTCCTGTTCTCTTCAAGAATGTTTTTGATTTTATCCTCGTCAATCAATTTTCTGAATAAAGCGATCTGTCCGAATGAAACAATGTTGGAAACGAAATAATAAAAAGTAAGTCCTGAAGAATAGCTGTTCAAGAAGAACAAGAACATAATAGGCATTACATATTGAAGCGTTTTCATTGGACCCTGTACCGATGCTGTCATTTGACTGTTGGACCAAGTGTATAGGATGGTCGAAGCAGTCATCAAAAGGGTAAATAAACTGACGTGATCACCATAGAATGGGATGTTGAAAGACAGGTTTAGAATGCTATCATAGGTAGATAGATCATGTGCCCATAAAAAGCTTTCTTGTCTTAACTCTATTGAATTTGGAAAGAAATAGAACATTGCAAATAGAATAGGCATCTGAAGCACCATTGGAATACAACCACTCAGTGGGTTGATACCAACTTTTTGATAAAGCGCCATTTGCTCTTGCTGAGCTTTTTGCATATCATCTCCATGTTTGGCTTTGATTTCATCAAGCTCTGGTTTAAGTACTCTCATTTTGGCCATACCCATGTGTGAGGTATAGGTCAATGGGGAAAGTACTAATTTCAGAATGAATACCATAATGATGATGATCACTCCATAGTTGGAGATGTATTTTTCCAGAAAATGGAATATCGGAATGATGGCGAATTTGTTGATCCATGCAAGTATGCTCCAGCCTAATTCAACATTTTCACCAAAATCTGCCGTAACATTTTTTAGGTAAGCATAATTGTTTGGTCCGTAATAGAAATTGAAGCTTGTATTATTTGCAATAAAATCACTGTAGGATAACTTCAAATCCATTGAAACATCTTTCACGGATGTAGAATCGTTAAAATCTATCACCGATGAAACCTTGCCAGATTCAAAGGTATTATCCGAAATAATAGCTGCTGTAAAGAACTTCTGTCTGAAAGAAACCCACGTTGTTTTATTTTCAAATGATTCCTCCTCTTTTTCTGTAGATGTAGCTGATAGTTCTTCTACATCACCTTCAGTCGTCCTATACTTAACAGTAGATCTGTTTCGTGCATCTTTAAAGTCTTTCTCCACACGATTCATTTTCTGATCCCACTTGAATGTGATGTTGTTATCAAGGATGCTGGCCATTCCAGATTGAGTTACTTTCATACCAATCTCATATCCAGAACCAGGAATTTGATACTCATAGGTAATAGACTGGCCTGCTGCAAGTGCTAGATTGAACCTAATTAATGTTGAATCTTTGGCTGATACAATTGAAGACTGACTGTTGGTATCAAAATATAGAGATGATAAATCAATATTTTTCGATAAGTGGCCAACATAAAAATGTTGAGCTGCATGTTCTGCATCTAAAAGAACCAGTGGATTTCCTCTAAAATCCTTAAATCCCTTAACAATAACCTCTTTTACTGTGCCTCCTTTTGTGCTAAATTGAACGATGAGATCATCGGTTTCTATTTTAACTATTTTCTCATTACCATCTGCTTTTCCTGAAAATAAGCCGTATTTCATCTCATTCAATCGTGACTTGGCACTATCTGATAATGCAGTGACCTCATCCTGGACTTGATTGATGTCAATAGATTGATTGGAGGCAATCTGTTGTTCTGTATTTGCAGGTTCTTCGATCGGTGGTTCTGGGGCGAAAAACTGAAAGTAAACGGTAATAAATACCAACATAACTACCAGTCCTATGATCTGATTTCTATCCATAGTAGTATTCTAATATTCTTATGCTTATAATGATTTGCTACTTTGATTCAACATTGCAGCTTTTACAAATTTTACAAAAAGAGGGTGTGGGTTTATAACTGTCGATTTTAATTCTGGATGAAATTGAGAGCCAACAAACCAAGGATGATCAACTAATTCAATAATCTCTACTAAGTTGGTTTCAGGATTAATTCCAGATGCAATCATTCCAGCCTTTTCAAATTCTTCCAGAAACTGACTGTTGAATTCATATCTATGTCTATGTCGTTCTGAAATTTTAGGTTGCCCATACACATTATATGCTTTGGTACCTTTTTTTAGTTGACAGATATAGGCGCCAAGTCGCATTGTTCCGCCCATATTTTTAATGGATTTTTGATCTTCCATTAAGTCGATTACAGGGTATTTGGTTTTAGGATCCATTTCAGCGCTATTTGCTTTTTTGTGACCCAATACATTTCTAGCAAACTCTATCACAGCGCATTGCATACCAAGACATATGCCAAAAAATGGAACTTTGTTTTCCCTTGCAAAACGAACAGTTGCTATTTTTCCTTCGATACCTCTAGCTCCAAATCCAGGTGCAACGAGAATTCCATCAAGCCCAGCTAAGATCTTTTCTTTATTTTCTTCAGTCACATCTTCAGCATGAATCCATTCAAGATTCACTTTGCATTCGTTATACGCACCTGCATGTGTGAATGATTCAGCGATTGATTTATATGAATCTTTTAGCTCAACATATTTACCAATCAGACCAATTCTAACTTCACTGGTTGGGTTTTTAAGCCTACCTAAAAACTCTTTCCACTGCTCAATATTGGGTTCTTTTTTATGAGAAAGTTTAAACTTCGACAACACGCGCTCGTCTAATTTTTCCTTTCTCATCAAAATGGGCACATCATATATGGATTCGGCATCCATTGCTTCAATTACCGCATTGATAGGTACGTTGCAAAACAAGGCCAATTTTTTCCTAATATCTAGGTCCAAATGGTGCTCTGATCTGCATACAAGTATATCAGGCTGCACTCCAGCTTCTAAAAGTTCTTTTACTGAATGTTGAGTTGGCTTGGTTTTTAGTTCACCCGCAGCTTTCAAATAAGGCACCAAAGTAAGGTGAAGTGAAATGCAGTTGGTGGGGCCCAACTCTAGTCTTGCTTGTCTCACAGCTTCAATGAAAGGAAGTGACTCAATGTCACCAACGCATCCACCTATTTCTGTGATTACAATGTCATATTTACCTGTCTCACCTAACTTGTAGATGTTGTCTTTGATCTCATCAGTAATATGAGGAACTACTTGTACTGTTTTTCCCAGAAATTTACCTTGTCGCTCCTTCTGAATTACGGTATCGTAGATCCTACCAGTTGTAACATTATTACTTTGAGAAGTGGAGATATTTAAAAATCTCTCATAATGACCCAAATCAAGATCAGTTTCAGCCCCATCGTCGGTAACATAACATTCCCCATGCTCATAAGGATTGAGTGTTCCTGGGTCAATATTGATGTAAGGATCAAATTTTTGAATGGTCACAGAAAACCCGCGAGCCTGTAAAAGTTTGCCTAATGAAGCTGAAATGATGCCTTTTCCGAGCGATGAAGTTACGCCACCCGTAACGAAAATGTATTTTGCTTTGGACATTAAAGGATTGAGTTTCCTAAGTATTGTTACGGGATGCAAAGGTAGGTTTTTCCCTTTAATATCAGGTCTGATTGAAGATATTTATCTGAAAGGAATTCGATATGTAATTGATGCTCCAAAATATCCTATTGGATCAAAGGTGCCAGTTTCGCCTGGGAGCTTTACAGGAATGCTGTAGGAATAACTTAAAATGAAGTTGAATGATTTGTTTAAAGTGAAAACAATAGGAAGCTGAAAGCTGTAATTCATTAATCCGTATTGTTTTTTTGTTTCCGATTGAGAGTAGGAGTATCCAAATTCTGCGTTTAGAAATTCAGTTATTTCAGGATACTTATTATATATCTCAAAACGCAAAATTAGTTTTTCGTTTATATCAAGATCCGACCTTCGTATTCTACTTAATTCAAGTTTGTCTGCATTAGTAATGACCATACGCGTCAATTCTTGAAAGCCTTGATCCTTGAATATCTTATTAAAATTCCGGTTTTCTATTAAATCATTATTGAAATACGTGGTTACATCGCTATTCCCGTAAATGATAGAAAATCCTGGTGCAAACCTTATTTTATCAAAAATCCAGAAGTTATAAACTGATAAGTTTCCTGCTATATTTCCAATTATGCGATGTGCACTGGATTGTCCAAATAAATAGTTGTAATCTAAATTTCCGTACACATGTTTTGAAGTAAATCCAGTTGATAGGTTAAGACTGTTTTTTAAATCGTATGTGTAAGAAATTGAATCTGAATTGGTCTTATTGTATTGCCATCTTTCATAATTTCCATTCAGCGTCCAATGTTTGCCAATGAATTTCATGTATCCTGCTGAAAGAACTGTTAAATTATATTTTGGATCCAAAGAGCTATTCCAAAAGCCAGACACATCGGCATAAAATCCCTTTTTGTGGTAGTAAGATACTCCAGGAGACAAGCCAAATTGATTGATTCCATAGTTTCTACCAGCGCTTGAGACGCTGCTATTATAACCAACACGGAAATTTACTTCTGAATAGATAGGAGTTGTTTTCTTGATTAAACTATCAATTAACCTGAAAATGGAAAGGGAGTCCATTTCCATTTCCATTTTATCTAACTGTTCAACAATTGAAAGATCTTTATCCTGAGCCCAACAAATGTAAGATGCTGATGCCAAAACAAATGAGATGATCATTTTTCTCAACATAATGGTCAGTAGGGCAGTCTTATGTTAGTTCGTTTTCCTTTGCCTAATTTGTTGATCATTCCTTAGCCTATCGGATTCCGTTCTTTGCCGTTGTAAATTTTCTTCACGAATTCTTTTCATGAGCATATCCTTGAAATCATCTTCAGCTTTTTTCAGATTCATTAATTGCCGGCTGGTCACAACTTGTTGCATTCTGTTTGAGTAACTACGATCCAATTCCAATTGCCTTTCCTTGATCTGATGACCTTTGTCCAAGACTCTTCTGCTTTCTTCTTCTGATGTATTGTTTGGATCAAATTCTCTTTTGAGCGTCTGAAATTCTTGTCTGATCTCCCTTTGTTTCTCGCTGTATTCCCGATAAATCGGCCAAAATTTTTCAGCTTGTTCTGGTGTTAATTCCAATCGTTCGGTAATCAAAGCGATTTTTGCTGCCTCAATTTTTTCAAGTGCAGATTGATTCTGTGCCAATGTGAATTGGAGAGAGCCAACGCTGATTAGTAATATGATAAAATAGGTTTTCATTTTATTGTTAAATTTCTTTCAAATCATAAGTGTTCAATAGGTCATCAATATTCTCACCCTCCAAATCCAGGCCTTGGAGGTAGTCAGGATCTTCATCTAATAAATCAGAGAAGTCTGTAGTCATTGCCATTAAATCGTTTAATGAAAGTTCTTCTTGATCCAAATAGCTGATAATATCTTCATCTGGGATATTTGCAAGCAATATTTCGCTTTGAGGAATAGATACATCATTCGAATCATAGACCTTATATCCGATGAATACCATCAATAAAAGTGCTGGAACAAATGCAAGACGCAAGGCCCATTTTGGAATTATTTCAATTTTCGATTTTGTGGATATTTTAGATTGGATATCCGCGGTTAGATTAAGGAAATAATCATCCGGCACCTCGTAGGGTATCTTCTTTTCAATATCGTCAAGCTTAATTCTCATTTGTTCTTAGATCAATTTCAATTTAAAAGGTTTAATCCTCAGATAGAAAAAGTTCAATCTTTTTTACAGCATGGTGATAACTGGCTTTTAAAGCACCCACACTTGTTCCTGTGATTTCTGAAATTTCATCAAATTTCATTTCATCAAAATATTTCATGTTAAAAACCACCCGTTGTTTATCTGGTAATTTAATAAGTGCTTTTTGAAGTTTTATTTGAATTTCTTCACCAGTGATCATGTCTCCCGAGTCAATTTTAGATTCTAATTCCTTCGAAACATCTGCAATTGGGAGCATGAATCTTCTCTTTTTCTTTTGAAGGAAATTCAAACACTCATTAGTTGCTATTCGATAAACCCATGTGAATAAACTTGAATCACCTCTAAACTTGGTTAGGTTGGACCAGACTTTCACAAAAATATCTTGAGTGAGATCATTGGCATCATCATGATCTATAACCATCTTTCTCACATGCCAATAAACTCGTTCCTGGTATGTCTTGACTAAAAGATTAAAACCGTAGTGTCGGGTAGCCTCGTCTTTTATCTTCTCTATAATAAACGCTTCTTCCAATTCTTTTCGCTTTTAGCCTTTTTGAGCAAGTTTTTGATATTCCTCGAAATTAACATCAAAAAATAATTCACAACTATATTAAATTGCCTGTCGTTACATTAAATGTATTTGTCAGTATTATGGGAATATCCGAAGATATCAAGCAAGAGAAATTTAAAAGCGAGCTGAGTAAGGCGTTAGTGAATATTATTTATACCAATGGATGGTTGTTGCAAAAACAGGTGGATGTATTCAAGCCACATGGTCTTACTACTGCCCAATATAATGTATTGAGAATTTTGAGAGGACAATATCCTAATCCTTCTACCATTAATTTATTAATAGAGAGAATGCTGGATAAGAGCTCTAATGCGTCAAGAATCGTGGATAAACTGGAGGTAAAAGGTTTAGTTGAGAGACGCCAATGCTCAGGAGACAGGAGGGCGGTGGACGTAGTTATTTCTCAGTCAGGCCTGGATTTACTTGCGTTAATTGATGATGAAATGTTTTCTTTGGAAGAGTCAATCAGTAAATTGACTGTTGCTGAATGTGTAACGCTTAATGAGCTTCTTGATAAGTTGCGATCAGCATCATAAATCTTTGAGATAATCCATCAATCCAACACTTTTTCCTTTTGGTCTAATCACGAGCATTGGTATTTCTTCATTTAGATGAACCAATCGTTCCGTTTTACTTCCTATGAATAAAGCTGCAGCTGCAGTGCGACCTTTGGCGCCAATAATTATTATGTCAGAATGTCTTTTTCGAGCTTCTTTTACAATTATGTCAATGATATTATCATCTTTATCAAGTGAATAAACATCAAGAATGTCCAGTCCATTCAAGTTGAAGTTGGTTTTGAAACGATCATAATCCTTTCTTGCATTTTCTTTCATTATCTCCGCAAATTCCCTAAAAGTCTTTCCCGCATAATGATATCCGTTAGGTACCTGATATACGTGTTGTACAGTGATTTTAGATTCTCCTTCAGATCTTTTGGCTAAGGTTAGCGCCTTTTCCATGGCACTTTTTGAGTAATTGGAGAAATCAGTAGGGACAAGAATGTTATTGAAACTGATAGTTTTGTTTTTAGGAAGGATAAGCAACGAACAAACCGCTCTTCTGGCTATCCTTGTAACTAGTACACCGGCCTTTTTTTCATTTTTTCTTCCTAGAACAATCAAATCAATTTTTTCCTTGGCAGCAATCTTAAGAACTGTTTTGGTCACCGATCCTTGTTCTACAAGAACATTTATTGCGATCTTGGCATCTTCATATTTAAAATATTTTTCAACGGATGCATTGAGCTCGTTTTTGCGTTCCACTATTGCTCGACTGACTAAATCAGGGAATTCTTTTTTAAGGGAATCTGGTAGATCGAACTCTTTTATAACATTGATAAAGAAAACCTCTTTGGTGCCGGATAAAACACACAAATCCGAAGCGGCTTGTATTAGATCTTTATCTATTTGGGTGTTGTCTAAACCAACAAGAATTCTATTGAATTTATACATCAGCAGCAATAATTATTTAATGCAAATGTAAGATTGATTTCAATCGTTTGCATTGGTTTTTAAAATTATTCCGAAATGGAGGAATTTATTAAAAAGTTTTAAAAAAGTCGCACAGTTGTTCAATTTGCTCTTTCGAATGCATTGGAAAGTTGGCAATACGAATGTGCTCATTTTTGAAGGTTCCGTATCCACTGCCTAAGATCCATCCATTTTCTTTAAATTTTTCGATCACAGCGCCACTTCCATTTTTGCAGTTTGCCACGATAACTGTTTTGGATCTGTATTTCTTATCCACGATAAATGGATCAAAATCAGGGTGATCACTCAATGATTGGTATAAAATGCTTGATTTGTAGATTGTTTCATTTTGTATGTTTTGAACACCTCTGTCCAGCATATCTTTTGCTACTTTACCTAGTAGGTAAATACTAAAAGTATTGGGCGTTTCTGGAGTCTGATTTTTAGCTCCGTGTTTTCTCAGTTCGCTTAATCTGTGATAGCTACCTGTAGGTAAACCTTTGGCGTCCAACTTTTCTGCTTTTTCCACACAAGCTTGGTTTACAATCCATACGCCTAGACCTGAAGGCAGTCCAAATGACTTTTGAACCGAAAAATAAGCAGTATCAACTTTGGAGAAATCAAAATTGACACATGGAAAGGCACTCACACCATCTACAGAAATTAATTTATCTGAATGCAATGATTTCAGTTGATAAATCTCTTCTAATGGAAATTGATAACCAATGCTCGTTTCATTTAAGGTGCAGGAGATAAGTTCTGTGCCATGAGGTATTCCGAAATCAGAAAAATGCTGCCCTGGCGCAGCTTCTTCCAATGTGGAATTCTTGTTGTATTGCTGTGTGAATTCAAAAAATTTCTTTGAAAAAGATCCATTTGCGAAATGATGGGAGCTATTCTCAACAAAATTCTGAATGATTCTCTCCCAAATTTCATTTGCCGAGGATGTGAAATATATCTCATATCCATCTGGTAAATTAAGTAAGGCTTTTAAGTTTTCTCTTGTTTCAGAAAATACTGCTTCAAATGCTTTACTTCTATGGGAAATGGAACCAATATCATTCTTGAGTGCAGACTTTATGTGATCAGGAATGGTGTGATAAAGTTGAGTAGGACCAGGAGTGAAATAAATCTTGTTAAGCATGCGTAAAAGTTAAATAGCGTTTAATTTTGCTTGACTTTTCAGACGAAATTGTTTTTAAACCTAACATTAAAACAATTCCGAGCGAAGTGGAGTGTAAAGAGCGGGCCTCATTGCGTTTTGGCGTAACCTCATTCATTTATGAAACAGGATAACAGAGGATTATCGATACGTTTTTACAGCTCAAATCCTTAATATACAGGGGTTTAAATTCTAGTCTGAGGAGTTTTAAAAAGCTTTCGGTTATCCCGAGAGCTTTTTTTATGCCCGAGTTTCCAGCCACTTGAAGGTTCTGTTGACGATTTTAAGTGCAAGTCGTATTTTTTTGAAGCTGATCATGTCATGCGATTCATCATACATGGTCACCCCATCAGCAAAAAGTACTATTTGGGGAGCTTCGTCTTCGATTCCTGCTATATCCGAAATCTCTTTGGAAATGGCTTGGGATTTGAAATCCACCAAATATAAATCGACCTGATCTGATGGGATAGCCCAATTGATATCAAGTTCTTTTTTGATCTTATTACTTTCGGCCGATAATGTGTCGTGTTTAAAAATCAATGCTGGCTTATATCTAGATTCATTTATTATATGATCTAGTTCAGCCATGCCTGAGATATTTTTCCACTGCGGTGACAATTGACTCATTCTTTTTTATTTCTGCCCGAGGCTATAAACTCAATGCTAATGCAAGAGAGACACAATTTAGCCATAATGTTATAATATCACTAATAGAGTACTCGGAATCTTATAGTAGCTTTTATCTTCTTCAGATTTTCAATCACTTGTTCGTCATAATCTTTGTTGATATCAGTGATGACATAACCAACTTCTTCATTGGTTTTTAGGTACTGTCCTACCACATTTATATCATGTGATGCTAATAAGTTGTTGATTTCAGCAAGTACGCCGGGTTCATTTTTATGAATGTGGATAAATCTATGTGCATCATGCAATTTTGGCAATACAATGTTTGGAAAATTGACACTTACACTGGTGGATCCAGTGTTGATGTAATCCATTATTTTTCCAGGGACGAAATCAGCAATATTTTCTTGAGCTTCTAATGTACTACCACCAATATGTGGAGTTAATATTGTATTCGGAAGTCCACGAAGTTCAGATATAAATTCATCATTGTTGCTCATTGGTTCTTCTGGAAATACATCAACAGCCAAACCTTTTATCTTACCAGAAAGTACGTATTTTCTTAATGCAGGAATATCAACTACATGACCTCTACTCAAGTTTAAGAAGATTACTCCGTCCTTCATTTTGCTGAACTCAACTTCACCGAAAAGATTTTCATTGCTTGGTCTTCCATCCACATGAAGGGTGATGATATCCGAAGTTTCTAAAAATTGAGAAAGGCTCTTAATTTGTTCTGCATTTCCAAGGGCTAATTTTTCCTCGATATCATAAAATTGCACTTTCATCCCAAGAGATTCAGCGACGACAGATAGCTGACTTCCGATATTTCCATATCCGAAAATTCCGAGTTTTTTACCTCTGATTTCAAAACTATTGCTAGCAGATTTGTCCCACTCACCATTGTGCATGGAGTGGATTTTATCAGGTAAATTTCTGATCAGTAGGATAATTTCTCCTATTGCCAATTCAACTACCGACCTGGTGTTTGAATAAGGAGCATTAAATACTGCTATGCCTTTTTTAAGGCAAGTGGTCAAATCGATTTGATTTGTTCCAATGCAAAATGCGCCAACTGCAAGGAGTCTTTTTGCGTTCTCTAAAACTTTGGCAGTGACTTGTGTTTTTGATCTGATACCTAGTATTGAAACATCTTTAATAGCTTCTGAAAGTTCTTCTTCGCTCATTCCAGCTTTATGAACTTCAACTTGATATCCTTCTTCCCTTAGTTTCTTTATGCCATGTTCATGTATATTTTCCAACAACAAGACTTTTATTCTACTTTTTGGGTAGGAGAGAGCTCTTTCCATTTTATTTACGTATAAAAATTCATCTAAATTAGGAGCTTCATGATCTGCATTTCGCAAAACATTTTCCCTCCGTATATTTTCTGTAAAGGCATAGAATTTATGGGCAATTCCAGCTTTTTTAATTTCGTAATCTGTGTATCCATCACCCAACACAAAAATTTCCCCGTTTAGTTTCAGAGATTCTATTTGTTTTGGTTTTCCTCCGTTACTCGATAGTAGATTATTTGGATCAAAACCTACAATATTTCCTTTGTCATCATAGACAAACTCATTGGCATAGACGTGTTCCGCTTTGATGCCATATGCTTCTACTATAGGAATTATGAAATCCTTAAATCCATTTGAAACAATATAAATTTGGTCAGCATATTTCTTTACAAACTCTTTATTTCTTTGAAATGATAAACTAACCTGTTTCCCAAGCCTTTCGATGAGTTCTGGTAGATGATCTTTTTTTGCCTGTAAGATTTCGAGGCGCTGCTCAAGAGATTCACGCAGGGATAATTTTCCTTCCATCCCAAGATCGGTGATTGCTTTAATCTGATTTAGTGATTGATCTTTATCCTTGTGGTCGCGAAGCGATATTTCACACAAGACATCAAGAGCTTCAACTCTGGTGAAAGTGCTGTCAAAATCAATTACAAAATGTTTTAGATTTTCCATTAGTTCGCTTATTCCTCGGGGCGGCAAAATTAAATACGTTCATGTCTTATAAAACAATCCTTCTGATTTTATTATTTTTAATTTCACAGAATATTAGTTGGAGTCGATCAGAAGCAGATGGACTTTATCAAAATCTTTTATTTGAGGAGGATTTTACTGTCAAATAAATTTTTTCTTCATCAGAAGTTTTCTGAATGGTTTGTGTGTTTCTCAATCGAGTTCCTTTTTTATTATGATCCCTTTGTCTCTAAAAGCAGATGATTCAGGACAAAAATTCAATTATCGATTATGAGGATGAACATTAATGTTAAAGACAGTATAAAGAATTGGCACTCATCGAATAATCCACCACAATATTTAGCTTTAACATAATTATTATAAAATCACAAATCCATAGACGGGTTGAACGTCGGATCTTATCTAAATCAAAACCCCGTAATACTTATCCACATATAGCGAAATTTTTAAGTATTGAATTAGCTTTTAGATTGTTCGGAACTGGTTTTATTATTGGATTAAATTTCACTCAATAGTGCATTTTTAATTCATATTACTTGCAAATCTCATGGTATAACTGTATTCAATTTTATGAATACATTGGTGTTAAAGACTGTGTGGATAAATCTTTTTATTTATACTGATTCTAAATAAGGAATAATAAGTATCTCAAATGGGATTAAGGTATTGATTTTCAATGCTTTTGAAACTTGGAACCTTCGGCAAACGAAAGAAAGGGCTCAATGGTTGCAAATCTGCTTTTGAAAAACACACCCCCCGTATTACATTTGTAACCGTTTGATTTCGACCTAAGAAATAAATGCTATTAAACAACCTATCCTTTCGCAAAGCCACAAGTAATTTCTTGTCGGCGAGTATATTTTTTGTTGTATTACTTCTTTCGGCAAATGTATGGGCTCAAGAAGCCTCTGCAGATGGCATTCCAACTGATGATGCAGTTATTGGGGCGGGAGAAAGTCTGTTCAAAGGAAATTGTGCTCAATGTCATGCGATCCACGAAGTAGTTATTGGTCCTGCATTGAAAGATGTGACTGAAAGAAGACCAAAAGAATGGCTGCTAAGTTGGATTAAGAATTCTCAGAAAGTCATTCAAAGTGGTGATGAGTATGCTGTGGCACTCTTCAATGAATATAAGAAGAGCGTTATGCCTTCTTATCCTTTTTCTGATGATCAAATCACATCCATTTTAGCATATGTTAAAAGCGAATCAGCAAAAGCACCAGTTGTAGCAGAAACTACTGTGGTTGATGGTCAAGGGCAATCTGAAAATTCTGGTTCTTCAATTTCATCAGGTTATTTGACAGCAATATTAATTGTATTGGTTGTTGTATTGGTTCTGATTCTTGTGGTTTTAGGTTTAATAGTTTCTGTTCTTACCAAATATTTAAAAGAGAGCAAAGAGGTTGATGAAGATGATCTCGAGGTAATTGAGCAAAAATTTGATTTGGGTAAATTATTGAAAAGCAATGCCTTTATAGGTATTGTGGTATTTGTGTTTACTGCCTTAGTTCTTAAAACCTTGATCGATGGCGCATTTACTATAGGAGTTCAGCAAGGTTATATGCCAACTCAGCCAATTGCATTTTCACATGAGCTTCATGCTGGACAATATCAGATAGATTGTAATTATTGCCACACAGGCGTTAGAAAAAGCAAATCTGCGAACATACCTTCAGCTAACATTTGTATGAATTGTCACTCAGGTATTCAAAATGTGGCAGGACAAAGTGGTGTTTCCACGGAGATCGCAAAAATTTATGCAGCGATAGATTTTAACCCAGAAACTGGTGAATATGGTGAGAATCCAAAACCAATTGAATGGGTAAGGGTTCATAATTTACCAGATTTAGCATATTTCAACCATTCGCAGCACGTAGAGGTTGCAGGTTTGGCATGCGAGACTTGTCATGGTCCAATACAAGAAATGGGCGTGGTATATCAATACTCAACACTAACTATGGGTTGGTGTATCAACTGCCACAGAGAAACTGAAGTAAATTCAAAAGATAACGATTACTATACTAAGTTGGTAGAGTTACACAATGAGCAAAGCAAAGAGCCTTTAAAAGTGGAAGACATTGGTGGTTTGGAATGTTCAAAATGTCACTATTAATCAAATCTAACTTTAGACAAGTATATATTCCGGAAATATGAAAGAGACCAAGAAATACTGGAAAGGTTTAGAACAGCTTAAGAATACATCTGAATTTAAAGAATTAGCGAATAAAGAATTTCCTGAATACCTTCCAATATCTGGTTCAGAGGGAGAGGAGCCTTCAAGAAGGGATTTCTTAAAACTGATGGGATTTGGTTTGGCAGCTGTGTCATTGGCGGCTTGCGAAACTCCTGTGAGAAAAGCCATTCCTTATGTTACAAAACCTGAGAATATCGATCCTTCCAATGCTAATTACTATGCTACAACTTTTGTAAATGGTAGTGATTGTCTACCTGTGGTGGTTAAAACACGCGAAGGTCGACCTATTAAAGTTGAAGGAAACTTGCTTTCTAAAGTAAGTGGAGGAGGAACATCAGCACAAGCACAAGCTTCTGTATTGTCTCTTTATGATAAAGAAAGGGTTCAGAATCCTCTTATAGATGGCAAAAAGACGACTTGGGCTGATTTAGATTTGGCTGTTTCCAAAGCGCTTAGTGAAAATAGTGGTCAGGTAGCAATTGTGAGCAACTCGGTTAATAGTCCATCCACACTTTCTGCTATTGATCTTCTAAAACAAAAATATTCAGGAGTTGAATTGATTGAATACGATCAAATTTCAGCTGATGGAACATCTTCAGCTTATGAATCAGCATTTGGTAAGAAAGTATATCCACTATATGATTTTACCAAAGCCAAGACGATTGTATCATTTGGTTATGATTTCTTAGGTTCAGCGCCAAATTCAACACTTTATAGCAGACAATTTGCTCAAACAAGAAAAGTAGGGGAGAATAAAAAGGAAATGTCAAGGCTATATGCTTTTGAATCTAATTTATCCCTAACTGGTGCAAACGCTGATTATCGCTCGTTGATTAAACCTTCACAAGAAGGAATTTATGTAGCAAACCTTTACAACTTTATCGCGTCAAAAACAGGTGCAACGGCAATTTCCACTAAAAAAATAGAAGATAGTGCTACTTTGGAAAAGGCGGCTGCTGATTTATTGAAATCAAAAGGTGCTTCTTTAGTAGTAAGTGGGTCAAATGATGTAGCAGTTCAATCACTTGTACTTGCTATTAACAATCTTTTGGGAAGTTTCGGTTCGACAATAGATAACACGAAGACCTTAAACCTTCGCAAGGGTGATGATAAAAAGTTCACATCTTTTGTGAATGGATTAAAATCGGGTAAGATCCAATCAGTAATTTTCTACAATTGTAATCCAGTTTATGATCATACATTAGGTGCTGAAATTGCTGAAGGTATTTCAAAAGCTAAATTTTCATTGTCTACATCAGGTAAAATTGATGAGACCTCATCATTAGTGAAATATGTAGCTCCAGACAATCATTTTCTGGAATCCTGGAATGACTTTGAACCAGTTACTGGATCATTTAGTATTTCACAACCTACGATTAAAAATATATTTGATACCCGTCAAGCTCAAGATTCATTCTTGTCATGGTCGGAATCTGGAATATCATATTATGATTTGTTGAGAAGCAATTGGGAAACCAATGGTTATCCAACAACTTCAGGTTTTGCAAGTTTCGATGCATTTTGGGATCAATCTGTGCATGATGGAGTTTATCATTCATCAATGGTAACATCATTAGGTGAACCATCGGTTGATGTTACTTCTGCTGCTTCTTCAATTGGTAGTAACTACAGCCTAGATAACTCGGGCTTGGAGCTTGTAATTTATCAAAATTACAGTGTCGGAGAGGGTGTACAGTCAAACAACCCATGGTTGCAGGAGATGCCAGATCCAATTACAAAAGCTACTTGGGACAATTATCTCACAGTTTCTCCAAAACAAGTGGAGGAATGGGGTATTGAATTAGGAGATATGAAAACCCAACTTGTAAAACTTACAGTTGGTAATAAATCAATAGAAGTGCCTGTAATGGCTCAGCCTGGTCAGGCTTACGGAACACTTGGGTTAGCTGTAGGTTACGGTAGAACCATGGCTGGAAAAGTAGCAGATGGTGTTGGAGTCAATGCCTATCCTTTTTCAAGCATTAAAAATGGTTCCGTTTCTTATACTGCAACAACTGGTGTAACTGTAGAAACCACTTCAACTGAGTATAGAATAGCACAGACTCAAACCCACCAGACTTACATGGGTAGGGAGACAGTAATACAGGAGGCTACATTAAAAGAATACCAAAAAGATTCTCAAGCTGGTAGAAGTTTCCCTATGATCACTACGGCTGATGGTCTTCAAAAACCTTACGCTGTTTCATTGTGGAAAGGACATGCCTATCCTAACCATCATTGGGGTTTAATGATTGATTTGAATTCATGTACTGGATGTGGATCTTGTACTGTTGCATGTCAGGTCGAGAACAATATTCCTGTTGTTGGTAAAGAGGAAGTTCTGAACAGACGTGAAATGCACTGGATCAGAATTGATAGATATTACAGTTCAGATGCTACAGAAGGTAAAGAAATGGAAACCGCTTCAGAAAATCCTGAAGTTACTTTCCAGCCAATGATGTGTCAGCAATGTAATAATGCTCCTTGTGAGACTGTTTGCCCAGTTGCTGCGACAACTCATAGCAGTGAAGGTCTTAATCAAATGACTTACAATAGATGTATTGGTACAAGATATTGTGCTAATAACTGTCCTTATAAAGTAAGAAGATTCAACTGGTTTAAATATCACGACAACAAGCAGTTCGATAAGAACACCGCAATGAACAACGATTTGGGTAAAATGGTATTGAACCCAGACGTAACTGTAAGGGCTAGAGGTGTAATGGAGAAATGTACATTCTGTGTACAAAGAATTCAGGCTGGTAAACTTGAAGCGAAAAAAGAAGGTAGAAGACCAGGAGATGCAGATGTAACAACTGCTTGTGCAAGTGCTTGTCCTTCGGAGGCTTTGGTGTTTGGTGATATGAAAAATCCTGAAAGTAAAATTTCTCAAATGTTGAAGATTCAGCAGAATGAGAAAGGAGTGGAATCACGAGAGCCAAGAGCATATCATGTGCTTGAAGAAATCAGAGTCATGCCAAATGTTTGGTATTTGACAAAAATTAGAAATAAAGACGAAAAAGCTAAAAAAGAAGCGGAAGCATAATTTTGCTCACGCGTAACTTATAGATTATGACTTCAGAATCTGTTATTAGGGAACCTTTAGTTACCGGTGGTAAAACGGTACATGATGTTACTCAGGATATTTGCAGCAGGGTAGAGCAAAAGCCAGCCAAGTTATGGCTTATAGCTATGGCGATATCTGTTGTAACTCTTGGTGTTGGCTTTATTGCTGTCGCGACATTGTTGTGGGAAGGTATAGGCATGTGGGGATTGAACAAGACCGTAGGTTGGGCTTGGGATATTACCAACTTCGTTTGGTGGGTTGGTATTGGTCACGCAGGTACTTTGATTTCTGCTATTTTATTGCTGTTCAGACAGAGATGGAGAATGTCGATCAACAGAGCTGCGGAGGCTATGACCATTTTTGCTGTTATTTGTGCAGCAATGTTCCCTGTACTTCACATGGGTAGACCTTGGTTAGGTTTTTATTGGGCCTTACCATTACCAAATACATTTGGGTCCTTATGGGTAAACTTTAACTCACCATTGTTGTGGGACGTTTTCGCTATTTCAACTTATTTTTCTGTTTCCTTAGTTTTCTGGTACATAGGTTTGATTCCTGATTTTGCTACTATCAGAGACAGAGCAACAAACAAAATCTCTGCGGCTGTATATGGAGCACTAAGTTTTGGATGGGACGGTGCTGCAAAGACCTGGTCTAGATATGAGACAGTTGCTTTGGTTCTCGCTGGCTTGGCAACACCACTAGTACTTTCTGTTCACACAATTGTATCGTTTGACTTTGCAACATCAGTAATACCAGGTTGGCATACAACAATTTTCCCTCCTTACTTCGTTGCAGGAGCAATTTTCTCTGGTTTTGCGATGGTACTTACCTTATTGTTGATTACGAGAAAGGTTTATAAACTAGAAGATTACATTACTATTCAACACATCGAATTGATGAACATCGTGATTATTATCACAGGTTCGATCGTCGGTATCGCATACATCACAGAGTTCTTTATAGCATGGTATTCAGGTGTAGATGCCGAGCAATATGCATTTATTAATAGAGCAACTGGTCCATATTGGTGGGCATATGCTTCTATGATGACTTGTAATGTGATTTCCCCTCAACTTTTTTGGTTTAAGAAAATCAGAACAAACCTTGCTGCAACATTTGTACTTTCAATTGTAGTAAATATCGGTATGTGGTTTGAAAGATTTGTAATTATTGTAACCTCGCTTCACAGGGATTATCTTCCTTCAAGCTGGGCTATGTTTTATCCAACAAGATATGATGTTGGAGTATATGTGTTCACATTCGGATTGTTTTTTACCTGCTTCTTCGCATTCGCGAAATTCTTCCCGGTAATCAACATGGCTGAGGTAAAGAGTATCATTAAAGCAACTGGAGAAAGAAAGTAATCATGTCTGAAACAAAGAATTTTATAGTTGGAGTATATGAGGATGAGGATGTTCTCCTTGATGCCATAAAAACTGTAAGAACAGGTGGAGTGAAAATCCATGAGGTTTACTCACCCTTTCCTGTTCATGGAATTGAAGATGCACTAGGTTACAAAAGATCCCGTCTTTCAATTGTAGCATTTATGTTTGGATTGTTAGGTACATCATTGGCCTTAACGATGCAATTAGGAATGATGACCGTCGATTGGCCTATGATTATCGGAGGTAAAGACTATGCACCATTTCCATCATTCATTCCGGTTACTTTTGAACTTACCGTGCTTTTAGCCTCATTTGGAATGGTAGGCACATTTCTAATCATAAGTAATCTAAAGCCTTGGGGAAAGGCTAAATTGTTAGATATAAGAATCACAGATGACAAACATATTGTTGCCGTTGATTTAGGAAGTAATAAATTAACTGAAGATGCTATTGGCAAATTGTTGAAAGACAGTGGCGCTTCAGAGGTTAACAAGAAAACACTATAAGCGATCTCATGTTAAGCAAAATATACCAAATAGCTTTAATTGCATCAGTTTCGATGATTTTGATGTCATGTGCGGCTGGTCCTGATAACACGGGATTGGAATATGCACCACAGATGTATCATTCAACACCATACGAACCACTTTCTCAAATTCAAAATAAGGATGCAGGCTCTTGGCTTGATTCTAATCCAGAAGATGAGCATGGTGAGTTTTATAATTCCAATGAATACAATCCTTTTGGAATGACTATGTTGGAGCCTGTGACGGGTACAATAAAAAGAGGATCTATGCCTAATCATATTGCACCAGATGCTTATGATGAAGCTGCTGCCACGCTCACAAGTCCTTTTGAATTTACTCCTGATGTTGTCAAAGATGGTAAAGTGCTGTACGCTAGATTCTGCCAACATTGTCATGGTGAAAAGGGAATGGGAGATGGACTTGTTGGAAAAGTGCTTAAAGGTGTGCCTACTTATAATTCTGCTGCAATTAAAGACAAACCTGAAGGTCACATATTCCATGTTATTACTCATGGAAAAGGTAGAATGGGATCTCATGCCTCTCAGCTTAGTGTTGAGGAAAGATGGAAAATTGTGAGTTACGTACAGACACTTCAAAAAAATTAAAACGGAATTATCAGTTAAAGATATGGTCGACGAAAAATTTGAATTTACAGGTAGTGCCAAAAAGAACCTGTTCATATTTATAGCAGTCGGGATCGTCCTTGCGATCATTGGGATCATAAGTGTTTCAATGGGTGGTGGGCATCATGATTTGGCAGTTTCAGAGGAAGGACACCACGCTTTTCATTGGACAAAAAGACTATTTGCTAATCTTTGGATTAATAATGTCTATTTCACGGGTTTAGCATTAATTGGAGTATTCTTTTTTGCGATACAATATGTGGCTCAGGCTGGGTGGTCTGCAGGCATTAAAAGAATTCCTTTGACTTATGGTGCTTGGTTGCCATATGCTGGAATATTGATGCTTGTAGTATTCTTGGTTGCAAAACATGATCTTTTTCACTGGACACATCACGAGTTGTATGAAGAGGGTGGGGATAAAATTATTCAAGGCAAAGCTCCATTTTTCTTTTGGCCACTTCATGCCGGAGGAATACCATTTTTCTTCTTGGCTAGAATGGTAGTATTCTTTGCAGTCTGGTATATTCTTTTCTTGAAATTAAAATCTGTTGCTTTAAGTGAGGATATTGACGGGGGAACGGAAAAATGGTACCAACTAAGGAAGCTTTCAGCAATTTTCATCTTGTTCTTTGCGGTATCTTCTTCAATATCTGCATGGGATTGGGTGATGTCGATAGATACTCATTGGTTTAGTACCATGTTCGGTTGGTATATGTTTGCGAGCTGGTGGGTTTCAGGATTGGCATTAACAGCTTTTATAGTTGTTTTGTTAAAAGACAAAGGGTATTTGTCAATTGTGAATTCTAACCACATTCATGATCTTGGGAAATTCATATTTGCTTTCAGTGTTTTCTGGACCTATATCTGGTTCTCTCAATTCTTGTTAATTTACTATGCCAACATTCCAGAAGAAACTATTTACTTCGTTGAAAGATGGAAAAACGCACATTATGCACCTCTGTTTTTCTTTAATTTGATTGTAAACTTCTTCTTGCCATTCCTCATTTTAATGCCAAGAGATGCAAAACGTCATAGTAGATTCATAAAAGTTGTGGCACCAATTATATTGATTGGCCACTGGTTAGATTTTTATATGATGATCACTCCTGGAACATTAGGCGAGAATGGTGGTTTTGGATTTATGGAACTGGGAATCATGTTCATCTATGCTGGTTGCTTCATTTTTGTTGTCTTGAATCAACTGAGCAAAGTACCATTGGTGGCTAAAAATCATCCAATGTTAAAAGAAAGTTTACATCACCATATTTAAAATAGCGTAATTGAATTGATATGTTGAATTTTATCATAATTGTTGCTGTAATATTAATTCTTGCCATTTTGGTTTATGTAACCAGAGTGACGACTCTTGTTGGAATTGCCAAAGGGGATGCTAAGAAGCCGGGTGCACCAAACAATAAGCTGAATGCTGGACTTATGCTCGCTTTTCTTATTTTCGGGCTTATCGGGTTTTTCTATTACTCGTTTGGTGGATTAGATGAAGGTTACGTTCAGCCCATCGCTTCTGAACATGGTGAAGTGACTGATCGGCTTTTTTGGATCACAATGGCCATAACTGGGTTTGTGTTTATTTTGACTCAGATATTTTTATTTGGTTTTGCCTGGAAATACCAGCATAAAACAACCAACGTAGCTCATTACTATCCACATAATAATAATCTTGAAAAAATATGGACCGCTGTGCCGGCATTGGTTTTGGCAATTTTGATTTTGTCTGGCTGGTTTGCTTGGAGTGATATTACATCTGAACCACCTGCTGATTCTGAAGTTGTAGAAGTTATGGGTTACCAATATGCTTGGGCTGTAAGATATCCTGGAGCCGATAGCAAATTAGGTGATTATGATTTCAAGAAAATAGATGTCACCAATCACATGGGTATTGACTTTTCTGATAAGGCGTCATTTGATGATTTCATTCCTTTAGAGCTTCACGTGCCAAAAGGGAAACCTGTTTTATTGAAAATTAGAGCAAGAGATGTTATTCACAGTGTTTATATGCCTCATTTTAGACTTCAAATGAATGCTGTACCTGGGTTGCCAACACATTTCTGGTTTGTACCAACAAAGAGTACTGCGGATATGAGAACTGAAACTGGAAATCCTGATTTCAACTTTGAGTTAGTATGTAATAAAATTTGTGGCAAAGGACATTTTGCAATGCGATATGTTGTAGTTGTGGACGAGCCTGAAGAATACGAGAAATGGTATGCAGAGCAAACTCCTTGGTTGAAACAGAATGAAGATTATCTGTCGTTTGTGCCCGAAGAGTTGAGGGAGGTTGCCAAGATTAGTGCAGGAATTGAGTTGTCACCTGAGTCTATTGAAGTTAAAAACTCTTTATTAAGTAGTTCAAATTAAAAGCATTAAAATATGTCAGTAGCAGACATCCACGTAGAAGAAGAAGTACATCATGATGATCATCATGAATTAGGCTTCATTGAGAAATACATTTTCAGTACGGATCACAAGACTATTGGTAAGCAGTTTTTGATCACAGGAATCTTTTGGGCAATTATAGGAGGTGCACTATCTGTGATTTTTAGATTACAGCTTGGGTTTCCTGATATGGATCTAGAATGGTTAAAGCCAATTTTGGGTAAGTGGATTACTGAAGGAGGTAAATTAGATTCTGAATTTTACTTGTCATTGGTGACAATGCATGGTACCATCATGGTATTCTTTGTATTGACTGCTGGTTTAAGTGGAACTTTCAGTAATTTCTTGATTCCACTTCAAATTGGAGCCCGCGATATGGCTTCAGGTTTTATGAACATGCTTTCATATTGGTTCTTTTTCTTGTCAAGTGTGGTCATGTTTGTTTCATTGTTTTTAGAAACAGGACCCGCGAGTGGTGGTTGGACCGTTTATCCTCCGTTGAGTGCTTTGCCTCAGGCTATTTCTGGATCTGGTGCCGGTATGACTATGTGGTTAGTCGCTATGGTGTTTTTCATAGCTTCTACTTTGTTGGGAGGTATCAATTATATTACTACAGTTATTAACCTGAGGACAGAAGGAATGTCCTTCTCGCGAATGCCACTTACTATTTGGGCATTTTTCATAACAGCCGTTATTGGATTATTATCTTTCCCTGTGCTTGTTGCTGCGGCTTTATTACTTGTTTTTGATAGATCTTTCGGAACAAGCTTTTACTTATCAGAGATTTATATTGCTGGTGAAGCATTACCAAATCAAGGAGGAAGTCCAATATTGTATCAACATTTGTTTTGGTTCCTAGGTCATCCTGAGGTTTATATAGTTTTGTTGCCTGCATTGGGTATTACATCCGAGATTATATCTACTAATGCCAGAAAGCCAATCTTTGGTTATAGGGCCATGATTGGTTCTATGCTAGCCATTGCTTTCCTTTCATTTATAGTTTGGGCTCATCACATGTTTGTAACAGGTATGAATCCTTTCTTAGGATCAATATTCATGTTCCTTACATTGATCATAGCCGTACCATCCGCAGTAAAAGCATTTAACTATATCACTACGTTATGGAAGGGTAATTTGATATTTACACCAGCCATGATGTTTTCAATAGGTCTGGTATCGTTCTTTATATCAGGCGGACTTACAGGTATTTTCCTTGGGAACTCAGCACTGGATATTAATCTCCATGATACTTATTTTGTTGTGGCACATTTTCACCTTGTAATGGGTAGTGCATCATTCTTTGGGTTGTTGGCTGGAGTATATCACTGGTTTCCAAAGATGTTTGGTAGAATGATGGATGAAAAATTAGGATACATTCACTTCTGGTTGACATTTGTAGGAGTCTATCTTGTTTTCTTTCCTCTGCATTACATTGGAATTGCAGGCTTTCCAAGAAGGTATTACTCATGGACTAATTTCGATGCTTTTAATTCGTTCACTGATCTTAATTCATTTGTTAGTGTGGCTGCAATTCTAACCTTTGCTGCACAGTTTATTTTCCTTTATAACTTTTTCAATAGTATTTATAAAGGAAGAAAAGCCCCTCAAAATCCATGGAATTCCAATACACTTGAGTGGACTACACCAAGAATTCCTGAACATGGTAACTGGGTTGGAGATATACCAAAAGTTTACAGATGGCCTTACGACTACAGCAAGCCAGGTGCTGAGCAGGATTTTATTCCTCAAACTGTGCCGTACAGCCATACTCCAGAGTCTAACTTGGATTTTGAAAATGAAATAGCCAAAACTGAAGATGTTAGTCCCGTAGCGAATGCTGCAAAAAAATAATAGATTTCATAAAATCAATTTATATACGATCATTGCCGTCTACTTTCTGATATTAGTAGGCGGCATTGTTCGTAGTATGGGAGCAGGAATGGGTTGTCCAGACTGGCCTAAATGCTTTGGCGGATATATTCCTCCTTCATCTGTTAATGAGTTACCATTGGATTATGAGGTTATTTATTCAGATCAAAGGGTAGTTAAAAATCAGAGATTATCAAGTGTTTTATCATCAATAGGTTTAGGTGCTCTCGCTGAAAAAGTGATGAATGATCCTAATGCAGCCGCGAAAACTTATTATAGTGCTGAAAAGGCTTGGGTCGAATATATTAATCGATTAGTTGGGGTTGTAATTGGGATTTTTATTGTCTTAAATATGATTCTGTCTTTCGGATCTAAAGATACTTGGGTCAAATTCCTCGGTGTATTTTCTTTTATTCTCGTATTATTTCAAGGTTGGATTGGGTCTTTGGTAGTGTCAACTAATTTGTTGCCCGGATTTATTTCTTTCCATATGGGATTAGCATTGTTATTGGTGGCCTTATTACTTGTACAGCGATTCAGAATGTTGGATAATCAAATGTTTTTGAAAGGAAAAATGCTGATAGGAATTATTCTATTCTTGTTTACAGTGCAAATAGTATTTGGTACCCAGGTAAGAGAACAAGTTGATCAGATTCATTTACTAGGAATCTCGAAATCAAGTTGGATATCTAACCTTAGTATTTTGTTTTATATCCACAGATCTTATTCAATACTTCTTGCAATTTTAATAGGATATTTCACTTACATAAATTTATCTCAATTAAGACAAAACCTACTTCTCTATAGTTTAGTTATTACTGTGGTTTTGGAAATTGCTTTGGGGGCGATTATGGCATATTTTAATTTCCCAGCTTTTGCTCAACCAGCCCATTTGTTTCTGGGGACATTGTCCTTCGGACTTATATTTTACTTATTTTTGGCATCTAATTTCAAATCCGTTTCACTATAAATGTATCCATCAGCTTCGGTTAATTTAACAGGTATAGAAAAGGCAAAAGCTTTTATAGAATTGCTAAAAGTGAGGTTGTCATCGTTGGTAGCCTTTTCAAGTGGTTTTGGGTATTTGTTAGGTAATAAGGGTGAGGTGAGCTGGTTTAATTTTGCCGCCTTGGTTTTTGGAGGGTTTTTAATTTCAGGATCATCTGTAATCATCAACCAAATAAAGGAGGTAGAGTACGATAGTCTGATGAAACGAACTCAGGGAAGACCTTTACCGACAGGAAGATTAACCAAACAGGAGGCACTTCAATTCTCTATATTAACTGGATTTATTGGTTTAAGCCTACTTATCTGGCAAACAAATATGTTAACTGTGGTGCTTTCGATCGTATCAATGATTCTTTATTCATTTGTTTATACACCACTTAAAAGAGTAGGACCAATTGCTGTTTTTGTTGGAGCTATTCCTGGTGCATTACCTCCTTTATTAGGCTGGACGGCTGCCACAGGCGCAATTACTTATGAAGCGTTGATCATTTTTGGTATTCAGTTTATTTGGCAGTTCCCACATTTCTGGGCGATAGCTTGGGTTGCTGATGAAGATTACAAAAAAGCTGGGTTTAAATTATTGCCAAGTGCGGGGAAGCAGGATTTGAATACTGCGATCAATATTATGACATATACTTTGTTTTTATTGCCTCTTGGACTCCTTCCTACTTATTTTGGATTTACAGGTATAACGAGCGGTGTAATAGCTACTGTATGTGGAGCATTGTTTTTATCTCAGACATTTATGTTGATGAAAGACTATTCCCGTAAGTCAGCTTTAAAAATCATGTTTGGATCCTTCATATACCTACCTATCGTTCAAATTGCTTATTTAATAGACAAAATATAAATGGAGAAATCAGCAGATATTCCAATAGGTAACATCAGGGTGAGATCAATGCACCCAAAGAAATTTGCCATGTGGCTTTTTATGATTTCTGTCACGATGATTTTTGCATCATTGACAAGTGCTTATATTGTTAAAAAGGCGGAAGGCAATTGGAGCTTGATTGAGTTTCCTTCTTATTTCCTTTTGACTTCAGTGCTTATCGTTTTGAGTAGCGTGAGCATTCATTTTGCATACATTTCAGCAAAAAGAAATAATTTATTGAATATCCGTTTGGGGTTGGTTATTACGGGTTTACTGGCTGTTGCCTTTACTATTGGACAATTCTTATCCTGGGGACAACTGGTAAATCAAGACGTATTCTTTGTGGGAAATCCGGTGGGATCATTCATTTATGTATTTACTGGTTTACATGTTGCTCACTTATTTGGTGGCTTGATTTTCCTTACTGTGGTGCTTTACAATTCATTTAAATACAAAGTTCACTCTAAGAATTTAGCTCAGTTGGAAATGTGTATAACTTATTGGCATTTTTTAGGTGGACTTTGGTTGTATTTATATTTATTTTTGGTTTTTAACAATTAGACTGATTCATTATGGCACACACTGCAGTTTTGGTGGATGATAGCAACATGAATGCTTGGAGTGGCGGAACAGCTCCAATGAAGGCCAGTTATGGCAAACTCATGATGTGGTTCTTCCTGCTTTCAGATGCATTTACATTCTCGGCATTACTTATCACATACGGCTTAATCAGATTCAGCCACCCTGCATATGATGGGATGATTGAAGATTTTGTGTTCTCACAAGAATATTGGCCGATTCCGGAAAAAGTGTTTGAGGCAGTACCTTTCTTGCATGGTGTCTCTTTACCATTGGTCTTTGTTGGTATAATGACTTTCATATTGATCCTTAGTAGTGTAACCATGGTATTGGCAGTAGAGGCTGGACATAGAATGGATAGACCTGCGGTTGAAAAATGGATGCTTTGGACAATATTAGGTGGATTAACTTTCTTAGGATGTCAGGCTTGGGAATGGTCTCACTTTATCGCTGGTACTGGCGGAGGTGGAGCTGGTTTGTCATGGAATGAATATGGTCCTTCAAATTTTGCTGCACTTTTCTTCTTCATTACAGGATTCCATGGTTTCCACGTTTTTAGTGGAGTCATGTTAAACTTCATAGTATTCTACCAAACTACAGTTGGGAAATTAGAGAAAAGAGGTCATTACGAAATGGTTGAAAAAGTTGGACTTTATTGGCATTTTGTGGATTTGGTTTGGGTGTTTGTATTCACCTTCTTTTACCTTGTTTAATTATTAATTTAGAAAAGATCATGGAACACGAAAATACATCTCAAGTTCAGGTTCAGCCGGCCGATAAAGCTAAAATCTGGGGAATTTGGAAAGTTATGCTTATTCTCCTGGCAGTAACTGCTGTCGAATTTATTATAGCCTTTACAGTTTCTGCGGGCGGCTTTAAGACTGCAGTATTTGTGGCACTTACAATTCTAAAAGCATTTTACATTGTAGGTGAGTTCATGCACTTGTCGCATGAAAGAAAATCCCTTATCTGGTCAATCTTGCTACCAACAATGTTTATTGTATTTCTCCTGGCTATTCTTATCATGCAAGGAAGTGCGATTTTTGACGTGTTGTATTGATAGAAATGAAACGAATAAAGGAAAGAGGCTTTTATAAGCCTCTTTTTTTATGCCATGAAAAGAAAAATACTAGTAGTTACCTTTTTTATCATCGTATTTGCATTACCCATTACTTGGTATTTCATACTTCAAATCTTTGGGGAAAATAAATTTGATCTGCCAGTGTTGGAGCCAGTAAATGAGAGTTGTATATCTGTAAAGAATCGGACTTACTTACAGATTGATTCTTTGACTTTGGTTGAAAATAGAAATGAAGCAAAGCGTTTGGTAAAAGGTCTGTCAGATATAAAACAATCTGAAATTGAGGTTGTTTACGGTAAGTCTTGTTTTAAGAATTATGACATTGTATTTGTTGATAGCGTTGGACGATTGAGAGGGGGGTATCAGGTTTCTCGTGAGGAAATGGATCGACTTCTGACAGAGTTGGATATTTATCTTTTGAATTTGAACACATCAAAAATTGAAAACAAATAAGCTTTATTACCGCATCATTCTGGTCGTTTCCATCGCGATTCCTTTGGTTGTTGCGTTATTACTCTTCACTTCCTTTGATTTAGGGCTTGATGCTGTATGGATCAAATATCTGCCAACCGTAAATGCGTTTTTAAATAGTGCAACTGCTATTTGCCTCGTGCTTGCATTGATCTCCATTAAGAAAAGCAATATTCGATGGCATTCAGGTTTTATGATGACAGGATTAATTCTGGGTTCTCTATTCTTGATATCTTATGTGCTTTATCATTCAAATTCACAATCTGTGGTTTATGGAGATGCGAATCATGATGGTATTCTTGATCCAAATGAAACGCTGGCCGTAGGAGCTGTGAGATCCATGTATGTGTTCATTTTGCTTTCTCACATAGCATTATCAATTATTGTGGTTCCATTTGTTCTGCTTTCGTTTTATTTTGCCTTGACAGATCAAATTGTTCGGCACAGAAAAATTGTGAAGTTCACATTTCCGATTTGGCTATATGTATCAGTAACCGGAGTAATTGTGTATTTAATGATTTCACCTTATTACCTTTGATCTAATATGAGACGTTTATACAGAGCTTGTTTGGTTATCCTGACTTTGATCATTCCTTTCCTCTCACAGGCCCAATGTGCCATGTGCCGGACGCAAATAGTGAACAATGTGAGTCAAGGTGATACTACTTTAGCCGCAGGGCTTAATGCGGGCATATTATATCTGTTTTTTACACCTTATGTTGCCATCGGCGTTGTAGCCTATTTATGGTTTCGAAATTCAAAAGTAAATGAGCGAAAAAGGACTTTTTCAAGCAATTCTTCAATGTAAATGCCCTCAATGTCGTGAAGGCAAAATGTTTGAACATGCTTCCTATGATTTGAAAAGATTTGGAAGGATGTATGAGAAATGTCCTCAATGCGATTATCGATTTGAAAGAGAGCCTGGATTTTTTTATGGTGCCATGTATGTCAGTTATGCGCTCTCTGTTGCGATATTTTTGACTTCCGTGGTTGTGCTTTATGTTCTCGCTCAAGATCCTACTTTGGAAACCTATATCATTACCATAGGCGTGGTGTCTTTGCTGCTCTATCCACTTACATTTAGATATTCACGGGCATTGTTTGTTCATCTGTTTAGTGGTGCGCGATACGATCCATCAAAAGCACATCCAAATAATGTATCTTAAGGGTTTTAAATAATCCTGTGAAGCCAATGCAGCGCATTCTGCAGATTCTTTCATTCGTTTTGTTTTGTGCAATAACTTCATTGTTGTGGCTTCAAAAGAGCTCGAAAGATTCCGAGCAGATAAGAATTCGCATTGAACAGAATTTGTCAAATATTCTGAACCAACAGGATGATGATCTGCAAGATTTCAAAGATCAGTTTGGCATCTATTCCAATCCATTTGATATTTCCTCTGATAGTAGATTTAAAAAACGTGTTTTTGTTGATGGAAGCTTGATCTATTGGTCAGACAATTCACAATTGGGTAGTTATTTGAATCTAAGAAGCCAAGCTTCCTTATTCATATTTCAAGCTGAAGGGGATTTCTACATAGTTCGTAGAGAGACAGTAGGCAATGACAATGCATTGATTGAAATTTATTCACTGGTGCCATTACTTGTAGATCCTCCAATTAAAAACCAGTACCTAAAAGAGGAATTCAATTCGGAAATTTTTGGAGACTATAAAGTGAAATTGGGGAATGGTACTGATGTGGTCGCGTATCAAAATCTAAAAATTCCTTTAACAATCAGAACACAGTCACTCTACCATTTTGATGCGTGGATTATATCATTCGCGTTAATTCTTGCAGTGATGATAGGTTGGTCGGTTTTCTACTTTGTCAATAAAATTGAAAATGTCATTACAAAAACAAGCATTGAAATCACCAGCCTTTTAGTGATTCGTTGGTTTCTGTGGATACTTTCATCCGAAACCATAGATACACCACTTTTTAACCCAATTTATTTTACATCAAGCTATGCTTATTCTTTGGGTGATTTGTTAGTCAATTCCATATTGATTTATCTGGTCATTCAATTGGTAAGTAGATTGTTAAAACAAATAGGCTTGTCTTTTCCAAAATGGATCAATGTAATCTTGATGTTTATCTTCATCCATTTTGCGTGTTTCAGTCTTTATAAAGTGAGCTGGAATATTCAAAATAATTCATTAATCAGTCTCGATATTAGTGAGACGATTCAATTTGATCAATTTCGAATTGCCGCAATTCTGATTTTGTTGATATGGTCTGTTATCTTTTTCAGACTTTTTCAATATGCCATTTTAATATACCGAAAGGCAGGTATTTCCACTTTAAAGGGATTATTCATTTACCTACTTGTGATGGTTGGAGCTATTTATTTGGGCGAGAGCAAATCCATCACTTTTTTCCTCATGTTGGGAGCCACATTTGGGCTTATCCAATTATTTAATCTGGATTTTGATTTATCCAGATTGGATTATAGATCCATTTTGTTTGTATCTCTGGTTTTAGTGCTGGTTTCCACAACATATTCAGTGACGATCTATCAGTATTTTGAAAAGGATGAGCTCATCTCAAAGAAGAAATTTGCCAATAGATTATTAATAAAGAACGATTTTCTCGGTGAATATTATCTCAATCAAAAAATTGAGGATCTTAAAAAAGATACCTACATACGGAGTAGATTAAGTAATAGATTACTTGCTAAGCGCAATATTGAGGATAAAATCAAAACCCAATATTTGTCTTCATATTTTAATAAATATGATGTTGAGGTTCATTTATTTGATGTAGAAGGCAATTCCTTTGAAGAGCATGCCCCATCATATGATAACCTTAGAGAATTGTATGCCCTTGATGTTTACAAGACTGACTATGAGCATATTTATTTTTTCCAGGATAGGGAAGGTAACATTCAGGATAAATATTTCTGTTTTATACCGATTACTTCTTTCGACAGGAATGTCGGATTTATTGTGCTTTCACTAACGTTAAAAAAATTCATACCCGTAAGTGTATTTCCACAGCTTATGGTGGAAAGTAGCTATTATTTCACTGATGAATATAGGTTTGATTATGCCGTGTATCGTGAAGGGCGGTTATTGTATAAGCGGGGCAGATTCGAATTTCAGAATGCGCTCAATTATCCGGATTTGACAAACCCATTATTGTTTGAAGAAGGACTGGAACTCAATGGGATTCACTTTTATGGGTTGTTAACTACGGAAGGCAAAATCTTTGTCATCGCTTCGCCCACCTATTCCAAGGTTGCCATTATTTCTAATTTTTCATTTTTATTCTTAGTTATATTATTCTGTTTCGCATCGATTTTCACCATCGGAAGGGCTGTTGATCAACGAATTGTTTTTAACCTATCCACTAAGATCCAGCTCTATCTGGGACTATCTTTCATCATACCGATGCTGATTGTGAGCATTGCCTTGTTGAACACGCTTAATCAATCTTACAAGGAGGAAATCGATAAGAATTTCAATAACAAAGCCTACAACATCTCTGAATACCTTATTGAAGCAAGTGAGCGCTTTTTTAACAATGAAATCAACAGAGATGATCTCAGTAGTATAGTGTCTCGTGTAGCTTCATTGCTGCAGTCTGATATCAATTTATATTCTCCTGATGGCCGCTTGCTTGTATCAAGTGAAGTTGAAATTTTTAATAGCGGTCTGCTTGGAATCCAAATAGCCCCGGCTCCTTACAATGCTATTAAGTATGGTAATACGGAAACAAAGGTTTACAAGCAATCCATCGGCGATTTGGATTTCCGGGTTTCTTATGTTGGTTTGAGGTCACATAAAAATGGTAAACTTCTTGGGATATTGTCGTTACCTTATTTCGATTCCAAATCGCATCTCAACAGGCAACAAGTTGAGGTTTTTAACAATCTGATTTCCATCTTCACAATCATATTTTTGGTTTCAGTTATTGTTGGGAATCTGGCCATTGAGCGCTTGATCAGACCATTGAAGATCATAACCGAGCGATTGAAAAAAACAGATTTGAAGGAAGTAAACGAACCGATTAATTATTCATCACAAGATGAAATTGGTATGTTGATCAGTGAATACAATCACATGATCAATAAGCTGGAGGAAAGTAAAATTGCTTTAGCGGAGAGTCAAAAAGAATCGGCTTGGCAGGAAATCGCAAGGCAGGTCGCACATGAAATCAAGAACCCACTCACGCCAATGCGATTGAAGATTCAGCAGATGATGCGTCAAAAGGGGAATGATGATCCGGATTATAAATCATTGAATTCGTTGATTGGTCAGATTGATGCACTCAGCACCATAGCAGATTCTTTTTCCGCATTCGCGAAAATGCCAGCACCGAAAAATGAACGATTTGATCTCACTGAGCTGATCAAAAGTGTGGCAGAAGTCCACATTAGCGAAGGTGTAGTTATCGATACTGAATCTATTTCAACTTCTGTTTTTGTGAATACGGACCCAAAAATATTTAGTGGAATTTTAAACAACATTATCATCAACGCCACACAAGCAACAGTTGGTAAAAAGCCAGAAATCAATGTTTCTATGGAGTTGAAATCGAAAAAGGTTTTGATTTCCATAAATGACAATGGCCAGGGAATCGCAGAAGAGAATAAAGAGAAAATATTTACTCCGTATTTTAGTACTAAATCTACAGGAAGCGGCATTGGGCTGGCAGTTGCAAAAAAAGGAATTGAAAACGCAGGAGGAAATATCTGGTTTGAAACAGAAATGGGAGAGGGCACCACTTTTTTCATTTCATTGCCTGTTGTTGCATAGATTTCCTATTTTCATCTCAATTTTATTTCTCACTTTTCTGGCAAATGGTCAGGGTTTGAAATGCCGTTCAATTGCCCCCCAAAACAGTATTCAACTTGATTCCCTTCCTATAGAGCCAACTTCAATTACACTTGATCCACCTGTTTCATTCACATTCAATCCGGAGCAAAACAACATCATCTTCAATGAATCTACCGCAGTTGATTCCATTGAAGTGTGCTACCGAACGATTTCACCGCAATTGTATCAACCGATTTTTAACCGAGACATCAAGACCTATTCTCAAGGCAGAATCTCACAAATCGGCAATGTTTCCACGGTGAAAGTGATTCCTAAAGAAGAGATTTTCGCTTTTTCTGATTTCGAATCTTATGGCGCAATTAGCCGGGGAGTGACTTTCGGTAATCGCCAAAACCTCTTTGTCAATTCTGCTTTGAACTTGCAACTTGAAGGTCAGCTTTCGGAAGATCTCTTTGTGAGTGCGTCCATCACAGATCAAAATATTCCTTATCAACCAGAAGGCAATACACAACAAATTCGAGACTTTGACAATGTGTATATCAAGCTTTACAACGATAAGTTTGATTTAACTGCTGGAGATGTTGTGCTCACCAACCCCATAAAAGAGGGGTATTATTTGAAGTATTATAAAAATGTACAAGGATTAAGTCTGAATTATAATTATGCACTCAATGATAAGTGGAAAGCCCGATCTACTGTCAGTGGTTCCGCTTCTAAGGGACAGTTTTCCTCTGCTCAACTCACACCCATAGAAGGAGTTCAAGGACCATATCGGCTCACTGGTCCGAATGGTGAGCGGTTTATCATCGTGATGGCAAACTCAGAAAGGGTATTCATTGACGGCCAGCTTATGCAACGAGGTTTTGATAGGGATTACATGATTGATTATAATCTGGGGGAAGTCACTTTCAGTAATTCTGTTTTGATCACACGGTTCACAAGAATTAGAATTGATTTTGAATATGCAGAGCAATATTATTCCAGATCCAACCTCAATACTTCTCACGAAATCTGGAATGATAGGAATAAGTTTTACTTCAATTTTTATCAAGAAAAAGACAATCCAAACAGTACATTAGGTTACGATATTGGATTGACCGATCGTGAGGCATTGTCGTTGCTGGGAGATAACAATGGGCTGGGATCAATTACCGGTGCAGATTCGGTTGGTTTTATAGAAGATGCTGTGCTTTATCTGAAAAGGGATTCTACCAGTGGCAATATCAACTATTCGATCTTTCAATATTCGACTGATCCGGAACTGGCTGAATATCGGGTTGGCTTCACGGACGTTGGTTTTGGAAATGGGGATTATGTACTTCAATCCTCTACAGCAAACGGAAGAATTTACCAATGGCTAGCGCCAGAAAACGGTGTTCGACAGGGGAATTATGCTCCTTTGAAAATTGTGCCTTTGCCTAACAAAAAGCAGATGATGGTGCTGGGAAACAAAATCAAGCTAAATTATTTTGAAAGCTTGAGCCAGGAATTTGCCATTTCACAGCGTGATTTGAATTTGTATTCAGATCTTGATGATGGCGACAATACAGGATATGCTTGGAGAGGAAATGTGCGCTCCGAAGGTAGGAAAATAGCAGAATATAATGTGAGTGCTGGTACCTCGGTGGAGTTAGTAGAGCGGAATTTTCAATGGATTGATCGCTTCAGATCAATAGAATACGATCGTAATTGGGGATACAATATTTTTCAGGATTCCATCAATCGTGCGGATCGAATAGTAAAAGCAGATGTGCAGCTGCGCAAAGATCAAAAAAATACATTTGATTATAAATACAGTTATCGAAACAGAACAAATGCTGTAGAAGGTCACCAGCATGATGTGAAATTAACCAAAGAGTTGGGCCCTTTGCTGTCCAAAACAAGCTTGTATCGAATGACCAATAATCCAATGGCTTATAGTTCAAACTGGAGCCGGTTTAGTCAAGAGCTCAGGTTTAATAACTGGATCGTGAATCCAGGTTACATCTATGAGCTTGATCATCAGGCGATCCGTGTGGGAGATTCGCTTACTAGCTCCCTCATGCATTATCATCTGCACGATTTCTTTTTGGAAACAGGAGATACGTTAAAGACCAGATTGCGAGCAGACTATATCCGAAGATATGATCAAATACCGGTAGCAGGAGAGATGCAGGAATACACTGAAGCAGAAGAATATAGATTGGGTCTTCGTACAAAATTTCTCCAGAATCATACAGTAGCTATCACGGCGAATTATCGAAAGGTGGCAGATCAATTATTAGACACAAAAGATGAAAATATATTGGGCAAATTTGATTGGCAGAGTAGCGCATTTGATAATATCTTCAGACAAAATACCAGTTTTTCGACCGCAAATACCCGCGAGTTGAGACGTGAGTTTATCTATATTTTAGTGCCGACAGGTCAGGGAACGCATACCTGGAGAGACGAGAATGATGATGGTATTCAGGATTTGAATGAGTTTTATGAAGCAATTAATTTGGATGAAAAAAACTATGCAAAAATCTTTACTCCCACAGATGAGTACATCAATGCGTTTCAAACCACATTTATGCACAGTGCAGATATTCAAGCTCCACAGCGATGGAAATCAGAAGGTGCTGGTTTGCGGCTATTGTCGAGGTTGAGTGTGAGTACCAACGTTCGAATCAATTATAAATCTACTGACAATAGTCTTGAGAATCGTTTGATTCCATTTGGACTGAATTTGAAAAATGACAATGTGATTTCAGCTAAAAATCAGCGCCGATACACTTTGTTTTATAATAGAAATGGTTCCGGTCTGGCGCTTGATCTGAACAGGACAAATCAGGAGAACAAATCACTGCTTGTTAATGGGTTTGAGTTTAGAGAGAAGGGTGATTGGGTGTCGAATATCCGCTGGACCATGCAATCCGGATTTATGATTCGATTTATGGGAGGAATTGGTGAGAGTAACAATGAGTCTGATTTCCTCGATTCGAGAAATTTCCAATTGCAACGCTATGTTTGGGCACCAGAGTTAATCTGGCAGCCGTCAAGTAGTTTCCGAGTTTCAGGCAAAGTGGAAATCAGGAATAAAAATCAGGAAAAATCAGAAGTAGAGCGGTTCTCATCGATCACTGATTACAGTATTGAATCAACATTTATTCGTTCGGGTAAAGGAAACCTGAATGCTCAATTACAATGGTTGGACATTCGTTTTAAGGGTGAACAAAACACTTACCTCGCTTATGAATTGTTGGAAGGATTGCAGCCTGGACAAAACCAAAAATGGAATTTGAACTGGCAGCAATCAATTGGGAGAGGACTGCAGTTGACTTTACAATACAATGGTAGAAAATCAACTGGGAATTCACCTATTCATACTGGCACCATGCAAGTGACTGCCTTTTTCTAGTTGTTCTTATCAATCGAATAAAGGGAAATAGCGCTCCCTGTAAAAATAGACAAGCACAACATTCAATATTGCTACGACTAATGCGGACCACATTTCTGTAAAATCTCCATTGACATAAGTAAAAAACAGAAAGGCAATGGTCAATGGAAAAAGCACGATTAATAGGAATGCCGACCATTTATTGAAAATCAAAAAAATACCAATTAGAATCTCAAATGCATAAAGAAATGGCAGATAAAGCACCACAGAATCTATGAATCGCTGTGCTAGTTCTGGCATGGCTCCATATCCTGTTGGTAAAAAATGAAAAAATTGATTCAATGCATAACCGATTAGAAATACGCCTAAAAAGATTCTGCAGAAATTGATTATTTGTTCGTTTTTTTTCATGATTCGAGTTAGTTTGAACGTTCTCAAGCTACTTATTTATAGGGTTTGAAACTATGATGAAAATCATATTGAAAAGCTTATCAAGGCGTTATGAGCTTTTAAAATCATTTTTTTCTGAATCCAACCATTATTCCAAAAGCTCCGTTAGAGAGCCACAGTCAATCTTAGATATTAACCGTTTATCCAAAATATAAACCACTCATATTGAGAAACTACATCGAGCTTATCATTTACGATTTCACTTATCTTCAGATTTTTGGAGCTGTGTTTCTCTATTTTATGTTTCTCTATTTCGCTTTGGCCCCTTTGTTTCATTGGACTAGCAAGTTCTTAGCCATAAAAGGAATTACTCATAAAATTGTGGATAAGCCAGTGCCATCAGAGCAAATCAAATTTGAAATTCTACATTCATTCAAGTCGATTGTCATTTTTGGTTTTTCAGCTTTTCCAATCATTTACTTCATTCGAGTGGGGGTCATTTCCTTATTGCCAGATACGTTTTGGAATGTGATTATGGGAGTTGTGCTGCTAACCATTTGGAATGAGATTCATTTTTTCCTGGTGCACAGGCTGATGCATGTGCCGTTCTTTTTCAGGCATGTTCATAAGATCCATCACAAATCAAAAATACCGACGGTTTACTCCGTTTATAGTTTTCATTGGTTGGAGGCATTGCTGCTGTCTACCGTGCCACTGACCATCACGCCTTTTGTTCCTTTTGCGCCTATTGCGATTTTCCTTTATCCTTTGGCGAGTATTTTGCTCAACTTTTCAGGGCATTGTAATTATCGATTTGGAAATGGGGAGGGTCAGAGCTGGAGCTTATTTGGTACGCTTCACAATGAACATCATTTCAAGAGTAGAAAGAATTATGGGTTTGCATCCAACTTACTGGATCGGCTGTCCAATTACTTCAAATTTTAAATCAGTTATATCATTTTATTCTAAAACCAATGGAAGATGTTTTTATCACCAGTATTGGCACATTTCTGCCCAATAACCCTGTCTCCAATGAAGAAATGGAGGATTTCCTGGGAAGGATCAATGGGAAAAATAGCAATGCTAAAAGCCGGATTCTCAAACAAAATGGGATTCTGAACAGACATTACGCCATCAACAAAAAGCAGGAGAGTACACATTCAAATGCCCAAATGGCTGCATTGGCGACAAAGGAAGCACTTCAAAAAAGCCAGCTTGACATCAAAGAAGTAGAGCTGCTTTGTACAGGCACCACACAGGCGGATTTACCTGTCCCTGGATTTGCAAGCATGGTTCATGCGCAGTTGGGTGGAGCTACATGTGAAGTAGCAAGCTTCCAGAGTGTGTGCGCAAGTGGCATGATGGCCCTAAAAAATGGATTTCTGCAAGTCAAGACAAATGAAAAGCAAAATGCCGTATGCTTGGGGAGTGAGTTTTCCAGCCGACTTTTTAAATCCTCCAGATTCGAAGCGCAACAAAATGAAAGTTTGCCTTTTGATACCGAATTTTTGCGCTGGATGCTTTCGGATGGTGCCGGGGCGATGGTCTTGCAAAACAAGAAAAACACGAAAGGATTGTCTTTGAAAATTGAGTGGATTGATCTCAAATCTCATGCACATGAATTTCCGGTTTGTATGTTTACAGGTAAGACAGATAATAAAAATGAATCTGAGCTCACATGGTTGGATTATCCGGATTATGAGTCTGCATCTAAAGCGGGGGCCATCAATCTCAAACAGGACATTCGCCTGCTGGATCAGGTTATCAAAACCGGTGTTGCACATTATTTTGAATTGATTGACAAGGGAATGGTCAAGGCCATCGAAACGGATTGGCTATGTTGTCATTACTCATCTGAGTTTTTCAAAAAACCAATCATGGAGCTGATGGAAAAGGGTGGAGGCGCCATTCCTGAAGAGAAATGGTTTAGTAACCTGAAAACCAAAGGCAACACTGGAGCAGCCTCTATTTTCATCATGCTGGAAGAACTGATGTATTCAGGAAAGCTGAAGTCGGGCGATAATATCCTTTGCATGGTGCCGGAAAGTGGTCGCTTCATTACTTCGTTTATGAAGTTGAAGGTAGTAGGCGGGGAGGAAGGCGCCACAGTTAAATTCCCGATGCGAACAGTGGAAGCTCCCGAGTTGGTGATCAACGAAAGCGAAACTTCACAATGGCTCATCAGACAGTTGGCTCAAACATGGATTGAGTTTGAAACGAGACTGCAGCAAGTGCCGATCATTGCCAAAATTCATGATGGAAGAATGACGCTGGAGGATTATAAACTTTTGGTACATGACCTGAGACAGCAGGTGATCGACGGCTCACAATGGATTTCCCGTGCTGCTTCCAATATCGATATCGACTTGTTTGATTTAAGATCTGCTTTCATCACGCATACGGCAACTGAGCACAAGGATTTTCAGATGCTTGAGCGCAATTATGTTGCATTGGGCGAGCCATTAGAAAAGATTCAGGCAGGAGAGAAGAATGTCGGCAGTGTGGCGCTTACTTCTTTTATGTTTCAGCAGGCAAGCAAACCAAATCCGATTGACTTGCTTGGAGCGATGTTTATCATCGAGGGAATAGGAAAGCGATTGGCCGCATATTGGGGTGAAATGATCAAAGATCAACTGGGATTGAAATCCAGTCAGGTTTCATTTTTCACCTATCATGGCGTGGCTGATGAAAATCATTTTCACAAACTGGAGGAGGCGCTCAACCATCCAAAAATGAACATGGAAGTTGCTAATCAAATAGCCAAAACAGCCAAAATAACCAGTAAATTGTACCAGTTGCAATTAGAAGAATTGGGTAATTATTAATCTTAAAATCGCAAAGTAACATGTCAAATTCATTGGATATTAATAACCATGACAGCCGAGATCCGAATCCCTGGCTGGCGATGTATCTTGATAGCAGCATTCCCATCAACAAACGCACAAAGCAGGCATTGATGCGTGATAATAACTCTAAATCAGCGATGTATTTATTGCCATTCATCCATCTCTGGTCTATGATCGCCATGTTTTTCATTCATGTTTTCAAGTTCTTCTTCCCCAAGCTTTTCAACTCATCGCGAATCCTACATAAGATCTTGTCGTGGGGTTTGAAAAATTTTGTAAGCAAGGATGCGAACCTGCTAATCTTTCGGCATTTTCATGTGGGTAGCGAAATCTTGGAGTTTGTTGCGGGCAATATCGAAGGAGTGCAAATGGAGTTAAGTCCATTAAAACCCAAAGATTTTGAAGCAGTCAAAGATGATTTGTTTTTGAAGCACGATCTGAATCTTTACAACTTCATTATTCGACTCAATAGTCAGTTGCAAGAGAAAAAGATTGGGATCAAAGCGACAAAAAAGGTGAATTTGGACATGATCAGTACTGATCAATTTGATCATATAGAGTTTCCTGATCGATGGACCAACATCCTCGACCTGCGATCAGCCATTGAGTTATTCACTCCTTTTTATCAACTTTTCCTTACTGCCAATGACTTTGTTCGCGCTAGCAACTCCTTGCAGCTAGACGAAACATTAGCAATTTATACAGCTCAGATTCTAGGTACACCTGGACATTTAGGATTGGTAAATAACAAACATCCTATGGTGCCAGCCACAACTTACAGTGCGGCGTATCGATTGGTTTTACATGGCTTGGCTGCAGAAACACTACACGAGATTCTTGTCAATCTTAAATTAGGCAAATCCAATGACGGCATCATGACGCCAAGCATTGGGTGATGGCAAAAAAAGGATCAAGCTAAATGACAATCTATTTAGCTTGATCCTTTTGATTATTTGAGAAGGTATGAATTACTGAATTTTGTGATTCGCCTGAATTCCTATTTTAATCTTTCTAAGATTCTTCCTCATTTAGTTCTACTTCTTTCAAGTTGTCATCCGGATTACGATCTATCAACTTATTAATCGGATCTATGCCTGCTTTCTTTGGCTTTTGATCCACTGTGATCTTAAGTTTTGTTTCTTCCGATGTGATTTTATGCTTTTTCAGATAGATCAGGCTGTCTTTACCTTTTTTGTTTGCAGTAAATACGCCCACATCTATCCAGTCAGCCATGGCGATCGCATTTTCATTTCCCAGACTATCTGATCGGTATTTGATCGAATTCAACACAAGATCTACTTCATATTTGCCCTCCACTTCTTCATAAGTCGCAGTAGTAGTCTTATTCTCAAAAAGAGTGATGTTCTCAAACATATCTGTAATGATGTATTGCAAACTATCTGGTGTGACTGAGCGATAATAGCCAATCAAATCCTTTGAGGTAGGATAGGGTGCATCTTTAAATCCCCAATCCTGCACAAATCTTTTCAAGGCTGCATTGATGCTATCCTCACCCACATAATCCTGAAGTGCATACATAACCAGCGAACCTTTGTTGTAATGAATATAACCCTGACCTTCTACCAGCTCAAGTGGCATTTCTTTTTTCTGTTCAAAAGTTCTTCCGGTTAAATATCTGTCGAGCTCATGTTTTAAAAACTCTTTGATAATCTCAGGGCTGAAATTCTTCTTCATCACCATCAAAGCAGAATATTGAGACAATGTCTCGCTGAGCATGGCATTTCCTTTCACTCCGGCTTCTGTCACCTGATGTCCCCACCATTGATGAGCTACTTCGTGCGCAGTTACATAAAAAGGTAGATCAACATCATCAATACCAATATTTTGGATGAAACCTATACCTTCAGAAAAAGGAACTGTGTTGGCAAAAGACTGAGCGAATGATCTGTATTTTGGGAACTCCATGATTCGCAATTGCTGAAACTGAAAAGGACTAAAGTTGGCTGAATAATAAGTCAATGCTTCCTTCATGCCGTTCATCATCCGATCGGTGTTGTATTGGTGTCCCTTGTGGTAATAGATCTCCAATTTCACATCTGGTAGCGAATCTACTGGTGACTCCCAGCTATCGGTAATCACTTCATAATCGGCTGAAATCACAGAATAAAAATTAACCATTGGCACGTCCATTTTATAGTGATAATAGACACGATCACCGTCATTCCATTTTTTCTGTAAATAGCCAGGAGCAATGGCAATTTGAGACGAATCTGTTCCTATGATGATCTCAAAACTGATTTTATCAGAATCATCACCAAACAAACTCTGCGCAATACCGCGTGGATCATCTCTATCCAGCATGCGTTCTTTGATCTCCAGATCATGTTCTTTTCTGTCATCATCGTCTGAGATTTCAAATCCATCATTATAACCAAGGCTAGGGAAATAATCCGTGTTGTTGAAAAATGTACCATTGTACACGATATCATTGTTGTCATTACCTTCCGTAAAGCCATTGGTAATAAAATTGACTTCAAATGACATTTTTATGGAATCACCTGGTGCCAATGGGGTTTTCAATTCGTAAATCGTGTATTCGAAATCATCAAATCTTTCTTTTTGGTTGACTTCCGAATCGAAAGACAACAAAGTCGAAATTTTAGAATCTCCGGATTCCTGAATGTGAAGTTCTGAGATGCTTTCTGCAGATTTGTTTTTCAAAAAATAATATCCTTTGGCACTAAAGTCTCTGCCTCTTGGATATAGCTCAACCTCTACATAAGTATCTACAATTTTCGGTTGATTGATAAACTCATATTGTTTTAATGTGCGTTCGTAGGCTTCCCGCACATCTTTTAGTTCTTCCGAGTTTTTATACATATTGAGAACGTTGGTGTTGTAATAGATAAATGCACCACTCAATATGAATATCAGAAATGCCCCAACTATCGTAAACATAGCCTGAGTGTTCAAACGAACCTTGCCTAGTTTCAACCGGATGCTGAACTTGCTATCCAGCCCTCTTACTGTAAACAATATCGCCACAGCATATAAGACAGCCGCCAGCCCAAACCAATATAAATTGAACCATGAAAAAGGCACGGTATAATGTCCATATGCGTTCATTTCCGAATAGGCACCTAAATCTGCCCGCCCGAAATAAAACATGGTATGCTCTATGCCCAGCTCGTCTAAAATGAGAAATGATATGTAAAAGATGAACATCAGTCCAAAGCCAACAAACTTGTGATTGACCAGGGCCTGGATGAATAATCCGAGAATAAGATAAAGCACCATCACGGCTAGTGTGTCCGTGAATAGACTTGCGAAATAAACGCTCCACTCGATATTTGGATAGCCTTTGATGATTTGTAGCATCACACCGAAGAACATCAGCACGGCCAATAGGAAAATGCTCATCAATACCATTCCGAAAAACTTACCAGCCAAACTGATGTAGTTCTTAAATGGAAGCGCATCATAGATCAGGTTCATGTTGACGTCACGTTCCTTCCAAATGATTTCTCCTGTGTAAAAAACAGTGATGATGATAAAAAACAGGTTGAAAGATCCGATGAGCTGAACGGCTCGTCCGCTGGTCAGATATACTTCAATGTCGTAGGCACCTTTACCTGCTGTCAGTCCTATGATCAGTAGAAAACATATTCCTGCGAAGGTGATAAATAGAAAAGGTCCCTGCTTCACAATCCATTTGAAATAGAACCAGGTAAGACTTCTGATCTGGATCAACTGCGCACCAAGTGCGTAAGCAGGATGCGTTTTAGGAATTTGGATATTTTGAAGAAGCTCCCGAACCATTTGTTTTCCTTTCTTTCGGATCTTTTTAGAAGCATTTCCTGCCTGATTGGTGCTAAACCCAAAATAGGTAAGGAGGAGTGAGATGATTCCAACCAACAGCCAAACCAATCGGTTGTTTAGGATCGATCCTGAGAATGGGATCAGATTGTTGTTTTGCTCCGCTACTGTCCAATATTGTGTGGTGACTTCCAATGCCCCAAATCCAAATGGATCCAAAATGGAAGCCACTCCCTGATTGTCCATTTGTGATAGAAACTGAGAAGCAGCCAGATAACCCATGAAAAGGACGATTCCCTGTGCGTAAACCACAACCATGCGTTTGCCCAAAGCACCGCCAGCAAAGAAAATAGCACTGAAAACAATCAAGTTTGGAATAACAAAAATGACGAAAGGATTCCAATAGGCTTCAAAACTGAAAGGCAACAATCTTTCTGCATTATCCTGCCATGGCCAGGCGATTCCCTGCCCGAGCATGAAACCAATTAACATTCCGGATATGATAAAAAGCATGGTGATAAAAGAACCGATGAACTTCCCACTCAAGTAGCTGAATTTACTTGTAGGAGTGGTGAAAATCATGGAATCGGTTTTGTGATCAAAGTCCCTGATTACGGGAACGCCCATGACAGCTGAGGTAATGAAAATTCCGAAAATCATAATTACCAACATCATCACAGCGAGGATATTTGGTGCATTTTCCATCACTTTACCACCACTACCACCGGCTCTGACCGCATCTGTCGCAATCGCTACAAATGACATGACGAGGATGATCGCAAAATAGATGTAGGTCACCGGTCGCTTAAACCGGTATTTTAATTCGAATTTGATGAACTCTAACATGGCTGGTTGATTAGGCTGGTACAGATGGATTGGTGCTTTCTAAGATTTTTGAGAAGTAAACATCTTCCAAATCTGCATTTACAGATTCAAAAGTATTGTCCGGCTGAGCATCACTCAATACATGAATTTCAGGTTTACCTCCAATCAATCGTTCTGAGATCACAGTGAAGTTTGTTTTGTAATCATCTAAGGATTCTTTCTCCACCGCTTTTCTCCAGATTTTCCCTTCGATCTGCTTGATGGTTTCTATCGGATTGCCTTGGAGCAATACCTCGCCCTGATTGATAATTGCCATATTGGTGCACAATTCTCGCACATCATCCACAATGTGGGTCGATAGAATCACCACGGTGTTTTCACCGATTTCACTCAGCAGATTCAAAAATCTATTGCGCTCCGCAGGATCCAACCCTGCCGTTGGTTCATCGACAATGATCAGTTTTGGATCAGAGATCAACGCCTGAGCTATACCAAATCGTTGCTTCATTCCACCGGAATAGCCGCCCAAATTCTTGTTCCGATGTTGGTACAAGTTCGTTTTGTACAAAAGCGCTTTTACCAGCTCTTTTCTTTCTTTTCCATTTACAATGCCCTTCAAAACCGCAACATGATTGAGGAGGTCTTCGGCAGAAACTTTTGGATAAACGCCAAACTCCTGTGGAAGATACCCGAGCACTTTTCTCACATCTTCTTTTTGCGTCAGCACATTGATATCACCCAATTGGATCGAGCCGGAATCGGGTTCCTGAAGTGTGGCAATGGTACGCATCAAAGAAGATTTTCCTGCACCATTTGGACCGAGCAGGCCAAACATGCCAACAGGTACTTCGAGTGAAATGTCCTTGAGCGCCTGAACACCATTTGGATAGGTTTTAGAAAGGTTGCTGATGGATAGGTTCATATGGGTCTATTAGGTTTTGGTTTTCAAAATGACAATTTATGAATATACGACATGTTTGATTTACGGCCATAATTTTCTTATCAATTGCTTACAAGTGGGTTTAGCGGTAATTTGGATGATCTCTTTTGTTCAAATGTGATCACTTCCAAAGTATACCTTTGGCTTAAATGATACATCTAACCATGTTTAACAGATAATTTTGTATGATTTGAATGTGTACCTTATATCAAATACTTTAGTGAATCCAATCCATAGTAATAGGAAGGCTGATACTGATTCCACTTAAATACTAATGACATCACACCATGAACCCAAAAGTTGATTTCTTTTTTGATAAGGCAAAACAATGGAAAGCCGAATATGAACGATTGAGAATCATTGCGCTTGATTGTGGACTGAATGAAGAGTTGAAGTGGGGAGTGCCGTGTTACACCTTTCAAACAACCAATGTGATATTGATCCATGGCTTCAAGGAATATTGTGCCTATCTTTTTCATAAAGGTGCCTTGCTCAATGATTCCAATCAGATCCTGATCCAGCAAACAGAGAATGTGCAGGCTGCCCGTCAGATTCGGTTTACGAGTCTGGAGGAAATTGTGAAGCTGGAGGCTGCTTTGAAAGCGTACATTTATGAAGCCATTGAGGTAGAAAGGGCAGGACTGAAGGTGACTATGAAAAAGACTTCAGAGTTTAATATGCCGGAGGAATTTCAAATCAGATTGGATGAAGATGCCACATTGAAGGCTGCATTTGAAGCCTTGACACCCGGGAGACAAAGGGGATATTTACTTCATTTCTCCTATGCGAAACAATCCAAAACTCGTGTGGATCGCATTGAAAAAAGCATCCCCGCTATTTTTGATGGCAAAGGAATCAACGATCTTTAGTTTGAAAAAACCTGATATTTGGCAAATGAATCATTTGTGGAAACAATTGCTCGATTTTATTACCAATTGAGATATGGCCATGACCCACGATATTGAAACCTATTTGGCTGAAGGATGCGGACGATGTGCGCTGGGAGGTACGCCCCAATGCAAGGTGCATACCTGGGAAGAGGAACTGAAGCAACTGAGGAGGATCGTACTTGATTGTGAGCTGACCGAAGAGGTGAAATGGGGTGTGCCATGTTACACCTTTCAGAATAAAAACATATTGATTGTAAGTGCATTTAAGGAATACTGTGCGATCAATTTTTTCAAAGGTGCTTTGCTTTTGGATGCCGAAGGCCTTCTGCAGAAACCCGGCGAGAACACACAGGAAGGTCGCTTGATTCGCTTTACCAATGTGCAGGAAATCATTCAAATGGAAAACATCCTGAAAGCCTATATCTATGAGGCAATGGAGGTGGAAAGATTGGGTTTGAAAATAGAAGTCAAAGAAAAACCGGTGCTTGTTTACCCTGAAGAGTTAGTGAAAATATTGGCTGAAAATACAGACCTGAAAATGGCTTTTGAAGCCTTGACACCAGGCCGCCAAAAAGGATATCTCCTTCATTTTGCCTCACCCAAGCAATCCAGCACCCGAGTATCACGAATAGAGAAATGTATTCCCAAGATCTTCACAGGAAAAGGAGTGAATGAGTATTGAATAATGGCTGTCTATTCCACATTCCGTAACGGTATTTTTAATAAACTTCATGATCGACTTGCATCTTTTTTGTTTTTAGAATTTCATTCCGTTACTTTAGAAAGGTAAAACTGAAAAGTTGTGAATCAGGAGATGATCTCTTTGTATCCGACTATAAAAGCTTATAAGTGATTAAAGGCCGTCGTGATTTTGGTTTTCAGTTTTTGAATAAAGAATAAAAAAAATACAACCAAAGTAAACACCACAAAAGGGTGTTTACTGAATTGTTGTATGCCATTTAAAAAAGGAAAACCACCGCACGTTCAAGCACATTTTCTGCTTCGTGCCTCAGCATCAAAAGAGCTTTCACTTTACCACCACCACACGCATTTGTTGCCTAAAGTTGAATTAATTATTTTCAGACTATGATTGTATTGATTAGTTCTTCTTCAAAATTTTCAGTTTGTAAAGA
>CAYGUA010000026.1:80118-84528 GCA_964353015.1 uncultured Marinoscillum sp. | reverse complement strand
TTTTTTTGAGTTTATTTTGTTTTTATTTGATTTCAATTATTAGATTACATCAGCTTTTTAGATTTATTGCTTTTATTTTAATATGTTGTGATTGGCTTTCAATTATTAGATTACAACAGCTGAATTACTCACGATACAAATAGATCATGAGTTGTGATTGGCTTTCAATTATTAGATTACAACAGCCTGAGTAAATGAAGTTATACCAGTAAAATTGTTGTGATTGGCTTTCAATTATTAGATTACAACAGCTGATGCCCTGTGATTTCATCAGGTTCTTGAGTTGTGATTGGCTTTCAATTATTAGATTACAACAGCAGACCCGTATGTAAGGCTCTGGTTTTTAAGGGATTAAATCTGTAATAACGTTCGTGGAATATTTTCCACGAACGTTATTTGTTTAAAACAGCTCCATTTGTTGTATAGGTTGAGGTGGTTGTTCTTGTTTGGATGAGAAAAAGATTTCCATCATGCCAAACTGCTTATCGGTAATTCGTATAATCCCCACATGCCCCTTTGGTGGCAAATGTGTTTTTACTCGTTTCATGTGTACAAGAGCATTTTCCATGCTAGGACAATGCCTCAGAAAAATAGAAAACTGGAATCTGGTGAAACCATCTTTTTCCAACACATCTACAAATTTGCGGTAGTTGCGTGTGTCTGCCTTGGTTTCGGTAGGCAGGTCGAAAAATACCATGACCCACATGATGCGATATTGATTGAGCCTGTCAAGACTCATAATACGGGTAGTTTTATCGTTTTCAATTCCCTCGCATAGCATTTGTACAAACTGCTTGTGGTTTCCTGAGCGGCCAGCATAAGTGGGCTTGTCTGGTTATTGAGTTTTACGTCCAGCATAGGGACTTGCAAGAGTTGCTGCTTGATCGCCGGCGTGAGCTGTTCATATTCATCTAGTGAGCGCACAAGCTCCAATACCAGCTGATCTACATAAGGTCGGTATGGTTCCATGACATCATCAGCCAGACAATATGCATTGTATTTATTGCGATGATGGAATCCTATGGTAGGAAGTAGTCCGCTTCCCACTAGCGAACGAGCAATCAGAGCCCTGAGTATGGCATAGCCGTAGTTGAGCATATTGTTGGGTGCTCCTTCGAAGCGGCCTCTTTTAAAACTCCTAAGGTGATCTTCAAAGAGTTTTTTCCAGTAGTAGGCGGCAGCCCGGGCTTCAAAGTTATCCGGGTCACCCGGCCGTACTTTACTTGCCCAACGTTCCATATTTTCCGTTTCCAGTCCATTGATTCGCAACAATGCTGCTTGGTTTTGGATTTTCGCTCTGATCGTTTGCTGCCAAAACTTTGCTTTTTGTGCTTCTGTGGCTTGCAGCTGCGTACGGAAATGTTCCTGCTGGGTATTATGCCCATTGAGATTAAGCATCATCCCTTGAGGGAGATGGAAGCCATCGCAAGTTACGATGGCCGCATTATTTGCCAGCAGATGCCCAATAAGGGTGTGGCTAATGGTGATCTGCGAATGTTCCAGGAGCACCATACCTATATCCTCAATGGGCACGGTTTTTTTTTCGTTCGAATCAGGATAGCTGACTACCAACTGCTGTTTGGTAGTGTGCAGGTGAGCCGGGTTGGCAAAATATAGGGTTCTTTTGATCATTACGGTGATATTTAAGTTTTATAAAAATTCTTTCACCGCTGTTCCAAATATTATTCCAAAATGAAATGGTAGCCCTCCCCATATCGTTTCACTCTCCTATCTTGATAATTTCTCCTAAATGATTGATTCTGATTTTTGTTAGTCGAGCCAGTTGCTTATTGGACTGAATATTAATCCAAGTAAGTTCTGGAACACTTCTATCAACAGAACTTTCCAAGTGATGTCTAAAATGTATGTCAAATGACCCATTCCCCTTTTTACTCATTTTTTGTAACCTAAAAAGTCTTTTACTTATAAGTGGCCTATTACCCGAGCTTAAGAAATCCAGCTCATTTTCTTCCTGAGGGTTTTCGCTGTGTTTAAAATCAAAGACGAAAAGGTCATTGATCTGCATAGAGAACTGAAACTTGCCGAGTTCAGGGTCATCGGATCTCTTTATGATTGGGTAAGGCTTCCCTGTCTGCTGGACATTAACTCGTCCTATCTCAATCGCTTCCCAGAAGGAAATTACTTTGTCTAAATATTTGCCTTCTTCATTTTTGTAAATGATTGCATGATGATTACCTCCCGTTTTCACATAGCCATTGCGAACCTTTTCCACTTTGCTCTCATCGTACACTGAGACCGATTTAATTTTTATACCTTTTTCTTCGTTTAGCCAGATAGGGTTTTCTTCGAGATTCGAGAATGCCTTTTTGATACCTCCTTGAGTTACTATTCGTTCCTGTAAAATCTCTCTTGCTTTCTTATCTATTATTTTGAGTACCTGTGCAGGTGTAATGTTTTCGGATATTGGCACTCGCTTGGTTCCACTCTCTTCATAAACCTTTACCGTCTTGATTTCTTCATTTTTGTATAAAACCGGATCTTTTTTTAGGGTTTTTGAATTGAAAGCTATTGTTAGGTCATTATTGTATTTGGCCAAATGACTCTTAATTACTTCGCGTAAGGGATCACATACTATATCGTCAACCTTGTCAAATTTATTATCCAGTTTTAGGGGGTTTTCGGCGATTCGCTTCACTCTGCCCATGACAGTTTCTTCATGTATGCGACCTCTGGGTGTCCATGTTACTTGCGGAGATGCATTTTTCGGCTTATTAATGCTTTTACTCAGGGTTTTGGATGATTTCTTGATTGAAACAAAGATGGATTCCAGATGTTTCTTCGCTTCTGATCTTAGGTTTGGCATGGGTAGCGGAAAATCATAAGCGGCTTGAGCAACAAACTCTTTAAGGTCAAATCTGCCGTTATTATCTTCTTCAAACTGAGCCAGCTCTTCCTTAGAAAGGGCGTCTCTCTCCAATTGATAGATTTTATTCAGGTTATTGAGTTTGAAGATGATTTTCTGGTCAGTAAGTGCTGTTATGAGTGCATCTGCGGCATGGTGTCTGTGATCATCGCGTTTGCTCCAGTCTTTAATGATCTCTCTGGTTTTGATATTTCCCTCACTGTCCTTGTATTCTTTAATTTCAGTAAGACCGGCTGCCTTATACTTTTCAAAGGTTATTTCTTCCAGCACATGTTTGAGTCCCCATTCTTCTCTGAGCAAGTCAGTAATTTGTCCTGTGGTAGTGTACGTGTTTTCACATACTTTCTTCAGAAGTTTTACAGATTCTTTAGAAATATACTGAGTATCTTTTTTCATACGTTCCACAAAGTCCGAAGGAATTTTATCCCCTTGGCACATCAGGTTATCAAACTTTGCTTTACTAATCCTACCCTTCCCGTCTGCATATAGTTTATTAACTAGTTCTATGTAATGAGCGAACTGCTCTTTTCCCTGAGACTCCATAAAGTCATAAGCTGTACGCTGACCTTTATTAGCATTACATTTCCTATGTGCTAAAATAAAATTATTCATATGATCACTAAATGATCGGGATTTGGGCAAAATGTGTTCGATATCGGCATTACCACGAATGAGGTCTGAATTGCTTATCGGGTTTCCGCAATAGAGGCATTGTTTTTCAGTCTGATCCCACAACTTGTAGCGCTTCACGTCTCTACCGTTTACTACCGTGTAGTTATACTCGGTATGAAGCATTGCTCGGATTTTATTATTTGTAGCTTTGTTATTTCTATTTTGCTGGCTCATACGTTTTCGACTGTCTGCATTGTTTCGAAGCTCACGAGCAAGTTCCACTCTGATTTCATCAAAGTAACCATGCTTATCAATGGCCTGATTGACGATGTTGACAACCTGATTAAGTATTTGCTCTACAACCGGGTTTCTGAGGGAATTGGGCGGTAAGTGATCGAGTTTGCTTTGAAGTACTATTTTGGTTTTGTAACCACTGTGGTCGTATCCCACTTGGTCACAAGCTAGACTGTAGCCTATTCCTTTTTCCAAATGTGGGAGCAGCTTCCGTATTGCTCTTGTTGACAAGCCTCCGTATTCAGCATTGTATCCTACTTGGCGAGCAATAATTGTACTTTGCTCTTCTGAAAACTTAAAATGCTTCATTAGCGCAAGAACTACTTCCTTTTCTGTTGGCAGTGAGTAAGTAATGTGCCAAAGTTGGAACAAACCTCCTTTTTCGTCATCAACTTCTAAGTTGAAGAAAAGATATTGATCGGGATTTTTAACATCTGCGGCAGTCAGTGCATCTCGTAGCATCGAGTAAGTTTTACTGCCGTCCAGTTCTGTGAAGTTGAGATAAATCTTCTCTCTTGATCCATAACCAAGTAGGGCCTTTATTTTAGAAATTGTGAGTTTATATTTTGACTTGCTGACCACTTCCTTCCAAAGAGTATTTTTAAGCAATTGCCTTTGTT
>CAYGUA010000026.1:5995-80108 GCA_964353015.1 uncultured Marinoscillum sp. | reverse complement strand
GGCTCGTGTTTGGTGCCTTCAGCAGTTTTCCACGATAGGTCATTGACCTTTTGCCAGATTCTGAAAAGTTCAAAATAAGGGGATGATTTACTTGCGGCCTTATGGTGTTTTTCAAAAGGACATTCAGAAATCAAACCTTTCTGGCTTTTAAGTGGTCTTTGATAGTAGATGATTTTATTTCTTAACAAGTTGTATAACGTTCGCTTATTGTCATCTTCATTAGCTCCCCCGGTAAGTACTTCAGGATAGTATTGCTTTTGATTTTCCCAAATACGATCAAATTCTTCAATATAGGAGGCTCTCAAATAAGTTCTTTCCCTGAGCAGAACTTCCAAAGGGTGATTTACATTCACAAGTTCTTCATATAACTGCTCACCTATAGTTCTTCCATCAAGTTCACTTTCCAGTTCAGCAATTCTTTTTTTATAGTCTGTTGAGTTTTCTTCGTCTGAGTTTGACTTTCTATTACTCAAGAAGCCTCTTCTTTGATTGAGCAGAATGAGCACACGCCCTAGTTCCTTCAGGGATATTTGCTCTGTGACTGCTTTGGCTCTTAATCCATATAGTTTTAATGCGGGCAAGTTGATTATTGTTGAATCAGGCATCATTCCATACTGTTGCAGTGCAGCATATAGCTTGTCCCTCCTTGCTTTGAATCGTTGATTGTTTCTTCTGATCCCTCTATCAATAGTTCTTCCCAGGTTTTTACTTGCTGTATTACCTGAATAAAACTTTCCTTGAAAGTTTGGGTCTTCAGGGACTATCCGCACAGCCATTTCCTTTATTTCTTTTACTCCATCTGTATCTTCTATCACTGATAGCCCAACTGATGACACGCCTATATCAAGTCCCAAAATCTTTTTCATGCTCATGGTAAGGTGAATTTTATAATTAGTATTATCTTTAAGTCAATTGAAAGCCAATCACAATAAGGATTATTCCGTTGTGAAAACATTTAAGGCGGGAGGCAACTCTCGCCTTTTTTTGTTTGTCGATCTGAAAATATAAAAATTACTGCTAATAATGGATAGAGGTATTAGAAAAAATGAAATACCTTCCAAATTAGTTGATTAAATCCAACATTTTAATTCCAAATAAACTACTGATTCAAGATGGGTAAAATGGCAATGGGTTATGGAAGTGAATTTCATCTTCTTAGATTTCTAGGAAGACATAGAAACGAATTAACTGAAAAAGTTCTTGGAGCTTTTGGAGTTCAAGATAACAATCTCGAATGGTTCGATTTTAAATACGACGCTAAAAATAGAAGTGATAAAGAGTTTGTTGGGATCGAATTTTTAAAACCAAATCGAAATATTGAATCCGCGTGGAATGCATACTGGCCTCAATCAGGAACAGCACAAAATTGGGATGCTATAGCAAAGTTAGGTGAAGAATGGATTTTGGTGGAAGCCAAAGCAAGAGCTGGCGAAATGCAATCCGACTGTGGGGCATCTAGCGCATTGAGTAAAACTAAAATAGAGAAGGCGTTTGAGGAAACTAAATCTTATTTTGGGATCATGTCTTCGGATGACTGGACAAAGAAATATTATCAAAAAGCCAATCGTATTTCGTTCCTTCATTTTTTAGAAATGAATGATATAAAAGCCAAAATGCTTTTTATCTATTTCGTTAATGGTTTTGAAAAACAAGGAACTACCGAAAGTGTAGGTTCAGAATATGAGTGGCAATGTCTCATCAACGAACAGGATAATTATCTCGGTATTGAAGATAATTTGAAACTAAAAAATCTTATCAGAAATCTATTTATTGATGTGGGTTGAGTCTAAGCCATAAGGTAATCTGATTTTCCAATTCTTCAAATTGGATAAATCATTTTTACGATCACTACTTTTTATTGACTGAAAGAAGTTCGAGTAGTTTCACACTAACAGCCTTTGTTTTTAACATCAACACATCAACAACATCAACATTTTTATTTTACATCAACAAAAATGAACTATACATCAACATTATATTTAGTTACATCAACAAATAATTAAATACATCAACAGTAATATTTTCAATAAACCTTCTTCTAACAGTTAATTGAAGTGTTTTATAATAAATGTTGAGGTTGTTGATGTTAATTTCAAAAAGGCAGATCTTCGTCAGGATTTTTTTGAATGGGTACATTTGAATTTGTTAAAGATGAGAATGCGTAATTGCTCTCATCTTCATTCGCTATATCAATTCCTATACGAGTGTAGTCTAACACGTAACATCCAGCTACACCCTTTTGAGAAAATCGTTCAGCTTTGGAATAACCAAAGTAGTAGTCACGGTTTTCCATATAGCTTTTAAGTGATGTGAAGTCGATGGGGGATCCTCCGGACTTTTTCTTAGCAGCTGCATAGGACACCCACACTTCTCGCAATCTGATAAAGATGATATGTTTCGGATCCGGAAAGTTTATGCTTTCATCAGTGTTTCCCTTGGTGATGCGAATCTGAGATTTGAATGCCAGCTTGTATTCACGGTTATTGACTATCTCATGGTGATCTACCAGGTTACTCACATACGTCCAGAAGTCTACCAGTATATCTGTTTCACCAATCAAACTACTCATCTTTATCACTTCTTGGATTACCCATTCTTCATAGTCCTTGTACGCCCATGGGAACTGGTATATACCTTTGAATATGGTAACCATGGCTAATAATGAGCTATAATTACGCAATACACGTTCTTCGTATTGCTGCTTACGTGCACGGATGATGGTTCCTAACCTTTTAAAGGTATCAAAAAAGACAGTATAGTATTCGTCCTTTACTTTGCCTCTATGCTGTAGCATGTTGGTGACTATACTGGAGAGGCCTTTTTTCTCTAGTTCTTTTAGGTGGGTGTATGCTTCCACTTGCTTATTGTCACGGTCATAGGTGATCTTGAATGTGCGAAGGATGCTACGAGAGAGAATAGAGTTGTCATCTTTGGTGGATAGGTACTGGCCTACCAGGATCAAACTGGCATTTACTTTCTGGATTTCGGTTTTGCGTTTGGATCCACCACGTCCGCGCTCTCGACCTTCTCCATCGTATGCACCTTTGATCATTTGAAACCATTCGTCTTTGACCACATTGTCATCAAATTCATTGAGGAAAACCGGAACGTTTCTAAATCTCTCTAATCGGCTGGCAAAAGCAAAGTCAGTACCTCCATTGAGTTGGAACGCTGGCATCTGGTTAAAGAACAGGTTCATTAGTGATTCTGCAAACTTGGACTTTCCTGACTTGGACTGACCGTATAGATAAAGGTGGGGACTGTTATTGTCCACTTTGAAAACCAGATCACGAAACAGGGCTATGAATACAAACGGCAGTCCGGCATAAGCATGTTCGCCATATACATCATGCATGAGTTTCATCCAATCATTCATGGTTAAATTGGATTCCATGTAGCTTAGATATCTGTCGTTTTCAAACATATCATCATCCTTGCGCACATCGCGGTAGATGGTAGATGCAGCTGGCGAAAAGAAAAATTGATTGTCGTGTTTGATCAGCCCAGCTTCATCGTAGTATTCAAGCTTGCCATTGTACACACAATTGTAAAAGGCAAAGAATCCCTCATTTTGCCATCCTAGTGTGCGCAATTCAAATGCTTTTGGAAACTCATAGAGGTATTTTTTATTGAGCTTATCCAAATGAAGTTTGGATCCATCAAAGAAGTAAGGACCTTTATCAAAAAGAAACTTCCGAAACTGTTCTACACTGATCAGCGCACTGGATGGCATTTCTACTATTTCCGATCCCATTATTCCGTTTTCAATTCGGAATACCCTTGTGTTATCTTCCATTTCGTACTTGTGGAATAATGGAGTGAGGACAAAGTTTGATTTTTGCAGGAATGTTTCTGGTCCTTCCATAAACCAATAACCTGTTTTGTTATTTTCCATGGTGCCAGGCTCAACTATCCCGTAAAATCCATATCTCAAAACTTCTTCTTCGGTGACACCTTCAGGTAGGCGCATGAAACTTTTCACGCCGTAGTTGGTTCGCTTTGGTTCGGGATCTGCCTCACGATCTTTGATGTCTTTTATTTTGAGCTTGGTCAACTTAGCAATTTGTTTGCGGTATTGCTCCCTGATAAAATTATCTGTAATCATTGATAGCCACATAGCTATCTGATTAAGTGCCTCGCCTTGTGCTATTGGATCAATGGCCTCTGTGTATATTTTGTAACAGAAATAGTTGAGTGCGTCTTGTGTGTTTTTATCTACCCAATCGCTCGGACTGTCTATCTCTGGATCATGTGCCAGATCGTATGGGTCTTTGCCTTGTGGAAGTTCTACGATTCCCACTTGCACCCCTTCTTTCAATAGCATTTCCATATCTCTAATGGCGGCTTTCTCTCCAGCTTGGTCTGCGTCACGTACTAATATCACAGATTTGCAGTTTCGTGATAGTAATTTGACATGATCTTCAGTAAGCGAGGTACCTAATGTGGCTACTGTATTTGATAAACCTACTTCGTGAAAGGCAATTACATCTGTATAACCTTCGGTGAGATATGCAAAGCCGGATGCACGAATAGCTTTTTGCGCATAAAAGAAACCATATAGCAGTTTTGATTTATTGAATATAGGTGTGTCGGCGGTATTGAGGTATTTAGGTTTTTCATCTGCCAATGCACGTCCACCAAATGCGACAATATTACCAAAATGGTCATGTATAGGAAAAATGATACGCTTTTGAAAGAAATCATAATAATTTCCCTGATGCATGCGTACCAAGCTGATATCTTCGGCATCTTTAACTAATCCCTTTTCAGCACACAGCTTATATATAAACTTGTAGTCGTCACTGGTATAACCTATTTGAAACTCGGTCAATGTTTCTTTATCAAATCTGGCCAGCTGACGCAAAGCAGGATGATCTTGATCTAAGGCTCGTACATTGGCTACAAACTTGGTGCTTGCAGCTTTATTGATTTTAATGTATTGATCACGCGTGACTGCCTTTTCTTTTTGCTCTGGAGTAGCTTCGACATATTCTACCGCAATTTTGTAAAATGATGCTACCCACTCTATGCATTCGGGGTAAGACCATCCTTTATATTTTTGAAGGAAGTCTATAAAACCACCACCATTACCAGAACTAAAGCATTTGTAAATATTCTTAGACGGAACCACATGAAATGAAGCTGTCTTTTCATCAGTAAATGGAGATAGGGCTTTGTAAGCTGATCCTGATTTTTTGAGATCAACGAATTGTTCGATGATTTCTACTATATCGGCTTGGCTAAATACGGCATCAATAGTTGATTGTGCAATCATCCGACTTTGATTTAATTGGTTTATGTGTGGGGAAGTGGAGATTTATCGGTGACAGAACCTTATATCATTCACCATTAAGATCTAGATGTGCTTTGATGCGGTTTTGCTTTTGTGATGAAGTTTTCATAGGTCCAACCTGTAATGGGTTTAAGCATTGAGACAATTACTTATCGATTTTTATTGGTTCCCGGAAAACTCACCATTGAAGTAGCGATCTACATCTGTGCGGTGTACGTAAAGTTTTCGCGAGACATATTTAACGTTGAGCTTATCAAGGTTTCTCCAAATATTGAATAGACTAGGGCTGATATTGCAGATGCGGATAAAGTCAAGCCGAGGTAACCATTCTCGATCATCATTTATTGTTTTTGCAGGTTTGGATAGATTCATCCTTATGTACTTAATATCTTCCTGAAGCTGCTTTAATTCCTGTACTGGAACTGGGTAGAAGGTAGTGTGTTCTTGTTTTAACATGGTATCGTGTTTTATTGTGATGCAATAGAATAACGATACAAATATATAAAAGTTTCAGTAAAAAAATAAATACTGAAACATTTAATTAGAGATTGCTTTTAAAAGTATAGTGTGTGATTTTAGTCGGGTCATCGGGTAGAACAGATTCTCGTAATTGTCGGTAGTAGGAGTAAGCCTGCTCATGATTGCTTTTGAAATAATCTTCTAATTCCTTGTTTCCTAGAAGATCCGCTACAGTACCATAGATAAATTGGGGATCATGTTTAGAATATTCTATCAATATTCTATCAATTTCTAATTGTGTTGCTTTAATAGTCATGTCTAATTGCTCAAATAATTCTGGCCGCAATTCTTCTAACACCTCCATAAAATTTGATAGCAAATTATCAAATATTTCCAGGAAAAAATGAGTTTCGGGGAGGTTATTTTTTTCAAAAAACTTCAAGATAAGACTATCAATAAGATTGTTATGTGCAGTTTCAATGGACTTATAATAAACTTCGTTTTCGGGCATTCGGAAGTGCTTTACATCCCAACTCCAGCCTAATTCATGCCAAAAATTACGCATGCAATTAAAAATTCTAATATCATTGATTTCAACCTTTTCAAAATCAATAGTCTCCGCACCTTCATCTATTAAATGGCTGTAGGTGGGACTTTTCATTTCAACCTTTTTTCTCTCGAATGTGATCCGAACATAAATAGGATGTTGGCCTTTAATGGGCTTGAGATTCTCATTGAAATAATGAAAGATTCCTAACTTTTTCTTTGTGTTATCCATTGTTTTATGAAAGAATATGGAAAGGATCTCAAAATCCTTTCCATACTGCAATTTATATTATATCTCTGGCTCTATCCATCCCTGTAGCACTTGTCTTGGAGACATCTTGCTGTAAATATTGGTGGTTTTTGGTTCCGTGTGTCCGAAAGTGCCACCGAGTTTTTCACGAGTATTTCCAATGCTCACCATCCAGGAACCAAAGCTATGCCTGGCGACTTTGTTAGTGATGTTCTTCTGAATGTCTAGTTGCGTGGCAATCTTTTTGAGTCGTTTGTTGAATTTCTGATCACTAACCAGATCAGGGAAAAGCAGATCTCCGGGTTCGCCGCTATTCAGGGTCGTGTACTCCTTTAAAATGTCTAATGCATTGGTAAACAAACGAATCACAAATCGTTCACCATTTTTAGTCCTTTCGCCCTCCAAAAAATAAACGGTAACTTTCTTTCCCTTTTCATCAAGCTCGGTTGAGTTAAAATTGCTTAATCTCAATTCTACAAGATCAGAATAGTATAACCCCGTCATTAACTGAAAGTAAAATATGGTTTTGTAAAAATCGTCCGTCGGGTCAGGTAGGGTAGTGGTTTTAAATTTCCGGATTTCCTCTAGATTCAATTTTACATGTTTTGGTGCATTACGTCCCCTGTATCCTTTAAAGAGATTAGGAGTAAAATTGACCAGTTTTTTCAATGCTGCCTGATCATAGATGACAGAAAATTTATCTAAGTGTTTGCTTCTGGAAGTCTTAATTAAGTTGCATTTGCCTGCCAGGTAGTCGTTAAAGTCTTTGATCAACTCCGGAGATATTTCATCGAATCCAATTTTGGGATTGAAATCATCCAATTTGGTCAAAAAGGAGTGATAGGTCTGAATCGTTCGGTAACTGAGCTTTTCACTATCCTGCCGATTTTTATTAATATTTCGGACATAGTCATGAGCATAGGCATTAAAACTTTTCAATTTCTCTGGATTTCTCAAATGATCCTTGATCATTTTCAAGGTCAGGGCAGAGCCTTTCATTACCAGTGCATTCGTTAAACTTCGAGCTTTTGTGAGTTCTTGATTCAACATGTCATTGATTTGAGGATTGTTTTTGACATAGTTTCCTCGGACCGCATCGCCAATCCAATCCTTCGTTTGGATTTTGGGAACATCTTTAACCTGGATATAATCAGTCTTTCCTCGATGGAAAATTCGAATGTGCACCGGATATGCTCCAGACTTACTTTTATAGTTTAACCGATTGAATACCAGTGTAATTGAAGGGAATTTGTTCATCTATTGTCGTATTTAAGATTAAAATAGACGACAAAGAATTAATAAGAATTTTAATAAAAAAAAGATGTGATTCCGTGTAATTCGGTGAAATTGTGTACTTTGACAACATAATGATAATCAGTACAGTTAAGTTATTTGGAGTTACACCGAGTTACAGGAAAGTAGCGAGGGGGGGAATCGAACCCCCGACCTCCGGGTTATGAATCCGACGCTCTAACCATCTGAGCTACCTCGCCAGAGAAGTGCCTTTTGAAAAGGAGTGCAAATCTAAATAGTTTTCTTTTTTATCATAGCAAATTGCTGAATTGAATTTTATTTTTACAAAATATCTAAATGCGATAATTATGGCTAAGGAATTATTTGTTGGAGAGTATCCAATTAATGCATCAAAAAAAATGCTTTATCCATATATAAGTTCGGCATCTGGGTTAGCTCAATGGTTCGCTGATGATGTGAATATAAATGAGGATAAGGACTATACTTTCCTATGGGATGGAGAGCAGAATAAAGCTAAACTGGTTTCTACTCGATTAAACTCAATGGTTAAATTTGAATTTGAAGATCTTGAGGATCCTGAGGATCCTGCATATGTGGAATTTAAGCTGGAGATGAATGAGCTGACACAAGAAGTTTTTATAAGAGTCACGGATTATTCTGATATTGACTCAGAAGAATGTCAGGAACTTTATGAAAGTTTAATCCACGAGCTAAAAGAGATCGTTGGCGGATAGTACAATACTTTTTCTTTTTTATCCGTTTACATTTCAACTTTGGACATCTTTGCGCCTGAATGAAGAAACTGGATAAATTCATCATCAATTCCTTTATTGGCCCATTTCTTCTCACTACTGGGCTAGCGACATTTATACTGTTGATACAGTATATGTTGAAGTATTTCGATGATTTTGTTGGAAAGAATCTTGGCTTTAGTGTATTCTCTGAATTACTCTTTTATTTCAGTCTGAATATGCTTCAGGTAGCATTGCCACTTGGTGTGCTTGTTTCATCTCTTATGACATTTGGTAATTTGGGCGAGCAATTTGAGTTAAGTGCTATAAAAAGTGCGGGGATTTCTTTGATCAGGGCGCTTCGCCCTATTTTCTTTTTTGTGGTTTTATTATCCTATGGCGCATTCAATTTTAATAATTATGTTGTGCCAGCCGCCAATCTAAAGGCCTATAGTTTGCTTTATGACATCAAGCATAAAAAGGCAGCACTAAATATTACAGCAGGAGTGTTTTATGATGAAATCCCAGATTATAGTATTTATGTCAAGGAAAAATACAGCGATAACAAGACGCTTAAAAACATTCTAATATATGACCACACCGAAGGTGATGGAAATAAACGTGTGATTATTGCAGATTCGAGTTTGATGTACACACTGTACAATGATAAATATCTCAAACTTGAACTCTATAACGGTAATTATTATTTAGAAGAAGAAGAAAAAAAGAAACCTGTAGATCAACTGTTCAGATCTAAATTCAAGCGGATGGATATGGTGTTCAGTCTCTCTTCTTTTGATCTTCAGCGTACAAAGGAGGAGTTATTTGAAAATAACCGTCAAATGAAAAATTTGGCAGAGCTGACGGAAGATATTGATTCTTTAAAACGATCTGTCAGAGAGGCCAAAAGCTCATTGATACTCAATGTGACACCATCTTTTAAATATTCTTTTGTTGATAGAGGTAAAAAACTGATTGGTGATTTGGATTTGGAAATACGAAAAGACTCTATCGAAAATGATCATAAACGGCCAGAAGCACCAGATTCATTAATAATGAAAGCATCGATGTTTGCTTTTTTACAATCTAAAGATGAATCCCAAAGCAAGAAGATCGCTCCTAAGATTATGACAGATAGCATTCTCAAAGAAAAGCAGCTAAACTTAATTTCTAAATCGAAAAGAGAACTAAAAGATTCGGTAAAAATTATTTCAGTCGAATCAAAACATCACGTCAGTTTAGATACTATCACTTGGAAGCATCTGTATAATGCTAAGAAAAATAGAGAAGGCGATATTCTGCTTTATGCGAAAAACAATGCTCAGAATGTTAAGGTAAACTTGGGAAGTACTTACTCTAGAATATATAATTTGAGAAGAGATGTGAGTAAATACATCATCGAAAAACATAAAAAATATAGTCAGGCAGTAGCGTGCATCATTATGTTTTTAATTGGTGCGCCTCTTGGTGCGATAATTAAAAAGGGTGGACTAGGCGTTCCTGTTATTATTTCTATCTTTTTCTTCCTTACTTATTACGTGATCACCATTATGTGTTCCAAATGGGCAAATGAGGGTTTGATGGATCCAATTGTTGCAGCTTGGCTCAGTATTTTTATTTTGTTGCCATTCGGATTATTCTTCTTGAGGCAGGCGAGAATTGATGCCAGGTTATTTGAAATTGATTTCTATAATATCTGGATTGATAAGTTGAGAACAAGAATTTTTAAAAGATAAAAGAGAAGTATTGCTTTTGATGAACAAGACGCGTAGATTTGCGCCTTGATTTTAGCGAATAATTAATATTACATATAGGATGTATTTAACAAAGGAAGTAAAGGAAGGATTCTTTGAAAAACACGGAAAAGGAAAAGCCGATACAGGATCTTCTGAAGGACAAATTGCTCTTTTTACCCACAGAATCAATCATTTGACAGAGCATTTAAAAATTAACAAAAAAGATCACGCCTCAAGATTGGGTCTTTTGAAGTTAGTTGGTAAGAGACGTAGATTATTAGACTATCTACACAACAGCGAAATCGAGAGATACAGAAGTATCATCGCTGAATTAGGAATACGTAAGTAATCCAAGATTTAAGACAATATGGGAATCGTAAATAGATTCCCTTTTTTATTTTTAGGCGCCTGAGAAAATAGAGGCTCCTAACCACATTATTAATTACAATAATTATGAAGCCTCAAGGTATCACTAAAATAATCTCATTGTCTGATGGACGAGAGATTTCAATTGAAACAGGCCGGTTGGCCAAACAAGCTGATGGATCTGTAGTAGTAAGAATGGGAGATGCTATGCTCCTTGCTACAATCGTATCGAAAAAAGAAGCAGGTGAAGGAGTGGACTTCCTACCACTATCTGTTGATTATCAGGAAAAATTTGCTTCTTCAGGAAAAATCCCTGGAGGATTTTTGAAAAGAGAAGGTAGACTTTCAGATTATGAAATTCTGATTAGTAGATTGGTTGATAGAGCGCTTAGACCTTTATTTCCTGAAGATTACCATGCCGACACTCAAGTGGCAATATCACTTATTTCAGCGGATCCAAATGTAATGCCTGATGCACTAGCTGCATTGGCCGCTTCTTCTGCGATTGCGGTTTCTGATATTCCATTCAACGGACCGATTTCTGAGGTTCGAGTTATAAAAATCAATGGTGAATTTAAGACGAATCCATCTCCTGCTGAGTTGGCTTCAGCTGAGCTTGATTTGATCGTAGCTGGTTCTGCGGATAACATCATGATGGTTGAGGGCGAATCTAAAGAAGTGAGTGAGGCTGACATGCTAGAGGCGATAAAGAAAGCTCATGAAGATATTAAATTACATTGCGCTGTACAGGTTGAATTAACGAAAGAAGTAGGTTCTACTGTGAAGCGTACTTACGATCATGAACCTAAGGATGAAGCACTTCAGGAAAAAATAAAGTCTTCTTGTTATGATTCCTGCTATGCAATTGCTAAAGAAGGACTTGCAGATAAGAAATTGAGAGGTGAAAAATTTGCGGCTGTTTTAGAAGCATTTTTAGAAACTTATAGCGAAGAAGAAAGAGCAGAACTGAACAAGTTCCTCGTTAAAAAATATTTCCACGATGTTGAGAAGGATGCAGTAAGAGATTGCGTCCTAGATACACGTCAACGACTTGATTCACGAAAGCTGGATGAAGTTAGACCAATCTGGTCTGAAGTTGATTATTTACCATCAGCTCATGGTTCTGCAGTTTTCACCAGAGGTGAAACTCAATCACTTACTACAGTCACGCTTGGTTCTAAAATGGACGAGCAAATGATTGATGGAGCAATGTTCTCGGGATATAACAAGTTTATTCTCCATTACAATTTCCCATCATTCTCTACTGGAGAAGCAAGGCCAAATAGAGGTCCGGGTAGAAGAGAAGTTGGTCATGGTAATTTGGCAATGAGGGCATTGAAGCAAATGTTGCCTACCGAAGACAATCCATATACAATTAGAGTTGTTTCAGACATTCTGGAATCTAATGGTTCATCGTCAATGGCTACTGTTTGTGCAGGAACGCTTGCTTTGTTAGATGCTGGTGTGAAAATTAAGAATCCTGTTTCGGGTATTGCGATGGGAATGATCTCAGATATTAAGACTGGAAGATATGCGATTCTTTCTGATATACTTGGAGATGAAGATCATCTAGGTGATATGGATTTCAAGGTAACCGGAACAGTAAATGGAGTAACTGCTTGCCAGATGGATATTAAAGTTGACGGACTTTCATATGAGGTTTTGGCTGAAGCTTTGGATCAGGCAAAACGAGGCAGACTTCACATATTGGGTGAAATGAACAAAACTATTTCTGCTCCAAGAGAAGAACTTAAACCTAATGCTCCAAGACTTGTTCAAATCCATATTGATAGAGAAATGATCGGTGCGGTAATCGGACCTGGAGGAAAAGTTGTTCAAGAAATACAAAGAGAATCTGGAGCCACAGTTACTATTGAAGAGGTAGATAAAGGTGGTGTTGTTACAGTTTTTGCTGCCAATAAAGAAGCTTTGGATGATGCAGTAGGACGTGTTAAGGCTATAGTGCAAGTTCCTGAAGTAGGAGAAGTGTATGAAGGTAAAGTAAAGGCTATCATGCCATTCGGTGCTTTTGTTGAAATAATACCAGGAAAAGACGGTTTGTTACATATCTCTGAAATCAAGTGGGAAAGAGTAGACAGTATGGAAGGTGTTCTTGAGGTTGGTGAAGAAGTGAAAGTAAAGCTTATTGAAATAGATAAGAAAACAGGTAAATACAGATTGTCAAGAAAAGTTTTGTTACCTAAGCCTGAAAAGGAAGGCAAAGCTGATTAAATTTAGTGGTGATAGGATTGTCTGGTAGTATTTATCAGACTCAAAGTCAAATCACCGCCAATGAGACAGCTCAAAATAAGTAAACAAATTACGAACAGGGAAAATGCCTCCCTGGATAAATATCTACAAGAAATAGGCAAAGTTGAGCTAATAACGCCCGAAGAAGAGGTGTTATTAGCTCAACGCATTAAAGAGGGTGATCAAATTGCACTCGATCGTCTCACCAGAGCCAATCTTCGTTTCGTAGTATCAGTTGCCAAACAATATCAGAATCAAGGTCTTACATTGGGTGATTTGATCAATGAAGGCAATCTTGGATTGATCAAAGCTGCAAAAAGATTTGACGAAACCCGTGGATTTAAGTTTATCTCTTATGCGGTTTGGTGGATCCGACAAAGTATTCTTCAGGCTCTTGCAGAACAGTCTCGTATTGTAAGGTTGCCATTGAATAGGGTGGGTTCGTTAAATAAAATCTCCAAAGCTTTTTCTGCACTCGAACAAAAATTTGAAAGAGAACCTTCTCCTGACGAAATGGCAGAAATGCTTGATATGTCAATAGAAGAGGTTATGGATACCATTAGAATTTCTTCAAGACAGGTTTCTATGGATGCACCTTTTTCGGCCGGTGAAGAAGGAAGTCTGCTGGATCTATTAGAAGATGATTCAGAAGTGACACCTGATGAAGCCTTAATCATAGATTCTTTGAAAAGGGAGGTGAAAAGGGCATTGGCAACTTTAACAGAAAGAGAAAGTGATGTGGTTAGACTTTATTATGGCCTGACATCTGGTGAAGCCTTGACATTGGAAGAAATTGGGTCGCGTTTGAGCTTGACAAGGGAAAGAGTAAGACAAATCAAGGAGAAAGCGATTCGTAGATTGCGCCATAATGCAAGGTGCAAGTCATTGAAGCCATATTTAGGGTAGCCAATATGACAGATTGATCCTTTTTGGATTTAATTTTGTTTGACTTGCTGCAGATTTGCATTTCTTTGAATAAATAATATTAGCATGGCGACTGAAAAAGTAAAAGTATTAATAATTGGATCGGGTCCGGCTGGATATACAGCAGCCATATATGCTGCCAGAGCAGGATTAAATCCAGTTTTATATCAGGGCGGACAGCCTGGTGGACAGCTTACGATCACAAATGATGTTGAAAATTATCCAGGTTATCCTGATGGAGTTGCCGGACCTCAAATGATGATTGATTTTCAAAAACAAGCAGAAAGATTTGGAGCATCAATAAGATATGGAATGGTTACATCCGTAGATTTTTCTGGATGGCCACACAAAATTACTGTTGATGAAAAAACTGAGCTGGAAGCAGAATCAGTTATTATTTCAACAGGAGCTTCAGCCAAATGGTTAGGTCTGGAAAGTGAACAACGATTGAATGGTAGAGGGGTATCAGCATGTGCTGTTTGTGATGGGTTCTTTTTCAGAGGTCAGGATGTTGCAATCGTGGGAGGTGGAGATACAGCTGCAGAAGAGGCTACTTATCTATCCAAACTTGTAAATAAAGTTTACATGTTGGTAAGAAGAGATGAAATGAGAGCATCCAAAATCATGCAGCAACGTGTGTTGAACACGCCTAATATTGAAGTGCTTTGGAACAGCGAAACTGATGAAATCTTGGGTGGTGAAGAAGTAGAAGGGTTGAGAATAGTTGACACAGTTACAGGAGAAAAACGTGAAATTCCTATTCAGGGATTTTTTGTGGCAATCGGTCATAAACCCAATACAGAGATTTTTAAAGAATATCTTGATTTGGACGAAAGTGGTTATATCAAAACCATACCGGGTTCATCCAAGACTAAAATAGAAGGAGTATTTGCTACTGGAGACGCTCAGGATCGAATATATAGACAGGCCGTCACCGCAGCTGGTTCTGGTTGTATGGGAGCTTTGGATGCTGAACGTTTTCTAGCAGCTAAAGAAATGGAATTTGTAGAAGAGCAATCTGCATAATAAGGTAAATTTTCATGAAACCATTTTGAGACTGATATAAATACCTCAGTTTCAAAATGGTTTTTCATTTATAAAATATTAAAATGAGTATTGAAAAAATTCATGCAACTACCGTACTAGCGGTAAAGCATAATGGGACCATATCTATTGGTGCTGATGGACAAGCCACAATGGGTAATACAGTAGCTAAGAGCCATGTGAAAAAAATCAGAAAATTAGCAGATGGAAAAGTGGTGACTGGTTTCGCTGGTTCAACTGCCGATGCATTCACCTTACTTGATAGATTCGATGAGAAGCTCAAGGCATATTCAGGGAATTTAAAACGAGCTGCGGTTGAATTGGCTAAGGATTGGCGAATGGATAAATATCTTCGTCAATTAGAAGCAATGATGATTGTAGCTGATAAAAATGAAATGTTGATTATTTCCGGAACTGGAGATGTGCTTGAGCCAGATGAGGATGTAGCTTCAATAGGTAGTGGAAGTATGTTTGCCAAATCGGCGGCTCTGGCGTTAAAGAAACACGCTCCACATCTCACTTCAGAGCAAATGGTTAAAGAAGGCCTAACCATTGCTGCAGATATTTGCATATACACAAACCATAATCATGTGATTGAAACCCTTAAGTAAGTCAAATCTGTTTCATTATTTTATTGGATACGTAATTGATTGGTTCAAATTCAATATTTATCCATAGATAATTAAAGATCACTAAGTGGTCATTTTAGTCAAAAACCTACGCAATACATATAGCCAAACACAATGATTCAAATCGGGAAAACCCTAATATCAGACGATATAAAAGAACAATTTTTTGTTTGTGATTTAGATAAATGTAAAGGTGCATGCTGCGTGGAAGGTGATTTAGGAGCACCATTATTACCTGAAGAACTGATTGAAATTGAAGAAGTTGTTGATATTGTGAAGCCGTATTTGTCGGAAGAAGCAATTGCTGCTCTTGAAAAGCATGGTGCATATATTTTGGATGAGGAGGGGGATTTTAGTACTACCACTATCGATAATAAGGAATGTGCATTTGCTTATTATGATGACAAGAAGATTCTTAAATGCTCAATCGAGCAAGCATATAAGGATGGGAAAACTAATTTCAAAAAACCGATTTCATGCCATTTATACCCAATCAGAGTAGTGAAACTACATGATCATCTGGCTTTGAATTACGATAGATGGCATATTTGTTCTCCTGCCTGTGGATTAGGCGAAAAACTAGGTGTACCAGTTTACAAATTCCTGAAAGATGCCTTAATTAGAAAATTTGGTGAAGATTGGTATACTAAATTGGTTGAGAAAATTGAAAGCGATTAACCTGCTAAAGCTTTTCCGGTACGAGCCTGTGGGATTTCAGGCTCATTTTGATTCAGCCGTATTTTCATCACTTCATCTTTGATGTTGCCATGAAATTGATCAACAGCTTTCGAATGAAAGTATGGATATAAATGCTTTTCCCTCAATTTAGATTCACATTTATACTTCGTTTCATGTAATATTCTAGTGGTGTTCTCATCGATTTTAAAAAGTTTGATCCACTGAGAACCTTCCGATTTGCCACTCTTCAAATAGCAAGACTTTATTATTTTATTCTCATGATCAACCTGACTAATCTCATGAATGACAGGAATCTGGAAAACAGATCCAATAATTTTTAGACTTATAAAATACAATTGACCGGGTTGAAGATAATCGTATTCTGAATCCCTGTAGAATATTTTTCTTTGAGATCTGGAATACATCATTCCAAAAGAGATCATATCGCTATCCCAGCATTGGGTTGGGTGGAGATAGACATAGCTTTTCCAAAGAGTGTCAATGTTCGAATTCACCAAATACTCCTTGGAATGAGTAGAATAAGGTCCATTTTCGTCCATAAAACAAAGAGGGATAAGTTCATTTGTATGACTTATCCTTTCTTTTACAAAGAACTTCTCTATTGTCTTTTTATTGACTCTACTGAAATCTATCTCAGAAATTTGCAATACCCTTAGCCTTTTAAATCAGTAAAATCAAAGGTTTCCAAAAACTTGGTTGTGAATTTTCCTGATTTGAATTGAGGATCATCCATAAGTTTGAGGTGAAATGGAATAGTTGTTTTAATTCCTTCGATGACCATTTCGGACAATGCTCTTTTCATTCTAACAATTGCTTCTTCCCTTGTTTGGGCTGAAACAATTAGTTTAGCGATCATGGAATCGTAATAAGGAGGTATTACATAGCCGGCATAAACGTGGCTATCAACCCTTACTCCATGTCCACCAGGAAGATGAAGATTTGTGATTTTACCCGGACTCGGACGGAAGTCATTTCCCGGATCTTCAGCATTTATCCTGCATTCCATAGAATGCAATTGCGGATAATAATTTCTGCCAGAAATTGGAATACCGGCAGCCACTTTTATTTGTTCTTTGATTAAATCAAAATCTGTAACCTCTTCTGTTATTGGGTGCTCTACTTGAATACGCGTATTCATTTCCATGAAGTAGAAATCACCGTGTTTATCAACTAGAAATTCAACAGTACCAGCACCTTCATATTTTATTGCTTCGGCTCCTTTGATAGCTGCCTGACCCATTTTCTCCCTCAATTCTTGAGTTACAATCGGTGATGGTGTTTCTTCAGTAAGCTTCTGATGTCTTCTCTGAATGGAACAATCTCTTTCAGACAAATGGCAAGCCTTACCATTACTATCGCCTATGATTTGAATCTCAATGTGTCGAGGCTCTTCTATAAATTTTTCAAGATAAAGACCATCGTTTCCGAATGAAGCTCTAGATTCCTGTCTAGCATCATCCCATGCTTTTTTGAATTCAGTTTCTGCCTTTACCAATCTCATACCCTTTCCACCACCACCAGCGGTAGCTTTGAGCATGATTGGGTAGCCCACTTTCTTAGCTAGCTTCATGCCTTCTTCAAGGCTGCCAAGTAAGCCCTCAGAACCAGGAATAGTTGGTACTCCTGCACGTTTCATGGTTTCTTTGGCTGTGGCTTTGTCACCCATACCATTGATCATCTCTGCAGATGCTCCAATGAATTTGATGCCATATTCTTCACAAACTCTGGAAAATTCAGCGTTTTCAGAAAGAAAACCATATCCAGGATGAATGGCGTCTGCATTTGTGATTTCTGCAGCCGATATAATTTGAGGGATTTTAAGATAAGAGTCTTTGCTAGCTGGCGGCCCAATACAAACTGCCTCATCAGCAAATCTTACATGTAGGCTATCTCTATCAGCTGTCGAATAAACGGCGACAGTCTTTATTCCCATTTCTTTACAGGTTCGAATTACTCTAAGGGCAATTTCTCCTCTGTTTGCTATTAAGATTTTTTTAAACACTGGCCTGAATATTTAATTAAGAAGGATCTACTAAGAATAGCGGTTGGTCAAATTCTACTGGCTGAGCATTCTCAACTAATACTTTAACTATTTTACCAGAAATCTCAGATTCGATTTCATTAAATAATTTCATCGCTTCAATGATGCAAACAGGCTGCCCAGCTTTAACTGAATCACCTATTTTAACAAAAGCCGGTGACTCTGGATTTGCACTTTCATAGAATGTCCCAATCATTGGTGATTTGATTGTAAGCAGTTTCGATTCAGAAGCTGGAACTGGAGTCTCTGAAGGTGCCGCAGCTGGTGCCGCAATTGCCGCTTGAGCGGCTGCCAATGGAGAAGGAGCTGCTGGCGCAGCAAGGGCCGCTGGTGCCGAAACAATATTTGGTGTCCTTTTTACTTTTATTTTGAATTCCGGAGTTTCAATGTTAACCTCTTCAAGGCCAGTTTCGGAGATAAAGTCAATAAGGTCACGAATTTCTTTTGCTTTCATGTTTTTGAAGTTTTCGGTTGACGAAGGTAAGCTTAAAAATATTTGGTATCAAGCAATTTTGTCTAATCGGTCAAAACGCCAGGAGCAAATGGTTAAATTTTAAACTTGGTTTTCAGGTCTTTTGCTAATGTAATTATTTTACACGCTCCACATAGGAATTTGTCTGTGTATTTACCTTGATGACCTCATCCTGGTCAATAAATAATGGAACTTGTATGGTTGCTCCGGTTTCTAATTCAGCAGGCTTTGAAGCATTAGTGGCAGTATCACCTCTAAGTCCAGGCTCAGTATAGACCACTTTTAGTACTACATGTTGTGGTAGTTCACATCCCAATACTTTTTCTAATTCAGCATGGAATATCACTTCTACTTCCTGACCATCCTTTAGGAATTGCGGAGCATTAATAAGTGATTCTTGAATTGGAATCTGCTCAAAAGTGTTACTGTCCATGAAATTATAGCCCATGTCATCCTTATAAAGGAATTGATAAGCGCGTCTCTCTACTCTGGCAGTAGTTACTTTGTGACCGGCAGTGAAAGTATTGTCGATAACCCTTCCTGTAGATAAACTTTTAAGTTTTGTTCTTACAAAAGCAGGACCTTTGCCAGGTTTAACATGCTGAAATTCTACAATTGAAAAAAGGTCATGGTTGAACTCAATGACCAATCCATTTTTGAAATCTGCAGTTGTTGCCATAGACTTGAATATTTGTTGAAATTTATTTAGGGTCGTAAGCCCACTTGATCCAAGTAGCTCCCCAAGTGAAACCGCCTCCAAAAGCGGCAAGGATTAAATTATCACCTTTTTTTAATTTGGACTCATAGTCCCATAAACAAAGTGGAAGTGTTCCAGCAGTGGTATTTCCATATCGTTCGATATTGAGCATCACTTTGTCATCACCAATTCCCATCCTTCTTGCCGTAGCGTCAATGATGCGTTTATTGGCTTGATGAGGTACCAAGTAGGTGATGTCATCACTTGTGAGGTTGTTTTTTGCCATTACTTCAGCTGCTACATCTGCCATATTTGTTACAGCAAATTTGAAAACTGTAGCGCCTTCTTGATGTGCAAAATGCTCTCGATTTTGAACCGTCTCTATTGTTGCAGGTCGTAAACTTCCTCCCGCTTTCATATTGAGAAAATGTGCGCCAGAACCATCAGCTCTCAGGATGGAATCCATGACGCCAACATCTTCTGTGGTTGGTTCAAGCAATGCTGCACCACCACCATCACCAAATATGATGCAGGTAGTGCGATCAGTGTAATCAATAATTGAAGACATTTTATCCGCCCCAATAACGATCACTTTTTTATACATTCCAGATTCAATGAAACTGGCTCCTGTAGCCAATCCATACAAAAAACCCGAGCATGCTGCACTCAGGTCGAATCCAAATGAATTTGTTGCACCAACATTGTTGGCGATGATATTTGCCGTAGCAGGAAAGGGCATGTCAGGTGTAACAGTCGCGCATAGAATCAAGTCGATCTCTTTAGGGTCTGTTCCTGTTTTTTCCAAAAGGCCTTTTACAGCTTCTGTACCAATAACAGATGTTCCTTGATTTTCTCCTTTTAGAATTCTACGTTCTTTAATACCCGTTCTTGATACGATCCACTCATCAGAGGTTTCGACCATTTTCTCAAGCTCATGGTTAGTCAGAACATAATCTGGCACATAGCCTTGAATTCCCGTAATTGCTGCTCGCAGTTTAGTCATGCCCAAAGTTTAGCTGAATTATGCTAAAACTTCCTTCTCCATCACCACTTTACCTTTATAGTAAAGTTTGCCTTCAAGCCAGAAAGCTCTGTGAGGAAGATGTGCTTCACCAGTGGTCTGGCAGATCACGTAATTTTTAGGGGTTGCTTTGTAATGGGTTCTTCTTTTGTCCCTTCTGGTTTTTGAGATTTTTCTCTTAGGATGCGCCATCGCTTATTTTCTATTTTATTCTTTCAATTTTTTTAATGCTTCCCATCTTGGATCAACTTCATCCGATTGCTCATCGGCCTCAGTCTCATCTTGAGAAGTGTATACTAATTCTGACAAGTCCTCTTCATCTTCGTCTTCAAAACGTGGATGAAGTCTTTTCATTGGAACAGCCAGATTTAAAAATTCATATATAAAATCACCAACATTGATGCTTGCTGTGTCTTGTTTCACAACAAATACATCTTCGCTCAGGGAATAATTATCTTCCCCAAATTTGATGATAATATCATCTTCAAGTAAAATTGGATACCAAAATTGATCTAAACTTCTGTCACAAGTCAATTCCACTTTTGCGTCAATGGAAAAATGAAGATTGAGCATCGTCTCTGATTTGATCAGTTTTACTTTGCAAAAACCTTGTCCTTTTTCAATCAGACTATATTCTTTTCCTTCGAAAAGTTTGTTAGAAATTTCAAACTCAAATTCGTGTAACCTATTTGTTAGGTTGAAAATATTAATCTGAAATTCTCTCAGCTCTTTCATATAGCCCGCCTTTCGCTTAAAGAAGCGCAAATTTAGAAAGAATAAATCTATAAAAAAACAAATCTATTGTAGGATTTAACCTTCTTTCGATTCCCTTGAATTAACAATATCCCTTGCTACAAATAGCGCATTTCTCATTGAGGTAGCATCTGCTATGCCTTTTCCTGCAACTGAAAACGCTGTGCCATGATCTGGAGATGTTCTTATAAATGATAAACCAGCAGTATAATTAACTCCAGTTTCGAACGCCATATTCTTAAAAGGTATCAAGCCTTGATCATGATACATGGCTAAAATCCCATCAAAAGCCTTGAATTGTGAGCTTCCGAAAAAGCCATCTGCCGGGAATGGCCCAAAAATCAATTCACCCTTGTCTTTCATCTCATGGATAACTGGCTGGATAATTTCTAATTCTTCGCTTCCAAGCAAGCCATTTTCTCCTGCATGAGGATTCAGTCCAAGAACGGCTATTTTAGGTTTTTTAATGTCAAAATCATTTTTCAATGATTTGAGCAGGATTTGCAGTTTAGCCTTTACTTTTTCTTTTGTAAGCGCACCGGACACTTCTTTTATCGGAATATGGCCAGTAACAACTCCAACCCTCAATTCTTCGCTTACCAAAAGCATCAAACTTTCCTTTGCTCCAGCTTCCTGAGTTAAATATTCGGTGTGTCCAGGAAATTTGAATTCATCTGATTGAATCAATTCCTTACTTAAAGGTGCAGTGCATAAGGCATCAATCTTTTTTGACTTTAAGTCAGCAAGTGCATGGCTGAGAGATTTTAAAGCATATTTACCACTTTCAGCATTGCCATTTCCTGGATTGATATCTATTTCACCATTGATCTGAACATTCACTACATTGAACCGATTATGGTGCAATTGATCTATGGATTTTATTTGGTTATAGTTGAAATTCGGTAAGTCCAGTGATTTTCTGTAATAGGATACAATTCTTGAATCACAGTAAAGAACCGGGGTTATGTATTTGTTGATTCGGTTGTCTTCAATTGCCTTGATGATGACTTCCGGTCCAATACCATTGTAGTCGCCTACAGAAATACCAATTACGGGTTTATTTTTTTTGATATGAGTAGGTTCGCTCATTTTGTGACATTTTTACAACCGCTAAGATATATATCATTTCGATCTAACACTTTAGGATATTGGAAAGAGTAAGAGCAAAAAAACATCTGGGACAACATTTTCTGAAAGACGAAAATATTGCATACAAAATTGTAGAAGCAATTGACTATTCGTCTATTGAAACTTTGTTGGAAGTAGGGCCTGGTACAGGTGTTCTTACCAAATATTTAATCGAAAAGGAGGGTTTTGATTTTTACGCGCTTGATGTTGACGAGGAATCAGTTTCATACCTGAAAAAAAAATATCCTGAGTTTCAATCAAAATTTCTTCTTCAGGATTTTTTGAAAATCAATTTGAGCATGTACTCAGGTGTTATAGGTGTAATAGGTAATTTCCCTTACAACATCTCTTCACAATTATTTTTCAAAATCTTGGATCATCGAGATAAAGTGGATGAGGTTGTATGCATGATCCAAAAAGAAGTAGCGGATAGGATTGCTTCAAAGGAGGGTAACAAAACCTATGGCATACTGAGCGTACTGTTGCAAGCTTTTTATGATATAGAATATTGTTTCACTGTACCACCGCATGTTTTTATCCCACCACCTAAGGTGCAATCTGGAGTCATTCGTTTGAAGAGAAACAAGACTTCTGAATTAGGATGTGATGAAAAACTATTCAAATCTGTAGTGAAGGCTGCTTTTGGTAAAAGGAGGAAGACATTGCGCAACGCTTTAAAAGATTTAACTTTGCACATCGAAGATACTTCTGATGAAGTATTCAATAAAAGAGCAGAGCAACTTACTGTTGCTCAATTTGTAGATCTCACCAATAAAATCTCAGAATAATGGAAGCAATCATGAATTTTGAGCTTTCCAAAGAATATCTGGAGCGCTTTCAACAAGCGCTTGATGAGAAAGAAGATACTTTCCTCTTGCAAAGTCTTGAAGGGGTGAAGTCTGCAGATATTGCTGCATTGCTCTATGAATTTGACTCACAAGAATGTAAATACATTTTCGACATTCTCTCTCCTGAAGTTGCCGCATTGGTTCTGGAGGATCTGGATGAAGATGTTCGTGAGCCATTTCTTACGGAGTTTACTTCAGCCGAACTTGCCAAATATATCGAGCTACTTGATTCAGATGATGGTGCCGATATCCTTTATCAAATTCCTTTAAAACGACGAGAAGAAGTAATCAAAGGAATAGAAAATGAAGAGAAAGCCAGCAACTTGCTGGACCTATTGCGCTATCCTGAGGATGTGGCCGGTGGTTTGATGGCGAAAGAAATGATCAAAGCCAATGTCAATTGGAGCATCAGACAATGTATTGAGGAGATCAGAAAGCAGGCAGAAAATGTTCAAAAGATTTATTCTGTTTACGTAGTTGATAATTTGGGTCATCTGCTTGGTAGGGTAAGTTTGAAGCGTCTGATCATAGCAGATGATAAAACTGTAATAGCGGAGATACTGGATGAAGATCTGGTTTCGGTAGAAACTTACATGGAAGAAGAAGAAGTCGCGGCGATTATGAGAAAATACGATCTCGATGCTGTGCCAGTGGTAAATGCCAGAGGTAAACTCGTTGGTAGAATTACTATTGATGATATTGTAGATGTGATTACGGAATTAGCAGAAGAAGAAAGACAAATGATGGCTGGTATATCATCCGATGTGGAAGAGGCGGATTCAGTTTGGGATCTTTCTAAAGCGAGACTTCCCTGGTTGATCATCGGTATGGCTGGTGGTTTTTTAGGGGCACAGTTTTTAGGATTGTTTGAAGGTGATATTGCCATTATCCCTGCATTGGCATTCTTTATTCCTTTGATTACTGCGACAGGAGGAAATGTTGGAATCCAATCATCTTCTATAGTTGTGCAAAGTTTAGCGAATCCAAATGTATTTGCCGGCACCATGTTTCAGCGACTTTTAAAGGTGCTTTTCGTGGCGATCGTCAATGGTGTCATCCTGGCTTTAATGGTGTTTGGAGCAGTTATTCTTGTGAATAGAAATCAGCCTCTTGCCATGACGGTATCATTGGCTTTATTCAGCGTAGTGTTACTTGCCTCTTTTATGGGTACAATCACACCTTTATTACTAGATAAGATTGGTGTCAACCCAGCACTTGCCGCTGGTCCGTTTATTACCACGGCGAACGATTTATTAGGACTTGCCGTTTATTTCTCCGTGGCACATGTTTTATATGGATTATGAAAAAAGTATTAATCATTGATTTGATGCATGATAGCATCAACGACATGTTATTAAAGACTGGCTTTGAGGCTCATTATCGACCAGATATTGAGCGAGGTGAAATACTTTCAATTATTTCAGATTATCATGGAATTATCGTTCGTAGCAAAACCAATATAGATAAGGAATTGATTGATCTTGGTACTTCTCTAGAGTTTGTAGGTAGGGCAGGAGCAGGCATTGACAAGGTCGATTATCCATACTTGACGAGTAAAAATATTCGAATGATTAATGCGCCAGAAGGCAATAGAGATGCTGTTGGTGAGCACACAATCGGAATGTTATTATCGATTTTGCACAAAATAAATACAGCAAATCTTGAGGTGCGATCGAATATTTGGGATCGTGAAGGAAATCGGGGATGGGAACTAAAAAGAAGAACTGTAGGCATTTTCGGATATGGTTTCATGGGATCAAGTCTCGCTAGAAAACTTCAGGGATTTGGTTGCAGAGTTATTGCATATGATAAATACAAGTCAGGATTTGGTACGCAATACATTGAAGAAGTTAGTTTGGATGTGTTTAAAAAAGAAACGGAAATTTTGAGCATCCATGTTCCACTCACGGCTGAAACCAAAAATCTTTTTGATGAAAAATACTTGAAGTCTTTTGATCGATTGAAGATCGTTCTCAATACCGCTCGTGGTGAAGTACTTCAATTATCTGCTTTGTTAGGATTATTAGAAACTGGCTTGCTTTATGGGGCTGGGTTGGATGTACTTGAAAATGAAAAGATTAATAAACTTTCTGAAGGCGAACAGGAAATTTTCAGCAGATTGAAAAAACTGCCGAACGTAATTCTAACTCCGCATGTAGCAGGTTGGACTTTTGAATCTTATGAAAGAATCAACAAAGTGCTGGTAAGAAAACTACAGGAAGCAGGTTTGGCGCAGGTGAGTTGATTGGAATTTCTCAATAAGCGTTATATTTGCCGAAATAACAGAATACAAAACAATTTCGATGAGACGGTTTCCGAAAGGGCCGTTCTTTTTTATTTAAAGGGAATCAGAACGATTATGTCAACAGTCAATTATTATACTTCGGAAGGTCTACAAAAGCTCAAGGATGAATTGAACGAGCTAAAGACCAAAGGCAGAGCGAATATGGCTAAGCAGATAGCAGAAGCACGTGATAAGGGTGATTTAAGTGAAAATGCAGAATATGATGCTGCGAAGGATGCTCAGGGACTGATGGAACTTAAAATCTCAAAACTTGAAACAGTGCTGGGAAATGCCAGAGTCATAGATGAGTCAAGCTTGGATACATCCAAAGTTGGCATTCTCGCCAAGGTTAAGATCAAGAATACAAAAAATGGAATGGAAATGAATTACCAGATAGTCGCAGAAGAAGAATCTGATCTGAAACAAGGTAAGATTTCTATAAAATCACCTATCGGTAAAGGTCTATTGGGAAAGGTGATTGGCGATAAAGCGACCATAGATGTGCCAGCTGGCAAAATGGAATTTGAAATACTTGACATTAAATTTTGATGCCGAGTATATTTTCAAAAATTGTATCAAGGGATATTCCGGCTCACATTGTTGCTGAAGATGATAATTATCTGGCTTTTCTGGATATCAATCCATTGGTGGAAGGCCATGTGCTTGTAATTCCGAAACTTGAAGTTGATTATATTTTTGATTTGGAGGATGAGGTGCTTGCTGGATTGCACGTATTTGCTAAAAAAGTAGCGCTTCAAATAAAAAAAGTAATTACATGTGAGCGCATTGGCATGACTGTGATTGGGTTGGAAGTACCCCATGCACACGTACATCTTATTCCAATTAATAGCACTGGTGATATGGATTTTGGCAGGATGAAGCTTTCCTTTAGTCAGGAAGAATTTGCCGAAATGGCTAAAAAAATAAAGCAGGCCTAATTGGCTTGCTTTTATTTTATCCGGCTTGGGTTTTCACTCAAAAATGCCCCCCAACTTTTCGATGATTTTATGGTTTTTCCACCCTGGTAGTGATGGCATAAAGCAACAGCTAATGCATCAGTAGCATCCAATAATTTGGGATCTTCTGTAAATTTTAATAATGTTTTAAGCATGGCTGCCACTTGCTCTTTTGATGCATTTCCATTTCCCGTTACTGATTGTTTTACTTTTTTCGGAGCGTATTCCGTAATTGGTATTTCACGACTCAAAGCTGCAGCCATGGCCACTCCTTGAGCTCGTCCTAATTTGAGCATGGATTGCACGTTTTTTCCAAAAAATGGAGCTTCAAGCGCCACTTCATCGGGATGATAATCATCAATCAGGCTTATTACCCGATCGAATATTTTTTTCAGTTTGAGTTCATGGTTGTCATATTTTTTCAAATGGATCACTCCAAATTGAAGCAGTGTGACTTGTTGTTTCTTAACTTTGATCAAGCCATAACCCATTACACTGGTTCCAGGATCTAAACCCAATATTATTTTTTCGGCGGCAGATGAAGCTATTAATGACATTGATGCAAATTAACCATTACCCTTTGATATATAAAAAATGGGTCCAGGAGGGTGCGCGGTATTTCATTGTTTTGGCTTGTGTGTGGTTTATTTATATTCAGTTTTCAAAAACATCTTTCAATATTCCCGTTGTTGATTGGTCTATGTTTTTACCGATATTCCTAATTGTATTGTTTCTGACGCCTATTAATTGGTTTTTAGAGGCATTGAGGTGGAAAATTGCTGTTCCCTTTGAATCCATTTCTACTTTGGATGCAGTCAAAATAATATTGCGTGGGTTGGCTCTTAATGTTGCCGTGCCTTTTACAATTGGAGATATGAGTAGCCGTCTGGTTGAAGTGAAAAATCGACCAATGTCCGTCATGGCCATGGCTTTCAATAGACTTTCTTTATTGCTTGTCACAGTTGTGTTTGGAGGTCTTTCTGTGATTTATTATTTCGGTTTCACCTCAGTAGTTGTCAATGTTTTATTTTTTTTCATCATTTTAATTGGGTTGCTGGCTCTGCTGGTTTTTAGTAAATCCGTGTTTCAGATTCCGCTTTCATTTATCACTAGCCGGCTTGCAATCCATGTTTTTTTGTTGACACTTTTAAGATATGGGGTATTCACTTTCCAGTTTTACCTTCTTATATCATTTTTCAATCCCATTCTTGATTTTGCACAGATCATCATGGGGATTGGATGGATTTTCTTGTTTCGATCTGTTATTCCATCAGTGTTGGGAGGAATCGGGGTTCGTGAGGCTAGTTCAATTATTTTTTTTCAAAGTATGGTAAGTGATCTTGACCTAATCGTTTTTCCATGTTTGATAATCTGGGTGGTGAATACGATTATTCCATCATTGGTAGGGCTGATTCCTGTAATTAATTTTAGGATTAAACTTGCGCAATGATCCTTTTTATTGGGCTATCCATTATTCATATCTTAATTGTACTTTGGTTGCTATTCCATTGGTCAAGGATTAATCAGACGGCTGACATTCTCACTTCAGGCAAAACTTTTACTGTCTTGATCCCAATTCGTAACGAAGAGAAAAACATTAAAAGTTTGCTTTCAGACTTGTCCCTACAGTCTTATGATATATCAAAGTTTGAAGTGATTGTGATTGATGATCATTCCGAAGATGAAAGTTCTTCTATTGTGAAAGAATTTGGAAATCAATGTGATTTTGATTTGAGACTCATAAATCTGGAGACTGTTTCAGGAAAAAAAGCGGCAATTACTTCTGGAGTAGGAGCAGCAAAAAATGAAATTATTATCACAATAGATGGGGATTGTAAAGTTGGTAGGGACTGGATTGCTGCATATGCGCTGCATTATGAACAGCATGATCTACAAATGCTGGCTGCACCAGTGCGAATGAATGGAAAATCTATCATCGCACAATTGCAGAGTATTGAATTTACTTCTTTGATTGGCTTTGGAGCAGCAGCTATTCAATCGGGTAATCCATCAACTTGCAATGGTGCCAATATGAGCTATAAAAAAAAGGCTTTTGAGGAGGTAAACGGTTATCAGGGCAATGAACAAATCCCTTCAGGTGATGATGAATTTCTTCTTCAGAAACTCCATGCAAAATATCCATCAAGCGTGGGTTTTCTAAAAAACATAAAGTCAATAGTGCATACACCAGCCAAAGAAACATTTATTGATCTTGTCAATCAACGGATCAGGTGGAGCAGTAAATGGAAATTTCATAAAAACTGGTTTGCTCGATTTGCTGCGATTTACATCTTTACAGATTACTTGATGTATTTAATAATGATTGTATTGGCATTGTGGGGCAATGTGTCGGCGGTCCTTTTTGTTGCCTTAATTGGAGCAAGATATCTGGCTGATATTCTCTATTTGCAATCTGTTGCCCGATTTTTAAAATTGAAAATAGTCAATGTGATGACTATAGGGATGGCTTTGCAGATATTTTATCCGCTGTTCGTGTCATTGTTGGGTATTGCCTCTATTTTTACCGGATATTCATGGAAAGGTAGAAAATACTGATGACTGACGATGAATTCAATGTACTTGATGAACTATATTTTGTTCGGTCTTACGCCGAACTGAAGGAGCTTGTGTCTTATTCAGACCATGCACTTATTCCAATTTTGAAATCACTCCACCACCAGGCCTGGATTAAATTTTTGATCAATGTGGATGAAGAATGGTCACCAGGACAGGATCTATCCGATCAACAATTTTTAGAATCGTATTTTTTAGCTACCAAAAAAGGGCTATTAGCTCACAATTCCTGAAATGCACGGAGCACTCGATATAAAAGATCTGGAACTTAATGCACTTCTCGAAGTGACACAGGCTATTAACAATAACCTGTCTGAATCTGATCTTTTCAGAATTTACAAATTCACCTTGTTGGGTGATTTGAAAGTGAAAAGAATGGCGCTTTTTGTGAGTGATGATGGTTGGGCTTGTAAGGTCGCTTTTGGTACAAAAAACAATTGGGAAGATCAGATTTTAGATCAAAAGTTCCGAGATATTAGTGAGAGTTATTTACTGAATGGGGATGAATCTGGATACGGGGACTTTGATAAAGTGATCCCGGTTTTTCATAAGAAGAAACAATTAGCTGTAGTCTTTCTGGGAGGCGTTTTGGAAGAAAACACCAGTGATAGCAGCACTTTCTTGCAGGCATTGACCAACATTATCATTGTGGCCATAGAGAATAAAAAGCTCGCCAGAAGGCAACTTGAGCAGGAGGCCTATCGCAAAGAGCTAGAAATCGCCAAAAAAGTTCAAAATTTTCTTTTTCCAAAGTCATTGCCAAAAACTGAAAAATTAAAAATAGAGGCAGTATATCTTCCTCATCATGATGTAGGTGGTGACTATTATGATTATTTGGCCATTGATGATGATCGTTTTTTAGTTTGCGTGGCTGATGTTTCTGGCAAGGGTGTTCCGGCTGCATTGTTGATGTCGAATTTTCAAGCGTCGCTCCGTACACTTGTTCGCAAAACTCAGGATCCCATAGAGATTGTAACTGAACTAAATCATACAATATATACCATCAGTAATGGGGAAAATTTCATCACATTCTTTTTGGGAATATATGATTTCAGTCAACAGACCTTCGACTACATCAACTGTGGACATAATCCGCAGTATTTATTGACTGAAGGTAAAATTCATGAGTTAAATGATGGAACGACTGTTTTAGGGATGTTCAACCCACTTCCTTTTCTGGAAACTATCAGGCTGGAAAACCTTAAGAATTTTTTCTTTTTCGGATATACCGATGGTCTCACTGAAACATTCAATAAGAGGGATGAACAATTTGGGGAAGAAAATGTGTGCCGATTCATTACTACGTCTATGCCTGACGATCTCTCAATTTTTCATAATAAAATGCTGAAAGCAATTGACGAATTCAGAGAAGGAGAGCCTTACAGAGATGATATCACTATGCTCTCGTGTCTTGTGAATAATTAATCAATGTATTTTTTCAAACCACCAGTTTTGCAGAAGGTCTTGTTTCCTTATTTTATCTGGGAACAAAAATCTAGTGAAAAGGTGATTTATCTAACTTTTGATGACGGCCCTACTTCTGAAGTGACTCCTTTTGTTTTGGATCTTCTAAAAAAGTACAATGCAAAAGCTACCTTTTTTTTAGTAGGAAATAATGTGAACTCCAATCCACATTTGGTTCAAGAAATCGCTCAAAATGGACATGCAATTGGCAATCACACACAAAATCATGTAAGTGGTTGGAGTAGCCGTAATGATGAATATTTTGAAGATATTAAGAATTGCGATGACGCTCTGGAAAAATTAGAAATAAAAACCAGATTGTTTCGTCCTCCTTTTGGGCGAATAAAATGGTCACAGGCACAAAGTCTTAAATCAGTAAAGAAAGTTGTTATGTGGAGTTTTTTAACAGGTGATTTTGATCAGAAATTGAATATTGCTCACAGTTTAAGTGCTGTTAAAAAAATGAATTCGGGAGCCATTTTAGTGTTTCATGATACTGAAATGGCATTCAATAATTTAAAAAATTTATTACCAGAAACCTTGTCCCATTTTTCCCAATTAGGGTTTCAATTTAAATCTTTGGAAAATGAAGCTAATTGATTCACACGCTCATATTTATTCAGAACAGTTCGATCAGGATAAACATGACGCAATCGAACGTGCCAAAGAAGCAGGGTTGGTGAAAATATACATGCCCAACGTAGATCGTGAGTCAATAGATCCTATGCTCGAATTGGCGGAAAAATATCCTGATTTTTGTATCCCAATGATGGGGTTGCATCCTTGTTCTGTAAAAAAAGGATTCGAAAAAGAATTGTACGAAGTAGAAACATGGCTTCATAAAGGAAATTTTTGTGCTGTGGGGGAGATTGGTACAGACTTATACTGGGATAAATCTTTATTTGAGTATCAAAAAGAAGCATTTAATATCCAATGTGCCTGGGCGATTAAGTTTGATCTGCCGGTTGTGATTCATTGTCGTGAGTCAATAGATGAAACTATAGAATTAGTCAAGCCCTTCTTTGAACAAGGTTTGACAGGTGTTTTTCATTGTTTTTCTGGCTCAGTAGATCAAGCCAATGAAATCACAGAAATGGGCTTTAAACTAGGTATAGGGGGTGTGAGTACATTTAAAAATGGAGGACTTGAGCCAGTTCTAAAAGCAATAGAATTAAAACATTTGGTGCTTGAAACAGACAGTCCTTATTTGGCACCAGTGCCATTCAGAGGTAAGCGAAACGAGCCAGCATTTATTGAAAAAGTAGCTCATAAAATAGCTGATGTTCTCAGCAAAGATGTAAATGAAATTGCCGAAATTACAACATCAAATGCTTTGAGCCTCTTTCATAAATGATGAATTATAAAATTGTAAATATCAGAACTACAGCCAAGCTAGATCCACATGAATCTGTTCTGATCATTTACACGGGCGGAACTTTTGGAATGGTGATGGATGAAGATGGTGCACTTGCTCCATTCAATTTCGGCAGAGTCATTGAGCGTATCCCGGAATTGAGGTCTTTGGAATTGAAGCTTACTGTGATTTCATTCCCAGAGCCACGAGATTCATCCAATATCAACTCCAAAGATTGGCAGGATATGGCCTACATCATATTTGAGAATTATTCTCAGTATGATGGTTTCGTAATTCTTCATGGTACAGATACCATGGCTTATACGGCTAGTGCGTTGAGTTATATGCTAGATGGTTTGAACAAACCTGTGATACTAACTGGGGCACAAATACCAATAGGTTATATCAGATCTGATGCACGTGAAAATCTTATTACCGCACTTGAAATCGCATCAAAAAAAGAAAATGGATTTCCTATTATAAGTGAGGTTTGTATCTATTTCAATTATTTTTTGCTCCGAGGTAATCGTTCTCAAAAAATCAGAAGCAGCACATTCGCCGCATTTCAATCAAAAAACTACCCTTATTTAGCAGAATCCGGAATTGATATTGAATTCAGAAATAACTATTTGCTACCACATAATCCTAAGGCGAAGCTGAAAATCAAAAATAAGCTTGATGAAAATGTGGTGATTCTAAAAATGTTTCCATGCATAAGCGAAGCTGTAGTTAAAAGCTTTTTCTCGATCAAAGGATTGCGAGGAGTTGTGTTGGAATCATACGGATCTGGCAATACAATTAATCACCCATGGTTTTTAAAACTAGTAGAAAAGGCAATTAAAAACGGAATTATTGTTTTTAATGTGAGTCAATGCAGTGGTGGAGAAGTAATTATGGGCAGATATGAAACCAGTAAAAAGCTCAAAGATATTGGGGTTGTGAGTGGAGGCGATATCACAACTGAGGCCGCAGTTACCAAGCTGATGTTTGTTCTTGGTAATGAAACAAATATTGATAAAGTAAGAAAAAGACTAGAGATTCCGTTAATAGGAGAAATGGATAAGCAGAAAACTCCCGAATGAATCAAGTAAATTTGGATAAGCTTATTTTTTATGATTTATTTGTCGCCCTGCTCAAAAAGTGAGGGGGGAATATGGAGAGATGGCCGAGTGGTTGAAGGCGCACGCCTGGAAAGTGTGTATACCTCTAAAGGGTATCGAGGGTTCGAATCCCTCTCTCTCCGCGCTTAAAGGAAAGAATAATTGAAATTATAAAAAAAAAGGTTTGGTGCTGAGAAAAATCTAACTTAATATAGAGGGCTGCTCTTATCTACCTGTTAATTTGAATTATTATATATTTACGAACAAAAAACAAAACTTAACCGAAGACTACCAAAAACAGATTATGAAAAAGTTATTTACTCTTTTGATGATTGCCGGTGTGTTCACATTCTCTTCAGTGAATACATACGCTCAGGATGCAGAAATGGCTGCAGACACATCAGTTGTTGCAGAGGATTCCACCACTGTGGCTGAAACAGAACAAGTTGTTGAAGAAGTTGCTCCTGCAGCCCCTATCGAAGAAGAAGAGGCGGCCGAGCGAAGTTTTCACCAAGTAGTTAAAAAACAATTTATCGATGGTGGGCCTTCTTTCATGGGTATCGTGCTAGTATGTTTGATTTTAGGTCTTGCTGTTGCAATCGAAAGAATCATTCATCTTAACCTGGCTACAACAAACGTTAAAAAGTTATTAGCAAATGTTGAAAGTGCTCTTTCAAGCGGTGGTATAGAAGCTGCTAAAGAAGTTTGTAGAAACACAAGAGGTCCAGTTGCTTCCATTTTCGTTCAAGGTATGATGAGAATGTCAGAAGGTATTGAAATGGTTGAGAAATCAATCATTGCTTATGGATCAGTTGAAATGGGTAAGTTGGAAAAAGGAATGGTTTGGATATCATTGTTTATTTCTCTTGCTCCAATGCTTGGTTTCATGGGTACTGTAATCGGTATGATTGATGCTTTTGATGCAATTGCTGCTGCAGGTGACGTTTCACCTTCATTGGTTGCTGATGGTATCAAAGTTGCCCTATTGACTACTGTTGCTGGTTTGATCGTAGCTGTAATTCTTCAGTTATTCTATAACTACCTAATTTCCAAAATTGACGGACTTGTAAACAGCATGGAAGATGCTTCAATTTCTGTTGTTGATATTTTGGTGAAGCATAACCTTTCTAAATAACTATAAACCAGAATTAAATATGGATATTATAGATATAGGATTATTTGCTAGCTATTTACTGATTGCCTTGTGCACAGTAGCGGCTATTGTGATACCAATCGTACAATCATTTGGCGACCCTCAATCACTTGTTAAATCAGGTATTGGATTAGCTTTTGTGCTTGTAGTTTTCTTGATTGGATACTTGATGGCGGATAGCGAATCAGCTACTGCATCTGAAGGTACAGCCAAAATGGTGGGCGCTGGAATTATTTCGATGTACATCTTTTTATTCCTGGCACTCGCAGGTATCGTTTATACAGAAATCTCAAAAATGATTAAATAATGCCTAGAGGTAAAAAAAGGGATATTCCTGAGGTGAACTCAGGGTCAATGGCGGATATAGCATTTTTGCTTCTAATATTCTTTTTGGTGACAACTACAATTGCCAACGACAAAGGAATCATGATGCTATTACCTCCAAAGGTTGACCCTAATGAGCCACCTCCGGAGATTACTAAAAATGATAAGAACATTTTTAAGATCCTTGCCAACTCTAATGATAATTTGCTTGTTGAAGATGAACCTTACACAGCACCTATCTCAGATTTGAAAGAGGATGTGAAAAAATTCATTCTAAACTTCGGAAAACCGGGTGAGGAAGGAATTGAGATTTATACAAGTTTTCCTGCTTCCATGAAGTCGTATGTAAATACGATGGGGAAGAGGTTGGATTCTTCTGATGACCCAACTGAATGCGTGGTATCATTTAAAGCCAATAGAGGGACTAGTTATGACCTTTACATTCAAGTGTTGGACGCAATCAATACGGCTTACAATGAAATATATGCTGAGCGTGTTGGGATTACTGTTGAAGAATGGCTTGCTTTAGATCGCGATGATGATATTCAAAAGAGTATGTACGAAAAGGGTCGCCAGGGAATACCAAGGGCGATTTCTATTGCTGAACCAGATTAATATTAGGAATTATGTCAAAGTTTAAAAAGAGTACAGGAACATCACAAGAGATCCCTACTGCGGCATTGCCAGATATTATCTTCATGCTTTTGTTTTTCTTCATGGTAACAACTGTGATGAGAGAAACAGACATCATGGTGAAGCAGCAGCTTCCTAAGGCTTCTCAGCTTACTAAAATTGCGAGAAAGTCTTTGGTGAGCTACATATATCTTGGTGAGCCTAAAAACACGGCCATTTATGGGGATGAACCTAAAATTCAAACCAATGATGTGTTTGTAGACGTGGAAGATATCATCCAATTTGTGAATATTGAAAAGGATAAACTGTCGGAAGTTGAAAGAGATCAAATCACTATGTCAATGAAAGTTGATATTGATGTAAAATTTGGTATCGTTTCAGATGTTCAGCAGGAATTGAGAGAAGCTAACGCAAGACGTGTGCTTTATAGTTCGAATAAAGTATTTAATTAAGAACTGACTTGTATTTAGTTGTAAAACCTATACCATTCGGTATAGGTTTTTTTTTGATCTTTAGTTGATTGGCTTATTTGCTTTGTTCTTGGAGCCATTTTTGAAAATTGTCACCTGCTTTTTTCAGATTCTTTTTTAAATCGTCTAAAACATTTTCTACCTCTTTTTGCACCTCATCAATATTATTGGCAGTTGCCTTTTTCAGTTTTTCCGTAGACTTTAGCGCATTTTTCTTTTCCTTCTCTAAGCTAGTGATGGCTTCATTAATGCTTTCCTTAGATGTTTTTCCTGCTTTTTCAGATTGTTTTTTTAGTTCGTGGATTTGCATATCAATTTCTTCCTGAAACTTGGTGAGTTTTTGAGAAAGCAATTCTTTTTTTTCTTCTAATGTTTTTTCTTGTTGGTTTTCCTGTTGTGGTTGACAAGATGATATGAAGAGAATTATTAATGCTAAATTTTGTGTAAGTGCTATTTTGTTCATCATATTATTGTTGATATATGGTTTTAATATTTACAAATTCTTTTATGCCATAGGCAGCTAACTCTCTGCCATATCCACTTTCCTTGATACCACCAAATGGTAATCTTGGGTCTGACTTTACAAAATCATTGATAAAACAACACCCGGCTGATAATTCATTTCTAGCAATTTGTAATGCCTTTGCTGTATTCCTGCTGAATATAGCAGAGCCAAGACCGAAATTGGTGTTATTGGCGATTGAAATTGCATCTGCTTCATCTTTTGCCTCGATGATTGAGAATACAGGTCCAAATAACTCATCATTGTATGCAGGCGTATTTGGCTGCACATGTGTGAGAACTGTGATTGGAAAATAATAGCCATCTCCTTTGGGAATATCTGAACGAAATGCCAGTTGAGCTCCTTTATTTATTGAGTCCGCAACTTGAGTTTCGAGTTGCGATTTCAAATCTAGTCTTGCTAATGGACCAATATTCGAATCTTCATCCAATGGATTTCCAACTTTTTTTGTTTTAAGTTTTTCAATCAATTTGAAATTGAATTCTTGAAGATTATTATGGGTGACTATTATCCGTTTAGCTGCAATGCAAACTTGACCCGCATTAAGTAATCTACTTGTTATGCATTTTTCAACAGCTAGATCAAGGTCAGCATCATCAAGTATGAGATAGGGGTCATTGCCTCCTAATTCTAACACGATTTTTTTTAAATATTTTCCAGATAATTGAGCCAAAGATTTTCCAGCATTAGTCGAGCCTGTCAATGTAACTGCAGCGATTTTTTTATTGGCGACAATCGATTCCAATTGTGGAATATCTGCGATAATGGTACGAAATGAATTTTGTGGAAAGCCTGCTTCAGTGAATAATCTTTCGATAGCTAGACCACAAGCTGTAGTATTTGGGGCATGTTTCAATAAACAACAATTACCAGCCATCATGGTAGGAGCTGCAAATCTAAAAACTTGCCAAAATGGTAAATTCCATGGCATGACTGCTAAAATTACTCCAAGTGGATTAAATACTACTTCGCTATGTACGGCATCAGATTGAATGTTTTCAGGTTTTAAATAGGCCTCAGAAGTTTCTGCATAATGCTGACAGACCCAAACACATTTTTCAATTTCTCTTACACCTTCCCGAATCGGTTTTCCCATTTCCATTGTAATGAGTTCAGCTAACGAATGTTTTTGTTCGGTCATCATTTTTGCCAAATGATTGAAGCATTTGGATCGAAAATCAATATCTAATTTTCGCCATGTTTCTTGAGCTTTGAATGTATCATCTATTATTTCTTTGATTTGATTATCAGAATAGAATAGATAGGACTGAATGATTTTTTCTGTAGTTGGATTTATTGTATCGAATGAATTTTTCATAAAGTCGCTTTTCTTTCAAGGAAGGGTTTCCAGTCTTCGCGCAGTTGCTTGGTGCTGTTTTTAATGAAGGAAATGTAGGACGGCTTGGTAGGTTTTTTTCGGAGGATCATGCCAATTGATTCAGGCATCTGATCTCCTTTTAGGATGTTGCATGGTTTGCAAGCTGTAACTAAATTATTCCAGGTTGATTTACCTCCTTTGGATCTTGGCTGAAGGTGATCTAATGTTAAATCTTTTTCAGATCCACAGTATTGGCATTTGTGATTATCACGTTTGAAAATATTGTGTCGAGTTAGAATAACCCCTCTGAAAGGAACGTTGATGTATTTTTTTATTTTGATTACAGAAGGATAAGGGAAATTAGTTGATATTGATCTCAGTTTTTTAGCGTCATCTTCGGCCATCAGATCTGCTTTATTCATAAAAATCAGAAGAAACGCCCTCTCAACTGTACATATTGAAATGGGTGAATAATCCTGATTTATGACTAAAACAGTGTTCATATCATCGTCATTCTTTTTAACTCTCTGTCCTGATCTTTTTTCTTGATGCTGTCCCGTTTGTCATAGATTTTTTTACCTTGAGCAAGTGCAATTTCTAATTTAGCCAGACCTCTGGAGTTGATAAATATCCGAACTGGCACTATCGTAAGACCCTTTTCTTCGGTCTTCGCTCTTAGTTTTTCAATTTCTCGTTTTTTAAGTAGCAATTTTCTTTCTCGCACCGGATCAGGCACATTGAACGAACTTTCAGAATATGGTGAAATATTCATCCCTTTTATGAATAACTCATCCTTACCAACAAAGCAGTAAGCTTCAGTGATGCTCGCTTTTCCTTCTCGGATAGATTTGATTTCCGAGCCTTTTAGAACCATCCCAGCTTCAAATTTTTCAATGAATGCAAATTCATACGAAGCTTTGCGATTTTTGATTTGGATGTTATTTGAAAATCTGGATGTACTCATGGTTTAATAGCTTAACTTAAAATTACCAAGAACTATTCATAACTTAAATGATGTCAGATTAAAACGCCATTCTTGGTAATGGACTGTCTTTTAAATCTCCGAATATTTGATCTTTGAACTTAAAATACCCTGTCATGGCAATCATGGCAGCATTGTCTGTACAATATTCAAACTTTGGAATGAATACTTTCCAGTTCATTTTTTCAGCTTCATCAGATAATCTGGATCGAATTCCTGAATTGGCCGAAACGCCTCCTGCTATTGCTATCTGATTAATTTTAGTCAGTTTAGCTGCTTTTTTTAATTTAATAAAAAGCATGTCAATCAAAGTTTTTTGAAGACTTGCGGCAAGATCATTTAAGTTTTCCTTCAAAAAATCTGTGTTATTTCGGGATTGATCCCTGATGAAATATAAAAAGGCAGTTTTAATGCCTGAAAATGAATAATCTAGCTCAGGAATATTGCTAAGAGGGAATGTAAACTTATCAGGATCGCCAATTTTGGCTAGTTGATCTACTTTAGGACCTCCAGGATAGCCGAGATCCATAAGCTTTGCACACTTGTCAAATGCTTCACCCACGGCATCATCTATCGTTGTGCCGATGACTTGCATTTCGTGATAACTTGAAACTTTCACTATTTGAGTATGACCACCGCTTATGGTTAGACATAAAAATGGGAATGTCGGCTTTGGGTTATCAATAAAATGAGCGAGCACATGAGCTTGCATATGATTAACAGGAATAACAGGCACGTCAAGTGCTGCGGCCAATCCTTTAGCAAATGAACTACCAACTAACAAGGCCCCAAGGAGTCCAGGTCCTTGAGTGTAGGCAATTGCATTAATATCGCTAATCGAAATATCGTTTTCGCTCAGACATTCGTTGAGGATGGGAATGATGTTTTTTTGATGAGCTCTGGAAGCTAATTCAGGCACTACTCCACCAAACTTTTCATGAATGGATTGAGTAGCAATATTATTACTTATTATTTCTCCATCTTTGCATATCGCAGCGGCAGTCTCATCACAAGATGACTCAATACCCAGAATTATTTCACTCATTACTTCCTAAATTTCACAGCATTTGGAGGGCAAGTTAACAATAGGAACGATACTAACCATCTTCAGAAAAGCTATCTTATGGATATTGGTGTCCTTATTTCTGGTGATAACGGGGTTGATTTTGCTGCTGCAAACGGCACTTTTTCAAAATTACGTAACTCAAAATATTCTTACTCGGATCAACCAGAACACAGAGCAAAAAACGACTATTGGTTATATAAAAATCGCATGGTTTGACTTGCTTAAAATTGACGATCTTGAAGTATTGGATTATAATCAAAATGTTCTTTTAAAAGCAAAGCATCTTCAATTGGACTATGATTTATTTGACTTGATATCAGGAAATACAATCAATCTGAATAAAATATCTCTTGAAAATGCGGAATTAAATCTTAGGAAATACGACGATTCACTAAGTATCAATTTGGTGGTGTTTATTGAATCATTGAAATCAATTAAATCGAATAAAACATCATCGACCAAAGGGAAGAGCGGACAGCTAATTTTGGATCAAATCCTGCTAAATGATTTTAATTTCTCTTATAAAAATGACCAAAGTACTACCGCAGACGCTGGGAAATTAGACTTTGCCCATTTTGAATTTGAAATCCCCAAAGGTGAAATGCAGGACTTTAGTCTTGTAGGTGATACTATCTCGGTAACCATTGAGAAATTTTCTGGAACTGATAAAATTTCAGGGTTCACTATTCAGGATTTAGAGTCAAAATTTGAATTATCGAATAGGCGAATCTTACTCGATGATCTGGATATTATTCTGTCCCAATCCCATATCAAAAAGAGTATAGGTCTTGAATTTACAGGCTTAAATGATTTTTCAACATTTATGGACAGTGTTTCCCTAGACCTCAATTTAGAAGGAAGTTATGTGCATCCTGATGATATTAAGTTCTTCGCCGATTTGTCTGATCATTTTAAGCCAATCACAATCACAGGTGATATAAAGGGAAAAATTGGAGGATTATCTATCAGAAAGATGAAATTTTGGTTGAGCAAGAATAGTTATCTGACAGGTGAAATGGATCTCTTTGGTTTGCCAAATATTGATGAGACCTTTATCAATCTTGATTTGAATAGTGGGCAGCTAAGACCAACAGATTTAATAGGAGTTATTGATGACCTTCCACAAAGCTTTCTTGATTTGGGGATATTAAAAATGTCTGGTCAATTTTCAGGATTTCCAACTGACTTTGTAGCAAAAGCCAATATTTCTACCAAACGGGGCAGCCTAATTTCTGATTTGAATCTCAAGTTTCCAAGGGGATGGGAAACAGCTAAATATTCAGGAAGATTAAAAATTTCTAATTTCAATGCAGGAGCCTTTCTCGATCAGCGGGAATGGATTCAGAATATCAATTTCAATGGATTCATCAAGGGGTCTGGATTGACAATTGATAATGCGAATTTTTATACAGAGGCACAGTTGACTAATTCGGAGATTTATGGTTACAACTTTAAATCCATTAAGGCAAAAGGGAAATTTGCTTCAAAGTATTTTGATGGCGAGTTAAAGATTGATGATCCAAATGTCAAACTCAAATCTCTTGGAAGTCTCGATTTTAAGGCTGTTCCCGAGAAACTCAAGATACAAGCTGAAATAGATAAAATTGATTTTCAGGCACTCGGTCTAATGGATGAATCTCTTGTGCTAAACACAAATATAAATTTTGATTTATTGGGTTTAAACATTGATAGTCTTAATTCACATGCAAATATTTCCAACCTTAATCTGTCTTATAGAAACCGAAATCTGCGTGTCGATACAATTCAATTTTCAACAGAAAACATAGGAACCAGACGGACTATACTTTTTGAGGTTCCAGATGTCTCTGGCAAAATTGAAGGTAATTTCTATTACAGTCAGGTTATTCGGGATATGAAAATTATAGCAAATGAGCTTGCTGGTTATTTTCAGGTGGATAATAGCGACAGTTTAATTTTTGCACAAAATGATTTTGATCCATATCAGCTAGATTTTGAGATCAATTACGGTGATGTATCTAGGTATTTTGACTTTATGAATGAAGAGATTTTTATTTCCGAAGATGGATTGATTGAAGGAACTTATTATCAGCGAAAGAATGCCATGCTATCAGTTTTTGCTTCAGTAGATTCATTGAATTATCATGGACTTGCATTTTCAAATAATGCTTTTGACATCAACATTATAAAGGATTTGGATTCCCTTGGAATAATGGCAATTGCTAACCTTTATTCTGAGAAACAGGATTGGCCAAAAATTCCTTCGAGTTCAAATCTCAATTTGGAGGCAATCTGGCAGGATAAAAAATTAAGTGCAAATTTCAATGTGGATCAACCTGAAACCAACTCCCAAGCTTCGATAAATTCCGAATTGGAATTTTTCGATCATAAATTGGTTTTCAAATTTCTCCCATCGAATATCAAGATCCTGGGTGATCGATGGTTCTTTAATAAGGAGAATGCTATGATTTATGATGGTGAACAATTGTTGGTGCAAAGCCTTGATTTTACACATGATAACCAGCGAATATTAATAAGCGGAAATTATGCTGATTCAGTACAGACGCATTTACAAATGAATTTCGAAAATTTCGAGCTTGGTAATCTTAACACAATAGCCCCAGTGAAAATCGGCGGAATTCTAAACGGTAATTTTGATGCCGACAAGGAAGATATTAATTCAAGCTATCATTTTTTGAGTGACATGAAGGTTTCAGATCTTTATGTTGATGGGTTTTTGGTTGGAGATTTGGACGGAACTACTGCTTGGGAAAATGCCAATCAAAGGTTAATCGTAAATTTTGATATCGTAAGAGAATCAATTAATACCATTGATTTGAGCGGTTATTATTCTCCAAATATTGATGAAAATCAACTTGATTTAGAACTAAATTTCGACAAAGCAGATTTAAGATTACTTGCACCTTTGTTTGAGGGAATGGTATCAAATCTAGAAGGATTTGCTAATGGTCAAATTCTGATTTCTGGAAATCTCACCTATCCAATTCTGAATGGAATGAGCACGTTAACTGATGGTCGCTTGAAATATGATTATCTGGGGGTTACATATTTGTTTGAGGGTGATGTGGCATTTGATAACGAAGCTATTGGGTTCAAAAATTTTTCATTGACAGATCGTGATCTTAATTCTGCTTCAGTTAGTGGTAAGATTTATCATGAGAGTTTCCGAAATATCAGGCCCGAAATCAATATTTCAACAAAAAAATTTCAATTTTTAAATACAACGGCCTCCAGTGAAGAGCTTTATTATGGGACGGCTAATGCTTCAGGATCTATTGATATTCTTGGATCTACAGACGATTTAATTGTTAATGCAAATGTAAAGTCAGAAAAGGGAACCAAAATTTACATACCTCTTCAGGATGACAATACAGTGGAGCAGAAAGATTACATTTCTTTTGTTGATCTTAGTGATACTACACGTGCCTTCAATATTGATGAAGTGGTTAAAAATGCAATCACAGGAGTTCGTCTCAATTTTGACATGGAACTCACATCTGATGCCTATATCGAATTGATTTTTGATTTAAGAGCTGGAGATATTATCAGAGGGTCGGCAGCCGGCAATTTAAATTTGGTGTTAGATACGAATGGTGAATTCGAATTATTTGGAGAAGTGGCCATCACTGAGGGAGCCTATAATTTCACTTCTAGCATAATGGGAAGAACTGTTATGAGTAAAGAATTTACTATTCAGCCTGGCGGCACAATTACCTGGTATGGTGATCCATACAAAGGAGTTCTGAAGTTGAACGCAGTTTATAGACAATTGGCATCACTTTCTGATTACAGACAAACTACCATTGATGGAGCCCCTACCAGAATCCCGATTTTAGTAATATTATCATTGTCTGGCGAAATGCTTTCTCCCAATATCGGATTTCAAATACAAATAGAAGACACCCAATCACTAGCCTCACAGGATGATTTGGCAGATATCAAAAGGATCAATGATGATGAGCAAGATTTAAAACGGCAGGTATTTAGTTTGCTAATGCTTAGGAAATTTTCACCAACTGGTGGTATTGCCATGGGATCGGGTGATTTCTCAAGTATCAGTGAGTTTTTAACCAACCAATTATCCTATTACGCAAGTCAGTTCAATGAAAACCTTGAAGTTGATTTGGATTTGGCTGGTCTGGATCAAAATGCTTTTAATACTTTGCAGCTTCGTTTATCATATACATTTCTGGATGGGAGATTGCAAGTTTCTGGTGGTGGTGGCTTCAATCAAACAACAACCAACCCTGAGGATGGTTCATCATTTATTGGTGACTGGACCGTTAGATATTTACTCACTTCGGATGGGAGATTGCGTATCAAGGCCTTTAGCCAGGCTGATCAGGTAGCCGGAACTCAACAAAGAGAAACAGGTGTGAGTCTTCAGTTGATCAAATCTTTTGATGATTTTAAAGAGTTAGTGCCAAAAGCCCGTGAGAAAGCTATAAGAGATCGTGAAAATGCAGCTGCTAATAACCCGGTCAATTAATATATTTTAAAATGAACATAAGATAGATTTCTAGGTTTCTTGAATATGCAAAAAATTAATGTTTTCTGGTTTAGAAGAGATTTAAGGCTTGAGGATAATTCAGCGTTGTATTATTCATTGACCGATGGATTACCTGTGTTGCCGATATTTATTTTTGATAAAAATATTTTGGATCGACTTGAAGATCCACAGGATGCCAGAATAACTTTTATCCACAATCAACTGACTCATTTAAATGATAAGCTTCATGAGTTCGGTGGTGGGATTTATAGCTTTTTCGATCAGCCAATCAATGTCTTCAAAAAAGTTACGGAGCAATTTCAAATCAACAGTGTATTTACCAATAGGGATTATGAACCTTATGCTTTAGAGCGAGATAATGCGGTTGAATCTTTACTAAAAGACTTAAATATTGGCTTTTACTCATTCAAGGATAATGTGATTTTTGAGAAATCCGAGATTCTTAATGACCAGCAGGCTCCATACAAAGTTTTTACGCCATACAAGCGGCGCTGGCTGGAGAAACTAAAACTTAACAAGCTTCAAAATTTTCCATCAGAAAATCATCTTGATAAAATTCACAAAACCAATTACCCTGAAATATTGAGTTTAGATTTTATAGGTTTTAAAAGAACTTCGATTCCATTACCAGAGGCATCTTTTGATAAAAAAATAATTACAAACTATAATCAAGACCGAGATTTTCCAGCTATAAAAGGCACCAGTAGATTAGGGATTCATTTTAGATTTGGCACGGTTAGTATCAGGGAGGCTGTTGCAGTGGCGGTAAATTCATCAGACACTTGGCTAAGCGAATTGATCTGGAGAGAATTTTATATGATGATTCTATCTCATTTCCCTCATGTAGTTAAGAATGCATTCAAACCGCAGTATGATAAGATTCCATGGATCAATGATGAAGAGCATTTTCAAAAATGGTGCGAAGGAAAAACAGGCTATCCAATAGTAGATGCTGGAATGAGAGAACTCAACGCTACTGGGTTTATGCATAATAGGGTAAGGATGATTACAGCTAGTTTTCTAACTAAACATCTATTGATTGATTGGCGATGGGGAGAGGCTTATTTTGCGAGTAAATTGCTTGATTTTGAACTCGCAAGTAACAATGGAGGTTGGCAATGGGCTGCAGGCACTGGCACAGACGCGCAACCTTATTTTAGGGTTTTTAATCCATATAACCAGCAGGAAAAATTTGATCCAAAGATGACCTATATCCGTCATTGGGTGCCGGAAATTGATACTCTAGATTACCCTATGGCTATCGTGTCTCACAAAGAGGCAAGAGTTCGAGCTATAAATACCTATAAAGAGGCTGTCAGCTGATTTTTTTTTAGTATTTTTCCCGAATAACTTACAAAAATGGACTTTTCACAACTAAGCCAAAAATTGGCAAATGAGATCAACGCACAATTTACTGAATACGATCCAAAGCATTCTGTATTTATTGTGCCATTAAAAGACGACCGATTTCAAACGGTTATTGCACGAATAATTGATCATCCGAAATTCAACAAAGAGGTTGTAAAGATCACTTCTAAGATTTGTTATGTCACTGAGACAATTGACTATCAGTCAGTTTTGGAAGGAAGTGCTGAGTTTGTGCACACTCGCTTTATTGTTGATGATGATTTGCTCAAAGCAGAAGCTTCATTTTTTTATGATAGTGTCAGTGAGGCTATCATGAAGGAAATGATTCTGGAGGTAGCAAATACTTCTGATGATTGGGAGTTCAAAATTACCGGAAAGGATAATTTTTAAATTAATAGTTTTACAAAACAAGCCGTCCTATCGCCGTGCATATTTTTCACGGAGGAAAGTCCGGGCAGCATAGAGCAGCGTACTTCCTAACGGGAAGTCTTTATAAGATTCTTATGGGGGAGACAGTGCCACAGAGATATACCGCCATGCTTCGGTATGGTAAGGGTGAAAAGGTGGGGTAAGAGCCCACCGGTCTGGTAGTGATATCAGGCGTCTAGGTAAACCTTACGCGCTGAAAGACCAAATAGGTTCTGTACAGGACTGCTCGTCCGTATTACAGAATGGGTGGGTTGATAGAGGCAACCAGTGATGGTTGTCCCAGATAAATGATAGGATTCACTTCGGTGAAACAGAACCCGGCTTATAGGCTTGTTTTTTTCTTTTTTAAATCCAATGGCACATATTCTAATTGTAGATGACGAAAAAAGTATTCGGGAAACTCTAAAGGAGATTTTAGAATACGAAAAATACCGAATCAGTGAGGCTGGCGATGGCGAGGCAGCTTTAGAGATTTTGCTTAAAGGTGGGATCGATGTGGTTCTTTGTGATATTCAAATGCCGAAGCTAGATGGTATTGAGTTGCTTGAAAAGTCTTTAGAAAAAGAGATTGAGGCACAGTTTATCATGATTTCAGCTCATGGAACGATTGAAACGGCTGTAGATGCCACGAAAAAAGGTGCCTATGATTTTATTCAAAAGCCACCAGACCTCAATCGGTTGCTTCTCACAGTGAAAAATGCTCTCGATAAGAGTAATCTTCAAACTGAAACAAAAAGGCTTAAGAAGAAGGTTAATAAGGCTTATGACATCATCGGAGAATCTGCAGCTATACTTGATATCAAATCTACTATTGAGAAGGTGGCTCCAACTGATGCCAGAGTATTGATTACTGGAGAAAATGGGACAGGCAAGGAATTGGTAGCTAGATGGCTTCATGAGAAAAGCAACAGAAGTGGCTCAGAGCTTGTTGAAGTCAACTGCGCTGCAATTCCTTCGGAATTAATCGAAAGTGAACTTTTCGGACATGAGAAGGGCTCATTCACCTCTGCACATAAACAACGACTCGGAAAATTTGAGCAAGCTTCTGGAGGTACACTTTTTTTGGATGAGATTGGGGATATGAGTTTGTCCGCGCAAGCAAAAGTGTTGCGGGCACTACAAGAGCACAACATTACTAGAGTTGGTGGAGAGAAATCAATAAAAGTTGATGTAAGAGTGCTTGCAGCAACTAATAAAGATTTAAAGAGTGAAATCGAGAAAGGTACCTTCAGGGAAGATCTTTATCACAGACTGAGTGTGATGATTATTCACGTGCCATCTCTTAGGGATAGATCTAGCGACATACCTATGTTGGTAGATCATTTTCTTAATCAAATAGCAGGAGAATACGGTACAGCTAAGAAGAAAATAGGTAAGGATGCAATAAAACAACTCTCTTCCTACAAATGGTCAGGAAATATAAGAGAGCTTAGAAATATCGTGGAAAGACTCGTAATCATGTCTGAAAATGAGATTTCAGTGCAGGATGTTGAGAAGTATGTGGAGATATAAAAAGGTAGTTAAACCTTCTCTATCGTATTTGTAGGGCTATTTACGTCAGATTTCGCGTATGTTGGACAAGTTTTTTGAGTACAAGCTGAAAGCCCAACAACTACCAAAGCAACGATTATTATTTTTAGTTTCATGTGCGGTGTGTTTATGATAAGACTATATTCTTACCTATTACCTCTCTCAAAAATATGATTTGTTTTCTATCTATACAAAAAAAAGGCCGTTAAAATTCCAAATTATTGCTAGGATACCATCAGGTTACAGCCTCTGATGTCTGAATTATCATATCTTCCTAATACTTCAAATTGTTCATTTTGATGCTTTTTACCTAGATCCATGGTTTCAATAAATGCGCAAGAATGAATATTTCCAAGGTCAATTATATTGATGCCGCCTGTTTCACCCACGTTTAAATACGAAAATGGATCATTTATATCTCTTATCATGACTTGGGCCCAAGTAGGGAAAGTAAATAGCTCCCCGTTGGAATACGCCTGTGATGTCAATTCAGTCATTCCATATTCAGAGTGAATACTTGCTGGTTTTAATTTTTTAAGGAGATATTCATGTAAATCTGCTCTTATGATTTCATTTCGTCTTCCTTTCATGCCGCCAGTTTCCATCACCATCACATTTTTCAAGTTTATGTCATACTTGTCAGCAAAATCTAGTAACGCATATGTTACCCCGAAAAGACAGATTTTTTCATCAGGAAGTGCATTCAATGCTTTAAATAAATCTTCATGATTCTTTAAAAAATAGCTACTGGCTGGTTTCGTGTATTTCATGAAATGATCAACCATACTGATCAATGAAGAGTCTCCCTGTTCCAAATAGGATGGTAAAAGAGCATAAAGTTGATAATCTTCTAAGGGCCCATAAATATCTTCAAATGATTTTTTTGCCAAATCAAGATAGTCATTGTTAGATCTGACATAATGCTTGCTTCTCGTGCCAATTGTTGTGCCACTGCTCTGATATATTTTCTCTTCACTCCAAAATCCAGTTTTGATGACGTATGATTTGAAAAAACCAATAGGAAGAAAAGGTATATCTGACAACTTTTTGACATTTGCAGGTGTCCTTCCCAACCGAGAGCAAAAATTTTGGTATAGCTCATTGAATGACCATTGATATTCAAAAACTTCAAGACACTGCTGATCAAAATCCGATGGATTGAGTGAAAAAAGTAATTTTTTGAAATTTTTAATGTCCAACATTGTTATATACCCAGATAAGGGAAAAGAGTAATACTTTTGTAATAGGTAAAATGAAAAAATTCACTTCGCAAATATCAGTATTTCTAATTTCATTGGCACTTATGACAAGCTGTCTTGAGCCTGATGAAATATCTGAAATTCCAAAAATCAAATTTAAAAGACTTGAATTCGTAGATGTCGACAATGGTGCTGATTCTCTAAAACTTACTTTTGATTTTGAAGATGGAGATGGTGACATAGGTTTGCAAGATGATGAGACTTATAGTCCCTATCATCCATTTTTCTACATTATTTATTATGATAGTGCCATTGCGAATTATGAAAATGTAACTCTTTCTGATACTGTATCTAAACCTCCTTTTTATGCTGTTGATGAGCGTGGATATGGATATTTGTTTAGTGAAACGGATAACCGACCAGCTTTTAACTGTTATGATTATTATTTTGAAAAGGATTTACCAGATACCTTTTACGTGTTCAGAAATGAATACCATAGTAATATGTATTTGAAATTTTTCAAAAAGAGAAATGGCTCATATTATGAAACCAGCATAGCTCAGGAATTTGGTATCACTGATTGTAATGAAGTTGTTGAAAATTTGAGAATCCCCATATTTGATTACGATAAATTTGGAGAACCTACGGTGGGCAACATCACCTATACTTACCTCTCAAATGGAATTGTTCCTTTTTTGGCATCAGATACCTTTAAGTTGCAATTTTACATTTACGATAGGCAACTAAATCAAAGCAATATTGTGGATACTCCAGATTTTTTGTTAGGAGATATTGCTAAATAAAATCAATAAAGTTTTTTGTAGTGTTCAGGGTTCACTTCGGTGAATATTGAGTAAACCTTCTCAAATACGTCTTCAATATTTGGCTTTGAGAAATAGTCCCCATCTGTTCCGTATGCTGGCCGATGCTCCTGACTTGTGATGGTGATTGGCTTGGAATCGAGGTATTGATATCCGCCATCTCTCTCCAATACATTTTGCATCATATAAGCAGAAGCTCCTCCCGGAACGTCTTCATCAAGGAATGCAATTCTATTTGTCTTCTTTAGTGATTCAAGTATTGTTCGGGGAAGATCAAAAGGCATGAGTGTCTGTACGTCAATAACCTCACAAGAAATTCCAACTTCACTAAGTTGCTGTGCCGCTTCCATGACTATTCTACACATAGACCCGTAAGTCACAAGCGTAATATCTTCGCCTTGACGTAAAATATCCGGAGATCCAAGGGGAACACATATCTCACCAATGTTCTCAGGCATTTTTTCTTTGAGCCTATATGCATTTAATGGTTCGATGATCAACGCGGGATCATTTCCCTTCATTATGGTGTTATAAAATCCGGCAGCCTGAGTCAGATTCCTCGGCACCAACAAATGTACTCCACGAAGGGTACCTAAGATCATGCTCATAGGTGATCCACTGTGCCAAACACCTTCCAATCTATGTCCTCTAGTTCGAATGATTAATGGCGCAACTTGTCCTCCTTTCATTCTATAATGCAGGCATGCCAAATCATCAGAAAGTGTTTGGATGGTGTAAATCAAATAATCAAGATATTGGATTTCTGTAATGGGTCTTAAGCCACGCAAAGCTGCTCCAATACCCTGTCCGATGATTGTGGATTCTCGTATTCCTGTATCCGTAATTCGGATTTCACCAAATTTTTCCTGCAATCCTGCAAAACCCTGATTTACATCTCCAATTTTGCCTACATCCTCACCAATAGCAAAAACCCTTGGGTCACGTTCGAATAGCGAGTCGAAGCAAGCTTGCACGATTTCACGCCCATCTACTAATTTGGAGTTTTCGTTGTATTCTGGTTTTACCTCCGAAACATTTAACGGACTGTGCTCACCTTCTGTGATGAGCATTGAATTGTATTCTTCAGAATATTTTTCCTGAATCCTATTGATCCATTGGATGAGATTTTCCTTATCCGGACCAGATTCATTTCTTAACAGGCGAAGACTTTTGCGTGTAGCACGCATAATATCTGCCTTTGCTGGTGTGAGAACACTTTTTAGCTCGTTTTTAATTACTGTAAGTTCTCTTTTATTTTCAAAAACCAATGCAACACGCGATAACAACTCTAATGCTTCGTTGAGATCTTGTTTGATGCTTTCTGAATATGCTTTCCAAGCAGATTCTCGTGCCTTTTTGGCTTTGGTTTTGGCTTCTTTCTCCAAAAGTTCTAACTCATTCACTGTAGCTAGTTCATTGGTTAAAATCCATTCCCTGGTTTTTTTGATACAATCAAATTCTTTTTCCCAGAGGAGTCTTTCTTTTGGCTTGTATCTTTCGTGCGAACCAGAAGTTGAATGCCCTTGAGGTTGTGTCATTTCTTCGACATGAACCAAACAAGGAACATGTTCAGTTCTGCTCAAAGCAGCTGCCAATTTATATGTTTCTAGTAGAGCTGGGTAATCCCATCCTTTTACTTTGAAAATTTCAATTCCCCTTTTTTCAGAGGTTCGCTTGAAACCCTGTAGCGCTTCTGAGATGCTTTCTTTGGTAGTGTGATATTTATTGGGAACCGAGATGCCATATCCATCGTCCCAAACAGACAAAAGCATCGGAATTTGTAGCACACCAGCAGCATTGATGGCTTCAAAGAAATGACCTTCTGAAGTGGAAGCGTTACCAATTGTGCCAAATGCGACTTCATTTCCATTTATTGAAAAATCTTTCAGATCATTCAATGCCTGATTATTACGATAAAGTTTTGAAGCATAAGCCAAGCCAACTAAACGTGGAATCTGAGCCGCCGTGCAGGATACGTCAGAACTGGAATTCTTCATATCGGTCAGCGTTTTCCAATCACCTTTCTCATTGAGTGATCTTGTGCCGAAATGGCCATTCATCATTCTGCCGGCAGAAGCAGGTTCTTTTTCTACATTGGTATGGGCATAGAGTTGAGCAAAAAATTGTTCTCCGGTCAGCTGCCCAATTGCCATCATAAAAGTTTGATCCCTGTAATATCCTGATCTAAAATCTCCGTTTTTAAAAGCTCGTGCCATGGCGATTTGTGCCATTTCCTTACCATCACCAAATATCCCGAACTTGGCCTTACCCATGAAGACTTCTTTACGGCCGATAAGACTCATTTCGCGACTTTCTACAGCAAGGGAATAATCCGAGAGGATTTCACTTGTTTTTAAAAGAGCCTGATCTTTAGTCTTCGCTGAACGCATTTAGATAGTTGTTAGCCTTGATGTGTTGGATTAATTGCTTTGCGAATATACGCATTTCAAAGACATTTTGATTTTCACATCTCCATTTAATTGGTTTTCAGGAAGATAGAGAAGGTTTTTTAAAAAAGAATATTTTGAAAAGAATGAACAAAACAAAATAAAACAACTGCCTTACAAAGAAGTGTTTTTAGCATCTATTGAATTTTATAGGCATCATTTTTTTAGGTATTTAGGCATATATCTTTGTGAAATATTTAACCCCAAAACACAGGAATCATGATCATAGGAGTACCTAAGGAAATAAAGAATAACGAGAATCGTGTAGCCTTAACACCTGCCGGAGTTCAGGAATTGAAGAAGAATGGTCACGATGTTTATGTACAATCAACTGCTGGAGTGGGGAGCGGATTTATTGACGAAGAATACATAACCGCAGGTGCCAAGATACTGGACACGATTGAGGCGATTTATGATATTGCTGAGATGATCATCAAGGTAAAAGAACCAATTGAAAGCGAATATGGATTGATCAAAAAGGATCAATTGTTATTTACCTATTTCCACTTTGCTTCATATGAACCACTCACAAAAGCAATGATTAAATCAGGCGCAACTTGCCTGGCTTACGAGACTGTTGAGAAAGCGGATAGATCCTTGCCTTTACTAGTTCCAATGTCTGAAGTAGCTGGAAGAATGGCGGTGCAGGAGGGAGCAAAATATTTGGAAAAACCAAGTGGAGGCCGTGGCATTTTATTAGGTGGAGTACCTGGTGTTCGTCCTGCGAAAGTTATGATTTTAGGTGGTGGGGTTGTTGGCACAAATGCAGCCAAGATAGCTGCAGGCTTTGGAGCTAATGTGACCATACTTGATGTGAACCTTCCAAGATTAAGATATTTAGATGATGTGATGCCCGCCAATGTCAACACTTTCATGTCTAATGAATACAATATCAGAGAACTAATTGGTACACATGATTTGATCATTGGTGCGGTGCTTATACCTGGCGCCAAAGCGCCTCACTTGATTACAAGAGATATGTTGAAAGAGATGCGTCCGGGTACTGTACTCGTAGATGTTGCAGTGGATCAGGGAGGATGTATTGAAACTTGTAAGCCAACTACACACGAAAATCCAACTTATGTGATTGATGATGTGGTGCATTATTGTGTTGCAAACATGCCAGGAGCTGTTCCTTACACATCGACATTGGCATTGACCAATGCTACCTTGCCTTATGCCATCCAATTGGCGAATAAAGGCTGGAAAAAAGCTTGTATCGACAACAAAGATCTTAAATTAGGTCTAAATGTGATAGAAGGGGAGATTGTCTATAAAAGCGTAGCTGATGCGTTCGGCCTAGATTATACTGATGTAGAACATTTTTTATAATTCATTTGGATAGGGTGGGAATTGTTTCAACGGAAGATAATTCTCACCTTTAAATTCCCAAATAAAATGCTTCATTCCATTCGTTACTGCTAGAAAATCCGCGTTCAGTATTTTATTATAAACAGAAGCCTGCTTCAATGTCTGCTCATCTAATTTCACATTGAAGGCTTTACATTCAATCAATATAAAAGGATTCATGTCTCGTTTAAGTACGATAATGTCACTTCTTTTGCCGGATTTAAAATAGGTAAGTGGAAATTCCATTTTGATCAAAGATCTGGGATAACCTAGATTATTGATGAGCAGGTGAATGAAATTTTGCCGAACCCATTCTTCAGGAGTTAACACTAGGAATTTCTTACGGACAATATCAAATATGTATTGATTACCCTCTTCCTCCTTTAGTCTTAAATCAAATGTGGGTAGGTTAAGCTTTTGCATTTTTTGTTTGAGGCATTTTTACCATCATCAGAAAAATAAACCCTAACACAAAATAAGAGGCAAGCACAATCGTGCTATTTCTCATGCTTCCGGTCAGTTGATCAATGAAACCGTAGCTAAATGTTCCCAAAACCACACTTATGTGAAATGTGACATCATAGAATGAGAAATATGAAGCATGATCAATGGTATCTCTTGGCACCAATTTCGAAAATGTGGCTCTTGCCAATGATTGTATCCCACCCATCACCAAGCCGACGAGAACGGCAATAATGTAGAATTGGTTAATGGTGGTGACTGTATAAGCAAAGAGACAGATACCTATCCAGATGAGAATCATTGTACCGAGTGAGAATTTATTGCCTTTTTTATCCGAAAGTCGAGCAAAGAGTGTGGCTCCAAGAATGGCCACAAACTGTATAATTAACAAGACAGGTATCAATTGACTAGATTCAAGTTTTAATTCTTTTGATCCAAACAATGTGGCCAGAAGCATTATTGTCTGAACGCCCATATTAAAGAAAAAGAAGGCTAGCAGGTATCTCTTTATATTTGGTTGTGTCTTCAAGCCTAAAAACACTTTCTTCAACTCCAAATATCCATTCAGCAGAATCTTTCCATTTGGTTTTCTGTTGAAAGTGTTCGACGGTAAAAATTTTAAAGGAATTTGAGCAAAACCAATCCACCAAAGACCAACAATCAAAAAGATCGTTCTGGTCGCATAACCTTGAGTTGCAAATCCTAATACATCAAAATTTGATATAATCACAAGACTCAGGATCAATAGAAGTGCACTGCCTGCATATCCAAAGGAATAACCTCTAGCACTTATCCTGTCAGTCATATCGGAAGGTGCGATTTCTGGTAAATATGCATCATAAAATACCAAGCCTGAACTGTAACCAACACTGGCGAGAATTACACATAAGATTCCCCACTCGAGATTATTTGAAGTGAAGAAAAACATGCCCATACAAGCCAAAGATCCAAGAGTTGTAAATATTCTTAGGTATTTTTTCTTTTCTCCAGTATAATCGGCGATTCCTGAAAGTAAGGGTAACATCAAAGCAGAAAGCAGATATGAAAATGCAATAGCATAGCTGTATAACACCGAATTGACTACCTCAAGTCCAAAAAATGTCACCTTGTCGCTACCATCTTGATTCAACGTAACCGCTGTGTAATATATTGGGAATATAGTGGTGTTTATTACCAGATTGTAAACCGAGTTTGCCCAATCATACATGCACCATGAATTGATCAGTTTTTTATTTGTTTCCATACCAAAAAAATAATTCAAAAATACTTGATCTAAGGCGATCTTTTCTCGTATTACTTTGCGTTGTTAAGGCGAGTCAATAAGCAAGGATACGAACAATTTGTTTCTTTATGGATTGAATGACTTTTTAGACCTTAAAAAATAGCGTTTTGGAAATAGAAGCTTTAAAATCACCTAAAAAAGATAGAATTAATCAGCGGATCCCAAAGACAAACTTGCCAAGAGTTGTGATTATAGGAGGAGGATTTGCTGGTATTGAATTGGTGCGCCAACTAAACAAGCGCAATATTCAGATTGTGCTGATTGATAAGCACAATTATCACACTTTCATTCCCTTGTTGTATCAGGTAGCTACAGCTGGTTTAAGTCCTGGTGATATATCGAGTCCGCTACGTCAATTTTTGCGCGACAATAAAGATTTCCATTTTCGCATGGCGAAGGTGAAAACAATAGATGCTCCTGAAAAGGTAATTCATACAAACATTGGCACATTGAGTTATGATATCCTGATCATGGCATCTGGATCCAGGACGAATTTTTTTGGTAATAAGCAGATCAAGAAAAACGCAAATAATCTCCGCGAGATTACAGATGCAATTGAACTCAGAACAAAATTGATCAACAATTTTGAAGATGCACTTCAGGTAGATAATGATGAAGAGTTGCAAATGCACATGAATATTGTGATCGTGGGTGCAGGACCTACAGGGGTGGAGCTTGCAGGTGCAATTGGGGAGTTGAAGAATCAGGTCTTGCCAAAGGATTATCCAGAGCTTGATTTCAAAAAAATGAAAATCACTTTGGTTGAGGGGGGTAAGCAGGTTTTGGGAGCTATGTCAGAAGCAGCTGGAAAAAAGGCCGCTGGTTATCTTCGGAAATTTGGTGTGGACGTAAAGCTTCAGACAATCTTAAAGTCCTATGAGGACAATGTAGCAGTGCTGAGTGATGGTACCGAAATCAGAACCAATTGCTTGATTTGGGCTGCAGGTGTGCAGGGTAATTTGGTGCCGGGATTGAATGAAGATGCAGTGATCAATGGGCGCATCAAGGTGAATGAGTATAACTTAATAGATGGACATAAATACATCTATGCAGTGGGTGACGTGGCGTTGCAGTTTGACGATAAACATCCGAAAGGTCTGCCAATGTTGGCACCTGTTGCTATTCAGCAGGCAAAATTACTAGCAGAGAATATCATTCGCCTGCAAGATGGCAAGCCTATGAAACCATTTAAGTATGTTGACAAAGGCACAATGGCCACTATTGGGCGCAATAAAGCAGTAATAGATATGCCATTTAATTTGACAATTGGTGGCTTTTTCGGATGGTTCATTTGGATGTTTATTCACCTGTTTTCGATCATAGGATTTAGAAGAAAATTATTGGTATTTTCAAATTGGATTTGGAATTATTTTACCTACAATCAAGGAAATAGATTGATTATCAAAAAGGACATAGATGACTGATTAAGACATTGAATAACCCCGAAAATAGGGATGCCAAAACTCTGCGTTTGGATATCCACGCACAGCCCAACGACGAAACATGTGGGCCAACCTGCCTTCAGGCAGTATATCAATATTACGATGATCCATTGCCATTACAAGATGTAATCGGTCAGGTAAAAACATTAAAGTCTGGAGGTACCCTTGGTGTGATGCTGGGAAACCATGCATTGAGTAGAGGATATCAAGCCACGCTCTACACCTACAACATGATGATGTTTGATCCTACGTGGTTTAAAACCAAAGTGGATTTAAGGTCAAAGTTGATTCAGCAAAAAACTTTTAAAACATCCAGAAAATTTCATAATGCTTCTGATGCGTATATAAAATTTCTGGAGCTAGGTGGTAAGATAAAATTTGGAGAGCTGAAGACAAGTTTGATCAAAAGTATTCTCAATCAGGATGTGCCTATCCTGACTGGATTAAGTGCTACATATCTTTATGATTGCCCACGAGAAATAGGTGAAACCAATCAATATGATGACGTGCAAGGTACACCTGTTGGTCACTTTGTGGTGATTCACGGATATGATCAGGAGCATGGAGTTGCTCATATTGCTGATCCATTAGATAAAAACCCTATAAGTTCCACAAGGCATTATAAAGTCACGCTTCAGCGACTGATTCACTCTATTCTGTTAGGAATCGTGACTTATGATGCAAATCTTTTAATTATTCAACCCAAAAATGTCACCAAAATTAATAGTAACTGATCAGCCAGAATTTTGGCAAAATCATGTGTAAGGAATCGATGTGGTTTCTCCATCAGAATATATTTCTTCTGAGATCTATCAAAGAACCAGAAAATATAAGGTCATAAACCTTTGCAAATCCTATCAATATCAAAGCTCTGGATATTATGTATCCTTGCTGGCGGAAGCCAGGAATCACAAGATCATGCCAGAGATCGCTACACTTTTGGAATTCCGCTTTCCATCTATGATCAAGGAGGATGCAGAAGATTTTGAAGAATTGATTCAACAATCACTAAAAAAACAAACAGGTGACAAAGTGGACTTATATGTATGCTTTGGAAAGCCAGATTTGCCTGCTTTGAGCAAAGTAGCCACATTACTTTTTAACTTATATCAGGTCCCAATCCTTAAGGCTGTTTTTACAAAAAAGGACAAGTGGATACTTACCCAATTGAAAGTTTTTAATTTAAATGAATTGCCTGACGGAATGCAAAATCAACTTAGGAGTTCATTGGATGATTATCTCAGCGGAAAAAATAGAGCCAGTAAAGCTTTTAGCCGCAAAAAATTTGATCTGGCAATACTGGTGAATCCAGAGGAGGAAACTCCCCCTTCTGACAAAAGGGCAATCCAATCCTTTATCAAGGCTGGGGAAAAAGTAGGTTTTAATGTAGATCTGATTACTAAGAATGATTTTGCCAAATTAATTCAATATGATGCGCTCTTCATAAGGGAGACAACAAATGTGAATCACTACACTTTCAAATTTGCAAAAAAGGCCGAAGCTGAAGGTTTGATAGTTATAGATGATCCAGAATCTATCCTCAGATGTACCAATAAGGTGTATTTGAGTGAGCTTCTTAGTGCAAATCAGGTACCTACGCCAAAGTATTGGATTATCAAAAAAGACAAAGCTAACCTCATCAAAACTGAGGGACTTGAATATCCAATTATCCTTAAAAAACCAGATGGAGCATTTTCCAAAGGGGTAAAAAAAGCCAGCAACAAAGAGGAATTGCTGAAAGTCCTGAAAGATTTCTTCCAGACTTCAGATCTTGTTATTGCACAAGAATATTTTCCGACAGATTTTGATTGGAGAGTGGGTGTGATCAATAATAAACCATTGTTTGTATGTAAATATTTCATGGCGCAGGATCATTGGCAGATTGTGAAATGGAAAGATGAAGGTCAGCCAGATGAAGGATTATTTGAAACTTTGCCTGTGGAAAAAGCTCCGAAAAAGCTTTTGGATTTGGCTGTAAAAGCTACTTCGTTGATTGGTAAGGGATTGTATGGAGTAGACATTAAACAGCGAGGAGATAAGTTTTATGTTATCGAAGTAAATGACAATCCGAATCTCGATGATGGTATTGAAGACGAGTTTCTGAAGCAGCAACTCTATGTGAATATCATGCAGGAATTTATGAATAGACTTCTCTGATAATGGAAAAAAAATCAAGACTACACCTGTTTGAAGCATTCGGGGTAGAGTTGGAGTACATGATAGTGGATAAGGAAACACTAAATGTGAAACCAATAACTGAGGTACTTCTTACTGAGGAATCCGGCGAAATTTCCGGCGAGGTTGAGCACGGAGAAATTGCATGGAGCAATGAGCTCGTAAGTCATGTAATTGAAATAAAGTCCAATGGTCCAAAATCAGATTTAAATATTCTTGCTGAGAACTTTCAAAAAAATATAGCAGATATAAATAATCGCTTATCATCTCACAATGCAATGCTGATGTCATCGCGGCCGCCCATCCATGGATGAATCCGAGCACTGAGACCCTACTTTGGCCTCACGACAGCAATGAAGTTTATTTGGCTTATGACCGTATCTTCAACTGTAAAGGTCACGGCTGGTCAAATTTGCAAAGTACGCATATCAATTTGCCTTTTTATGATGATGAGGAGTTCTCAAAGCTTCATACGGCAATCAGATTTTTGCTTCCACTGATACCAGGTTTGACCGCATCCTCTCCCATTTTGAATGCAAAATTCACGGGGTATTATGATCGGAGATTGTATTATTATGAACGAAATCAATCCAAAATTCCAGTACTAACGGGTAAGGTGATTCCCGAAAGGATTTACTCCAAACATGGCTATCAGAAGTATATCTATGATAAGATTGCTGAAGCCATTCTTCCCTTTGATACAGATAACATATTGAAGCCAATCTGGCTGAATTCTCGTGGCGCGATTGCAAGATTTGATCGAGGAGCAATAGAAATTCGCATCATTGATCTTCAGGAATGCCCAAAAGCAGATATGTCAGTAGTCGCATTGATCGTACAGCTTTTAAAGCTATTGGTAGAAGGTCAGCTGGTTTCATTTGAAAAGCAAAAATCTTTTGAAACGAGTGCACTTCAGGAAATCTTCCATGTAGTTGTGAAAGATGGATCAAAAGCACTAGTTGAAAAATCAGCATATTTGAACGCATTGGGTTTTGAGCATTCAGTCAATGCAGGTAAAATATGGCAGGATTTGATTGGAATTGTATGTGAGAAGTTTCCTGAAGAAATGAATCCATGGCGGGATTCATTAATACAAATGACTTCAAATGGAACGCTCTCTGAGCGGATAGTGGAAGCATTGAATGGAGATTACTCAAGAGAGAATCTGAAATCTGTATATCAGAAATTAGCTGATTGCTTGAATCAAAATCAGCTTTTCAGACCTTGATACCAAAGGCGTTTGTAGTATCGTGTGAACATGCTGGAAATAAAGTACCTGATACATTCAGCTACTTATTTCGGTCTGCAGCTTCAGTTTTGGAATCACACCGAGGCTGGGACAAAGGAGCTTTGGAGATGGCCAATCAGATTGCAGATGGGTTGGGTGTGGCTTGTAATCACTATGATTATACCAGATTACTGATCGAAACGAACCGCTCGCTGCACAACGCTGAGCTCTTTTCTGAGTATTCGAAGGCACTTGATAAGAGCGTGAAGCAATATTTGATAAACTCTTATTATCATCCATATCGATCGCGGGTGATTGACCAAATACAAGATTTAATACAAACCGGACATCAGGTAATTCATATTTCGGTTCATACTTTTACGCCTGTGTGGGAAGGTGTTTCGCGAGAGGTAGAGATTGGTCTTTTGTTTGATGATAAACGTCCACTTGAGCTGGCCTATTGTGAGCAATTGAAAGTTGCTATGGAATCAATATCCAATGATTTTCGCATCTACCATAACCAGCCATATCATGGTGCAGATGATGGTTTCACGACTTATCTACGTCAAGAATTGAATCCTGAAAAATATTTGGGCATAGAGATAGAAGTAAATCAGAAATATTCCAAAGTAACACGCACCATAATCGCTGATCTTATCCTAAAGACATTGAAAAGTTCGATTTAGTAAAAGCATACATTTTAGAATCCATTATGTAAATTGGTATTTGACGAAAGATTGTCGTACCAGTAATTGAAACATGCTTTCTAAGTTTAATAAATTTCCATATACATCACTAATAGGAGCGTTGGTTCTATTGTTGTATGCGATAGTTGCAATATTGACCACAGTCAAGCTTCAGAATGCAAGTATTGAGAAAGAAGAATCAGAAATTAGAGAAAACCTGGAGGTACATCAGGAATACATTCAAAGTCTGATCAGAGGGGCATATCTCCAGGCTGTTGACCTTCGCAACCTGGCGTTAGAATTTAAATCCCAAAATGCTCAATCAAGATATTTGACGAATCAAATCCTTAAATCAGGGGTTGAAAGTAACCACGACTTTTTAGGCCTGTGGATGGTATGGGAGCCAAATGAATTTGATGGTAGTGATGAAGATTTTGTTAATACTCCAGGAAGTAATGATGAAGGTAGATTTGTGCCATATTGGCATTGGGAAGGTGATTCAGTAATCCTGGAAAATTGCATCTTGTATGACGGGTCTGATTATTACCAACTTCCAAAAAGGACGCATCAGGATTATTTGATTGAACCTTATTTGTATCCTGTCGGGACTCAGGATATCATGTTGATCAGTATTTCTTTGCCTATTATTGATGCTTCAGGTTTTGTAGGAGTGGCGGGTGTTGATATAAGTAACAATTCCATTCAGTCATTGGTAAGCAGAATTGCAAAAATAGAAAACGCCGAGGGATTTTTAATTTCTGGAAATGGGACATACGTGGTTCATTCAGATCCTAAACTAATTGGCTCACACACGGATATGGTTACAATTTTTGATGGTTATGAATCGGTTTCTGCAGATGACAACATCTGGGAAGACACTGAGAATGAAAATTTGCTATTTATGTCCAAAATCAATTTTGATTTTGTGGATAAGCCATGGACTTTGATTTTGAAAGTTCCGAAGGATAACATAAATGCGGCTTTTATTTCGGTACGATCAAATTTGCTTTTGATGTCTGGTATTTCGGCTTTAATAATTTTTTTTCTAATCAGCTATAACTCTGCCCAACGGAAATTGAATGATGTAAAACAACGCAAAATTCAAGATGAATTAACTCAAGCAGATGCAAGACTTACATCCCATATAGAAGGTCCAAATCCTGCGAGTATATATTCGGTTGATAGGGATTTTCAGTACACCGGATTCAATACAACCCATAAAAGGGAAATGAAAGAAGTTTTTGGTGCAGATGTAAAGGTCGGTAAATACATGCCTTCGTTGTTGCCCAAAGATTTAGAGGAGCGATTATTATTAAGCTTCAAGCGTGTAATGAATGGGGAAAGATTCAATCTCACAACTATCTTTGATGACAAATATTTCACACAAACTTTCAATCCTGTTTTTGATCAAGATAGTCAGATCATCGGTTTAACAAGTAGCATCCAAGAAGTGACCGATATGGTGAAAGCTGAAATGGAGCTGGATAAATATCGTGATCAGCTTGAAAAGCTAGTGGAGGAGCGAACCAAGGAATTAACTTATCAAAAGGAATTTTTTCAAAATGTAATTGATCAGATTCCTGCCTTGATATTCGTAAGGGATGCACATCAAAAATATGTGTTGGTAAATCAGTTAGCTGCAGATGGATTCGATATGAAAATATCGGATGTGATTGGTAAAAACATTGACCTAATGCATCCAGATAAAAAAGAAGTGCAGGATTTCACTAAAGAGGATTTGGAGATATTAAAGACCGGAATTCCATTCTTTAGTGATTATAAGATGACTTGGCCCGATGGTTCCGAACGCTGGCTTTATCTCACAAAAAGAAAAATTTCTATTAATCAGGAACCTCATATTTTGGGAATTCATGTTGATGTAACCCATTTGAAAAAAACTCAGCTACAACTCACCATGGCCAATCATGAGTTATTGGCAACTCTTGAAAGTTTGAAATCGACCCAGATGATGTTGATCGAATCTGAGAAAATGGCCTCAATTGGTCTGTTAACTGCAGGCTTGGCTCATGAGATCAATAATCCGATCAACTATGTGGCAGGAAATGTTAATGTGATAAAGCGTGATCTGGCCGAATTAAAAATATTGATTGAAAAAATCATCGTTAACTCTGGTAATCATGAACATGCGGAAATTCAGATTCATCTCACTGAGATCTATCAGGAGATGGACAACCTAATAGATGGGATTGATGAAGGTACTAATAGAGTTGTGTCGCTGATACGCGATTTGAGTACATTCTCTGCAAACAATAATACAAAGGATACGGGCCCTGTACATGTCAACGAATGTATCGAATCCACGCTCAATCTCGTAAAGTATCAATCTGGTAAAAAAATTGAGTTCTTCACGGATCTGGGAGTAGTTCCTCTTATTAAGGGGAGCTCTCAAAAATTGAAACAAGTTTGTCTTAATATTCTAACAAATGCCTGTCAGGCCATAAGGATTGAAGGTAAGATTAGAGTGAAATCATATTTTGATTCGGATAATATTCATATCAGAATAAGTGATAATGGAGAAGGAATATTGGAAGAGAATGTTAATCGAATTTTTGAACCGTTTTTCACTACCAAAGAAGTTGGTGAAGGCACAGGATTGGGGCTGACTATTTCGTATAATATCATAAAGGATTTCGGGGGTCACATTAAATTGGTCGATAAGCAAGTTGACGGCACCACCTTCGAAATTGTGCTACCAATGGCGATCGCCTAATTTCCCATTTACCCGTAAAAAATTCCGGCTCATCCTAATTACTCTTTTGGTAAATATAAACTGTGCAAGTTTGATTTGTTAGCCACAACAAATGGAATCGAACTACGCGAAATATTTCTCAGAAAGCTATAAAGGATCTCTAATCCATTCAGGATCTGATCAAACTTTTGATACAGAAATCAAAATTGAAAGGCTGAATAATATTTTGGTTAAAATCTCATTCGAATCTGATTTAGGTAAATTGGTTTTCAGAGCAGTAGTGTCTGAGCAAAAGGAAGGAGTACTACTGTTTATTCAAAATCGTGTCACCAAAGACTTCATACTAAGCGGAAAAAGTGGATTTCTCTACAAGAAGCCAAATGTTCATGGAGGAATTATTCATAAGCTCGATGCATTTTATTTTCATTTGAGGCTTGATAATTTTAATGCGCCGAGCAAGGAGATTTACTTTTTTGGTAAAAAAAAATCTAACCTAAATCGCTACTTGGTATCTTCTCTGGATTTCCACTCTGAAATAACAGCTTGATTTATCTTGAAGTCAAGATTTGTAAATCATTTGACTTTGAGAATCCAGCTTGAAAGCATATTTAATATAGATTCCTTTTCTATATCGTTGTGTGGTTCATGATAGACACCTTCGAGTAAATGCCATTCCATGAGCTTGTTGGATTTGGCGAATGATTCGGTAGCATGATAATCTATAATCTGATCGGCAGATCCATGATAAACAAGCCCTTTGGTTTTGATTTTATCAGCGCTAGTTAAAGCTCTTTCCGCACCGCTTGTAATCCCATCATACAGGCCTGCCGAGATCATCCCATGTACCAGCGGATCTTCAGCATATTTTTTTACTTCATCTGGATCCTTACTGATATGTTTGATTTCCAATCCATTATGCTCTGAATAAGAAGGTAAAATTTTGGTCATTATTTTTCCCAACTTGATTTTAATTTTTGGAGGATCAAATGCAAGTTTAAACCAGGGAGAGGATAGAATATAGCCAGATATTTCTTTCGATTGATTTTCGATCATAAAGTTGGCGACCAGATTTCCACCCATACTATGACCCATCAGAAACATCGGTAAGTCGTTGAAAGATTCCCTTGCCAGTTTCAGCAGCTCTTCGATATCTCTCATGAGAATTTCATAGGAAGGAGAATGACCTCTTTTTCCGGCAGAAAGCCCATGTCCTCTCAAATCAAGTGCAAACACAGCAATATTGTGTTGATTGAGATGAGCGGCTACATGCGCATATCTTCCGCTATGCTCACCATGACCATGCACAATACACAATATTTTGACGGGATTTTCTGGGATCCACGATTTCACATGCAATTTAAGTCCGTCTTTTGCGGTAATAAATTCTGTTTCAACATCCATCTGATTGTGTTTGCGTCTAAATTATATAAATTATTATCATAACAAGATTATAGATTTTTAAATCGCTATGGGCGAAAGATTAAATAGTTTTTTTTACGCGTTCCCGATACAATTGCTGTTGGTGCAGATCAAAAGAAATCCTTCTTTAGTGGCTATGTGGATTTTGGTGATTGCCTTGTTTACAGGTGGAATTGGGAAGATTTATGGCGTTCCTTATTTATTTCTGGATCCGGAATACATGAACAAAGTAGGGTTTTCAAGTTTTTTTATTGTCGGATTGTGCTTTGGTTGCTTCACCATGGCTTATCAAATCACAAGTTATATTTTGGATAGCTATCGGTTTCAATTCATAGGAGTATTGGAGCAGCCTTTCGCAAAATTTTCAGTCAACAATAGTATTCTACCCTTGATCACTTTGGTTACTTATATCGTCATGATCGTAAGATTCCAATGGAACAATGAGTTTACCACGGTTTTGCAATTGATTGTTAATGTTTCTGGTTTGTTAATTGGCATCACTATAGCGATGGCTTTTTTCTACATCTATTTCAAATTCACTAATAAAGACATTTTCAAATTTTTGACAGGAAGTGTTGATAAACGACTGAAGAAATCCGGTTTAAGTAGAGAACGGGTCATGAGTCGATACAAGGAAGTAAAGGGGAATAAATACACCGTACATACTTATTATGATTTGAAACTTCGGCGAAGATCGTGTCGTGAATTAAACGATTTTTATGATAAACGAGCCTTACTCAAGGTTTTTGATCAAAATCACCTGAATTCAGTCATTCTCGAAATCGGTATTATTTTTCTTGTAGTCGTTCTTGGTACTTTTATGGAGTTTACGTTTTTCCAGATTCCCGCAGCTGGTAGCACATTGATGATGATGTCAATTTTAGTCATGATGATTGGTGCAATCAGTTATTGGTTGAAGGCATGGGGGTTTTCATTTGTATTCGGAGCTTTTTTGTTGTTGAATATGCTCATTAAAACCGGAGTGCTCAAAGGCATTTATGAAGTGCGTGGCTTGGATTATAATGGTGAAAAAGCTGCCTATACACTTGCTAATCTTTCCGAATTATCACAATCTAACAGAATTGCATCTGATTATCAGAAGGGTGTAGCGGTGCTGGAAAAATGGAAACAAAAACAATCAGAAGAAAAGCCAAAGATCATATTTCTGTGCGTAAGTGGCGGTGGGCAAAGAGCATCATTGTGGACTTTAAATGCCATGCAAAATCTGGATCATGCTTTAGATGGAACCTTGATGAACCGTACATTTTTGATAACAGGAGCATCTGGAGGAATGATTGGGGCAGCATATTTTCGTGATGTCGCACGAATGCCTGCTGATAAGATGCACGACAACAAAGATCAACTAATCAACATTGGAAAGGACAATCTTAATTCAGTGATTTATAGCCTATTAGTTAACGACGCCTTTTTCAGGGGACGTGAGGTTGAGTTTGCAGGGAAAATCCACGGCAAGGACAGGGGATACGTTTTCGAGGAAAACTTAGGCAAAAATGTAAAGTGGGTTTTTCAGGATAAATGGTCAGATTATAAAAAGGCAGAATTGAATGCCGAAATTCCAACGATGCTTCTTTCTCCGGTGATCGCCAATGATGGTAGAAAGTTGTACATTTCAAATTTGCCGGTATCCTATCTGACCGTAAGCCTGGATTCTATTAATGATGACTACAATCCAAAAGTATGGGCGGTGGATTTTAATCAGTTATTTGAAGCTCAAGATGCCGCTGATTTGCATTTCTTATCAGCATTAAGGATGTCAGCATCTTTTCCATATATAACTCCCACAATCAGTCTGCCAAGTGAACCAAGAGTCGAAATAATGGATGCAGGAATTGCGGATAATTTTGGTGTTTCTGATGCTGTACATTTTATTACAGTCTTTGAGAAATGGATAACAGAAAACACTTCGGGAGTTGGTATAGTCACCATTCGTGATACACGAAAGTCTTCACCGATCGAGCCTCAATCCAATCCTTCGCTAGTTGATAGGCTCACATATCCAATAGCAAGCGTCTATAACAATCTTGGTAATATGCAGGACATCAATAACGACCTGAAAGTAGAAGCTTTGAGACGCAATTTTCAAATACCTCTGGAAGTAATTGATATTGAATACAACAGTTACTCTAATATAGATGTGGATTATTTGATAGAATCCAAAGCAGTTGATAGGAGAAGGCTGGAGAGAGCGTCATTAAGTTGGCATCTTACGACCAGAGAAAAGCAAAATATTATTCAAAATATTCGGTTTGCGAATAACAAAAAAGCCATTGAGAAAGTGAAAGATTTTATTTCTGAATAATCGGAATGTGGTGAATAAAAAAAAGGATCAGATGATAATTGATCTGATCCTTTATAATATCATATTTTTTGACTCTTAGTCTAGTAAAGATCTCAAGGATAAGGAAACTGTTTTTATATCACTTCCTTGCTTGATTTTAAGGGATACCGTTTCACCATCTTGTCTCAACATTTTCTTGATATCTGGCAAAGCCAAACCCGAAACTGGTTCATCATTAATTGCAATAAGCTGATCATCCACTTTGATACCGGCTTCTGAAGCCGGACTGTTTTCAAATACGCGATGAATCAAAAGATTAGGTTCACCGTGGGCAAACTGGAGATCAATACCACTACAATTTACTGGTAAAGCTTCACCAAAATGATTGTTCTTTTCAAGATATAGCCTTCTGCCCGGTACGTCTATGGTGATGTCGAACATGCTGAGTATTTCGTTTCCTATAATTCCTCCGACATGGGGATGAGCTTGAATTCCACTACTCGCCTGGCTGATCCCAATTGGAATATCCTCAATTTTTTGCTGACCAAATGAGAAAGACAATACATGACCTTCATAGTGAAGTGTTTCATTGTCGTCAATTCCCTTCACCAAGTATGAATAATGCTTTCCTGTCTTATTAATCACATCGTAAGTTTTGGCATATGGTGAGTTGAAATCGAGCGATGTACCAGCACCGGTCATTACGAAAAACGTACCATCATGTGGTTCATCGTTATTCAATACTACAGTACCATTTATGGTTGGGATAGAAATATTTAGATCAAATAATATTTCGTCACCAGATTTAGGTCCTTTACCATGTTCGAAAATATCTATGGTCTTTTTGGCGTAATTAATCCTTATTGTGTGGTGATGCATCAAGTCGTATCCCACTATACCATCAATGTCTCTTCCCAGGCTGATTTCAAGATGTTCTAGTTTTGTAGCATACACCTTGATGTTTTTCTCCATTGGGAAGCCATTGATTTCGATTTCATTGTGCTTGAAAACCTCCATCGAATTTTTAGTTTCATTGAGATTGATCTCTTTTCCAAGTCCAAGCTCTACTGCAACTGTTTTATCTATTACTGTAAGGCCAGATCCTGTATCAAAAATGAAATCTAAAGGTCTGGAATTGTCGATACTCACAGGAATAATGATATGGTCTCCAAAGAGTTCGAAATTGATGCTGGTGATTGGATTTTGCGCTAGTGCAGAAATACCTGCAAATAGGCACATTGCGGTGATGATTCTCTTCATAATAGGTTTAGGCTTTTTTTATGAGAGGAAATTATGAATTCTTTTTTAGAAATGGAAGAGTAAACTTAAAAGATGCAACTTCTTGTGGGTTTTGGATTTCATTAGATGCATTTGATGAGACAAGATATTACTTGATATAAAATTCAATTTCTAATATGTTATTTCCGTTTTTTAGAGACTTTACCCAATTGTCAGAAGCTTTATTAACTAATTGAAGATTAAAGCCTTATTTTGTTCAAATCTCCGTCTATGTGATATTACATCATTTTTTTTGAAAGATGGATTGGAGGAGGAGTTTAATTAATCTGGGTATTTAGATGCAATCAGTGATCTAATATTAGAAATGTTTAGCAATGCCTTCTTAGCTGGCTCATCAACCCCACGTCTGTTATTTCTGAAAATCCTAAGATAGCTGGTGAATTCACGGTTTGTTATAAATCCCTTAGGATCATAAGGTCTTGCATATTCCTTGAAGTTGAAATCTTCAAAATCCTTGTTAAGCATTGGTGACAGATCCGTATTAAATGAATTTTCAATATCAGACAATGATTGTAGCATGTGATGAACTTGATCATCATAGTAAGTGCTAATCTGCACTCTTAGTTGGGGGTTTGAGATATTATTTAGTCCATTAGATTTTAGCACTTCAAAGGCGCTGATGGCAGGTCGAAACCTGTCGAAATGCATAATTGCGCCCAGACTTATGGATATGGTATCATCAGACATTTTCCACGTGTCTGAGGTCAAAAGGTAGTTTATTGCATCTATGGCTCGCTCATTTTCGATGAGAATATTTACAAGAGATAAGGAGTCTGTTTTTATATTTTGATCAATCAGAGACAGTATATCGGATTCAAATTGTATTGATTTTCTACTTTCATTCCAGTTATCCACGGTAAAAGCCCCATAAATACCTATAATGAGTACAAGTATCTCTAATAAGTATTCTGGCCATTTTTGAGAAAGAGTGGTTAGGATGCGTTTCATTACGAATCGAGCGATTTTTTGATGTGTTTTTTCGTGTTTTTAATTTCTTGACTCATGCGACTGTACAAGTCTATAATAAAGGCGCTATTGAGAATAGCAAGTCTCCATCCATTGCGGATAGTTGGGTTTTTAATGATTTCATTTGATTGTGAGACAGCCTGAATCAGTTTAGAATGATCTATTGAGGTAAAAAACTTAAGATCCATTTTTTTCTTTGTGATCATATGCTGAAAGTCAAGTAAAGGCAATTCTTCATATTTAATCAATTCATCATATAGATATATATCAAACTCCCTCCGCATATGGTTGCGTGCAGTTATGATTTCGTCATTCAATGATTCGATATTGAGTAATCCTATTTTCACAGAATCATTTTCAAAAAGAGACAATTGACCAGAATTTGCTAACTCCTTGAACGTATTGTCATTAGGGACAAATTCAATCCAAAAGTGTGCAAGTATCCAGTCTTCGCTAAATTCTTTGAGGGCTTCATAAGTTGGGGCAATACCTTCAGATGATAAAAGCTTATAGGCAGCTTCACTGGCTTGTTGTCGACTGCTCTCCAATTTTTCAAGGCTAATTAGATCCCTATCCAAATCCACCAACAATGCTTTCAGATATTTTCGTTCTAGGGCTCGCTCTTTACGATCTTCATTCCAATTATCAAGAGCATAAGCCCCTAGAATACTTGCGATAATAACAACTGCCTCAATTACATATTCTGGCCATTTTTTTCTTAATGTTTTGAGGATTCGCTTCATGGATTCAATAAGTAGTTTTGAATTACATTTTGCAAGGAGTCGCTCATTTTTATCTGGCTCTCATAAAGTTCTACTTCTAATTTTGAGTGAACATAACGAATGACTATATGCGCTTCGAGTTTGCGATCCATAAGAAATTTTTCAGCATTGATTAATGAAGCTGGGCGGCTATCTCCCTGGTATATTTCTCGAATGTTATACCCATCTATTTGTGTAAAACATTCAGAATAACTATCAAAAAAATGAGGCTCATAAAAATCAGTTATGAAGGAATTAGACATGGACTCCCTCTTGATTATATTTTCAGAAAGTTCGTAATACTGTTGAAGTCCCAAACCCAACTCAGTGGGCAATAAATCAAGATGTCCTGAATTAAGTAAAGCATCTATCCCTGATCGGTTTCCATTGAAATTCTTTTCGAGTGCGATAATTCCAGCGCTACCAGTGGCTAGTTCTATATCCAATTGCCCGGTTTTGTAATTTTCAATAAGGGTTTCGGTGCGATCTCTGATATCAGTTGCAATCACCAGGAGTTGTTCAAGCTGGAGTTTATCGTCCTGAAGATTTGATTGGATATGCTTTATGTAAATTTTCTGTTTCGATTTTGATGTGCGATTTTCATTCCAGTTATCCAGCGCATAAGCTCCCAAAATACTGGCTATAATCACAATGGCCTCTATGAGATATTCTGGCCATTTTTCGGAGAGGGTGGTGAGGAGGCGTTTCATTGTCCAGTTATTGATTTCATTCTAGCCATATTCTCTCTGTTCATTTGATTGCGGATTTTGCGAAGGAGGAGGAGCATATTTTTCTAGTTTTGGAAAGGCTGATCTAGCTCACCATTGATATGTTGATTGAGTTCAATGATTTCGTGTTCGAGCCTTTTACACTTTGTTAGCATAATTCTAGCAAAGTCAGAACTGGTTTGTAAATGTGATAGCCATTCTTTGTTTTTTCGGAGTTCTTCATAATTAAAAGGAATAAGTTTCTTGTGTGGGAATCCATCGAAATCGCCAATGGAGAAATGCTTCATCGTGAATGGGATGAAGATGTTTTCCATGGCATTAAGCCGCTCTCGTTCATACTTCAAATAATATGGAATAGATCGCTCATAAAAATCAGAAAGATGTGCTCGGAGCGAATCATTACTAATGATATCGATTCCTTTGCTTTCCAGGAGTTTGTAACCACTATTGCTAGCGTTGAAATGAGGGCTCATGGATAATGCAACATAAGCGTATGAGCCTAGTAAGTCATTGAAATAAAACAAAGAAGAAATGTGAGCAATCAATGCAGAGTCAGATCTCATGATTTGATTGTACCCGTTGATGTCATCTTGAATTTCTTCAAAATCGCCATCAAGGTTTGTTGAGATCTCCTTTAAGATTTTTTTTTCAGTGGCTTTTCTTTTGTTCGCATCACTCCAGTCATCTATGCTGATCGCAATTAAAATTCCCACTACTACCAGTATGATTTCTCCTGCAGCATAAAGAATGTAGTTCCAGACTTTATGCTCTCTGATCATTTGATTGCGGATTTTGCGGAGTAGGAAGAGCATTAATCCATGATCATCCAGTTGAGATAATAGCTGGCTCTTTTTGCGCCTTTTTCATCTCTGATGAGCAAATCAGTAAATTTCCCTGATTCCAGACTTTGAATATCCAGTTGGAAAGTGCCGAGATGATCATCTTTTGAAGTCACATCGTATTCCCAAAGTTCCAGCTTGATCATGCACGGGCCTTTGATATTCATTTTCAATCCAATAGGTATAGTTTCGTCAAAATCAATTTTCAGATATTTTTTATCCTGAGGCCAAATTTTCTTCTCACCATACTTGATGTAAATCTCATCTTTGTCAGATTCTTCGGGAACCTCGCAAATGATCGAAGATATTTTTAGAAATGGCATAGGTTAGTTTTTTTGAATGTTAAAATATTAGATTTTTAAATCTATCAATATTCTCGAATATCAAGAGCAATGTATTCTGATTTTAAAATAGGAGATGATTGGATTAAGTCATAACCAATATAACTGCTACAAATGGCCTTATTGTTTGCAAATTTAATTTCGAATTTTGAATAGTAGGAAAAGTAATGTAGCAAGTGATTGATTTCCGATAATAAAACTGTTGTTTCCCTCCGAGATCAGTTGAATGCCGGAATTTTCTTTATCACGATTTCGATTTGCTTACCACAAAACCTTTTCTGGTCATTGTTCCCCAGCTTTTTTTGCCTTTCCATTTATCAAAGTTGCCTTTGATGGACCAATAGACAACCCACGGATGAAAAAAGAAAGGCTCCAAAAATGCAGTAATCACCATCTCAATAAAATCACTTTTTCTGGTGTATTTGAAAAAGGACATCTCCTCTACGACAAGCGAAAGTAGCGAGATGAAAACTGCATAGGAGTAAACAAAAATGAAGAGTGAATAAGTGAACTCCCAATTAACCAGACCTGTGGCGATGAGGTAAGTAAAAAAAATGAGGCCACTGAGCTCTACCCATGGCGCTAGAAACTCGAAGAAAAACCAATAGGGATAGCTCAATAATCCAAGCAAGCCGTATTTTTTATTGAAAAACAATTTTTTGTGTTCCCAGAGTACCTCCATGGTTCCTCTCATCCATCTGTTTCTCTGATTTCCCAATATGTGACGATCGGCAGGGGCTTCTGTCCAGCACAAAGGATCTGGCACATAAATCACAACAGCTTTTTTTCCTGCTTCTATCAACCTTCTCCTCATCCTCACGACGAGCTCCATATCTTCGCCTACCGTAGCTTTATTGTATCCCCCAACTTGCATTACCACCTCTCTTTTGAATACTCCAAATGCTCCGGAAATCAACATGAGGCCATTGAGTCGGCTCCAAGCCATGCGCCCTAGCAGGAATGCTCTCATATACTCCAAAACCTGAAATCTGGCCAGCTGATTTTTCGGTAGGTTTACTTTCACAAGTCTGCCATCTTCTACTTCACACGAATTGGCGATTCTCACTACACCACCAATGGCCACTATGTCTTCACGGTTTTCCAGATATGGTTTCACCATTTTGAGAAGCGCGTCTGGCTGGATAATACAATCCACATCAATACATGCCACAAGTTCATTGTTGGATATACTGATCCCCGCATTCAATGCATCTGCTTTTCCACCGTTTTCCTTATCCACTACAATCAATTTTCTGAATGCGAGATTTCGGGATTTATAAACCCCTTTTACTGGGTTGAATGATAGTTTTCGATCAATATAAAAATCTGTTATTTCCAAATCGAATGCCTCGATCATTTTAACTATCGAATCATCTTTGCTGCCATCATTCACTATGATCACATCATAATTGTTGTATTCTATGGAAAGCAAAGATTTCACATTGTCAATGATCGTGAGTCCTTCATTGTATGCCGGAGCTACCATGGAAATGGATGGCGCAAGAGGGGAGGATAATATCTGCCGATAATCAACAAACGAGGTTTTGATCATGTATCGGCGCATTTCATATATTGAGAGAATGGCTAAAATCAAATAAGAACTACTTATGACCAAAGCATAAATCAAATAAAAAATTTGGAGCGAATGAATCAATTGTAATTCCATATCAGCCTAGCTTATTTTTCACATGTTTGATCATTGGAATTATTTCTCCTGTCATCTCAAAGGAAGCTATTGATAGCAAATAGGCTTCCACATCCCCAGTTATTTCTTCAATGGTGTTGAATATCTTCAAGGTGATTTCTACCTGGTTTGGGTCAATTAGATGAAGCAATGGAAGCAAATCTTCCTGAGATCCGATTTGTGCCAGCGCTTCGATACAAGCCAGCTGAATAGGTGTTTTATTGCTTGTCTCCAATATTTTTATGATCGTCGGGGAATCTTGATCATCACCCATTTGTGCCACAGCTTTGATTGCATTTTTTTTAATCTTCTCGTTTTCGTGATCGAGTAGGAGTCTTATCAGGGTAATTGACTCAATGTGTTTGAAGACTACTGCAAGCTGAATACCAAAAATGACAACTGAGGCTTCCTGATGCACCAGCCACTTGTGATATTGAATGGTGTATTTCAAGTTGGATTGATCCAGCACATAATGCAGACACAACTTGTGCCAATCATCGAGATCGTGCCATTCGTATTCGAGAAAGGCAAGCGGCGCAGTTTCACTCAACATGACCAAAGCCACTTGTGCTTCTTGTCTGATTAGCTGATTAGTATGTGTGATTTGTGGAAGAATATAATGCTGACCATCAGTTACGCGAAACTTGCTGAGTTCATGCATTCCATGTATTTTCTCGGGAATTTTTTTGCTTTTTATTTTTGAAATACTGTCATTCTGAAGTCCCAATTCGAAATAGAGTTTTGAAATTAACTCGTCATATTCACCGAATAAATTTTGTTTTAATTCAATGAGATG
>CAYGUA010000026.1:0-5985 GCA_964353015.1 uncultured Marinoscillum sp. | reverse complement strand
TGAAATCTTTCCGATCAATGCGATTTTTTAATTGGGCAGTAATAACCGCGAATTGTGGATTGGAAGCGAAGTTGATTTCTGAATCTAAAGATTCTTCAGCCATCATCAGAAAATCATTTAGTTCATTTTCAATATGATTGATGAGTTTTTCCTTGCGCTTGTGCCTTCTCTTTTTATTGAATTTCACAACCATCACAAATAGTACCAAAGCAACCACAACAATGGCAAGCGTCAGATTCAATATGCGAATAAATTCAATCATAAGTGAGCCGAAATCAATAGTGATTAAGTAATTTTTTCACCCTCACCAGTAGCTCAGATGGGCTAAAAGGCTTAGTAATAAAATCACTTACGCCAAGGTGAAAGGATTGTAAAACAGTGCTTTCTATTCCTTCGGCAGAAACGATGATGATTGGGGTGCTTCGCTTTTGATCAACGCGAAGAAATGTGGTAAGCTCTAGTCCTGAAACAAAAGGCATGTGAATATCCATGACAATGAGGTCATATTCGTGTTGCAGGAGCAGGGATTTGGCTTTTTTGCCGTCTTCTGCCACATCGCAATTTTTGTATCCGGCTCGTGACAGCTTGAAGCGTATCAGGCTTGATAAAGCAATGTTGTCTTCACAGATTAATAATTTACTATCGTATTCGTTCATCAGCGCGGTGTTTTGTATGGCCGAAATATCAATTTGAAGGAAATAAATATAGACAATCTATATTTCGAAAAACTGATAAATAAATCCTCGTAACATGATAATATTTAATCTTGAATTGAAATTTTTAATTGGTCAAGCTGTCTAGTTCGAGTAGCAATTCTGAGATATCGTTGCGAATTTTTGAAATGAATTCGTTCTGAAGGAAGAAATCAGCATGAAAATTTTGGAGTGATTGGAGTTCATTTAAAATGGTATGGCGTTCCAGAATGACATTGAGTGGTTTTAATTTATGTATGATATTGTTAAGAATATCAATCTCCTTATCGGAAACAGCACGCTCTAGCTCGGTTAGCAATTCACGATAGTTATCCTTGCATCCTCGGATAAATTCGGACTTAAATGCTTCATCTCCTTCAGTCTGTTCTTCAATTATTTCTTTCAACGTAGCTGGCATATATTTTAAATTTATTGTATTTATGATTCTAATTCCGTTGAAATCTGGAATGAAAATACATTTTTGAAAATACTTTTCTTAGAGGAGGTAGGGTATTTTTATTCTTACCCGTTTCACCCTCATATTGTTCGAAATTACAAAAACCATCGTATGAAGATTATAAAAATGAAATATCAACTAAAATCACTTTTTACGCCAATCTGCATTTGTTTTTTGGCATTCGCATTGGCGTGTAGTGAAGACAGCACTACAACTGATGAAATTACCGATGTAGTGGAAGAAGATACCACAACCAATACGACTACTGCAGATAATGACATGAGCGTATTGGTATCCAAACTCTATTCCGATGATCTTACAGTCGTTGTTAGTGATGAGTTTATTACCATCACAACGAAAGGTTTGCCGGATCACGTGAGTATGTATTACGGCACAAATAGCCCACTGTATGAGGCATACAGCGAACCAGATAATCCAGATTTTAAGAAAAACCCTGGTTCTATCGGTGAGCAGAATATTGTATTTAAGTTGCCAAGATTTCCAGAAGTGGCGACCACACATAAAGCACCGGGATTAGGACCTATTGGTGTAGCTATCAATAGTGTGGTTTTTTTCAATCAACAGGCTGCACCTGGAGATGATATTTTTGCAGAGGTAAATACATTTGATCAATATGAAGGACACCCAGCCGGAGACTTGTATCATTACCATATTGAGCCAATTTGGCTTACCAGCCTCAAAGGATCAGATGCTTTTCTGGGATTTTTATTGGATGGGTTCCCTGTCTATGGACCAATGGAAAATGGTAAAGAAATAACAAATGATGATTTAGATATTTATCACGGTCATACTTCAGCAACAGCTGATTTTCCTGATGGGGTCTATCATTATCACGTAACTACAGAGTATCCTTGGATCAATGGTGATGCATATTATGGAACACCGGGTACCAAGACTCAATAAGACTTTGATCATCTGGTTGGTTCTGGTTGGCTGGGCTTGTGGCCAGCCGGATGATCTAAAACATTCCGTATTTACCATTCCGGAAATTTATTTGGAAGAAGGGAATGGTGAACTAAATATGGACTTGCAGGGTAAACTTAATTTATCCGGTAAGCCTTATTCAGGTTTTTTGATTACCAAATATTCCAATGGACTGATCGAATCAAAGATTGGTTATTATGATGGTTTGACGGAAGGCCCGCATATCAAATTTTTTCCAAGTGGCGATACGGCCATTCTAAGATATTATCATCTTGGCGAGAAACAAGGCATGCATCAAGCATGGTATCAAAATCATCAACTGCGATTCCAATATTTTTTTGACAAAGGATTGAGTGTAGGCAATCACAAAAGCTGGTATGAAAACGGAAACCTATGCATGGACATGAACTACGTGGAGGGGCAAGAGTTGGGTTCACAAAAAATGTTTCGGTCTGATGGTAAATTCCGATCAAACTATGTGGTGAGAGAAAATGGCCGAAAGTATGGTTTGGTTGGATTGAAGCGCTGTGCCAAAATTGATGGTGACACTGGCGATTTTGACCCATATAAAAGCACAGAATGAGAAATACGATCTACTTACTTTTTTCAATGCTGCTCATTTCCTGCATTTCTGGCGGGAAAGATCAAACCCTACTGATTGAGTTACCATACTATAACACAGCCGATCTCACGCCACGCTGGATAGATTCTGATGATCCGGAATATTCCAAGATCCATACGATCGCACCATTTTCTTTTTTGAATCAGAATGGAGACACAGTGACAACAGACACATTCGCTGATAAAATATATGTGGCCAATTTCTTTTTCACGATATGTCCAGGCGTATGCCCTAAAATGAATGGCAACCTCAAACTTGTGCAAGAAGCATTTGCAGATGATAATAGAGTAAAAATACTCTCGCATTCGGTAATGCCTTGGGTAGATTCAGTTGCTCAATTGAACAAGTATGCGCTTCGAAACGGGATCAATTCTGAAATGTGGCATCTGGTTACAGGTGACAAAGATGAAATCTACAAGCTGGCTCGTGAGTCGTATTTTGCGGATGAGGGATTTGGTAAAGGTCTCACTTCGCTTGAAGATTTTCTACATACCGAAAAAATAATTTTGATAGATCGACAGAAGCGAATTCGAGGTATTTACACGGGCACTTTGCCTATGGATATCAATAGATTGATAGAAGATATTCAGGTGATTTTGTGATCTCGGAACTTATTTGATAGAAACCATCAAATATGAAAACCCAAAGCCAAAAATTATATAAAGTGTTAAAGTTAAAACTGCAACTAGACCATATTTGGTTATTGCCAAAAATCGGTTACTTCCAAATAGTGAACGCATTACGTAAATGATGTAGAGCACCAAAAAGAGCAATTGTGCCTGCTTTGGAATAGGATAGATGAATTGGATGATTAACATCATAAATGTGCCAATGAAAGTATAGACACCAGCCACATAAAATGCGATAGATGTGTATTCGGCAAGGTTGTATTTTGTGTAGAAGAAAAGTTTTTGACACAATGCCATTGCCAGTACCAAAAAGAGCATCACATTATTGATATTGGTCACCATAAATCTGGAAGCTTCCATCATGCGTTGCAACTCCACTGGATGTGTTGAAGATTGTTCAAATGACTCACCAGCCAGCGGATCATAGTCGATCAAGGATCTGAGTAGTAAATAGACAACAGTGGTAAGAACAAAAAACGATACAGGTTTGTAATAGACAATTCTTTTCCCAGCGAGAAACTCCACGAGCATTTTTCCCGGATGGAAAATCAACATATTTAAAGTATAGAAAAAGGGACCTTGCAGAGAAAAAGAAGAGCTGAGAAAATCGGTAATCGTCTCTTTGAAATTAATTATGTGGACAGTCATTGATTGACCGCAAGAAGGGCAATAGTTAATGTTACTTTTCAAGCCACAATTCAAACAAGGCTTTAAATCTGATTTAGGGTTGGTTTTCATAAGAGCATTACTTACTCAATTTTAACCAAATATTTCTTTAAGCTGACGGAATCAATCTTAATTCATTGACGTTCTTTGCCTTTGAAATTGAATAATATGAAAGTAGAAATCTGGTCTGACATACTTTGTCCATTTTGTTATATCGGTAAAAGAAGATTTGAAAGAGCATTGAAATCATTTGATGGGGAAGTGGAGGTGATCTGGAAAAGTTTCCAACTTGATCCTGACCTTAAAACCAACCCGAATCAAAATGTGAGTGAAATGCTGGCTGAAAAAAAGGGCTGGACGATAGAATATGCCCGTGACGCTAACAAGCATGTAACAGAATTGGCACGCGGCGAAGGCTTAAATTATGTAATGGATCAGGCTGTTGTCGCTAATTCATTCGATGCACATAGATTGATTCAATATGCCAAAACCAAAGGAAAGGGTGATGAGACACAGGAAGCCTTGTTTCGAGCTTATTTTACTGAAGGAAAAAATATTGCCGCTATCACCACATTGATCAGCTTAGCTTCTTCCGTAGGGTTGGATGAAAAGGATGTTGAGAAAATGCTTCTGAGCAATGAATTCACTTTAGAAGTAAACGCCGATATCCACGAAGCACAAATGATAGGTGTTACTGGGGTTCCATTTTTTGTGGCGGATAGGAAATATGCCGTATCTGGAGCGCAACATGCGGATACTTTCATTCAATTTCTACAAAAGTCGGCTGAGAAGAATTAATTCTTAATTTCTGAAAAGCGGTATGCCCATCAACGACTGAATCAGGATGAATAGGGACAAGCCAAAATAGATTGCTGAGAAGGCAAGAATTGATTTTTCAGATGTGAACAAATAATATCCGGCAAGTGGCAGTACCTGCAAGGCGTGCATTCCTACAAAGTGTGCGATTCGCAAATCACCATTCGTGACACTCCAATTGAGGATTTTTATTCCTAAACCGCCATCCTGCCCACCAACTGTATGTGAAAGACGTGCGCCCATCAGAAATCCTTCAAAGGCGAAAATCACAAAAAATAGGATGCCCAGTCGAATGCCCCACAAATAACTTGTAGACAATTCAGGAAAATCATTTTGAAAAAATAATATCCCAATATAAGCCGTGCAAATCGTCATGATGGTAATAGCTGTAGCCATCATTGAAAACATAAATCCATTGAAACCACTTGAAATGTTGAAGTGTGAAATCTCACCTTGATGCGCTTTATAAGAAATCCAAATCAGCTCAAAACCTAGCGTGATGACAACTGTCCATGCATAGGCATTTGATATCAAAGGCTTATCCAAATAACCCAGAAACCAATTCATGCTAAAAATGAGAATCACTGTCGATAAGAAAAACTTGAAGGGTTTGATCCAGGCATTTATGCCTAAAACCTGAGTCTCGGTGGAGCCAATCATAATGATGCAGGTTATGGTGCCAACCAGACATATTATTCCAAAAATGAATAAGATGCTGTTTCTGTAGTATAATTCGTTGATCAATTCCATAAAAGTCTTGTTTCGCAAATAAACTCCATCGTTGAGTTTTTGTCTTGCATGATCTGGTCGAAACCGGATTTTTTAATCTTGAAATGGTATTTTTAATATGCCTAATTGAAGAATTAATCGTCAACTTTTCTAATCAACCAACTTTGTGAATTTGACTTTGGGTAATATCTGATTCGTATTATTTAGGCAGGATATAGCGTGATGGTTGGCAACCTTAAGAAACTTATTTTTGAAAGATTGCATTAAGTCAAGGAACAATCATTAACATGAAAAACAGCATTATCATTATTCTCTTCTTTGTGACATTTTTACCGATGAATGAGGTATTTTCTCAATCTGCAACTCCAGCTTTTACGACAGCAGAAGGTTATGGAATGTGGGCAACTGGAGGTCGTGGAGGTAAGGTGG
>CAYGUA010000025.1:0-86686 GCA_964353015.1 uncultured Marinoscillum sp. | reverse complement strand
TGCCCTATTCATATAGATAAGAAAACCCTTCTCGTGAAAACGGGGAGGGTTTTTGTTTGAAAGTTACATTTTCTTGTTTTATGAGCGATGTTGCTTCAGATTGGGGCGAATTTGTAGCTTTGTGGAAGTTTAGGATTTCAAATGAATTGACTACCGATTTCATTTAACCAGACACTATACATCTCCTCAAATCTTTTTTTGCAGTTTAGAGCCTAGGTCATAAGTGAAAGGAGCTGTTTGGGTGTCATAATGTTAAAACACCATTATGAAATCACAAGCTCTAACATTATTCTTTGGTTTGATTGTATTCAGCACATCTGCCCAAAGTGAATTTGACAAAATGTCCTTCCTAATAGGAGAATGGAAATATCAGGCCAAATCCCTTACACCTAGAGGCAACTTTTTAGAAGAAATATTTTATACCAATTGCACCTACATTTTTAATGAAACAGCACACAAAGACGACTTTTTCACCAAAGATGCCAATGGAAATCTAATCTGCTATGGAACCACCATCCGCACCTATGACGCGCGAAGGGGAATCTGGCGTATGTTATGGGTTGAGAGCAATCTCTCTATCACCACTCAGATGACGGGAGAATATAAAAAAGGTAAGTTCCTTTTCGATGGAAAAGGCGCAGATGAGCGTGGCGAGTACCTTGAAAAAATTGAATTTTATGCTCTCTCAAAAGATCAATATTCCTGGAAAATGGATCGATCATATGATGGTGGTAAAACATGGATGAAAAATTATTTCAGCTATACGGCTACACGGATGTAACAAAAAAAGGGGCTGATCGCCCCTCCGTATTATTTCTCTTCACCCTCTTTCGGAGGTTCTGGTTTCTGTTTCTTCTCTACCTTTTTAGCGTCTTTGGCTTCCTGCACATCTTTTGCCAGCTGTACTATTTCCTCCGAGGATTTTCCTTTCAGATAACCAGGTAGCTCCATTCCCGCCATTCCAAACATTTCTTGGAGTGGTGGTACAGATTTATAAAGTCCAGAAATGAAGTTCGCTGTTGAGGTCTTGTCACCATCACCACTACTTCCACTGTCCCAAACAGTAACTTTATCAATTTTGATATTTTTGATTGCTTCAGTTTGTAGTCTTACCAATTCATCCAATTTATCAGCAATGATCAACAAAACAGCATCACGCGAGTTGTTACCAGCAGCTTCAACGATCTTTTTGAATCCTTCCGCCTGCTTAGTCAGTACTTCATATATACCCTTTGCCTCAGCTTCCTTCTTAAACCAAATTGCATCAGCCTCGCCTCTTGCATGTCTTCTGGTCATTTCAGCCTCAGCTTCGGCTGCTATTTCTACTTTTTCCTTATTGATCTGGGCTGGTATCACAATATCAGCTGTTTGGCTTGCCTTGTCTCGTTGAGCCCGAGCATTTTCTGCTTCTTGTTCCGCGGCATATGCTTCCTCCAATGCTTTTGCAGACTGTACTTTTTCGGCTGCAGTGGCTTGACGTTGCGCTTCTGCTTCTTTCTCTCTTCTTGCAGCGTCGGACATAGCTATTTTAATTTTAGCTGTATTTTCACCTTCCACAGCCGTCGCGTCAGCAGATGCCACTTTTACTCGTTGTTCCTGAACGGCATTCGCCTCACCCACCATACCATCACGATCCTTCTCAGCCACGCTCTTTCTAGCTTCGTTTATGGCCTTAGCAGCAGCCTCCTTTCCCAACGCCTCAATGTATCCAGATTCATCTTTGATATCTGTTACATTCACGTTGATGAGTTTCAATCCGATTTTTTTCAATTCCGCTTCCACATTCGAAGCAACATTTGCTAAAAACTTATCACGGTTGTTATTGATCTCTTCGATATCCATTGTAGCAACCACCAAACGCAATTGCCCGAAAATAATGTCTTTTGCCAGATCATGAATATTGGCCTGAGACAACCCCAGTAGACGTTCGGCAGCATTAGTCATAATACCTTCTTCAGTTGAAATACCAACTGTGAATCTTGATGGAACATCCACACGAATGTTCTGTCGACTCAGCGCACTGGTTAACATGACTTCTATGGAAATTGGAGTCAACTCCAGAAACTCATAGTCCTGTATAACAGGCCAGATAAATGCCGCACCCCCATGGATACATCTTGCGGATCGTCCGAGATCATCTGATCCTTTACCAACTTTACCATAAATAACCAAAATGCGATCCGATGGACATCTCTTGTATCGCTGAAATAAACCTATGAGTAGCACGAATACGAATACGACAACTGCCGCAATGATAAAGATGAAGGTTCCTGACATTTAGATTTTTGATTTAGTAACGATAAGTGTGTTGTTGTTGATTACATCCATCACGGAAACTACGGTTCCGGTGGATAGATCTTGAGGATCATCTGTGATGGCTTCAAGCTCTCGTAAGGAGCCTTGCACCTTGATTTGCACCCTGCCAATATTTCCCCTGGCGGCATGAATAGGCAGATAAACTTCCCCGATACCCCCAATGGCATTATTAATTGACAAGGTGCCTGAATCCGTTAGTTTGCTGAAATAATAAAAGATAGCAGCCATAAGAATCATCATTCCTATTCCCGCTAAAAATGAAATGAGCAGAGTTGATCCTGATGAAAAGCCCGAGTCCAAGCATGCGATTCCCGTCCACGCAAAGAGGGTAAAGAATCCAATAAAATTTTTGATTGTGAAAAATTGGAATCCAGCATCGTGATCCAATTCCATGTGTACATCTCCTGCACTGTCTGAGTCTATATCTCCTCCGACAAAGGTCAGAACCATTTGAATAAGAAAAATGAGACTAAAAGGAATAGCGAATCCCCAGTACACTTGTTGCAGGGTTGACAAAGTATTCCACCATTCTGACATTGATATTTTTATTTTGGTAAAATTAGAAGATCAAAATATGTCTTTTTTTTTAAAAATGATATGGAAGTACAAAATAATAATGAATTGTGAGGATTGATTTTTATCATCATTGCAAATGCATCAATGTTAAGCGATTTAGTAGCGGATTCTAAAAGGTTTAAAACTCAATAACTCCACTTCACTCGCACATAAACTACCTTGGCCAAAGCGTCATATTTACCCTCTGAATTATCCCCAAAATAGAGTTGACTGATCAGATCAAGATCAAAATCATCTTTAACCGAATACGTGACAAAGGGGTTTAAAAAGATGGAGCCGTCCGAAGGGAAAAAGATATTCGAAAGCCCGAGATTGACCAAAGGATGGATTGGGTAGGAGGCCTGTATGAAAGTGGACCATTTGTAAGGTGAAAGTGATCGGATATTCAGATTGGATCGGGTATCCACCACAAAAGCAGCTGGCTTTTTGGATCCAAATGAGGAATAAAGCAAAGCCCCATTCAAATACAAAGAATTGGAAAAGGAGTAATCCACTGTTGTTGAGGCCAGCATGCCATCCTCACCAGAATCTGGATTTTTCAGATAGGTGATTTCACCTTTGAATCCAGCATTGGATAGATTGCCAGCCCAACCAGTACCGAGTGCCAGATTTTTTTCCATCAATCCTGCGAGAAACTGAATGTCATAATTGTATTTGTTGAATTGGTAACGAAAAGCAGCAGTCAGGTCTTCGAATTTATCGGCCATTTTGATTGCAAATTCCACTTCTGATGCGAACCCCGTATATTTTCTGATCCTAAGTGCATCACTTCCCGGCCTTTCTTCATAGTCGAAATCATAAAAGGAATACGTATTAAATAAATCATTTGGATTCCATGCAAGATTTACGCCCCAATTGATTCTTTGTCGTCCGGCAATGATCTCCCAGTCGTTTTTATTCCATTGAAGATAAAACCGGTCAATCATGCTGTGAATGACTGTTTTGTTATTGTTCACCGGCATATAAGACCAATCGAAATAATCATTATTCACATCGATGAAGCTGCCATAATTGGGAATGGAACCTACCTGGTCACCATGGAATACCCTCGTTCTAAATTCTAATTTTCCAGTCAGATATTTGGTGGGAAACCAGGCAAAATTCAATCGGTGATGAATCAGGTTATCAATTTGTGTATTGTCCTTTCCAATGAAATTGAAGGTGGCCATGTCTTTGATGTAGCCGTGTGCCGTGAATTTGGGTTCTTCGTCGGCTTGAGCCATGCTCCAAAACGCAGTGATCATCAGACAGAACCAAATCGCTGTTTTCATTTACGTTCGTCGTTTACAACAGCCCCATCTTCAAGGGTAATTACACGCCGCGCCTTATCAATCACTCTTTGATCGTGTGTGGAGAATACAAATGTGGCCCCCTCTTCTTCATTCATGGCGGACATGATGTCTAGTAGATCATTAGTTGATTTTGAATCGAGATTGGCTGTAGGTTCATCAGCAAGGATGAATTGTGGCTTAGAGGCAAGCGCCCGGGCGACTGCTACACGCTGCTGCTGCCCGCCAGAAAGCTGTGAAGGTCGCTGATTGGCTTTCTCAGCGATTCCCATTTGAGTCAGTAATTCCATTGATCTGGCATGTCTTTCCTTTTTTGAAAGCTTCTGGAGGAGCATGATGAATTCCACATTTTCCAACGTTGTAAGCACTGGAATCAGATTATACGCCTGAAAGACAAACCCAATATTTTTCAATCTAAAGTTGATCAGTTGGTTATCGCTCATTTCTGTGATGTTGGTATGGGCTATTTCAACTTTACCAGAGGTAGGATAATCCAATCCTCCAAGAATATTTAGTAGGGTAGTTTTCCCGCAACCAGACGGGCCGACGATGGCTGTAAATTCTCCCTTTTCAATCTCAATACTCACCCCATTTAATGCATAGACGGGCACTACAGTCTGATTGTAAATCTTGGTGATGTTTTCAGTTTTTATAACACTCATAGCGATTATGTTTTTATTCAAAGGGAATGTAGGGCTTCAACAGGTCTGAGTTTGATGGCTTTCCACGCTGGATAAATAGCCCCAATAATGGCAGTGACAACCACAGCAATAACAATGGTGTAATAAGCCTGACTTTCGACATATGGATAAAGGATGGAACTGTAACCAAAGGATGCCAGTCCTTCCGAATATTGTGATAAATCCACCCCGTTGTTGGCGTAGTGTGTGATTGTCGAATATCCAAGTAGCAGTCCGAATGGAGCACTCAGAATTCCCAAAAAGATTGTTTCGAGCATCACTAGAAAATACACGCGGATCTTAGACATGCCTACTGCCATCAACATGCCCAGCTCTTTGGTTCTTTCCAGGACGGCCATAAGCATGGTATTGACGATCCCAAATACAAGAGCCAGCATGATGATGATGATTAAAACGTAAAGCATACTCCCATACATTTCCTGCATGAGCGCAAGTTCGGGAGCAATTTCCTTCCAGGTTTCGATCAGATCATCTGGATATTTATTTTGATAGTTTGTTACGATCAGGGATTCATCAAAATGTGGATCTGTCAGTATCGCGATTTCATGGATCTGACCTTTCATTCCAAGAATACGTGTCAGGTCATCTTGCCGAATAAAAGCGTATTCTTTGCTAATGTTTAAGGATGAGCTCTTGACAATTCCATCAACACGAAAGGCAGCTGATGATATGGTTCCGCTGGAGTCATTGAAGGTCAAAACAACTTTTGATCTAACCTTCACCTTCAGTTCTTCGGCCAGTTTATTACCTATGACAATGGGATTTCGATCGATGTTCTGAAAAAAGGAACCTTCGGAAATCAAGGAATCTAATCTAGTGACTTGTGATTCTTTGGCAACATCAATACCCCTGATTTGTACCCCAGCTGCCTTTCTTGGAGAGGCGATCATTCCATTGACCAGGGTGCGTGTAGTTACGGCTTTTATACCATTCCAGTTTTCTATTTCCAATGCTTTTTCTTTGCCATTTTTTAAAGAAAATGTCACATCAAAATCCGTTTTAAAATCGGGATTATGTATTTGCAAATTGGATACATCGTGGTTGATGATTTCGGCCATGTAGCCAATCATGAATCCATTCATAAATCCATTGGCAAAGATCAATGCCCAGATGCCGACCACAATTGACCCCATGACCACAAGGCTTCTTCCCTTGTTTCTCCAAATGTTTCTCCATGCTAAAACAATGACCATAATATCTTTCGATTATGCGCCTCGCATCGCCTTGACAGGCTTAAGGCGGAATAAAACAATGAGTGGATACAATCCCAGGATCACTGCCATCACAAAAATGACCCATGCCTGACTATAAAAAATGGATGGTTGTAGTGAAAAAAAATAGGCAGCTTCTACTCCAAATTTTTCTATTGCTTCTGCGGATTCTCCCGTAAAAAATATTGGATGATGGTAATAATAGATTAAAAATGGAAGTGTGATAGCCACACCAACAAAAACACCAATGGATGACATGATGAGCATTTCCAAAAATATGGTGAATTGTAATTGGACACGCTTCATGCCGATGGATATCAAAACACCAAACTCATACATGCGCTCAGCGGTCATCATGAGAAACGTGCCAAACATGCCAAATCCGATAACCGCATATAGGATCCAAATCATCAATTGACCACTTACATTGTCCACTTCTATGCCTTGAACTAAATCAGGCATCATGGTTTCCCAGCTCATTACTTCTAGTTCTTCAGTATTTACCCGGTTTGAAATATCAGCGACTATTCTGTCTGTATTTTTGGCCTGATCGATAACCAATGCCAGACTGGTTAGTCGATTTTCAGTAGCATAAAGCCATTGCGCTTCTTTGATTGGGAGATATATTGTTCCATTGTTTTGGGCAGGAGAAGGAAATTTCATGATCCCTTTGATTGGATAGATTCCTACGGAATTGGCGCCATGATATCCTTGACCAATTAATACAATGGAGTCGCCAACAACTGCTTTTAGGTAAGCAGCCAGACCTTCAGAAATCATGATGGATTGGTCATTTCTTTCTAAATATGTTCCTGCGATTATTTTGTCCCGGACTCGCGTAAGCTGGTCTTCCAGCTCAGGATCAATTCCCATAACCAATCCCCCTTTGGTTTTTTGTTCGAAGGAAATCAATGCAAAAGATTCTAGCCGAGGAACCACTATTTCAACTCCTTGTACAGCTGAGATGGTATCTATCTGAATCTTGTTATAAACAAAGCTGTTGTCGATGGATTTATCATCCCAAAAACCATTCTGATGTACCTGGATATATCCTGTATAAAATCGAGCAGCATTTTCCACCATGCGATCGTACGATCCGAGCTGCATTGATCTCATCGAGCATGCGAGTAACACGGCGAAAGTAATCGACCCGATGGTGATATAACTTCGTCTTTTGTTTCTCCAGATATTTCTCCAGGCCAGTGTTAAATACATTTGATCTTGGTTTATCTAATCCTTTTCATGTTTTGTAGCGAAAAGAAATTGTCATCAATGGGGATGTTAAATTTCAGGCTTTCATATAGAATCACGGTTTTCTGTTCGGGATTTTCGGCTGGGATCACTTCCATTCTAGCTGGAATGAGTCGACCTCCCATTGCCTTAATATCTGACATGATCATGGTATTGATGAGAAAGTCATCTTCATCATAATACTTTACCAAAAGCTGTAAATAATCTTGTTTGTCTATGTATACTTCAAGTTTTCCCCAAACTACAGCCGCCTCTTTCCGCGGTATTAATTCAAGTTTCCAGACATTGCGATTGTCAATAGCGGTATCCTTCAAAATTTTATGGGTGTAATCATCCACAATGGAAGATTGTTTTACCAAATCATCATTGGTGAAATCTGAGCCCATCCAGGATTGCATCATCATAGATGGGGGCATTTTTATCACCCGGTTGATAGTTGGCTGCCAGTTCCATAGTTCTTGCTTTCTTTTCAGAAAAGCAGCTCCTTGATCACGAGCTGGTGCCGTGATCAGAACGAGGCTGTAATCACTACCTTTAGCCCAGCTTTTCATAGAAATTTCGCGGGTCCATTCTGGTCGAACGATCTGCATGATCATCACAGATTCATTGGTCTCTCCCTGCATGTTTTGATTGGACTTGTCTACGATTTCCTTTGCACTTTGTGCTTGCGCCAACAGGAATGAAAGAGGGAGTATTAATAAGGTGAAAATATTTTTCATTTAGGTCACATTTTAAATCCTTTATTAAAATATCCTGAATAATCAGGAGCAATATTTTTTTATGAGCATGGCTTCTATTTCATCCATTGGATAATCCTCTTTCAACACCAAATATTGAATGGCAATTCCATCAAATAGGGTTGCCAAAATGCGTGCTTCGGTTTTATGATCAGTGAATTCCATTTGTTCCAACAAATGCTCCAAAAGAATGACATACTCCTTCATTTTGGCATTCGCCATGTTATGAATGAAGTCAAATCTTTCAACCTGAAGTGTCAGGCTAAAAATCAATCGATTCATTTTTTCATTTTCTTTGAGCCATTTAAATATAAAAGTCAGGAAATTTTGAAGCGTCGCTTTAGGATCGTCAGTGATCATGTCTTTGACCAGATCATCACCTATAGCTGAAAGTTGATCCATCAAGGCTTTGAGTAACTCTTCCTTACTATCGAAATAATTGTAAATAAGGCCCTTTGAAACGCCTGCATTTTTGGCGATTAATGCCATGGATGTATTCTCATATCCAGTGGATCCAAATAATTCAAGTGCTGAGTCCAATATCTTAGTGACTGATGCCTCTCTGATTGCTTCAAATTGCTTGGGTGTTCTTGGACTCATTTTATGACTGAACGGTAGGTCAATTATAAAGTTACAATATTTATTAAGAACTTTCGATTGGCTTAAGTTTATTAGCCATTTTATTTCAGGCCATGAAAATCTCGCATCAACGCGCATCAAAATTTGCAAAACTGATTACACTGGATACCCGATCTCTGGGAGTATTCAGGATCATGCTGGGTCTAACTATCCTGCTTGATTTATATATTCGGGCTAAACATTTGGAGCTATTCTATACGAATGAAGGAGTGTTTCAGATCAAGCCTGGTTTTGTTTGGCTCAATCATTTGTCGCTGCACACATTTTCAGGCGAAGCAGAATATATTACATTATTATTTTGGATTGCAGCTTGTTTTGCGGTGTTGCTGATCATCGGATTTTTGACGCCTGTCGTACAACCGATTTGCTGGTTTTTGCTCATTTCACTTCATGCTCGCAACACCTATGTGCTGAATGATGGGGACACGTTATTACGATTGATCATGTTCATCTCCATTTTTTTACCAATTGGTGCACGGTTTTCTGCCGATGCTCTATTGTTCAAAAAGTGGACAACCAAGGTTGAAGACAATTATTATTCGGCATGGACTTTAGCCTTTATTTTTCAATTGATCATCCTGTACGCCGTTTCTGGCTGGGCCAAATTCACTAAAATCTGGCATTCCGGTCAAGGGATATACTACACCATGATGTCTCACACTTATGCGAAATCAACATCCAAATATCTGTTGAATACACCTTTCGTCATGACGTTACTTACCTACTTCACATTACTGCTTGAGCGTTTCGGATGGTTTCTTTTGTTATTTTCAAGCAGAACGCAATTATATCGATTGATAGCTGTGGTTCTGTTTATATCTTTTCATTTTGGTTTATTCTTATTTATGGAGCTTGGCATATTTCCACTTGTGGCCATTGTCGCATGGATTGCCTTGATTCCTTCATTTATTTGGGATAAATATCTTCCACAAACAGCGGGGTTGAAAAACGTTGATGCTCAAAATCAATCAAATGGACTCATCGGCTTGCTTTTTAAGAAAAATAGTTGGAGATCCCTTACCATCCAATGCTTTGGAGTGCTGGCCATCACACTCAACATATACCACAATTTCGATTTGAATGATCATTCCTTTGTGAAAATCAAGCCATTTGATTTTTTAATTGAGAAGCTTTATCTCGATCAGGGATGGCGCGTATTCACAGGCCCAGCTACTTCCGATGGTTGGTATGTGATTGAAGCTACACTGGCTGATGGTGAATCGATTGATTTATTAAAACAAGAATGGCCCTTGAATTGGGAAAAGCCACAGGTTGTCTCGGAAGAATATAAAACCCATCGCCAAAGAAAGTTTATTGGAAGAATCCGCGATAATATCTATTATCAAAAACAGTTGATTCTATACTTAAGCAACAAGTGGAATGAGTCACATGAGCCAAATAGTAAAATCGTAAGTGCGACATATTGGTATTTGGAAGAACAAATCTTACCTGACAGACGATATTCGGATTGTCTGAAAATCAAAAAGTTTGAATTGAAACAAATCGAGTAGGGAACTTCAATATTTTTTCTGCGGGAATAACCAATACCTTCACTAGCCATCATTGCCTAATATTGATATTCTCTGTAATTTGTATGTATATCATCAAATCGCCTATGAAAAGTTATAAGCTGATTTTTCTATTTTGCCTGATGACTCTGTATTCATTTGGCCAGTTAGATTCTACTGTCATTGATAATTTTGTATTGCAAGTCAGATCAATTTTGATATACCCGGATAGCGCACGGAAAGTCTCAAATGAACTTCTCAAATATTCCGAATCAAATCAATATCAATGGGGTATTGGCAAGGCATACATATTCATTGGTGCTACTTTTCATCGCCAATCCATCTATGACTCTTCAAATTATTATTTTGAAAAAGCATTGGAAATAAATAAAACTCTGAAAGATTCAATGCAAATAGCTACAGTGAACTTAAATCAGGGAATGATCCATGTCAATAAGGGAGAGTTTGAACTGGCGACAGAAAAAATTTTGAATGCGTTAAAAATCTTTGAACTACAGGCGGATCATGATTCCGGAGCTATTGTATCCATTCCTAGATGTTACAACAATCTCGGGCAAGTCTATTATTATCAGGGAGATTACCTAGAGGCATTGAAGTATTTTAAATTATTCAACCTTGAATCTATCAAATTAAAAGATACACTTCAAATAGCTAGTTCTTATACCAATATGGGTGCTAGCTATTACGAGATTGGTGAAACAGAAATGACATTGGAATGTGATAAGAAGGCATTAGCTCTTCATACAGCCATTAATAATTTGCTTGGAATGGCCAATGCAATTAATAATATAGCAGCTGGATTAGAAGAGAAAGAAAGATTTTTTGAGGCATTGCAATATTATGATCAGGCCATTGAAGTCTACCAAAAAGTTCCTAATCGCAGGGGAATGGCTGAAGCGACTTATAACAAAGGAAGGTCCTATTTGGCTATAAGGGATTTTGACAAATCGACTAAGACCTTGCAAACTTCTCTGGAATTAGCTAAGGAAGTCAAAGACAAACATTTAAAAAAGAAAATTTACAGCAGCTTGGCTGACTTAGCTTCTCAAAGTCAGGATTATAGGTCCGCCTTGGCATATTATAGACAATATCATGAACTAAATGATTCATTAATTAATGAATCAAATGTCAGCAAGGTAAATGAGCTAAATATCCAATATGACACAGAAAAAAAACAGCAGCAAATAGATCTTCTTAATAAGGAAAACCTGCTCCAGGCAGCTGTGATTCAACGCAATCAGGCTTTTCTTGCATTTCTCGCTCTATTGGTATTGGTATTGGTTGGCCTTGGTATATGGATTTACAAAAGATCGCAATATTTGAATCAGCTAAAACTAGAAAAAGAGAAAGCAAGACTCAAAACGGAACAGACTAATGCGGTGATCAATTCACAGGAGGAGGAAAGAAAAAGATTTGCAATGGATCTTCATGATAATTTTGGACAACTAATCTCTGCACTCAGGTTGATTACAAATCAAAGCACAGAACTTCGGGATCGATCTAATGAAATCTTAGATAGTATGTATGGTTCATTAAAGGAAATAGCATTCAATCTCATGCCGAAGACTCTTTTGGACAAAGGATTGATTCCTGCCCTTGATGAGCTTGTAAGTCAGCTAAATCAAACCCGAAAAATTAGGTTCGTATTGAATCAATTTGATCAAGGTATGGAGCTTGATCAAACTGCTCAAATTGCGACATATCGCATTGTACAAGAGATTGCAAATAATATTATAAAATATGCCAACGCTACTCAAGTCAATATCAGTTTGACTTCATTGGAGGATTATGTAAGTATCATTATTGAAGATAATGGCGATGGATTTGATGCCAAATTATTAACAGAATCAAAAGGAAATGGATGGAGGAACATTTATTCTCGATTGGACCTTTTGAAAGGTGATGTGGAGATAGATTCTGCATTAGGTCGTAAGGGAACCACTTTTTTACTCAATATTCCATTTTCAACAATTAGGAAAATCGCTGCTTAAATGGATAGGATAGGCGTATTATTGATCGATGACCACATGATCCTGATAGATGGAGTGGAAGAATTGCTAGAACGAACTGAAATGTATCATGTAGTAGCCAAAGCTGAGAATGGTAAATCAGGTTTGAATCATCTTGAATCCAATACCCGAGACATTGATATTATCATTACCGACATCAGTTTGCCAGATTTCAAAGGACCTGAATTAGTAATGGTTATCAAAAAAAAATTTCCTGATAAAAAAATAATTGCATTGAGTATGCATGAGGAAAAACATATAGTCAAGGATATGCTTAAGGCTGGTGTGGATGGGTATGTCTTAAAAAAGGCCACTCATGAAGAACTTATTGGGGCAATTGGGAATGTATTAGCCGGTGAAGCTTATGTGAGTCCTTCAGTAACGAGGATGCTCATCGATAATGTGCGTAATCCATCATTAGTTGAGCTGCTAAGTGATCGTGAGAAGGAAATAATTGCCTTGATTGCAGATGAATATACTTCGAAAAAAATAGCGGAAAAACTCTTTATTTCAGAAAAGACCGTTGAAGCGCATAAGACCAATATTTTTCGTAAGACCAATACCACTACACTAGTCGGACTTACCAAATTTGCCATCCACCACCAGCTGACCAATTAGCCCAATCCTCGAGATTACCTTGTCTAACCTTCACGTTTTCAACTAGTTAAAAACATTTAAGGGGATTTCCCTACTTGAAAATACTCAAATCTCCTGATGATTTTGGTTGGTGGGTTCTTCAACTTTGATGAAAAGAATGCATCATGCCCAATTTCAAACTGACAAACAGGGAAACGGAGATCGTCAACTTGATCTTACAGGAAAAGACTTCTCATGAGATTTCACAAATACTTCACATTAGTGAAAAAACTGTTGAATCTCATCGGAAAAATATTTACCTTAAAACAGGATCCAAATCTCTCGTAGGTCTGGTAAAGGGCATGTTAGGAAATAAAACGAAATTGTAACCAAAACAAATACCATCATGAAACGAGCATTACCGATTTTAATGCTGGCACTCCTTGCTGCCAGTCCTCTTTTTTCCCAAGTGGAAATGAGCAAAACAAGGAATACAAAAAGCAAGGAAAAGGAGCTGACAAACATTGACAAAGAGCTTTATCTTGATAAGTTTAGTCTCAATCTGAACCTATACGGATATGGCGAAGATCAGGGAGGAGGTATGGGTAGCACAACCACAGTAACTGTTGGAGTACGCGCAAATCTGAACGAAGTAGATGAGTCCTTAGCAAAGGAAATTGTTGATGAGGCATATTCCTACTTCAAAAAGAAATGGAAAGAACGAGGTGTGGAAGTAAAAGTGCTGAGTATGGAGCAAATAGAAGGAACTCAAAAATATTCCAAATTAGCAAAAAAGGGGAAGGATGCCGAAGTGATAACTGGTGGCACTTTTGAAACTGCAGAGAAAAAAAAGCACACGATAGACGCATGGCCAGAGGGAGTTCGAATCATTAAGACAGGAAGCGGGCCATTAACAATGGTTGGCAATGAACTCAACATGGTAATGGATATCTTCAAAACCTACCCTGATGACGGATTTACTGGCTTTGTGACAAATGTGGACTTCATTTCATTTAAAACTGCCAAAATTGGAAGTACGGCAAGTGTGAAGCCCATACCTCAGCTGACAAGCTATAGTACCTTGAACGTAAGCAAATATAAAAAAGGGAAAGGAGGTAACTATTTAGGAACCGTTGATGCAAAAGGGACCGATGATTTTTACTCAGATTTGAAGCAAGATGGGCTTGATGTCTTAGCTTCGAGCTTTAATAGCTGGGATTACATAGCCGACAAGGCAAAATATAAGGCGGGAGTGCTGGAAATCATTATGAGGAGCATGGATGACATCTTTTCTGATTTTGATGCAGTTGTGACAGATAACAAATAGCAGAAGGTTCAGTAGAACAATCAGACCAGAGTCGGAGGATTCTGGTTTTTTTATGTCTTTTCGGGATGGTTGAGGATCAATCCGGAAAGATGTTTTCACTACCGTTTGTACCTAAAAAGCAAAAAGCCCTTATACGATAAGTATAAGGGCTTAATTGCAGAGGCGGAGGGATTCGAACCCCCGGTACCTCACGGTACAACGGTTTTCAAGACCGCCGCATTCGACCACTCTGCCACGCCTCTGTGTTCTGTGGTCCCGTTTGGGATCGCAAAAATAAGTGAATTGCATCAATTGCCAAGGAACATAAAATATTTTTGTAATAATTTATTTTCATGTCCTAAATCTCATCCGTTCAATCATTCAAATTTCTCATTCAATTTCGATAGTTGCCACCTTTTTATCTGAGTCAAATTCCATTCTGATCCATGTCGAAAAATGTGAAAAACCACTCAAATTAATCTCTTACGCTGTTTTAGATATATTTTCTTAGATCTTCTCCAAACAAAGATTGTTTTACGTTTTTTGAAAATACAATTCGCTGGTTAGTGTGATTTGGCGTTGATTGTTCAGAAAAAATTTGGGCATTATTTCCAAATTTGTGCTGTTTCAGCAGCTAAATTATCAATATTTCCATCGCATTGATTGATCCAATGGATCAGTCCAAAGATTTTGACTATTATATTTACTCCAGATCAACGGAGGCCAATGATAAACTCGAGGCTGTGAAAAAATGAATTCAGAAGAGCAATAAGGCTTTTTAGATATATCTGGATTTTAGAGCCAAGTGTTGATTCTTACTTAAGAACCGCCACATATTGAAAGAATCTATTCGAACCGAATAACATTTGGTTAACATATTTGACAATAATCTGAATTTCGACCAGATAAGGAGCGTTTCTTTTATAATTTCCGAATGAATAAAATCTAATAATGATGCAGAAACATTTGATCATGAGCTTATTATTGCTTTCTCTGATAATGCTTATAAACTGTTCTCCAGAGGAAAAGGACCTCCCGGGCATACTAGTTAATGAGCCGGATACTACTAGCTTTTATTTTGGTGCTGATCTCTCATACGTCAATCAAATCCTTGATTTTGGCGGTGAATATAAAGATGGAGGTGAGGTTCGAAATCCTTACAGGATTTTTAGTGATCGTGGGTCAAACCTGTCAAGATTTCGACTCTGGCACAATCCTACCTGGACCAAAACCATATATGGTGCTCAGGGGACTCAATTGTATAATGACATTTACGATGTTGAAAAAGCTATTAAAATCTCGAAAGAAAATGGCATGGAAGTGCTCCTTGATTTCCACTACTCAGACAATTGGGCAGACCCTGGTCAGCAACGAATTCCTGCTGCTTGGACGCAAATAAGCAACATAAATGACCTTGTGGACTCAGTATACAATTATACTTTTAAAACACTTTCTTATCTGAATAACAAAGGACTCATGCCAGAATTGGTACAAATCGGAAATGAGATCAACCCGGGAATGCTACTTACTGGTGGCACAACCTCATTTCCATCGTGTAGTGCTTATGATGGGCAATGGGCCAATTTGGGGAAAGTTATCAATGCTGGAATACAGGCTGTGCGGGCAGTTTCAGCCAATTCAGAAATAAAAACTAAAATAGCCTTGCATGTAGCTGATCCTAAAAATGTGGTTTGGTGGTTTGATAAGATAACTTCCTCCGGAGGAGTTTCTGATTTTGACATTGTCGGTTTTTCCTATTATCCGATCTGGCATGATGAGATTTCTGTCTCCGCTCTCGAAAATACAGTAGCTGGATTTGTTTCGAAATATGGACGAGAAGTCATGATCTTAGAGACCGCATACCCATGGACCGTTCAAGGCATAGACAACTATCCTAATCAATTTGGAAATGCGACACCATTTGCCGGATTCCCGTTTTCATCTACCGGCCAATTAGATATGTTGAAAGCTATTACCACAGCTTTGGTGGATGGTGGCGGTTCCGGAATCATTTATTGGGAACCCGCATGGATTTCATCGGATATGCACGATCAATGGGGAGTAGGCTCTACCTGGGAAAATGTTACTTTATTCGACTTTAATGGGAATGTCTTAAAGGGAATGGATTTTATGACCGCAGATTATGGGTTAAATGACTAAGAGTATATTTCCCGCTTCATGAAGTCTAGTACGTCATTGATTTAAAAATCCCAAATGGATGTTTTTATAGGCAGTAAATTGCGAATGCGGTGTTGATCAAATAGTTGATTCAAAAAAATAAGGGATTCATGGCTTGGTTGATGGCATTCGACTTAGGTTTTGAATCTGAACTATTTTTTAAATAATAACCTGCATAATTATTGGAATTGAAAACATGGGGATCATTATAATTAATCCTTTTCCAAATCATAAATCTGATCGCTCGATGCTCTGTCAATACTAGCATTGAATTCAAAACCGAGTAATAAAATCGCGGACATAAAATATTGCCAGGCCATCAGGGCAATGATACTCCCGATAGAACCATAAAGCTTGTTGTAGGCTCCAAAATTGGTGATGTAATAGGAAAATCCGAATGACACGACGATACATAGAATGGTAGCAAGTGCTGACCCTAAGGAGAAGAAACGCCACTTATCATGTATTGCCGGACCCCAATAATAAATAGATGCAACTGCGCCATAAAAAGCTGAAAAAATAATTATCAGGCGAAGTGGGAGTAGAAAATAATTGACAAATTCATGCGATATATGGCTAAACTCCAAGAGCCAATCGATCACAAACTCACCTACAATGAGCAACATGATTGATGTTAAAAATGCGAATGCCAACATCAACGTGAGAAAAAGTGAGATGATTCTGGTTTTGATGAAAGTCCTTTTGTCAACTGTCTTATAGCTGGTATTAAATGTCTTCATCAAAGAATTGACACCATTTGTAGCTAGAAAGAGCGCGAAGAGAACCCCAAAAGACATCAACCCTTCTCTACGGATATGAATAGTGTCAAAGATGGTTTCGGCTGTTACTGCAAACAGACTTTTAGGAAGCACACTTTCCAGAAAATGGAGTATTTCGCCCTGCGAAATACTTGGTATCAACGTATGAATAAAAGGTATTAACGCAAATAAGAAAATGATACTTGGGAAAAGTGCAAGAGTGAAATTAAAAGCCACGCCATATGCCCTTTCGAAAAGCTGATTGTCACCAACTTTATCTATGAATATCAAAGTGGTGCGATAGAGGCTTGCTTTGCCTTGTCGTAACCTGATTGATTTCAAAAAAGCGACAGTTTTCAGATACCAGCTGCTATACAATAGGTGTCTATGTAGTATCTGTCTAGTTCTCAATCGAAGTAAGGTTTAATCAAATCAACCATTTTTTGAGGCATTTTCACAGGTCTTCCGCTATCCATTTTCATAAAAGCCAAAGTTGTTTCGCCCTTGTTAATCAGTTTTCCATCCTGATTAGTAACCTCATACTGAAAAATGATCCTTGCTCTTGGCATTTCAGGAATCGTTAACCGGATATTGAGAAGATCATCATATTTAGCAGGACTAAGATATTTTATTTGCAAATCAAGTACAGGCATTCCAATTCCAGAAGCCTCCATTTCTTTGTAAGGATAACCTAATTTCCTAAATGCTTCAACCCGAGCCACTTCAAAATAAGTAGCGTAATTGCCATAATAAACAAATCCCATTTGATCTGTTTCTGCATATCTGACTCTTATTTCAATGTCTTGTTGATACATTATTTATAGATTCTTTGTCGATTTAAAGCGCGTTGAAACTTACTTGCATTTACATTATGTTCTTCAAGTGTTCTTGCAAAAACATGATAACCTGAGAAATCTTCTTTCGCACAAAAATACAAGAACCGATGGTTTTCTGCATTCAACACAGATTCTACCGCCTTTATGGAGGGCATCATTATCGGGCCGGGGGGCAAGCCTTTGTATTTGTAAGTATTGTACGGCGAGTCTGTTTTTTTATGCACATCAAGCACACGTCTGATTGTGAAGTCATTCATTGCAAATACTAAAGTAGGATCTGCTTGGAGCGGATAACCGCGTCTTATTCTATTAAGATAAACACCTGCAATGGTCGGTGCTTCATTCATTAAATTTGTTTCGCTATCAACTATTGAGGCCAGTGTGACCACTTCTTGTGGGGTCAAACCTAGTGAATCCGCTTTATTTCTTCGGGTTTGATTCCAATATCGATCGTATTCCAATTTCATGCGATCCAAAACTTCCTTTGGAGATGCTGTCCAATATACTTCATAGGTATTTGGAAGAAACATGCCAATAAAATTCAATGAATCAAATCCATAAATATGTGCCACACTGTCTGACAATAAATAGGGAGCCATGTCGGCAGAATCTATTTCAAGATTGGCTGTGAGCTTGGTTGAGAGTTCTTCTATTTTTCTCGCCGAGTTAAAAGTCATCCGTACTGGAGTCTGAAGCCCAGCTCTAAGTAAGTTTATTGCCGCGGTATTTGACATGTCCTTTTTTAGTAAATACATGCCGTTTTTCACATTTTCATCCAATCCTTTAAGCTTAGCTAGAAGACTAAAGGAAACCAGATCATTCACAATTCTATCTTTATACAACCTATTTTGGAGCTGCTTGAAAGTAGTCCCCTTCTCAATCGCAAAAAATTGGTCATCCCGATCCACTAAAATATTTGGAGTAAAAAGGATCTGATAGGTATAAAATGAAATGGAGGAAAGCATGATTGTAAACACAACCATCACCACCGCCACAATCTTCTTGATTCTCATATCTTAATTAAAAGCCGTAAATTTCAACTCCGCGCAAAAATAGACAAGTATTGTTTCTTTTTGGGTTATGATGTTTCGTGGATAAATTTCCACTTTTAATGAGAATGGTATGAGCGCTGAGTTTATCAAATTATATCCTGAAAATCCAGATCCCCGGAAGATCGCACAAGTTGTTGATATCCTGCGTGATGGAGGCATTATCATCTATCCCACAGATACTGTATACGGTCTAGGATGTGATATTTTTAATTCAAAAGCCATAGAAAGGATTCGCATTTTTAAAGGATTGAAAGGAAAAACCCTCAATCTTTCCTTTATATGTTATGACCTGAGTCACTTGTCTGAATATGCTAAACATGTGGACACGCCGATTTTCAAATTAATGAAAAGAACCCTTCCAGGTCCATTTACATTTATCCTTGAATCTTCAGCTAAAACGCCCAAGATTCTTAATATGAAAAAGAAAACAGTTGGAATCAGGGTACCTGACAATAACATCCCCAGAGAAATTGTCAAGGCACTTGGAAATCCAATCATTACAACATCAGTGCTTGATTCGGATGATATAATAGAATATTCTACTGATCCAGAATTGATTTATGAAGAGTTTCAAAATCGGGTGGATTTGGTGATTGATGGTGGATTTGGCAATGTCACTCCAAGTACCATTGTGGATTGTTCATCAGGAGTGCCAGAGATAATTCGGGAAGGTCTTGGTGATATCAACCTGATTTATTGAAATGAAGGAATTATTAATTGAGCCCCATTACCTTGGGTGTTTGGAATATTTCTCACTTTTAGCTGATCATAATAAGATCAATTTGGAGGTCAATCAAAATTTTGTAAAACAGACCTATAAGAATCGCTGCTACATTTTGACCTCCCAAGGAAAATTGCCAATGACTGTACCGGTTCAATTTGGGAATCGGACCATTTTCAAAGAAGTAAAGATCGATAATAGCCAAAGTTGGAAACGTGAACATTGGGGTGCGGTGTATTCTGCATATGGCAAATCCCCGTTCTTCGAATATTTCGCAGATTATTTTCAAGCGATCTGGGATAGGAATCACAGGCATTTACTTGATTTAAATATGAATTTGCTGACATTATGTCTTAAACTCCTCCAAATTGACATTGAAATCTCATTTACAGAATTTTACGCGAAAGAAGCAGACGAATGCTTGATAGACCTGCGTGAGACCATTCACCCTAAAAAGAATCATCAAAGTCAAAAAACATTTGTGTCAAAAGAATATAATCAGAACTTTGGCAATGAATTTGTCCCAAACCTTAGTATCCTTGATTTAATATTTTCTGAAGGGCCAGGTGCTCTTAAAATATTAAGAGCATAAGTTTTTCTACGCATTGAACATTTCTCATACGATTTGCGTTTTTTTAACCTGTTCTCATGATGGGAATTGACTTAGATAAGTCTTAAATTTACTGTAACCACACATTTAAATCCATTCACATGGAAGCAAAGTTTTCAAATAGAGTCAAAGAGGTAATCAGTTTGAGTCGCGAAGAAGCACTCAGATTGGGCCATGATTATATTGGTACCGAACATCTGCTGTTGGGTATGATAAGGGAAGGTGAAGGCGTAGCAGTGAGCCTATTGAAAAAGCTGGGAGTATCTCTAGAAGAACTTCGATCTGCAATAGAGCAAGCCACAAAAGGCACAGCCACAAGCAATGTGAAAAACCTTGCAAATATTCCCCTTACCAGACAATCAGAGAAGGTATTAAAAATTACATATCTGGAAGCCAAGATTTTTAAAAGTCAGCTGATCGGAACTGAGCATTTGTTGTTATCCATTCTAAGAGATGAAGACAACTTGGCCACTCAGATACTTGATAAGTTCGACGTAAGCTACGATGTAGTGAAAGAGCTGTTGGAATATCAAACAGAAAATCCGATGGCTCAATCTGATACTGATGATGGTGATGAAGATTCTGGTAGAATTTTTGGAGGATCATCCAGTAGTGGAGGAGGAGCTAGTTCAGGCAAGGATTCCAAAAGCGCTGAAAAGTCTAGAACTCCAGTTTTAGATAATTTCGGAAGAGATCTTACCAAAATGGCTGAGGATGATAAACTTGATCCTATTGTTGGCCGTGAAAAGGAGATTGAGCGCGTTGCTCAAATTTTGAGTAGAAGGAAGAAAAATAATCCAATATTAATTGGGGAACCAGGAGTAGGTAAAACAGCGATCGCTGAAGGTCTTGCGTTGAGAATTGTTCAGAAAAAAGTTTCTAGAATTCTTTTCGGGAAAAGAGTTGTTACTCTGGATTTGGCGTCCCTGGTAGCAGGAACAAAATACCGTGGACAGTTCGAAGAGCGTATGAAAGCGGTTATGAATGAGATTGAAAAATCTCCTGACGTGATTCTTTTTATAGATGAACTTCATACAATTGTTGGAGCAGGTGGTGCATCTGGTTCATTGGATGCATCAAATATGTTTAAACCAGCTTTGGCCCGAGGAGAAATCCAATGTATTGGTGCGACTACTCTTGATGAGTACAGACAATATATCGAGAAAGATGGTGCGCTGGCCAGAAGATTTCAGATGGTGATGGTAGACGCTACCACAGCAGAAGAAACTATGCAAATTCTTGACAATATCAAGGATAAGTATCAGGATCATCATCATGTAAATTATTCACCTGAAGCTATCGCAGCTTGTGTGACCTTATCCGATAGATATATCAGTGATAGATATCTTCCAGACAAAGCCATTGATGTAATGGATGAAGCTGGAGCAAGAGTACATATCAATAATATCAATGTGCCAAGTCAAGTAATCGAACTGGAAGCACAAATCGAGGATATTAAAAAGGAAAAAAATCAGGTTGTAAAAAGCCAGAAATATGAAGAGGCGGCTCAACTTAGAGATAAAGAGAAGAAGCTACTCAATCAGCTGGAAATAGAGAAAAATCGTTGGGAAGAGGAAACCCGAACCAAAAGATACGAGGTTACAGAAGATAATGTAGCTGAAGTAATCGCGATGATGACAGGTATTCCAACCAAGCGAATTGCACAGAATGAAAGCGACAAATTGCTGAGCATGAATGCAGAATTAATGACAAAAGTTATTGGTCAGGATGATGCAGTGAAAATGCTTACGCGTGCTATTCAGCGTACCAGAGTAGGATTGAAAGATCCTAAAAAACCAATTGGGTCATTCATTTTCTTAGGACCTACAGGTGTTGGTAAAACTGAAATGGCGAAAGTGCTTTCCAGCTATCTTTTTGATAAAGATGATTCACTTATCAGAATAGATATGAGTGAATACATGGAAAAATTCTCCGTATCAAGACTTGTTGGAGCACCTCCGGGATATGTGGGATATGAAGAAGGTGGTCAGCTTACTGAGAAGGTAAGAAGAAAGCCTTATTCTGTGGTATTGCTTGATGAAATCGAAAAAGCGCATCCAGATGTATTCAATATCTTACTTCAGGTGTTGGATGACGGGATTCTGACAGATGGTCTTGGAAGAAGAGTTGATTTTAGAAATACCATAATCATCATGACTTCCAATATTGGTGTTCGTGATCTCAAAGATTTTGGAGCTGGCATTGGTTTCTCTACAAGTGCTAAAAGAGATAATACCGATGAGGTGATGAAATCGACGATTCAGAATGCATTGAAGAAGGCTTTCAGTCCTGAATTTCTGAATAGACTCGACGATGTGATTGTATTCAATTCTCTGGAAAGAGAACATATTCATGTAATCATAGATATTACCTTAGGAAAGTTATTCAAGAGAATCACGGATTTGGGATATGCAGTTGAGTTAACCAAAAAGGCCAAAGATTTCTTATCAGATAAAGGTTATGATCCGCAATATGGAGCTAGACCATTAAACCGGGCTATTCAGAAATATTTGGAAGATCCGGTCGCTGAAGAAATTTTGAAAGGAGAAATTCAAGAGGGTGATACACTAGTTGCTGACTGGGATGAAAAAGCCACAGAATTGAATATCAAATTGAAGAAAAAGAAAGTCACTCAAGAAGACAAAGAGAAATAAATGAAAGGGCCGATAAGGCCCTTTTTTATGCGTGAAACTTTTAATTTGTATGGAATGCCTTATGATTTATTAATTTTCATGTTCAAAGAAATTTATTCCTCATGAAGTTTATCCCATTTATCACAGCGCTCTTGCTAGGCCATATGATGTACGCTCAGAATCACACCATCTTATTATGGGGTAATGATGTCCCAAACTCAAAAAAATCTAGTACGGAGGAAGTCACGGAGTTTTCAGACGCCATGCGTGTAAGCAAAGTGGTAAATCCTTCTATAGATGTTTTCCTTCCATCAAAAAGCAATTCCATCAAAAGGGCAGTTCTTATTTGTCCGGGAGGAGGATATGGCATTCTGGCTTATGACAAAGAAGGTACAGACATAGCCAAATGGCTCAATGGATATGGCATTGCGGGCATAGTATTAAAATACAGATTGCCTGAAGACGAAACCAATATTGTGCCTTATGAATCTCCATTGTTGGATGCGAAAAGAGCAATGGAGTTGATTCGTGAAAATGCAGACTCATGGAATATAAACCCAAGTGAGGTGGGAATCATGGGATTTTCTGCTGGTGGACATCTTGCATCCACGTTGGGTACTCATTTTGACGTTCGGAACCGACCTGATTTTATGATATTGATGTATCCTGTGGTTACCATGAAAAATGATTTTACGCACCAGGGATCGAGACGAAATCTTTTAGGCGATAATCCTTCCGATGATTTGGTCAGTCTTTTCTCAAATGAATTACAGGTCACTTCGAATACACCTCCAACATTTATCATTCATAGTGAAGATGATAACGCTGTTCCAGTAGAGAATAGCTTGCAGTTTTACAAAGCGCTTCGTGATAAAAGGATCCCTGCAGAAATGCATATTTTTCCTTACGGAGGCCATGGCTACTCTTTGGCTATTGGTAAAGGAAGGCATTCGTCCTGGCCAGCTCTGTTGATTGATTGGATCAATGACTTAGGGGAATAAAAAAAGCTCCTTGAATAAGGAGCTTTTTACAATAAATTAATTTTTCAAATCAACTTCCACACATTTCGCAACCCTCCGGATCATCTAGCGAACATTGCATAGCCGATTGATTATGCGATTTTTCTGCTTCAATAACTGCTGCAGGCTTTGCTTTACCTTGTTGCTCTTGCACAGGTTGTGGCTGAACTTGCTCTTCTTTTGAAACAGTGAATTTAATAGCATCTGTAGCGGCTTTAGTTCTTAGGTAGTACATACCAGTTTTCAAACCTTTTTTCCATGCGTAGAAATGCATTGAAGTCATTTTACCAAAATTCGCATCTTGTAAGTGGATATTCAAGCTTTGGCTTTGACAGATAAATGCACCACGATCTGCTGACATATCGATGATAGATTTCTGAGAAATCTCCCATACTGTTCTGTATAGTTCCTTGATATGTTCTGGTATCTCAGGGATATTTTGTACTGAACCATTTGCTTCCATGATCCTGTTTTTCATTCTCTCATCCCACAAGTTCAATTTGATCAGATCAGTCATCAAGTGTTTATTCACCACGATGAATTCACCTGAAAGCACTCTTCTTGTGTAAATGTTTGAAGTATAAGGCTCAAAACATTCGTTGTTACCTAATATCTGTGATGTTGAAGCCGTTGGCATAGGAGCAAGTAATAGAGAGTTTCTCACTCCATGTTTCCTCACTTTTTGCTTCAAGTCATACCAATCCCATCTTCCACTATCTGGAGTCACACCCCACATGTCAAACTGGAAGATACCTTTTGATACAGGTGAACCTTTGAAAGTTTCGTATGGTCCATCTTTTTGTGACAACTCCATTGAAGTCTCCATGGCACCATAATAGATGGTTTCGAAGATTTCTTTATTCAGTTGTCGGGCTGCTGGCGAATCAAATGGCATTTTCATCAACATGAAAACGTCAGCAAGTCCTTGCACACCAATACCAATTGGTCTATGTCTCATATTTGAGTAGCGAGCCTCTGGTATCGGGTAATAGTTTACATCAATTACCTTGTTTAGGTTTCTTGTTGCAACTTTTGTTACCTCATATAGTTTTTGATGGTTATAAGTCCCATCAGGATTTACAAATTTGTTCAACGCAAGTGATGCAAGGTTACATACGGCCACCTCTTCTGGTGAAGTATATTCCATGATCTCTGTACATAAATTACTAGAACGGATGGTACCCAGATTTTTCTGGTTTGACTTCCTGTTTGCGTGATCTTTATATAGAATATAAGGTGTTCCAGTTTCTATCTGAGATTCAAGAATTTCGAACCAAAGCTCCTGAGCTTTGATTGTTTTTCTGGCTTTGCCTTCTTTCTCGTATTTCTCGTATAGTTTTTCGAATTCATCACCATATGTATCACATAAGTTTGGTGCTTCATCCGGGCTAAATAGTGACCAGTCACCATTTTCTTCAACTCGTTTCATGAATAAATCCGGTATCCACATGGCGTAAAACAAGTCACGTGCTCTCAACTCTTCTTTTCCGTGATTTTTCTTCAACTGTAGGAATTCAAAAACATCAGCATGCCAAGGCTCTAAATATATGGCAAAGCTTCCCTTTCTTTTTCCACCACCTTGATCCACATATCGAGCCGTCATGTCAAAGTTTCTTAGCATCGGTACGATACCATTGGAATTTCCATTCGTTCCTTTGATATAAGCTCCTGTTGCTCTTACATTATGAATGCTGAGTCCAATTCCACCTGCTGATTGGGATATTTTAGCACATTGCTTTAAGGTATCATAAATACCATCAATGCTATCATCTTTCATGGTTAAGAGAAAACATGAAGACAATTGTGGTTTAGGAGTACCTGCGTTGAATAGCGTAGGAGTAGCATGCGTGAACCACTTTTCGGACATTAGGTTATAGGTCTCGATCGCCGCATCGATATCTTCCATATGAATACCTACCGAAACCCGCATCAACATGTGTTGTGGGCGCTCTACTATCTTTCCGTCAAGTTTCATCAAATATGATCTCTCAAGCGTCTTGTAGCCAAAGAAGTCATAATTGTAATCCCTGTTATAATCGATGGCATCATCCAATCTTTTGGCATTAGCTCTTATGATCCCATAAACTTTGGTAGAAAGCAATGCTGCATTTTCCTGAGTTTTTGGATTGATAAAAGTGTAGAGTCTTTTCATTGTATTTGCGAAAGACTCCTCTGTTACCTTGTGTAAGTTTGAAATAGATATTCTTGCTGCCAGACGTGCAAAATCTGGATGACGTGTAGTCATTGTTGCTGCAATTTCAGCGGCGAGATTATCAAGTTCTATGGTGGTCACTCCATCATATAGACCATCGATTACCTTTTTGGCAATCTCCACAGGTTTCACAAAATCACCATTTAAGCCATAGCACAGTTTCTCTATACGAGCAGTGATCTTGTCAAATTTTACGGATTCTCTTCTTCCGTCTCTTTTAATAACTAACATAATTCATTCGGCGATTTTTGGTGTGGAAAAGATTGGTGTTTAAAAGTCCTCGTCTAAGCTGAATTTCGATTTGGTTTCATCCTTTGGTCCATCCATGACACCAGCTTTTTGATATTCGCCAACTCTTTTCTCAAAAAAGTTGGTTTTACCTTGAAGTGATATCATTTCCATGAAGTCAAACGGATTGGTAGAATTGTAAACTTTTGGGCACCCTAATTCCATTAGGAGCCTATCGGCCACAAATTCAATATACTGACACATCAGGTCAGAGTTCATTCCGATCAATTTGACCGGTAATGCGTCTGTTACAAATTCTTTCTCTATGGCTACAGCATCTTTAATGATATCAACAACTGTGTCCACAGGGAGTTTATTCACAAGGTGGTTGTTATAAATCAGGCAGGCAAAATCACAATGTAATCCTTCATCCCTTGAGATCAATTCGTTAGAAAAGGTAAGGCCTGGCATTAAGCCTCGCTTCTTAAGCCAAAAAATGGAACAAAAACTACCAGAAAAGAAAATACCTTCTACAGCAGCGAAGGCAACCAGTCTTTCTGCAAAGTTTCCATTATCAATCCAACGCAAAGCCCATTGCGCTTTTTTCTTCACGCATTCCATTGTATCAATACCATGGAGTAATGAATCTTTTTCCTTATTGTCTTTGACATAAGTATCAATTAATAAAGAATAAGTTTCAGAGTGGATGTTTTCTATGGCTATCTGAAACCCATAAAAGAATTTGGCTTCAGTATATTGTACTTCTGATACAAAATGCTCGGCAAGGTTTTCATTTACAATTCCATCACTGGCAGCAAAAAAGGCTAATACATGAGTTATAAAATGTCTTTCGCCATCATTGAGACTAATCCAATCTTTTAAATCCTGACCAAGATCTATTTCTTCTGCAGTCCAAAAACTAGCTTCTGCTTTTTTGTAAAATTGCCATATATCATTGTGGGTGATAGGAAATAGGACAAATCTATCTTTGTTTTCTCTTAGAATTGGTTCTACTTGTTGGCTCATTTTAAATCGATCACTTTTACTTTGTTAACAAGACAAATTGTTTCTCAACATTGTTATCCACAATAAATAAAGTTATCCACAAATACATAGAAATCAGCAACAAACTCATCATTTATTGCCTTCTAGTTGGTTTTTCTAAGATTTGGGATACAGCCCAGAACGAAAAGTGGCTTATATTTTTCTTGACTGTGTTTACAAATGTGGGAAAATTGCTTTTAAAAAACAAAGACTAAAATGGGCGAAAAAGTCACCTGAAAAAAAGTTTGAAATAATTGATAACTGTCTGTAATGAAGGCGCTTAAATTCCATTTTTCTAATAAAAACTTCATCGAAAAACGGCCCTGAACGCTGAAAAAAAAATGGAAAAATATTTTAATTTTTTTTTATTGGATTTTTATAGTAAACCATTGTTGGGTTTTGGAAACAGTTGACATATCTTTGCACTCCTTTTTTAAAGATTGAAGAAATAATTATAAGCATGTACGCAATAGTAGATATCGCTGGTAAGCAATACAAAGTTGAAAAAGACAAGTTTGTATACGCTCCGTTATTAGAAGGAAAAGAAGGATCAAAAGTTGATTTTGATCAGGTGCTTTTGTTGGATGATGATGGAAAAGTAAAAATAGGTACGCCTACAGTAAGTGGAGCGAAAGTATCAGGAAAAATACTTGAGCATGTACAAGGTGACAAAGTGATCGTTTTCAAAAAGAAAAGAAGAAAAGGATACAAAAAGAAAAACGGCCATCGTCAGCAGTTTTCTAAAGTTTTAATTGAAGATATTAAATAAGATAAATCATGGCTCACAAGAAAGGTGTCGGTAGTTCGAAGAACGGTAGAGAATCCGAAAGTAAAAGACTTGGTGTGAAAATTTATGGTGGACAAGCAGCAATTGCTGGAAACATCATTGTACGCCAAAGAGGAACAAAACATCATCCGGGTGAAAATGTAGGAATCGGTAAAGATCATACATTGTTTGCTTTAGTGGATGGCACTGTTACTTTCCGTAAGGGAAGACAGGATAGATCATATGTACACGTACAACCGATTTTAGCTGCTGAATAAGTAGTTATATAGATATAAAAAAAAGGGCTCATATGAGCCCTTTTTTTATGCTGTTTCTTTCTTGGGTCTTCCCGGAAGTACTGTATCGGGCTTAAAACCATTTTTATATCTCTTCTTTCTGGTTTTCCATACTTTGAAATTGTTTTTATTTCCAACTTCAAACTGCCATTTCATGTGTGCAGATTTGGACATCCACTGAAGGTTTTCTGATTTGTTGTTTCTTGGATTATTATCAATATGGATAATCATCTTCAACTCTTCAGGATTAGGATTCGGCACAAATACATTTGCCACTTCTCTATGAGGATAAACGGTTCTTCTTCGTTTTTCATCATCAATTAAATCCAGGAAATAGCATTTGCAGGCCTTGTTCCAGCGCTGTCTCATCATTTTTCCCTTGATTTTCATGTGGGTCTTGCTTCCCTTGTGCCAGGAGGTTCTGGTCTTGCTTCTGATTTTTCCTTTTGAGGAAATTTCATAATTGCTGAAACCCGCTATTGGGCCCCACAATTCTTCTTTCTGTTCTGTCATCTCGCTTGTTAATTGTAAATGGTTAATTAAACAAGCCGGTTCTAATGAGTTTCAAATGTAAGTCTTTTGTTAGAGACTTGGAAACCGGCTATATAAATTTTCGCCTACTTGTTCTGTATATCCGACGGATGAGTGAAATTACCCGTCTGTTAATGCTAACGGGATATATAAAATTAAGGATGTGAATTCGCTGGATTTGTAGATTCGTATTTTTTTGGAGCATATAAAAACCCAAATGCTTCGGCTCCTTCTTTGGTATGAACTTCATGATGCACATAATGCGCTTGCATGATTCTTTTCATGTATTTACTTTTGGCTTTGAAGGGGATTCTAATTCTCCTATGTACGATGATGTCATGGAATATAAAATAAAATAGTCCATATGCCATGATACCAAATCCAAAGTATTTTAAAATTTTATATTCAGGAAATTCGAATCCTGCCATGATCAGTAGGATTGAGGGCAAACTGAATACAATGGCAAATAGATCATTTCGCTCTAGTGGATGTGGGTGTAATTTATGATGTGACCTATGCCAGATCCAAAGTGGGCCATGCATGATATATTTATGGGTAAACCACGCCACTCCTTCCATAAAAAGAAAGGTTCCTATTACGATCATCACCTTGATAATAATGTTCATTATGATTTTAATATTTTAACAATTCCGCCCTTACATCTTCCATTAGCCACATGGGTGTAGAAGTTGCTCCACAAATCCCAATCGTGTCATTCTTTTCAAACCAAGCCTGATTTAACTCCTCTTTATTTGATATGAAATAAGTATTCGGGTTGTTTTCCTTGCAAATATTGAAAAGCACCTTGCCGTTTGAGGACTTAGTGCCTGATACAAATATAATTTTGTCATACAAGCTAGCGAAATTTCTAAGTTCCTTATCACGATTAGATACTTGCCTGCAGATGGTGTCATTGGCATTCACTTCTATACCCTCAGCTTCAAGTGTAGCTTTAATGGTATAAAAACTATCAGTACTTTTTGTGGTTTGGCTGTACAAAGTGACTTTATCGGGTAGCGAACTGGTATCTAATTCTTTCAGATCCTGAAATACAACAGCTTTGTTGTTTGTTTGACCCAGAAGACCAACAACTTCTGCATGACCATGCTTTCCATATATTAATATATGCTCTTTTTTGTCATGAGAATTCTTAATACGATTTTGAAGTTTAAGTACAACCGGGCATGAGGCATCAATTAATGTAAGGTTGTTTTCAATGGCTAGTTTATAGGTGGATGGAGGTTCTCCATGTGCCCGAATCAACACTTTTTCATCTGTGATATTTTTGAGTTCATCGTGATCAATGATTTTGAGACCTTTTCTTTCAAGTCGTTTTACTTCTTCATCATTGTGCACAATATCTCCTAGACAATAAAGGTGACCTTCTTCGTGAAGAATATCCTCCGCCATTTCAATAGCATAGACTACTCCAAAACAGAATCCTGAGTTTTGGTCAATATTGATTCTGAGATTTAACATGGATTAATAACCCTGTTTTTTTCTTTTTGTTTGGAGGAAAGTCTTTCTGAAATATTCAAAAAATGAGACATTCATTAACAATAACAACAAAGCATATATTGTGTCTTCAATCGGAATGGTAAATATCCGGATTCCAAGATTGTGGTCATTGTTGTACCAAACAATTGGTTCTTCAAGATATGAACCTGTTAAAATCCCATTTACGATTACAAATGGGATCAGATGTATAAGATAGGCGATCCAGAATTTTCCCAGCCATTTAGGATTTTGATATGAAATGATGGTCAAATAAATCCCTGTGAAGCAAAAGCACCAGAACGTATATGACTGTTCCCAATTGTATGTGGCGACTAGAATTAAAATCAAACTAAAGGCGGTGCTGAGGGTTCTTAGGCTACCAGATGTTCGAATTTTCGGGAGGTAATATCTGACACATTCGTAAATAAAGACACTTGCAAAAGGAACAGTGATAAAAAAGAGCCATTCTTCTATGGGGAGTTTGAATATTTCAACTCCTACCAGATAGTCCTTATTGAAACCCCAAATACCATTTTTCGTGAAAATCACGTCCCAGATAATAAATATGGTTGCCGTAACTAATATGGCGGGAAACAATGCGTACCATTTTTTTGCATATTTTATTTTAGGCTCAAAGGATCGAACCAAAGGAAATATAATGGTGGCCGCATTGATAATTAAATAGATTGGCTTCATCAAAGAAAATTCAACCTGTTGAGAATAAGTGTTTTACTTAAAAGGATAATTTTTTCAAAATCAGGGATGCGTATTCTCTTCTCCAAAATTTTGTTTGAAGGTAGCATCTTGATTTTTTTAAATAATTTTAGATAATAAATATACGCAAGGTAAACTCCTGCACGACTTCCTTGAGGAAGATTTTTGATTCCTGTAAGCGCATGATTAAAGTCTGCTTCTATATCTTTTTCTATCTGTTCCTTTTCAGTCTTACTAAATGAATTAAAATCGACATTTGGAAAATATACTCGACCTCTATCTTTGAAGTCACTTCTAATATCTCTTAGGAAATTTACCTTTTGAAAAGCTGCTCCAAGACTTTTAGCTGAGGGCAGGAGTTGTAAGTATTGTTTATCATCTCCTTCACAAAATACTTTCAGACACATCAAACCTACTACCTCCGCTGATCCATATATGTAATCCTCATATTGGCTGGAATCATAAGCCTGCTGTTTCAAATCCATGGCCATGCTGTTAAGAAAAGCAATTATAAGATCATATCCAATTTGATATTTGTTAACAATAAGCTGAAATGAATGAAGAACCGGATTCAAACTAATTCCATCATGTATCGCCTCAAACGTATCAGTTTTGAATTTATCTAAAAGCTTTTTCTTATCATGGCTGTGAAATGTATCTACTATTTCATCCGCGTATCTCACATAGCCATAAATAGCATAAATGGGCATGTGAAACTTTTTATCAAGGGTCTTTATGCCCAAGGTAAAAGAGGTGCTGTAATATTGGGTAATGAGCTTGCTACACTCAAAGGTTGTTTTTGTGTATAATCGATCCATTAGGGAATTGTCAAACTAAAATTACCTAAAATCTTTAGATATTTCACGACTGACAACCTCTCCTGAAATAATAGATGGTGGTACACCTGGTCCTGGTACCGTAAGTTGACCAGTGAAATATAAATTTTTAAGTTTTTTACTTTTCAACGAAGGTTTGAGGATTGCTGTTTGCATCAGGGTATTCGCCAGTCCATAGGCATTGCCCTTAAATGAATGATAATCTTTGATAAAATCATTGTGAGCATAGCTCCTTTTAAAAATAACTGAGTCCTTTATGGATGTTCCTGTAAAAGACTCAAGTCGGGTTATGGCCATATCAAAGTAAAAGTCTCTGTTTTCTTCCGTGTCATCAAGACCTGGAGCAACAGGAATGAGAATCACTAGATTTTCGCATCCTTCAGGTGCCACCGTAGGATCTGTTATCGATGTAGCCGACGTGTATAAGAGCGGTTTAGTTGGCCATTTCGGGTTGGTATATATCTCGTGGGCGTGTTGTTTGAAATCCTCATCAAAGAAAAGAACATGATGCTTCATGTTGGGTAGCCTTTTATTCACACCCACATAGAATAGGAGTGATGATGGTGCCATGGTTCTGGACTCCCAGTATTTTTCTGAGTAATTTCTAAATTCCTTTGGTAATATTTTCTGTTCTAGGTGGTTGTAATCAGCTCCTCCGATAACGATATCAGCTATAAACTCACCTTTTGATGTGACGATTTTTTGAACGATACCCTTTTCAATTTTGAATTCAATCACTTCCTGATCAAAGTGAAATTCCACTCCAAGTTCTTTGGCCAGATCCACCATGCTTTCTACTACCTTATGCATGCCACCCATCGGATACCAAGTGCCTAGTGAGATATCTGCATAATTCATCAGGCTATATAATGCGGGAGTGTTTTCTGGAGTGGCTCCAAGGAATAAAACTGGGAACTCCATCAGTTGAATAAGTTTTTCATTTTTAAAAAACTTCCTGATGTGTTTACTCATAGAGGTGAAAACATCCATTTTCACTAATCCCTTGAGTAATTTGAGATCTATGAATTCGGAAACGGAGCGACTTGGTTTGTATACCAAATCATTGATTCCTACCTCATATTTATATTTTGCCTGTTTTAGGAATTTTCGAAGTTGAATAGCACTGCCTTCTTCAATCGATTCAAATAATAATTCCAACTCAGCCATACTTGCTGGCAGATCAATGGCTTCATCTTTGAATTGAACTCTGTAAGAAGGATCAAGTCTAATAAGGTCGTAATAATCCTTTGGAGTCTTTCCAAATTGCGAAAAAAAATGCTCGAAAACATCTGGCATCCAATACCAGCTTGGACCCATATCAAATGTAAATCCTGACTCTGAAAAACTTCTAGCTCTGCCACCGGCAGAGCTATTTTTTTCTAATACAAAAACTGAATGACCAGCTTTGGCAAGATGACATGCCGCAGATAGGCTCGAAAATCCTGAGCCTATGATGCCAATTTTTTTTGCCATGAATTAATTATTCTTTCCGTAGACTTTCAAAACATCTTTCAAGTCCTTTCTGGCAATATGAATCCTATTTTTAACAGTACCAATAGGAATGTTGAGTTTTTCAGCAATCTCATGATATTTGAATCCTCTAAAGTGCATCGTAAATGGAACTTTGTAGGCGTCAGGCAGATTATCAACCGCTGAATAAATGTCTCTCAACGCAAAACTTTCATACGCTCCATTTTGAATCGTGCTTTCTGTAGAATTTATATAATGCAAATTTTCAGTAGTATCGATGAAGGTATTCCTTCTGACCATCCTCTGATAATTTGTAATGAATGTATTTTTCATGATCGTGTACATCCATGCCTTGAGATTGGTGCCATCTGCGAATTTATCGCGATTCTTGAATGCCTTCATCATCGTTTCTTGAAGAAGGTCATTGGCATCTTCCATGTCTCGGGTAAGCTTTAGAGCAAATGGTCTTAAAGCAGTGGTCAAATTGTCTACATTAATACTGAATTCCGTGCCTGTCATTGCTTAATATTTAAGATTGTTCAAAGCTATTATTTTGTTTAACAATAAACAATAAAAGTTAAACAATAAATATGTACGTACATAAATATATTTAGTTGTAAATCTTTTTGAAATGGGATTAATGAATAAATGGGAAAAATAAATGTTTAATTAATTCTTTTAATAATTAATCAAAATTAGCTGGAATCAATTTGTTGCTTGCAATCTCGATGAGCTGCTCAGGTCGGGTAAGTATTTTGATATTTGCTGGAGTATCAATATCCTGACCAAGTACCTGAATGCCTGATAGAAGTACTGTACTTTGAGGAAATTGGGCAGAAAGTGTATTTACGTAATTCTGAATATTAGCTGATCCGGGAACGGAAGTGAGGATGGTTAATATGAAATCGGGCTTATAAAATTCATAAACAGAGGTCAGTTCAGTTATAGGAAGTGATTGGCCCAGATAGATAGATTTATTCTTTCTTGACCTGATTATCAAATCTGAAAACAATAAGGTTATTTCATGCAGTTCTCCTTCAGGAAGAAACAGTAAAAATTTTGGAGCCTCGGGTGAGATTTGTTCATAAAGCCCATCAATCGCTACGATCAACTTTTGACGTATCAGATTGGTGATGAAATGTTCCTGGCCAGGATTCACAGAACCTGTGAGCCAAAGGATTCCGATTTTGCTTAAAAAAGGATAAATAATGTGGAGCATTGTCGCTTCAAATCCGATTTTAATGGTATTTGAAGTGATGATTTTTTCGAACCATTGTTCATTCAGATCAATCATCGCAAGCGTCAATGCATGAATCTGATCGGAATAATTAGAAGTATCTGATGTGATTTTTAATATTTCCCGCTGGATTTCTTCATTCTGCATCTGAGCGATTTTAGAAATCTTAAATCCGTGAGCATTTAATAAGGCTACATTCAGCGTAAGCTTTAGTGCTTCATCATCATAAAACCTAATGTTCGTATCCGTTCGTTGAGGAGTGATAATGCCGTAGCGTTGCTCCCAGATTCTTATCGTGTGTGCTTTGATTCCAGAGAGTTGCTCCAAGTCTTTTATTGAAAATCTACTCATCTGTATTTTAGTCTTTATTCAAAATTGTTTATTTGGAAAGGAAACTGCACACTCCACATTTTGTTTAAAGTACATAAAATAAAAGGCTGATGAAAAATATCAACTGTGAAATTAACAGACTTCTTGTCAATGGGTTTTGATGCATCGATTTGGTTCCAGCATATATGGTTTGCATCAAAATAGAAAGAACAAACCAACCGATGAAGTTTTGAATCGGAATGACATTATTGTTCCAATGCCAGTAATCAAGTGATACAGCAACAGGTTCCATGAGTATATCCATAGCGGTCATCATCGCCGCGGCGGTAAATATTTTTACCGTAGCATTTATTTTGAGTGGATTTACCAAATTTCCGAATAGGTAAGTCATCAAAAACCAATTCAGTCCAATGATTACCGGGACATTTAATAGTTCAAAGCCAAGCGTACTTCCGTATTGATAGGAGCCAAAAATTATCCCGGTCTCTACACCTATAACTTCAACAAAAAAACCGATCGCACTTGTTGCGAATAGTAATAAGAACAATTTTAAATAAGATCCTTTGTGAGCGAAAATCAGGAGTGCCGAGGATAGCAACAAATTAAACGGTGTAAGCAAAATCATCATTGGTCGGGTAGTAGAAATCATACTGCCGACAGCACCTACCACATGTAGGAATATGAGTAAATACCCAATTTGTTGATATTTTTTTTCGCTAACCATGTTAATTGAATCAAAACCAGTTTATTTTGATTTGGTTTTAAAAAACAAATAATGATCGTTTACAATGTGACTACAAATGTTGATCAGGCCATCGCCAATGAATGGTTGACATGGATGAAAGACGTTCACATTCCTCAAGTACTGGCAACTGGATGTTTCAAAGATCACAAGATTCTTAAACTTCTCACTGAGCGACCAGATGTGGAGGGTCTCACATTTGCTGTTCAATATTTTACCGAAGACATGAAAACCATGCAGCAATATTCCTCGCTCTATGCTCCAGAATTGCAGAGGCAAGTACATGCAAAATATGGAGATCGTGTTCTTGCTTTTAGAACTTTGCTGGAAGAGGTCTAGAAATTCAGACTGCAATTGAGCCAGCCTGAATCAAGCTTCGCTCCATATTCGCGATAAAAATTAATAGCGGGCTCATTCCAGTCGAGTACTTGCCACATCATACCCGTACATGATGTTTCACGTGCGATTTCAATGGTTCTTTCAAAAAGCATTTTACCAACTCCAGTACCACGTCTGTCTTCAGTTACAATTAAGTCCTCCAGATATAGCCGCTTACCTTTCCAGGTAGAGTATCTGAAATAATACATAGACATACCTATAATCACACCATCTTCCTCGGCAACTATGTACCAGTAAATGGGTTGTTCACCGAAACCATCCTTCTCCATTAATTCCAGCGTATTGGACACTTCGTCGGGGGCTTTTTCAAATAGGGCCAGCTCTTTGATGAGCTCGAATGCAGAGGGTAAGTCATTCTTGGTTCCCTTTCTGATTTGAATCATATTTATTTGGTTATAGACTTAAATCCGGTGTACGGATGCAAAACCTCTGGTACCAGGATTTCGCTTTCAGTCTGGTTGTTTTCAAGTATGGCGGCCAGTATTCTCGGAACAGCTAAAGCACTGCCGTTTAATGTGTTGGCCAAAATTTTGTTTCCGTCTTTATCTTTGATTCTAAGCTTAAGTCTGTTGCTTTGAAATGCTTCAAAATTAGAAACCGAGCTCACTTCCAGCCATTTTTTCTGCCCAGCAGAATAAACTTCAAAATCGTAAGTTAGCGCGGATGTAAATCCAAGATCCCCGCCGCAAAGTCTCAGAATGCGATATGGCAATCCCAGTGAGGCAACCAATTTTTCCACATGTGCCACCATTTCTTCAAGGGTTTTGTAGGAATTTTCCGGCTTGGTGATTTGCACTATTTCCACCTTATCAAATTGGTGTAATCTATTTAAACCCCTTACATGTGCTCCCCAAGAACCTGCTTCTCTTCGAAAGCAAGGAGTGTATCCTGCATTCTTGATTGGTAGATCTTCCTCATTGAGGATCACATCTCTGTATAAATTGGTTATCGGAACTTCTGCTGTCGGGATTAAAAATAAATTTGAATCTACGGTCTGATACATTTGGCCTTCCTTGTCAGGTAATTGACCTGTGCCATATCCTGAATCTTCGTTAATAAGGATTGGTGGTTGTATTTCTAAATAGCCAGCGGCTGTAGCCTGATCTAAAAAGTAGTTTATCAAAGCCCTCACCATCCGAGCACCTGCTTTTTTGTAAACAGGGAAACCAGCACCAGTTATTTTATTACCAAGTTCAAAATCAATGATGTCATATTCCTCGATCAGGTCCCAATGAGGTTTTGCCCCATCGTAAAGTTTGGGAATATTGCCATCTACCAGTTTCACAATTTCATTGTCCTCTTCATTGCGTCCGGATGGGACTGATTCGTGAGGAATATTAGGTATGTTATATAGTTTGGTTTGGAGCAAAATGGCTAACTCATTAAGCTCATCATTCAATATTTTACTCCTTTGCTTCAGTTCAGCTGTTTCTTTTTTTGCTTCCTCCGCTTCTTCTTTTTTTCCTTCTTTCAGTAAAAGACCAATTTTTTTCGCGCTTTGATTGGAAACGGTAAGCACTTCATCAAGTGATTGTTGTGTCTTTTTTCTGTTGTCATCAATTTCAAGAACTTCACTCAATAATGCGTCTGCATTCTGGATTCCTCGTTTTTGAAGAGCCTTCACGCTGTTTTCAAACTGTGCTTTAATAGTAGCGACTTGTAACATTTTGGGTTTTTATTTTAAAGGAAAGTGCAAATTAAAGGGCTTCTATCAAATTATTGAAATATGTGGTAGATTCTTACCCAGCTACATATTATTGTTTTTTTGGGTTGGAATTTTGTGAAATATGGTGCAATGCGATATTATTGTGCTGCAATTCAAGTGACTGTCACTAGTATTTCAATCCTTATCTAATCAATTGGCTAATCCACCGCGAGTTTTTCGAAACGGATTATCAGTTATAACAAACCTACTTTTATTTTATGTACACCCTAGATGATTTGAGTGTAAGACTTCTCTCAGAACTCAGAGAAATAGCCGAGGGGCTAGGCGTTAAAAACGCAAAAAAAGCTGCAAAAAAAGATTTAATCTACGATATTCTTGATCTTCAGGCGACTTTGCCTGAAACTGAAATTGAAAAAATCAAAGGAAGTTCAGAAGCTAAGCCTGAACCAAAGAAGGAAGATAACAGGCCACCGCGTAAAAAGCGACCTGAAAGAAAAGAACCAGAAAGAAAAGAAAAGGATGCACCTGCATCAAATGATGCTGAGGACTTGCTAAAATCTCTTGATATCGAGTTAGAAAATACTTCAGAAGAAGTAGAAGCACCAGCAGAGGAGGCAGCAGCGCCAAACGAGCCAAAAGAAGAAACTTCGGCTGATGAAGCTCCAAATAAACAAAATCAGGACAAACCTGAAAGAAAAGAGCGAAGTGAAAATGATGGGCCAAGACCTCCTAGAGAAGATCGACGACCAGATCAGCGCAACAAAAAGGCTCAATTCAATGAAGATATTAAAGACTTTGATGGAGTAATAGAAAATGAAGGTGTGCTTGAGATTATGCAGGATGGCTATGGCTTCTTGCGATCAAGTGACTATCATTATCTGGCTTCACCAGATGATATATATGTGTCTCCATCGCAGATCAAATTATTTGGTTTGAAAACAGGAGATACTGTAAAAGGTCAAATTCGACCTCCAAAAGATGGTGAAAAGTATTTCGCACTGCTTAGAGTATCGAGTGTAAACGGAAAGACCACTGAAGAAATTCGTGACCGTGTCGCCTTTGAATACTTAACACCACTTTTTCCTGAAGAAAAATTAAATCTTAGTACCAAGCCTGATAATTACTCTACAAGAATTCTTGACCTTTTTGCACCAATAGGTAAAGGACAGAGGGGAATGATTGTGGCACAGCCAAAAACAGGTAAGACTGTGCTTCTTAAGCAAATTGCGAATGCAATTGCAGAGAATCATCCTGAAGTTTATCTAATGATTTTGCTGATAGATGAGCGTCCTGAGGAAGTAACTGATATGGCTCGTTCAGTAAGAGCCGAGGTTATAGCTTCCACTTTTGATGAGCAAGCTGAAAAGCACGTGAAGGTTTCAAGCATTGTTTTGGAAAAAGCCAAAAGAATGGTGGAATGTGGTCATGATGTTGTGATCCTTTTGGATTCAATCACCAGATTGGCCAGAGCATACAACACCGTAGTTCCATCGTCAGGAAAAATACTTTCAGGTGGTGTGGATGCCAATGCTTTACATAAGCCAAAAAGATTTTTCGGAGCGGCCAGAAATGTTGAAAACGGTGGGTCATTGACCATTATCGCAACAGCTTTGATCGAAACCGGTTCTAAAATGGATGAGGTGATCTTTGAAGAATTCAAAGGAACGGGTAACATGGAACTTCAATTGGATAGAAAACTATCCAATAAGAGAGTTTATCCCGCTATCGATGTTCCTGCATCTGGTACAAGACGTGAGGACTTGCTTTTGGATAAAGATACACTCAGCAGAGTATGGATCTTGCGTAAATTCATGTCTGATATGAATAGCAACGAAGCGATGGAATTCTTACTTAACAAAATGAAAGGAACCAGAAACAACGAAGAGTTCTTGATTTCCATGAACGGATAATTTTTAAAAATTTCGATATTTAAGAAACCCCGGCTTTTAGTCGGGGTTTTTTGTTTACATGACTTCTTGTGGTTTGGTCAGCTCATAGATCGATTTGGCCATCTATCTTTTGCCTCATCCGATAATGTAAAACACAACTAATCACATAATGTGATTTAACTTCTGGTTTGTTTATCAATAAACATTCAAACCAAAAATTATGATCATGAACCAATCAAAAACTAAATCAGCATTGAGCATTGTTTTGCTTTTATTCGTTGTTTACACAGGATTTTCTCAAAATGTAACAACGCCACGTCCAAGTCCTATGGCCACCTTAACTCAAAAAATAGGATTGACTGATGTTTCGGTAAACTACTCCAGACCCCAAGTAATAAGAGGCAACAATGACCGCACAGGTCAGATTTGGGGAAATCAGGTTCCATACGGGTTAGCTACAAATGGATTTGGAAATCAAAAACCCATGCCATGGAGGGCGGGAGCAAATGAAAATACGGTGATCAGTTTTTCTACTGATGTCAAAATTGAAGGCAAGGAATTAGCGGCAGGCAGTTATGGCCTTCATATGATTCCTGAAGAATCTGGAAAGGTTACTGTGATTTTTTCAAATAATACGTCATCATGGGGAAGCTTTTGGTATGAACAAAGTGAGGACGCATTGCGTGTTGATGTGCAAATGATAGATTCACCATTTACAAATCTACTCACATATGAATTTACAGCTTTTGGAAATATGCAGGGAACTTTGTCTTTGATGTGGGAGAATAAAGCTGTTCCTATAAATATTGCTAGTTCGCAGGATGTTGTGCTTCAGAGCTTCAGGGACGAACTTCGAGGTGTGTCAGGTTTTGGCTGGCAAGGACCTTTTTCTGCAGCTAATTACTGCCTGCAAAACAACATCAACCATGATGAAGCCATCAAATGGGCTGATGCATCTATAGCCAACACAAAAAATGCTCAAAATTTGACGATTCGTGCTGGCTTATTGATTCAAAAGGGAGACAAAACTGAGGGAATCAAAGCGGCAGATGAAGCATCCAAAATCGCTAATATTGGTCAACTAAATTTCCTTGGTTATCAAATGATGGGAGTGCAGGAATATGATAAGGCGATAGAATATTTCAAACTGAATATCAAAAACAACCCGACTGATGCAAATGGGCATGACAGTCTGGGCGAGGCTTATATGGCCAAAGGCGATAATAAAAATGCGATCAAGGAATTCCAGAAATGTTTATCCATGAATCCGCCACAATTTGTAAAAGATAATTCAATTAAAAATTTGAAAACACTGGGAGTGGAGTAAGAAATGCAGGAACCAGATTTTGAATAAAAATCAAAGCCTCATCCATTTTTGGTTGAGGCTTTTTTGTGCTAAAATGGATTTTGAGGCTTTACAAAATCGACCTTTGTGTAAAACTTCGTATTTGTGGTCTGTCTCGTACCTAGATTAGATTTATAAGTATGCATTATATAAATTCATAAAATGAGAAATAGTAACTACCCCAAAATCTCACTTCTATTAGCTGCGTTTCTAACCGCCTCTGTTCTAACCGCTCAGAAATCTATTTATGTTTCTCCTCAGGGAAATGGGAAGGGTGAGGGGACGCTTGAAAGTCCATATACTTCTATCCAGAATGCTATTGATCTGGCCGCAAGACAAAGTGGCGATATGACCGAAGACATTACAATTTATCTGAGAGGAGGGAGGCACCAGATAAATAAGCCATTGATGTTTGATGAAAAAACCAGTGGAAAGAATGGCCATCAGATTGTGATCAAGCCATACAAAAATGAACAAGCTGTGATCAGTGGTGGAGTAAAAGTGTCTGATTGGGAGCAGGTAGAAGGGAACATTTATAAGGCCAGTTTGCATCGTGATGTCAAGCTGAGGTCACTTTATGTCAATGGCAAAAGAAAAAGAATGGCCGGCACGGATATTCCGGTAATGGGAGTAGGTGATTGGGGCAGGTTTGAAATAAAAGGGAATGAACCCTGGGCATTTGGTGCTGGAAGTGGAATTGAGGGTATCAGCTTTTCATCTTCTGATGTGGGAGTTTATAAAAATCCTGAGGACGTTGAACTTATTCAATTCAACACCTGGACGGAAAAGATTTTGTGTGTTGAATCCATTAAAAAGATCAATGATATCACCGTATTTAATCTTCAACAACCATATGGAGCAATTGCTACTTCTATGGCCTGGGCGGGAAAGATCAACTATGATCGAACTTTTGTCATCAGAAACGCCTTCGAACTACTTGACCAACCTGGAGAATTTTATTTTGATAAAGCATCTAAAACGCTTTATTACTACAGTGAAGGAGAAGACATGAAACTTGCTGAAGTGATAGTGCCCACTTCGGAAGGTCTGATTCAAATAAAAGGCAGTTCCAATGACATTCAGGCAGGAAATCTTCGTTTCGAAGGAATCACATTCTCGCATGACGACTGGCAATTGATGGATGTGTCGGGTTCCAAAGGTTTTGCAGGCATTCAAAGTCTGGGGCTGGCCATCAAGTATATACCAGATGGCAATTGGCACCCTTCAGCATACAATAGTACCGATGTTCCTCGGGGAAGTATTCAAATAGAAAATTCACAAAATATCGAGTTTGATCGAAATCGGTTTGAATGTCTGGGTTCTGCGATTGCCATTAATATGGTTAATGATGTTTCTAATGTCTCGGTTAATGCCAATACTTTTCAAAACTTGTTGGGCAATGCCGTGTCCATTGGTCACCCACAACATTATGAAATTGGCGATGGACTTAAAATTGAATCGGGAGTTGAAACAGATCAATCGTATCCAAATTCAATAGGAAAGACCAAAACAGGAAATAAGACACAATCTGGGAATGGCATCAATGGAATATATGCAGCAGGAATTGAAGGCTTGTGTAAAGACATTACCGTATCTAATAATTACCTGAGGAACGTAAGTCTTGGTTTCCGACAGGTTGAAGGAATTACTGCATTTTTTGTGGAAAATGTGAAAATCACTCACAATGACATTGCCGGAACTCCCTACGGTGCAATCACTTGCGGCTGGTGGTGGGGAAATGCGAGTATTCCTCCTTCTACAGTAGCCAGAAACAATGAAATCAGCTATAACAAAGCAGGAGATACACACCAGGTGTTGGACGATGGAGGGATTATCTATGTGCTGGGAGAACAACCAAACTCGTTTATCCAAAATAATTATGTATTCAATGGTCCAAGATGTATTTATCCTGATGATGGGTCGGCATATTGGACGATACGTGACAATGTGGTAGGGAATCCAAGCTATAAACACATGTGGCTTCATCTCTGGACCAAAAGATGTCATGATGTGGTTGCGTATCGCAATTATGTGAAGAATAATTTTTACATGGATAATGGCACGAATGATATCGTGGAACAGACTTATAACTTTCGTGAAGAAGAATTTTCTACCAATGCGGATGCCCGGAAAATCATCAATGAGGCAGGAATAGAGGAGGCTTACAGAGATATCATTCCAAAAGAAGAGCCTGCGACAGTGGGAATTTTCCCGGCTGATTTTAAGGAATCCGATAGATTTCACTGATGAGAGAAATGAATAGAATTGGAATATTGATAATAGGGCTGGCACTATCCGCATGTACTCTGCCTGGTAATAAAACCAATGAGCAGATCATCCAGAGATCGCTCCCTGTGGCTATAGAATTTGTATCAGATCAGCCCGAAGTTGTGGATTCAGTTTTGTCGGCAAATATTACTAATGAGGAAATTTATCGATGGAAAAATCATTTGGTGGTATTTGATGTGACTGAAAATCAGAAAACTTTAATCCAATTGGTAAGCATGGTCAATCCGGAAGTGAAAATCAAGATGTTCAAAGATCCACTTTATGTCTTTGACAAAGCCACACATTGTGAAGATGCGAGCGTTGCTGATGAATGGAAGCATTATTTATTAACTACCAATCTGGTAGCGGATACATTGATGCAGCGAGAATACATGGACTACCATGCCACACAGTTTGAAGAATGGCCTGAAGTGGCGCAGGGATTCTGCAAGGCAGATTTTCAACAATTATTGGTTTATAGAAATGGACGGCAATTGATGCTTGTTATTTCTGTCCCCGCTGATAAAACTTTGGATGAGTTGAATCCAAAGACAACTGAAAACAATCCTCGTGTAGATGATTGGAATGCTCAAATGGCCAAATATCAGGAAGGCATTGAAGGCACAGAAGAAGGTGAGGTTTGGGTGTTTTTGGATACCAAATAATTCAATTTAGTAGCTTAATACATTCTTTCAAACTCTCCCTCCAATAAGGAATTTCGAGCGCAAAAGTTTCCTTGATTTTGGTTTTATCCATCACACTATATGCTGGTCTTGCGGCTGGTGTTGGGTATTTTTCTGTAGGAATCGGATTGACCTTGGTCCCGATGTTGGCGTACTCGAAAACGGCTTTGGTAAAATCATACCACGATGCAACTCCTTCATTGCTGTAGTGATATGTGCCGTATGCTTGAGACTTTTGATTGATGATATGGACAATCGCATCCGCCAGATCTCGAGCAAAAGTTGGTGTGCCAATCTGATCAGCTATGATATTTAATTCATCGCGAGTTTCAGACAACTTGATCATGGTTTTCACATAGTTGTTACCAAAAGTGGAGTAGAGCCATGAGGTGCGGATGATGAAATGTTCTTTTAAAACTTTGGCCACAGCCAGCTCTCCTTGTAATTTGGATTCACCGTAATAATTCACAGGAGCGGTCGGTTGATCTTCCTTCAGTGGTCTCGATGAAGTGCCATCAAATACAAAGTCTGTTGAGATTTGAAAAAGAACAGCGCCTGATTCAGCGCAACCCAAAGCGAGATTTTCACTGCCAGTTACATTTATTTTATCAGAGAGCTCCCTTTCTGTTTCAGCCTTATCTACGGCAGTATATGCCGCACAATTGATGCAGATTTCTGGTTTTTTTTCTTTGAAAAATCTCAATACTTCCTCCTTATTGGTAATATCGAGTTCTTCATAGTCAGTAAAGATGAATTCCCAATCGCTTGATTTGGCGATTTCCTGAAATTCATTGCCTAGTTGCCCTTTTGATCCTGTGATAAGTATTTTCATAGCCTGACTTATTTTCCATCTACATAATCCTGTAGATATTTAAATTTTTCTGTGAGGTGTCCATCCATGGTTAAGGTGGCTTTTTTTATGATTTCCCTGGCATCATCACCAAGAAGTTCAGGGAGCACATTGTGAACCAACTCGTTACCGAAACTTTCGGATGCATCTCTTGGTAGTTCACAAGGCAAATTATCTACAGCCATGACTGTGATATTGCCTTCATCTGTGAAAGGATTCTCCACCTGATTATCACTTGGATTGTAGTCGTAAACCGGGTCTTCAATGGTGCTTGGTTTTTTGGTGGAAGGAATAGATCCTTCGATATCACAAGTAATATCAGCAATCACATTGATTTTGAAATCATCTTTTACGATATCAGTTCTCTCAAATAACACTGGAGCTCGGGGATCCCAAAATGCAGAGGCGATCAGCAAATCACCTTTTTTTGCATATTTCAGGAAATCAGATTCATAATGCTCAGGATAACTGTAAAACTCAGTTCGGCTAAAAGCACCGCCATCTTTTTTTCTATTATAATCTCGCGTATTGAGCTGTGTGAATACAGGATAATCGAATCGCTCATCCAGAAATTCCCTCGGCGAAACCCGTCTGATTCCTAATCCAAAAAGCACTTCCATTGCGCCTTTTGCTACACGACCACCGCCAGTCAAAATGATTTTTATTGGTGGCAGTTTTACTTTTTTGTATTCAGATTTTAAATCTTCCAGATCAAAGCATTCATGTGCGGATCTTAGATGAAAAAGATTGTACCTTTTTCCATAGGTTAAGATTCCATTGTATGCACCAACAATTCCGGCCCATCTCCCAAAAGCAATGATTCTTTTTCCAGTAGTATCAGTCAGGGTCTCATAATCGATCATTCTGATTTTTTTATTCAGAATCTCGATCAGCAATTGCCTGTTGTAAGGTTGCTTTTTGATAGTATGGCTAAAAAAGAAATAAGTTTTTTCAGGAATCAAATCAGGTATTGGCACTTCCTTCACTCCAAGTATGATCTCGCAATCGACAATATTATCGACGACTTTAATGCCTTCCATTTCATAGTCAGCATCTTTAAAGCAGCGTATTTCACTGGTTTGTGCCACGATCTCAACTTGTGGGAATTGCTCCATCACCTCCCGAGCTTGTACAGGCGTGAGCGCCACACGTCTGTCCACCGGAATTTTCCCTTCTCTTATCAGTCCTATTTTCACTTTGGCCATAAAAATTTGGTTTTCTTTGACATGGCAAATCTAATGTTTTCAAAAGGATGAATGATTACCTGACACTGTTTCTTGGCTGGAGTATCTATTTGTTTTTGCACAGCTTGTTGGCTGCTGAAGCGGTAAAGTCTAAAATCTCCATTTCTCCCAAAGTTTACAGATTGGGTTATTCCATATTTAGCGCGGTTGGATTGATTTGGTTGATGATTAAAATGGCCTTTATCCAACCGGAATATCTTTATGCTCCGACAAATTTTACTAAATATTTGGGAATGGTGATCTCATCGTGGGGTGTGATCATCGTGATGATTGCCTTTCGGCAAATATCAGTTTGGGCTTTTATTGGTTTGAAAAAAGAGGAAAAGAGTGAATTGATCACAACAGGGATCCATGCGCGGATGAGGCATCCTATTTACACCGGCACGATTATGTTAGTCATTGGAATGCTGATAGCCGTACCAAATTTTTCTGTTTTGGTATCGGTAATCTCAATTTTGATCTATTTACCTGTTGGTATTTATCTGGAAGAAAAGAAACTGATCAGCGTTTACGGTCAGAAATATCTGGACTATAAAAACGAAGTGAAAGCAATTTTACCCGGCCTGTTTTAATCCTTTTTTGGCTTTTTCAGATCTTCAATATCATCACGATCACGAAGTTTTTTGTCGTCAACATTTTTGTTGAGAAACTTATTGATGTCGTCAATGCTCATCGAAGATTTTATTTCACCGAAAGAATCGATTGAAATATCAAATCCTTCCAAATCTTTATTGATTCGTGGTTTATTGGATTTCGCGTTTTCTTGTTTGCTCATGGTGATTGGTTTAGTTACCTAACACCTTTACGGAATATTTGATTCGTTCGTTCACAGCTTTTCCCCCCATGATGGAGATGATCGTCATCAAATCAGGACCAGAACCCTCACCCGTAATTGACAATCTCAACGCCTGCATGTTTTTACCTGCAGCGATTTCATGGGCTTCCATAACCTGGAAAAACAGATTTTTCGCTTCTTCAGGTGAAATTTCATTGCGATCTTCTAAGGCTTCTCCATACAGCGTTACCGCCTTTACTGCTTCTTCATTCCATTTTTTTGATGAGATTTTTTCATCATAGTTTTCTGGATTTCTAAATAAAAAGAGACAGTTATCGGCCAATTCCTGAGGAAAGGTTACACGTTCCTTAAGCAGGTGAAAGATCTCCACCGCCCATTCTTGCGAGCACGTGATCGCATGTTTTTCTTTTAGATCAGAAATAATTTGTGTGGCGATTAAATCAGGCTGGTAATTTTTAAGGTATTGCTGATTGAACCATTTGGCTTTTTCAATATCAAAACGAGTTCCTGATTTATTTACCCTGTCAATCGTGAAGATTTCAGCAAGTTCCTCCAATGAAAATATCTCCTGTTCGGTTCCGGGATTCCAACCCAATAAAGCGAGGAAGTTGACCATCGCTTCAGGAAGAAATCCTTCTTCCTTGAAACCCTTCGGAATTTCTCCATCTGGCATCTCCCAGCTCAAAGGGAAGATTGGGAATCCGGCTTTCGCTGCTGCACGCTTACTCAATTTCCCATTACCATCCGGTTTTAAAATCAAAGGCAGATGAGCAAATTGTGGCATACTTGATTCCCAACCGAGATACTTATAAAGCAAAACGTGAAGGGGAGTTGAAGGAAGCCATTCCTCACCACGGATGACGTGCGAGATTTTCATCAGATAATCATCTACCACATTGGCAAGGTGATAAGTAGGCATCCCATCAGATTTCATCAATACCTTGTCGTCCAACGTAGATCCATGTACGAGCACCCAACCACGAATCATATCGTGAAATCGGATGTCTTCTTTAGCTGGTATTTTTATGCGAATGACATAGGGTTCGTTGGCTTCTAACTTGGCTTTTACAGCATCTGCGCTCAAGGTAAGCGAGTTGTTCATTGTCATTCGAACACTGCTGTCATATTGAGGATTGGTCATTCCGCCTGCTTTCAGGCGTTCCCTCATTTCGTCCAGTTCTTCTGGCGTATCAAAGGCATAATAAGCATGACTCTGATCAATAAGCTGCATGGCGTATTGCTTGTAGATTTCTTTGCGCTCAGATTGGCGATAAGGACCAAAACCTCCATCTTTTAACACGCTCTCCTCTGGGCTGATACCGCACCATTCAAGTGAATCTAATATGTATTTTTCAGCACCTTCTACAAATCTTGATTGATCTGTATCCTCAATTCTGAGGATGAAAGTACCATTGTTTTTTTTGGCAAAAAGGTAATTAAATAAAGCAGTGCGAACACCTCCAATATGTAGGCCTCCAGTTGGGCTGGGGGCAAATCTTACTCTTACGTTATCCATTCGTCTTATTTTCGGACGGCAAAACTAGTGGATTTGACTGAGCTATTTCAACCTAAAGTTGGGCAATACAGCTAATTTCTACATTGACACCTTTAGGAAGCTGACTTACTTCTACGGTTTCTCTTGCTGGGGGATTTTCCGGAAAATATTCTCCATAAACCCCATTGATCTGGGCGAACTGGCCCATGTCCTTGATGAAAATGCTGCATTTCAAAACATTGGCAAAACTCGCTCCTGCTTCTTCCAGAATGTAGCCAAGATTTTTCATCACTTGTCTGGTCTCATCCTCAATAGACGAACTCACAACAATGCCTGTGGCTTGATCGATTGGAATCTGACCTGATACATAAAGCACGCCATTGGATAATACAGCCTGACTATATGGGCCGATTGGAGCTGGAGCTTTGGGGGAGTTGATGATTGTTTTCATGGCTATGTCAGTTAAGATTACAATTTAGAAAAGGGTTAACAAGTCTAAAGGTAATTATTGTCGAAGCAGTTAAGAAATTTAGGTTTTAAAATACCATTATTCCTTGAGCATATACCCAGTTATTATTCAAGTATCGGAATTGACATTCATATCAGTTCGGTGCTTTATTGATGATAATGAGCTTCCAATAGATTTTCAGCGTAAGCCTTTAAATCCAGCTGGGAATAATTTCCTCTAAAAAGTATTGTAGCGACACCTGCTTCAGCTTTAGTCGGGTTAGCTCCCAACAATTCACCTGTTGAATTCAATTGGAAATGAATTTCTGATGAATCGTCAGGAATGATTACGCCATAGGAGTCGATTACTTCAGCGTATATAAAGATCAAATCATCTTTTTCATTGAAAAAATCGGCAGTATAGTCCACTCTTATTCGGATTGCTTGTGGATTGCCTGGAGTATCTACGCTATCCGCAGCTACTTTCTCACCCTTTATATAGCCGATGGCTGTGAGCTTGCCAGGTTGAAAAGATCCCAAATCAAATTGAAAAGGTGGCGCAATCAATACATCGGACAAATTATTGATGGTAGGCGTTTTCTTATCAATTAAACGATCATTCAGATAAAGTGCGACTTCATCGCAATTACTGAAAACCCGAACTTCTGGAGCGGATTCTTCAGTCCAGTAGGAAGCGATCTTTACCATTGGCCCAAACTCCACCATAGGATGATCAATGATCTCATTATGCGGTCTTTGACTTCTATAGAAATCGAACGCAAACTTGGGAATACGAAAGATGTCAGATATCCCTGAAGCTTCAAGATCATCAGCATAGCCTCTGTTGTAATCGAACATCAACCAATTGGCATGACCTATTGTGCCGCTTCCTCCTTTGCGATTAGAGTTTGCTGCTTCCTGGAAATTCAAGGCTTGTTGGAGGAGTCTTTGCTCACCACTGCTGCGGAGCTGACGACTATTCCTTGCATCTTCTGACAGATCTGCAAATGCGGTCTGATTGAAGCCGGCATTATGGGCGTAATATTCCCAGTCGCCATATTCTGCAATAAAAACAGGTCGCTTTCCGTCTTTATATACATTCCAATAATGAGGCGGTTTGGCATGCTGTCTTGCGGGAATAAACAAATCATAGGATGGATGATCGATCCATCCGGCACTGTAAGTGTCTTCAAAAGGTAATTCTTCATTCAGAATTTGATTGGCTTTCCACATGTACTCTTCTGTCATACCAGACTCATTGAGCGAAACCTCCCAGAAGATCACGGAAGGGTGATTTCTGTCTCGGCGCACCATATCCCTGATGTCTTGATACGAGTTTTGAACAAACTCACCTTCTTGAAAAAATTGCCATCCTGGAATCGCGTTCATGACCAATATGCCCAGTTCGTCACAAGCATCCAAAAAGGCTTCATCTTGTGGGTAATGGCTAAGACGGACAAAATCGAAACCTGCATTCTTGATTTTTAAAGCATCTCTATAATTGGCATTATTGGAAATGGCATAACCAACGTATGGGTATTCCTGATGTCGATTTGTCCCACGAATAAATTGCTTTTGATCATTGAGAAAGAAGCCATCATCGTTCAAGGCTATTTTTCTAATGCCTATTTTGTCTTCAATAAGATCATAAGTTTCTTGATTTGAAGTTATCTCTATCGATAGCTCATAAAGTTTTGGTGAGGTCGTTGACCAAACAGCAGGCTTTTCAATTTTAATGGGGATGCTTGTTAACTGAGTTTCAGAACTTTCTACATTGACCGACTCTTGGAACGAATGGGTTAAATCGCCATTTTTCAACTTAACCTTAATTGTAACCTCATTTTCCCCATCGGATTCATTTTTTAATTGAACCCTTAAAAACCCAGTAGCCTGATCAGCAGACACTTCATCAAAATGGATGAGCCAACCTGCTTCTGTTGTATTTTCCAGAAATGGATCAGTGATGTAAATGTTATTTTTTCTAGTAAGCCAGACGTCACGGTAGATTCCACCATAATAGTTGAAATCCAGTCCTTCCAGAGGCTTTCCCGGAGGAATTGTCGCATTGTCTGTATTAAGAACTTCTACCCTTATTTCGTTTTTCCCCGGGTTAAGATTTTCAGTTAAGTCAACCGAAAATGGCAAGTATCCACCAGCATGTTCTTTAACTTTTATGTCATTGACATAAACTTTAGCTTCATGCATCACCCCCTCAAAATGAAGAATTGTTTTTCCTTTTCTATTTTCCTCTACCTCAATAGTCTTTGAATAGTTTATCTGGCCTTGCCATTGATCATTCACGATAAGTGGTTCAAGACGTGGAGTGTGCGGCAGGTTGGTAGTTTTCCACTCGCCTTGTTCTATTTGAAATTTCCACCCATCATTTAGCTGAGTTGTTCCAAAAAGGTCTGTATCAACTGACTCTGAACTATCGAAATTGCAAGATTGAAAAACGATCAAAAGGGTAATCAGAAATGAAATTCTCATTTGGTGCATGATTGGATTATAATAAGCTCAAAGCTCCTTTTTTTACCTCTATATCATGTCTTGTGTTTTCTTCATTCAGGGTATGTAAAATCGTCGGATCAAAAAAGATAACATGACCCCTAAGAAGAATCGAATGGCTAAATATCTCATTTTGAAAATGCGAGAGTTGATGAAAATTGTTGAAAACACCCACCTCCTTTGATGAATTTATAGGAATCATCTCATTTGCCAATCAGTGACATTTGTCAAACACAAACTATGAACCCTGGACTTCCAGGATTAAACAATGCTAACGAAAAATTTTAAAACTATGAGAATGAAAAGTTTACTCAGGAATTGGAACAGAATCGGATTCTTATTGATTCTGGGATCATTGATGGTGATTTCTTCATGTGGAGACGATGAGCCAACAGCGGAAAACTTTGCTGACCCGACTATTGCAATAACCTCGCCGACTGATTTAAGTAATCTGCAAGTTTTGGTGGCTAGCCCAATCTCTTTTACAATACAGGTAGAAGCTGAAGCGGGATTAAGTAGTGTACTCTTGAATGGTGATAACATAAAAACATATTCACAGGGAGAAACTACAGATACTTTTGAACATGAGTTCACACCAGGTGCAGCTGGTTCAATCAATTTGATTTTTGTTGTAGAAGATTCACGAGGCACTACATCAGAAAGTTTGACTGTCGTTGTAGAAGGCGTTGGTGATCCTGGCTTTTTACTTGCAGATTTTGCTGGAGCAGAAGGCAATAGTGTTGCGCTATCAAGTGTGGATCCTGATTATTGGGATGCGGATAGGGTAATCACCACATTCGCTGTGAATGGAAGCCTAACCAATAGTGCCACGTTTGAAAATGTAAACAATCAGTTTACAATTCAAACAGGAATAGCTAATCCAGATGCGAATGCTCCTCTTGAATATCAGGGTAAAGCAATGAAAATCGTAAAGGATCCGGCTCCTTGGGGAACAGCAGGTTGGTCACACATCATGTTTGATTTTGGGACTCATATTGATCAGGCAATTGTTGAAGCACTTCCACAAGTAAATGCGGAGAGAACAGGCTTAACTGCTGGTACGAAAGTAGTTGAGATTGATGTGTATTATGATGATTCAAGTATTGCTTTTAGTGAAATGACAGGTGCAGCACCTACAGTGGGAGAGGAGGCTCCATTTGGTTCTGATAGAACTAAAGGCTATTCCTTTTTTCTTATGCTCACTAAGCATGATGTTCATAGATTTAATCCAGATGGTGGTGGCATGTTTATAGGTTATAAAGAATATTTAACGGAAGCCAATGTTTGGACTACCTTGAGATTTGATGAATTGTACTTGGAAAGTGTAGCTAATTTCTTTGGCGCAGCTGGCAATGATGGTGTAGCCAATGCAAGTGAAATCGATGCTATAAAAATAGTTGCTGGAGGAGGATATGGTGATGGCCAATCAGCAAACGCTATTTATTTCCGCAATCTAAGAATTGTAGATATTGAGTAATAGAGTAGTAGTCCATTGTTAGTTATAGATGGGAATTAGGAAAAGGGGGCAGATGCCCCTTTTTTGCTTCACTAAAAAATAGTTATGTTCAGGGATGATAATTAGACTTCTTTTCTTTTTTGTGTTTTTCATAGAGCTTGCCGCAGGTTATGCTCAAAGCCACGAAAGGTTTTATAACCTATCAAGAAGGGATGGTTTAACCTCAGGTTCTGTGACAAGCATTGTTCAAGACGAGCAGGGTTTGATTTGGATTGGGACCAAACAAGGGATAAATAGGTATGACGGCCATGACATTGTACATTACCATACTGGGAATTCAGGGATTACTTCAAATGATATTTCTGAGCTTTTAGTTGATTTTTTCGGTCAATTATGGATTGGTACTTATGGGGGTGGATTACATCAAATGGATTTTTCTACCCAGAAAATTACACGGTTTCATGATGAAAGAATTGGAGGCAGAATTGGCTCGATTCTTTTAAGCAAAGATTCAACTCTGTGGGTACTTTCCGATCGAGGAATCACTTCAATCAATCTATTCAATCCATCAAAAATTACGAATCTGTCGCCGGAGATTTCTAAGAATGTCACGGCGATAGCCATTCAAAAAAAATCCTTATGGATTGGCAAGGACTATGGAGATTTATTCCTATTGGAATCAGATGGCTCATATATTTCATATTCATTGGCCGATCAATGGCCTGGACTGACTATTCAAAAAATTTATCCAATAAATGATGACAATCTATTCATCGGTACGCGCCAATATGGTTTGCTTGTTTTTAATAAAGAGACAGAATTAATCAGTCGGCATCCCATTGAAGCCTTGGACATAAGAGATATTATGGTCGATAAACATGGTGCCTTTTGGGTCGGTACTGATGGTCATGGTATTTATAAAATTAATGAGGACGAGACTACCAACTATGTGCATCGATCAGCGATGGTGAATTCCTTAGTAAGCAATGCAGTTCAAAACTGTTTTGAGGACAGAGATGGTAATTTATGGTTTGGAACTGCTTGGGATGGAATCAGCGTCATAGATCGGAGGCTTGAGAATCTTCAGTTTATTTATAGCGATTTCAAAGGATCAGAAGAGTCTGGTGTTTTGAATATTTTCATTGATGATAACACACTTTGGCTTGGAACAGATGGCTTGGGACTGTCCATAGAAGAATCGGGTAATCTCAAAAGAGATTTTTCAAAATTGATTCCGTCAGACGCATATGTTCAGTTTATAGACAAATTCAATGACAAGTATTGGATCGGCACATTTCAGTCTGGTTTGTTTATCGTCGAAAATAAGAAAAACGGTGAAGTGAAACACATTACCTCCGCGTCAGGATTGAGTCATGATGATGTTCGGGATGTAGAGAAAATAAGCGAGAGTCAATTTTTAATAGCAACCTGGGGAGGAGGACTGAATTTATATGACGAAAAGACTGGATTGATTAAAAAAACCGGAACAAGAAATGATCAGCCGGTAGATGTTGTAGTTCTGAAACGAATTAGCGAGGATGAAATTCTGGTAGGCACATTTGGGCAGGGCATATTTATTTATAGAACTTCAGACCATAACATTCAGCCAATTTTATCTCATATTAAAAATGTGGTGTCCATAGGATCAAGTAAGTCGGGAATATGGTTAGGCACTTGGGGTGAAGGCCTTCATTTTTCCGAACCACCATATTCATCCGCCAAGCCAATTTTAAGTGACAAGCTTTCAAATAACTCAAACATTTTTTCAATACTGTCTTCATCAGATAATGATGATATCTGGTTATCTACTAGCGAGCGCATCATCAAAATATCAGATCATGAAAAAATTCAGGAGCTACCTGTGCCGCCACAGCAATTTCACATCAATGCAGCCAGCTCCGATGATTCAGGTAGATTGTATTTTGGAGGCACTGATGGAGTTATTTCCTTCAAACCAGAAGATATTGACATTCATATATCTAAAGAAGTCGAGCTGCTGGAGGTGAAAATTCTCAACCGCTCGATTAATGAGGATGTAGCTTCACTCACTGGCCATGAATTGCTCGAATTGAGTTATGACCAAAACCTGATTACTTTCAGATATGCCACTCCTACATACCCTAGCTCACGAGAAGAGACTTATGAAATCCTGCTAGATCCAATTAACCCTGAATGGATCAGTGTTGGTCGCGAGCGGGCGATGACCTTTGCTGATTTGAAACCTGGGAATTACGAATTTAAGGTTAGGAATTCTACTTCGCTATTTGAGGAAAATTTCCGCTTTAGAATTCTCAATCCGTGGTGGAAAACATGGTGGGCCTATTCGATTTTTGCTTTGGTTTTTTTAGGGCTTCTCTACGCTTTCCGAAGGTTTTCTATTAGTCTCGAAAGGGTCAAGAATCAACTCATGATTGAAAAAATTGGCAGAGAAAAAGAATTCGAGATAAGCAATATCAAACAGCGTTTTTTCGTGAACGTTTCTCACGAAATCAGGACGCCACTTACGCTAATTATCGGTGAAATTGAGCAAATGGCTGTTAAGGCTGGCGCTTCCAAAAGTCTGAGCAATTCGATAAACAATCTTCGAAATAATGGCAATCACTTGATCCAACTTGTCAACGAATTATTGGATTTCAGAAAATTGGATGAAGGAGGAATAAAGCTAAAAGTAGCGCAGGGCAATTTCGTTGTTTTTTGTAAAGAGATATTCTTGTCATTTCTCAACAAAGCGGATGCAAATGGCATTGATTATCATTTTAAATCCGAATTGGAAGAGATATTGGTGTGGTATGACCGGGATCAACTCGAAAAAGTTTTCTTTAACCTGATCTCCAATGCTTTTAAGAATACGCCTTCTGGGGGGAGTATTGAGTTTATTATCAACCAAAATGAAGGATTTGTTGAGGCTATTGTAAAAGATACTGGTCATGGAATTCCCCCTGAGGAGATTGAAAACGTATTCAAGCGGTTTTATCAAAATGAAAACGATCCAGAAACCAATAGAAACGGCTTTGGTATTGGGCTTTCAATTGTGCAGGATATCACTAATCTTCATCACGGCGAGGTGTCTGTGGAGAGTGATATAAGTAGCGGAAGTAGTTTTATAGTTAAACTTCGGTCTGGGTCTGATCACTTTGAGCAGCAGGACTTCATCCCAAAATTTCAAAACAGCAACGCGATCGCTGGTTATACCGCTTCGAAAAATCCTGAACCTGAAGAAGAGTCTTTTAAAAAGTACGACGCTGAAATTATGATTGTCGAAGACAATCTCGACATAAGAAATTTCTTAAAGAATATTCTTTCTTCCAGATTTGAAGTGACTGAAGCCACTAACGGGTTGGAAGCATATGAGCTGATCCATGATAAATTGCCTGATCTGATAGTCTCTGATGTAATGATGCCTGAGATGGATGGTATAACCCTGACCCGGAAATTGAAACAATCTTCTACTACCAGTCACATCCCGATCATCCTTCTTACTGCGCGAACTGGTACGCTATTCAAGAAAGAGGGATTTGAGACAGGTGCTGATGATTACATTACCAAACCATTCGATTCGGCTATTTTGATATCTCGTATTGAAAACATGCTCAAATCTCGTTTGATTCTTACCAATCAAATTAGAAATGAGTTGGCAACCAGACCGAGTGATTTAAATCTGACCACACCGGATGAACGTTTCTTGAAAGATTTGGTAAAAGTGATTCAAAGCAATTTGGATAATTCGGAATTGAATGCTGAGGTCATTGCCGCAGAAATGGGCATGAGTCACTCAGTAGTTTATAAAAAAATAAAAGCGCTTACCGGATACAATCTTGTCGAATTCATCAGAGACTATAGGCTGCAGCAGGCTGCCGATATTCTGGGGAAATATAAATTCACCGTGGCTGAGACCTGTTATAAAGTTGGGTTTTCTGATAAAAAGTATTTCAGTCAAATTTTCAAAAAGAAATTTGGGGTGTCACCAAGCGAATTCGCAAGAAATCCAGAATAAACGTTTCGAGAAGCTATTCGTCTGAAAATCCCCCCTGTGATTGCTGATTTTCTCGACCTCAAAGTTGTACATACTGAGGACTTTTGGAATAAAATCAGTTGAAAATGAAAAGAAGTGTTTTAAAGATTGGCCTGACTGTATTAGGACTATTTTGTCTGTTCACATTTCTGCTTTTCAACCTGTTGAATATTTTCTAAAATATAAGGTGGATGCTACAAAGAATTTTTAAAGGGTGGACTAGAATTACCCTGTTTTCATTTTTAATGCTTTACACATTGGTCACATTTGGACAAACCCAAATCGAAGGTAAAGTGGTCTCATCAGAAGACAGTCAAGGATTACCTGGTGCTACGGTCATGGTTAAAGGATCTACAAACGGAACCATTACGGACATTGACGGAATGTTCTCCCTTGCAGCGGCTGAGGGTGATATACTGGTTATTACCTATGTGGGATTTATAAGGAAGGAAATGGCAGTAGGTACTTCAAACTTAATTGAGGTGCTACTTGATCTCGACATGAAGGCCCTGGATGAAGTAATTGTGGTAGGATATGGTACCCAGAAAAAAAGTGATATCACAGGTTCAGTGGCTTCTATTAGAAAAGCAGATATGAACCCCGGACCCGTGGTGTCTGTGAGTAATTTACTTCAGAGCACAGCCCCGGGAGTGGTGCTCACTCAGACCAGTGCTCAGCCTGGAGGAGGTTTTGATGTGAAGATAAGAGGTGCTTCTTCCGTACTCGGTGCAAATGGTCCTCTTTATGTAATCGATGGATTTCCGGTTTCTAGCGATAATGTGCAACCAGGCTCGTCCTCACGCCACCGATCTTCACCTCCGAGAAACCCGCTGAATGGGATCAATCCACAGGATATTGTATCTATAGAAATATTAAAAGATGCCTCTGCCACGGCAATATATGGTGCCAGAGGTGCCAATGGTGTGGTGTTAATTACCACTAAGCGCGGTGCATCAAAAAAGCTGGTGATGGATTACAGTTCTTCATTCAGCATTCAGCAATTGGATCGAGATTATGAAATGTTGAATGCTAGCGAGTTCGCCCAGGTTTCTAATGAGGTTTTTCTAAACAAAAACCCGTCGGGAGACCCAATTTATTCGTCTGCTCAAATCAATAAAGCTGGCGAAGGTACGAACTGGATTGATGAAATTACCAGAATTGGTACCATCCATCAGCAGCAAATAGGTGCAAATGGGAGCATCAAAAACTTGAGATATTACGCTTCAGCAAATTACTATCAGCATAAAGGGATAGCGGATGTATCGGCATTAGAAAGAATTGGAGGAAGAACAAATGTTGACTACAGCAAAGGCAAACTCAATACAGGAGTAAGCGTACTTTTTTCCAGAACAAATGACAGGCAAGTGCCATTTGGAGCTAATTCTGGTGGGGCAGAGTTCGGAGGGCTTTTCGACAATACAAGAAATTGGTCGCCTCTTCTTCCTGTTCGAGATGCAAATGGAGATTTTTCAGTGCATCCAGTAAGAACTTTGATACCAAACCCTGTCTCTTTATTGGATATCGACGACCAGATCAATACCAATAGAATACTGGGGACGGCTTTTGTGCAATATGAAATTGCCTCGGGGTTGAAAGCCAAAATCAATTTTGGTCGTGATCAATCACATTCCGAGCGTGAAGCCCTGGTACCACTTTCAGTGATTCGAGGTGAGCAGGCAAATGGTGAGGGCGAGGTAGGCAAGACGGATAGTTGGAGTACATTGTCAGAATTCACCCTAACATATGATAAAGAGTTAAAAAATAATAGTCGATTAACCATATTGGGAGGTTCCACTTTCCAACAGTTTGATATGGAAGGCACATCAAGTTTTTTCGTCAATTTTGCGGATCAAACCACTGATTTTTCTAAGATTCAAAATGCAGATACGCTTAGTACAGTTCCTTGGAAAGAGCGGTCAAGATTGCTTTCATATTTGGCAAGAGTAAACTATTCTTATAATGATCGCTTTCTCTTTACATTCAGTTTTAGAGCTGATGGTTCTACGAAATTTGGTCCAAATAATAAGTGGGGTTATTTCCCATCGGGAGCAGTGGCCTGGAAAATTCATAATGAAAGCTTTTTCAATTCTTCATTCATTGAGGAATTGAAATTAAGAGCAAGTTATGGTCAAATCGGAAATCAGGAGATAGGAAACAAACGTTCGCAATCTCTCTACAATGTCACCAGAAGGACTGTCATTGGGGGAGTTCCTATTCAAGGACTTGCCGCACTCCGACCAGACAATCCGGATTTGAAATGGGAAACGACTACACAGCTCAATTTGGGTGTCGATTTTGCGGTATTGGACAGCAGAATATTTGGATCATTGGATGTATATGCAAAGGTAACTACTGATGTTCTCTTAGACTTTCAATTGCCAGGAACTGCAGGTTTTGATGCAGTGACGGTAAATGCTGGTAGTATTAGAAATCGTGGGATTGAATTTTCATTGACATCAAAAAATATGGTTGGTGAATTTGAATGGACTTCCTCTTTGAATTATGGTTTAAATAAGAATCAATGGAAAGATCGCGCAGGTTTTTATCCTGAAGGAAAGCAAATTGCTGTTGAGAATGGTCCTTTAGGTGGAATTTATGGTTATCGGGTCTTGGGCTTCTTCCAAAATCAGGCTGAGATCAATGATAGTCCGGATCAATCAGCCGTTGCAATTGCATCACCAGGAACCTTCAAATATGAAGATGTAAATAAGGATGGAGCTATAACTCCAGAGGATAGAGTACTACTTGGTAACTACGATCCTAAATTCACATTCGGCGTAAACAACACATTTAATTACAAAAACTTCGATCTCAATTTCTTTTTTCAAGGATCTGTTGGTCGCAAAAAAATGAACTACACAAGAGCCTATCTCGAGGATGTTGATGACATCACCGAAGGGTTTAATAAATCAAGAGCAGTGCTTAATCGCTGGACACCAGAAAATCCTTCAGGCACTGTACCTGGTGCTGACGGAATTCTCGGCGGTTTTGCAAATAATAGTGTGTATGTAGAAGACGCGTCATTTTTGAGAATGCGTAATATTACCCTTGGCTATACATTTTCAGATATTAAGAAGGTATCCAACTTACGGGTATATGCCGATATACAGAATTTGATCACGATTACACCTTTCAAAGGAACGGATCCGGAAACGGATGAATTCCGACAATATCCGAATGCCAAAACATATACTTTAGGTCTAAGCGCTACATTTTAACCGACATATAAAATGAAGAACATTAATAAGAGAATCAATCAAATTGTGGGAATTGCATTCCTTCTAAGTGCTGTGTTGCTTACACAATGTAAGGATGCTTTGGAAGAAGATGTATTCGTGGATATTGCATCCAACAATTTTTATCAAACTGATTCAGATGCGGTTACAGCTGTGAATGCCATTTATGCGAAACTGCGTGCAGATGGCACTGTCACTGGTCAGTCTGGCCAGCAAGAGGGCTGGGGTGGATTTGGATATGGTGAAGCTTCTATATTCAACTATCAGCAAGTGCAGACGGATGAGCTTTATGTCAAGTGGTCTGGGTTTAACGTTTTTACCAATTTCACATTGACTCCCTCCAGTTATGGGAATTTTGGTTCTGTTTTTGGTGATCTCTTTGAAGGTATTTTCATTGCCAACAATGTGCTTGCAAATGTAGAAGGAAACGAAAAAATCAGTGAAGATATACGAGATAGAGTGGTCGGTGAGGCACTTTTTGGTCGGGCATTGTTTTACAGCACCGCTCTTAGCTTGTACGGCAATATTCCTAAAATCACCAAACCCCAAAGCGATCCACTCAACTTACCAGAGCAAGCGCCACCTTCTGAAATTGCCCAGTTGGTGATAGACGACTTTACTACAGCTGCCAGCTTGCTGCCTGAAAGCTATGCTGCTTCGGATTATGGAAGATTCACAAAGGGTGCAGCATATGCGCAGTTGGCCAGATTTCAGTTGAATCAAAAAAACTGGGGTGCGGCGATAGCTGCAGCACGAGAGGTATTGAAGTTAGGTTATAGTCTGTCTCCAGAATATACAGATATATTCAGTGTAAATAATGAGAATAATCCAGAGATAATACTCTCCATTCCAAGCATAGCTCAACCAGGCATTGGCAATACCATGATCGCCCATACTTCAGAGTCTGATTATGTGACTGGTAGTTGGGGTGGGCATCTGGCCAGAAATGAGTTTTACGATTCTTTTGATCCAAACGATTTACGAAAGACATTTCTAATAAAGGATTATATAAGCGTTACAGGAGCAGCGAAAACCATAGCTGATGGAGCGATGATAATTAAATACGAACCAGACTTAAATCGTGTAGGCCCATGGTCTGGAAATGATATTGTGTTACACCGACTGGGTGAGATTTACTTAACCTTGGCGGAAGCTTTAAACGAGGAAAATGGGCCAAACCAGGAATCTATTGATCTGATCAATGTCCTCAGAGACAGAGCCTTTAACAATGACATATCTAAAAGGCTTCAGTTTGCTGATTTTTCAACCACAGAATCTTTGAGAGATCATATTTTAGATGAAAGGAGCTGGGAGCTATATGCAGAAAATTATAGAAGAGACGATTTACTTCGTCATGGTAAATATATTCAGCAAGCGCTTGATAGAGGAATAACCAATGCCCAATCATTCCACGTGCTATATCCGATTCCACAGGAGGAAATTGATAGGAACCCCAACTTGAAACAGAATGGTTACTAAACTTCAATCCTATCTCTTACTTCAAGTTGTTTTTTTCGGACTGAATGCTCAAAATTTTTATAAAGGAGTAGATCTCTCTTATGTCAATGAGCTTGAAAAATGTGGTGCCAAATATTATGATCGGGCAGAAGTGAATACTGATGTCTATGATCTTTTTCAGAATGAAGGGGCCAATATCGTGAGACTTAGATTATGGCACAATCCTGAATGGACAGATTATAGTAACCTCGATGATGTCAAAATCTCGATTGCCAGAGCTAAGTCTGCTGGCATGTCTGTAATGCTTGATTTCCACTACTCAGACTTTTGGACAGATCCAGGCAGACAGTGGAGGCCATCTGCATGGGAAGCTGTGACCGATGATAAAGTATTGGGCGACTCAGTTTACAACTATACAGAAAAGGTTTTGCTGGAACTGGATGCATTAGATCTTCTACCTGAATTTGTTCAAATCGGGAACGAAACAAATGGGAATATTTTGATGCCGAGGAATGGTGCAGCGATAGACTCAGGTAGTCCTGGTCTGTACCCGGTGAACTGGGGAAGACAGGTGAGCCTTTTGCAGAGAGGAATTGATGCTGTCAATGACCTTAACACTGCTCTAGATGAGAATATGAAAACAATTGTTCACATCGCTAATCCAATTGATGCGGTGAGTTGGTTCTCATCAGCCGTTGGTAATGGGCTAATTGATTTTGATATTATCGGGCTTTCATACTATCCGCAGTGGCATGACCTAGGGGTAAGAGAGGTAGGAGAATATATCAGCAATCTGAAAACGGCTCATAATAAGGATGTTATGATCGTTGAAACAGGATACCCATGGACAACCAATAACAGTGGTGACAATGCTAACAATGTGTTGGGCTATGACAGTAGACTTTTTACTTATTCCAATACATTTTCTGAAGAGATTCAAAGAGATTTTTTGATAGAGCTGACGTGGCTTGTGAAGGAAAATGGTGGTTTGGGTGTGGTTTACTGGGAACCAGCGTGGATTTCTACTTCATGTCAGAGTTACTGGGGTGTAGGATCACATTGGGACAATGCAACATTGTTTGACTTTGAAGGAAAAATACATGTAGGGGCTGATTTCCTGTCATATGATTATGAACTCAAGCCATCAGCATTAAATGATCAGCAGGTCAAGTTCGTGGTTGATATGACATCAATTGATACCGAGAATGGTGTTTATGTTACAGGTGATTTCACAGGGACTTCATGGTCGTTTATGCGAATGAACTTAACAGAAAATAATCTTTATGAGTTAGAAACAACCATTCCTGGAAGAACGACAGGAGCATATATTTTTTACAACAAGGAGGTTTGGAGCAATGCAAACAGAGAGCCAGTTCCAGATCTATGTGCCAAAATGTGGAATACCCATAGAGAATATCGGATCAAAGGCGAGGCAGCTATTTTTCATTTTTCATGGGGTAGATGTGATCAAATTCCCAATGAAATAACCTTAAGTTTAAATGCTAGCAGTTCTTCAATTTTCATTTACCCAACGATAGCAAACAATAGCATCACCATACAAGGGATTGGAGATGACATAAAACCACTATTATTTGATACTAGTGGCAAGGAGTTTTTTGTGGATTCAATGGGTGATACTGAGTACGCCGTGAGCCATTTGCCAGCAGGCATTTATCTTATAAAGCTTATGACTTCCGAAGGATATCAGACATTGAAATTTGTTAAAAGATAATGCCGATTCCTTTTCAAAATATCTATCAAAGGAATCTGCGTCAAGAGATCAACCACGTAAGATTATTGGCAAAAGGATTACTGATTCCTATATTAATATTTGCGGGATTTTTGAACACCTCAGGTCAATGCAACGATTTGAGTACAATTCCTGATCATTTTACTGCCCTAGCTTCTGAGTTTTCGCAATGTTGCTTTTTAAGTGGTTCGGAGACAGTTAGATCAGTTGCTTTAACCTTCGATGATGGACCATCAGAAGTCACCGAGCGAGTTTTGGGTGTATTGAAAAAGAAAGACATCAAAGCCACGTTTTTCTGGCAAGGAAAAAACCTGTCCAAGCATCAATCTCTCGTAAGACATGCAATGAATGAAGGGCATGAATTTGGGAACCACAGCTGGGACCATCCAAATATGTATGAATTTGATACAACCAAACTTTGGAGTGAACAGGTAATGCCAACATTGCTTTTATATGATTCTTTGTTTCAGCTAACAGTCAATCTATTTAGACCACCCTATGGGGCAACTTCATCCGAACAGATAAAATTTCTAAATAAACAAGGCATCTCAACTGTGTTGTGGTCATTGTCCACACTTGATTGGGATACAGAAAGAAATAGTGCAGCTGAAATTGCAGAGCGATTTAGAAATCAATTGTGTCCTGGAGCAATAGTTCTTCTACATGATGTGAAATTTGGGTCCACAGATTCTGAAATGATCATCGCTCTTGAAAGTATGATTAGCTATGGTCTAAAAAATGGTTATCAGTTTGTAACTGTATCCGATATAATTAAAAACAGATGAAAAAATATATTATCCATATGACGGCAATTTTAATTTCGTTGATCGCTTCAACATTGATTGGATGCAATGATCCTGATGTTCAAAACTTAGAACCCGTTATTGATTCACTGGTTGTGAGTCAATGTGATAACTTGTTTCCTCCAATAGATACACTTATTGCATCTCATACCAGTTTTACTAGAGAACATTATCCAAAAAGAATTGAGAAGTTTAAAGAAGACACAATTAAGTCAGGCGATATAGTTATGCTTGGAAATAGTCTGACTGAGCAAGGTGGAAATTGGGAAGTCAGACTTGGAGAGCTAGAGGTAAAAAATCGTGGCATTGCAGGAGATAATACTGATGGTGTACTGGCCAGGCTAAATGAAATCCTTTGTAATAAGCCGTCGATAGTGTTAATCATGATTGGAACCAATGATTTATTTACTAGCTATAGTCCTGATAAAATTGCTGAAAACATGGATCTAATTGCTAATACTCTTGCCGAGGAGCTTCCTGATACGCGTGTTGTGTTACAGACGATCATGCCTTTGGCAGCAGGAAATGATAAAAAAACCAAGTTGATGGCAATAAATGATGCGCTGATGAATTTCGAAAAACCTCTGTATGAATTGGTAGATACCAATAGCGAAATGTCCAATGATTCCGGTGACTTAATCCCTGAATATACAACAGATGGTGTGCATCTCACTCCGGCTGGCTATGGCAAATGGTCCACTTTTTTGAAAAGTATAATAGCGAGAGGAAAATGAAACTAGCGAGAATAGCATTCTTATTGATCACAATTGCAGGACTTTATAGCTGTAATGACCAGTCTGGAAAAGTGTCACCACAAACTTTTTATATAGGTGGAGATCTTTCTTACATCAATGAAATTCTTGATTGTGGAGGAGAATATCGCTCCGAAGGAAAATTGGTTGATCCCTACGCCTTGTTCGCTGAAAAAGGAACCAATCTTGTTCGGTTGCGGCTTTGGCACAATCCGGAGTGGAGTGGCTACTCTGACTTTGAAGATGTCAAATTAGCAATCAAAAGATCCAAAGCAGAAGGCATGAAGATTTTACTTGATTTTCATTATTCTGATACATGGGCTGATCCCCAACATCAAGTAATCCCTAAGGCTTGGGAGAATATTGAAGGTCTATCCCAATTGTCAGATTCATTATACAACTATACTTATCGAACGCTTGATGATCTTAATGCAACTGGATTACTTCCAGAGTTCGTACAAGTAGGCAATGAGGTTAACATAGAAATCATGCAAGATTCTGCGACAATGAATGTTGACAGTATCAACTGGAACAGAAATCTCACTTTGATTAATGCTGGCCTAAAGGCAGTGAAAGATTTTTCTGAGCAGAGTGGTCATGATATTCAGCGCATGATCCATATAGCACAACCCGAAAATGCACTTTGGTGGTTTGAACAAGCTACCAAGAATGGCATAGCTGATTTCGAATGGATCGGACTTTCTTATTATCCGAAGTGGTCAACATATGGGCTTGAGGAGCTTTCTGTAGCTTTGGATTCTTTGATTAGAACATATCAAAAAGAGTTGATGATTGTGGAAACCGCTTATCCACATTCTTTGGTCGATGTGGATTCTGCACATAATATTTTAGGAGAAGATGCGCTTATACAAGGCTATGAGGCGACTCCAAATGGGCAACTTCTTTTTATGCAAAGGTTGATAAGGGAGACAGCCATTGCTGGTGGACGCGGCGTGATTTATTGGGAGCCTGCATGGATTACCTCCGATTGCCGAACCAAATGGGGACAAGGATCACATTGGGAAAATGCATCCTTCTTTGATGGAGAAAATGGAAATGAGGCATTGCCTATTTTCAATATTTTCCAAAAGCAGGATTAAACTGTTTTTTAGATTTATTCAACAGTTACAGATTTGGCAAGGTTTCTCGGCTGATCCACGTTTGATCCTCTCATTACAGCAATATGATAAGATAAAAGCTGTAGTGGAATCACACTAACCAATGGCATCAATGCTTCATTAGTTGCAGGAACTTCAATCGTATAATCTGCCATTCCCGGAATCAGTACATCTCCTTTTGTTACTATGGCTATGACTTTCCCCTTCCTTGACTTTACCTCCTGGATATTTGAAATGATTTTATCATAAGAACTATCTCTTGTTGCGATAAATACCACAGGCATATTTTCATCAATAAGCGCGATTGGGCCATGTTTCATTTCTGCAGCAGGATATCCCTCTGCATGGATATATGAAATCTCTTTTAGTTTCAGTGCACCTTCCAGCGCAACAGGGAAGTTAAATCCTCGACCCAAATAAAGGCAGTTTGAAACATCTTTGAATTTGGCTGCAATGTGTTTGATTTTATTGTCCTGATTTAAAACACTTCTTACCTTCTCAGGAATAGCGAATAATTCGGCAACCAGCTCTTTGAATTTGTTTTGTGTGATGGTGCCTTTAAGCAATGCTCCTTTGATGGCTATCATGCTCAGCACGGTAAGTTGTGCTGTGAATGCTTTGGTTGAGGCTACCCCAATCTCAGGACCAGCATGAAGATAGGCGCCTTCATGCGTGGCTCTGGCTATGGAAGATCCCACACCGTTTACAACACCGAGTACAATGGCTCCATTTTCTTTGGCCAGTTCAATGGCGGCAAGGGTATCTGCTGTTTCACCAGATTGAGAAATAGCAATTACGATATCTCCCTTAATGATTATAGGATTTCTATATCTGAATTCAGAAGCATATTCAACCTCAACTGGAATTCTGCAGAACTCTTCAAAAATATATTCTGCCACTAATCCCGCGTGCCAAGAAGTGCCACAAGCGATAAATGTAATTTTATTGGCGTGAACCAATTGCTCAGTATATTTCTGAATACCACCAAGCGTGATGGTTCCTTCCTTTTCACGGATCCTTCCTCGCATGCAATCAGCAATTGATTTCGGTTGCTCCATGATTTCTTTTAGCATAAAATGCTCGTAACCACCTTTTTCGATCTCATCCAAAGCCAGATCAATTTGATGGATTTGATGTTCTCTGGGTAAGTCTTTAAGGTCAGTGATCTCCAGACTATTTCTTTTAACTATTGCCAGCTCTTCGTCATCGAGATAGATTACATTTTTTGTGTATTCTACAATTGGAGTTGCATCTGACGCAACAAAATATTCTCCTTTACCAACACCAATCACCATCGGACTGCCTTTTCTTGCAGCGAACAATGTTTCAGTGTCGTCCTTGGCCATGATTACAATGGCATATGCACCAATAACCTTACTTAATGCCAACCTAATGGATTCTTCAATGCTCAATCCGGAGGTTTTGATGATATCTTCTAAAAAAGTGATGAAAACTTCTGAGTCGGTTTCACTTCGAAAAGTATAGCCCTTATTGCTAAGTTCTGTTTTGAGCGAACCATAATTTTCAATGATGCCATTGTGTATTACAGCAAGACTTTTATTTTCCGAATAATGTGGATGCGCGTTGATGTCATTGGGTTCGCCGTGTGTGGCCCATCTGGTATGACCCATCCCAATCGTGCTGCTGAGTTTTTTGGTATCTAAAAGTACTTTCAGTTCGGATACTTTGCCCTTTTTCTTAAAAACTTCTAGTTGATTATCTTCAATCAATGCAATGCCGGCACTATCATAGCCCCGGTATTCTAAACGTTGCAATCCCTTAATTACAATCGGGGCAGCAGCTTTATCTCCAATATAGGCTACAATACCACACATGTCACTTTACTTTAATTGTGTATAAAATACTTTAAGTTTTATCCCAGATTTGGAAAAACTGCTTTGGCCCACTGTCGTCAAATCCGGGCTGGTTACGATCAGCTGTCTCGTAATATAATCAATATCTGCGAGCTTGCTATCAAGCATTTTTTGACAAAAATTGGTGACATTATTGGCGTACCATTGGTCGGTATCGCTGTATGTAGTAGTTAATAAAGACGATGCTCCATTTGATGGTTGGAAATATCCGTTATCAACCAAAACGGCATAAAATGTAGCTAAATCTTGAAGATATACGCCTGGCCCATTGATCTTTCCTAATCCATTTGGGATGTAAAATTGGATCCGTCCGATCTGAGGGATAAGCCTCTCATCAATTGGAGTACTTGAAAGGTATATTTCACCTCTATTTATAATAATATCTGGGTTTGATTCAATGAAATCTATGTATGGCGTTAGGTCAATTCTTGGATGAATACCAGCAATCATATTTAAATGAACATTACCAGCTGATACACTTGACGAGTCATAGTCATTGACTAGATCCGTATATTTTCCGGTAGATCGGTCACGCAAAACTTCAGAATAATGATTTCCACTGAAATTGAATTTAAAATATGAAGTATCTCCTCTTACGGGATGCCTCATGGCCACATAGATGCCAACCGTATCTTCAATTAATGAGAAAGTGAGCAGATTCTGATTGTTGTCCGAAGGTTCTAAAACCAAGGCCGGGAAATAGAAAAGCTTACGTGAAAGTGAATCTTCGTAATCATTATTAGCGCCTGCAGAATCAAGTTTTGCATAAAGTTTCATGCCATACGAATCATCCAGTTTTATATGTGAAATGGAATCACCATCTAAATTCAGAGATTTGGAGATGGATCCGATTGGAGCCGTCGCATCATAATCCACATGCATGTTTGCGAGGTATTTCGCACTATTGAATAAAGTGTCTACGGTTTCATAGACAGTTATATCATTAGTAGCCGTACCTGTTGTCCCCACAGAAGCAGTTGTAAATTTCAAGGTAAGAAATACACCAGCATATTCCAGCGTGTCTCCTGGCAATACACCAGATCCTACTGTATATTCTGTATAAGCAATCGCCTTCAGATCACCGAAAATAGTATCGTTTGTGATGTTGCCGAAGGCAAGCTTTCCCAGATTTTCAGACCGAAGACTGTCAATGTAAATGGTCTTTGATGGCAATTCAAATTCTATGGATTTGACTTGTGTTTTTGCATTTTCATTCTCTAACTCCAGTCCAAGAGAGTTGGGATCATTACAGGCAAAAAAAATCGGGATCAACGCAAATAGCATTAATCCCGATATAAAATGGTTGTTAATCTTAGCTGACAAGGTCATTATAGAGATTGAAATACGATTCTTCAAAATTCTCTCCGTTTTCGATTGTGTCAATTTTATCTTTTGTTGAAATGTCAGTGATTAATTTTTTAAAGCTATCTGTGGTTTCTTCATTAGCATGAATAACCGCATCTGCATATTGAACACCCATTTTAATGAAACCATCATAATCCTGGGTTTTCAATGGATGAAGCATGCTATCATCGATATCGATCATTTTTACTTTATCCAGCAAATCATCGCCAAATTTATGACTAAAAGTGTTGTTATAAATAGTAAAAACTGTTTTTGAATCCTTAAATATTGGATCATTTTTATAAGTAGTCTGAACGTATAAAGGAATCAAACTTGTCATCCAATCATTGCAATGAATGATATCTGGTGACCAACCTAATTTCTTCACAGTTTCTAAAACGCCTTTGCAGAAAAATATTGCGCGTTCGTCATTGTCTTCGTAAAAATTATCCTCCTTGTCAAAGAATACTGATTTACGATGAAAATAATCTTCATTATCTATGAAGTAAACTTGAAGTTTGGCATTCGGAATAGATGCCACTTTGATGATCAATGGCTTCTCTTCATCACCTATTGATATGTTGATGCCTGAAAGTCTGACCACTTCATGTAGTCTGTTTTTTCTTTCGTTAATCAATCCGAATCTTGGTACTAAAATCCTAATCTCCATTCCCCGTTCCTGCATTGCCTGCGGGAGTCTTCTTACAAAGTCTGCAACCTCAGTTGTTTTCAAAAAGGGGTTGATTTCACTTGCTACGTAGAGGATTCTTAAGTTTGACATAGATATGCTATTTTGTTGAGGATACTCGAAATTGACCCCAAAATTACCATATTTTTGCCATATAATCAACGTTTTCAATAAGTTAGAAAACCTTAACTTAACTATTAATGCATGTCGTAACCTCACCCCAACTCATTAATGAGCTTTCTAAAACTGCGCGTCTTCAGGGAAATTCAATAGGTTTAGTGCCCACAATGGGCGCATTGCACGATGGACATGCTTCTTTGTTTCAAGAATGTTTGCGAAACAATGATTTAACTATTGTTAGCATATTCGTCAATCCCCTACAATTCAATAACCCAGCGGATCTGGAAAACTATCCTCGTCCATTCGAAAAGGACAAGTCAATCCTTGAAAATCTTGGAGTAGATATTTTATTTGCCCCAGACATGACTGAAATGTATCCAGAATTGCCATTGGTAAATTTGAATTTTGGACAAATGGCCAATACAATGGAAGGCACATTTAGGCCAGGGCATTTTGATGGGGTGGGTTTAGTTATTGCCAAACTATTGAACCAAACTTGTCCGGATAGGGCTTATTTTGGTTTGAAGGACCTACAGCAATATTTGATTATCAGTCGCATGGTAAGAGATTTGTCTTTCTCTACCGAAATTATTGGGTTGCCAATCATTAGGGAAAAATCTGGTTTGGCCATGTCTTCCAGAAACCTGAGGCTGAGTGAACAAGGCTTAAAAACGGCGGCAAATATTTACAGTGGTTTGCTTCTCGCAAGTGAGGAATTAAAAGCTGGAAAGAGAGTGGATGAAACTAAATTGACAATTTTTGATTTCTATAAACAAGTTGATGGACTGGAGGTTGAATACATTGAATTCGTGAATCCAAGTGATTTGAGTGATGTAGATCCTAAAAAATCCACAGAAAATGTAGCCATATGCGTTGCTGCATACGTAGACGGCATAAGATTAATTGATAACTTATATTTGTGGCAAGATTGACTCAAGGAATGAATATAGAGGTATTAAAATCCAAAATCCACAGGGTAAAAATCACACAGGCAGAACTGCATTATGTTGGTTCTATTGCCATAGATGAGGATCTGATGGATGCGGCAAATATTATTGAGAACGAAAAAGTTCAGATTGTTAATATCAACAATGGTGAACGACTGGAGACCTATGTAATCAAAGGTGATCGAGGCTCTGGCCAAATTTGTCTCAATGGACCTGCCGCCCGAAAAGCCCAGGTAGGTGATATCATTATCATCATTTCCTATTGCTCGCTCAATATCGAGGAAGCTAAAAAACATAAACCCACATTGATTTTTCCAACTGAAGCCAATAAACTCAGTTAAGTTTATGGCGAATAGAGTTATTCCCGTACTTAAATATGTTGGTTCGTTGGCCTTAGCCGGTGGCCTTCTTTATTTCGCTTTCAGAAATGTTGATTTCGCAGATTTTCTGGAGAAAGCCAAAACAGTTGATTACACCTGGGTGGTGGTTTCCATCCTATTGTCATTTGTTGCTTATGCCGCCAGAGCTTATCGCTGGAATATCCTTCTCAAACCGATGGGTCATCAAAATTTGTCCTTGTGGAGAACGACCCTGGCTGTTTTGATTGGCTATCTGGCTAATTTGGCCTTTCCAAGATTGGGAGAGATAACCAGATGCGGAATGCTCAAAAGGAGTGATAATGTGCCTGTTTCTTCAGGAATTGGTACTGTCATTACCGAACGCATCATTGACATGATCACCCTTTTGTTGCTTATCCTATTTGCCATGATTGTCGAGTCTGACAGATTATTTGCTTTTTTAGGCGAGCTGTTTGGTTTTTCAACTGGGGATAAAGTCATAGGGGCATCAGTTGAAGATGGGTTTTTTATGAAACTTGGAATTGGTGTTTTAATCCTCGTGGTGATAATTGGTGTGCTCTATTTTATCGCAAAAAAGGCCGGTGGTAAAGTCAAGGAATTTATCCGGGAGCTTTATGAAGGAGTCATTTCGCTCCGAAAAATTGACAACATCACCGGATTTATCATTTCTACCATCGTTTTATGGGTGGTCTATTATTTCATGTCATATCTCATCATTTTCTCTCTTCCCGAAACGTCTCATCTGGGCTGGATGGTAGGAGTGATGTTATTAGTGACAGGTGGTATAGCGCTTGCTATACCAGTACAGGGCGGTTTTGGCACCTATCATACCCTTGTCAGTGCCATGTTGGCATTATATGCGGTCGAAAGAACCACTGGTGTATTTCTTGCTACACTTCTCCATACGTCTCAGGTTGTGGCTATTGCTGTTTTTGGAGGTATGGCTTTGTTGGTTTCTTTATTCTTAAAAAAGCCAGAAAAAAAAGGCCAAGAGGATTCCGAAAAGACAACTGCCTGAGCTTAATTTCGTATTCCTTATTGTTTTAAATTAGACTAAAATGATTTTAATATTTATTGTATTCGCTATCGCCAGTTGGGTGGTGAGCCGCAGGTTGAAAAACAAATTTAAAAAGTATTCAGAGATTCAACTTTCGACAGGGCTTTCGGGTAAAGAAATAGCACAGCTGATGCTTGCTGATCACAAAATCCAAGATGTATCTGTCATATCAGTTGAAGGTGAATTAACTGATCATTACAATCCTGCTAATAAGACGGTAAATCTATCTCCGGCAGTTTATCATGGAAGAAGTGCCGCTGCAGCAGCTGTCGCTGCGCATGAGTGTGGGCATGCTGTTCAGCATGCTACGGCATATGGCTTTTTGGAGCTGAGATCAGCATTGGTACCTATTCAAAATTTCAGTGCGAAGATTATGAACTTCATTTTCATCGCAATGATTTTAGGATCTTTTGTACTTCCGGGAATACTTCCGTTTCAGACCTCAGTTTTGATAATAATTGCCTGTTATGCAGTTTTCACCGCGTTTGCATTTATCACATTGCCAGTGGAGTTTGATGCAAGCAAAAGAGCACTTGCCTGGATCGATCAGAGAAACATAGTAAACAGTTCGGAGTATGATATGGCAAAAGACGCTCTTAATACCGCTGCGATGACCTATGTGATTGTAGCATTAAGTTCATTAGCCTCCCTATTGTACTGGGTAATGATCTACATGGGCGGAAGCCGCGATTAATTTTCGTTAATAAAATTCATCAAAGCCTTTGGCAATTCAGTTTGCCAAAGGCTTTTTTTGTGATAAAAAGGTATGCATGCATAACAAATTTTGAATAAATTGCAATTATTCAAAAATCAAATACCCCATGGATTTCAACCTTACAGAAGAACATTTAGCAGTTAGAGATGCCGCACGAGAATTTGCCGAAAAGGAATTGCTTCCTGGAGTCATCGAACGAGACAATGAACAGCGATTTCCCCTCGAGCAAGTCAAAAAAATGGGTGAACTTGGTTTTATGGGGATGATGGTAGATCCAAAATATGGAGGTGGCGGAATGGATGCTGTCTCTTATGTGCTAGCCATGGAGGAAATATCCAAAATCGATGCGTCTGCTTCGGTTTGTATGTCAGTAAATAACTCGCTCGTATGTTGGGGTATTGAAAAATATGGTACTGAGGAACAGAAACAAAAATATCTCACAAAACTTGCTACTGGTGAAAAAATTGGTGCCTTCTGTCTTTCTGAACCTGAGGCTGGTTCTGATGCTACATCACAAAGAACCACAGCTGAAGATAAAGGCGATCATTATTTACTCAACGGGACAAAAAATTGGATAACCAATGGTAAAACTGCTTCTGTCTATCTGGTGATGGCACAGACACATCCTGAAAAGAAACACAAAGGAATCAATTGCCTGATTGTGGAACCCGACATGGAGGGTTTTGTGGTTGGGAAAAAGGAAGATAAACTTGGTATTCGTGGTTCGGACACACATTCATTAATGTTTACTGATGTGAAGGTTCCTAAAGAAAATCGAATAGGAGAGGATGGTTTTGGTTTTTCGTTTGCCATGAGTACTTTGAATGGTGGACGAATTGGAATTGCATCACAAGCACTTGGCATAGCTTCAGGCTCTTTAGAATTATCATTGAAATATGCGATTGAGCGCAAAGCTTTTGGTGTTGAGATCGCCCAACATCAGGCCATCCAATTTAAGCTGGCAGAAATGGCTACAAAGGTTGAGGCAGCAAGATTGCTTTGCCTTAAAGCAGCTCGCTTAAAAGATGCGGGTGAGGATTTTGCTTTAGCGAGTGCCATGGCCAAGTTATTTGCATCTCAGACCGCAATGGAAAATTCCATAGAAGCTGTTCAAATTCATGGAGGTTATGGATTTGTAAAAGAATTTCATGTGGAGCGACTCATGAGAGATGCCAAAATCACTCAAATCTATGAAGGCACATCAGAAATTCAGAAAATTGTTATTTCCCGTCAGATATTGAAATAGTATAATTTATTATTTGTGATTACCTGAAATAACACTTGGGTAATATGCAGATTAATATTAGATTTATACAATTATTATTATTCCATATGGATATTCATCCATATTTAATCATATTATCAGCTCGTGGAGGACTATAACAAAATCATTGAATCGCTTGCCATACGGTTTACAAAAGCTAAGAATATTAATATTTTGGAACCGGTTACGGTCGAGAATAACTACGAAATAGAGAATTCATTGATTTTGGTGAATAGTGGAGTTCTGAGCTTTAGTAAAGAAAAAGAAGTAGCAAAAGCCGGCGACATTGTGTTCGTGCCGGGCGGTAGGCAGCTATCCTTATCATATGGACAAGCCAATGGGGTCAGGCTTTCAAAGGATGCATTTCTTACTAACAAGGAAAAATATTTTGCTTCATATTCATCCACATCTGAAGAATCTGATGAAAGCCATAGCTATGTTTCATTTGAGGCAAAAGCTTTTGATTCTGTCAATTTTTTCGCGTCGCTCGATATCCCTGCTTTTAAAATAGAGAACAATAAGCGACTGACTGAATTGATTAAAAAGATCAATGAGGAGTCAAATGCAAATGCGCCAGGCAAGGATCGAGTAATCAAGTTGATAACTGAGCAGATGGTGGTGGAGCTGATTCGCTATATTTTGAAGCAAGGTATGTTCGTGGAGCAATTTGCTACGAATAGCACCTATTTTAAAGATCCTCGACTGATTGATATTTTTACTTTTATCAAACAAAATCTAGGTGAAGACCTGTCCAACAAAGTGCTATCCAATGTGGCCAACGTCTCGGAAGATTACGTCGGTCAATATTTCAAAATGTTGACAGGCATCAATCCTCAGGATTATATCGAATATCAGCGCATGGAGGAAGCTGTGAAATTGCTTCGCACATCAAAAAGAAGCATCAGGGAAATAGGGAAAGAAGTTGGGTATAAAGATACAGCTTACTTCTGTCGCCGATTTAAAATGATGTTTGGAATACCTGCTGGTAAGATGAGAAGAAGAGAAACGTTAATTCAGATATGATTCCTGTTATTTCTTTTTGTTAGCATCTGACTGTAAAAGCTGGTTGATTTGCTCTCCTGCAAATTTTATCCCGGCGGAAACCAATTTCTCTATAAGAATAGTCCCGAGTATAGCTTTCTTTTTAACTGTTTTTTTCGCAGCAGATATTTTTTGAGTGGCTGTTTTTTCTTTTTCCTTATAAAAGAAACTACGATAAACCACATATGCCAATAGCGCCACACCACCTGTGGCTAATGTGATGATGATTATTGTCTTGGTTCGCCCTTCAAAAATATTAGAGACTGCCTCCAGGTCATTTTTGAGTTCTTGTTCGCGCTTGATCAGCTCAGCCTTCTTTTTGTTCCAAAGCTTTGTGTGATTACTCATCGATGTTCGTGTTTTCGCTTAAGTTGATAAAGAATGCTTCCATCCATTTTTGGATTTTCTTAGTTCGGATCAACAAAAAGATGACCAACATGAGGACTAAATAGAATCCGGCTAAAATTAAATATCCGTAATAAACACTTTCTAATAATTCATTGAGAAAGGCTCCCAAAGCAATGGATCCGAAGATGAAAAAGAAAAATCCGATGAGGCCCACAAGCAAAAAAGCCACGAAATGCGCCAGCAATTTTGATACCTGGGCAATGATGTCAAGCTTAATTTTTTCGCCTTTTAGCTGAATATAGGCGGACAGTTTGTCAAGCAAATTGTTAATTAATGACATAATACATTTTGGTTGAGGACTAAATTAGGCAATCTCTGTCAATGCGCTAAATGACCCGACTAATAATTCTTTTCAACAGCTCTTTGTTCTATAGCTGCATGCTTCGCTGAACTATTTTTTGTACTGAAGTAAATCAAAGTAAAAGGAAGGAGAAAGAAAATGATGATGATATAGGCAAATCCCGCCATTCTGTATCGAAGAGTAATTGCTCCTAATTTTTTAGCAAGAAAAACTGGAAGTCTGGATAGACCAGGAATGGCTAGAAATAAAAGAATGCCAATGGCATTAAAAAGGAAATGTGCAAAAGCAAGACTAATAGCGGATTCACTTTTAAATAATGCTGCCAGAATTGCAGTGATGGTAGTACCCAGGTTAGCTCCTAATATAAACTGAAAGGCTCGTTTGAGCTTGATTTTGCTTGTAGCTACAAGTGGTACAATCAACGATGTGGTCAAAGAACTACTTTGGATGACAGAGGTAAGAAGCATACCCCAGCCAAACGATCGGGCAGTGGTACTGAAAACCACTGATTTAAGTTGCTCCTTTGTTTCACCAATCAAGCGACTATAAAGCATAGAGGAAATCAACTTCACTGTACCAAACAATAGTGCTATGGCCAGAATCAATGAAATAAATGGCCCAAAAAATTCAACTAGCGCAGTTAATCCTTTAGTGAGTAAAGAGATGTCTGCATTTGATTTGATCATTTCATTGCTGTGGTTGCCAAGCGTTACCAGATCAGTCATATGGTGGCTGAGATAGGTGAGAAATCCATAGTAAAACTCCAATGGGAAAATGATCAGCACGAGAAGAATATTAAAAATATCATGAGAAGTGCCCGCAGCAACTGCTTTTCTAAACTCTTTGCCTCGTGTGATATAACTCATCGAAACAATAGTACTTGTCAATGTGGTGCCAATGTTTGCACCCATGACGATAGGAATAGCATTGTGTAGTGAAATGGATCCAGCCGCTACTGCTGCCACCGCCATTGAGGTGGTGGTGGATGAACTTTGTAAGATTGCAGTAGTAAGCAAGCCTATGAATAAGCCAATGAAAGGATTCTTCGTGGCGATATTTATTGTGGCAATAATATCCTTTCCCATCAATTGAAATGATAACCCAAGTAATTGAATGGAAATAAAGAACACTGCGGTAATTGCCGCAAGAATTAAATATTGTCGATATATGTGATACTTGTTTGACAAGTAAAAAGGATTAGTAGTGATAAAAAATTATTGTGTGATTTCAGACGATTTTCTTAGACTTCTTTCAGTCTCACCGCTTATAGCTTCGGTCACATTTATTACGTGATCACCCACCTTTTCCATGCTCTGGAACAAATCTTTATACAATGATCCTATCGGGATTTCGTATTTCTTTTCTTCCATTTGTTTCAACAAATCCTTCTTGAGCTTATTTCGCATCTCATCAATTTGCTGCTCAATTTCCAGCGCCGCATCAATTTTGACGGAATCGTAATCAGATTTCAGATTGGTATTCATGATTTCGATGCTCTGATCAATAAGTTGCAGCATTTGGCCTAGATTTTTGATTTGCTTCTGAGAAAATCCTGATTTATTGTCAAATCTATTTTCCATGTCTTTTGACATTTGAAAAAATACATCACCTATCCGCTCTAAATCGTTGATGATGCTAAGTATACTGACGATTCTGGTAGTGGTTTTTGAGCTAATTACACCAGCAGAAATATTTTGCAAGTATTTGTAAATTTCTTCTTCAAGTTGATCCGTGATCTCCTCATATTTCCTCATTTTGTCAGAAAGCTTTTTGAGTTTTTTAGGCTTGGATTCATTGATTACATCTTTCATTATAGAGGCCATTTTTGATACTTTTTTACCAAAAAGTATCACCTCTTTTTGAGCCTCATCTATGGATAGCTCAGCCGTGCTAAGCATACCTGTTCCAATGAATTCCAATCGGAATTCCTCATCATCGCCTTTTGATTTTATGGCCTTAGTCACAACTTTGGCTATAAATGGAACAAACCAGATCAGGATCAATGTATTTGTGATGTTGAATGCTGTATGGAAAATGGAAAGTCCTAAGGGGATTGCTGTTGGATCATTGATAGGAGAAATGCCGTGTTCATTCGTCAGGTAAGTACTGATCAATCCAATCACAGGGTTGATAAGTAGTACTATCCAGAAAACTCCGAATATATTAAAAATGAAATGTGCAAATGCAGCTCTTTTCGCATGCACATTTGCTACCAGAGCCGCCAAATTGGCTGTGATAGTTGTTCCAATATTCTCTCCAAGTACCATTGAGGCGGCAAGATCAAATGGTATCCATCCATTATTAGCCATAACCAAAGTCAGAGCCATGGCAGCACTTGATGATTGTACCACTACAGTTATCAAGGTGCCAATTCCCACAAACAGGATATTGGACAATAATCCCATATTCGTGTATTGTCTCAGAAATGATAGAATTTCCGGATTTGATTTGAGGTCAGGAACTGAATCTTTCAGGAATGCCAAACCCATGAATAGCAAAGCAAAACCAATCAACACTTCGCCCCAGGATTTGATTTTGTCTCTACTCGCAAAGAGCATTGGAAATCCAAAAGCTATAATAGGAAGTGCATAACTTGATATTTTCACTTTAAAACCTATTATTGATATGAGCCAAGCGGTAACTGTAGTGCCAATGTTGGCACCCATAATTACTCCGATGGACTCAACCAAAGACAAGAGACCGGCATTCACAAAACTGACAACAAGCACAGTGGTAGCAGAAGAAGATTGCACCAGACTAGTTATAAGAAAACCGGTTAAGACACCTTTGAAACGATTAGATGTCATTGAGCTAAGTATTTGCCTCATTTTTGAGCCAGCAACTTTCTGAATTGATTCGCTCATTAGCTTCATTCCGAAAATAAAGAAAGCGAGTGATCCAAGCAGATTTAATGTTTCGAAAATGCCGAATTTCATATTGTCAGGTTAGTGAATGGGTCAGCCAAATTACATGCAAAATTAGCATTCTAGTATTACTAGAATATTAAAATTGATCTATTGCTCATGTTATGTTTAAGGTTCCTACTAAAGTCAATTTAGGATAAAACCGGAATAACAGTAAGTAAAATTATTTATTGACTTATGTTTAAACAGAATTTCTCTATTTATTCAGTTCGCTCATCGCCAACCAACTCATCAGCCCCATGCCGATTTTGAGTGATGGTTCATCTATATCGAAGGTAGGTGTATGAACTCCAGAAACAATCCCTTTTGCTTCATTTCTTGTGCCCAGTCGATAAAAGCATGCATCTACATGATGTGAATAGAATGCAAAATCTTCACCTGCCAACCAAAGGTCAATTTCCTCTACATTTTCTTCTCCTAAATATTCTTTGGCTTTATCGATATTGAATTGTGTGTAATCGGGATGATTTTTAAGATGAGGATAGCCTTTCTGCACATCAAATTCACACGATCCGCCCATAGCCTTGGCTATACCTTCGGCCATGTCAATCATAATCTTATGTGCTTCAGCTCTCCACTTTTCGTCGTAAGTTCTAAATGTACCTTTTACTTTTACTTCATTAGGAATTACGTTGGTGGCACCATGTGCTTGCACATCACCAAAGGACAAAACACTTGGAATTTTTGGGCTTGATCGGCGACTTACAATCTGCTGAAGAGCAACGATAATATGACTTGTGATCAACACCGGATCGATAAGGTCTTCCGGCATGGCAGCATGTCCACCTTTGCCTTTTACTGTGAAATAAATTTCATCGGCGCTGGCCATATACATGCCTTTTCTGAACCCGACTTTACCAGATTCTATGAATGGCATGACGTGCTGACCTAGAATTCGATCTGGTTTTGGGTTTTCGAGGATTCCTTCCTTTATCAATAATGAAGCCCCGCCGGGTAATTTTTCCTCGCCCGGCTGGAAGATAATTTTCACTTTCCCTTTGAAATCATCTTTCAATTCATTGAGGATCATTATTGCACCCAAAAGTGAGGAGGTATGTACATCATGACCGCATGCATGCATCACACCTTCGTATTGAGATTTATAAGAAACATTATTGGCCTCTTTGATTGGCAAGGCATCAATGTCCGCCCTTAATGCAATCACTTTACCATTGTCTTCAGAACCATTGAGGATAAAAGTGATGCCCGTTTCTGCTTTCCTTTCAAAGTTCTCAATCCCTATTTTGCGAAGTTGCGATTCAATGAATTTTGCTGTTTCAAATTCATTGAAAGATAGTTCAGGATGCGCATGAAGGTGTTTTCTGATTTCAAGCACCGTATCATAATGCTTTTCAGAGAGCTCCTTTATTTTAGAAATGATATCACTCATATTTTATTTTTATTCTTTCCGGAATCATCGTGGCTCGAGGAAAGTGGGGTTTTAATGATTCGAAGACTTTGTGTGCTTCAAGTCTATTGCTGTATTGGCCTACTTTTACTTTGTAAGTTGGCTGATAGTAGGAGGTGACTGGTGATAATGTGGAGTCAAGTTCCATGGCCAGTTCCTGCGCGGCAGCTGCGGCTTCACGATCATTGCCATTGTAGATTTGAATAACATAGCCGTCTATAGCACCATTGGTTTTATTGCGCTCGATGATGATTTCATTGAGGCTATCCAATTTGGGCTTTAGCAGATCTACATATTCAGCAACGACTTGCGCTGTGTCAGCTTTTTCCTCAACTAAATTCTCAGTCAATGATAAATCAGGTCTGAGATAGGAGAGGTCTTCTTCATATACGTTAGTGGTGCTTGTGGTTACATTGGAGCTTTTACAACCAATGATCAGCACCAAAAATGGAATGATTAGTCTATGAGCACGCATTTGCTGTTTTTTAAGTCTTCTTCTACCACTTTGTATTTGACATCTTTCTTGATTGAACCGTCCTGGTATTGTACATTGACTCGTTCGTTTCTTCCAGCGATTTTTTCACTTTTAACAGGTGCAGTTTTTTCGATTGGTGCCCTGTTTGTCTGTGTTCGTGCTGCCAATGCTGATCCGGATTCCTCTTTAGATTCTTTGTAATTGGTAGCCGTTCTTTGCTGACGCGCTTCCTGTACTTCGTTCGGATCCTGCACAGGTATTTGTGCTTTCATCAAAAAGGAAATGCATTCTTCGTTGACTTTTCCAATGAAAGTTTTGAATAGCTCGAATCCCTCAAATTTGTAAATAATAAGTGGATCTTTCTGCTCATAAACGGCATTTTGCACGGATTGCTTCAAATCATCCATGTCGCGCAAATGCTCCTTCCATGTTTGATCAATGATGGATAAAGTCACCATTTTTTCCATCGAGCGGATCATTTCAATGCCATTGGTTTTCACAGATTTTTCCAATGGAGCCGATACGCCGATTTGTTTTTTACCATCAGTAAATGGCACCAGGATGTTTTCAACAGTGGCTCCTTTAGTTCTCAGGATTTGACTGAGGATCGGCATAGTGCGCTCTGCAATCGTTTTATTTTTTCTGTTGTAATGTTCAAAAGCAACATCATAGAGTTTTCTGGTGAGTGAAGGTTCATCTATTTTGGCGAACTCTTCATTGTCTATCTGGAAATCAAGACCTAAAACACTGATGATATTTAGTTTCAGACTATCGAGATCATTGGCTGCTTTGGCATTCAAAACCAAATCTTCGCATGTCTCGAAAAGCATGTTCATGATGTCCAGCTCAAGTCTCTCGCCGTAAAGGGCGTTTTTTCGTCGCTTGTAGATAACCTCACGTTGTGAGTTCATCACGTCATCATATTCGAGTAGTCGCTTTCTGATCGCGAAGTTATTTTCCTCTACTTTTTTCTGTGCTCGCTCAATTGATTTTGTGATCATACTGTGCTGGATCACTTCACCTTCTTCCAGTCCAAGACGGTCCATGATTTTAGCCACTCTGTCGGAACCAAAAAGGCGCATCAAATTATCTTCCAGTGACACAAAGAACTGTGATGAACCCGGATCTCCCTGACGACCCGCTCGTCCTCGAAGCTGACGATCCACACGTCTCGATTCATGTCTTTCTGTACCAATGATAGCCAAACCACCAGCAGCTTTTGATTCAGCTGTAAGCTTGATATCCGTTCCACGACCAGCCATGTTGGTTGCGATTGTGACTGTGCCTGGTTTACCTGCTTCTGCTACTACATCGGCCTCTTTTGCGTGTTGCTTGGCGTTGAGTACCTGATGTTTGATGTTTTTGATTTGAAGCATGCGGCTTAGAACTTCCGAGATCTCTACGGATGTGGTACCAACCAAAATTGGTCTTCCCTGATCTCGCATTTCTATGATCTCATCAACTACAGCATTGAACTTCTCTCTGACTGTCTTATAAACATAATCCTGTCTGTCGTCTCTTACAATGGATCGATTGGTCGGGATCACTACCACATCCAGTTTATAGATATCCCAAAATTCACCTGCTTCTGTCTCGGCAGTTCCCGTCATACCGGCCAATTTGTGGTACATTCGGAAGTAGTTTTGTAAAGTGATTGTCGCATAGGTTTGCGTTGCGTCCTCTACTTTTACATTTTCCTTTGCTTCGATTGCCTGATGTAAACCGTCTGAATATCTTCTACCTTCCATTACACGGCCGGTTTGTTCATCCACGATTTTCACCTTGTCATTTACCACAATATATTCTGTGTCTTTTTCATAGAGACAATAAGCGCGAAGAAGTTGATTGATACTGTGTATTCTTTGTGCTTTGATGCTATAATCCTGAATGATTTGATCTTTCCTTTGAAGCTTTTCTGCATCGCTGGAGGTCGTGTCATTTTCAAGCTTGGCAACTTCTACTCCGATATCTGGAAGAATAAAGAATGAAGCATCTTCGCCTTCACCAGTGATCAGGTCAATGCCATTTTCCGTAAGATCGATGCTGTTATGCTTTTCATCGATAGTGAAAAACAATGGATCATCTGCTTCAGGCATCATTTTCTGATTGTCTTGCAGATAAAAGTTCTCTGTTTTTTGTAAAATGGCTCTGTTACCAGTTTCACTCAAAAACTTGATCAAAGGTTTGTATTTTGGAAGACCTCTGTAAGCTCTGAAAAGTGGGAGACCAGCCTCAGCTTCATTTCCTTCCTTGATGAATTTTTTGGCTTGTACCAGGTATTCAGAAACCAGTTTTTTCTGAACTTCAACCAGTTTAGATATTCGTGGCTTCAGATCATAAAATTCATGTTCATCACCTTTTGGAATAGGCCCTGATATGATCAGAGGCGTTCTGGCGTCATCTATCAATACTGAATCGACCTCATCCACCATTGCATAATGATGCTTTTTTTGCACCAGTTCTTGTGGATTACGTGTCATGTTGTCACGCAAATAATCGAAACCAAACTCATTGTTTGTTCCGTAGGTGATGTCAGCCTCGTAAGCTTTTCTTCTGTTTTCCGAGTTTGGTTGATGTTTGTCTATACAATCAATTCTTAATCCATGAAATTCGAAAAGAGGCGCATTCCATTCCGAGTCTCTTTTTGATAGATAGTCATTGACGGTTACAATATGAACACCTCTTCCGGCTAGTGCATTGAGATAAGCAGGCAAAGTTGCCACGAGGGTTTTTCCTTCACCAGTGGCCATCTCTGAAATTTTTCCTTGATGGAGTACCACACCACCAATGAGCTGAACATCGTAGTGAACCATGTTCCAAACGACTTCATTACCAGCGGCTAACCACTTGTGATGCCATGTAGCAGTTTCACCTTCGATGACGACATTTCCTTTTTTGGCTGCAAGCTCTTTATCGTAAAGAGTAGCCGTAACAACAAGTTTTTGATTTTCTGTCAGTCTGCGAGCAGTTTCTTTCACTACAGCAAAAGCCTGTGGTAATATTCTCAGCAATGTTATTTCAAGTGCCTCATCTCGCTCAGACTCAAGCTTGTCTATTTTATTAAATATTTCTTCCTTTTCATTGATGTCCATTTCAGGATCATCTTCCACTTGTTTGTGGAGCTCAGCCAATTGGTCGTCAATTGTTTTAAGGTGTTCGGCGATAATTGCTTTGAGTTCGTTTGTTCGGCCTCTAAGCTCATCATCCGTTATGCCACTCAGTTTTTGAAATTCAGCATTAATTTTTCCGACATAAGGATGTATTTCCTTAAGATCTTTATCGGCTTTTGTTCCGAAAACTTTTGCTATTCCTTTTGAAATAAGATCAAACATCTATTTATGCTTAAGTATTGTTAATTATTATTTTGATTATTCGAATGGGATATTAATGGATCCTTCGAACACTTTCACGGCCGGTCCGGCCAAAAATATATTCTCAAATTTATGTTCATTCTTTTTAATGAACGAAACCTTTAGGCTTCCACCTTTTACCTGTACGGAAACTGGGCTTTCAAAGCCAAAATTACTAGCGGCCAGGGCGCACGCAGTTACGCCTGTGCCGCATGAAAGCGTTTCATCTTCCACCCCACGTTCATAAGTGCGCACCTTGATTCCTTCCTCCGTTTTTTCGATAAAATTCACATTGGTTCCTGCCGGAGCATATGATTCACTATATCTTATCGCTTTGCCTTTAGCTATTATATCCTCCTGATCCACATCTTCCACGATCACCATATGGTGTGGTGAGCCGGTATTGATAAACCAGTCCTGATCAATTTTTTGAATTTGGTTTACATCATGCAGATGAAAATGAACAATGTCACCTTCAAAATAGCCGTCATGCAAACCATCAGTAGTTTCAAATTGTGTTTTTTCAGTGATCATCCCCAGACTCTTAGCAAATGCGATAGCACATCTGCTTCCATTGCCGCAAAGGCTCTCACTCCCGTCGGGATTATAATAGATCATTTTGAAATCGAGGGTTTCATGACCTTGGATAAGGATCACGCCATCTGCACCAATACCCATTTTTCGATCACATAGGTATGAAATCAATTTTTTATCACCAACAGGAAAATTTTGCGATCGATCATCGATCATGACAAAATCATTGCCAGTGCCCTGATATTTATGAAAATGGATAGTCACTCAATTAGAAATTTTAGTCGCAAGGTTGCAAAAACCGTACGTTTTATTAAATCGCCTCAAATATCTGTCAATTAGTCAGGATAAGGAAAGCCTGAATACAAAAAAAGCCATCCCGATGGAGATGGCTTCTGAATATATTTTTCAGTAGTTGATCAAAGTTTTTCTTTGATTCTTGCTGCTTTACCTTTTCTTCCTCTTAAGTAGAACAATCTAGCCCTTCTTACTTTACCTTTTCTTAGGAGTTCGATTTTATCAATGTTTGGAGACATTACAGGAAAAATTCTTTCCACGCCCACTCCACTTGATACTTTCCTTACAGTGAAGGTCTCGCCAGTAGAATTTCCATTTCTGATCTGCATCACAGTTCCTTGAAATTGCTGAATTCTTTCTTTCGCTCCTTCTTTAATTTTATAATGTACGTTGACTGTATCACCAGGTCCAAAATCAGGATGCTGGCTTTTTGCCGTCAACAAATCTTCTTCTACAAATTTTAATAAATCGCTCATGTCTTTGACTCGTTTAGAGTATTTCTCCAAAAAGGAGTGCAAATATAGAAAAAAGAAAATAAAACAAGCAGCTCAGTTTTAGAATTTATTCTAATAAATCTGGTCTTAATTTTAGAGTACGCTTCACTGCTTCATCATGGCGCCATGTTTCTACTTTGGCTTCATGGCCAGAGGTAAGAATTTCAGGCACTTTCCATCCATTATATTCCGCTGGACGCGTATAAACAGGAGGAGCTAGCAGGTTATCCTGAAACGAATCAGTAAGTGCTGAACTTTCGTCATTGAGCACTCCTGGTATCAATCTGATTAATGAATCTGCCAGCACCATAGCTGCCAGTTCACCGCCAGAAAGAACGTAATCTCCTATGCTAATTTCTTTTGTAACAAAATGATCTCTTACTCTTTGATCCACTCCTTTATAATGACCGCAAAGCATGATCATGTTTTCATTCAAGGAAAGTTTATTAGATAAACCTTGTTTGAGTGTCTCTCCATCAGGAGTCAAGTAGATGATTTCGTCGTAATTTCTGGATGCTTTCAGATTAGAAATGCATCTGTCTATGGGTTCAATCATTAAAACCATACCGGCACCACCACCAAACGCATAATCATCCACATTTTTATGTTTCTGAGTAGAGTAATCCCGTAAATTGTGAATATGAATTTCGACCAGATTTTTCTCCTGAGCACGTTTTACGATGCTTTGGTTAAGTGGGCCATCAAATAGTTCCGGCAGACAAGTAATTATGTCAAGTCTCATAAGCCTTTAATTTTCAAGAAAAACATCAATCAAGCCTTCAGGTAAATCTGCTCTGATTTCACCTTTATCTAAATCTACAGTTTTTATGATTTCATCTTCAAGAGGAATGAGTACTTCTGTACCTTGATGATCAACTCCTAACAATCGATTGTTGGGCAGATCGTAGACTTCTTTTACTGATCCAACCAGTTCGTCTCCATTGTATAAGTTCAAGCCAATAAGTTGGTGATAATAATATTTGCCTACTGGTAATTTGGGGAGATTATCTAATGGCAGGTATAAAGAAGAGCTTACCAAAGGAGTGGCCTGGTCAATGTTCTCTATA
>CAYGUA010000024.1:0-88288 GCA_964353015.1 uncultured Marinoscillum sp. | reverse complement strand
CACAAACGCGGCTCCACCTCCGGCACTACCATCAAACTGAGAGTCATATGAATAGCTTTTAACTTCCGTTAAGTTAGAAACAGACCCATTTCCTACCGTAATGTCTCCTGAAACAAACCCAGTCATAGCTTCTGCAAAATCAATTGATACTGCTATCGGATTGTCATTTGTAGGATCTGTGGCACTTGAAGTAATTGCCGGCGTTGGTGATGTCAGGTCCAGGTCCAAAGATGTGAAAGCAGAACTCTCCGCAGATTCGTTTCCTGCTGCATCTGTCAGTGTAGCTGTAATGGAGAAACTATTTCCTTCAGACAAGGCACTAGAAGTAATGTCCAAAGTGGTTTCCCCTCCTGTTAACGCAGAACTTGTAGCCAACAATGTTCCTGTAGTGGTACCATCATAGATCTTCACTACATCTCCAGCCACAGCCGTGAAACCAGAAATAGTGAAGGTTGGCGTATCGTCACTAGTAATATCATCCGAATCAGAAAATCCTAAATCCGATGAAACTGCTAGATCAGGTGCATTACTTGGTGCTGAGGGACTATTCGCATCACCAATCAGCGTATTGGCCGCCAATGTGGTAGTAGCAACAGAGTTGCCCGCAGCATCCTTCAATCCAAGATTGATTGCTAAAGAATTCGAACTCCAATCACTATTGCCTTCAACTACCGTGTAGGTGTAAGTGTAGGTGCCATCGTTTACATCACTAAATGTTGCTGATACATCTACTCCATTGATGGTAGCTGTACTGCTGGCACTCAAGCCTGTCTCACTATTCGTCTCTACCAAGGTAACGACTACATCATCACCCACCTTAACTGTACCTGTGGAAGGTGCGGCTGTGGCACTGGTGATAAGAGGAGCAGTTATATCAGTACTAAAAGTAGAACCACTTAGAGTTGCATCCCCGACTAAGGTACCGTCATTCGTATTGACACTGCGATCTACAGTAGTACTAAGCGTTCCCGTGTTTTCGTCAAATGGGTAATAACCCACTAAACTGGCTTCATCTCCTTGTATTGGCGTAACTCTATCTGAAAAATCGGATTTAACCGCTTTCCAAATTTTCACTTCGTCTATTTCACCATCGAAATGCAAATTATTTTGGGTGTTGGAACCTATTACAACATCGAGAGTTGGAAAACTAGCCGTAATGGTTGCGTTACCCGTAACAGATGCATTATAATCCACATCCCCGTTGATATAGGATTTTAAATCAGTTCCATCGAATGTCATGGCCACATGTGTCCATTCATTTGCGGAAATAGTGACAGTACCCGTGCCTTCCCTCCAAGTACCATTATGAATACCAACCGTCAACTTATCATATCTAAGTCGCAGATAGTATTCTCCATTACCACCGAAACTTTTCGTAACAATTTCTTGCACAATCAAATCTACCCGATCCGTATTAATCCACGCTTCAATGGTAAGTGGACTTGTTCCTGCAAAACTCTGTGAAGCATCATTGCCTAAATTCACATAATCCCCTGTCCCATCTAGTGAAAGTGACTGACCTGGGAAAGCATCCGTGGCAGCAAATTCAATCGCCGAAATACTTGAGCCATCTTCAGCACCGTTGGTAGCAGATACTCTATAGAAGTAGCCTGTATTTGTACCAGCTCCTGCATGCACATAGCTGGTCGCATCGGCGGCAACCACAGCCGATACTGTAGTTACATTGGTTGAGAAGGCATAATCATCCGCTCTTTCTACCAAGAAATTGCTTTCATTGGTTGCATTGTCAGTCCATTCCAAAGTGATATCCGTAGTAGAGGACGCATAGGCGATTAAATTAGTGGGTGCTACAGGCGGAGTGGGTGCAGTCCCCGTTCCAGTCAAATTCAGATCAAATGGATTTTCATCGCTATCACTACTTGTCAAAGTAACACCCAAATCTGTAGCTAAGACTGCCGCTGATGTTGGATTGAACCTGACAGTAAAAACATCAGACAAACCACCTGTCAGTGTTGGTACAGTTGGTTGGGTTAACAAAGTATAGTTGGTGTTATCAACTACATTCAATGTTGTGGTACTCAATCCTGTCAAGCTTCCAAGTCCGACGTTGGTAATAGTGAATATCTGATCCGTATTTGTTCCAGTTTCATGTGATCCAAAGTCGAAAGCACTTCCTCCACTCACCATCACGTTATCATTACTATCAGTAATTTCTATCTCGGCTGTCGTAGCTGCTGTGGATACAAATGCCGTTGATGCTACCCAGTTAGAACTTGCACCTGATAGTGCAAATGGCCCACTTAAAGTACCATTATTTCCACCACTAGATAAATCAGTAAGGGTAGTCAATCCTGTATTCGTTCCTGATGGAATAGCAGCATTAAAATCATAGTACGCAACCAAACTGGCATCACCAGTAGGATTGGTAATTCTTGAAGCGGCATTGGCACGAATCTCCGCCGGCATACGTACGTCATTCCAAACCCTAACTTCGTCTATCTGACCAGTAAAATACAAACCCGCGTCATCTCGGCTACCTATCGAAAAATTAGCCGCACTTGTAGCCGTAGCAGAAAGATTATCGATTAATACGTTGTTAGTATATTGAACCCCATCTATAAAAAATATCACGCCTGACGCTAAACTACTGCCACTATAACTCATGGCCACATGGTGCCAGTTACCGTCATTTATATCAGAACCAGTTGCATCAACCGCCAATTGATTTGTTGTAAGGGTACTTACGTGAGACATCCTAACCAGACCATTTTGATGAAATATATGATAACCAGACGACCCGTCAGAAGCTTGTTGTCCCAAAATGGTCTCTAGTCCGCTGCTTGAAGTTTTGATCCATGCTTCCAGTGTGAATGCTTCGTTATAATCAAAGTTTACAACACCAACATTTCCCATAGATACATAGTCCGATCCATCAAAATCCAATGCATTTTCCACAGAGTAAATTGTAGCATTATAAGCTGCCCCTACAAAAGCTTCCCCGTCACTAACCAAAAATCCAAAATTTTCATTTCCAGATAATGAAGCAGCCTGATATTTCAAATATCCAGCATCTAGTTGTTGGCGTGTAATATCAGTACTAATTCCAACGTCTTCTCCCCCTCCATCATCAATATCATTCAAATTAAGATCTAAGAATATTCCTGCTAGATTAACATTACTCCTTACTAATTCTAATGTCTCACCAGCCTGAAGGTTTCCAATTGGAAAATCGGAGGCAGCAAAGGTTAATATCTTACCTACCCCAACACTTGTTGAGTAATGAGCTGAGGTCACAACTGTATTCGCATCGATGGTAAATTCACTTGCAAAGTCAGTCAAATCATAAGTACCTGAAGCAGCTGAAGTCCAATTGGTGGCACTTGCTCCATTAATTAAGTTTCTTAGACCAGACACAGTAGATGTCAAAGTTGCTCCGCTGTAATAGGCATCATTTGCAACTGCATGGTCCGGACTGATGTCAATGGCGGTTTTGCCTGAGATTAAGGTACTTGGCAATTGTGTAGTCCCAGCATCCGGTGCGGTGGTAATAAATCCAGCATCGTTGGTATTTATTACTGCCAAATAGTGGCTTGCTGCCGATCCATCTCCTTGATAGGCTAAAACTTGATCCCCTGAATTATTTAAAGCAAATCCCCCAGTAGTAACTACCAAATTACCTGCAGAACTGCCATCTGACTTTTGAGTCGCTGAAGGTCCTGAAGGATCGATATACAAAATATCTCCGGCAGAAATAACTTCAGTAGATATAAAAGTCAATCTTCCTTCTCCAGAGCGCTGGCTTGATCCTTGCCATGCATTGTCTGTGAAAACTATATTTGTTCCCACTCCTATGCTTTTCAAAAGAACAACTGCAAATGTTTCATTCGAAGGATTAATAGAAACAAATGCCAGTTCACCTTGTGTTAACGTTGTTGGGTTATCGGCTAATCCAAGACCCGTCACAGCAAAACTATAAGCATCTTCATTTGTGGTTGGATCATCAGAGTTGATCGTGATGGTTGCCGTTTTTGTTCCTGTTGTTGTTGGATCAAAAGTCACTGTAAAGGTGGTTGAAGTCCCGGGTGTGATTATCCCGGTACCGCCTGCTACGGTGTAGTCTGTAGTATTTGAATTATTAATACTTGAAACTGTAAGGTCACTTATTCCATCATTGGTAATGGTGTATGTTTTCACAATGCTACCAAAACTGGCATATGTCGAGCCAAAATCAGTATCATCTGCCAAATCAGGTGTGGTATCAGTATCTAATATTTCTACACTATTCCCAGATACAAAAATATCCTGAAGGCCAGTAGTGCTTAATGCAGTTGAACTGACATACGTTGCTGATGTATTTGTGCCACTTGTACCAGACCAAGTTCCATCATTACTATTAGTAGTCAAGTCAGAAACTGTGGTTTGACCAGTAGTATAATTAAAATCATAGGAAGCAACTAAACCTGTACCGCTTGTCAATGTACTCGTTGCATTGGCATCTATTTGTGCATTAGTCCTCGCGGTATTCCAGATTCTCACATTATCAACATCGCCATTGAACTCATATTGCCCATCAAAATTTCCAATACTAAAGATCCCACTACTAGGAACGCTTAACGCATTTGCGACAGAAGCTTCAAGCACACCATCAACATATAGATAAATAACGCCGCTTAACCTAACGCCAGCAAGATGGTGCCAATTGCCATCATTTACCGATGTAGTGCTCGAACAATCAGCACCGCCGGAAATTGAAAAACGAGCTTTGTTTGTGCTAAATACTCCTAGCCAAAAATCTAAGCCACCTCCAATCCTACCAACAGGAACCTGAAGCACTCCGGTATCAGTAGTCTTTATCCACGTCTCTACTGTAAAATCACCTGTTCCGAAATCAAAGTCTGTATCACTTGGCACTGAAACAAAATCATCTGTCCCATCAAAATTTATTGCGTTCTCCTGAGCAAAAACTTGGATGAAGGCAAACGAAAAAAGGATCATAAAAATGACCCTACTTATTGATTTATGAAAATTCATAGCTGTGTTGGTGGAAGCGTGGTTGGTAATTGTAAGCGTCTTGACAAGGGTTTTTTCAGTAGGGAACTCATTTTGAAAACCGACACGAGAAAATGAAAAGTGGTCTTCATTGGCGTCAGTATGCATTTTTCCCTTGAAAATTTTGTCATTGCGGCGATTTATATTAAATATAGCTGTGCTCAAGAGCGCAGAAAAAAATCAAATCCAACTAGGATTATTTCAATTTTCCAATATCAAATATATCCTATCGAAAGGTTAATGTAAAAAGAATGAATGCCTATTTATTGTTTAGGTACCGACCTTTTATCAACAAAGTACGCACATCCATCTGAAAGCGGAAATACAACAAAATTATTGGACAAACCGGAATATCATCAAATTGCAACAAATACAAATCCACTAACAGCGTCTGAAATGCTGACTAACATAAATTGGTACCGAACTATTGTGTGTTCTTTAGTATTTTTAATAGGACTTATCAACAACATCAAAACTATAATCAATTGAATTGGAGAAATCAAAAACAATGTATTGTAACGAGGGTTTATGCTACCAATGAAAACATCACTTTTACTTGTAGACTTTGGTCTGGTTATCCTAATATGGATGACACAACTGATCGTATATCCAAGCTTCAAATATTATGATGAGTTACAGCTTGTTGCCTGGCATCAAAAATATACGGTAGCAATTTCTTTTATTGTAATGCCTTTGATGCTGCTGCAAGTCGTACTTCATAGCTACCAACTATATACAAGTTTCAATTGGTTTGCAGTTGTCGCAATTTTTCTAATTATTTTGACCTGGTTCAACACGTTTGCTGTAGCTGTTCCGCTTCATAACCAAATTTCAAAAAACACAAACTCACTAGCAGCGGCTGAAAAGCTGGTTAACATAAATTGGTACCGAACCATTATGTGGTCATTGGTATTTGTAATTGGACTTATTAACAACTTCAAAACTATATTCAAATGAATTGGATGTCATTAACTCTTAAGATAGCAGCTATATACAATTTACTTTGGGGTGCTTGGGTTGTTCTTTTTCCGCAGCATTTTTTTGAGTTAACAGGCATGGATCCTATCAACCATGAAATGGTGTGGCAAGGAATGGGCATGGTGATCGGTGTGTATGGTTTAGGATATTGGTGGGCGGCTCAAAATCCATTAATTCATTGGCCGATCGTAGCTGTGGGTATGTTGGGTAAAATCTTCGGACCTATGGGTTTCTTTCTTAACTATTTTCAAGGAAAAGTTCCTTTTGAATTTATTTACACACTTTTCACCAATGATTTCATTTGGTGGATCCCATTTGCATTGATACTAAAAGCAGCATATAAATCTGGAAACATGAAATTGTTATGATCCGAAAAGCGAGTTTATATATACAGGCTTTATTTTACATGTTTGCAGGATTGAATCATTTTATAAATCCACAATTCTATCTTGATCTGATTCCACCTTATCTCCCTTTGCATTTTGAAATTAATGTGTTTAGTGGATTCGTTGAAGTGCTATTTGGCGTTGGACTACTCTTTAATAAATCAAGAAAATGGGCAGCATTTGGAATCATCACCATGCTGATTGCATTTATTCCCTCACATGTGTATTTCATTCAAGTAGACGGATGCATTCCTGATGGACTTTGCGCCCCGCTTTGGATTGGTTGGATTAGATTGATTCTTGTCCATCCATTGTTGATTTTCTGGGCATGGAACCACCGAAAATAAAATCATTCATCTCTAAGTGAAACAACCGGATTGGCCAATGCAGCTTTTAATATAATTGAGCTGGTACTGAGCAATCCAACGGCGCAGATGACAATAGCAGCAAAAATGGTAGCAAGTATTCCAACTTCGATATGATAGGCATAAATCTCATTGAGTAGCATAGAAGACAGGAAGAAACCGATCAAAGCACCGATTGTTGCTGCAATTACCAAAATGATCGCAAACTCCCGTCCCAAAAGGAAAACTACTTGTCTGACAGATGCTCCAAGTGCTTTTCTAATTCCTATTTCCTTGTTTCGCTTCTCTATGCTCAGGGATGCCAGAGCGAAAATACCAGCAGCTGATAATAATCCGCCCAATACAGTCAGAAACAAAAATATCTTTTTCAAATTGGTATTAGTTTGACGCAATCCTTCTAGAACCATATCTTCCTGATAGTTACTTTGAAAAGGTTTTTCAGGAAACTCCTCTTTCCATGTTGTTTCAAAAAATGATTTCAAGGAAGCCAGATCATCATTTTTTGATCTCACTAACATCATCTGAAATTCATTTCTCTTTGATGCATAAAAAACAAAAGGTTCTGGATCTTTTGATCTGAAAAAATTGTCAATATGATTCTCAACTACACCTACTATTCTTCTCTTTTCATCCCTCACAATCACCACTTGACCAACTGGGTTTTCCAAACCAACGTGCTTTACAAAAGCATCATTAACCACTATCGCTTTGAGCTCATCAGTTGCATTTTCAAAATTAAGAAACCGACCTCTACTCAACTTCATCCCCATTACTTCAAAGAAATTTTCACCAACTTCAATATGCTGTGCCTGATATTCAGCAGTATCGATTTTCACTGGAAACGGATAGCTACTCCATCCTAAGCAATGATGTGTGATTGATGTCAATTCAACTTGAGGATTAGATGCCGCTCTGTTTTTGAGTACTTTATATTCCTGTTCGCTTTGCACATTGACAGTGAGCACCTTTTCCATATCATACCCAAAATCCACTTTTTCCTGAAACCGTGTATTTTGCATAAATACAATACCATTAAGCAATACAATGACGGATATGGCAAATTGAGCACCGACGAGCGTTTTAGTGAAAAAGTTGGTTCCTTTGATTTTCACATTCCCTTTCAGAAGTACTACTGGGTTGAATTTGCTACTGAAAAGTGCCGGATAAAGGCCTGCTGTCAATGCGGTAACAAAAATCAGGATCAGCAGCATAATCACAAAATTCAGCCCGTTCAGATCACTAAGCGTGTAAGGCAAATTCCACATATCCACAAATTCCTTTACGAGGATATTAGAAAAGGCATATCCTACAATAAGAGAAAGCAAAATCGTCATCACCATCTCAAGCATAAACTGAATAACGATCTGAAACCGGGAAGCACCCATGGTTTTTCTCACACCGACTTCCTTTAGCCTTTTTGTAGCTATCGCAATAGATGTATTTGTAAGATTGAAACAGGCTATTAATAAAATCATCAAGGCCATGACTGAAAAAACGATCAAGGGAATCAAACTCATGCGCACGTTGATCATACTCCATGCTATATCATCCTGTGTCACACTTGATTTGAATGGATGTAATTCGAATGATGCAACCTTGGCATCCTCCTTCATTTCGTTTCTCAAGGGCACATATGCCTGAAACTGTTCTTTCATTTGAGTATAATGTGCTGGATTTGTGAGCTCGACAAAAATTGTTGGATCTCTCCAATCACCCCATTCATCACTGCTCAAATCATATATTTCCATGAAGTTTTCAATGCGCATCATCATACCAAAAGGCATTGAGCTATTTAATGGCACATCTTCTATTACTGCAGCTACCACACATAAAAACTCCTTGTTATTTGGAAAATTGAAAGTGAGCACCTTTCCTATTGGATTTTCATCTGGAAAGTATTTTGTTGCAGTTTGAGCATTGATAACAACAGAATTTTTATCCTTAAAAGTTGAGAATGATCCTTTAACCAAAGGATAATCAAACATTTCAAAAAAGATCTCATCAGAAAAAACCACCCTTTCACTGAATGATTTTTCTTCATAGCGAACAAATGCAGAAGTGCCATTGTATCTGGTAAATCGCTCGATTCCTGCAATATCTTCTACTATAGCCGACCCCATATTTATCGGAGCATTGATATGCTGACCAAGCGAACCATCCGGCCGAGTGAAATTTGTATGTATTCTAAAGATATCAGCCACCTTTTCGTCCTCATAAAAATCATCAAATTCAATATTGAATGCAAGCAGCAGATAAGCTGTGATACAACACGCCAGAGCGATCCCCAGACCGAAGGTATTGATGATCACATAACTCTTGTTTTTGAGCAGACTTCTGAAAGCAATTTGCAGGTAATTTCTAAACATGACTTGACGGGTTAGATTGTGAAGCAAGTTTAGAAAGTCAACAATTTTGAAGTGTCACACCCCAGTCAAAGTTTGTCAAAAAATGTCATCGGTGGTATTTCAATCATCATACATTTTTAGAAAATCGAATAATTATCTGAATCCAAAATATGGTGCAAATTGAAAATAATATTGGTGCAAATTGAAAATAATATTGGTGCAAATTGAAAATAATATTGGTGCAAATTGAAAATAATAATCTATTTTTGATACATGATTAGCAGAAAAATATATGAGCAAATTGCGACTACAATACCCCAGTACCCTGTAATTGCGGTGACTGGACCGAGGCAATCTGGCAAGACTACTTTATTAAAAAATATGTTTTCTGATTACAGGTATGTTTCATTAGAAAATCCAGAATCAAGAGAATTTGCACAGAAAGACCCTAAAGGGTTTTTGACACAATACAATGAAAAGATCATATTTGACGAAGCACAGAATGTACCTGAATTGTTCTCATATATTCAGGGAATCGTGGATGAGTCGCAGCATATGGGGCAATTTGTTTTGTCTGGTTCGCAAAATTTTCAATTGATGGAGCGAATCACGCAAAGCCTGGCTGGCAGGGTTGCCATATTCAAATTACTCCCATTCGAATACGCTGAAATGTCGTCCGCTCACTGGCTTGCTAGTGATTTATCTACAACCATGACAAAGGGCTTTTATCCAGCCATTTTTGAAAGAAAGATCGATCAGGACAAATACTACTCAAACTATATTGACACCTATATCAATCGTGATGTGAGCCAGTTGGTAAACATTCAGGATGCACGAACTTTTCGGAACTTCGTCAAACTATGTGCGACCAGAGCTGCAAGTATTCTCAATGTTTCAGATTTAGCCCGAGATGCAGGCGTAAGCCACACCACGGCCCGCAATTGGTTGTCGATTTTAGAAACAAGTTATATCATCTACCTCCTGCCTCCTTTTCATCGAAACTATGGAAAAAGGTTGGTCAAAAGTCCAAAGCTTTATTTTTATGATACTGGATTATTGTCTCACTTATTAGGTATTCGAAAAGGTAAACTTGTAAAAACCGATAGTTTGTGGGGAGCGATTTTTGAAAACATGACGATCAGTGAACTGGTCAAACAAAACGCCCATCATGGGCTTTATCGGGATTATTATTATTGGCGTGATTCAAAAGGTCAAGAAGTGGATTTGTTATACTTAGAAAACGAAGAAATATATCTGTACGAAATAAAAGCGAGCAGCACCATTCAAACAAAATTTTTCGCAGGACTGGATCACTTTAGTCGAATTGCCAAAGATGAAAAAATTGTAGCCAAAAATTTGATCTATAGTGGCGATGAACCCCAAAAGAGAACTGATTATAATGTGTTAAAATGGGATGAATTGGGGTGATTAAAAAACGGTAAAACTTCAAATTATCCTTTTATAAAATATTCCTAAAACCTTTCAATTATCAACTACGTTCATTTACTTTGTGATTCAAAGTACTTTCCATGACCAAAGAAAAATACATTAGCGATCTAAGTGATATCAAATCTATCATGGACCGATCGTCACGGTTTATTTCCTTAAGCGGTATTTCCGGTGTAATAGCCGGATCACTTGCATTGATAGCAGCATATCTGGCATATAGCACTATTTACCAGGATCAGAACCTTCTCAGTTATAAGCGCGCAACATTGAACGATCAAAACGTACTGCTTCTTTTGGCCATCGCTACAGGTACATTGCTCCTATCAATTGGCGCAGGTATATTTTTCACAAACCGAAAAGCCAAAAAACACAATCAAAAACTATGGGATAAGCAAGCAAAACGTCTCGTAATGAACCTCATGATTCCGTTGATGGCTGGTGGTACCCTCTGCTTGATTCTGCTATCGCATGGATTAGTCGGACTTGTTGCGCCACTAACTCTGCTATTTTACGGAATGGCACTTGTCAACGCCAGCAAATACACTTTATCGGAAATCAGAAGCCTTGGATTAATTGAGATGGGACTCGGACTGTTAGGCTGTCAATACATTGGATATGGTCTGATCCTTTGGGCAATCGGTTTCGGGCTGCTGCACATCATTTACGGCATATTCATGCATTTAAAATACGGATCGTGAAGGAGATTCTAAAAGATCTGAATAAGGCTTTCGAAAACAAAGTGCGACTTGGAATCATGTCCGCTTTGGTTGTCAACGATTTCATGGATTTCAATAACCTAAAAGATCTGCTCGATGTGACCGACGGGAATCTGGCTTCTCACTTAAAATCATTGGAAAAAAGTGAGTACATCATAGTGAGAAAGGAATTTATTGATAGAAAACCCAACACCCAGTATGCTTGCACTCCCACCGGAAAAGACGCATTCGTAAAACATATCAAGGCCATAGAACAACTTTTAAAATAATATTTTTTTATCCACACACTTTGTATTTCAAAGTACTTTTAAATTTTATAAAATGAACGAAGAAAAAACAATTGCCGAACGAATCAACAACTGGATCAAGAATTCAATCACGTTGAAACTTATCAGTATCACAATCCTGATATTGCTCCTCCTCATCCCTTCTAGCATGATCAAGTCAATCATAGAAGAGCGTGAAATGCTAAATAATGATGCCATTCAAGAAGTAAGTGCCAAATGGGCAGAGAATCAGTTATTCACTGGCCCAATCCTCACCATCCCTTTAGAGTATGAATCCGTGCTGAAAGATGAGAAATCCAAAATCATTCATTACCTGCATATTTTACCAGAAGACCTTATAATCAATGGCATGCTGGATCCTGAAAGTCTGCGACGGGGTATCTATGAAGTGGTAGTTTACAAGTCGAATCTAAAAGTGGGCGGTCAATTTTTAATCAATCCTAAAATCGATGAAAACAACCTGATTCAAATTCGTTGGGAAGATGCTTTTCTGACTCTGGGAATTACCGATTTGCGAGGCATTGAAAATGATATTATTCTAAAGTGGAATGATCAAAAAATCAAAGCTCAACCCGGCACAAGAATTAATAACCTCATTCAATCAGGTGTCACTTTTGACCTACCAAATCTTGGTGATTCACTTGACAAAACTATCGATTTTGCATTTGAACTGAAGTTGCAAGGAAGCCAAAATATGACGTTTGTGCCGGTTGGTAATACCACAACGGTGCACCTCCAATCGCCATGGACTGCACCAAGTTTCAATGGGAATTTTCTTCCAAGAAATCGTGAAATCACTGAAACCGGATTCGTTTGCGATTGGAAAGTACTTCAACTCAACCGCAACTTCCCCCAAAGCTGGACTGGTAATAAATATCGTGACAGCATGGATCAATCAGCTTTTGGAGTAGATCTTTTACTCCCACTAGATGATTATCAAAAGTCTATGCGATCTGCAAAATATGCCATCATGACCATCGCGCTTACATTCTTAATCTTTTTCCTGGTAGAAATATTGAACGGTCGCAAAATCCACCCTTTTCAATACACTTTGGTCGGTCTCGCGCTTTGCCTCTTTTATGTGTTGTTGATTTCTATTTCAGAACATACCAATTTCAATTTTGCCTATGGGGTTTCCACTGTAGCTACTGTATCGATGATTACGATGTATTCTATGAGCATCTTCAAATCAAAAAGCCTCACCACTCTTTTGGTCGGAACACTTTTTGGTATTTACAGCTTTCTCTTTGTCACACTGCAATTGGCTGATTACGCATTATTGATGGGAAGTATCGGATTGATGCTGATCCTCGCTGCAACCATGTATTTCACCAGAAATATCAATTGGTACAAGCTAAATACATCCATAGAATAAAACATATGGTTCGAATCTTCCATAGAAGATTCGAACCTTTTATACTCCTATGAAAATCCTTAAAAGTTTCAGAAATGCTCTTTTAGGCATCTGGCTTATGATTACAAAAGAGTTAAATGCCCGGATACATCTGGCAATAACTATAATCGTGATCATTGTGGGATTCGTTTATAAGATTTCAAATATTGAGTGGATGTTTCTAATGGCGACTATAGGATCGGTTCTGGCGATGGAAGCAATGAACACCGCTATTGAACATTTATGTGATTTTATTCACAAAAAGCATCATCCTACCATCGGTGCGATCAAAGATCTGGCTGCTGGCGCAGTATTAATCTTAACCATAGCGGCTGTGGTTATCGGCCTATTGGTTTTCATTCCAAAAATTGATGTCTAATTTTACAACGTTAAAATATCTAATGAATTCAATTCTCAAATATATTCCTCTAGTCCTTTTCTTCACTTTCATCTGTTGGATCATTTTTGATGCTGACATGAATAAGGACAATGCCATTATGGATATTGGCCATCAATTCAAATACGGTGATAAAGTGGGACATTTTTTCCTATTCGGAATATTGGCCTTGCTCCTAAATATTTCTCTTGGCTTCAAGCAAATCCAACTTTACAAAATCTCTTTTCTAAATGGATCCCTGATAGTACTTGCCTTTGCGATAACTGAAGAATTCACCCAGCTTGCTTTCAAAACACGAACCTTTGATTTTGTTGACATGCTTTTCGACTTTATCGGAATATGGACTTTTTCCAACGTTCGTCATTTGATTCCTTTGATTAAAAAACATCACGAGTCAAAACTCAAAATAAAATGACATTGCGTTTTTTAAGGAGATCAAAGCCTTTAATTTAGAAGTGGATTCTAAAAATTCGGTAAAAACATTCAAATGAAAATAGCAGTAATAGCGCACGATGGTAAAAAGGCAGAAATGGTTGCATTTCTACTTCAGTACAAAGAACATCTCCAAAAAGTAAAAATTGTAGCGACAGGAACCACAGGAGGTCATGCAGAACGTGCAGGTCTTAAGGTTGATAAAATGCTTTCCGGTCCGATGGGTGGAGATGCTCAAATAGCCGCACTTGCTGCGGAGAAAAAACTGGATATGGTTCTGTTTTTCCGTGATCCCATGGACAAACATCCACACGAACCAGATGTTCAAATGTTGATGCGAATTTGTGATGTACATAATATCCCATTAGCCACCAATCCCGCTTCGGCAAGGTTGATGATGGATACTTTTTTGAAAACCATTTAGGATGAAAAAACTCAAATGGGGCATTCTGAGTACAGCCAAAATTGGTATTGAGAAAGTAATACCTGGCATGCTCAAAAGTGATTTATTTGAAGTGGCAGCAATTGCTTCCAGAAATCACGAGCAAGCAACGAATTCAGCAACCAAGCTCGGTATTGCAAAAGCTTATGGAAGCTATGATGAATTGATTCAGGATGCTGAAATTGATATCATCTACAACCCCCTACCCAATCATCTGCATGTAGAATGGACCGCCAGAGCCATAGAAGCTGGCAAACATGTATTGTGTGAAAAACCACTATTTATTCTTCCAGATGATTCGATGGCGCTGATCAAATTAAGAGATAAATACAACGTAAAAGTTGGTGAGGCTTTTATGGTCAAAAGTCATCCTCAGTGGGTTAGAGTTAAGGAAATAGTTGATTCCGGGGATTTGGGAGATGTAAGTTTATACAATGCTACTTTTACTTACTTCAACACCAACCCTGACAATATCAGAAACATTGCTGCATTTGGTGGTGGTGCTTTGTGGGACATAGGTTGTTACCCGGTGATGACATCCAGGTATCTATTCGGTGAAAATCCCTCTCGTGTTTTTTGTGAATTCAAGTCTGATCCAAAATTTAGAACGGATATATTTTCTACTGCAATTCTGGAATTCCCCTCAGGTAAAAGAGCAAATTTTACCGTGAGTACCCAATTGGCTCCTTACCAACGTGTACACCTTTTAGGCACTAAAAAGGAACTGGAAATTCAAATCCCTTTCAATTCACCAATTGATCGACCTTCTGTGATTAAGATCAGTGATGCAGATATCCTTCAAGAAAATCTCATTAAAGAAAACATACCTACTTGTGATCAATATCAATTACAGGCTGAAGCATTTACCCAAGCCATATTGAATGATACATTTGTTCCGATAACGTTAGAGGATGCGGTAGATCACTGCAAGATTATCACAGCCTTATTTGATTCAGCAAAAAAGCAAGGTTGGGTAAGGGTTAAATTGTGATTTTGCTAATTATTGTAAATCTAATTCGTTGATTTTTGACATTTATTTAACACCTTTGGGCATAATTACTATTTATCTGATTATCAATTATTGAAATATTAATTATTGCCGATTGATTTCATCCAAATGCCTACGGGCTTTTTTTTAATAAGGATGTGCAATCGATTACACTTTAAATATCAAAGACAACAGTGGTTTTCTAAATTTCTATCAATGAAAAAATTCCTATTCCTGTACCTGGCAATTGGTACTACTTTTTTCGCGCTAGCACAAATCCAGAACACAAATCCTCCGGCCTTTCCAGGTGCTGAGGGTCATGGAAGATTTACCACCGGTGGTCGAGGCGGGCAAGTTATTTATGTAACCAATCTTAACGATTCAGGAACAGGAAGTCTACGAGCTGCAATAGCTGCAAGCGGCCCCAGAATTGTGATGTTTAAAGTTTCAGGAATAATTGCATTGAATAGTGATTTGAGTATCAAAAATGACAATATCACAATAGCTGGGCAAACAGCACCTGGTGATGGCATTTGTCTCAAAAATTACTCTCTGGTTGTAAGTGCCAACAACGTAATTCTCAGATACATTAGATCACGAATGGGTGATGAGAAGGCAAATCAGAGCGATGCTATCTGGGGCAGAAATAACAGCAATATTATCATAGATCATTGTTCATTAAGCTGGAGTACTGACGAATGTGGTTCTTTCTACGACAACAACAATTTCACCATGCAATGGTGCATGCTATCGGAGAGCTTACGCATATCTGTTCACGACAAAGGAACTCATGGGTATGGTGGAATCTGGGGAGGTCATAAAGCCACGTTCCATCACAATTTATTGGCCCACCACGATAGCAGAAATCCAAGATTCAACGGAAGTAGATATACAGGTAATCCTGATATTGAATTGGTCGATTTTAGGAATAATGTCATATACAATTGGGGTGGCAACAGTGGTTATGCAGGTGAAGGTGGAAGTTTCAATATGGTGAACAACTACTATAAACCTGGACCAGCTACAAGCAGCGGAGTAAAAACAAGGATTTTTGCACCAGATCCAGACAATGGTTCAAATAGCAATGTTGCTGGAGTACATGGTTATTTTTATGTTGATGGAAATTACATGTACAACAGTTCAGCAGTCACAGCAGACAACTGGCTTGGAATCACTCCAAATGGAGGTTTAACAGATGCGGACGTCAAATCCAATGCTGAATTTAATAAAGGCCAAATCACAACTCATACGGCCGAAGAGGCTTTTGATATGGTTTTAAACTATGTTGGAGCTAGTCTTCATAGAGATGCTGTTGATGCCAGAATCGTCAATGAAACAAGTTCTGGCACCACGACTTATCTTGGTTCATCAACAGGCACAGCAAGAACTGGCTTAATCGATACTCAAACTGATGTAGGTGGTTGGCCTGCTTATAACTCTACAACAGCACCCACGGATACTGATTCAGATGGTATGCCGGATACATGGGAAGATGCGAACGGATTAAATAAAAATAATGCAGCAGATGGAATTGGCTATGATAAAAGCACCTTTTACACCAATGTGGAAGTGTACATCAATAGCCTAGTGGAATCTATAACGCAATCACAGATTGAGGGAGGAGAAACTAACTATGTCGATGGTACATCGGGAAACAATGAAGTTGAAACCAATACAACGATTACATGGGCATTTGGTCTTGGGACGGAGGGGCAAGTGGCCTCCTATTCAGAATCTACTTCATCTAATTTCAAACCTGACCATGTGTCTTTGGGTAGCAATTTGAAATATGTAGATTCAAGAACCACCAATGGCGTGACATTTACTCGATTTCAACCGACTACTCAAACAGGTTCAGGGCCTGAAAATTTGATCGGATTTAATATTTGGCCAAAAACCGGATTATCCTTCGTCCCAACAACAATTTCATTCGATTGTCAACGATTTGGTACAGATGGTGGATCTATTGACGTCATTTGGCGGTCGGCAGATGGTTCTGCCACATCACTCGAAACAGCATTGAAACCAGCTAGAGATAATTCTGGTGCAGTTACTCATGCCACCTATGACTTATCTACATCGGGGATTCCAGAATCAAATGGTGAATGTACTTTGGAAATATATCTATATGATCTAGGTAACACAAAACAAGCAGGATTTGCCAATATTGTGATAGAAGGTACGCTAAGTGGAACAATTGAGGAAGTCACTACTTATACTTTAAACACATCTGCCAGCCCGATTGAAGCTGGAAATATTTCTTCAATGCCTGTTGGCAATACTTTTGATTCTGGCACAGAAATAACCCTAAATGCGCAACGAAATTTTGGGTTTCAATTCTCTCATTGGGCTGATGAAACAGGTCAACAAATTTCAACTGCTAATCCATATACTTTCAATTTGACTTCTAATGTCAACCTAAAGGCAGTTTTCACTTCTATTAACACCTATGCTCTGGAAATCCTTATTGAAGGAGGAGCAAAAGACTATATGGTAGTTCCATCTCCTGCCGGAACCATGGTGAATGATCAAAGAATGTATGAAGACGGCACCAATGTTACTGTTTCAGCTATGAGCAATCCAGTATTAAGTTTTACCAATTGGGGTGCTGGAGAAACCAGTTCTGATTTGAGTGTAATCATGGATGCCAACAAAAGCATAACTGCTGTGTACAGTCCGATCGATTATGTCGTCGGTTGGGATTTTCACGCGCCTGGTAATTTGGGAAGAACTGCAGATTTTTCATCCAAACCAGATAACGAATCAGCAGCACTTGTTCTTCGCAAAGCTGATGGTAGCACCTCCGGCTGGCTGGACAAATCAGAGCAGGCCGCTGGAGGATATGAAGGACAACCAGCTGCAGTAAACTGGAAACCATTAGCGGACAAATATTATTATCAGATTAGCTTCAATGCGTCAGATTTTACTGATTTGAATGTATCTGCAGATATGCTCTTTAACTATAATGCATATTCGATACAACAATGCGAGTATTCACTTGATGGGACTAACTTTTCACTACTTGGCACCTACACAATGACAGCCGGAAAAGTATGGTATCCAAATAGCTTTTCTATTCCTTCCGATGCTAATAATGCAGGTTTGGTTCATATCAGATGGATTCCTGATTATAATTCTGCAGTAGTAGGCGCAACGTCTACTAATGATGGCACTTCGATTTCAGCGATCTACGTCACTGGAACTGAAGCAATCGTTAATGATGGAAAAGCACCAGTTCTTGCTAGCTCTGTACCGGCTAACAATTCAACAAACGCCTCTGCGACAGGTAAAGTAATTCTTAACTTTGATGAAAAGATTCAGATAGCGAACAATACCACAGCCACTTTGGGAAATATCACTTTGTCGCCAAGCGTATCAGGTAAAACCATTTCTTTTGCATATTCTGGGCTGGATTACAACACGGCTTACACATTCGGTTTGGCTGGTGGTGTTGTTTCCGATTTATCCGGCAATACCCTATCTGATCCAATTGCGCTTACATTCACTACGATCAATAAACCTGTTGTCTCGAAAAAAGCTTATGATTTTATAGTTGGAATTGATGGGGATTTTGCTGCTGCTTTGGCTGCCGCCCAATTGGCATCATCCAGTGGCGAGCGATTTTTTATATTTTTCCCGAATGGAGAATATGATCTTGGAAACACAACCGGAGACGGCACTCAACAAACAAGCATTGGGATACCTAATGTTTCCTACATTGGTGAAAGTGCTGATGGAGTGATTCTTTACAATAAGCCTTTACCAGCAAACGAAGGTATTGGCACCACTCCTACTATCAATTTCCTAAGTGCCTCCAAAAATATCTATATGCAGGATATCACCATTTTAAACAAGATGGATTATCGATCAGGGTCATTTCTTGGTAGAGCCGTGGCATTGAGGGATCAAGGAGACAAAAACATTTACAAAAACGTAAAATTGAAGAGCAACCAGGATACCTATTATTCAGGTAGTAATCGATACTATTTTGAGAATAGCGAGATTCATGGAACAGTCGATTTTATTTTTGGAGGTGGAGATGTGTTTTTCAATGAATGTCTGATTTATCTAGAAGATCGATCAGGTAACCACGTGACTGCAGCGGCTACTGCGAGTAACTGGGGTTATGTTTTTAGCAGTTGCACAATTGATGGATATAGCATCAATAATGGAAGTTACAAGCTGGGCAGACCTTGGCAAAACAGTCCGAAAGTGGCTTTTATAAACACAACCATGAAAGTACTTCCATCAGCAGAAGGTTGGTCAGAATGGGGCGCATTGCCTTCTGTATATGCGGAATACAACAGCACTACAGCTTCTGGGGGTGTGGTTGATCTCAGTAATCGAAGATCAAATTATTCAAATGGGACATCTTCAACCACAATCAATCCAGTACTTACCGAGCAACAAGCGGCAACTTATACCATAGAGAATGTATTAGGAGGAAGTGATACCTGGCAACCAAAATTGTCGACAGAGCAAGCTCCAATTCCAGTGATAACTACCTCTGAAACTACCCTATCATGGGATGATAGTGATTTTGTGCTCTGCTGGGCAATCTTTCATAATGACAAATTTGTAAGTATCGTTACTACCAATAGCTACAACTATCCAGCTGGAGGCGAATCAGGAACCTATGTTGTAAGAGCAGCTAATACATTTGGTGGATTGAGTGCCGCTTCAAATCTCATTGACTTAGGAACATCAACTAAAACTTCTACAGTTATAACATGGAATACACCAGCTGAAATTGTTTACGGTACAGCTTTAAGCGCCACTCAATTGAACGCCACCGCCAATGGTAATACCAGCACCCCTATTTACGAACCAGCTTTGGGAACAATTCTGGATGCCGGCACGCATGAATTAAAGGTCACATTCCCATCTGATGAAACATTTCTTGCGTCTAGTAAAACTGTAAGCATTGTGGTGAATAAAGCAGCTTCAACTGTAACATGGGCTACACCAGCAGATATAGAAGAAGGTACAGCATTAAGTGAATCACAGCTTAATGCTACGGTAACCGGAACGTCAGGTGCTGCGACATATAGTCCCGCTTTAGGAACAATTTTGGAGGTAGGTTCAAGTACCTTATCAGTAACTTTTGCCGCAGATTCCAATTTTGAAGAAGCTACAGCTTCAGTCCAAATCAATGTAATTGCATCAAATGCTCTTGGGCTTTCAGATGAAGATGATATCTCCATTTATCCAAATCCTGTTTCGCAGAAAGTCCTCATAAGCCTAGGGAGTTTTTACACCGAAGCGATTGTCTCTGTTATTTCTGTTGATGGTAGAGTTGTATTTACGAAAAAAATGGATGACAAAACAATGGAATTTGATCTCTCAATAGTACAGGCTGGGACTTATGTTTTAAGCATCTCGTCAGATCAAGGAACAAGTATTAGAAAAATTATAAAGCAATAAATCAGAGAAAATTCAGAATATTAAAAGGAGGATGTTTCAAAACATCCTCCCTTTTTTTGCGCTCTAATCAGGTTTAAATCAATCAGAAGCTTCAATTTGATTATCACTAGATTGAAAAGAATGAAATAACACAGAAACGATATTGTCATTGTTTCTTAAACCATCAATGCACCCGCGATAGAAGCGGTCATCATTGTGGCAAGTGTTGCGGCGAGTAATGCACGCATTCCTAATTTGGAGATATTACCTTGTTGTGTTGGGGCCATTCCGCCTATTCCTCCTATTTGAATTGCGATAGAACTAAAGTTTGCAAAACCACAAAGTGCATAGGTTGAAATAACAATTGATTTTTCACTCAATGCTCCTGCATCGACAAAATCAGCGAGACCTAAATAAGCAACAAATTCATTGACCACTACTTTCTGACCAAGCAAACTACCTACCTGAAGTGACTCACTCCAATCTACACCAATTGCAAAAGCACAAACTCTAAATATCTGACCAAGAATATATTCCAGCGAAAAGCCTTTAAATGTTCCATTGGTGGAATTGACTACAAATTCATTGAGACCGGTCACATCCCCAATCGCGACCAGTAAATAATTTATTGCTGCAATCAATGCTATAAATGCCAATAACATCGCTCCAATGTTCAGAGCAAGTTTCAATCCTTCTGACGCGCCGCTGGCCAAGGCATCAACCAAATTCACACCCATTGTATCTGAGGACACTTTTAGATCTGAACTTATATTTTCACGATAAAGCTCAGGTATCATGATTTTCGACATAACTATAGCTGCCGGCGCATTCATGATTGATGCACTTAATAAATACGCTGCAAATCGCTCCTGCTCTACTGGATCTGATCCACCTAAAAAAGCGACATAGCCTGCGAGCACTCCTCCTGCGATGGTTGCCATACCTCCAGTCATCAGGCACATCAATTCCGATTTGGTCATTTTAGCAACAAATGGACGCACCAACAATGGCGCTTCTGTTTGACCTAGAAAAATATTACCAGCTGCCGATAAAGCTTCAGCTCCTGACAAACGCATAGATCTTGCCATGATCCAGGCAATACCTTTAACAATATATTGGAGTACACCCAAATAATATAGGCCTGCCGTGAGTGTCGAAAAGAAAATGACTGTGGGAAGAACCTGTAATGCGAAAATGAATCCCAAACTCTCGGAATTGATCAAATTACCAAATAAGAATTTAGCACCGTCACCAGAAAAGCTTAACAAAACAACAAATTGGCTGCTAACCCAATTGAAAGCATTTTTGACAATTCGGATATCTGATATGAGGTAACCAAATATAATTTGAAGAAGAATACCTGTGCCAACCAGTCTCCAATCAATGGATTTGCGGTTTTGAGAAAAAAGAAAAGCGATTACAATTAAAAAAATGAGACCGATTAACGCGCGCAACAAATCCATATGATAGTTTTAAAATTTAGTTGCGGTGGTTGATTTCGTCCCTGATTTTAGCGGCCCTTTCATAATCCTCGGCAGCAAGCGCATCATCCAACATTTTATTGAGCTGGTCTATTGGCAAGTCTTCAAGCTTCTTTGATTTTGGCTCTGGTTTGGATGAACTTGATACTTTACGACCTGCATCGGTCACCTCCTCATCCTCTTCTGTAAGCACAATTCCCGCTTCGGTGAGAATATTTTCATTGGTATAAATATCTACATTGAACCTGAGTCCAATGGCAATAGCATCTGAAGGACGAGCGTCTATTTCAACGACTTTGTCGCCATGAAGGCATACAATTTTCGCAAAGAAAACCCCTTCCTTCAGATCTGAGATTACAATTTCTCTTAGCGTATAATCAAAATTAAAAGCGAAAGATTTGAACAGATCATGAGTCATAGGCCTGTTTGGAACGATTTTTTCAATCTCGATCGCAATGGCCTGAGCCTCAAACATTCCAATAATGATCGGGAGTCGCCTGTTTCCATTTTCTTCACCCAAGACAAGTGCAAAAGAACCCGATTGCGATTGACTGGACGAAAGCCCTAATATCTCTAGCTTAATTTTATCTGCCATTAACCCTGCTGCGCCTTAATTGCTTCTGTTAATTTTGGTATCACCTCGAATGCATCCCCAACTACTCCATAATCTGCCGCCTTGAAAAAAGGTGCTTCGGGATCCTTGTTTACCACCAATATATATTTCGATGAATTTACGCCTGCAAGATGTTGAATCGCACCCGAAATTCCAACGGCTATATACAAAGATGGACTCACTTTTATCCCAGTTTGGCCAACATGCTCATGATGTGGTCTCCAATCCATATCTGAAACGGGCTTACTACATCCTGTTGCTGCTCCAAGCGTCTTTGCGAGCTCCTCTATCATTCCCCAATTCTCTGGTCCTTTCAGTCCTCGTCCGCCAGAAACAACAATATCAGCTTCCGGCAACAACACTTCTCCTGTGGCCTTTTCAGTTGAGGTGATTTTTACTTTAAAATCTGATTCCTGAATTGATGGAGCAAAAACCTCTATTTGTGGTGCGCTTCCATCTTCTTTTATTTCCACTGCATTTTTTTTCAGCACAAGAATTTTCTTGTCCCCTTTCAATTCAGAAATGGCAAATGCCTTTCCTGTATAAATGCTGCTTTTTACCTTAAAACCGGCTGATGTTTCAGGTAACTCACAAACATTGGATGCTAGAGCTGCGCCTGTTTTAATGGCTACTCTTGCCGATACCGGATCGCCTAACGAAGATTTTGCCATCACCAAGAGAGTGGCAGATTCCTTATCAAATGCTTCAGCTAGCGCAGAAGCGTAAGCCATAATATTATTTGTGGCCAATTTATCGTCTGTTACCTTAAGCACTTTGCTAGCGCCGGCTTTTCCTAATCTGGTTGCATCTTCACTATCCAAATCTCCAAAAACAATTGCAGCTACTGATGACTCTACTGATGCAGCATAGCTAACTGCCTCTAATGAAGATTTTTTAACTTTTGCTTCATCTAATTCTACAAATACTATTGCTGACATCTTATATAACTTTTGCTTCGTTTTTCAATAAATTAACTAATTCACCCAAATTATCGGCATCTACTAACTTCACCCCACTTTTGGCTGGTGGCAATTCGAATACCCCTACCACATTTTGGGCTGCATCTGCAGTTGGTGCTACTACATTGAGTGGTTTTGTTCTGGCAGACATGATACCTCGCATATTCGGAATTTTCCATTCTGCAATTGGTTCCTGACATCCTGCCACAAAGGGCAAATCCAACTCCATTTGTTCCTTTCCTCCTTCTATTTCCCGTTTGATTATTGCTTTATTTCCTTCGATATCTAAATTCATCACAGGAGAAACTGAAGGAATCCCCAGAAGCTCTCCAACCATACTGTGCACTTGGCCACCATTAAAATCAATAGACTCACGACCCATCAATATCAGATCATAACTTCCTTCTTTAGCAATTGCTGCGATCTGCTTGGCTACAAAAAAAGCATCTGAAGGAAATGCATCCACACGAATAGCATCGTCAGCTCCTATAGCCAATGCTTTTCTTAAAGTTGGTTCACTTTCAGCTTCACCAATATTTATCACAGTTATTGATCCTGTCAGTTGTTCCTTAAGCTCAACTGCTCGAGCCAATGCATAATCATCATAAGGTCCGATGATATATTGCACACCTGATTTGTCAAACTTTGTATTCCCATCCGTAAAGGAAATTTTAGACGTGGTGTCCGGAACATGGGTAATGCAAACGAGTATTTTCATGTTTTTGAGATATGGGGTTAATATGTTTAAAAACTGAATAAGATGAAACTATCAGCACAAAGAACGTATCCACCATCCTGATTTCATCTAAATTATTTGATATTTGGCGTAAATACTGTGTGACCCGAAGTTAATAAATATCCAGTCAACCATGAACGAAGATAGAATCAAACAATTGGTTAAATTCATGGAAGAAGATCCAACTGATCCTTTTCCGAAATATGCCTTGGCCATGGAGCATTTACAATTGAATAAACCAAAAAGTCTGGAATTGTTTGAAGATCTGTTGAAAAATCATCCTGACTACATCGGTACGTATTATCATGCAGCTCACCTCTATGCAGAGCTAGGTGATAGAAACAACACGGAGAAAACTTTCGAGTCAGGTATTGAAAAAGCTAAATCCCTGAATGAAGCTCATGCTCTTAAAGAATTGCAATCGGCTTTTATGAATTTTCAGTTTGAAGATTAGGATTAATACGGCATATCCTCCCAGCAATCGCTTGGCTTTGCGTGTCCAGATATGCCGAACGATTCCTATTCCAAAAGCCTGAGGCTTGAACATCTGTTGCAAATTCGGGAAAATGCCCTTTAAATAACACTCACTCGTCCTAGCCGGACACGCAAAACCGAGTGAGTGCATATGCTAGTTGTTTAGGCCTTTTATCATTTAACCTCGCCAATAATATTTTTGAAATATTCAAAATCCCTATTCACACGATCGGCATATTGGATGGCAATGGATGAAGTCAAACTTATAAATTCCTTTTCCCTTCCTTGGGTTAATTCAGCCAATTTTTTAGGCATTTCATGGGCTTCCCCATTCAAGATAAAACTGGCTCTTTTGTGACGGCAACCCAGAATTTGTCCCCAGATATTCGCCATAAAACACAATTCCTTATCTGTTGTAAGTTTTTCACTTGGAAAATCACTCTTATATGGTGAACGTTGTTTGATCGAAAAATTAACCCCATCAAATGTAGCCCAACCTAGGTATTTATCCGGGTGTTCGGCCAAAGCATAAAAAGCCTTTGCGTGTCTTTCTCCTTCATTTGGATAAAGAAGATCATATTCAGCCTTTTCCTCATCGTTCATGTGTCTATACAAAGGTGGCTTACCTTGCTCTTTCATATCAAGAATTACATCATCATCCTGAGATGACGAATCTCCTTCAAGAAGGACATAATACCTCTGAGATCCGAGCGATCCTGTACCAGCCTTTACCCTTCTTGCAATATCCTTTACTTTGAAATGACTATCAACCTCCTGAAAATCGTAATTTAAAGTCTTTCGATACTTCTCAAGAGACTGCTCAATAGCCAAATAATCCTCCCCACTAATTTTTGAAAGCTTTTCATTACTCGTATCAAAGACTCTCTTCCCATCAACCACCTCAGTCCACTTGCTTAACATTTTAAGCCTACTTTTTTTCTTCTCCACTTTCTTCAGAAAGCGTTTTAATAAACCTTTGGAGTTCCTACATGTATAATGAATTTCGTTTTCTAGTTCTCCGGGATCAAAACTAGTTACCTCTTTGAGATATGCACTCGAAAATGTTTTGAGGGCCTTTTCCTGCGATTCTATTCCAAAAACGCCTTTTTCCTGGCAATCTAAAACCAAACTAATAGCCATACGCCAATAATCAAATTGGTAATCTGCTACAATTGCATCATCAAAATCATCCATACAAAACACAGCCTCATCAAAATGATTGGCATAGGCACCATAATTGTAGATGTGCGCATCACCATTGATCCAGGTAAGTGTAGCAGGATTCCCACCAAAGAAATGCAACCTCCAGTCATTGTAAAAATCCTCCCAAAAAAGATGATTTGAACCACGATAAAAGGCATAAGGAGATGCCGACATTTTTTCAAACTTCTCCTGACGAAATTCAGTGCCTATCTCCGCATTGTTGATATGCAACTCATGACGGATCTTTTCATATCGATTATGAAGCAAAAGTTTTTTGTTTGGCATACGTTTTCAGCTTTATAATTTTAACAATTATAATACAGAAAACTCATTTTTGTTTCTTGAAATAGGACTTAAAAACAGCCCTGTAATCGGTGGTTTGAATGGTGATGATCAGAAATGCTATAATCTTTTAAAATGGCATTTCCTCATCGTCCTGCTTATTGGCTTTGCTAGGAAGTGTGATAGTGAAATCAGAATTTGAACTTGAAGATTTAGGGAAAGAATTACCATATCCTGAATCCATCATAGAATTATCCAAATCTTCAAATTTGGTGAACTTTCCAATAAATTTAAGCTGTACATTTTCGAGCTTACCATTTCTGTGCTTAGCAATGATGACCTCACCTACACCTGTCAACGGCATTCCGTTTTCATCTTGAGTCATACCATAATATTCCGGACGATAAAGGAACATAACCATATCAGCATCCTGCTCGATTGATCCTGATTCCCTCAAATCCGAAAGCTGAGGTCGCTTGTCCCCACCTCGGGTTTCCACAGCTCTACTCAACTGTGAAAGCGCGATCACTGGAACGTTTAGTTCTTTAGCTATTCCTTTCAATGCTCTGGAAATCGATGCGATTTCCTGCTCTCTGTTTCCCCCTGAAGTTTTGGAAGTATCCCCAGACATCAGCTGCAAATAATCTATAATGATGAGCGAAACGCCATGTTGTGCAACAAGTCGCCTGCTTTTCGCTCTCAATTCCAAAATACTCAATGCTGGAGTGTCATCTATAAAAATAGGTGCTTCAGACATTTTAGCTGTTTTGTGAAGCAATTGCTCCCACTCATAATCAGCTAAATCACCTTTCTTGATTTTTTCACTTTCCAGCTCCGCCTCAGCAGAAATTAACCTGTTTACCAACTGTACGGACGACATCTCCAAGGAAAATAAAGCAACTGGCTTTCCAAACTCCACTGCGGCGTTTCGCATGGCTGAAACTACAAAAGCAGTCTTACCCATACCTGGTCTAGCTGCTATGATCACCAAATCAGAAGGTTGCCATCCTGAAGTGACTCTATCCAAAGCTGTAAATCCACTCGGAACACCAGTAAGCCCGTCCTTCTTATCTTTTTTCTTTTCAATGGCTTCAATTGCCTGGTGAAGCAAAGTGCTCATCTTATCGTAATTCTTACGAATGTGCGATTCTGAAACATCGAAAAGCGATTGTTCAGCCTTATCTAAAAGTTTGAAAACATCGATGGTATCCTCATATGCATCATGTTGAATTTCTGAAGAAATTCTGATCAACTCTCTTTTAATCGATTGCTCCGCGATAATTCTTGAGTGGTATTCAATATTGGCAGCAGAGTTGACTTTGGTAGTGAGCTCAGATACATAATAAGCTCCGCCCACAAATTCCAGTTGCCCATTTTTACGTAGCTGATGTACGACTGTCTTAATGTCGACAGGGTCACTGTTGTTAAAAAGCTGAACAATGGCTTCAAAAATCGCCCTATTTGCATCTTTGTAAAAACTCTCTGGCTTGAGGATTTCGATCACATTGGTCAAAGCGTCACGCTCAAGCATGAGGGCACCAAGTACGGCCTCCTCGATTTCAATGGCCTGCGGAGGCATCTTACCCAACTGACCCGACAAATCAGATATCCCAAATCTTCTTGTTTTGTCTGCCAGTCTGATAGTTGATGATTTTCCTCCTTCCATTATTGAATTTTTAAGCGATGATTCCGCAAACCTAAGTCACCCATTTTATTATGCTCCCAAATAGTGATGTGTATATTTGAACAACATATGAACGCACTTGTCCACATTGTAAATAAAACCATTCAATAGTCAGTTGAAACTGGTCTTATTGGTAATTTTAATTTGCCTGCCACCTAATTTCACTTATTTTTGAAGATATACCTCAATCATTTATGCCAATCGACTTAACCCCTATTCAGAACAAGCAGCGAATTTTAATCACAGGCAATCATGGCCTTGAAAAAATCACAAAAATCATCAGATCCGTATTGGATCATGTAAATAAACCATATGGATATATGGATAACGAACAATCCATAAATATGGACGGACCGATTATACTTTACAAAGGTGGTAGTGAACTGGAAAACGGCGAAGCACTTTTCCATCAATTCAATCCACATATCGCGTTGATTTATAAAATCTCAGAGAAATTACCTGATGGGTATTCTTCGTTTGATGAATATCTGGAAGAATATGAAAAAATGGCTGACAATCTTCCCAAAGCTGGCTCTATCGTTTATAATGAATCCGATGATGTGACTATGATGATAGGCAAGAAAGAAAGAGAAGATGTGAGAGCAATCGAATTTGACACACTTGCAGGTCAAAAAACCAAATCAGGTTACTTATTAAAATTTGAAAACGATGCATTTGAAGTGGTAACAGACAATGAAAATTTTCTCGCTCATGCTGCCGCGTCAAAAGCATTCTTAAAAAGAATAGGCATCACAGATGCTCAATTTTATTCCGCTTTAAAAGCTCAGTAAATATGCTAAAACTTAAAAACCCATTGGTGGTTTTTGATCTTGAAACCACAGGGATCAACATTGCAAATGACCGAATTGTGGAAATGGCATTGATCAAAATATCACCGGATGGATCGGTTGAGGAAAAACTGAGGCGTATTCACCCGACCATTCCTATCCCGATTGAATCAAGCTTAATTCATGGGATCTATGACGAAGATGTAAAGGATGAGCCCACTTTCAAGCAAGTGGCTAAATCACTTGCCACATGGTTGGAAGGTTGTGATCTGGCGGGATTCAATATTTTGAAATTTGATGTCCCCATGTTGGTGGAAGAATTTCTGAGAGCAGATGTTGATTTTGAAATTTCAAACAAAAAATTGATCGATGCTCAAAAGATTTTTCACATGATGGAAAAAAGAAATCTTACTGCAGCCTACAAGTTTTACTGTGGAAAAGATTTGATCAATGCGCATTCAGCCCTTGCTGATACACAAGCTACCTATGAGGTATTACTTTCACAGATCGAAAAATATGAAGGTATGGAAATGACGGATTTGGGTGGTGAATCCTTAGGGGTCATTAAAAACGACATGGGTGTTATTCACAACATGACCAATGGCAAAATGGTCGATCTGGCCGGCAGAATGACGATCAATAATGATGGCGTAGAAATCTTTAACTTTGGTAAACATAAAGGTAAACCTGTGTCAGAAGTATTAAAGTCAGAACCAAGCTTTTATGACTGGTTAATGAAGGGTGATTTTCCACTCGACACAAAAAGAAAACTTACTCAGATCCGACTTAGAAATTTCGGGTAAAAACATTGCATTGTTCCTTTAAAAAGATTGTCACTGGTAAAAAGATTGTCACGGGACATTTAGAATTATAAAAAACAACCATGCCTAAAACCATAATTGTTTCAAATAGACTTCCAGTAAGAATAACCCAGGAAAAGAGTGAATTCATCTATCAACCAAGTGAAGGTGGACTCGCGACTGGACTAGGTTCAATTTACAAGGAAGGAGACAATATCTGGATAGGATGGCCAGGATTAAATGTTCCTAATGCCGAACACCGCAAGGACATTGTGACAAATTTGGCAAAGGAAAGCATGCGTCCTGTTTTCCTGACGGCTTCCGAAATTGAAGAATACTATGAAGGTTTCAGTAATGAAACATTGTGGCCAAACTTCCACTACTTCAATCAATATATCGTGTTTAATGAGGATTTATGGAAGGCTTACCAAAAGGTAAACAGGAAATTTGCCAAAGAAATAGCAGAAGTTCTTGAACCGGAAGATACGGTTTGGGTACACGATTATCAACTGCTTTTATTACCGCAGATGATTCGCGAATATGCACCTAAAGCCACAATTGGCTTTTTCTTACATATTCCATTCCCATCCTACGAATCCTTCAGATTACTACCCTGGAGACGCGAATTACTCCAGGGAATGTTGGGTTCAGATTTTCTTGGGTTTCACACTTATGACGATATGCGTCACTTCCTATCCTCTGTCAACAGACTTGCAGGATTAGGTAATTCAAATAGCCGGATTGATGTGGACAACCGAAAAGTACTTGTGGATGCATTACCCATGGGTATTGATTATGAAAAATATGAATCTGCAGCATCACACCCGGAGACATTATCTAGAGAAGTAAGATATAGAACTGGAATTGGAAACCAACGATTGATGCTTTCCATTGACCGGTTGGATTATTCCAAAGGAATTCCGGAAAGACTGAAAGCTTTTGAGCTTTTCCTCGAACGAAATCCGGGATTTCAGGGAAAAGTATCTTTGCTCATGATAGTAGTTCCTTCCAGAGACAAGGTCGGGAAGTACAAAGAACTAAAAGAAGAGATTGATTTGCTTGTGGGTCGAATCAACGGTAATTATGGGAAAATGAATTGGACACCCATTCATTATTTCTATCGTTCGTTTCCACTTACAGCCCTATCTGCATTCTATAGAATGGCTGATGTGGCATTGGTCACGCCAATGCGTGATGGTATGAATCTGGTTTGCAAAGAATATATAGCTAGCAAACTCGACAAAAAAGGTGTGTTGATTCTAAGCGAAATGGCTGGTGCAAGCAAGGAACTCTCAGATGCACTTCTGATCAATCCCAATAATATTGAGCAAATGGTTCGCGCCATTAAAAAAGCGCTGGAAATGCCTGAATCTAAGCAGATTGCCAACATGTCAACCATGCAAAGATCAATCAGAAGATATAACATCCATCATTGGGTCAATCTATTTATGGAACGATTGGCAACAGCTAAAAATGAACAAAAAGCACTCGAGACTAAGGTGCTTGATATTGAATATAAAAACGAACTATTAAAGGCTTACGGCAAGGCTAAAAAGCGACTCATTTTCCTTGATTACGATGGCACTTTAGTAGGATTTCATTCTGATCCATTAGAATGCAAACCAAACAGAGAACTAGTAGAAATATTAACCAAACTCACGGCAGACAAAAAAAATCGGGTGGTGGTTATCAGTGGCAGAGGGCGAGATACTTTAGAAGCATGGCTAGGAGGATTTGATCTGGAATTGGTAGCAGAACACGGGGTTTGGATTAAGGAAAAAGGAAAAAAATGGCGAACACTAATCAGTCTTGGATATGACTGGAAGAAGGAAATCATGAAAGTACTGGAAGGATATGTGGACAGGACACCTGGTAGCTTTGTGGAGCAAAAAGATTACTCACTTGTTTGGCATTATAGAAAAGTAGAAACAGGACTTGGTGAAGAGCGAACACGCGAACTCACTAGCCGACTTAAATACGCCACAGTAGACAAAAATCTGAAAGTATTAGAGGGTAATAAGGTTGTGGAGATTAAAAATTCAGAGATAGATAAAGGACGTGCTGCTAAACTTTGGCTTGCAAACTACCCGTCAGAATTTATCATGGCATGCGGAGATGATTGGACGGACGAAGACACGTTTAGAGCTATGCCAAAAGATGCATTCAGCATTAAAGTAGGTAGCAATTCCTCAGCAGCAAATTACAGAGTCATGGATTTCACTGAAATCCGTGCTTTGTTAAAATCACTTTTATAAAATGGAAAACCGGACTTATAAAAAGTCCGGCTTATCAATTTTACGAGCAATCCTGTTGGCTGCATTTAGGAGACCAACATGACTATAAGCTTGTGGGAAATTCCCCCACATGCTTCCATCTGATTCTTTAACATCTTCGCTCAACAAACCGACATGGTTGGAATACGAGACTAAATTATCAAAGTATTTCACTGCTTCATCAATTCTACCTACACATGCAAGTGCTTCAACATACCAAAATGCACATATCAAAAATGTAGTTTCAGGTTCACCGAAATCATCCATGTGTTTGTATCTATAGAACAATCCATTTTTGGCGTGTAATTCTTTTTCAAGACCAATTAAGTGATCTTTTGCAGCTTGAGTATTGTTGCCAAAATAATTCATCATTATCAGCTGTAATGTGCTTGCATCCATCCTATCGACACCCACAGCTTGAGCATAAGCTTTTTTGGATGGTACATAGCATTTTTCAATCATCTTAGCTGATCGTTCCTTTAGTCGGGCTGCCTTCTCTCCCATTTTATCATCCTTAAGCACCTTGGCCATTTTAACTGCCGCACTGCTTCCAGCCCAATGAAATAGATAAGTGTAACAATGGTGCTGACTTAAATTCCTGAACTCCCACAATCCAGCATCCGTTTCATCGAAAGTCTTTTCGATCATATTCAATGTCTTATGAATCAATTCCGCAGAATCGAAACGCTCAGTAAATATGATCCTTTTGTCCTCATATAGTGGCAATAGTGATATTAATACCTGACCATACACATCATTTTGGATATGCGTATAAGCCTGATTCCCTACACGCACAGGTTGCTCACCCATGTATCCTTTCAATGGGATTTCTATTTCATCCAAATTTTTCTTGCCTGTAATACCATATAGAGGTTGGTATCTATTTGATTCCTCAATGGTAGTATTCAAGATGTAATGGAAATACTTTTCTGATTCTTCAAAGTGTCCAATATTATTGAAGGCATTCAATGTATAATAGGTATCCCTCATCCAGCAATATCTATAATCCCAGTTTCTAGTACTACCGGGTGACTCAGGCAAACTGGTGGTGGTAGCAGCTATTATTGCACCCGTATCTTCATACTGATGAATTTTAAGAATCAATGCAGAGCGAATTGCTTCTCTCTGATAGAAATTAACGATACTGGCTGTTTTCACCCAGTTTCTCCAATATTGTTTTGTTTTATTTAAAAACAACTCAGAGGTCTCCTCCAAAGCAGCTTCCAAAGGAGGCCCATATGTTAATACTAGGTATTTTGTTTCATTCAACACGAAACTCTCTTCACTGAGGACATAATTCAAAGAAATATTGGTGGTCAAGCGAACATGTGCCCCCAATCCAAGATACCTTATATGATTGCTGCCCATACTTGATTCAGGCTGTATGGCACCATAATCACCTACCGGCCTACATCTGGCGACAAGTCTGGGATTTCCTCCTAAGCTTTCCACCTTTCTGATTAACATCAAAGGTTTGTAGTACCTATCAGTATGATAGAAGCGAGGCGCAAAATCTGTCACCTTATATTTACCTGTAGCTGTCTCAATTTCAGTGCAGAGGATATTCGTATTTTCAATATAATATTGGTTGGATGTAAATTCCTTTTCTATAGGTTGAATGGAAAATTCCCCACCTTTGTCATGATCCAATAACCTTCCAAAGATGAAGCTACTATCAAACCTTGGCCAACACATCCATGAAATGTTAGTGTCTTTATGTACATGTGCTGTAAAGGCACAATTTCCAATTACTCCAAAGTCGTAGGTATGTCTCATTCTGTTGTTTTGTTTAATAAAACCCTAATATATTGCAATTAACATAATGAATCTTTAATATTCTTAATAATTATGCATTTTTCAGTAAATATTATTTATTCAGGTTTCATCAAACTCATTATATACTTTGCTCCAAAAAAAACAATATTAAGCTCAACTACAAAATATTTTTCTACATCTAAATTCTTAGCGCCAGTATGATAGGATACAATTGTTGCCTTTTGTTATATTTGGTCTATTCATTGCCTGATCTATGTATCAAAGATTAATAAAAAACAAATCTCTGAGGATTATCCTAAGTATCCTTTCTGGTTTCATCTTCTATTTTATCCTCATCACCTTACTCATTAGGGCTGAAGTTGGTAGCACCCAAGCAGCCATCACAAATTACAGAGATGCCATCTGGTTCTCACTAGTGACATTGAGTACAGTTGGATATGGAGATTTAGTCCCAGCTACTGAATTTGGCAGATACTTATCAATGGTATTTGTACTTATTAGCTTGGGGATATACGGGATTTTGATCGGTCAATTTTCATCCCTCATTGCAACAATTAAAGAAAACAAGAAATTAGGCCTTAATGGAACAAATATGGAAGATCACGCAGTAATTATTGGCTGGAATGAATTTGGTAAACTCGTTTTAAGTCAGTTGATTGGAGTTGGTAAGAAGGTAGCAATAATTACCAACAATAAAAACGATATTGATTTTATCAAAGAAGAAGAAGGTGCGAAAGGCGTTTACGTTTTGTACACTGATTTCAACAATATGGAAATGTTGAAAAAAGCTAATATCGAACAATCCTCCATCATATTTGTAAATCTGGATGATGACACGGAGAAACTGGTGTACATCCTTAATATGAAGAAAAATTTCCCTAATCTGGATTATGTAGTCACATTAGATAATGGTGATTTGAAAAACACATTTATAAGCGCAGGAGTCACAAATACCATTTCTAAACATGAAATTGCTTCTAAGCTGTTGGCTTCATATATGTTCGAGCCAGATGTAGCCACCTACAGTGAGTCAATCATGTCATTTGCCGAGGGTGATTCAGATTATGATATCAAACAATTTCTTGTTACCTCAGCAAATCCTTACCTTGGCAAACCTTATCAGGAAGCTTTTTTTGATTTAAAAAAGCGATATAACGCGGTTTTAATAGGGATTACAAAAAGAGATAAATTCGGAAATAAAAGATTGATTAAAAATCCGCTTGGCGATCTAAATATAGCCAAGGGAGACTACCTGATAATTATTCTTAACGGAAAGTCATTTAAACTGATACGTAATCTCTTCTCGGTGAACGAAGGTTATATCAGGGAAAAAAAATAATATATTTAAAATGCTAAAATCAACGTCTTTTTTATCTATCACTATATTGTTGCTTACAATATTTAGCTGTGAAAACAAGGATTTAAATGAAGGTGAAGCATTTAAGCCACGAGAAATCCACGAAAACATCGCATTCCATTTTGATAAGATTACTGTTGATGGGATTGAGTATTTGATTTTGGAAAAGGATAACAACAACCCACATGAGGGTTTTGGTTTCATGGCGTTTAGAGCCAATGTGTTGATGGAAAAGCAAGATACAATCCTGGCTTATCTTAAAACAATTACAGAATTACAAAATAGAATTTTAGCTAATACAAGAAATGCTGACTTGAGTGCTGTCCGAGAAGAAACGGATCAAATATTTCAAAGAAATCTCAATGCCGAGAGTATGGAGTTAGAAAAACTTGAAGGATCAATGTTAAAAAGCGATAATAGCCTTTTAAATGAAAAAACTGAATAACTCAAAAAGTCGGGATATAACGAGTATACCTCTGACCTTTTGTAAATTAGATTCAACCTATATTCTATTTTGAAAAGTATTTTCTCAATTCGACCAATGCATTAGATAGATCAGCATCAATCACTGGAGAATTCACAATATCCTTAGCTACTTTAACCGCATCAATAAGTTCATCTTTATCTGGAAATACCTCATTTAGTATATGACAGTCGTAAATAAGACTCATCAGAATTACGAATGAGGCTGTTGGTTTAGCATTTTTGAAAACTATGGTTTTCAGTGAATCTCTAATCTCTTGTTCGAATGCATAATTCGCATTATCCATTCTCTCAGAAAGTGGTATCCAGAGCAACTTAGTTGACTCCTTCCTAAGTATACCTCTTTGCATCAGAAGCTCTGTCAGATCTTCTTGTATATGTGCGAAATGATGCACTAGACTTTCAACTTGCTCTACAATAGGAGTACCCGATTTTAGTTTTTGAAGAACCTGATCAAGAATTTTTGTGCCTGTACCTGAACCATCAATTACTGACACCTTACCTTCAGCAAGGTCGATTTTTTTAAGTAAAAATAATTCAAGAACGAAGGCACTTAATACACCCCCATCTATTGTTTTTTCTGCTGCTGATAAAAGTCTACCTTCTTCATCATCCAACGCAATAAGATAAAGACCTTCTGCAATCGTTAATTTCATACTTGATATTCTTATTAAAATTTCGTTTTCAGCCGCAAATTTAGTCTTTCAAAAGTTTTCCTATAGTCAAACCCTGAACTAAAATTGAAAATACTACGCAACAATACGTGACAAATAATATAGTTTCCTTAACTCCATGATCGATCCACTCAAATTCTGATAGTGAAAGGGCCAGCGCTACTGAAATTCCTCCACGCAATCCTCCCCATGTCAAAATGGCAATAGTCTTTGGCTCAAACTCTCTCCAGATACTCATGATTTTGATCGGAACTGTAACTCCTACAAATCTTGCAGATAATACAATCAACACTCCGATCACACCAATAGCAATACTATCTAGTGAGAATGTGTGCGCTATAACAATCATTTCCAATCCGACCAAAATGAATAATATGGCATTTAAAGCTTCATCGAGCAGGTGCCAAAACTTAAAAACGTATTCTCCCGTGGCATTTGCGAGTTTTTCATCCCGACCTTCATTTCCTATAAATAGCCCCATTACAACCATCGCAAGTGGTGCTGAAACATGAAGTAATTCTGCAATTCTACCACCAACCATAACCAAAGTAAGAGTAACTAATACTTCGAGCTCGACATGATCATTGTCTATGAAATCCAATAATTTAAAACCTAAAAATCCAAAAACGGCTCCCATCAATAATCCACCTATAACCTCTCTACCAAATAGCATCAAAACTGACAATGTGGTTATATCTCCTCCACCGTGAGGACTTTCAACGGCCGCATCACCTCCAAATTGAGCCTGAGCTATATTCAAAATAGTAAGAAATATTACAACTCCAACTCCATCATTGAATAGTGATTCTCCAGCAATCTTTATTTCAAGTTTCTTAGATATGGCATATTCTTTTACCAGGGCCAAAACAGCAATTGGATCAGTTGGCGATATTAAGGCACCAAAAAGAAAACAATAGATCATCGGTATTTCCACACCAAGCAATGGAAAAATAAACCAGACCAACATTCCGACAATAAAGGTTGATATCAACGTACCTACAGTAGCCAATATCAAAACAGGCCAACGTTCCTCCAAAAGGGTATTTAGGTTAACAGACAAGGCACCTGCAAATAAGAGGAAGTTAAGCATTACATCCAGCAAGACTTCTTTGAAATCAAAGGCTTCTACTATGTGTTCAGCTGCACCTGTAACAGCCGGAAATATGAAACCCAGTCCAAGAATGACAACAGACATCATCAGGGCAATTGCCATCAATCCAATTGTGGAAGGCAACTTGAGCACAGTAATATTTACAAGTGTGAAAACTGCTGCCATAAAGATTAGCAGCGTGATTAGGTCAAGAATACTCATTGGCTATAAAATGAAGCGTTAGGATTAGCTATTTTAGTGGTCAAATTAAATACAAAATTTCATTAAATGAAATTAGCTGAGTTATAATTACCCTTTATTAATCATATATCAGATCAAAGGCATAAATCAATTAAATGCATGAAAATAGCCTCAAAAATTAACCAAATATTAAAAACACAATCCTTTGTGGCTGTTCTTGTCTTCTTTCTTTTTGGTTGTCAATCATTAAAATATACTATTAGCAATAAAGACATATCAAAGGAGATCAATAAATCAACCTATTTTAAAAATCATTTGACTGGATTTTCGCTCTATGATCCACAAACTGATAAATTTCTTTGCAACTATAACGATCACTTATATTTCACGCCAGCATCGAATGTCAAAATTCTCACTTCATTCACATGCCTCCAAAAACTTGGAGATTCACTTGCTAGTTTTTCGTTTACTGAGATTGGTGATTCATTGTTCATTAGACCACTCGGCGATCCAACGTTCCTCCATCCTGATTTCCCAACACAAAAAGCATTATCCAAACTTAAGGGTAAAAATATCTATATCAATTACCCATCAGAACAGTTGTCAAAATATGGCTCTGGTTGGGCTTGGGACGATTACCCTTATGGGTTTCAGGTAGAGAGGTCTTGGTTGCCCATTTATGGGAATAGTGTTCGGATTTTTAACCAATATGACTCTATGAAAATAATACCCTCATTTTTCGAAGATTATGTGGAAATATATAAGGGTATAAGACCTGGAGATTTGATTTACAGAACTGAATTTGCAAATATCTTCAATGCCTGGATAGAATCAGATAGCTCCATCTACCAAAGAGAAATACCTTTTATTGTTGACTATGAGCTTATATCCACTTTGCTAACTGACACACTACAAAGCACTGTAGTGGTGGTTGATAGCATGCCTCTGTCTGCTGAAAATATATTCAGTCACTCTACGAAATATGTGATATCAATGATGATGCTTCCAAGTGATAATTTCCTTGCTGAGCAATTGCTGATTCATTGTGCTCTAATGAATGGATTTACAGACATTGATGTCTTTCGTGCCTATCTTTTGAAGCAATGGAGTGTGTTTTTACCTGATCCAATTATCTGGAAAGATGGATCAGGATTGTCGCGGTACAACATGATAACTCCGCGAACCTTTGTTTCTGTTTTAGATAAAATATACAAGAATGAATCTTGGGAAACTATCGAATACATTTTCCCAATTGGTGGCATTTCAGGTACAATTAAGGACTATTATAAGGCAGATCAACCTTATGTATATGCCAAAACAGGTACATTAAGTAACAACCACAATTTAAGTGGATACTTAAAAACTAAATCAGGAAAAACATTGATATTCAGCCTGATGAATAACAACTACATCACAAAAACATCAGAAGTAAAACAAGAAATGGAAAAGCTCCTTGGGAAAATTCACGATGCTTATTGATTGTATCTTTCAATAATGCCACCTATCAACCTCATCAACTTTATTTTTGAACAAATGAGGATAAAAATGGCACATGATTTCTTTTACCCGTGGGATTAGCGAGTTACTGATTCAGAAAACCAACTTAGTCTTTCAATAAGAGCCAAAAAGAATGGAAAGAGCAATTCCCAATATTATAAATTGTCTTTTCTTCATTTAATTAGGTTGAGGTTTGATCACTTAAATGAATTTTTAATACCCAAGTTTCATTTTTTATCATTAAAATGATGAACGGATTAGAAACCCTTTAAATAGTATTTAGTTTCACCAGTGAACAGATTGGATTAACAATTGAAATTATGAGCAAAATTAATAAAACTAATGAAGAGTGGCTCACAGAATTGAGTCCTGAAGAATTTAAAGTATTAAGAGAAAAAGGTACAGAACGAGCTTGGACTGGCGCACTTTTAAACAACAAAGAAACTGGGATATATGAATGTGCTGCATGTTCTAACCCACTCTTTTCCTCAGACACAAAATTTGACTCAGGATCAGGATGGCCAAGTTTTTTTGCTCCTGTCTCCCCAGAAGCGGTCACATTAAAAATGGACAAAACTCTTGGTATGATAAGAACCGAGGTGACATGCGCAAAATGTGATGGTCATTTGGGCCATGTGTTTCATGATGGGCCAAAACCAACTGGAGAGCGATATTGTATGAATTCTATTTCATTGAAGTTTGAAAAAGATCAATAACCTGTCGAAAATCATTACCACTAGAAAATCATTTTTTACATCTTTGCCGAAAGAAAAAAAGGAATAGTCGATGTACAATGTAGTTGTCATAGGTGGTGGAATAGTAGGACTTGCTTCTGCATTAAAAATTAAAGAAGCAAATCCCAAGCTCCGTGTAGCTGTAGTTGAAAAGGAAAGTGGACTTGCCAAACACCAAACTGGGCATAACAGTGGCGTGATTCATTCTGGACTATATTATAAACCGGGAAGCCTAAAAGCAAAAAATTGTGTCGATGGCTATAACCAACTCATTAAATTCTGCGATCAGGAGGAAATCACCTACGACTTGTGTGGTAAGATCGTGGTAGCCACAAATGAATCTCAAATCACAACTTTAAATACACTTTACGAAAGAGGTGAAAAGAATGGTTTGACAGGCATGAAACGTCTATATGGTGATGATCTGAAAGAATATGAACCTTATGTGAATGGCGTTCAGGGTATTTATGTACCTCAAACAGGAATTATTGATTACAAGGAGGTTGCAAATAAATATGCCGAAAAAATCAAACATTTCAATGGAGATATTTTTACCGGAAATAAAGTACTTGACATCAAAGAAAATGGCCAATTTATTCAGGTAGAAACCGATCATCAATCGCTGACAACCAGGCTTGTAATCAACTGCTCAGGTCTGTATTCCGATAAAGTTGCTAAACTGACTGGTATGGAAGTGAACTATAAAATCATCCCGTTCAGAGGCGAATATTTCAAAATCAAAAAGGAAAAAGAATATCTTGTTAAAAACCTTATTTACCCCGTTCCGGATCCAAATTTCCCATTTTTAGGAGTCCACTTTACCCGGATGATCCACGGTGGAATTGAAGCAGGACCAAATGCGGTTTTTGCGTTTAGCAGAGAAGGTTACTCAAAGTCCAAGGTGAATTTAGGCGAATTATCAGAAAGCCTTAGGTGGAAAGGATTTAGAAAAGTTGCAGCTAAATATTGGAAAACCGGATTAGGCGAATTCTACAGATCGTTTTCAAAAGCTGCTTTCACAAAAGCTTTACAAGAGCTCCTGCCAGATATTCAGCAAAGCGATTTAGAACCAGGAGGTTCTGGCGTAAGAGCGCAAGCATGTGATAAAGACGGTGGATTAATAGATGATTTTTTAATCCTCGAAAACCAAAAAGTAATTAATGTAGGAAATGCACCATCACCGGCTGCTACTTCTTCCCTTGCAATAGGTGAACATGTCGCCGGGCTTGCATTAAAGCGCTTTCAATAAACAAATTGTAATCGGGTTCGTTTTGAAAACAAACAAATACTGGATTCAAAATGAAAATCTCTTTATACGTCTTAGCACCATTTTTTGTACTCACTTCCTGTGCCCAAACCTCACCATCAAATCAAGAAAAACCCGCACAAACAACTCTTCAGATATCAGAAGAATGGAATCTAAGTAATCTTGAATGGAAGGAGAAGTTGACAGAAATGGAATATTACGTTCTGCGTGAAAAAGGCACAGAACGAGCATTTACTGGAGATCTTTGGAATAACCACGATAAAGGCACATACACCTGTGCTGCTTGTAAACTCCCACTTTTTGAATCTTCAACAAAGTTTGAATCAGGTTCAGGTTGGCCTTCATTTTATCAGCCCATTTCAAAAGAAAATGTCGCTGAGGAAACAGACAAGACTTATGGTATGAGCAGAACTGAAGTACTCTGCTCCAGATGTGGTGGACACTTAGGTCATGTCTTTCCAGATGGCCCAAAACCTACAGGTCTTAGATATTGCATCAATTCCGTTTCATTGGACTTTGAAAAGAAATAGAAATATTAGATTAGAAATTTACCAATTGTGACATTCGATAAAAGCTTGCGCCCTTTCTTCCATCCAGCTATGTTTTTTAGTTAAAAGAGTAAAGCCAACATGTCCACCAACTTTAGGTATTTCCAAATAAACGTGATCACTTTTCTTAGCTAATTCAAGAGGATAACATTTTGGTCCGAGCATAGGGTCATTCCCCGCATTTACTATTAAGGTTGGTACACGGATATCATTCAGAAATTGATCACAAGTGGCTGATTGAAAGAAATGTGCCTTATCTCTAAAGCCATGAAGAGGCGCTGAAAATTTTTCATGAAATTCATCAAAATCAGCAAGAGAATCGATTTCAGATATATCAATTAAATCTGGAAAGAGTTGGGCTTTCAATTTCATCTTTTCAACCAGCTTGGCTAGAAATCTCTTTTCATAGATTTGATTTTCTTTCAACTTTAAAACATCCGAACTATCTTTTAGATTGCATGGAACAGAAAAAGTGATTGCCCCCTTAACACGATTATCACGCAGTTTTTCTCCAAGAAATTTAAGGCTCATACTCCCTCCCATCGAATAGCCAAAAAGAACTATTTTTTCATAGCCTTTATCAAGTCCCTGATTTACGATAAAATCAAGATCTCCAGTTTCGCCATGATGATAAAACCTTGGTAATCTATTCATCTCACCACTACAACTTCTGCAATTCCAGGCGATGATATCCCAGCCACGTTCATGAAAATATTTTGCCGTTCTTTTCACATAATATCTTCCTGAATCACCCTCCAATCCATGGGTAATTATCAGGCATCTATTATTGCCACCATTCAGATAATCCATATCCAAAAAATCACCATCATTCAATTCCAATCGGGATCTTTTATAATTCAGTTCCGGACCTTTTAAAAAAAGGGATGGCACTATCGTTTCCCAATGTTCATTAATCAGAAAGAATGGCCGGGATTTGTAACTAGAATTTTCAATAATTGGCATGCTGAAATTTAAATCGGCTAGTTTTATTGCAAGATCATTCTGTGAGCCTTTCAGGAAGGCTTGCTTTCGATCCTGGCCAGGTAGTTCTACTGCTTATATCCATACCTATCAATATCATTATGATGAGAAAAATAGCAGCGATAATAAAAAATATTTTCTTAGACTTTTTCATATCCGTTTATAGAACTCTTTATTTGCGACTTAGTTTAATTAGTTATTTGAAATCACAAAGATGAATATTGAAGGAAAGTTAATTGAGAAGTCTGAAACTCAAAATGTATCGGATACATTTAAGAAGCGCGAATTTGTTATTGAATATGCCGAAAATCCGCAATATCCGGAGTATATCAAACTTGAACTGATACAGGCCAATTGTCAACAGCTTGATGGGTACAAAGTTGGTGATATGCTGAACATCTCTTTTAATTTAAAAGGAAGAAAATGGACTGACCCAAAAGGAGAAACCAAATACTTCAATAGCCTGCAAGCCTGGAAAATTGATGGCAAAGCTTCTGGTGCTGATACACCTCCACCCCCTTCTGTAGAAGATAGCTGGATGGATCAAACACCACAAGCAGATGACGATCTACCCTTTTGATCGCTTTTTTCTAAAAGTAATGGCAATGTATTCGTCGGTAGGTAAGCCAATATGAGTAAGATCCCAATTGCTATCATATCCGGCTACTAATTGACGAATACATTCTGCTCGATCTTCAGTAGGGTAAGGACATTGATCCCAATAAAAAATCTCCACACGATAATTGTATTGTTTTTTGATCCCGTTGACTTTTACTTCAACTTCTATTTCCTGTTCTTCGTTAAGCTGAGGAATGTCGATCCCAATTATTCCCATGATAAATAAGTTTAAGTTTGATATTTAAGTAACAAAAAATGTACCTTAAGAGTTAAACATCTTATTTTCAATACATTATAATAAAAATCCTCAATCCAACTGATCGAATAAGAACACCCATATGTCCGAATTAATACAATCATTAAAAAACATTTTCTTATTTGTATTTTTCATTACCCTTATTACCTCCTGTGGTATAGGCTCCAAAGAGAACAGACCCTCACCATATGCGACAGATTCCACCACTATAGGCTCTACCAAATTGGCCATTAAGTACAGCAGTCCGGGAGTCAAAAAACGGGAAATATGGGGCGAGTTGGTCCCCTTTGGAAACATGTGGAGAACTGGTGCCAATGAGGCGACTGTTTTATCTACCACTGAGGATATTAAATTAAATGGCCAATTGCTGCCAAAAGGGAAATATGCGATTTTCACGATTCCAGATAGTCACAAATGGACAATCATCTTCAATAGTGACTGGAATCAATGGGGAGCATATAATTATGATGAATCACTCGATGCATTAAGACTGGAAATCCAACCACAAAAAGTTAAAGATCATCAAGAACGGATGAAATTTAGTTTTGAAAAAAATGCATTAAAATTTCATTGGGAAAACCTGCAATTTCAGATTGCTTTAGATACAGTTAATTAACCCGCAATGCATCGTTGGTTACACGGACCATCAGTCGGGTGAGCGCATCCACGGTTTCATCACAACCTATTATCATGAAACGCTTCTTCATGAATTTAGGATCCATAAATCCAATATAAACATCGCCATATTCTTCCCAAACTAATATCTCCAAAGGTAAATCAAGAGCTGTGGTTTGTTGACAAGAAATCAAAGCAGTTGTTAGATCAGGATCTTCGAAAAGTATGCTCCTTGTTGGCGCAATTTCCTTACCTCTGTTCTTTGCAATTTCGTCATGCGAAACCGTCTCAAAGAATATGAGTCCTTGCTGCTTAATAATATCTACGATCTTGTTTGTGGTCGCTTCTACATCTAAGCTACTTTTATAAATTGTGAGATTTTGGGCATTTATTTGAAATGCAACAAATATAAAAATGAGTGTAATTAGTCTTTTCATAGGTAATTGTACTGTAAAGGCGGTAAAACAAGCTACGAAAGAACGCAAAATAGTCGCTGTATCAAAAAAATCGAGATATTTTTATTGTAAATAAACATTTGAATATCAACATAATTCCTACATTCTTCCATACGAAAATCAGATTATTCACTTTTCTGATGTAGTTTTAAATTCAAGCTAAACCAACGATTTCCCGATATGAATATCTATGCAAAACTCACCTTTTTGTGTTTGTTTTTGGTTGTTGTTTCATCATCCATCATTTTCATTTTTACGAACATTGAAGTAAAAAAAACTTACAGAGAGGAATTGCTAATAAACATCACCAAACAAGCTGAATCCACGATAACCAATATCGAGCAATTTATTTTTTCAAGGATCAATGATGTGAATATGGCTACAAAAAATCCATATTTCAGGATCAGTGATATTTCTGGTGATGAACTAACATCAAGACTACAGGAATTAGAAAATCTAAATGAACTGTACTATAGTTTTTCCCTTTTTGACATGAACAGAGTGCGACTGTCTGACAGTAAAAGAGAATCTGTTGGTAAAAAACAAGATAGCACCTTGTTTTGGACACGCATTTCCTCAGAAAACCCTTCGGTGATGGATGTTTCAAAATCAGAAAGTATTGGCAGAGCGGTACTTCAGTTTGCTTCTATTGTGAATGATTATTTCGACGATACTCCAAAAGGAGTTTTGGTTGGGAGAATATTGGTTGATGAACTTTTTCAGATCCTTGGTGATATATCGCTGAGCAATGACGGCACCAGAACTTTGGAAGTAAACCTGATAAATAAAAATGGTTTAATTCTTTATTCCAACGATGAGAATCTAGAGCCAATGATCTCAACTTTTTCAGATTATGACTTGATAAAAAATTTAGATGGCGAACGAGTTAATTTTATTGAAACTGATGATAAATTATTTTTTGCAGCAAAGCAACAAAGCTATTTGGGCTATGCTGGTAATGACTGGATATTATGTATCAGTATTGATAAAGAAATTGCATTCTCACCCTTGATTGAGGTACAAAATAAAATAATTATTGTTATCCTTTCCGTGCTCGGATTTTCGATTCTCATGGCACTAATTGCAGCGAATCTCTTCGTACGCCCAATTATAAAGCTGAGCAAATCCGCTGAAGAAATTGGGAAAGGAAATCTCAATGCCAATATAGATGTGAAATCAAATGATGAAGTGGGAAAGCTTGCAAAACAACTTGCAAATTCATCGCAAATTTTGATTGGCAAATTGGAAGAGCAGAAAGAAACGAATAATCAACTTGAAAAACAGAAAACAGAAATAGAGAAGCAAAAAATGCAACTGGAGCATGTAAACAACCAGATTTCCGATAGTATCATTTATGCTAAAAGGATTCAAAATTCCATACTCCCAGATCTCTCCTCAATTTCTAAAGTAGTTAAAGATGTTTTTGTTATTTATCGACCAAAAGATGTAGTAAGTGGCGATTTCTATTGGTTCGAGAGAATCAGACAGGGAAGAAATGAATATCTGGTAATTGCATGTGCCGATTGCACAGGTCACGGTGTACCAGGAGCTATTATGTCCATCATGGGAAGTAATCAACTTACCAATATCATTTATTACCAAAACTACCTTGATCCCAATAAAATACTAGCCCGTATGGACAAGCAAATCAAAATGGAGTTGCAGCAACGTGATACAGAAGGTCAAAGCCGCGATGGAATGGAGATTGGTATATGTGTAATAAATCTTGATGATTTGAAGTTGGAGTTTTCAGGTGCTGGAATTCCACTTCACATTGTACGAAATAATGAATTAACCACATACAGAAGTCCTAAATTAATGATTGGAGGTATTGAAGGTGATGAAAGAGAAGCTTCTAGTATGCTCAATAAAGAAGAGATTCAGTTGAATTCAGGGGATCGGATATTTCTAGCTTCAGATGGATATCAAGATCAATTTGGAGGAAAAGACGATAAGAAATTTATGGTGAAAAATCTTAAGAATCTTATTGTCGATTCATCATCAAAATCTTTGAGTGAACAAAAACAGATTTTGATCTCATCATTTGACAAATGGAAAAATGATGCGCCACAAACAGATGACGTATTACTAATGGGGATTGAGATTTAAATCCAAGAAGGAAAAAAATTTAATTAAAGTTTAGTATCTCACTAAGAGGCTTTCATCCACGGTCAGATCATAAATTTCAGCTAAAGCTTCATTCAAAGCTTCCAATAATTCCATATCCAAATCAATATCTGGGTCAGCATCACCTAGCTGATTGAGAGTTAATCCTCTCTCTCTAACAATAGTTAAGCATTTCAACACTATCCTTGTCCAGGCCTGGGGGCTAATATTTTCGGTACACCAATTCTTGTAATTGCTTGCCTTTATTACCATCATTATTAAAATTTAAACCCAAATACAGAAACATCATCACTCAATCCAGACTCCCCTACCCAATCTTCCAGATTTTGATTAATAAATTTATATTGGTCTTCCATCGATTTATTTTGTACCGACTTAATCATTTCTTCAAATTTCTCTTGAGAGAACTTCACACCATCCTGATTTTTTTGATTTTGGAATCCATTTGAAAACATATAATATGTTGCTCCCTCTTCCATATCAATTTTGTCTGCGAGTAAATCATCAAAGTTTTCAGCAGACTCCCCTTCTAATACGGTTAATTTTTTTCCATTACAAACAATCATATTCTGACGAACACCACTAAACTGCATGGTTTTTTCATTGTTATCAAAAAGAGCAATTGAGACTTGAAGGTCACATTGCAACTCAGAAGACCCAGCAGCATCCACTTCCTTCTTAAGTTCCTTTATGATATCACCAGTATGAAATATTTTTCTATCCTGTATTAGATCATTTAAAATAGAATCAGCTATTAAAGTTTTGAGAGCACCTACTATACCCTTACCATCAAATTCTATCAGAGCTACTACTGTATAATCTTCAGATCTAAAATTCAGACTAGTAGTCCAAACAAACTCTTCACTAAACAGATATTTAGTTTTATACAAAACAAAATGATCTTCAAATAACCTTCCCAAGTAGCGCTCATTGGGAAGCATAGATTGTTGAAGCAGACCAGCATAACGGATACTATCAATCAATCTCTTATTTATTGTATTCAGTTCTTTGGTACGTTCTTTAACCCTGTTTTCAAGTTCCTGATTAGATTCTTCCAGTTCTTTAACATGATCTTCACTATCGAGTGAATTTTGATAGGTATCCATCGCTCTATCCAACACTCCCTTCATTTCATCAAAATTCCAGGGTTTGGTTATATACTTATGAATACCGCACCTATTTATACCATCTTTAATAGCTTCAATATCCGTAAAACCAGTAAGGATAATTTTAATAATATCTGGGTATTCAGGCAATATGCTTTCCAACAACTCAGTTCCAGTCATCTCAGGCATTCTCTGATCAGTGACGATTACTTGAATATTATTGGCCCTTAGGATCTCAATAGCCTCTAAGGGGTTGGTGGTTGTAAATACATTGAAAAACTTTCTGAAATTAGATTTAAATACCCGAAGGTTGGTTGCTTCATCATCAACATACAACAAAGAATATTTTTTCACTCTTCGCTCTCTCTCTGCCTCAACTACGTTTTCGATTCCTTCCATTGCTCAAATGTGCTTGATATATTATTCTTATTTAGCATTAAGCCACCTTCTCAGATTGCTTTTTCGCGATATTTATTACCTTTTTAGGTAGAGTGATAGCAAATTCAGTCCCTTTTCCAACCTCACTTAAAAGTTCTATTTTACCACCATGCTTTTCGATAATTCCATAAGTGATTGACATTCCAAGACCCGTACCCTCACCTACTGCTTTGGTCGTAAAGAAAGGTTCCCAAATTCTGTTCTTGATTTCCTCCGGAATCCCAATTCCATTATCTTTAATCCTAACCACAACTTCATCATTTGCTTCCTCTGTATAAATGGTGATTTCAGCATCTTTCTTATCCTCAGGCATTGCTTGAACAGCATTATTAAGAATATTCATAAAAACCTGGTTTAACTGACCAGGGAAACATTCTATGTCCTTCATCTTATCATCATAGAATTTTGAAACGGTAATTCTATTTTTTGTCTTGTTCCTAAGCAGAGTCAGTGTAGCATCAAGGTTTTCGTTGATATTGGCACTTTTCACCTCTTCTTCGTCCAATCTAGAGAATACACGAAGACCTTTTACAATATCAATAGTTCTTGTAACTCCGTAATTAACATCCTTGATGAGTTCATCAAGTTCTTCCATCATTTCATCATATTCATGATCTTCTTTTAGTTCCTTGATGGTTTCTATAACATCATTCAAATCTGCACCTTCATCAAGTCTTGAGTATTCCTCTACAATCTCCCTCAATGATTCAATTGACATTTTGATCGAAACCATACCAGATGAAATAAAATTGATCGGATTATTGATTTCATGTGCAATACCCGCTGTAAGCTGTCCGAGAGAAGCCATTTTTTCAGAGTGAACAAGCTGTGATTGTGCTCCCTTCAATGATTCGATTGCTTTATTAAGCTCTTCCTTACTTTTCTGCTCTTTTTTCAGCGTTTCTTTGATTTTTTTCTCAGCAAGGAAAAGCTTTTCGTTATCCTCCAACTGTTTGTCAGCCAATTCCCTGATTTCCATATCTGATGCCTGTAATTTTCTATAGGCATCATTCAGTTCACTCTGAGCACCAATTAACTGTTCATTGATCTTGATTTGTTCTTCCGAACTCTTCAGCAATTTACCTTCAGACTCCTTCAATTTCTGGTTATTTTCCTCAAGCTGCTTTCTTGATAGATATAGCTTTTTATTAATGATTTTCTGTTTCTGATAGTTGATTTGTAACTCCTCTTCAGATTTCTTCACTTTCACATATGCCTTGTTTGCAGACAAATAGTTGTCACCAGCCAATTTCACTAAAGGTCTGAAGATGAACAATCCTTGAATTAACAACAAACCAAAAAAGACGCCATAAGCGACTTTCTCTGCAAGGCTGAAACCTGATTTATGAAACTGAGAGTCATCAACTAAAAATTCAGCAATATTATCAGCAGCAGTTTGATAGTTCTTTACGTTATTGATCAAGGATTCTATCGATGCTCTCAAAGAAAGAAAATTGACATCTGCTCTATCAGTTGTAAAATTGACACTTAGCAAGTTCGTGGCGTTAATCTCCATTTGATCATAAAAAAATCTGATCTTCTCTTGTAGATCCTTATAATCATCTGTTGCAAAGATTGGCGCTTTTATATTCATGCTTTCGTCACCGGATATCAAGGCCTGATGATTCTTTTTCCAAACAGGAATAACTCTCGCAAGTTCATTCTGGAAAATTGTGAAGTTTCGTTCATTTTCAGAATAACCCATCCCAACGGCCGCTTTAGTCAGTTGCTGTCCAAAAGCCCCCTGACTTGACGCCACTTGAATTAATTTCGGATCATTGTTGAAGGTTTCGATTACATCCTTTTGCAAGAAAAAGATATAGTAAGCAACTGAACCTGCTACTATCAATAGTGTTATCAAATACGCTATTGCGTATACATCTTTCTTTAACATACGATTGTTGGTTGGTTAATCACGCTGGTTTTTAATATTCTAAAATATAAAAATAAATTAGAATAATAAATTGTCAGATCAATTTTGAATGAACCTGCATGAATGTGGATAGACAGGAAATATTATCATATCTGTCATCTCACAGAAGAAATTAATCGACATATTATCAGTTCACATCGAAAAAAGTTACTTTCGAGTCGATAACGTATTGTAAGCAGTTTTAAACTCAAGAGATGATGAATGCGATGGATGTGGATAACTGGCTCCATAATTTTCATCGAAGATTTGGATAATTTATTATTTAGTCTTTAGATTTCTAACTTAGAACTATTTAACCTGTATAGATGGATTACTTAAGAAGTTACAAAAACATTTACGATCAAAATATTATCCTGATGTACAAGGGTGAATTGACATTTGATCTGGTTACTTCCATGATTGCAACACTTGAGGAAAGGCTGGAAGAATTGGAAGAGAATCGAAAGGTGAAAAAAAAGTTCTATAATGTGGCTACTGAATGTATTCAAAACCTCTATTATCATTTGGATGAAGTCAATACTGATGAAATGAGAATAAGTAGCTACGACTCCAGATCTGCTCTTATTTTGATTTCAGCGAGAAAAAGATTTTATAGTCTACAAACTGGCAACTATGTGCCTTCCGACAAAATCAAGGAAATTCAGTCCCGACTTGATGATATTAATAATGTAAATCCAGATGAGCTTAGAGATCTATACAAAAAAGTGTTGAACGAACAGGAATTTTCAGAAAAGGGCACAGGTGGTTTAGGTTTTATTGACATTGCCCGAAAAACCGGAGGTCAAAAATTAAGATATAAATTTCAGCAGGTGACTGAAAAAGTATCATACTTCACTTTACAAGTAAGATTACCAAGAGAAATCTAAAAGCCGGGAGAAGCTGGAATAATATGGATAGCATTTTCATAGAACCTACAAGAGTCACACCATTAGTTAGTTTCAATCCGGAGATCAATTTGCTTGAAATCAAAGGTAGATCGAGCCCTGAGAATTCAATTTTGTTCTATGACCAAATTTTGAGCCTGATTGATGATTTTATTGCAAGTGAGAATGAATCTCTTACAGTAAATTTTTCATTTGAATATTTTAACACCAGCTCCTCAAAATGTCTATTTGATGTATTTAGAAAGCTGACTAAGCTTGAGGATGAAGACAAAGAACTGATCATCAACTGGTACTATGAAGAGGATGATGAGGACATGATGGAAGCAGGTGAAGATTATGCGGATTTATTGGATTTAGATATAAATTTCATCGAACTTGAAGAGTTATAGGAAATTATAACATGGATAACCCAAGAGAACTGTATCACGAAGAAATTAGAAAGCTCAAGGATTTTAGGTCCCGCCTTGAATCGCATTCTATATATCGCGAACAGTTAGATGAATTCTCTGATGATTATGAGGAACTCGTCGCTCAAGCTAAGGTAATAACCCGTGTATCTGATCGCCTTCAGAAAAAACTGGATGGCGCAAACCTTCAGATTCGTGAACAAAATGATGAAATAAAAGAAAAAAATATAAAGCTAACCGAGACGATTTCAGAGTTGGCAAAAGCCAGAGTTGGAAGAAAAGCCTCTACTATTATGCTCACAGTTGCTTTACTCCTATTCATTCTCGAGCAAATGATCCTTCAGCCTTTAATTGAAGAACGATTTGCTAACCTTTATTATCTCGATTACATCCTACTTATTGCCATATTCTTTACAGTAAAATTCTTTGAATCCAAACTTGAAGAGTATTTCATCACAGCGGAAAAGAAACGTATTCTGAAAGAGAAGGCTAAAGAAAGCGTCATAGAAATGGCTGAAATTTCACGTACATAAACTCCTTGCTCGTGAATACAAAGCAAAATCAGTTAATCAATTCTCTCAAAGGCTGGAAGTTCAGACTGTATTTACTTAAAAACCTACCAATGGGATTTTTAGCAGGGTTGAGAATTGATACTATTAGTGCAGATTCTTGTGTCACTAGTGTGCCATTCAACTGGTTAACTAAAAACCCTTTCAAATCCATGTATTTTGCAGTACAGAGTATGGCTGCTGAATTATCTACTGCTACTACATGTTTGGTAGCAACTATGGGTGCAAAGCCGTCTATCGCTTATATCATTGTTACCTGTAACGCGAAATTTATCAAGAAAGCAACCTCAAGGGTTTCATTTACTTGTGAAAATGCTCATGAAGCATTTGATGCTGTTAAATATTGCCTGGATCATAACGAAGCAATAACCAAAACTTTTAGGACCATAGGTCGTCAAGAAGATGATACCATAGTTTCTGAATTTGAATTCACATGGTCATTTAAAGCTCGAAAATCATAAATCTTTGATCAACTTATTACCCTCGGAGGTTTTGCCATAGCTTTCAATTAGATTTAGGGCATTATCTACATCGCGATAAGATTGATTTTCCTCAAGTTTATTGAGCGTCTCCACCCCTACTAAATCCAATTTTCTCAGTACAATATGAAAATCAATTTTATTTATATCCATCGCTGGTTGATATAATTCATCACCATCATCTGCATTACTTTTTATTTTGTTGATCAAACCTGAATTTTCCAGGTCATTGAATACCTGATGAATAAATCTATTTGGTATGTAAAGTTCACGAGTCAGTTCGTTGAATGACACAGGTCTATCTTCGGTACTGAATTTATGAATGATCCTATGAAGGATCATAAAAAGTAATCGTTTCTTCAGTTTTCTACTTAATTGTCTTTCTTCATCAGTGTAATTCCATGATGACAAATTTTGAACAGCATACGCAAATTCAGCTCCTAATAAGACGATCATCCAACTCAATTGCAACCAGATAAGAAACAGAGGAAGGGCCGCAAAACTCCCATAAATCACACTGTAATTAGATAAAAATACTTGCCCTTTTATCCAAGCTAATTGCGTGATCTGATATGCGGAACCAGCTAAAACCCCTGCAATTAATGCTGGTTTTACCTTGACAGAAGCATTTGGGAATACGATGTATATCAGAAACAATAAAAATGAAATTAAGGCGTAGGGTGCCAATTTTAAAAGGAATAAAATTGTCTGTTTGAAATATCCAAAAAACTCGAAACTCTCCGCTAATGATTGGATGCTATTAGTTATGTAAACTGTAGCTGAACTAGATAAGATCAATATAAGCGGACCAAGAAAAATAACGGACATGTAATCTGTCACCTTACGCTTAATGGTTCTGCCTTCCTTTGTGTTCCAAACATCATTGAAAGCAACTTCAATATTGTTGAGCAATCTGGCCACAGCATAGATCAAAAACACGGCACTAATTCCCGAAATAATACCTCCTCCAGCTTCAGAGAGCATGGTTTCTGCGAAACCACTTACCTGATTTAGTATATCCTGCTGTCCACTTAAATAATTGGCAAGTTCCTTTTTTACATATCCCTTCAAACCGAACATTTGAGCAATACCAAATGCCATCGCCAACACTGGCACTATTGAAAGTAAAGAAAAGTACGTAAGTGCTGATGCTTTTTCGGCACACTTGTCTTTAGTGTATTCAGAAAAAGTGATCATCCAAATCCTGATCTGCCGGTAAAAAAATGCTTCTCTTTTAGAAAGTGAATTTAGCGGTGTGTTCCACACAGTTTCATTGAAAAACTTTCTGAATCTTGGAATTAGATTTAAACTCATTGCGTGATGTTAATTGAGGTCAATTTAAGATTGATCACGCGAAATTAAAAAGCGAAAGGAGCATTTAGCTCCTTTCTGTAAGATATCGTTTGGCGGACGAAATCTGAATTCACGAAAAAATTGAAATATTAATCACTTAACACTCCTTATTTTCAATACCCTAATATTTACGTGTAGATATGATTTTTGCTTTTAAACAGATTTCAATTCAAGTACAGTTATCTCCGGAAGAATCCCTATGCGACCAGGATATCCCAGAAAACCATAACCTCTATTTACATATAGAAATTGATCGCCTTCCTGATACAAATCAGCCCATCTTTTATAAATATACTGCGATGGACTCCATCGGAAATCTCCAAATTCAATTCCAAATTGCATCCCATGAGTATGCCCTGCAAGCATCAAATCGACTTCAGGATAAAGTGATCTCACCTGAGCATCCCAATGTGAGGGATCATGCGAAAGTAAAAGTTTGAACGGCACCTCCTCGGTTCCTACCATAGTTTTCGACATGTCACCATATTTGGAAAATCTACCTTCACCCCAATTTTCAAGTCCTAAAATCGCCATCTCATCGCCTCCTTCTTTTATAATCCTGTTCTCATTTAACAAGATGTCCCATCCCATGTATCGATGCATTTCATGTATCTGCTTGATATCAGCATTTTTGGCGGCTGCACTGGACCAGGAGTTATAGTCTCCATAGTCATGATTGCCCATGGTAGAATATACGCCCATTGGAGCTTTCACCTTTTTGAAAATATCAAGATACGGCTTTGCTTCATCGCTTTGATTATTGACCAAATCCCCAGTAAAAAATACCATGTCAGCTTTTTGATCATTGATGAGATCAACTCCTCCACTGACAGCAGTCTTATTGAAAAAACTCCCTGTATGAATATCCGAAATTTGAGCAACTCTGATTCCATCAAAAGATTTGGGAAGATTTTTTAGATATATGGTTTTTTTTCTGACACGATAATCATAAGCGCCTGATAAGATCCCAAAGGACAATGCAGCTACAGGAACTGCACCGGCAATCAAAGCGGCTTTCCCCATGAATTCTGATCTGGAGGTATCAGTCGGACTATCCGCTAATGAAGGAAAGAGATTGATCAAAGCAGAAACCCCTCTTCTCACATCATCCATTAATAAGAATATTGCAACGAATACCTTCCCTATCAATAACATGAAAAACCCTGAAATCAAGAAGAGCCGAAGGTTTTTAAAAATAAATGGATCCAGAGATTCATAAAATAGAATTCCACCTAAAAAACCAAATGAAATGAAGAAATAGAGAAAATAAACGATTCTGCGCCCACTCGCGCCCCAATCCTCCACTGCCATTTTTACGACCTGAAATATGTAAAGATCAAATAGGAAATAAATAATAGAAACGAAAATGAAGATGTAAATTCTATTCATAGATCAAATGAAAACGACCGCCTTCAAAATAAAAGCGGTCGTTGAAACTAAATATTAACTAACACCAAGCCATCTATTGACTCTGGCGAAAAACAAGTACATAACTGGTACGATCACAAGCGTGAGGAAGGTTGCAAATGACAATCCAAAAATGATTGTCCAAGACATAGGCCCCCAAAACGCAACATTATCCCCACCTACGTAGAACTTGGCATCATAGGTACTCATAAAACTAATGAAGTCTATGTTGATTCCAACTGCCAATGGTATTAAACCAAGAATTGTGGTAATAGCGGTAAGTAAAACAGGTCTCAACCTCGTAGCTCCCGCAGTGGCAATACAATCAATAATTTCATTGAATGGCAACTTGTCCACTCCTAATTCCTGTCGCCTTCTCTCGCGACTCAACTCGATGAAATCAATAAGCACGATGGCATTATTAACCACAATCCCCGCCAGAGAAATGATACCGATCATGGTCATGATAATCACAAAGTTCATTTGGAAAATGACCAATCCGAGAAACACACCGATAGTACTAAGTACTACGGACATCATAATAATAAATGGAGTGGTAACTTTATTGAATTGTGCCACGATGATTAAGAAGATCAAACTCACTGCAATTCCTAACGCTTTGGTCAAGAAAGCCATCTCTTCAGCCTGCTTCTCCTGTTCACCACTAAATTTAAATTCATATCCTGGTGGCATTTTAAAATCAGCAAGCAGTTCTTTTATCTCGTTGTTGATCTCTGTTGCATTATATCCCGCTTCCACATTGGAACTCAGAGTGATTACTCTATTCAGATCTTTTCTTTTTACCGAACCATATGTAGAACTTAGCTCTGCATCTGCAACAGCAGAAATAGGTACACTTTTCATCTTACCACTTGTCTGATCTCTAAACACGACACTCTTATTCATCAACGCGTCAATATCATAGCGATATTTATCCTGCAAGCGAAGCTGAACCTCATAGTCATCCTCACCTTCTTTGTATTTAGATATTTCTTTACCGAATAAAGCTGTTCGAACCTCAGTGGCAATAGAATAAGTAGATAAACCAAACCTACGGGCTTTTTCGCGATCAATATTGACAACCATTTCAGGTTTACCTGTTTCCAAATCCGACTTTAATTTCTCAATGCCTCTGATATCCGACTGATTGATTTGTCGCTTCATATCTTCAGTGATATCTATCAATGTTGCAAATTCAGTTCCTGATACCTCGATACTGACAGGTTTACCAGCAGGGGGACCATCTGCATTCTGATCTACCGTGACTGTCACTCCTGGATAGTCGTCAATACCTGCGCGTATCTCGTTTAAGATGTCAGCTGTACTTATGCCTTGTCTTTCCTTGAATTGCTTGAAATTCACGGTGATACGTGCTTTGTTTGGAGTATCCTGCTGACCAAATGCAGATGGATCATTTGGATCGGAAGCGCCTTGGCCAACATTGCCAATTACAGATTCCACAATATGATCATAAGGCTTAACCAAGGCGATCAATTGTTTTTCTATTTTCTCAGAAAATGCATTGGTATGTTCTATATCGGTACCCACCGGATATTCAATGAAAACATTAATGTATTTTGGATCTGTCTTTGGGAAAAATTCCACTTCCGGTGGGAAAATTGCCATAAGTACGAAGGAGAAAAAAAACATGACGATTGTACCCCAAAAAAACAAAGCGGGTTTCCATCCTGACAAAGCAAAATTCAAAGTTGACTGATACAAATTCTCCAACCAAGGCAAGAAATTGCGTTGAAATCTTCGTGAAGCTGGTGTAAGAATGTATACGTTGAGTAAGGTGATCAGGCCTGCTATAGCCAAAAGATTACCGAGCACTACAAATGTTGCATAAATGAGTAATAAACCCAGTCCCAAAGCACTCAGCGCAAAAATGGTTACCCTTTTCTTATTGATCTCACCTGTATCCAATTTCATAAAAGTGGCTATCAAGGCTGGGTTAATAACAAGTGCGACAAACAAAGAAGAGCTTAACGTCACTATTAACGTAATTGGCAAATACTTCATAAACTCACCCATAATGCCAGGCCAAAATGCCAATGGTAAAAAGGCTGCAAGCGTAGTAGCTGTTGAGGCAATAATAGGCCAGGCTACCTCGCCAACCCCCTGTTTTGTCGCTTCAAATGGAGTCATACCCTCTTCCATCAAGCGATAAACATTTTCCACTACCACTATACCATTATCCACCAACATACCCAGTGCCATGATCAGAGAGAACAACACCATCATGTTGATCGATATACCAAAGATTCCCAGTACCATGAATGCCATGAACATAGAAAGAGGTATGGCTATACCCACAAATAGCGCATTTCTACTACCTAAAAAGAAGAGCAATACCAAAACCACGAGGATTACCCCCGAAATAATATTGTTTTCAAGGCTATCAACAGTCTCTCTTGTGTCATTGGATTGATCATTGGTTTTGGTAACAATAAGGTCCTTCGGAAACACATCAGCCTGAGCTTTCTCGATAATTACATTGATCTTATCTGTAGCAGAAAGCAAGTTTTCACCACTCCTTTTTACCACATCAACCATCACCACGGGATTTCCCTGAAGTCTTGCATAGTTTTGTTTCTCCTTATATTCAAATTCTACCTCCGCGATATCACGCAGATATACGATATTACCTTTTTCACTTTTCACCACAACATCAAGTGCCTCATCAGGTGATGAAAACTCTCCAACAATGCGAATAGAGCGTCTGATATCACCTTGCCTCACACTACCACCTGAAAGTGTAATGTTTTCACTTCTTATCGCATCTTCGATATCAGAAAAATTAACTTCACGCGCTTCCATCTGGAATGGATCCACATTAATTTTCAGTTCCTTTTCATCCACACCTCTGATTTCCACTTTGGAAATTTCAGGTACTTTTTCGATTTCTTCTTCCAGATACTCTGCATATTCATTGAGTTCTTCCATGGTATAATTACCGGAAAGGTTAATATTCATGATTGGAAACTCAGAGAAATTCATCTCGAATACACTTGGATCAGTCTGTAGCTCAGGCAAATCTGGCTTGGCTCGATCAATCGCATCCTTTACTTTGATCAAGGCATCTTCAATATCAGTATCTGAAGTAAACTCTACAATAATGGTTGAATAATCCTGCACCGAGGTAGATTTGATGTTATCTACCTCAGCGATACTATTGATTTCCTTCTCGATTGGCCTGGTAACCAAGTTTTCGATATCTATCGGTGAGTTGCCTGGATGCGGTGCGCCGACATAAACAATTGGTTGTGATATTTCAGGAAAGCTTTCTTTTGGAAGCGTGATATAAGTCAATAAACCCATAACCACCACAATTATCGTTATGATGAAAACTGTGGTTTTGTTATTTAATGAAGCAGATGTGAGACCAAATTGCTTTATTAAATTTTTATCTTGATTTTGTTCAGACATTTTGTTGTTCTTTTTACAAGGTAATACCCTATTATTTTATGGTCACTGCAACATCATTGGCCAATTCTCTATGACCTTCATTGGCTATGACTTGACCTTCCTTCAGACCTGAAAGAATTTCGATCTGCTGGTCAAATGAAACACCTGGATCCACATAGATCTTTCTAGAAACTGTAGACTGACCTTTCTTCACCAATTCATACAAGTAATTGCCTTTACTATCTTTCTGTACGATCTTGGTAGGAACAATCAAGGCATTATCATTCTGATAATCAACCAGATTGAGAACGACTATCTGATTTGGTTTAATTATAAAATCAACCGTTGGTAATTCAACTTCAATTTCAAAAGTGCGGTTCTCACTTTTAATAACCTGTCCAAGTGAGGATATTTTAGAAGTTAAACGCTTGTTAATGTTCGGAAAGAAGACGGAAACAGTTTGACCTTCACTAAATTTTCCAAGAAATGATTCAGATACATCTGCTGAAATATACATTTCCTTTTGATTGACAATTCTTAGCAATGGCTGACCTGGCTGAGCCATTTCACCAATTCTGACAGGTATATTATCAATTATTCCGTCAAATGGTGCATAAACATTTGACTGCTGTAGCTGTGAGTCCAATGTTTCCAATCTTGCTTCAAGAGATTCTTTGTTATTTTTTGCTTGTAAAAACTGAACTTCGGTTCCTATATTTTGCTTCCAAAGATTACTTTGTCTTTCGAAAATAGTAGTCGCCAACTCAAGCTGAGTTTTTACTTCTGAAATATTGTTTCTAAGAATATCTGCATCAAGTTGAATGAGCAACTGCCCTTTTTTGACATTTTGCCCTTCATTAACTTTGATCATGCTGATTTTGCCCATTGTTTCTGCAGCGACCATCACATTTTTCTTAGACGAAACTTCTCCTCTCACTTCTACTTCATGCTTGAAAGAAATAGGTTTCACCGCAATTGAAGTCACCAAAACAGTATTGCCTTCTTTCTTTTTTAATTCACCAGAAGCAATTAGGTCTTTCTCCAACTCTGAAATCTGGTTATCAAGCTCAGCCTTTTGTTGTTTTAAAGTTTCTAATTGAGCGAGTTTATCATTAGCTGCTTCAGTGCCACCACATGCATAAACAATCGCAGCTAGAAGTATTATTGGTAAAATGTTAAAAATCTTTTTCATGATATAATTAGGTAGATGTAATATGCTTTTTTGGTTCATTGATTTTTGTTGGTAGCGCATCGTTATTTATCGTTTTGGCCGAGAGCCATGTTTAGATCAATTCTTGCAATAATTGCCTCAAATAAGGCATTGTAATAGTTGGTTTGTGCTTCTTTTAAAGCGCTATCAGCTTCGACCACTTCAAAATTTGACCCTACTCCTTCTTCATATTTTAATTGAGTAATTCTGAAAATTCGCTCAGCTAATTCCTTATTCTCTTTCTGAACTTCAAATTTTTGAAGTGCATTTTCCAGAGACAAAGCAGCTTCCTTTACTTCCATATTGATAGCAGTTTCAAACTGATCAATATTGTTTTCAAGTTTTTCCAATTCAATCTTTTGCTGCTGTATCTGAAATGATCTTTGCATACCAGAAAATATATTCCAATTTAATCGCAATCCGAATGTTGAATAATTATACCATTGATCTGGCCCAATTCCTGATGTTTCAGAAAAGCCAGCTTCAGTCTTGAATAATCCGGTAAACGTTGGTGACTGAGTGCTATAGCCGAGTGAGGCAAATGCACCAATACTTGGCAAAGCCTCGGCATATTTGTTTTTTATATTCAGTTCCTGAAGTTTCCTATTAGTAAGTAAAACCTGATAGTCAGGACGATCCTCATATGTAACATCCTCAGATATATCACCCACAGGCATACTTAACACATCTTCAATAGAACCTGAAAGCTCGAGCGGCTGATCCAAAGGATAGTTCATTTGAAATTTCAAAAGTCTCATCGACAAAGTGCTTAAATTTCTCATATTGTCCTGTTCAGACCTAAGATTATTCAATGATACTTTCAATCGATCCACATCTATTTGCTCGGCAAATCCATTCTTTTGCATTTGAATAGTGTTGCGATACAGCGTATCCAATCTGGCCATATTTATATCAAACAATTTCAATCGATCCTGATTTATCAATACATTGAAATAGGACTTGGCCACATCAGCAGTAATATCACCTTTGGTCTTTTCTTTTTGCTTGATTGATAGCTCTTTGTATGTGTTTGAAGCCTGAAGACCAACAATGTACGATCCATTAAAAATCAGCTGATTGATGCTCAAATTGGCATCACCGGATCCTTTTAGCTGGAAAAAGTTCTCAGCCGCAAAGACGTCTCCATCTTTAATACCTGCCTGCTGAGCCTGGTCAGCAGTTGGGCCAAATGGCGAATTGGGACCATATTGAGAATAAAACCTTGACAAAGTTGGACTTTTTTGAACTGAAACTGATCCGGTGACCTGAGGCAAACCAATACCTATTGTTTCACGAACTTTAGATGTGGCAGACTGCTCGTCAAGAATTGCATTTTGCATTCCGGTAGCATTAGATACAGCATAGTCGATACATTGCTGCAAGTCGTAGACAGGTATTTTTATTTCTACCTGATCGGTCTGTCCGAATGCCCATGTTGAGGACAATCCGAGCAACAAACCCAAAATATTTAACTTCATTAAATTAGGATTGAAATTGAAAAAATTGATTGGTATAATTGAATTCATTTATTAATTCTTAATTAGGTTCAGTGATTGACTCTTTAGTTTGATCATTGATTTTATAAAGTTCATATTGCTTCATTCCTTTGACAGTCAATAAACCATGAACAAAATGATCGAATAGCTGCATTTGTATATCTGCAAATGAAATATTGGTAATCTTTGAAAACGACCCATCAAAAACCAATTGGATTGACTCTACCCTTAGTACCGAAAGAACTTCCTCATTTATTTCCGTTCTATAGAATCCTTCAGTTTTACCTCTACGAATATTATCTGTAATCGTTCCTCGAATAAAGCTGTGTTTATAATCCTGAAATTTTTCCCATGCTAGAGGATGATACTTTTTTAAATCATAAATCAATGCCGGATTGAGCTGATTGACAGTATGCCTGATGCAGGCAGTAAGTAGAAACAATTCGTTGATAGCATTCTCAGCCTTATCCGAAATACCTTTAAAATGATCCATCTCCTTTGCTATGCTCATATCAGCCACTTCGGAAACCAATTCGTCTTTATTTGTAAAATACTGATACAAGGTCTTTTTTGACACAGATAACTCACGCGCCACATCGTCCATAGACACAGATCGAACTCCGTATTGAAAAAATAATTTCTCCGCTCCTTCTAAAATCTTATCCTTCACTGTTTCTTGATAACTTAACATTTCGATAAACTGCGGAAACTCTGTGTATATTCAAAGTTTCCTGCGTTTCTACGTGACTAAACTTCTATGGTTACCTTTTGTTAAGATTATTTTTAAATTTTTATCAAAAAAAATATGGAAGAAGACAATCTTTATTTTTTCAAATACGGCAAAGGCGAAAAAAAATTGCTTCTATTTCATGGCTTTGGTCAGGATCACTCTGTGTTTAATCATTATTCAAAATCTCTTCCTGCCGACTTTACAGTTTATGCATTTGATATTTATTATCACGGCCGCAGCACGCGAGCAAACAGAGATTTAGATCTAATCGAGTGGCAAAAAAACTTTGATTCCTTCCTGAAATCGGAACAAATCTCTTCGTTTTCAATGCTGGCCTTTAGCCTTGGGGGAAGATTTTGTCTTGCAACATTATCCTCATTTGCTGATCAAATAGAGCATATAATACTGTTGGCGCCTGATGGCATCTATCAGTCCGTTTGGCACAAAATCGCAAATACAAGATCTGGGAATAGACTTTTTGCTTATCTGATGAAAAATGAAAAGGTATTCGAATGGTGGCTTGCAATGATTGAGCGATCTCATCTTGCTAGTCATTCTATGGTAAAATTTGCCCGGAAAGAACTCTCAACTTTCAAAAGAAGAGAGCAGGTTTACCAAACATGGACATATTTCTATGGACTTCAACTTTCCACAAGAGAATTGAAACACATTTTGGGAAAGTATAAAGGAAGACTGGATGTGATTCTTGGAGCATCAGATACGATCGTTCCACCTCCTAGAATTTCATCAAAACTGTCTGGAATCGAACAAGTAACCACACATGTTATTCCGGCCCGACACAATCAAATAATAGATAAGGCAGAAGAGCTTGTTTCAAGTTTGCTCTTTCGTGGGTAAACTTTAGCATATTATTCTATTTTTGCGCTTGTAATTCAAAGGCCTTTCATGATATACATTTTCAAAAAATCACCATCTCATTTTTACGTTGTTGGAAGTCACCAAAACCTAGATTCAAAGAGCATTCAAACCTTGACCTGGCTTTTCTCAGGTGCGGTAGCATTGAACGACTCTTCACTATCCGGTGAATTTGTTGGTCCAAGAAAAGAAATGATCACACCATGGAGCACGAATGCTGTAGAAATAGCCCAAAATGCAGGTGTGACTGGTCTGTTTCGAATAGAGGAATTTCATCTTGGAATAGGTGAATTTGACCCCATGCTGAAGCAAAAATATGATGGAATTGATGGTGAAATTTACACCCTCAAAATCTCACCTGAATCCATAAAAAGTGTTGAAGATTTAAAGACATACAATCAAGAGCAAGGGCTGGCATTGAGTGATGAAGAAATAGCCTTTCTGGAAAATGTATCAATAGAAGTTGGCCGGCCGCTTACAGACTCAGAAGTATTTGGCTTTTCACAAATCAACTCAGAGCATTGCCGACATAAAATATTTAATGGCAATTTTATCATTGACGGTAAAGAACAGGAACTTTCCCTTTTCAAATGGATCAAAAAAACTTCACAGGACAATCCAAACTTTATAGTATCGGCATATAAAGACAATGTCGCTTTTGTAGAGGGGCCAATAGCTGAGCAATTCGCTCCTGCTACTCAGGATAAGCCAGATTATTTTGAAACCAAAGAATATCAATCGGTCATTTCTTTGAAAGCCGAAACACATAATTTCCCAACTACTGTTGAACCTTTCAATGGTGCCGCAACGGGATCAGGTGGTGAAATTCGAGACAGGATGGCAGGAGGCCAGGGAAGTTTTCCGCTAGCAGGTACAGCGGTTTATATGACTTCATATGCAAGGCTAGAACCAGGCAAAAAGCACGAAGAAAACATTGCACCACGCAAGTGGCTCTATCAAACGCCTAAGGAAATTTTAATCAAAGCCTCTAATGGTGCCAGCGATTATGGCAACAAATTCGGTCAACCATTGATCAGCGGTAGTTTATTCACCTTTGAACATGAAGAAAATGGCGAAACTCAGGGTTTTGACAAAGTCATCATGCTCGCAGGTGGAGTGGGTTATGCTAAAAAGGAAAACTGTCTAAAAAAACCAGTAAGCAAGGGTGAAAAAGTAGTTATTCTAGGTGGAGATAATTACCGAATCGGAATGGGCGGAAGTGCAGTTTCATCTGTTGATACAGGTGCTTTCGCACAATCGCTTGAGCTGAACGCTGTTCAGCGATCAAATCCAGAAATGCAGAAACGCGTTTGCAATGCCATCCGGGCAATGGCTGAGTTGGATGACAACCCAATTGTTTCTATTCATGATCACGGCGCAGGTGGACACTTGAATTGTCTTTCTGAATTGGTTGAAGATTCTGGTGGTGATTTTGATTTAGATAAATTTCCTGTAGGTGATCCTACCCTTTCGGATAAAGAGCTGATAGGCAATGAATCTCAGGAAAGAATGGGTCTGGTCATAGATGCAAGCAAAACTGAATATCTTAAAAATGTTTCCGAACGAGAGCGTGCACCTTATTACGAAGTAGGTGTAACGAACGGCACAATGGAGCTTAAATTCAATCGAAAGGGTCAGGAAAAAGCTCCATTTGACCTCAAATTGGAGCATCTTTTTGGCGCATCTCCAAAAACAATCCTTACTGACAAATCCCTAAATAAAACATACGTAGATAAGGAATACGACATCAACAAACTCGGTCAATACCTCGAAGCAGTACTACAACTAGAATCTGTGGCGTGTAAGGATTGGCTTACTAATAAGGTTGATAGATCAGTAACCGGTAAAGTTGCTACCCAACAGACCACAGGCGAAATTCAATTACCACTGAACAATGTGGCTGTGATGGCTTTAGATTATAAAAGCAAAAAGGGAATGGCTACTTCAATCGGACATTCTCCAATTCCTGCTTTGATCAATGCAGGAGCGGGATCTAGATTATCAACTGCGGAGGCATTAACAAACCTCGTTTGGGCGCCTTTGACGCATGGTTTAAAGGGAGTTTCTCTGAGTGCCAACTGGATGTGGCCTGCAAAAAATGATGGAGAAAATGCACGTTTATATGAGGCGGTGAAGGACTTAAGTATTTTTGCATCGAACCTTGGAATTAATATACCTACTGGAAAAGATTCCCTTTCCATGGCTCAAAAATATAAGGATAAAAAAGTCCTTGCTCCTGGCACTGTAATCATCAGTTCTGTTGCCGAAGTTTCTGACATCACAAAAACAATCAATCCAAACATCGATACCAGATTCAAGGATAGTAAATTGGTTTATGCAAGCTTCTCCTTGCCTGATTTGGAATTGGGTGGAAGTTCATTCGCACAGACCAATTCTTACGTAGGTTCTGATTGTCCTGATACCACTCCTGGCATTGTTAAAAATGCATTCAATGCAATTCAAGAACTGATCAATCAAAATCTAATTCACGCCGGGCATGACGTTTCTTCAGGTGGAATAATCACTGCATTGCTAGAAATGAATTTCCCAAATCAAAATGGCGGTCTGAAAGTTGATCTCGCTGGATTTGGTGATGATGATATTATAAAGGTTCTTTTTGCTGAAAATCCTGGGGTAATCATTCAATGCTCAGATCTAGATGAGGTAGATAAAATTCTAGCCAATTTTGGTGTAAATTATTTCGAACTTGGAAGCCTCACCAAGGATAGAGAGCTAAAATTACAACTTGGAAAATGGCAAACTGCGCTTGATATTGATCAATTAAGAGATATATGGTTCAGAACTTCCTTTCTTTTCGATCAGGCACAAAGCGAAAAATCACACGCTGAAAAGCGTTTTTCAAATTACAAGAACCAGCCACTATCCTATTCATTTCCAGAATCATTCACTGGTAAATTAGATAGTCTTGGACTTGATCCAAATCGAAAGACAAGATCAGGAATCAAAGCTGCGATCATTCGTGAAAAAGGTGTGAACGGTGACCGGGAAATGGCTTATGCGCTTTTTCTTGCAGGGTTTGATGTGAAAGACGTCCACATGACTGATCTTGTTTCAGGTCGTGAGGATCTTTCAGATGTAAACATGATCGTCTTTGTTGGTGGGTTTTCAAATTCCGATGTGCTCGGATCTGGTAAAGGCTGGGCAGGATCATTTGTCTTTAATGAAAAGGCTAAATCAGCTCTGGATAATTTCTACAAACGCAGCGACACATTGAGTCTTGGAGTTTGCAATGGCTGTCAAGTTGCTATGGAACTTGGCTTGATTTATCCTGAAATGGGAGAAAATCACCCTAAAATGCAGCACAACAGCTCAGGAAAATTTGAGTCCGCCTTTGTGGATGTTGTAATTGGTGAAAATGAAACGGTAATGTTCAAATCTCTTTCAGGTAGCCGATTAGGTATCTGGATGGCTCATGGTGAGGGTCGATTCCAACTTCCCGGCAAAGCAGAAGATTATATCATACCGGTAAAATACGCATATGATTCTTTCCCGGGTAATCCGAATGGAAGTGATTTCTCTGCAGCAGCTGTTGCATCAAAAGACGGCAGACATGTTGCGATCATGCCTCACTTAGAGCGTTCATTATTCACTTGGAACTGGCCAAACAACCGTGAATTTGATGGTGCAGAAGTAAGTCCATGGATGGAACCATTCGCAAATGCAAAAAAGTGGATAAAAAACCATCAATAATTCAATTCATAGATTTTGATTTGTAAAAAGTTAATATACTTTTGCAGTCCGTTTTGGCCTATGGTGTAACTGGCAACACGTCTGGTTTTGGTCCAGAAGAGTCTAGGTTCGAGCCCTAGTAGGCCAACAAAAAATCCCGAACAACTCTTAAAATGGAGTGAGTTCGGGCTTTTTATTTAAAAGCAAAATGTCAACAACAGTAAAAATTTTTGCAGGAAAAGGTTCAAGTGAGCTAGCAGCCAGTATTGCACAAAAATACGGTCAGCCTTTAGGTCAATGTACTTCGCAGAAATTTAGTGACGGTGAAATGGCGTTTAGCTACAACGAGAGTGTAAGAGGTTGCGATGTTTTTTTAATTCAATCAACCACTCCTCCTGCTGATAATATCCTCGAGTTACTTCTGATGATTGATGCAGCAAAAAGAGCAAGTGCCAAATATGTAAGTGTGGTAATTCCTTATTTTGGATATGCCAGACAAGACAGAAAAGATAAGCCAAGAGTAGCGATTGCAGCCAAACTTATGGCCAATTTGCTTTCTGCAGCTGGGGCAAGTCGTGTAATGACGATGGATCTTCATGCTGGTCAAATTCAGGGATTTTTCGATATTCCTGTGGATCACCTTGACGGCACAGCCATTTTCGTTCCTTACATCCGAGATTTGAATCTGAAAAATCTAATTTTCGCGTCACCAGATGTAGGAGGTTCCGCACGAGCTAGAGCATTTGCCAAACATTTTGGTGTAGAGATTGTGATCTGCGATAAACATAGAAAGAGAGCCAATGAAATTGCATCCATGCAAGTAATTGGGGATGTAACTGATAAGGATGTGGTTCTTGTGGATGATATGGCCGATACTGCTGGGACGATTTCAAAAGCCGCAAATTTGATTAAGGAAAAAGGAGCAAATAGCGTAAGGGCTATTTGTACACATGCACTGCTTTCTGGCAAGGCATATGAAAATATTGAAGCTTCTGCTTTGGAGGAATTAATTGTGGCAGACACGATTCCGTTGAAAAAAGAGAGTAGCAAAATTAATGTAATGTCCGTAGCGGATTTATTCGCACAAGCCATAAGCAATGTGCATTCCTACGGATCTATAAGTACGCTTTTTATAAATAACTAAATATATAATTATGAAAACTATTGAGATTATAGGGTATAAAAGAGCAAATCTCGGCAAGACTGAATCAAAAAGACTTAGAGCCGAGGGTTATGTTCCGTCTGTACTTTACGGAGGTGATGAACAAATTCATTTCTACGCCCCGGTAATTCTATTTCGTGATATCGTCTATACAGATGAAGCGCATTTCGTAGAATTGAATATTGAAGGCCACAAAACAAGAGCAATTCTTCAGGATGTACAGTTTCACCCCGTAAGTGAATCAATCTTACATGCTGATTTCCTTGAGTTGCATGTTGGTAAATACATCAAAATGAGCATCCCAGTTCACACTGAAGGTGTAGCACCTGGTGTAAAAAGTGGTGGTAAACTTATCAAGAAAGTTAGATTCCTTTCTATCAAGTCACTTCCTAAAAACATGCCTGAGCATATCAATGTAGATGTGAGCAAGCTTGGACTTGGAAAAACCATTAAAGTTGGTGAATTGACTGCAGGAGATTATGAAATCTTGAACAGCCCACTTGTTTCTATTGTTGGTGTTGAAATACCTAGAGCAATGAAAGGTAAAACTGCTACCACTGATGATGAAGATGAAGAAGGAAGCGAAACTGCTGGAGCATCGACTGAAGGAGCTTCAGAAGAATAAAATAATTGAAATTGATAATAATAAAATCCTGCTTCAATATGAGGCAGGATTTTTTATTTTAGCCCTATGAAATTTTTAATTGTTGGTCTGGGAAATATTGGAGCTGAATATGAGCTTACTCGACACAATATTGGCTTTTTGATTCTTGATCGCCTGGCTGATAAACAAGGTGTAACTTTCAACCAAAGTCGACACTCATTTACATCCGAGATTAAGTATAAAGGCAGATCTATCACGCTAGTCAAGCCAACCACATACATGAATTTTAGCGGAAAAGCTGTAAAGCATTGGCTGAATGAATTAAAAATCACCAAAGAAAATCTATTGGTCATCACTGATGATGTGGCACTACCCTATGGCAAGATTCGCATTAAGCCAAAGGGATCAAGTGGTGGGCACAATGGTTTGAAAAATATAGAAGAACTTACTGATGGGCAGGATTACCCAAGAATGAGATTTGGCGTAGGAGACCATTACGCCAAAGGTAGACAAGTTGATTATGTCTTGAGCCCTTTCAACAAGGAGGAAATGGACGACTTGGTGTTGAATATGGATCGTGCAATAGACGCTATCTTGTCCTTTTGCGCAATTGGTCTAGAACGAACCATGAACCAGTTTAATTAGGCATTCATTGTTATCCAAGAAGCATTAGATTCTAAAAAAAGATAATCATGACCAATCACGATATAACCTTAGGGATTCAAATAATCCCAAAAAGTAAAGATACCCAAATTGACACCTATTCGCTCGTGGATTGTGCCATTGAAGTAATTCAAAAATCAGGTATCAAGCATCAAATAACACCATTTGAAACAGTAATGGAAGGGCCTTATGGGAGATTAATGCAAATTTCAGATGAGGCACAAAAAGCGGTGTTAAATGCAGGAGCTGATGAATGTCTGGTTTATTTCAGAATTCATTATCGCAAAGATGCACCAGTAACTTTCGAAGAAAAACGCCTTGACAGATAAAAAAACAAATTCAATTATCGTCATAGGTGGTGGAGCTGCAGGTTTTTTCACTGCTATTAACATAGCATCAAAACATCCAGGATATCACGTTACCATTCTTGAAAAATCGAACCAATATCTAGGCAAAGTAAAGGTATCTGGAGGTGGTCGCTGTAATGTCACCAATGAAAGAAATAAACCTTCTGAACTTATAAACTTTTACCCAAGAGGTCAAAAAAAACTATATCCAGTATTCAGCCAATTTTCGACGGCTGATATGGTGAATTGGCTAGATGAAAAAGGCGTAAAAACACTTGCAGAGGCAGATCTACGCATATTTCCCAAAACAAATACTTCTCAAACCATCATCGACTGTTTTGTCAACGAAGCGTCTAAATTGGGTGTTAAAATTCAATTAAATACGGCTGTAAAAGCTATTTTCCAAAGAGATTCTTATTGGGTTGTACTCACAAATCAAGGTGAAATAGAAGCGGATAAAGTAGTCTTTGCGACGGGATCATCCGGTTCTTCACTCGAAATACTAAAACATCTCGGACTCAAACAAGCTAGTCTGGCTCCTTCGCTTTTTACTTTCAATATCAATGATCTCCGTTTAAAAGATCTTCAGGGAGTAAGTTTCTCAGATGTCACGGTCAAAATCGTTAAAACAAAACTATCTGAAACAGGCCCTCTTTTGATTACACATTGGGGTCTCAGTGGTCCAGCTATTTTGAAATTATCGTCATGGGGAGCTATCGAACTTCAAAACCTCCATTATCAATTTCAAATTCTAATCAATTTCGTTTCCAACATACCTCAGGAAGAAATACGAATGAATTTGATTAATCAAAAAACCACGCATCCAAATAGAAAAGTCATCAATCATCCTCTATTCGGTATTTCAAGAAGATTTTGGGAAAGACTTTGTGAATATTGTGAGATTAATGCGGAGCTTCCAGCTGGTGAATTATCCAAAAAACAAATCAATAAACTTGTGGAAGAGCTTACGCAAGGTCAGTATCAGGTGACAGGAAAAAGCACATTCAAAGAGGAATTTGTAACATGTGGAGGTGTAGAACTTGAGGAAATTGATCTGCAAACATTTGAATGTAAAAGGTTCCCGGGACTTTATCTTGCCGGTGAGGTGCTTAATATTGATGCCTTAACAGGAGGATTTAACTTTCAGGCTTGCTGGAGTGCTGGATGGATGATTTCGCAAAATTTACGCAATGTTTAACCTGAAATTACAAATTAAATAATCTGACATAAATCTACCATATGAACCAATTGAAGATAATTATACTCATCAGTATCTTTCAATTTCTCAATATTGTTAATCTGCTCGCCCAAGATGTTCCAACAGTCGGATTAACTTATCAAATAGAGGGTGTTGAAGAAGGTTATACACTATTTGCCCCAGAACTAAATGAAAGTGTTTACTTAATCAACAATTGTGGTGGTGTAATTAAAGAATGGGTTTTTCAGGATCAACCCAATAGAACGGCTTATCTCTTACCCAATGGTAACGTAATTAAGGCTGGTAAAAATTTTCTTGAAATCAGAAATTGGGAAAATGAAAAGGTCTGGTCTTATGATCTTCAGATCAATGACTTTCAACTACATCATGACATCCAACCTATGCCAAACGGCAATATTTTATGCATTCTTTATGATTACTATTCACTGATCGATATTGTAGCTGCAGGAAGAATAGAAAAAAATTCTGATCCAGAGTTTAAACTTGATAAAATAGTTGAACTAAAGCCACAAGGAACCAACTCTGCAGTTATTGTATGGGAATGGAAATTATTTGATCACCTGATTCAAAATATTGATGCCACCAAGTCAAATTATGGAATAGTGGCTGATCATCCGGAGCTGATTGACATCAACTACAATCCTGAAGAACTATTCAATTTTTCACACATGAATGGAATAGACTACAATCAGGAATTAGATCAAATTATATTCTCGGCAAGAAATCTCAATGAAATTTATATCATTGATCATAGTACAACCACAGAAGAAGCAGCCAGCCACAATGGTGGAAATAGTGGCAAAGGTGGTGATATTTTATGGCGCTGGGGTAATCCACAAGTTTATGACAGAGGAGACGATTCAGATCAATTGCTTTCTGGTCAGCATGACCCCAAATGGGTGGAAACTGGAAATATTGATGCAGGTAAAATTACGATATTCAATAATAGACCTGCTGATGTAGGTACACCCGATTCAAGCGTACTGGTTATGCTAAATCCTGAGATGGCAAATGAGGAATATCTCTTATCAGGAAATACTTATGGCCCATCGCAACCATTTTGGTCTTGGACAGGGAAAATTCAAAACATTCAACTGAGACAAGCTAGAAAATCAGGTTTGCAATCTCTACCCAATGGACATATACTTGTTTGCGAATCGGATCTAGGTAGAATTAGTGAAATTGATAAAAACGGGAAAACGTATTGGAGCTACATTAACCCACATGGCAATAGAATTTACAATCAATTTGACACGATCAAAAGCGATAACAACATTTTTAGGGCTGTAAAATATCCATTGGATTATCCGGCTTTCAATGCGAGAATACTTGATTCACAAGGATTTATTGAGAATGAAAACAGTTTATCAGAAGATTGTGGAGAGACATCACGCATAAACATGCCTACAGCCCTAAATGCAAATCATTTGAAATATACACACAGATTAATCAACCCAGTCAAAGAAGGATTCATTACAATCTTGGGTGACACTAAAGATATAATTCAAATAGATATATTGACCTTGAGTGGAAAAACAGTTTTTACATCAAACCAAATTTCGAATCAAGTAAAGATCCAATCACTCCCGAAGGGACTATATCTTATTCAAATAAGATCAATTATGGGATTGGAAATTAGCAGATTGATTTTACAATAGACAAAATCAACAACATATTCAGGATGATTCAATCAAGCTTCTACTTGCAGCTCATCTCTCACTTTATATAAAGCTGCTGAAAATTTTTCAAGAGTGGTGGGTTTATGAATAAAAGCGCTGGCATTAAGTTCCATTGCTTTTGCTTCAAAATCCGGATTAGATGACAGTACGATAAACTTTCTGGGAAAGCTGAGTGATTTGATAATTTGAAGACCTGAAAATTCAGGCATTTCCACATCGATAAAAACAATATCCGGTTTTTTAGTTACGATTCCTGCTGCTCCTTTTATAGGATCGGTGTAAGAATTAATTAAATGAATAAAATCGAAATGCTTACATAATGACTTGATCACCAAAATACACATTGGATCATCGTCAATTGAAATAGCGCTGAGCTTGGACATACATATCTGATTGCCTTGCAATATGCCCATTCCTATATATTCTGTAAAAATAAATTCGTTGAATGCGGCCAAAAAGCACATCAACACTGATTATGCGCACAGAAAATGATTCTTTCAAATCAGAGATCAGGCAATTGAGGCTCCATTTTCCGCCTGCAGATCTGGCGACACTGCGCATAGCTTGCCATCTGCATTTTCAGCAAAAAGCAGCATACCCTGAGATTCAATGCCCATAATCTTCCGTGGTGCAAGATTGGCCATGACGACTACCTTTTTCCCGATCATTTCTTCAGGGGTGAAATGTTTGGCTATTCCACTCACAATCGTTCGCTGATCTATTCCTGTATCTACGGTGAATTTCAGGAGCTTATTTGATTTTTCAACTGCTTCGGCGGTTTTAATCTCCCCTACCCGCAAATCCATTTTCACGAAATCATCATATTGAATATTCTCCTTTTGCGGCACCACTATTTTTGGTGCATTTTCAGCTTCATTCGCCTTTTTTGTATCCATCAGCTTTTGAACTTGTTTTTCTACATCAGTATCTTCTATTTTTTCGAACAATAAAGTTGCTTCTGCTATTGGTTTACCTACTTCTAGCAAATCCATCTGACCAGCCTGATCCCATGAAAATTGCTCTTGATTGAGCATAGCGATTAGCTTTTTGGAAGTAAAAGGCAAAAATGGCTCACAAAGTATGGCTAGACTCCCTGCAAGCTGCAAAGCAATATTCATGATTGTGGATACTCTGCTTTCATCCTCCTTAATGAGTTTCCACGGCTCTGTTTCAGCAAGATATTTATTTCCAACACGCGCCAAATCCATGAGATGTCCAAGGCCTTCTCTGAATTTATATTGATCAAGTGATGATTCAATTTTACCACTAAAGGACTGGATCGCCTGAATCACTTCTTCATCCAGACTGGCAAGCTCATTTCGTGATGGTACTTTTCCTTCAAAATACTTATGAGTAAGTACCACTGCCCTATTGATGAAATTTCCAAAAATTGCTACCAGTTCACTGTTGTTTCTGGTTTGAAAATCCTTCCAGGTAAAGTCATTGTCTTTGGTCTCTGGCGCATTAGCTGTCAACACATAACGCAAAACATCTTGCTTTTCAGGAAACTGCTCCAAGTATTCATGCAACCAAACTGCCCAGTTTCTGGAAGTTGATATCTTATTCGATTCAAGGTTTAGAAACTCATTGGCCGGGACATTTTCCGGCAGGATGAAACTACCTTCCGCCTTGAGTAAAGACGGGAAGATGATACAATGAAAAACGATATTATCTTTTCCTATGAAATGTGTCAGCTTGGTATCCTCCTTCTTCCAATAATCTTCCCAATTTTTACCAACAGATTCTGCCCAATCTTTAGTTGCAGAAATATATCCAATAGGTGCATCAAACCAAACATAGAGCACTTTTCCCTCAGCTCCGGCTACTGGCACTGGAATCCCCCAATCCAAATCTCGCGTCATTGGCCTTGGTTTTAATCCGCTATCCAGCCAGCTTTTGCATTGACCGACAACATTAGATTTCCATTCTTTATGATCTTCAAGAATCCATTTTCTTAGCCAAGTTTCATATTGATCCAATGGAAAATACCAGTGTTTGGTTTCTTTCATCACAGGAACTTCCCCACTAAGCATTGATTTTGGATTGATCAATTCGGATGGACTTAAGGTAGAGCCACAACTTTCACATTGATCGCCATATGCTTCCTGAAACCCACATGTCGGGCATGTACCTTTGATATATCTGTCTGCTAAAAATTGTTGTTCTTTCTGATCGAAAAATTGCGCTGACGACTGTTCGATGAACTTATCCTCTTTGTATAATTTCTCAAAAAAATCAGAAGCTGTCTGGTGATGTGTTTTAGAACTGGTTCTTGAATAAATATCAAAACTGATTCCGAATTTCTCAAAGGAAGACTTTATTTGCTCGTGGTATTTATCCACTACTTGTTGCGCAGTGACGCCCTCCTTTCTTGCTTTCAAAGTAATGGCAACACCATGTTCATCTGAACCACAGACAAACGCTACATCCTTACCTTTACCACGTAAATATCTGGCGTAAATATCAGCAGGCACATAAACTCCTGCTAAATGGCCAATATGAACAGGTCCATTGGCATATGGTAAAGCTGCGGTGATGGTATATCGGTTGAAATGCTTTGACATCTTGTGATTTTATTGAGGCGCAAATATAGAAAGATTGGTAGCCTCAAACCGAATAGAGTCATTTTGATTTTAGATATTCTGCCCTGCAAGGCGGAGCATTTACCATTGAATCCAAACTAGTAACCATTGAAATAAAACATGGACTAGTTTTAAATATTAGCGCGTTCATTAACAAAACACATTATAGATTTCATTTATGAAAACCTTTTTTAGTATTATTCTATCCATCTCCTTACTATCAGTATTTTCTCAATCAAATGAGAAATACGAAGTAAAAATAGATTTACTCTCCATTGAGAATGATCAAATTCCTGTAGTCATATATCTTCCTAATTCATCTGGATTATTTACAGAATATCATATTCCTAAGATTGTTCCCGGCACTTACAGTATTTCTGATTTTGGGCGGTTTATTACCGATTTTAAAGCTAAGGACATTGATGGTAATGAATTGGAAGTAACCAGAATTGATACCAATAGATGGAAAATCACCAATGAGGGCAAACTCCATGAAATTTCCTACAAAATCAATGATTCACGAGATGCATGTGACGGGTATAATGAACTAAGTGAAAATATTGTATTCGAACCCGGAGGCACAGATTTTCAAGCGAATGAGCTCTTTATTATCAATACATTTGGAGTGATTGGATATTTGCAGGATTTGAAATTTAAACCGTATGAGGTAACCATCAATCATAGCGAAGAAATGTATGGATCATCCGCACTTAAAAAAACAATGAAAAATGCGTCTCAGGATCTTTTCACAGCTGAAGACTACAATTTTCTCGCAGATGGCCCCATCATGTATTGTGTGCCTGATACCGTAACAAAACAGATCGCGAATGCTGAAGTTTTGGTTTCTGTTTATTCACCCAACAAACAATTATCTGCATCTGAAGTCATGGAAAATCTGGATGATCTGATGGATGCACAGGCCAAATATTTGGGTGGTAAGTTGCCTGTGGATAGATATGCCTTCCTAATCAATTTATTTGATGACAACACTTTTTCACAAGCCTATGGAGCTCTGGAACATTCATATTCCTCTCTATACAATTTTCCAGAAGGAGCCGCAAGTCAGGTAAGTCAGGTACTTCGGGATATGGCTTCACACGAATTCTTTCATATTGTGACTCCTCTCAACATCCATTCTAAAGAGATTGGCGAGTTTGATTACATCAATCCACAAATGTCCAGGCATCTTTGGCTTTATGAAGGTATTACAGAATATAGCTCCATGCATGTGCAGGTCAAATATGATCTATATAGTCCAGAGATTTTTCTGAAGGAAATTTCAAATAAAATGGCCGAAGCTGACAGTTACGCTTCAGATGTCTCATTTACTGAAATGAGTGAAAATATACTCCTCCCAGAGTATGAAGATCTTTATGGTGATGTTTATGAGAAAGGAGCGCTTATTGGAATGTGTCTTGACCTATACCTGCTAAAATATTCCAATGGTGAAAAAGATCTTCCCTGGCTGATGAGAGAGCTTTCAAATAAATACGGCAAGAATCAATCTTTTGACGATGAAGAATTGTTTAAAGTCATTACAAATATGACTTACCCAGAAGTTGGGCAATTTCTTACGACTTATGTAGAAGGCAATGATCCTCTTCCATTTGAAGAAGTGCTTGGATGGGTTGGAATCGACTATAATGAACCAGTGGAAAAGAAAGAATTTTTTCTTGGCATAGCCTTCACTACCAATTCGGAAAATCAATTTTTAGTAGCCAATCTCATGTCAGAATTTCCATTCGCATATGATTTAGGTTTACAACCAGGTGATGTTGTAACGAATATAAATGGAACAAAGGTTTCTTTTGAAAATTCCAGAGAAGCAATTCAGAAATTAAAATCAGAAACTAAAGATGGCGAAAAGGTATATTTTGTTGTGAATCGAATGATTAAAGGAAAATTGAAGAAAAAGAAATTGAAAGCAAAACTTTGGAAAGTTGATGTGATGACAGAATATGAGGTCTTGTTTCAACAAAATCCTACGGAAAACCAACTGGCTTTGCGCCAAAAATGGATTTCCATAAATTGAAAATAAGTTGGGCCTGTTCCCTTTAGTTACAGGCCTAACCTTCAAATATCATGATTGATAACAATTGGAGCTGCCAGACAGCTTTCCGGAATCTTGAATGCATCTACAAGAGGCACGGCATTTGCCCTGATTTCTAAACAAAGCTGGCTTACCTCCTTGCGAATAGCTTTAGTTTTGGCACCTTCCATATATCCGTTTTCCAGATACCATCCTTTGTTCTTTTCGATTTGTGAAAGCGCAAAAAGCTGACATAATTGAGTTAAAATAGCCTTGCACCCAGGATCTTCTGTTTCAGAAACCTGCTGAACAAACACTTCCAATATGACCCGCTCAATATAAGCTTGACCGACATTGAGCATGTGATTTTGTGTTTGGTTAAAGGCGTCAAACGAATCCATTCCCTGATCCAGATGATGTTTGATTCTTCTTGCTGCAGAAGCAAGAATATCCTTTTCCCTATGTCTAAATGCATTCAAATGAAATTCAAAATCAAGTAAATGCTCCCGACTTGTATTTCGAACTGTGATCGGATTCATTTCAGCAACAGTCACTTTTGCACGTTCGGCGATATAATTAAACATCCCAAATAAGTTGATATCGGCAAATTCCCGTTTGAATTCTGAAAGACGACTTTTGGCTACAAGCTGCATGAGCACAGTATTGTCACCTTCAAATGTGGTATATATATCGGTATCGTTTTTCAGCCTATCAATGCGATTTTCTGATAAATAACCTTTTCCACCACAAGCTTCACGGCATTCCTGAAGCGTGGCTGTAGTATTCCATGTAGCAAATGCTTTCAAACCAGCAGCCAAAGCTTCGATTTCCTGCATATCACTATCCGATCTATCCAGAAATCTTTCCGTCAGATATTGAAGCGCAAAATGCAGGGCATAGACATTTGCCAACAAAGGCATGAGTCTTCTCTGGTGTGTTCGGTAATTGAGGATAGGCACCTCGGCTTCATTTTCTGCACCAAATTGCCTGCGCTTATCTCCGTATTTTATCGCGATTGCCAGGCCACTTTTCGAAGCACTCAAACCTGAACGAGGAATGCCAATACGTCCACCTACCAATGTACCCAACATGGTAAAAAACCTTCGATTATCACTGGTTATTGGACTTTCAAATGTTCCTCCATCACTGATGGAAGCAAACCGATCAAGCATATTTTCATATGAAATTTCCACCTGATCAAACCAGATCTTCCCATTGTCCACACCATTCAATCCCATTTTTCGTCCACAATCCGCTATTCTTATGCCCTTAAGTAATTGTTTTGATTTGTCCCTTAATGGCACTAAAAAAGCCGTAACTCCATAGTCTGTACCATCTACAATCAACTTCGCAAAAACTGTAGCCATCTCACCATGTAGCGCAGCATTTCCAATATATTCCTTGCAAGCCTTTTCATGAGGTGTATGAATGATGAAGGATCTAGTGGCGTGAATGTATGTGGCTGTCGTTTCGATTCCCTTCACATTTGATCCATGACCAGTCTCAGTCATGGCAAAGCATCCAGGCAACTCAAGTTTACCAATCTGACTAAGGTATTTGTTGTGATGTTTTTCTGTTCCCAGGAAATAAATACTCATTCCAAAAAGTCCAAACTGAACACCAAACTTGATGACTAAACTTAAATCATGATATGAAAGTGTTTCCATAATTGCGAAATACGCCCTCATATCACCTCCTCCTCCATATTCGGTTGGATAACCCATTGCACCAAATCCTTGCTCAGCCAGATAACCACACCATTTCAGTACCTTTTCCCTATAAGCATTCAGGTTATCAGGATCAACGTATTGAAATTCCTGATCAGAAATGACAGTCTTTACCTTGTGAATGATGTCTTTATCCTTTCCCTCAAGAATGCGGGCAAGTAATCCAATATCAAATGTTTGTGAAGTCGCCTGACTAAAAGTAGTTGTATTGCGATGGACAGACCTGAGATGGTAGGCAGATTCACTCGAAATAACACCAAGAGCTTCTTCTATGTTGGTCAGTGGTTCGCGTGCATTTTCCAATGATTCCGAATCTTTATTTCGGGCATTGAGTGCGGCAAGTTTCAAGCCGATATCTACCAAAGAATTACGCATCTCAGGACTTAAATCAGCCGAAATTCGTTTGATTTCCATCAACCATGATTTCAGCTGATTGGGTGAGGGGGGATTGGCAGGATCCAGATTAGACAGCAAAAATTGTCGCTCATCTTCATTTAGCCAAACCTGTTTATCAACCAATTCTCTGATCTTGATGATTTCACTAGGTGTAAGAATGGCATCAGCCCAAACCATGTAAAACATTGGTAAAAAGGCATATAAAGATGGATTTTCTTTGAAAAATGGGGATTTGATCATTCTTGGGTCTTTTAGGGATATTAATTATTGTTAAAATACAACATTGTTAAATTTGGTCAACGAATTACTTCGTTTCTTTGTGACGGTGAAAGCAACTATTCTGATAATCCTCTCCTTCTTCTTCATTCAAACATTGGGTGCACAAACAAATATTGCCGGAAAGGTAATAGATGAAAAAAATGAAGAAATCGGTTTTGCGCATGTTTATAATAAATCCAATGGGCTCGGAAAAGTTTCGGACATGTATGGAAAGTTTGATCTCATTGCCAGAAAAGGTGATACGGTTCAATTTTCATATGTAGGATACCAAACAATGACGTTGATCATCGATCCGATCCATTTATCCAGCTATCTAAAGATCATGCTGCCGGAAGATTCAATCTTACTGCCTTCTATTACAATCTATGCGGATGAAAATTTTCGTGTACCAATGAATGTCAAAAGTGAACCGATTTTCATTGAGGGTGTGACTGTAGTTACTGATAAACCACCTATGAGACCAGGACAATTTATAGCCGGTACTACATCAAATGTTGGTGACATTCCTGCAGGTGGCGTAACCATCAATGGCCCAATAACCTATTTTAGTCGAGATGAAAAAGAAAAACGAAAAGCAGTAGTACAAAAAGAAGAAACCGCTGAGACTTTGACGTACCAAACATACATCGCCCAGGATAGTATAAAAAACAAGTTAATGGCGATTTACCAGCTGGATAGCTCTCAATACAGTCGTGTAGTTACACGGCTCAATTTGCAATATCCCGGAGTGCAAAAGGCAAGCACTCCGGAAGAAATTTGGCATTGGGTGATTAATTTTTTCAATGAGGCCGTACCAGTTATTAAGGTCTTTGATATGCATTAATAATCTGCATACCTCCCACAAGAATCGATCATCACTGCAAGATTTTTATTAAAATCATCAGCAGCAAGTAGATCTTCAACACTCAAATGAAGACGATATTTCCAATAATGCGGGATAATCGCCGGAATGTTGATTCTTTCTTCTAAACAATTTTCTCTTTTCAAATCATCACTCATTGCCAGTATATCCTGAATTGGAAAAACAGCCAACATAGCAGGTGAATAAAAATGTTGCTTGATAATCTGATGTGCAACCCATGATTCACATTGCTCTGGCGCAGCACCATGAAAGCCTAAAATGTTGTTGTAAAAAGATTGAGTATCAGACTTGTTCTCCAACCACCATTCTCTCAAGTTTGAAACATCATGACTGCCTGTAGTAGTCACGTACATGTAAGGAATATCAGATGGATGCCAAAACTCACGATCATCATTTGGCATGCGTTGCACCGCAAGACTCAAGATCTGTAATTCTTTCATAACTCCTGGTACACAAGCAGGCACCATCCCCAGGTCTTCCCCACAGATCAACATGTCAGTTGCATCACGTAACATTGGTAATTTTTCCATGGCACTTTCACGCCAGAATTCATTGTGCCTGTGATAAAAATAATGATTGTAAAGCCGATCAATTTTCACCTTCTGCTCATCACTTAACCATTGAAAGGAATAGGTATGATGAAGTGCAATTCGTGGATTAAAACAATTATCTGCAAAAGGTGCTTCAAGAAACAAAACCTCTGTCGGCAATCTATATAATGATTCTCGCAGGCTCTCAAAAAATTGAGTTTGACTTGGATCTAAATTGATCTTTTCATTCAAATAATTTTGCATTTTTTTCTGCGTATTTAAATGATCTTTTAGTTCCATCCATCCTGGAGTTAATTCATTCAATACGTTATTAAAAATCCATTCAGCATTCTGACCAAATAAATCATGTATCATTTGAGCCGGTATAAATGGTTTGCACATTCTGTTATAATCGAAGCGAATACCATTTGCTTCAAGCTCAGAAACGTGATATGGCAAGGAAGGATTGAAGCGTCCAAGTATGCCTTCTACAGCATGATCGGGCATCTCCCAAATTCGGAAAAAACCAAGGATATGATCTATTCTGAAAACATCAAAATATTCCGACATTTTGACCATTCTACTCTTCCACCAATTATAATTTTCATTGGCCATGGCATCCCAATTATAAGTAGGAAATCCCCAGTTTTGACCAGTAACAGAAAAGTCATCAGGAGGTGCGCCTGTTTGAGAATCCATGTTAAATAGATGAGGCCATCTCCACGCATCTACACTTGATCGGAAGATTCCAATTGGTATGTCTCCCTTTAAAACAACTGCTTTTGATCTGGCATATTCAGTTGCTTCACGCAACTGTTTATCCAGATGAAACTGGATGTAAAAATGAACTGCAATATCATCGTAATGTGGTTGATCAGGAGCTGCAAACTTTAGGAGTGCTTCATCGTCCATTGAAGCAAATTCACCCCATTGGTTGAAGTCCGGCGTTTTGTATTTATCTCTCAAGTATGAGAAAACTGCATAAGCGGTTATCCAACTTTTGTTAGTTAACAAGAAATCCTTTAACTCCTTATTTTTCAGCAACTTTGCCTTATTCTCATCAAAGCTATACTTAAAGAATTTTGACTTCATTTTCAGTACAGCCTCATAATCCAACTCGGGCAAGGCATTAAGTCTATTTGCCTCCTCATCAATTTCCTTTTGAATCTTTTTATCCTTCAAATCACCTATAGCTTTCATACTTGCATAGATCGGATGTAAGGCATGAACAGAGATCGCCGCATAGGGATAAGAATCTCTCCATGTCTGTGTAGCGATGGTGTCATTTACAGGTAGGACCTGGAGTACTTTCATCCGAACCATTGAAGCCCAATCCACCATTTTTTTGATGTCTGTAAACTCCCCAACTCCAGCACTTTCATTTGTTCGAATTGAAAAGACTGGTATCGCCATACCTGCAGCTTTCCATTCTCCCACGGGATATGAAAAATATTCATCAGACTGAATCACCAACAATTTCTTGTCAATTTTATCTTTCAGTTCAAGCACTCGGTTGTCTTGCTGATCCCATGTAACTACTTTACCGGTTTCAGTATGAACTATTACATATTTGTACTCAATCTTTTTTGTGCCAGTTTTTAGCGGTAAATCGATCTCCCAGTTTGGATAATTTTTATCATCTAAAAGAACAACATTTTCTTCTTTCCACTCGCCCAAAACCTTGCTATTTCCTAGTACCCCTACTGTGTAATTTTTTCCCACTCTTGGAGCACGAATTTGCAATCGCAACACTCCATCAGTAGCACCTGATTTTAGAATTTTCCCTGTTGCTTTTGTAACACCATCACGTTTGAAGAAAGCTTTTGAAAAAGGTGAACTCAATAGGTTATTGTCTGGCGAATCAGCATATCTCCAAGTGTCGGATATTAATACTTTTTCAGACGCACCAAGAGAAGCAGATCTATTCCCTCCATATTCCCAAACAAATCCATTTCCATTATTTATAAAATATTTATATGAAATTTCTTTCAACGATTGAATTTCCAATTCGATTTCCCATAATCCATTATCCGTGAATTTGAGACTAATTGCTCGGCGCTCATCCCAACCGCCCAACTCACTTGCATTCCCTAGCAGACATATTTCCTGTCCCCAGTTCGTCCTTGCATTTATACTAAATCTTATTTTCATAGTTTTACAACCTCGTCTTTATCGTCTACAAAATTGACTGAAATTCCTGCTATTACAAGTGATATACCAGCAATTACAAGTGCGAAAATAGCCTGCGATTCAAAAAGTCTTTTGATCATTGGCCCACCGAAAATGCCATTTACGATTTGAGGGATCACAATGAAAAAATTAAAAATCCCCATATAGATTCCCATTTTTCTGGCAGGAATGGCTCCCGCCAAAATTGCATAAGGCATAGACAGAATACTAGCCCATGCAAATCCAACACATACCATAGACGCCAGCAACCAAACCGGATCGGTGATGAAATAGATCGAAAGAAATCCTGCAGCACCAATAAATAAAGCAATGGCATGGGTGCGCTTTCTACCGACCTTCGCGGCAATTCTTGGCAGAAGCATAGCAAACACTGCCGAAACTGCATTGTAAACAGTGAACATCACCCCTACCCAATTACCTGCATCGTTGTAAGCTTCAGAAGAACTGTCATCAATGGCCGTCCCATAAACGTGTTGGGCGATAGCAGGTGTGGTAAATACCCACATGGAGAACAATGCAAACCAACTAAAGAACTGTACCATCCCAAGCTGCTTCATGGTTTTAGGCATGGCTGCAAAATCCTTGAATATTTGACCAATACCACTTGTTTCTACTTCCAGTTCTTCACCATTGTATTTTGCAAGATCTTCAGGCGAATATTCTTTTGTCCTAGAGACTGTCCAGATTATTGTGGAAATAAACACAGCCGCGCCGAAATAAAAGCTGAAAATAACATTATCAGGCACTTCTCCTGCTGGAGACATTTTGGATATCCCTACCCATTCCGCCAGAATATAAGGTAAGAATGATCCTACAACCGCGCCAATACCGATGAGTGTAGCTTGAACTGAAAATCCTTCTGTGCGCTGTTCCGAAGGAAGCATATCACCAACCAATGCGCGAAATGGCTCCATGGAAACATTGATAGATGCATCCATAATCATAAGAATCCCAGCGCCAACAAACATTGGTGGAATAAAGGATGCTAATGACCCTGAGTTTGGCATGAGGCACAAGGCAATTGAAGCCAGGATGGCACCAACCAAAAAATAAGGTTTTCTGCGTCCCAAACCATTCCATGTGCGATCACTAAAATGACCGATCAAAGGCTGAACAATGAGACCAGTCACTGGTGCGGCCAACCAAAACCAAGACAGATGCTCCACATCGGCACCAAAATTTTGTAAAATTCGACTCGCATTGGCGTTTTGCAATGCAAATCCAAATTGAATCCCAAGGAAACCCATACTCATATTCCAGATTTGGGCAGTTGATAATGATGGCTTTTTCATTTCTTATTTATTAAAGTTGGTGGTATGAAATTCTAGAATTTTCGTTTTGCTTATCACAATACAGGTGACAGACATTGATCATCTTGAACTCATGTATTCCCGGGTTAATTTATGAACAATCGTATTAAAGTTTTTCACAAAAAATAATTTCTAAACCCATGTTTTTGTGTCGAAATAATCTAGCAAGTCTTGGATCTAATATGTTAGTTATCAATAGCTGAATTTTAAACAAACGATTTCAATAAGCGCTTTGAAGGATTATTTAGATATTCACAATCAAGTACTTATTTATGGATGTTAAAATAAGATAATATTAATGAAGCAAACACAATTTTATTAGATTTCAAAATGGTGTGAATCGTAATTTGGTAAGGGTTATATTTGCGGAAAATCAATTATAATCTAAACACCAAGGTATGAAATTCAGACCAGGAGTACTTACAGGTCAAGAAGCCACCGACCTTCTTAACTATGCCAACGAAAAAAACTTCGCATTGCCGGCAGTTAACACCATTGGCACAAACACAATCAATGGCGTTTTAGAATGCGCCAAAGAAGTTAACTCGCCAGTGATCATTCAATTTTCAAATGGTGGAGCTGCTTTTATTGCGGGAAAAGCAATTAGCAATGATGGACAAGCAGCTGCTATAGCTGGAGCTGTTGCAGGAGCACAACACGTTCATCAAATGGCTGAAAAATATGGCGTTTCAGTCATTCTTCATACCGACCATGCTGCTAAAAAATTACTTCCTTGGATCGACGGATTGATTGGGGAGAATGAAAAACATTTTGAAAAGACAGGTGCTCCACTTTTCAGCTCACACATGATAGATTTATCAGAAGAGCCACTTGAGGAGAACATTGCCATTTCATCGAAATATTTCGAAAGAATGGCTAAAATGGGCATGACACTTGAAATCGAATTGGGTGTAACTGGTGGAGAAGAAGACGGTGTTGACAACAGTGACATTGACAGCTCAAAACTTTATACCCAACCTGAGGAAGTATCATACGCTTACGAAGAGTTGAAAAAAATCAGCCCTAATTTCACTATTGCTGCTGCATTTGGAAACGTACACGGCGTTTACAAACCAGGTAATGTGAAGTTGACTCCTAAAATCCTTAAGAATTCTCAGGATTATATTCAGGAAAAATTCGGAACAGGCAAAAACCCTGTGAACTTCGTTTTTCATGGTGGATCAGGATCTTCAAGAGAGGAAATTAGAGAAGCGATTGAATACGGTGCAATCAAAATGAATATTGATACCGATACGCAATGGGCATTCTGGGATGGTATCAGAGCATATTATGTTTCTAAAGAAGGCTATTTACAAGGACAAATCGGAAACCCTGAAGGAGAAGACAGTCCTAATAAGAAATATTATGACCCAAGAGTTTGGATGCGTGAGGCAGAAAAAACCTTCGTAAAAAGGTTGAAGACAGCTTTTGAAGATTTGAACAATATCAATACAAATGCATAAGATCATTTAAAAATGCACATTGCAAAAGCCCTGATATACAAATATCGGGGCTTTTGTTTTTTAGTGAATCAGACAAATTGCTAACTTAGATTTTCAGCTTATAAATCATAATCAATGATCGCCCGTCCAATCATCTATCAAATATTTACCCGACTTTTTGGCAATACAAACACCACCAACAAAATATGGGGAAGTATCAGGCAGAATGGTGTAGGGAAGTTTAATGACATCACAGAAAAAGCTCTTGATGAAATTAAAAAACTGGGAATCACTCATGTTTGGTACACTGGGGTAATTGAGCATGCATTGCTGACAGACTATACGGAATATGATATTGATCTGGATGATGCAGATGTGGTCAAAGGCCGGGCGGGTTCACCCTATGCTATTAAAGATTATTATGATGTAAATCCAGATTTAGCAGAATTTCCTCCAAACAGAATGGAAGAGTTTGAAGACCTGGTCTCTAGAACACACGAAGCAGGTTTGAAGGTGCTGATCGATTTTGTACCTAATCATGTAGCGAGACAATATTATTCAGATGCCAAACCTGATGATGTTACAGACCTTGGTCAAAATGATGATACATCGAAGGCTTTTGATCCAAATAACAACTTCTACTACATTCCCAATCAAGCATTTGTGGTTCCAAAGGAATATGAATCAAAATATGAATTTGACTTCCCGAATAAAGATGGCTTTTTTCGGGAACATCCAGCCAAAGCAACAGGAAACGACGTTTTCTCAGCACAGCCCACCATCAATGATTGGTTTGAAACAGTAAAGCTGAATTATGGTGTTGACTACATAAACCATCGAACCAAACATTTTGATCCGATACCAGATACCTGGGTAAAAATGAAAGACATACTTCTGTACTGGGCTGAAAAAAAAGTAGATGGATTTCGCTGCGATATGGCCGAAATGGTTCCAGTTGAGTTTTGGAAATACGCGATTGATGAAGTGAAATCGAAATACCCTGACATCAGCTTTACAGCTGAAGTGTATAACCCGAATGCCTATCGCGAATATATTTTTGATGGTGGTTTTGACTATCTCTACGACAAAGTAGAAATGTATGACACGTTGAAATTGATCATTCAAGGTCATGCATCTACTGATCAAATCACATCGGTTTGGCAAAAACAAGATGGCATTTCACAACATATGCTCCGATTTCTCGAAAATCACGATGAGCAGCGCATTGCTTCGCCTGATTTCGCAGGTGACATGGAAAAAGGCATTCCTATGATGGCCGTTTCTGCTTTTATGCATACGGGCCCTGTGATGATGTATTTTGGACAGGAGGTTGGTGAACCAGCCAAAGGTGTGAGTGGCTTTTCGGGTGATGAGGGGCGCACAACTATATTCGATTATTGGGGAGTACCCGAACATGTGAAATGGGTAAATGGAGGTGAATTTGATGGTGGTTTACTTTCTAAAAATCAAAAAAACCTGCGTGAAGCATATCAGACCATTTTAAAAGCATGCAATAAATATGAAGGATTAAATAAAGGAGCATTTTATGATCTTCATTATTACAACAGAAATGAATCTTATACGGGCTATTCAAATAAAATTTACGCGTTTGTAAGACACACTAAAAAGGAAGTCCTACTTATTGTTGTCAATTTTGCTGAGAATGATGAAATAGCCAAGATCAAGATACCCGATCCTGCCTGGGAGACTTTTTGCATCACCTCTGATTTGGTTGCCGTATCAGGAAAAAAGAGATTTACTTTTAAACGTAGCTCAACAACTACCTATGCAGACGAAAGTGAATTAAATGTAAATGTTCCTGCTTTGGGATATTTGTTACTTGAATTAAAACCTAAAGATTAGAAATAACACCATTAAAACCCGAAACAAGTGAGAATTCATCAACCCCATTTCATCTTAATAATCATATTAACTCTTCTCTCCTCTTGCACTGTGAAAAACGAAAAAGAAGATATTGATGGATCAGTAAGTCGCTGGCCCAATGCAGTGACTTATGAAATCTTTGTCCAATCCTTTGCTGATTCAAATGGAGATGGAATCGGCGATTTGAATGGACTTACCTCTCAGCTAGATTATGTTGCTGATTTGGGTGTAGAGGCTATTTGGCTAATGCCGATCAATCCTTCACCATCCTATCACAAATATGACGTCACAGACTATTATGATATCCATCCGGATTATGGTACGATGGATGACTTTAAGAGACTATTAGATGAAGCCCACAAACGAGGATTGAAAATCATAATCGATTTGGTAATCAATCATTGTTCCAACGAACATCCCTGGTTTCAGGCAGCTTTAAATCATGATGAAAAATATCGCGATTATTTCATTTGGGCTACTGCGGAAGAAATAGAAGCAGAAGGCAAATTGGAAAAGGAAGCAACGGGAGATAGTGACAATATCCGGCAATGGAATGAAGTAGAAGGAGACGATAAACTTTATTACTCTTTCTTTTTCGGTGGCATGCCTGACCTCAATTATGACAATCCTAAAGTTCGTGAGGAGGTTTATAAGTTGGGAAAATATTGGCTCATTGAAATAGGGATAGACGGTTTCAGACTGGATGCGGCAAAGCACATTTATCCTGACGACAGAGCAGCTGACAATCATGCATTTTGGAAGGAATTTAAGGAAACCATGGAGTCGTATAAATCAGATGTCTACCTCGTTGGTGAGGTTTGGGCAGATTTGGAT
>CAYGUA010000023.1:0-89083 GCA_964353015.1 uncultured Marinoscillum sp. | reverse complement strand
GTTTTTTTATGCCCTTTTCTTTTTGAATATTGTTTTTCAAAATTCATTTAGGGTTAAACTATCTAATGTCTGATGTTTTTGAGTGTTTTTAATAATCAATTTGCTTTGAATTAATAGCTCACAAAAGGCATCCAATTTTTAATGTGACTCTTTAGTGCATAAAAAGAAAATTCTAATTACGTTGAACTAGCAACATTTGACCTAATCAAATTAACTTCGTTAGACAGAAATAGAATCTAGTTAATAAATGAATTTAACCTTCCTTAATGAGTTTTCTTAATACAGGGGCACTTTGGGGTCTTTTCCTCATTATTATACCAATAGTTATTCATTTGTTTGATTTCAGGAGAGTTAAGAGATTATATTTTTCTAATGTATCCTTTTTGACAAACGTCAAAAGCCAATCAAATTCAAAAAATGTACTAAGAAAATTGCTGATTCTTTTCATGAGAATTTTGGCGATCGTGTTTCTTGTTTTTGCATTCTCTCAGCCATATTTAGTATCTAACAATCAACTTGAAGGAGCACAGAACGAAGTATTTTACCTCGATAACTCGTTCAGTATGGGGCGCAGGTCTCTAGGTAATAATGACTTAATTTCTGATGGAATTAATTTAATGAACCAATTATCCTCAAATTATCCTGATAATTATAGTATAGGTTTGGTGACTAATGAATTCGAAAAGAATAATAGAACTTTGTATAAACGTGAGCTTGGTGATCGTTTGTCGGAGATTGGTCTTACAAATAGAGGTGTGGATCTTATGTCAATTAAATCCAGGATTAATCGAATTAATGAAAACACGGAAAAGATTTACTTTTTATCAGACTTTCAAATGAGTTCTTTCAAGGATTTATCTGATTTTCTTGATGATTCATTAAAAAATTATCATTTGATAAAATTGGAATCTGAGATTCAAAGTAATCTTTTCATAGATTCTTTGTTTCTTGAAAATCCTATTGGCTTATTAAATGAGAATAGGATCCATTTTTCTATAAAAAATTCTGGGCCTGACAATTTTTCTGAAACTTTAATAAAAGTTTATAAAGGTGAACGACAGATTTCCTCATTCCTGGAAAATTTCACTGGGAACAGTACGAAATGGCTTGAAGTAGATCTATCCGGATCTGGTGAGTTACAAGGAAATTATATAATTGAAATAGAAGAAGGTCAGTTCCCCTTTGACAATCAATATTATTTTGTAATTGATGAATTTGTAAGACCAAAGATTTATCAGATATATGAAAATGTGCCAAATCACTATTTAAAAACAGTCTACTCGAATAATACATATTTTGATTTTACTGCAAGTTCCGTTAATCGAATAAAAGCAGATGATTTGTTGAATTCTGATTTAATATTAATTGATGGGTTAAGGTCAATTCCATCTTGGTTTGTGAGTTTTTTAGATAATTACAAAAACAATGTTTTGCTCATTCCATCTGATAAACTTGATTTGAATTCTTACATTTCTTTTTTAGGCAGTGGTGTTAAAATAGCTAATGATACAACACTTTATAATGTTAGTTTCTCTTCTTTGCAGCATCCTTATTTTAACGCCGTGTTCAATCAAAAGAATAATGAAACAAATTTACCATGGATGAAAATCAAACTGGATATTACCAATCCAAGTGATGTTGTATTAAAATCGAAAACTGGAAAGCCTTTAATGTATGAAGTGAAATCGAATTTATATGTGATTGGAGGCCCAATAGATGACACAAATACGAATCTTCACAAGCATGGTATATTTCTGCCTTTGATGTATAAACTATCCATGGATGATAAGAATGATTCTCAATTGTCTTATATCATAGGTGATGCAGTGATACCGGTTGAAAATGATTCTCTGATGTTGAACAGCAATGTGCTTTTGGAATCTGATAAGGTTCAAATAGTTCCAATTGTGCGAAGTGTCAATGGTAAGCTGTCCTTAGAAATACCTTCTATTCTTGAAGGCCCAGGTTTTTATCGTCTCATTCGAAATAAGGATACGTTGAAAACATTTGCATTCAATTTGTCAAAAAAGGAATCTGATTTAAAAGAACTTTCGGATGATGAAATATTAAAAATGATTTCGGGTAAAAAGAACGTGACTTTTGAGTCGGTGGAAAATGTTGATGAATACATCGAGAAAACTTCAGCGCAAAATGATGGGCTGCCTTTATGGAAATATGCATTACTTTTGGCACTAGCCTTTTTGATCACCGAATTAACACTTCTGAGAGTATTTAGATGAAACTCAGGTTAGCAAACGCCAGAATATTCGATCCTTTATCATCATTTCATTTACAATTGACTAATCTTCTTATTGAAGATGGTGTAATCACTAAAATTGGGGATTTTCCGGAAGGAAAATCAATTGATTTGAAGGGGAAACTGTTGTCCCCGGGATGGATGGATTTGTCAGCCAACTTTTGTGAACCAGGTTTAGAGCACAAGGAAGATATCCTTTCAGGTACAAGTTGTGCTGTAAAAGGTGGTTTTACTGATGTATGCCTCATTCCAAATACAAATCCTGCAATTGAGACAAAAGGTGATGTGCAATTTGTGCTAAAGCAATCGGGGACAATTGATTTGTGGCCTTTGGCTGCTTTGAGTGAAGGATTGAAGGGTGAAAACCTTACTGAAATTCTTGATTTGCAATTGTACGGTGCTGTTGGATTCACTGATGGCATTCATCCAATATGGAATTCTGAGCTTCTGCTTAAAGCTCTGCAGTACATGCATAAATTTGATGGCTTGGTCATCAACCGTCCAAAAGATCTTGGATTGAGTAAATATGCACAGATGCATGAAGGTGTAATGAGCACAAGTCTTGGATTAAATGGTGAGCCGTCATTGTCTGAAGAACTCATGATCCAGCGAGATATTGAAATACTGAGATATGCCGGAGGCAAACTTCATTTTTCAAATATTTCTACTAAGAAAGCTGTTGACCTAGTGAAAAGAGCAAAGAAAGCAGGATTAAATGTGACGTGTGATGTGTCTGTAAACCATCTTGTTTTTACAGATAAAAATTTGGAGACTTTTGATACAAATTATAAAGTGGATCCACCTTTCAGATCAGAAAGAGATAGAAAGGCATTGATTAGAGGTTTGAATGAAGATGTGATTGACGCGATTACCTCCTCTCATCAACCGCATGATCAGGAATGTAAGGATTTGGAATTTGACTTAGCTGATTTTGGTGTGATATCATTGCAAACCGTTTTTTCAGCCTTAGTTAGTATTCAAGATGAATTGCCTTTGGAAGTTGCTTTTCAAAAGTTGACATCTGGTCCCAGATCCATTTTGGGTTTTGATCCGATCATTATTGAGGAAGGTTCAATTGCTAAGTTGGCTATTTTTGATCCAGAGGCAGAATGGACTTTAAATGATCAAACGAATCAATCAAAATCCAAAAACTCCCCTTTCTATGGTCAGCAATTAAAAGGTAGGTCATATGGCATTATCAATAAAAATACAGCATCAATCGAATCGGTAAAGCATGTTTAAGACATCAATGAGATACGCGGCGATTTGTTGCGTGTTCATCATCGCCGTGTTTCATTTATCTTTTTATTTAGGCATAAATCCACTGATCAATATCATCTATAATGCCTTTGATTTGATCATTTTTGGAGTTTTTACCTTTTTTGCGATTAAAGATTTTAAAACTGAACAGGAAGATGAGGTTTTATATTTCTGGCAAGGCATGACCATCGGATTTAATATTTACTTCTTTTCAACTCTTGTTTTTATACTTTATATCACGGTGTATCTAAACTACAATCCTGATCTGGTAGAAGCATATAAAATTCAGTTGCAAAATGTAGCTCTAAACAGCAAGGATTTTTTCATCCAGGAACGGGGAGAAGAATATTTTAATGGAATTCTCGAAGGGATTGGCAAACTTAGGGTGGCGGATTTGACAGTGCTTGGAATATCTCCACCAAGTGCTCTTTTTAAAAAAATCCTTATTGGGTTATTCATAACCCCATTTATATCGATAATTTTAAGAAAACAACCCAAATAATAATATGGAAGAATCTAGCAATGTTTCGAACAAAAGTGTAGCCTTAAAGTATGGCCTTATAAGCGGTCTGGTTGGAATTATATTTTTTCTTGTACTCGATTTTCTAGGTCAAGGCACTAACAGAGGATTGACATGGATCGGTATTGTATTTAGTGCTGTAATCATGTTTTTAGCCCATAAAGAATTTATCAAAGATGGTGACGGTTATATGAGCTACAAACAAGGGCTTGGTATTGGTACATTGATGTCAGTCGTCGGATCTTCAATTAATGCGGTTTTCATGTTTGTTTATATCAAATTCATCAATACAAGTTTTGTGGATGTTATTCGAGAGCAGCAAATAATGGAAATGGAAAAAAGAGGAATGAAAGATGCGGAAATTGAGCAAGCTATGAAGATTGCAGAAATGTTCATTGGACCTGTTGCTATGGCCATCTTTAGTATCATTTTTGGAATTTTATTTGGATTCATTTTGGCATTGATTATTTCAGCATTTACAAAGAAAGTAAATCCAGAATTTGTTTAAAGCGTGATAAAATACCCATTGGATCTGTCTGTCGTTATTCCTGTTTTCAACGAGGAAGAATCTATCCCGGAATTATTTGAGTGGATTACGCGTGTAGTTGATGAAAATCAAATCAAAACAGAGGTGCTATTTATTGACGATGGCAGTAATGATGCTTCGTGGGAAATTATTGAAGAACTGCACAAAAAGGACTCAAGGGCGTTAGGAATTAAATTCAATAGAAATTACGGAAAATCTGCTGCGCTGCATGTCGGATTTCAGGCGGCAAAAGGTGAAGTTGTTATCACGATGGATTCGGACCTGCAGGATAGTCCTGATGAGATCCCAGGCTTGATTGCAATGATCAAAGAAGAAGGCTATCAGCTGGTATCCGGATGGAAAAAAAAGCGTCATGATCCAATTGGTAAAACACTACCTTCAAAATTCTTCAATAAAGTAACTAGCTGGGTATCGGGAATTAAGCTTCACGATTTTAATTGTGGGCTGAAGGCATATCATACCAATGTTGTGAAAAATATTGAGATCTATGGAGAAATGCATAGATATATACCATTAATTGCTAAGTGGAATGGCTTTTTCAATATTGGTGAGAAGGTAGTGGAGCATCGGGCTAGAAAATACGGCACGACCAAATTTGGGCTTGAGCGATTTTTGAATGGTTTTCTTGATTTGATATCTGTCAGCTTTGTAACAAGATTTCGGAAAAGGCCCATGCATTTTTTCGGATTGCTTGGCACCCTGTTTTTTGTTTTTGGTTCCTTAGTCACAGGTTGGATTATCGGTGAAAAAATATACAAGCTTCATTATCATATGCCTGTAAGAGATGTGGTAGACCAACCATTATTCTTTTTGGCGCTTGTCGCAGTTTTGATTGGAACACAATTGTTTTTGGCAGGATTTCTGGCTGAAATGATGATTCAGGTAAATCCAAAAAAGAACGATTATCTCGTCGTAGAAAAACTTGGTGCTGATGCCTAAATATTCATTGATTGTTCCTGTTTTTAAAAGGGAAGATGAAATCAAAGAATTGCTCGAAAGCCTGTCCGATCAGCCATATAAGGATTTTGAGATTATTTTAGTTGACGGTAGCCCAACGGATGGTCTCAGTTCTATCGATCTATTCACCAAGCAAGAATTTCCTGATTTAGATTTTCAACGGTTATATTCAAAAGGTCTTGGTATTAGCGATTCCAGGAATATGGGTGCAAAACAAGCCAAGGGTGAATATTTGATATTTATGGACTCTGATGTACTTGTTCCAGATTCCTATTTTGCATATGTGGATGCAGCATTGGATAGATTCGATTATGATGCTTTTGGAGGGCCAGATGCTGCTCATGATTCATTCAGCGATATACAAAAGGCGATTAGCTTTTCAATGACATCTGTCCTTACAACTGGTGGGATCAGAGGGAAAGCAAACCATGTTGGCAAATTCAAACCCAGAGGATTTAATATGGGTTTGAGGGCTGACATATTTCATTCTTTGGGCGGTTTTAATGCTATGCTTCCAGTTGGTGAAGACATGGATTTGAGTGCCAGAATCATCTCTGGTGGATACAAAACCGGATTAATTCCAAACGCTTTCGTGTATCACAAGCGAAGAGTTTCTTTTTCAAAATTTTACGGGCAGGTGTTTAGGTTTGGAGCTGCAAGGGTGATGTTGTCGCAAATGCACACAGGCGAATTAAAAATCACACATTTATTTCCCTTGGCTTTTATGATCTATCTGCTTGGTGGTATTGCAGCAATAAGCTGTCCGGAACAACTTGTCAGACTTTGGCCAATATCTATAGGACTTTATTTCTTGTTATTATTTCGTGGAGCAGCCATCGAATCGAAATCAATTAAAGTGGCGTTACTGAGCATCCCAGTTACTGTTACCCAATTTGCTGCATACGCTGCAGGTTTTCTTAAGAATGGCTTTGCCGTTTGGGTTTTGAGAAAGCCTAATGGGATTTTTGAAAAAAAAGAAGGCGAACCGGAAAGTCCGCTTTGATTATTTCATCCTGCTGATGTATTTCTCTCCCATGTCATCAAGTGATCCATTTTGTTCTTTGATGATAGCTTGTTTCATCATGTGAAAGACCATCAGATGCAGATCTTCGGTTATTTCCATGTCATTGACTGGAATGTGAATAACCAGGTCAGCCATTTCTTTAATTCTACCGCCAGAATAACCGCAGATGGCGATAGTTGTGGCTTTTAGTTTTTTGGCTTCATCCAATCCCCGAACTACGTTTTCTGAGTTACCACTTCCTGATAAGCCGATAACCAAATCACCCTCAGCTGCAAAATTTTTCAACTGCTCACTGAAAATGTGGTCGTAGGATATGTCATTGGAAATCGCACCAATAGCTGAAAAATTGTCATTGAGACAGATAATCCGAAAGCGATTTTCCTGCTTGTAACTTGCTCCTTTTATGAAGTCGCCAGCAATGTGTGAAGCTGTACCTCCGCTACCTCCGTTCCCAAATATGTAGATATTCTTTCCTGAATTTTTGGCTTTGACCAATGCATCTTTTACAGCATCAAGCTGAGCATGATCTATTTTTCCAAGCGTATCAATAACCTGATTTGTGTAATTTTTATAATGCTGCATCAGAATTCCTTTTCATCTCCAAAATAAATAACTTTTGATCCCTCATGCTCCATTCCGAAAGGTATTCTTCTGAATTTTTTCATGGCTTCAATGAGTTTTGATTGTTTTTCCTTTTCACAATAAAACAATAAAAATCCACCACCTCCCGCACCAAGAAGCTTGCCACCCAAAGCACCATTTTTCATGGCCACTTCATAAGCATCATCTATCTCATTATTGCTGATCTTTGACGCAAGCCTCTTTTTCAAAAGCCAATTTTGGTGGAGCAGATTGCCGAAATCGTCCAGTTTGGCAGAAGTGAGAGAGTTTTTCAATTCATCAACCAGATGGGTCATCTCGATGAGTGTAGCTTTTTTGTCTGCTTCCTTCGTGTTAGATTTTTGTTCCGTCAAAATTTCATTGGCCTTGCGCTGGGAGCCAGTGTAAAACATAATCAGATTGTCTTCCAAATGTGTTAAGACTTGATTCTGCATGTAAATTTTTTCTACGCTGACAGTTTCATCAGTATTAAATCTGAAAATATTCAAACCACCATACGCAGCGGCATATTGATCTTGTTTGCCAATTGGTTCACCTAGTCTTTCAATTTCAATCTGACAAGCCTCTTGCGCCAGTCTCTCCTTGGAAACATGCTGACCCTTTATTGCATAAAGATTATGTAGTAGCCCAACAGTAAATGAAGATGACGAGCCCATTCCTGTTCCGCTAGGCACATCTGCAATTGACGAAAGTTCCAAACCGCCTTCTATTTGAAACATTTTCAAGGCTTCTTTGAAGATGGGATGCATGATTTCATCTACGCCTTTTACAGTTTCGGTTTTGGAATATTTCAGTCGTATTTTATCATGCTCAAAGAAATTGTGAGATGATATATACATGTATTTGTTGATGGAAGTGCTGAGCACAGCACCAGGATGCTCCCGATAAAAGTCGGGAAGATCTGATCCTCCACCTACGAAACTTATTCTAAAGGGTGTTTTTGTAATGATCATTGGATCACAATGTGTTTATAATCAGGTCTGCGAAATCTCTTGTTTTTTTGATTGGATCAAATTCATCAATCACACGATTCGCAAACAAATTGTCTATTTCAGATTTGGAAAAACCTTTCCATTCGTAAAGATGGTAAAATCTTTCTTTGTAGCCTTCAAATGTTTGATCCATAAACACAGCACAATCTGCAAGTCTTCTGATTTCTGGTATTCCCAACGCTACGATACCTTCTATTATTAATACTTCTTCATTTTTTAGTTCGAAACCAAATGTTTCTACTGATGCATTTGGATCTTTCTGGTAATGAAGAAGATTGATGGTTTTTCCTTTTATCAAGGCGGGAATTTCCTCTCGAATTCGATTTACGTCAAACCTCTCCATCACACCTTTGGCTTTTACCCTCTCGTCTTTTGGGAGTAAAAAATGATCAAGGTTTAGGATTTTATTTGTGATTTTGGATTCATCCAAAAAGGAAGAAAACCGGCGAGCCAAAGTTGATTTCCCTGATTGTGAATTGCCACCAATTGCAATGATTTTGAGATTCGGTTTATTGTGATCAATCGCATTGAAAATATGAAAACATGTCTCAATCAGAGGATCATCGATGATGAAATTTACCGCATCGGATACATTATTAAAGAGATAGTCAGGCTCTACAGTTGCTCCTTTGTAGCCATGGCCCGATCTCACCGCAATGGTCATCGTGCCTGCATTTTTACCTGCTAAAATATCTGAATGCCGATCACCGATCATGTACGATTTTGATAAATCGATATTGAAATCTTCAGCAGCTTGTAGCAACATGCCCGGAGCTGGTTTGCGCCAGGGATGCTCTTTTTTATAATCCGGGTTTTCTTCCGGATATCCCTTATCCGGATGGTAAGGGCAATAATACAATTCGTCTAGCTTGGCACCTTGAGCCCCAAGGTCGGAATCTAGTTTTTTATGAATGTATTCCAACTCTTCTATTGTGCACAGGTTTCGTGCGACTACAGATTGATTGGTTACAACCACGCTTAGAAAATCCGAAGCATTGATTTTTTTCACAGCTTCTGCTGCGTAAGGAAACAAAACCAAATCTTCTGGTTTGTGGATTAGATTTCGGTCTTCATTTAATACGCCATCCCGATCAAGGAAGATGGCTCTTTGTTTGAAATGCAGATTTTTTCTTTTGATTTTACCAGAACTAAAATCTTCATTCACTTTTGCCAGCCGATCGAGCGTGCCCATATCTTTGAGATATTCGGGTGTGTTGTATCCAAATATTTTGAGTTTTTGAATCCATTTAGGAAAGATATCTTTTCCAAAATCACCTTTTACTGCTCCTGGGAGTGCGTTTATTATTGATTTATCAAAGACATAAAGTCCGGCGTTTACCAGATTTTTCAGATAGCCATCAGATTGATGTGGTTTTGAGTGAAAAGCGACAATCCGAGCTTCACGATCAATTTCTACCAAATCACTATCAAGAGGATGATCGTTTGGGTGAACGACAAGCGTAGCATCTGCTTTGGTTCTACTATGAAAATCTAGCAATCGATCCAAATCGAGATCCATCATTACATCACCATAAATGACAAGAAAAGTATCTTCTAGTTCTTCGGCAAATAGGGGAAATGCTCCAGATGTTCCTAATGGAACTTCTTCTTCGAAATAGGTGATATTTACCCCCCATTTTTCTCCATTACCGACATATTTGATCAATGGATCTTTTAGATGATTGACGATAATTTTGATCTTTTCGATATGATATCTTTTCAGCAGATCGATTTGATGTTCCACAATCGGTTTGCCACCAATTGGAATCATCGGTTTTGGAATTTCAGCTGTCAATTCCTTTAGTCTGGTGCCTTTTCCTCCTGCTAAAATGATTGCTTGCATCAACTATTTTGTTACCGTGAAGAGTATCTCTGATTCCATGATGCCGTATTTATGCAATTCCTCTTTGGAGAGTTTTTTTGTGTAATCATCCTCTACCTTGAAACCAACAGCCCTTAGTCGATCTTGGTAATCTAATCCATATTTCCTCACATGATCATCCTGGCCAAAAAGCTCTTCACGAAGTTTGGGGTCCTTGATCGTTGGGTCTTCGATGGTTTTTTCAATGAGCGGGAAAAACAGTGGGATTTGTAAGATTCCCAAGCCGCCTGGTTTTAATACGCGATAAATTTCACTCATTACCTGATGATCATCGTTCACATGCTCCAGTACGTGATTGCAAAAAACCATATCAAAAGAAGCCTCATCAAAAGGAATGTCATGGGCATCCATTTTTACCTTGGCAAGTGGCGATTCTATGTCTGCTGTGATGTATTCTAAATTTCCAATTTTTTCGAACCTGTCAATAAAACAATGCTCGGGTGCGATGTGAAGAAGTTTTCCCTTTTTAGTAAAAAAGTCAGTTTCCCGTTGCAGATAAAGCCACATCAATCTGTGTCGCTCTAGAGAAAGACAAGAAGGGCAAAGTGCATTGGATCGTGATTGTCTGCCGTAGGGAAGAAATACCCTGAATCTGGAACTGCACACGGGACATTCGACTTTATTTCCCTTGTAAAAAATGGCCATTATGGCTAATCCGTAATGACTTACAAGCTGAAGGTATTTTCTTGGCACATTCCTGAGAAGGAAACTGATAATATTTTTCAATCTGTCAATATTAAATTTTCGGTCGTAAAGATATTTATATCAATCCGATAAGGCTAACAATGCCAAAGCTCATTGCAATCAAAAATTGCTTATCTGAGAGAAGAGCACATGGAAGTAGATTAGGATTAATAGAAGATAACTTATCTTAGGCACAGATTTACAGTTGATGAACAGGATAGTACCAATAGTAATTTTTACTGCCGCCACATTTGTTTGTTTAAATTTTGCCTGTGCACAGCAGACAAAGAAAACAGACAATCTGAGGGACTATATGCCAACGGAAAATGTGGATTCCCGAAAGGAAATGAACACCTATAAAAATCGACCAAAGCGCAAACAGATCGATTATATTTTCAAAAATGACTTGAACGGCATTCTTTACGGCAATCCTTGTGCAATGGAAGCAACTCGCAAGATGGGATTTGAATATGTTTTTCAACCCATTGGCATCCCGGGTAGTATTCCAGTTGATGAGCAATTTTCAAATAACTTGAATGTGAATCTCAAATTGATTTTCACAAGGTCACCATTTTGGAAGTTGATTTTGAATCGCCGAATCAAAAAATGCAGACAAAATACTGGCGATATGGTAGGATATTTAAATGACTGATATGGAAGCCCTTCCAGTAGATTTTTCAAAAACGATATTGACCGAACTCATGATTCCTTCTTATGCCAACTTTGGAGGGAAAATCCATGGGGGTATTTTGCTGTCACTCATGGATAAGGCAGCTTATGCCTGCGCAAGTAAACATGCAGGGAGTTATTGTGTCACAGTAACTGTTGATCAAGTTGAGTTTTTGCAGCCGGTAGAAGTTGGAGAACTTGTTTCGCTTACCGCAACTGTGAATCATGTGGGCAATTCATCACTTGTGGTTGGTATCAAAGTAATAGCCGAAAATGTAAAAACACATTCTGTCAAGCATACGAATACCTGCTATTTTACTATGGTGGCAAAGGATGACAATGATAAGCCAATGCTGGTGCCACCTTTGTTGCTGAAAAGTATCAGTGAAGTGAAGAATTTTGTGGCCGCTATTAAAAGGAAACAGATCAAACAAGAATCAAATAACGCTGTTAATAAGGCTAAATCTGATTTTATTTTGAAAGAAGATTATCATTTACTTGATGGTCAGCGATGTGAAATGATCATGGAGGATGGCTCTGAACTCAGCGATCTTATTTCTGGCGCTTGACTTAGTCTTGATCAATTATCATCCAGCAGCCTCTTTTGGGAATAGTTTCTGTTATTTTTAGTTAAGTAATTTGTGTGCAATCCAGAATCCAGCCGCGCAAAGCATCAATCCACCAAATAAGCTACCAAATCCATAAATCAAAAATTGCATGTAATATTCTTCCTTGATCAATCTGAGATTATCCAGGGAAAATGTGGAAAAAGTTGTGAAGCCACCACAAAAACCTGTGACGAGGAATAAATACAAAACTTGTGAATTTTGCTGCTTTAGGAAATACCCTGCTAATAGGCCAATTATCAGACTGCCAGCCAGATTGACTATAAACGTAGCAGTTGGGAAATAACCTGAAAAATTTTTGATTGCAAACAGGGCCAGACCATAGCGTGATATACTTCCCAAAAACCCACCTAATCCAACAAATATTAATTCCTTCATGATAGTCCTTTTAAGAATTGTTTGGAATGTGCAATCAGTTCAGGAAAAAAGGCTGCAAACTCAGCATAATATGCTTCGTAATTCAATTTTAATTCCTTGGATGCCAATTCCATTTTTGAATCAAATTTAGTTCTTCTTGACATTCCGGAAAGCGCCTGATGGATGCCTTCCACATGTTGATAGTTATAAAGCCAATTTCCTGACCGCATATATTTCAGCATGTTATTGGCTGCAAAAGGGATTATTTCTTTGTAATTATCTGTCAATTCATAAAAATCTTCCGTGTATTTTATCAAAGGAATATCCGAATAGTTATGCCAGTTGGCCGAGAGGAAATGGTCATAAAAAACATCTGCTATTACGGGGGCATAATGGCGAAATTGTGGCTGTAGTCGCTTTTTACTTTCTTTTACAATGTCGTGTGAATCAGTGTAGCTGTCGATTTCCCTGTGAAGTAAAATGCCTTGCCTGATTTCATTGTCATATAACTCAAAATCCTTACCCTTCACGAAATCACCAATGAAATTTCCCACCATCACATGATCATTGTCACCAGACAAGTATAGATGTGCCAGAAAATTCACTTGTCAATACCTTGTTTTGTTATAATTTTGTTCATCTCAGTTTTTAAACTAAGTTTAGTAATTAATCCGATAGTTCCGCCTAAAACATATAAGATTATCGAAGGGAATTCTACAAATATGTCCAGGACACACCTGAATTTACTGGTACAACTAGCCAAAATAGATGGCGTTGTAGTTCAGGATGAAATCGATTTGATCAAACAAATTGGTAAGGCTAATGGTATGTCTTCTGATGATATCAGCGCATGCTTTGAAGATCCTACATTGATTGAGGATCTGGATACGCTCTCTAATGATGAAAAGTACGAGTATATCTACAGCATTGTGAAATTGATGAAAATCGATGGGCGACTATATAAAGAAGAGCTTAGTTTTTGTGCCAAACTTGCCAGCAAACTTGGCTACAGTGAAGATGTGCTTCTCGAACTCTTACTAAAAATCTATAGCGATCCGCAGATATCTGCAGACAAAGACTCGCTAAAATCCACCATACAAAAATATCTTAGAAAGTAGTCTATGAAGTATACGGACCACTTTCTGAATCTTCTCAGATTAATAAAAATTGAGAGAGAGGAGGATAGGAAACAATACGAAGCTAAAATCAATAATCGCTCGCTTCAGGATAGAAAGAAGGATGGAGTAACCTGGTTTCCGGTTTCAATCAATCAATCATATTTAGGAACCGGAGAGAAATGGGTTTTCCAGATAGAAAGAACTTCAGGTCTGGATCAGCGTCATTTATTTCAAGCTGGATCATCTGTTAGTTTGTTTTTGCAGGATGATAAAAAATTATTGTCTGCATCTGGCATTGTGATGCGGATGAATCAGCACAAGATGACGCTGATGCTCAACAGTGAAGAGCCGCCCGATTGGATAGATGATGGCAAGTTGGGAGTGAATTTGCTTTTTGATGAAAGCACCTATGAGGAAATGGAAAAAACGGTAAAAACGCTTTCCAAAACCACTACAGGAAGGGTGTTTGAGTTGATGCCGATTCTACTTGGTGATGCTGAACCACATTTCGTTTCAAAACATCCAATCACATTTCCCGGATTGAATGAAAGTCAAAATCATGCGTTGAATCGGGTGCGTGAAGCTCAGGATCTTGCGCTGGTACATGGGCCACCCGGAACAGGAAAAACTACCACACTCGTACAAGCCATTCGTGATAAAGTATCTGAGGAAAAGCAGGTGCTCGTCTGCGCTTCAAGTAATGCTGCCGTTGATTTATTGGCTGAGAAATTAACAGAACAGGGTACACGGGTATTGCGAATTGGTCATCCGGCAAGGGTCACCGAGGCGGTTATCAGCACGACAATGGATGCACGCCTTTCACAACATTCCGATTCCAAAATGCTTCGAGAGCTGAGGAAGAAGTCTGAAGAAATGCGTTCGATTGGGATGAAATACAAAAGAAATTTTGGCCGAATAGAGCGTGAACAGCGGAGGTTGATGCTTGATGAGTCAAGAAATCTGAGAGAGGAGGCGAAGCTGCTTGAAGGGCATATGATTTTTGATGAGCTCAATAAAGCTGAAGTGATCGCCTGTACTTTGGTGGGCGCCAATAATAGTTATATGCACAACAGGCAATTTAAAACTGTGTTCATAGATGAAGCCTCTCAGGCGCTGGAGCCAGCATCATGGATTCCGTTGATGCGATCCCAAAAGGTCATCATGGCTGGAGATCATTGGCAGCTCCCACCAACTGTAAAGTCCAAAGAGGCAGAAAAGGGCGGATTGGCGGATACCATTTTCGAAAGAACGATCAAGGCTTATCAGATTGATACAATGCTGGAAACGCAGTATCGAATGCATCCCCAAATCATGACTTTTTCAAATGATTTTTTCTACGGAGGAAAACTAAAATCAGGCGAATTGATCAACCAAAGACGTCAACTTTTTGATTTCCCAGTATCTTTTATTGATACCGCAGGTTGTGGCTATGAAGAAAAGAAAAATATTGAAACGCTCTCTACCTACAATGAAGAAGAGGCTCAATTTGTGCTTCAAAGGTTGGATCAGCTCATCACTGAAAATGAAGGTTTGTTCGCGCAATTGTCTGTTGGAATTATAGCTCCATACAAGGCTCAGACCGAGCTGCTAAACGCTAAAACCATGCATTATGCATGGCATAAAGAACTTCAGGGGAATATCACAATCAATTCTGTTGATGCCTTTCAAGGGCAAGAACGTGATGTAATAATGATGTCCTTGGTGCGAAGCAATGAAAATGGTGAAATCGGCTTTTTAGGAGATATTCGTCGCATGAATGTGGCCATGACACGTGCACGATATCTTTTGATGATGGTTGGTGATTCAGCCACATTAAGTTCTAACAATTTCTTTGATAAACTAATCGGCGACATGCAAAATCGCGGATTTTATCATAGCGCTTTTGAGTATTTGTATTGATACTGGCTTTCAAATAAACACCACATTGAACACAGAGCAAGAAAATTCGCTGATTTCGGCAACCATAATTTTCGTAAAAAATCAATTGCAAAATGCTGAAGGAGGACATGACTGGTGGCACATTGAGCGTGTTTGGAAGTTGGCCAAAAACATCGCATTAGAGGAAAAGGTCGATTTGTTAGTTGTGGAATTGGGAGCATTACTCCATGATATTGCAGATAGTAAATTTCACGGAGGTGATGAAAGCATCGGTCCACAAAAGGCGAAAGCATTTCTTGGTTCAGTGGGAGTGGATCAACAAGTGATAGATCATGTGGTGGCGATCATTGAGAATATTTCTTTTAAAGGAGGTAATCAAAAGCAAAGTTTCAAGTCACCAGAGTTGGATGTAATCCAGGATGCGGATCGTCTGGATGCGATTGGTGCGATAGGGATTGCCAGAACTTTCAATTATGGAGGTTTCAAAAATAGGGAGATCTACAATCCTGAGATTCCACCCAATCTGAACATGACCAAAGAAGAGTACAAGAAAAGTACTGCACCTACGATCAATCATTTTTATGAAAAGCTATTGCTATTGAAGGATCGAATGAATACAAAATCAGGAAGAAAAATAGCAGAGGAGCGTCATCAATTTATGGAGCTGTATCTAAGGCAGTTTTACGCGGAGTGGAATGGGGAGATTTGATGAAATTCTCTTTTTTCAGGATTTTCGTGAATAGAGTTTAGAAAATTGATCTGCCTAGTTTTGTTGTTAACATTTCAAGGGCTTTCATGCCTTTATTTGAGTTACCTTTTTTATTCAAAGGCGGACTCCAAACACTGACACAATATCTTAAAGGATTGATTGCCACAATTGCTCCACCGACACCACTTTTTCCAGGTAGTCCAACCTCGAATGCAAATTCACCAGATTCATCGTAAAATCCACAGGTTAGCATCAATGCATTCATTCTTCTAGATTGGCTAGCTGTGAGCATGTATTTGCCAAAACCAAATGGTATGTCTGTTTCTCCAAAATTTAGGAAGGTTTGTGACAGTTCAATGCAGGTCATTTCAATTGAGCATTGCCAGAAGTAAAAATCAAGAACTTCTTCTACACTATTCACCAAATTTCCCTTGGCTTTCATCATATATGCCAAAGATGAATTTGCATGGCCGACACTCTTTTCAGACAATGCGACTTGCTCATTATAATTTATGTCATCATTGCTGCATAACCCACGAACATATTCTAGAAACTCAACTTTAGGATTATCTAGCATGCTCACAAGCATATCAGCAATGACAATGGCACCCGCATTGATAAATGGATTTCTTGGATAGCCGTCTTCATATTCAAGTTGAATGATTGAGTTGAAACCATTGCCAGATGGTTCCACGTCTACCCGATCCCAAACTTTATCATCCAATTGGCTAAAAACCATGGCAAGAGACAAAACCTTCGAAACACTTTGGATAGAAAACTTCTCATCCGCGTCACCTACTTTGTGTTGTTGATCATCTAAGGTTGTAAGGCAAATTCCAAACTTGTTTCTATCAATTTGAGCAAGGTAGGGGATATAATCAGCCACTTTTCCATCATCTTCAAAATCAGCCAGCTCCTGATGTATTTCCTGTATAATGCGGTCGTAATCTCTATCCATCTTCTAATTCTATAAATCCAACTATTTCGCGAAGGTATTCCTTTGTTTTCTATGGTTTTTGAAAATTAATAAAAGACTGTAACCATAGTTGTCCTGATTGTCGCTATCAAAAAAACATATCCTGCGCCAGCCTAAATGTATTGGCGTGCGCCTCAAGAATTATCCTGATATCTTCAGAATATCCGCCACCCATACACACCACAATAGGGATATTCTTATTTTTAGCTATTGAAAGAACCATTTGATCACGGCTCTTGCATCCGTTCAGGGTCAATGCAAGTCTGCCCAGTTTGTCACTTTCCAAAATATCAACACCCGCCTGAAAAAACATAAAATCTGGTTGGAACATGTCCAAAATGCTTTTCAGGTGAAAATCCAAAAGTTTTAGATATTCAGCATCTTCCGTTTTATCAGCAAGGGGAACATCCAAATCTGATGTTTCCTTTTTCATGGGATAATTCTTTTCTCCATGCATGCTGAATGTGAACACCGATGGTTCGTTTTGGAATATTTCTGCTGTTCCATTTCCTTGATGCACATCCAGGTCTACGATCAATATCCTCCTAGCGAGTCCATGATTTAGTAAATATCTTGAAGCAATTGCCTGATCATTGAGCAAACAAAAACCTTCGGCCCTATCCGTGTAAGCGTGATGGGTTCCACCCGCAATATTCATGGCAACACCAAACCTCTTTGCATAAATAGCCGCTTCAATTGTTCCCTCGGCGATGATTCTTTCTCTGATTATCAAATCATCAGTGACTGGAAAACCACTCCTTCTTATTTCCGCTTTACTAAGACTAATTGTTTTTAGTTTCTGCCAATATATTCGATGGTGCACTGTGAGAATGTCATTTTCTGACAACAATTTTGGGCTGAAAAGATTTTCAGATGAAATAGTTCCTTCATGTATGAGTTGCTCAGGTAAGAGATCGTATTTCCGCATAGGAAAACGATGTTTTGGTGGTAATGGATGATTGTAAATTGGTGACCAGGCAATTTTGAGCATAGCATACAAACTTAAATACGGGATAAGAAGTTTGGATTGAAAACCTTTAAAGACTGAAGAAAAACTAACTTTCGGAAATGAATCAAGGCTCACAATTTTTACAGCTTGGTCTGGCAATCTTGATTATGTCCAGTTCTGGCACATTGGGGCGATATATTGACCTGCCTGTTCCAGTTATAATCTGGATCCGATGTGCAATCGGATCAGTTGCCTTATATCTTGTTTTGAGATTTGGTGGTTTTGGAATGAGGATAGGACGAGGGAAATCTTTCTGGCTGTTGTTTACAAGTTCCATCTTTCTAGCCATACATTGGATTTCCTATTTCTACGCTTTGAAGCTTTCAAGCGTAGCTGTTGGCATGTTGTCACTTTTCACCTATCCGGTTATTACTTCTTTGCTGGAGCCGCTGATGCTTAAAGTCAAATTTGAAAAAAGCAGTTTGATCTTGGGGCTAATAGCTTTTGCTGGAGTGGCCATGCTCGCACCCGAATTTAGCGTTAAAAATGATTTCACACTAGGAATCATTATCGGTATATTTTCAGCAGTGACATATTCTATTCGCAACATTCTTTTGAAAAAACAGATTTCTGACCAATCAGGTGTTACGCTTATGTTTTATCAGCTTTTGATAATTACCGCTTTGTTTTGGCCCGTTTTCTTCTTTCTTGATTTTGAAAAAGGCCAATTAATCAGTGCAAGCTGGCAACCTTTATTGATTTTAGGGCTGTTTACAACAGCAGCAGGGCATACCTTATTTGTGTTGAGTTTCAGGTATTTCAGTATAAGTACGGTTAGTATCATTAGTGCACTTACACCATTGTTGGGTACCATCATAGGCTTTGTAGTGTTATCAGAGGTGCCAGCCGACCGTACTTATATTGGCGGCTTACTCATTTTAGTTACTGTCATCATTGCGAGTGCTCGAACTGTATCCAAGTCAAAATAATCTCTCAGGCATAAAAAAAGTCTGCGTGATAGCACAGACTTTTCATCATTTGAAATTTCCTAAAATTATTTTTGATTGTGAACGTGCACATCCATTTGTGGAAATGGAATGTTGAGTCCTTCCTTGGCAAAGGTTTTATAAACTTTTTCATTCATATCGAAATGTACAGGCCACAAATCAGCCGCTTTGGTCCATGCCCTAACCACGAAATTCACTGAACTATCGCCCAGTGAATGCATCGCTATAAATGGTTCAGGATCTTTTAGAATTCGCTCATCTTCTGCAATCAACTTAGCCAATACTTCTTTGGCTTTGTCAGAATCATCGCCATAGGCGATTCCAAACATCCAGTCCGATCTTCTGTCTTCTTCCTGAGATAGATTGGTTAGATCGGAGTTTGCCAAACTACCATTTGGCATGTAAATAAGTTTTTTATCAAAAGTATTGATCAATGTATAGAAGATCTGAATGGATTTGACAGTTCCCAGGTAACCTTTTACGTCAATCACATCACCTACTTTGAATGGTTTCAAAAGTAAGATGATCACCCCACCAGCGAAATTTTGAAGGGTTCCCTGGAGTGCCAAACCAATTGCCAAACCTGCTGCACCAAGAACAGCAATGAAGCTGGTTACTTCAATGCCCACCATGCTGAAAACGGAAATGAAAAGCATCACCTTCAGCATCATGTTGAAAAGTGTTTTGAGGAATGGTGTAAGAGATGGGTCAAAATTTCTTTTGGTCATTATTTTACCCAATGTGCGTGTCACTGCATTGATAACCCAAAGCCCGATTACCAGAGTGAGGATGGCTAAAATTACTTTTGGACCATAATCCATTAGATAGCCCATAAGCATGGCTGAGATATCTATTACTTTGTCTACTTGTTGGGTTACTCCTTCTACTACTTGTTCTTCCATGTTTAATAATAATTAGTTCAACTTAAATTTTCAATATTAATCTTCCGGATAAGGAATGAAGAGGAAGTTTGTGAATTCCTTATCCACTACAAATAAGCAGCAAAATTCATCGGCATCTTTATAGGCTTCAGTAAACACCTCTTCATTTTCAATTAATTTGCGCTGCGTAAATTCCTCCATCATTGAGGCGTAATAATTCCATTCGTTTTCCAATTTACCTGCCTCGTAAAGTAGCTGACCTATTGGGATGTCTTCTTGAGACATTGGGAATATCGGATATTTTGAAAAACCCTGCTTCCTGATCATGTAAGAGGCCTCCTTCAGATATTCAGAAACTTTCACAAAATCAGTTGATATTTTACCTAGATATTTTGGGTTAAGAGTTGGGTCGTTTTGCATGATTATTTGGCAATTAATAACACCACATTCTCTACATGATGTGTCTGAGGAAACATATCGACAGGTTGGATTTTTTGTACTACAAATGATTCACTTAGCAGCTCCAGGTCTCGCGCTTGTGTGGAAGGGTTGCAACTTACATATACCAACTTAGCAGGTTTTATTCTGTTCAGCATTTCCACCACCTTATCATGCATGCCAGCTCGAGGAGGGTCTGTGATAATTACGTCTGGCTGTCCATGTTTTTTCACAAAAGCTTCCGTAAACATATCTTTCATGTCTCCAGCGAGAAATGTGGTGTTATGAATATTGTTTAATTCAGAATTTTTTCTTGCATCTATGATTGCATCTTGAACTGATTCCACGCCAATCACTTTTTTTGCGTTTTTTGCGACAAAATTGGCAATTGTACCTGTGCCTGTATATAAATCATACACTACTTCATCGCCTGTAAGTCCTGCGAATTCTCTTGCAACCTTGTATAATTCATAAGCCTGCTTTGAATTGGTTTGGTAAAAAGATTTTGGTCCAATTCTGAATTGAAGACCTTCCATCTGTTCTGTTATGAATGCTTCACCATGATATAGATGCACAGGCAAATCATAGAAGGTCTCATTGCCTTTGCCGTTGATGATGTATTGAAGCGAAGTGATTTGTGGGAATTTGTTTTTCAGAAAATCAAGGAGCTTTTCATTTTTTGAGTCTTGGTAGAAAAACTGAACCAGAACCATCAAATCGCCAGTAGTCGTTGTACGAATAATCAAATTACGCAACAAGCCAGTTTGATTTCTCAAATTGAAAAAGCTCAAATCATTTTCTTTGGCGAACGATTTCACCGCCAACCGGATCTCATTCGACGGATCATTCTGCAGCCAACATTTTTCTATGTCCAATATTCTGTCAAATCTCTTTGGTACGTGAAAGCCAAGTGCATTTTTTGAATATTCGATACCACTATCGATTTGTTCTCGGGTCAGCCATCTGTAATCAGAAAAGGTGAATTCGAGTTTGTTTCGGTAAAACTGTGTTTCAGATGAACCTAAAATAGGCATAATCTCAGGCAGGTTGTCAATTTTAGAGATCTTCTTTAGATTGTCCGTGACGTGCTCTTGCTTGAATTTGAGTTGTGCTTCGTAATTGATGTGTTGCCATTTGCATCCGCCACAGACACCAAAATGTTCGCAAAATGGCTCAACTCTATTTGTGGACTTTTGATGAAAATGTGTGATCACACCTTCAAAAAATCGTTTCTTTTTCCCGGTTATTTGAATATCTACAATATCCCCTGGAGCACCTTGATTTATAAAATAAACTTTTGAATCTTGTTTCCCAACGCTTTTACCTTCTGCTGAGATTCCGATGATCTCAACCTTCTCAACAATTGTATTCTGCCTCATATTCCACAAAATTACGAATTGTTTGTACAATTAGTTTGTGATAGACGTTATGAATGTTCAACAAAACCAATCGTATTTCACCCACAAAAAGCGTATCGGATTTTACAATCTTGAAATTGCGATATTATAAACCGAAGCGGATTGTTGTGATTTACACCATTCCTATTCCTGTGAATAAGTTGTCAAATTAATTTCATTTTTCTTATCCGTTTCGATAGCTATATAATTCTAATTGGATTAGAACAATTATCGTAATCTCAGTTATTCATATATAAATGAAATTGAACTTAGTGTTTTCAAATATTTGAAAGAACATTATCAGACGCTTTTCAATAACTTTACAATGATGCTTTTTGGCTTAAATTATGAATTGCCATCCAAATATAGTGGGGTGATGCGATTCCTGAATGTTTACTAAGGTATATTCCTGACGAATGAAAAGACTTGTCTCTCTTTTGATATTGGTGCTGAGTTGGATGACAGTAAATGCTGCTCATATCGTGGGTGGTGAGATTGAGTTCATTACTATCTCACCAGGAGTGTATAAAATCAGGCTGATCCAATATCGTGATGAGAATCAAGATATCAATAGTGTTGTTGAGCAGAATGTAACAGTGGCTTTATTTTCCAATAAAGACAATGAGCGTATATCAAACTTGCGTCTTCTGTTTGAAGATCAGACTGAGGTATTTTATACCAATGTTGATTGCTCGATAGAAGAATTGCAAACTACACGGGTTGTCTGGTCTGCTACTTTTGAGCTGGATCCAAAGGAATTTGCAGATGAGGAGGGATATTATATCACATGGGATAGATGCTGCAGAAATGCGAATGTGGTCAACATATTAAACTCAGGAGGAGCTGGGATGCAATACATTCTGGATATACCGCCGCTTTATAAAAATGGTCAGCCTTTCATAAACTCGTCACCTATATTAAACAAGCCTCTAAGTGATTACGCTTGTGTAGGTCAGCTGTTTTACACCAGTTTTATAGGACAGGATCCTGATGGCGACTCCCTTGTATATAGAATGGCGGTTCCTTTGGGAACCAAAAATGCAAATCGCGATAATCCGGCTCCTTTACCTGATCCAAAGCCTAAACTTGAAATCAGATGGGCGCAGGGTTTTGATATTGACAATGTGATACCGGGATCACCGGCCCTCGGGATTAGTAGCAGAGGTTTACTTACGGTAAACCCTAAGACCAGAGGGCTTTATGTTTTCTCAGTGGTAGTGGAAGAATGGCGCGATGATGCTGTGACTGGCGTGCCTGTAAAAATCGGTGAAGTGCAGCGCGATTTTCAAATGCTCGTGATTGATGGTTGTAAGCCACCACCACCGCCTTCTCTAGATATTGTGATTCCAGGAAATGAAACGTTTGATCCTAGAGTTGATACATTAAAGTATGCGGTTGAAGATGACAAATGCTTCTATTTCAAAGTAACAAATGTGATGCAGGGTGAAAAAGTAAGTTTCAGAGCAGATCCAGTAAGTTTTAATGGTGAATATGAAATTTTAAAAGATTTGAAATACACAATTGGTCTTGGAAATGAAGCTTTGATAGAATTTTGCGCTCCAGATTGTCCCCCAACTGGAGATCGTCCATTTGTAGTAGACTTTATTGTAGAGGATGATATTTGTCCACTACCACAGCTGGATACAGTAAGGATGACATTGCAGATAGAACCCCCACCAAATACCAACGTGAGTTTGTCTCCAATCCAAGATGTATATAATGTGCCTAATGGTGATAAAATCACCTTCGATTTCGAAGCAATTGATGCGGAAAATGATTTCATTGATCTTTCTTTGATTTACTCTGATGTGCTCACTCCACAAGAGCGAGGTATGTTTTTTCAGATCAATGTAAATGAACCAGGTAGAGTAGCTGGAACTTTCACTTTCGAAGTGGATTGTAACACTTATGATTTATCAGATAAGCAAAATTTTACAATTGGTATCATAGCAGAAGATAATGACCAATGTGAAAGTGAAAATCCTGTGATTGAATGGGTTGATTTGAATGCGTTTCTTCCTGGCAACACCAACCCTGAAATCATGTCATCAAGCTCAAATAATTTAGAAATTGAGTTTGGTGAAAAATTGACCTTTGAAATTACTGTAGAGGATCTAGATAATGACCCTGTTTCATTAAGGATGATTGGAGATGGTTTTGATCCTGAAAATTTGGGGGTGACTTTTCAAAATGGACAAGGGTTGGGCACATTATCTGAAGAGTTTTCTTGGACACCTCAATGTAGCGAAATTAATATTCTGGCAAAAGATGAATATAAATTTTACTTCCTCGCTGAGGACGATGATATCTGTCATATTACTAACTACGATACGTTGGAGGTGTTGATTAAGATAAATTTACCTCAAAACAACGCTCCTGTTTTTCAACCTATTCCGAGGAACTATCAAATCGAAGTGAATACTGATTTTGAATTGGAAATCATGGTTTCTGACGAGGAATCAGATCAGGAGATTACACTTGGATTTTATGATTCGTTTCGAAGACCAAATTCAAATACCCTTCAATTTGAATCAGCAAAGGGAAATGGTAGTATTAGTTCACTTTTGACATGGACTCCTGAATGCAACCTTTTGGAGCTTGGGGAAACCAGTCGCAGTTTTGATCTTTATTTATTAGCCACTGACAATAACTGCCCAATCAATGGCTTGGATACAATGAGATTGAGCTTTGAAATATATGAGACGCGTGAAAGCTTCGTGAATTTTGATCCGCCGGATGTCTTTACGCCAAATGGGGATAATTGGAATAATGTTTTTAAACTATCAGGATTTGACGACAGAAGAAGAAATCTCCCTAATGATAATTGCGAAGATTCATTCCAGTTCATTGTTATTCAGGATAGGAGTGGGAAAACAGTCTTCGAGAGTAAGGATCGTAATTTTAGCTGGACTGGTGGCAATCACCCAACAGGAACCTATTTTTATTTAATCCAATATAGCAGAACCAATTACAAGGGGTATTTGACTATGCTCAAGTAGTTTGAATCGTCCTTCAACTCTTTTGCTATTTAGATAATCAAATGGCCCAAACCACCATAACTTTTGATTCAAAACCCATTCTGGGTTCAAATTGCCAAATGAAAATGCTTCGTTTTAGCATATTCGTAAAGAATCCATAAAACACTACTCTAATTTGTAATGACAGAGAGAATATTTTGCAATTCATTCTGATTTTTGAAAAATATTTAATGAAAACTCCATATTTCAATTCAAAAAATGGAAAACTTGAATTTTTACAATCTCTCTTGTCAGAGATACCTGCAATTGAAGTAAGAAATTGAATTGATAAAATAATTGAATTTTCATTATCATTATTTCAAAAAAACCGACCTTCCACCAATTGATTCTCTAAGAAAACGGATAAAAAAATGAAACGATAATTTTGAGAGGGTTCAAACATTATCTTTATTTGGCGAAACAAATATGTGACGACATATTATTAACCAAAGGTTTTTTTCAACAAAATTAAATTTGAAATTTATGAACATGATCACCAACCTTTTAATGATGCCATCGGCTGAGGGTGCTGTAGAAGCAGTAGCTCAAGCTGATCTAGCTTCGGATGTGGCCTTCAACTTGTTGACGGCAAATAACATCTGGATGATGTTGGCTACAGCTTTAGTTTTCATTATGCACCTAGGTTTCGCGGGTGTTGAAACTGGCTTTGGTCAAGCAAAAAACACAGTTAATATTCTTTTCAAGAATACTTTAACTCCGATTATCGGTATCCTAACCTACTTCATCTGTGGGTTTAACTTGATGTATCCTGGTGAATTCAATGGGATATTAGGTTTTGCAGGTTTTGGCATTGAATCTATGTCTACTGCTGATGTGACTTCAGAATACGCTGGAGGAGGTTACACTTACTGGACAGATTTCTTGTTCCAGGCCATGTTCGCTGCAACAGCTGCTACTATTGTATCAGGAGCTGTGGCTGAGCGTATCAAAATTGGAGCTTATATGATCTTCACAGTAGTTTTTGTGGGTATCGTTTATCCAATCATTGGTAGCTGGCAATGGGGTGGTGGATTCCTTTCTGAACTAGGATTCTACGATTTCGCTGGTTCTACACTTGTTCACTCTGTAGGCGGATGGGGAGCACTAGCTGGTATCATGGTACTAGGTCCACGTCTTGGAAAATATGTAGATGGTAAAGTAATTGACAAGCCAGGTTCTTCTGTGCCTTTGGCTGTAATCGGGGTTTTCCTACTTTGGTTAGGATGGTTCGGTTTCAACGGAGGTTCTGTATTATCTGCTGATCCAGGAGCTGTGTCTTTCGTATTGGTTACTACTTCTTTGGCTGCTTGTACTGGTGGACTTGGTGGATTCCTTGGAGGATACTTAATGTTCAAAAGACTTGATTTAGGTATGGTTCTTAATGGAATTCTTGCTGGTCTTGTTGGTATCACAGCTGGTGCTGATTCAATTGAGCCAATGAATGCGCTTCTTATCGGCTTCATCGCTGGTATCATCGTTGTTTTCTCAGCAGTTACTTTGGACAAATTTAAATTAGATGACGTAGTAGGTGCAGTTTCTGTTCACCTTGTATGTGGAATCTGGGGAACACTTGCAGTAGGTATCTTCTCTACAAATCCTGACCATACTTTCATGGCTCAGTTGATAGGTGTTGTTGCTTGTGGAGCTGCTGCTTTCATCAGTGCACTCATCATCTTCTATGTATTGAAATTCACAATGGGAATCAGAGTATCAGAAGAGCATGAAAAAGAAGGATTGGATAGCCATGAGCACGGTATCAGAGGTTATACAATCATCACCGAATAATTCTCAAATCTCAAAATAAAAAAAGCCTCTGATCTATAGGTCGGGAAACTCATACGATCAGAGGCTACTTAAACATTTTTCAAAAACATTTTCAATCAAGAAATGCCTTTGAAATGAGCAATGCCAATTCAACGATAAGTTGAAACAGCTAATGCAAATTCCATGTGGCAGTCAAAAACTAAAACTTATAACACATGAAAAATTTTACAAATGTATTTAAATCTGCGCTTTTCGCGCTTCTATTGACGGTAGTTTCTGTTAATGTAAATGCACAGGACGAAGAAGGTCCAACTCTTTCTTTCAGCGGGTCGATTGATACTTATTACCGAGCTAATTTGAATGCATCAAATGATGCTGCAGCTGACGGATGGATTCATCCAGGTACATCTTTTGCTAATCTTCCTGGATTTTCATTAGGTATGTTCAACCTTGTTACTTCATTAGAAGGAGAGAAATCAGGTTTCGTTGCTGATATGGTATTTGGTCCAAGAGGTGATGAAGCTGTTTTCGGTTCGTCTGTTGATGTGGATGGTGATGGAATTGGTGATATACCAGGAAACTCGGCAATAGTAAATCAATTGTATGCTTATTGGAATGCAACTGAGTCAGTAACATTCACCATTGGTAACTTCAACACTTTCTTAGGTTATGAAGTAATCTCTCCAACTGCGAATTACAACTATTCTACTTCATACATGTTCTCTTACGGACCATTCTCACATAGTGGTTTGAAAGCTGATATTGCTTTGGGTGATGCTAGTTTAATGTTGGGTGTTTTCAACAATACTGATATTACTGAATTCAACCCAACAAACCATTATTACGGTGGTGCACAATTTGGAATCAGTGGCCAGTACTTGAATCTATTGTTCAGCGATAACTATTTCCAAATTGACTACACTGGTGGATTTGATCTATCTGACGCAATGTACTTGGGTATCAACGCAACATTCAACAATGACTTGTTTGCTGGTGGAGCGCTTTATCTTCAAAATTCATTCTCTGATGATTTCTCAATGGGAATCAGGGGTGAGTATTTCCAAGATCAAGGTTTAGGATTATTTGCAACGGACGAAAGCGTAATTGATTTGACTCTTTCTGCTAACTATACAGTGGGAGCATTGACTTTTATTCCAGAATTCAGAGTTGACATGTATTCGCAAGATATCGTTGTACCGGAGGCTGGAAAAGCGCCACAAGGATCTCTTGCTTCTTTCTTGGTAGCTGCTGTTTATGCATTCTAATTTAAGATATCATTGAATAAATTGTCAAAGTCCACTCAGCCGTGAGTGGACTTTGCCTGTTTATTTCCATTGCCAATGATTTGTTAAAATTTTTATGAAATTGGCAATACAATCAAAAAAATAATACTGTATACTTATTTTTTTGCTCAAAAATTTGAAAATTACAGAACCTATTAAAACGACTTAGGTTGCCTGAGTCACACTTGTTTAACTTACAAAATATAAACCTAAAAAAATGTCTAAATCAAAATTGGAGTACATTTGGTTGGACGGATATAAGCCGACCCAATCGCTAAGAAGTAAAACAAAAGTTGTTGACAATTTCAGTGGAAAGCTTGAAGATTGTGATGACTGGTCATTTGACGGATCTTCGACTGAGCAAGCAGAAGGTGGTTCTTCCGACTGTATCATGAAACCAGTTTTTATCTGTCCTGATCCTGCTATCGAAAATGGATATCTTGTAATGACGGAAGTGCTTAATGCAGATGGTACGCCTCACGTATCTAATGGAAGAGCAACTATTGATGATGCAGATGATGATTTCTGGTTCGGATTCGAGCAGGAATATTTCCTAATGGATCCAGAAACTAAATTGCCTGTTGGTTTCCCTGCTGGTGGAGCTCCACTACAAGGACAGGGACCATATTATTGTGGTGTTGGTGGACAGAATGTTTTCGGTAGAGACTTCAAAGATGAGCATCTTGATCTTTGTATCGCTGCTGGTTTGAATGTAGAAGGTACAAATGGTGAAGTAGCTGCAGGACAGTGGGAATGGCAAATATTTGCTAAAGGTGCTTCGTCGGCTGGTGATCAGGTTTGGGTCGCAAGATATTTGATGGAAAGACTTTCTGAGCAATATGGTTTGTACATTGAGTACCATCCTAAGCCACTAGGCAAGACTGACTGGAATGGTTCAGGTATGCACGCCAATTTCTCAAACACTTATACAAGAACGGCAGCTTCTAAAGAGAAGATCGAAAAAGTATGTGAAGCGTTCAGAGGTGTAGTTAAAGAACATATTGAAGTTTATGGTGCTTACAACGATCAGCGATTGACTGGTAAGCATGAAACAGCTTCTATTCATGATTTCTCTTATGGAGTATCTGATAGAGGTGCTTCAATTAGAATTCCTCTTTATACAAAAAACAAAGGATGGAGTGGATATCTTGAAGATAGAAGACCAGCTTCTAATGCTGATCCATACAAAGTAGCAGCTAGAATTATTAAAACTGTGAAGTCAGTAATGTAATCACAAATGATATTTGATATTAAAAAACCGATTCGAGAGAATCGGTTTTTTTGTTTACATCAGTTTTAACAATCTGTTTGAACGAATGTAAGCTTCTGTATCTCCGGTTATGATCTTAGTCCAAATCACGTCTGATTCTAAGATTTTCACCTTATTGCCTTTTGATATTAATTCAATTGGTTCTGAGCCCGCAGATGGACCTTGCATCAAAACTGTCTGGTCTTGTTTGATGATGGCTTCATTCTCATTAAAAAAGCCATTTATTAGCAGCACTGCGGGAAGCAAAAGAAAAATCTGAAGCATTACCCACGGAATGGCTGAGCTGCCCTTTGGGGATTTAAAATAGATGATTGCCAGTGTGAGGAGTGACAAAGCCAGAAACCCCATGATCAAAAGGTCGTCATATTTATTAAGGTTATTAATCATGAACTTGTAATCTGAAAACTCATATCCTGAGAGATCATTTTCTTCAGCGAGTTCACTCATTTTTTCCAGTACTTTTTTGTTGGAAGTCTTTTTATAATAATTATCGAGATAAAAGAGCGCTTCGGTGTAATTGCCCAACCCCTCTTTGATAAAAGCCATTTTCGCTAACATGGCCGGAGACGCATATCCTTGATCGTATATTTCGCTATAAATGCTGAATGCTTCCGTATATTTTTTCGATTTGAATAGGCTATCGGCAGTATTTGTGTTGTCGAGATCATTACTTTTTCCAGTGAAAAAACAAGTCAACAGAGAAAATGAAATTAATATTCTAAAAAACATATTTGATGGTTGTATTTTGAGAATAAGCTACGTAGTTTTGCAACCGCAATTTTAAGGTAGACGTTCCTAAAAGTCTAATTTATTAATGCAATTTAACGATTCGCTAGCTCAGCTGGTAGAGCAACGCCCTTTTAAGGCGTGGGTCCTGGGTTCGAGCCCCAGGCGGATCACCAAAAGCCTGATTCTCATTGAGAATCAGGCTTTTTTATGATAAAAAATTCGAATTCCTATTTTTAAGAAGTTAATCTCGGCCATAATTTTGTAAGGCCAAAAATACAAAGACCTGATAAGCCAATTAAGCCACCTCCAATTAAAAGGCGCCCATATAAAATCAGTCCTGTGCCCATAAGAAATGAATAGATCGCTATCGTACCGAAAATCATACAAATTATTCCAATAGGTACCTTCCATGGTCCTTTTGCATTTTCCACATAAAGGCCTTCGGTTTTTGATTGTTTTATGATTTTTTTCCATCCCGGTCCTCCTGGTTGTACTTTGTTAATGAAATTTATAAGTACGGTCATGCTTGTAGGGGTAGTAATATAGGCTGTAATGATCCAGGCCGCTGTGGTAATGCCTACTCCAATGACCAACTGCTGCCAAGATTCTATTGCTGCAAAGCCAAGTGTCGGATGTATTAGATTGAAATAGATGGCTACCAGGAAGCTGATGAGCATAGCTGCTAATTCACTAGCAGCATTGACACGCCACCAAAACCACCTAAGAATAAAAATCAAACCCGTTCCTGCTCCTATCTGCAAGAGTATCTGAAAGGCACTCAAAGCATTGTCCAGAAATAGGGCAAAAATCATTGTAAGGATCATTAGAATTACAGTTATTATTCTACCAACAGCCAGCATTTCTTTATCTGTTGCCTGAGGTTTTGCAAAACGCTTATAAAAATCATTGACGATGTATGAGGCGCCCCAGTTTAGGTGTGTGGATATAGTGGACATATAGGCAGCAATCAATGAAGTTACAACTAGTCCAAGTAGTCCTGATGGGATAAAAGTGAGCATTGCCGGATAACCTAAATCGTGACCAATGATGTTACCAACATTTGGAAAAGCAGTTTTAAAGCTTTCCAGGTCGGGGAAAACTATGAGTGAGCATAATGCCACGATAATCCAGGGCCAAGGTCGCAGAGCGTAATGTGCGGCATTAAAAAACAAAACTGCTTTGATCGAATGATCTTCATTTTTGGCAGCAAACATCCGCTGTGCTATGTAACCTCCTCCGCCTGGTTCTGAACCTGGATACCACACGCTCCACCATTGAACCAAAATAGGAATCAATAATATTGATATGAATATTTCAGGATTGGACAAAGATGGAAATAGATCAAGTTTATCGACCACATTTTCATGCGACATTAATTTTTTTAGTCCACCTACTTTTGGATGCTGAAGGGAGATAATTGCGGCTATGATTGCACCACCTATTGATAGAAAGAACTGAATAAAATCCGTTATTAGTACACCCTTAAGTCCGCCAAGAGAGCTATAGATGACTGTGATAGTACCTGCAATCAACACAGTTTGGATTGGAGAAAGCCCCAATAAAACACCCCCTATCTTAATTGCAGCAAGGGAAACTGTCGCCATAATCATCACATTGAAAACTAATCCCAAATAAATTGCACGAAAACCTCTTAAGAATCGGGCAATCTTTCCGCTATATCGAAGTTCATAGAATTCTACGTCTGTAACTACTCCTGATTTTTTCCATAAAGAAGCATATACGAACACCGTAAGCATTCCTGTAAGTAAAAATGACCACCAAGCCCAATTGCCTGAGACTCCATTTTGCCTGACAATATCGGTCACTAAATTGGGTGTATCCGTGGAAAAGGTAGTTGCGACCATGGATACACCTAATAACCACCAGGGCATTTTGCCACTTGCTGTGAAATAATCGATTGAATTTTTATTTTCTCTTGCGACCCAAATCCCGATCCCTAGGGAGATAATGAAAAAGCCAATGATCATTGACCAGTCTAAAGTATTTAACAACATATGTTTTCTAATGGAAAAATGATAGTCTGTACAGACAGGATAAAATTGGCCAGGTAATTAAAGAAATCCTAATTGCAATTAGTTGATTGATAAAAATTTAATTGACGATTATCTTTTTTGCAGTTGATCCAATCTGAAGTACATACACTCCCGGTGACATATTTGGTACGAATAACTCAATCGTGCCCCGTTTTGATGTTTCTGTGATTGTCTTGTTCAGAATTTCATAACCTGAAAAATTAAATAGTTTGATTGATACAGATGATTGAAACAGATTACTAAACGCAATCTGAATTTTCCCTTCATCGATCGGATTTGGATATACATACCAGTCTAAATCTTCAATTACTATTTGTGCAGTTAAGCCACCATTAAAATAACTTAATGCGAAATCAAAGGCCTCTTGACCAATTTTCTCACCAATAAGTCTTCCCGGAATATCATCCGCCGGAGGATGTATACCTCCCCATATTCTTGACAAACTGCATTGATCTGATGCGTCGATATATTTTGCCCATTGCAAAATGATATCTTCAGTTGGGCCTTCTTCAAAAACAAGAAAATCATTTTTATTGGCTTTAAACTCACTCATTCCACCAGGGAAATACTCATCCCCAGTCAATAACTGCATTACCTCTGCAGCGGCTCGAGAAAATGTAGAATGTCCAGATACATAACCTGCAAATGGCGGAGTGACAAAAGATGAACGCTGATAAGGTGACCAGTCCGCACCAAGAATCCAATCAACGCCAGCAACATCAGTTGCGGGATTTTGAATAAAATGAGGGCCTTTCCATGCTTTGATTTTTATTTCATAAAGGTGTTCTCCTGTTTCACCTGCCAGAGGATCGCCTTCTTTGATTAATTCGATATAGCCTGTTTCAAGCGGAATGCCTGCGGGGTGGTAATTTGGTAAATCAGGCGATGAACATTGGCCTTTTCCTACCATGTAGCGGATAGCAGAAATCGGACGAATATAGTCATAATATCCTTTTACACCCCAGGCAGAAATAGCCGCATCGTGCATGGCACCTCCCATAGCGAAATAGGCTTTCACATCCCATTCAAGATCATCTAATTTGTCGCCGGTTCCCATGAATCTTTTTTCAGTCAAAGGATGATCCGAAACGTAATTCAGTAAGGTAAACCAATGTCCAGGAGGCGTTTCTGAATCTGGTCCATCAGCCCAAAACTCTGCTAGTACCCGTGCATAGTCGGACCTTTTTACAACTTGCGGATCATATGGAAGACCTGTCGATGGATTAACGTTGTATCCGTTTCCAATGTCTCCGCCTTCCAAATAGTTATAAAACTCATTGAGCTGAGATATTGTAGCGGGGAAGTTCGATATGTTGCCTTGCGATTTGGGTGATATATCAATCATGTGATCATCCTCTGGATCCAAATGTGAAGACCAGATTGCTACAAGTGAAAAGTTCCATTTATAGTCATGAGATATTGTTGAATTGGTAGTATCGATAAGTGGAGGAGCTCCTGGGTCGTGGTAAATCCAATAATCGTCGGATCCTTTTTTACGAATAGTCAGGTCGTCTTTGCTCAATGAGAAGGGCACAACTTTTCCCCATTCGGGACTTAGAAATTTAGGAACACCTTTTCCTATTTCATTGCCACTTTGGTCTATGAAACTTTCAAAAGCAAGAGGCTGCCAGTGGTTAGGGTTTGTAATGGTGGAATCTCCGGAGTTAAGCGGATAGAAAGCTTCGTTTTGAGGTTCGTAAGCCTGATATGCGTATTCGTTTTGTTCGTTGGAGCCATCCTGCAGACCAAATTCAATTATTTTCTCCGCAATGTAATTTCCTAAGGCAGCTGCAGATCCTGAAGCATAATCTGTTGATGTAAATGATTCATCATAACCCAAAACACTAAACAATTTTGAGAATTCATCTAGTGTGGATATTGCGCCAGGAGAACTTTTGAACCGATGGTTAAGCAAGCGATAAGCAGCATAGCTAATGGCTTCTTCCTGCGCTGAAATTTTGTCCTCCGGTTGAGGGATGCCGTCAAAAGGACAGTCAAATCTATCAATTGATTTGCCAAGGAAATAGGTAGAAGCCTGATCATCATATACAGCCCATGCATCATACATGGCCGCTGACGTGTGGAAAAGATTGCGGGCATGAATCGTAGGTCTTGCAAGATCCGATCTGATCGCATCTAGTAGCACTTCATTCCACATTCTTGCCACAGAATATCCTGAGCTGGTTATTGGTGATTCTGGTTTTAATAATTCGGGATTTGGGATGGTGTTCTCTTTTAGCAGCGCGGCTTTATAGTTGTTGACATCAAATATTTCGATTGATTCATTCTGAATGGCCAAATATTTCGTGTTTGATACAAGTTGATCGTATTTCTCGATGGAGCCATCTGGCCAGTAAATAGTTATTGAATCAACCAGTTCAGATGATCCTAATCCGAAATGGAGTACCAAGCTATTCTGAGAAGCATATCCAGATCCAATTGTTACTTCATCCATTAATTTCTCACCATTAGCCATGAGCTCTACTCGTGAGCCAACTCCGAATTTATTAGTTGAGGTTCCGATCAAATTTAACTCAAGCCAATTACCATTGGATTCAAGGTTTCGGAACACTTGAATTCCACCTTGGCCGGAATTTGCGACTATGAGATCTAAAAATCCATCTGAATTGAGATCCGAGTATGCACAACCAAAACTGTTAGTTGGATCCGAAAGAGGCGTGGTTATTGAAGGTTTGTCAAATCCTCCTTGACCATCATTCAAAAAAAGTTGATTGATTCCTGTGGTATTTATGCTGTTAGTGAAAAAAATATCTGAGAAAGTGTCATTGTTGATGTCGGCACATAATACTCCCCATGACATAGATAGATCTGCTAAATCTGTTCCTGACGCCAGGTCGACAAATGTGCCATCTTGTTGCTGCATCAGCAATCTGTTATATGAAAAGTAGGACAAGTAGAGGTCATATTTTGAATCGTGGTTGAAGTCAGCAAAATCTACACCCATACCAAAGCCAGCTTCATCGGCCTTTAGATGCTGTGCATGATCAATGAAAATTCCCGAACCATCATTGATAAAAAGCTTATTTGGTTTAAACTGATCATACACACAGTATATATCCAGATCTCCATCTAAATCATAATCGAAGAGAACACCACCCATACTTGGTTGCCTTCCTACTTCAGCGCCCGAATTTTTAATGTGATTGTAAAAGGTGGAATTTCCATGATTTAAAAAGAGCTGATTCTCTTCGAAGAGATTGGTGACATATATGTCTAGCAATTGATCGTCATTAATATCGCCGACCATAAAAGCCATTCCAAATGTGACAGTATTTAAGCCGGATTCTTCGGAGAAATCCGAAAATGTACCGTCTCCATTGTTTTTAAAGAATTTATTGGCGTTTGTGCTTCCAATATAAATGTCCAGCCAACCATCATTATTAGCATCAAACCAAACGGCCATTTTTGATTTCAACTTTAAATTTAAACCAGATTGGTCAGCTACTTCTTCAAATATGAAATTGCCATCATTGCGAAATAATTTTATGGATTCTTCTTCAGAGGATGTTAGGATCAAAAAATCATCATCCCCATCATTATCATAATCAGCTACAGAAACTCCATGTGCTGAAGATTTGGTGGTAAAACTGGGCATATTTGAGGAGACCTCTTCAAATATCACCTGTGCCTGGGCTCCAAGCGCAACCAATGAGCTGTAACAAAAAATGAGGATTGCCCTGATTGGTGGCATATTTTGTTATTTTGAAAAGAAAGTTTACAAAAACAGAACTAGATTATTTTCATAATTAGTGTCAGTCAATGAGGTCTGCTTGAATTGATTTATCCTATTGGCTTTTTCGGATGTATATATAGAAAAAACTTTTGAAAATTCAAATGAAATGGCACGTGTTGAAGGTGAGTTATTCAAACCAAACTTAGATTTTTCACGCTTATTCCATTTGGATGAATACCGTTTTAGTATATTCGGAGCAAAGGGAACTTCAAGAGGTATTCTTTGATTTAAAATAAAAAAATGAAATGGATCAATTGGTAAGTGAAGTACTTAATAAATCGGGTTTGGAAAAGGGTCTCATCACTGAGATTCTCAACATTGGGCGATTAAAAAAAGTCAAGGCAGGACAATCTGTAATTACTCCGGAAGATGCAGGCGTGGAAATGCCAATCGTATTGCAGGGAATTCTCAAAGTAATGAGGCAGGATGTGAGTGGTAGGGAAATATTTCTATATTTTCTTGAAGGTGGTGAGACTTGCGCCATGTCCATCACTTGCTGCATAGAAGGGAAAACATCAGCTTTTCATGTAGTGGCAGAAGAAGATTCTGTACTGTGGATGATTCCCATGACCTACATGGACATGTGGATTACAAAATATGTTTCTTTTAGAAAATTCGTTTTTCAATCCTATCAGACAAGATTTGATGAACTACTGACGACTATTGATAGTGTGGTTTTCACTAACATGGATGAACGAATTTTCAAATACTTACTTGATAAAAAGCAGGCTTCTGGCTCATTCGTAATTGAAAAAACACATGAACAAATAGCAAAAGAGCTCAATACATCTAGAGTAGTAGTCTCGCGTTTGCTGAAACAGCTCGAGAATGAAGACAAGATTGAGCAACATCGCAATAGGATCGAGATCCTATGATGGGTGTGTTACATTTGTTACATTCTGAAAAATGATGAAATGGTACTTTTGAAGAATATTTGATTATGAATTTTATTCTGAGGTATTTACCAATTGCCGAGTGGCTTCCTAACTACAAAAAACAGTTTCTGCGAGGTGATTTATTTGCAGGACTTACAGTTGGAATCATGCTCATTCCACAAGGCATGGCTTACGCGCTGATTGCAGGTCTTCCTCCGGTTTATGGTTTATATGCCTCCATTGTTCCTCAATTAATTTATGCCCTTTTTGGTACTTCGCGTCAGCTATCTGTTGCGCCTGTTGCAATGGATTCATTGCTTGTTGCTGCGGGAGTTTCGGTTTTGGCTTTGGAAGGCACAGAGGCGTATATTGGTTTTGCCATTTTACTTGCCTTCTTCATGGGCGCCTTTCAGGTGTCTCTTGGAGTAATGAAGTTAGGTTTTATCACCAATTTGCTGTCAAAGCCGGTCGTAAGTGGATTTACTTCAGCAGCAGCATTGATTATAGGTATTAGTCAATTGAAATACCTCATGGGCGTAGAGCTCATCAAAAGCAATAAAATTCATATCATACTTTGGGATGCTATAGGAAAAATTGACCAAACGCACCTCATCACCTTGCTGATGGGAGTGATCGGGATAGTTTTGATCAAAACAGTTAAAAAAATCCACAACAATATTCCAGGATCGCTGATAGCTGTGATGTTGGGAACATTAGCCGTATACATTTTCGGTCTGGATCAATCCGGGGTAAGTATAGTCCGTGAGATACCTGATGGTTTGCCGTCATTCGGTTTGCCGGACTTTTCCTTGGGAAAAATTGGTGAACTCATTCCTCTGGCGCTTACTATTTCAGTAGTGGCCTTTATGGAGTCGTATTCTGTAGCAAAAGCCATTGAGGCCAAAAGAAGAGATTATAAAGTCAGGCCAAATCAGGAGCTCATTGGATTGGGGTTGGCAAATGTTATTGGGGCTATGTTCCATTCATATCCCGTAACTGGTGGGTTTTCAAGATCTGCGGTCAACAATGAGTCTGGAGCAAATACGCCTTTGGCATCTATTTTCAGTGCTATTTTGGTTGCATTGACCCTTATCTTCCTAACGCCACTATTTTATTTCTTGCCTCATGCCATTCTTGCTTCAGTGATTATGGTGGCTGTTGTGAACTTGATTGATTTGGCATATGCCAGACAGCTTTGGAAACAAAGCAAAATAGAGTTTGCCTTATTGATGGCTACTTTTCTGGTTACTCTCAACTTCAGTATGGTGCCGGGCATTGTGACTGGAATTGTTCTTTCTATTCTCGTGTTGTTGTACCGATCAGCATATCCACACATTGCCAGATTAGGTAGGGTGAAGGATCATTATGAATACCGAAATATCAAGAGATTTAAGGGGCTTGAAACTTGGGAGCATCTGCTCATATTGAGATTGGATGCACCTTTGACTTTTGTCAATATCCAGTATTTCAGAGCTTATGTAGATCAAGCCATCGAAGAATCAAACAATCAAATTAAAACGATTGTGCTTGATGCCGGACCCATTAGTTATATGGATGCTACAGCCATTCAGGGATTCAGGGATTTGCTACAGATGTTGGATGAGCATCAAATCAAACTTATTCTCAGTGAGGTTGTGGGTCCGGTAAGAGATATTTTGCACGAAACAGGTTTAATGGACTATTTAGGTTCAGAAAGTATTTTTTTAAATTTAAATGGAGCTGTAGAAAGTGTAGTAGCTCATGGTGATAAAAGATTTGAAGAATATGCCATGCAGCATGACACTTGATTGACATGCTTATATAATGTAACTATTGTTACGTCTTTCGCCGGGGCGGAAACGTATTTTTGTTAAAGTTGATTATTCGAATGTGGAGAGATTGGCTTGATTTGATAACTAGAAATTAAAGTAAACAAGATGAAAATCGAACAAATTTATACGGGATGTTTGGCACAAGGCGCCTACTATATCGAAAGCGATGGAGAAGCGGCTATTGTAGATCCATTGAGAGAATCGGATCCATATATCCTTAAAGCAGAAAAAGAAGGGGCAAAAATCAAATACATATTTGAAACCCATTTTCATGCTGATTTTGTGTCTGGTCATGTGGACTTAGCAGCAAAAACTGGCGCTCAAATTATTTACGGCCCCAATGCAAAAACTAAGTTTGAAAGCGTGGAAGCGAAGGATGGCGAGATTTTTTCATTGGGCAAAGTGCAGATTAAGGTGTTGCATACCCCAGGCCATACTTTGGAAAGCACCACATTTTTGTTGATTGATGAAAATGGAAAAGAAAAAGCCATTTTTAGTGGAGATACTTTATTTATTGGTGATGTTGGAAGACCAGATTTGGCTCAAAAAGGTGAATTGACACAGGATCATTTGGCGGGCATGTTATTCGAAAGTCTGAGATCAAAAATCATGATTTTGCCTGACGATATCATCGTTTATCCTGCTCATGGGGCGGGTTCAGCGTGTGGTAAAAATATGAGTAAGGAAACCACAGATCTATTGGGCAATCAAAAGAAAACAAATTATGCACTTCGTGCAGATATGTCGAAAGATGAATTCATCAAAGAAGTAACCGATGGGTTGTTGCCTCCGCCACAATATTTCGCTCAAAATGTAGCGATGAACAAGTCTGGCGCCATAGGTATGGATGAGGTTTTGGAGAAAGGCAATATTGCTTTAGATGTGGATATGTTTGAAGCGATGGCAAACCATGAAGGTGCACTGGTTTTGGATACGAGGAAACCTGAAGAATTTGCAAAAAGTCATGTTCCCAATTCCATTTTTATCGGTATCGATGGAGGTTTTGCTCCATGGGTAGGAGCGCTTATTCCAGATTTAAAGCAGCCAATCATATTCATTGCACCGGAAGGTAGAGAGGAAGAAGTGGTAACACGTTTGTCTCGTGTAGGCTATGACAACACACTTGGTTATTTGAAAGGAGGCCTATCAGCATGGATAGATGCAGGTAAAGAAACAGATCATGTGGTTTCCATTCCAGCCTCAACTTTTGCTGCGGCACATGCAGAAGCTGATATTAACGTGCTTGACGTGAGAAAACCATCCGAATATGAAGCCGAACATGTCGAAGGTTCTCAAAATCTACCACTTGATTACATCAGTGAAAATATGGATCAGGTAGATCATGATAAGTTATATCACGTTCATTGTGCGGGTGGCTACCGATCGATGATCGCCGCATCCATTTTGAAATCAAGGGGCTTTCACAATATTGTGGATGTAGCTGGTGGGTTTAAGGCGATTGCGGAAACTGATGTGCCGAAGACAGCATATATTTGCCCTAGTACTTTGAAATAATTAAAATCATTTGATCATGGATCATAAAAAAGGAGACCAATTTGGTCTCCTTTTTTAATTTCAAGTTTCAGCAATTTTTTAAGCTTTTTGAGCCAACGCATAATTGACGTTGAGCCATGATCCGGCATTGTGGCATTCGATATCATTGCCTAGTAAAAAGGCATGAGCCTGTCCGCTTCTTCCCCCGCTTTGGCAGCAAAGCACAAGTGGTTGCGCTAATTCGCGAATTTCTTCAATTCTATTTGGTACTTCATTCAATGGGATATTAATGGATCCAGGGGCGCAAGCGCCTGCAAATTCTGCTGGAGTGCGAACGTCCACCACAGTGGCACCATCAATGATCATTTTTTCGATATCTGTCATGTCTATATTTTTTAACTATGAATATTCTGACACAAAGAAACATAAGGATATAATCCGAATTTGTAACTCTTGTTACAATGAGTACAAAAATCATAGGTAACATTTGTTACCAATCAAGAATCTGATTCATTCTAGATTGCCTGAATGGAGAATTTTTGGAATGAGCGTTATGGTCACTCTCAATATGCATACGGGATCAGCCCCAACGAATATCTTGAAAAAAAACTAGCGAAAAAGAAACCGGGAAGGGCGTTATTTCCAGCTGAGGGTGAAGGTCGCAATGCGGTTTATGCTGCCAAATTGGGTTGGCAGGTGGATGCTTTTGATTATTCTTCAGCAGCACGTAAAAAAGCGTTAGAACTTGCTGTATCACAGAATGTGAAAATCAATTATCAAATTTCCGATTACGCTGGATTCAAGGCAGAGGAAAGACAATATGACTTAGTTGCCTTGATTTATGCGCATACAGATCCAGCATCTAGAAGGATCCTTCATCAAAAGGTGATTGAGGCGCTTAAACCCAAAGGGCGCGTGATATTGGAGGCTTTTTCAAAGAAACAATTAGGCAAATCTTCCGGTGGGCCCAAAGATATCAATATGCTCTATTCACTTGAAATGCTCCTTGATGATTTCAAATCATTGAAAATAGTATCCGGTGAAGAAGTGACAATCACGCTCAATGAAGGACTATATCATGTTGGAGAAGCAAGTGTAGTGAGATTGGTGGCGGTGAAATAAAAATGGATCATTCTTTTTAATGTTAGTTAAGGAGTAATTTCTTGTGATTTTCTTCCAGAATAATTGTTAACTTAAGGCTGATTGAGTTGTATAAAAAGAGTGTAATTAACAAAACAGTTATAAATAAAATAATATTTATTTGTATTATTTTATGAATATTAATAGAGTTATGTGAAAATGATCCATTTTCATTTGCATATTTTTTTTAAAGTCATAATCTTTCTTGTGGGCAGACCCAATGAGACCTGATGGTGCTCACCTTGCGAACAAAGCTTTAATAGGGGGTATGGTTTAAATCCTGCTGGAGTCTGCCCGTTTTTTAAGATCATGAAGAGAAGAGATTTTAATAAGGCAATCGTAATATCAGCAGGGGTGCTAATCGCTCCAAAATCAATATTATCTAAACCTAAGAAAATTGAAGAACTCAGTTTAGGATACAATGAATCACTAAAGAAGGCAAGATCACTTTTCTTAGGCAATGACATTAACGCAGCTGTCGAATTATATCAAAAATGCATTTTTGATAAGCCCGCATGTATTCAGGCTTATGATGGCTTACTGAAAATATTTAATGCTCAGGCTGATCAGGAGAGTGGATTTATATTGATTCGAAATGCCTATATTAACAATCCTACAAGCCATTTAATAGCAGACCGATATGCAAATTATCTTGTCAAAATATCCATCGGAAACAATAAGATTTTTAGTTCACTAGATCATTCGGAATTAGGTGGGCATCCACTTGATGTAGCTTTAGATGTTTGGGAAAAGGCATATAAGGCATCTGGGAAAGAATATTTAGTCGAGAGGATGAAATATTTCTCAAATATCCAGTCAAGTTTCAATCGTCATACCAAATCTGGCACTAACAGTACATTTTCATTCTATAATGAAAAACAATTAAAAAAAGCATTTCCACATAGAATAAGTAGTAAATCAAATTGGAAAGATTTATCATCTGAATCTTTGGAGCAAAGCATTGCCAAGTTTGAAGCGAAGCTAACAAGCACTTTAGGTGATGAGCAAAAACGACAATTGTCTTTTGAAACTAAAAAAGCATATCACGCCTTGCTCAAAATCGATCTAAACGAAAAAAACTGGCAGTCGGTTGAATCAATTTGCAAAGCAATATTAAATCTTGATGAAACTGATACACAAGCATATGCTATTTTAAAGCGTTTGTATAATCGAAAAAAGAAATATGTCAAACTGGTAAAGCTTACTAAGCGACATATTGAGATAGATGACACCTTTCAATCAAGACTAGGTTATGCGAAAGCAGCCATAAGAGCCATAAAAAATGAGGCAATTCCACTCAAGGAGATTAAGCCAGTCTATGACTTTTTTGTTGAAGAAAGGTCCAAAGAAATTAGATCGCCAAAAAGAAGGCTATTAGTAGGTTTAGGATTAGTGAAATGCTACAGACTAAAAGATCAAAAAGCCAAAGCCAAGGAAGAGTTGGACACCATGCTTATTGATTTAAGAACCTATGAAAATCATCATTCATATACACTGGCAGTGGTTAATCAATATGTTGATTATATGATTGATAAAGGAAATACCGGTCGAGCAATAAATGTCATAAAATTTATGATGCATGAAGAAAGTTCATTTGACTATGAATCGAATGAGTCAGAACTCAAGACCAGTATTGAAAGCGTGGAATATAAGCTAGTAGCCATTACACCACTGATGCATAAACTGGCTAAAGTCTATAGAGCTGACGGGAAATCTGCTAAGGCGAACAAGGTGTATAAAAGGATTCTTGAGATAGCACCAAATGATCGAGTTGCAACCAGACTAATCTCATGAGACAGCTATACTTACTTTTCGCTCTAATTTTTATTGGCCTATCGGGTCTGGCACAGAATCGGGTTTTGATTACCGAAGTGTGTTACGATTCCCCACTTCCAGAAGCAAACGGAGCAGGATTTAGGCAAAGGGGCGAGTTTATAGAAATTTACAATACCTCTTTAGCTGCCGTTGACATTAGTGGTTGGTCAATTAGAGATTTCAAGGGTGCTACTGTGTTTAAGATTCCAAATGGGAAGGTCATAAATGGGAAGGACTTTATTGTATTGACATATGGTTCTAAGGATGATCCTGTTGCTTATAATTTTGAAAAGCGATTCACTATGGCTACTCAAAATAGTGATAAAATCATCTATTACGAAGGCGGTGGGGTTCCGAAATTAAAAAACAAAGGAGATTATGTGAAGCTTTTAGATGCTTCGAATCAGGTAGTTGATGCAGTCGCTTGGGAAGGAGTGACTGTGGAGGGGAATATTTGGAATATTTATGCAAAGGAAGATTACTCGCTTCAAAGAATTGTTGCGAGTAGTTATGTGAATGGGGTTAAAAGTACACCAGATCATTTTAGTTATAGGGCTCCTAATCCATTCGTTTTAAGTGTTAGCCCAAATATAGATTATAACAATGTGCCTCCTTCTATGGATATGAATTTCGTCCGGACAGAAATTCCCACCATACCGGTGACTAATGAAGCATCTCTTTCCACACTTTCAGCTGAAGATAAAGTAACTTCCTTTCAATACTACGATGGTTTGGGAAGGCCACTGCAGACAATTACCGCCAGCGCTTCCATATCTGGAAAGGACGTAATTAGCCATTACCAATACGACCCTGTTACAGGCATCCAAAATGAAAGTTACCTGCCGTATACAAGCAATAACGCCAAACCCGGGGCTTTCATTGATCCAACAAAAGCGTTAACTGACCTAAAATCTTTTTATAACTTAGGCGGCACAGGTTGGGAGGCCGATGGCCATCCTTATACACTAACAGAATTTGAGGATTCGCCGCTCATGCGAACTAAGTCAGTTACTGGTGTTGGTGATAATTGGCACAACAATAACAAGCAGACCACTTTCGAATACATCATTCACGATGGATCTGTTTCTGGGCCGGACAGGTTAGCCAAATGGAGTATTTCTGATCAGGTGGACAAGGAACTTACCATCCCAAGAGCCTACAGCTTTTATGGCGCAGGTGAAATTACCATAACACAATCTACGGATGTGCAGGGTAAAGTTTCACAGACATGCATGGATAATCGCGGACTTACAGTGGCAACCAGAGTTAAAAAAGGAAACGATTGGGTAACAACATATAATGTGTATGACGATTTCGGTCAAATAAGATACGTCATTCCGCCAGTTATTACTCCATCAAGTACCATGTCCGCTGAGCAGAAAGCTGGATATTTATTTCAATATATCTATGACGAACGCCACAGGCTTATAAAAGAAAAATCTCCCGGAGTTGGTTGGACGTACTATTGTTATGATAAATGGGATCGGTTAGTGATGTCACAGGATGCTGGTCAGCGAAAGACCAATGACTGGATCTTCGTCAAATATGACAAACACAATCGCGCGATCATCACTGGAAGAAAGCGACAGAATACCAATCCTGATAATTGGTGGGCCGATGCAAAACTCAGCACTGCTTCGCGATTTGAAAATGTAGCTTCTAATGAAACTGGGTACACCACCAATCTGAGTTTACCACAAACGCATGATGAACTTTATACCATCACCTATTATGATAATTACAACTTCAAAATCTATTCTGGCTGGGATGCCGAAGGTATTGATTTAAATTTTAAAACAGATGGTCTAAACGTTTCCTCGAGTAATGCTGTGAAAGGATTGGTTACTGGAAGCAAAGTGAAGATCTTAAATTCAAACACATGGTTGAATACCATTTCCTATTATGACGATGACTATAAGAACGTACAAATAGTAGCAGAAAACCATCTGGGCGGTTTTGACCGAATCTCAACCGAATCAAATTTTGCAGGTGAAGTGCTCAAAAACAAATTGTCACACTCGTACCTTAAAACGGGCAATGCCCAGCTCACTTATCTTCAGGAATTTGAATATGATCAGGGTGGACGGTTATTTCGAGCTTATTCTCAAATTAACAACGAACCCAAGATACTCATGACTGAATATGCCTACAATGAGCTTGGTGATGTCATTGAAAAAAATTTACACTCTACGAATAGCGGGAGTTCCTTCCTTCAGTCATTGGATTATACCTACAACATTCATGGCGCCTTGCGGTCAGTAAATAAGCCTGATCTTTCCAGTGATGGCACTGGACATGAAAACCGTGCTGATCTTTTTGGCATGAAATACCATTACGAAACACTTCCCAATATTTCTGGAGTTTCTGCTCAAAAGAGATATGATGGCTCTTTGGCTGCCATAGAGTGGAAGAGCAGCAATGCTGGACTGGATGCTTTTGATCATCAGGTGTACCAATACAAGTATGATGACTTGAACCGGTTGTTTGATGCAAAAAGTTCTAAGAGTATGGCCGGTAGTTGGATGACTGGAAATTATTCATCTTCAATTAATTACGAAGATGACAATGGAAATATAAAATCTATTAACAGGTATACCAAGGAGGGCACTGGTTCGGCTCTCATGGATCAGCTGACTTACAAATACCAATCAAATTCAAACAAATTATCAGAGGTTATTGATGCGGCTGATGATGAAAAAGGCTATGTCGATTTGCCTATGGGCAATAACGAATATGCTTACGACAATGAGACAGGTAACCTGACCGGAGATGCAAACAAGCAAATTGAAAATGTCAAATACAATCACCTACAGTTGGTAGAGCGAATTGATTTTTTTGACGGAACTCAGATTTCATTTAGCTATGATGCGGTTGGTAATAAGCTTTCAAAAAAGGTTACTGATTCGGATGGTTCAGTAATTGTGAAGGTTGATTTTGTGGGAGGTATTGAATATCTTGATGACAAGCTTACTCAAATCTCCACCGATCAGGGCAGGGCTTATAAACAAAACAATAAATTTCATTACGAATACATGATCACCGATCATCAGGGGAATAATAGGGTGTCATTTGGCGTATTGCCTGACAGAAAGGTTTATACTACGGGTTTGGAGACGGATGAAGATCAATTCTTCGAAGTACCTGCTAACGTAAGACAACCTATTGAGAATCATACACCTCTTGGATCCTGGTCCGCACATTTAAATAATGCAATTGGAAAAAACCTAGGGCCAGCCATTAGGTTAGCGGTAAATACTGGGGATGCTGTTTCAATAGAGGCTTGGGGAAGTTTTGCGTTAAAGGGTACAAACCCATTGGGTACGCTTTCGAATGTTGCAACAACACTTGCTGCTACTTTGGGTATTTCTTCAGCTTCATCTGCTTCGGAGTATAATAATCTTGTAGAAAATATTGTCAATCCTGCCGGAGGTATTTTTGGATTGAACGGTGACGAATCACCGGGACTCCCACAAGCTTGTCTGCAATGGATTTATCTCAATACCAGCTTTGAATTTGTCAATGCCGGATTTGCCAAACTTGACCCGAATACATCGGTCTATCAAAAACTTTCACTGGAGGTTCCAACCTCATTAATTAATCAGCCGGGTTATATCTACATCTATGTGGCCAATGAGACCAACTATGATACGGACGTTTTCTTTGATGATATCTCCGTGACACATGAGTCATCCATGACTAACTATAAAGTAACTCAGGTCAATGATTATTACCCTTTTGGGATGCGCACCGCATCCAGCTGGACGGAACCAGGGTATGTAGCTGGTGGCGGTTATTATCAAAGTTATTTTGCAGACTATGATTCATTGGTAGGGTCGTACGACTTCTTGCTACGAAACTATGATCCTGCATTGGGTAGATGGTGGCAGGCCGATCCCTATAATCAGTTTGGGTCGCCATATATAGGCATGGGGAATGTCCCAAATATGGGAACTGATCCTGATGGGGGATGGGTTGGATTGGCAGCTTTTGCTGCAGAATTACTAATAAATACCTTGATTAATACTAGCATCAATGCTGCAGCGAGTGGGGTTGATGCTTTGAATGGAGAAAGCTTTAGTAAATCATTTATGAGTAGGGGGATTTCAGGCAGTTCAAGCTTCCAGATGGCTGATGTTTTTCCAGGATATTACCAATCCATTGCTTATCCAGAAGGTTATCGAATGGCGATCGGGATGAAGCAAGTGGGGTATTGGGAGCAAAGTGGATTCTATGATGAATCTAACAAAGAAGGAGGAATAACCGCAAAAGGGGAGTATAAAATTCAGTATTTGGGGAGTCAATCAGATGGATGGAGAAGGAGATCAAGAAGTGGAAATTACGATAGAGTTTCAAATGGGTCGGCATTTGATGAACGTGGAAGAGAGCTACTAGGAAGATGGCTAAACGGTTCTGGTGAAGATTTAGTGGCTTATAATGGAAGATGGGGAAATTATATGAAAAACAACGAATTGTTAACCGATCAAATTGAATCTTATTTGACAGAGGATGCAGCCAGAAGAAAAGTTTCGGGAAAGTTTTGGATAGATAAACATCCGGAAATTCAAAATGGGTATAGAACCGGATATGAAATGCTACATGGCCCTCATGAATTTAGCATTTCTGGAATGGCAAATCTGACATCTTCGGGAGTGTTTTATAAGTATAATGCCTCATGGTACGATGCGATCGATCCTAATAATAGTTATTATGGGGATACTTTCTATTCTGGTGTTGCTGAGATGTTTTATTCCCCAGCAAATTATAATGTTTTTATATCATGGGATAATTCAATTGTTATTCCAAAACCATGACTAACAAATAATGAAAAAGGGTCAAATTTTTATGTTGATTGTTGAATTACTTCTTTTTGGATGTTCTGAAAAACGTTTTTCGAATACTAAGGAGTTGTTAAAATTGGAGATTCCATTAGTAAAGGATTTTGGTACCTACAATCTCAACAATAAAATCATTGAAATCGTTGAAGAAGAAAATTTTTTAAAGATATATCTGATTGAAGATAGCCTAAGATGTGATTTGTTAGAGAGAAATTCGAGTGCTTACAGTAGGTTCTTTGTTTATAATGAAAATGATACGGTCTTGTGGATTTATAGTGGTGATACTGGATTATTTAAAAGTGTAATATCTGATAGCTGTAAAAGAAGTGTTAAACAGGTTCCAATAGATTCGGATGATTTGCCTCAAATAGTCCGGAAGGAGCTTACCAAAAAGATTTGAATATCGATCGAATGAGAATTTTGATTAGTTTTTGTTTTTTGCTGCTGACTTCTATCGCTTTTGCAGAAATAATAGATGGTCCTGCAAATCTAAGAGTAGCTCCTGGTGGAAAAGTTGCAATTAGCATGAATGATGAAGTTGAGGTTTATGTGGAGGAAAAAGTGGACAATTATTTTAAGATTATCTTTCTCGCATATGTATCAAAAAAAGACTATCGAGCAACTAAGTTCATCAATGGAGGAATAGAATTGTTCGATTTTGAAGGAAAATCGATTGGTAAAACGGTTGACTCGTTCTCTAATTTTGAGTATTTCGAAGATCCTGACAGGTTTGGATTAGTGATTACATTATATACTTATAAGAGTAATATCGTTGAGTCATCTATTTTAGAAAGTGAGATTGTGGAATTACTTAACTCAAACCAGTTGAACAGAAGTTCGCTATCAAATTTAGGAAATCTTAAAATTGATCGATGGACTTTAGTCGAAGGTTTTTCAGGAGGAGTTGTTTTTGATGTTCTTACTAACCCGTTTAGTCCTGGAATTAGATTCATATTCTTTGTTCAAAATCAAGAAATTGTTGCAATTGCTGGAAACGATAAGATGAAAGTCCTGGAGTTCGAATGTCTCGGAATGGCAGAAATCAAAGAGCAAGGGCTGAATGTTTTTTATCTGAAAGAACAGGTTTTTTCCAGAAGAGAAGCCTTTGAGAAATCGTTATATGTTGCATTGAGTAAAATGCATTGATTGGATATCACGGAACAGAATTCAAATCACCTCTAATGATCACTTGTAGATGTTACTTTAAGGTCATTGAGCGAATGGAGTTGAGGTGACAATTATAAGATTAATTTATTTTATAAGGTTATGAAAATTTTAAAATACTTCCTTCTTTCGATGGCATTGGGCTTCTCACATATTGGAGAGACACAAATCCTACCTTCTCCCGATGCAACAGCCATGGCGCAAGGCATAAACACACCAGTGAATCTTAGTAGTGGAGTGGCGTCAGTGTCTGTATCATTATACAATGTGCAGGCCAACAATGGTGCTCAAATACCAGTGTCTCTGGAATATAATACCAGCCCAATCAAGGTAAAACAAGTGGCAAGTTCTGTTGGTTTAGGATGGAGATTGGTAGCGGGAGGTGCAATTACGCGAGTGGTAAAGGGACAACCTGATCTTGAAACTGCGGCCGTAGACTTAAGCTCCCAATCGGGATTTGGGTTATATAAAGATCTGGTAAAAAGAGATAAGGATGGCGAGAAGGATATTTTTTACTTCTCCTATCCAGGTAATAGTGGACGGTTCTTTATGTATGATGGCAACCCGAGGACTCCAGATCGTCCTGATCAGTCACCATTTATACCTCTCCCATGGCAAGAAATCAAGATCGAAGGTGGTCTGGGTGGATGGGAAATTACAGATCCTTATGGCAATAAATATCTTTTTGGTAATTCGGTAGCTTCACGAGAAATATCTCGAACAAATTCATCTGATGAAAATGGCGTATATGATCCGGCAGAAGAGAAGGTCTATATATCAACGTGGTATCTCACTGAGATCATTTATTTAAATCAACCAGCCGCTAAATCAATTAAGTTTGAATATACAGGAGGAGCGAATTTTACTGACGAGTCGGTATTAACAGTAGGGGATTTTATTACTGGTTGTCATGTCAGTGAAGAAGTGTTCGGCAACTATTACTTTACCCCATACACAACGTTATCCACACTCTCGCCTGAATCGGTAAAAAGATTCAAAACGAATGTTACTAATCAGAATAGGTATTTGAAGAAAATTATTTTTCCTAAAGGAGAATTGCTTTTTGAATATGAATTCAACAGGTTAGATGGGATTGGTTTGGGAAGATTGAAATCAGTGAATTTGATGGACACTGAGTCTAAAATAATTGATGGATATAGTTTTAATACAGGCTATTTCGATGCTAATGATTCTTACTTTAAAGAAAGTACTTACCAATCCGTAAATGGCTTTTGTAATGATGCTAAATGTAAAAGACTCAAACTAAATTCAATAGATCGCATTGTTAATGGTCATTCCATTAAGATTCGATCATTTGAGTATACAAATAATAAGGTTTTTAGTGAGGAATACGGACATGATCTTTACGAACTTCCTCCAAGAGATTCTTATTATGTGGATCACTTTGGTGGTTTCACTGGTGGTGTTGTTAGCGGTAAATATTCTCCGTTTCCATATCTAGATCTCAGTTTTGAAAATGATGACTCAAAATTATACAAAGTTAAATTGGGACATATAGATCGCTCGGTAAGACTAAGTGCAAAGGCGAACCTTCTTTCAAAAATATATACAGAGGCAGGGGGATTTAATGAAATTAATTACAAAGTACAAAATGGCACCTTAGTAGTGGAGAGTATTAAAAGTTATGTGAGTGAAGAAGTGCCTGTCGCAGAAAAATCGTTTGAATATTTTCAGCCTTCTAATTATACAGCTTCCAGCTATCATACAGTGGAGGCTGAGTATAATGATGAATGTACATATTTCTTGAATGATGAGTCAAGGACGGAAGAATTCACTTTTCATATTTTAAGGGTCTATTCAAATTCATTGTCAGATTTATTTGATTTAAATGGGTCTAATAGAATTTTTGGGAAAGTAAGGGAAAGAAATTTGGTGACCGGAGGTTATATTGATCACGAATTTATTGGTTTTAACGAACGTGAGGAACAAGCCGGAATAAAGGGTTCATTCCGGATCAATTATGACAATGATACCAATGTTCTAATTAAGGAATTAGAATCCAGTGACCCACCATTTGGAAACAATGACTTAAGTTATTTTGATTTGGGCGTGGAATATAAAACCTCCACATATGATGCCTCAGGTAATCTACTAAATGATGTAATACAGGAAGTTGTTAAAGATTCGGAAATACAATACGTACAAAAGAATATTGCGATATCGGATAAAAGGAAAGTCACCAACAAAAAGACCGATTATATAAAGGTCGAATATAATATTTATTCACGCCCAGTTTGGGTTACCAAAACCACATCAAATTCATACGAAGACGGAAAATCTTTGACTTCAAATCAAAATATAATTTATCATGATAAATACAGGTCTGTTCCGTTTCAAACAATTACCGTAGATCCTTCAGAAACCGAAACTAGAACAACCATTAGGTATCCTGATGATATTTTGAATTCCTCAATCCTGAATAATCCTACAGCCGTCTTAGCCACATTAAAACAAATGAAGGAACTGCATGCGATATTATTACCTATTGAGACAATATCAGAAATAAAACCAAATGGCAATGGTGATTTTAAAGTCTTGGGAGCATCCTATGTTACCTATAAAAGTCAGTATTCAAATAGTTTTATTGTTCCATATCAATCATTTTGGTTGAAAAGTGAAAATTTAATTTCAGACTTTCAACTTGCTTTATTGGAAGAGAATGACATTAAAATTGACGGACGATATGGAGAGGCAATTGGTACTATTGAAGCCTATGATTCCAACGGAAATGTAACATCCACTAGAGGGGGTAATGGATTGACCATTACCAATTCTTATGATATTTTAGGGAACTACTTATTAAGTACTTCAACATACGATTTTAAGACAACCTATGTACACCTTCCTTTAGTCGGAATAAGTAAAGTCATAGACCCAAATAATAAAACCACTAAATATGAATATGATCACTACAATAGATTGAAATTGATTAGAGATCACAATGACAATATTATTGAAAGATATAGGTACAACAGCATAGGGGAGGATAATAATTTATCTTCAGATTTTTATGTATCAGCACATACTCAGGATGGAATTACCTTGGCGGCACCTGTATTTTACGGACAAACCTTGTATAGTTGGGATTTTGGTGATGGAACCAAACTGAATACGAATGAACCAACTATCACGCATTCATTTTCTGGCAAAACTTCATCTAATGTTAGCCTTACCTTAACTAATCCAGAATATGAAGCATCAAACTTGTCTTCGAAAACCAACAAGGTCTATGTGAGTGGATTGACTATCACTGATGCCAAACAAGTTGATTTGTGTGAAAACGCATCTACTGTTCAGTTTGCAATTTCAGGAGCTGATGAATGTGGCTCATTACTGGCGAATTGGTATTATAAAATTGGTTCTGGTAATTGGATTCAGATTGATACAGGAAGTATAGAATATGATGGTAGAGTGCTTAATTTTTACAACTTCTCTAAAACAAATCCTCAGCAGATAGCTATAAAATGTGAGATAAAGGCATGTCAGGGCTGTCTCATTCAAAATGGAACTGAATTGCAGTCATCTATGATTACCGGTTTTTCAAATATCAATTGCATGCAAGATACTCCCTATTGACTTTGATTTATTTCTTACGTTATATTCTCGCGTTTAGCTCCATTTTGCTCATTTGCCTCACATCAAAAGGGCAGATAAAAACTTCAATAACGTTATCAGAAAAGCATCAGCAAAGAATCTCTCAAACCCAGGACATTCGTAAAAAACTTAAAAAGTATCACAAATTTCATAAAATGGATAGCCTCCATACTATAAGGCATTTTAAAGATAGTTTGGTTGAAATCCCAGATCCATCCGGTTACCTGAAGTATGCAAATGCCACAGATAGCCTTGGTCAATTCGATTATGAAGATTCGCTAGCGAATGCACTTAATACTCTTGTGGCTTTTGGAGGGCATACCGAGATTCGGCAGTTTTTTAATGCATATTATAAATTAGATTCATTGCATCGTCCAAAACTAGACACATCACTTCTTACAGATAAGGTACAAGTCATTTCTGAACAATCATTACGTAAATACACATCTGATATGGATCAGATTCAGGGAATCCAGAGTCTAAATCTTCCAGATTATGCGAAACCTACTGCAACCAAAGTAGAAATTAATCCTCAAGAAAAGCTGAATAGTTTTCAGGATGAAGTTATCACTCAAAACCCGGCTGATGGAATGCATATAAAGCTATTGGCGATGAAAGGGAAGTATAGAACTGTACCTGATATAACTCTAACGGAAAAGGAGCTGCAAGAAATGCAGCCCAAAGTATCAATGTTAGATAAAATGCAATTTGGGGGGAACTTTGAAATTTTATCTACTTCTCCTTTAATCTCAAGTTTGGAGATTCAATTAGGGTTCAGGGTAAATGATAAACTGATTTTAGGTGCCGGATTTGATTTAAGGAAGGCTTTGATAAAGCGAGATTCAATCAAATCAAATATCCTTGCTGAAGGTTATGGATATTCCATATACCTAAAAAGATACGTTTCTTCGGGATTTTTCGGTTATGGAGAATCTTCGGCGATGCATGAAAATTCTTTTTTTAAGGAATCACCAAAAAATGGTGACTGGCAGTATGAGTGCTTGATTGGCTTAGGTAAGGAAGTGAAAATTGTCAAGTCATTCAAGTTATCTACTTTCCTGCTTTATGACGTTAATCACCGAAATAACCAATTACACTCATTACCCTTGGTTTTTAAATTAGGATATTCGTTCAACTGAAGTCGATTAATTATTAATCCACCATTTTCCACCAGGAATTCTCCAGCACAGGCTTGTAGATACTAAATCGAGTTCCGATTGTTGGAGTTGTAATCGCTACATTTTTGATTTTAGCTTCTTTGGTCACCCTTTCTGCAGGATCTTTCCAATCATGCGGTGCAAGCTTGAAGGCTCCCCAGTGAATCGGCATTATCAATGCAGTATTGACATCAATAGATGCTTGCACGGTTTGTTCTGGAGTCATATGAATTTGTGACCATAATGTGTTGTATTGGCCACATTCCATCATGGCAAAATCAAAAGGTCCATACTGGTCCCCAATCTTTTTAAAATGCTCACCATAGCCACTATCTCCGCTGAAATATATATTATTGAATTTCCCATTAATGACCCAGGAAGCCCACAAAGTTGTATTTTGATTCATTGTTCCTCGTCCTGAAAAATGTCTGGACGGTGTTGCAGTTAGTTCAATATGTGCTAACATGGCTGATTGACCCCAATCCAATTGGGTGATTTTGGAGGTATCCACGCCCCATTTTATCAAATGCTCGCCTAAACCAAGTGGAACGTAAAAATGCCCCACTTCATTTTGAATTTTCAGGATCGTTGGGTAATCCAGATGGTCATAATGATCATGTGATAATATCACAGCATCTATGTTTTTGATTTTATCAAGATCAATGGGTGTTTCATAAGGGAAGCGTTTAGTAGTAAAGGAAACAGGTGCGCTTGCTGGTCCGAGCATGGGATCAATCAGAATCTTTTTTCCTTCCATCTCAAGCAGAAGAGCCGAATGACCATACCAGGTAACAAATGCAATGGAATCAACGATCGCTGATTCTCCGGTGTTAAATGCTACCGGAATTTGTGATTTAGGGGTGCCAATATTTCCATTGAGAAGGAAATCATACATGAGCCCGGCATAGTCGCCAGCCTTCATGGTATTCATAATTGTGGACTCCAGATTTTGAAATTTTCCATTTTTATAATTCGGTGAAGCTTTGACATATTCAAACTTTTCACCAGAAACAGAAGCGCCGAATTGGGGAGCTGTGTTTACAAATATTGCTACAGCAATCACAAAAATCAGAATCAACCCGACAATAGATAAGAGCGTATTTCGAAGAATTTTTAACAATATTTTCATTTTATTATAAAAGGAGCTGAAGAAATGAATTTTTTTGACAGAATGAAGGATACGAAAGTTTTGAAAATAGGTTCCTTGACAAAATTTCTGGGGAAAATATTTTAACTTATCTTAATTAAATTTCGTTATTGTTAACGAATGGTTAAAAATATTATTAATTGTACATTTAAATGTACTTTTTAATGAATTTGAGTTAGTTGAACTAACTTTGCTTTGCAAACTTTTAAATATGGTGACAGAAATAAAACCTACTACAGGGACAATAGAAGATACCATTAGCGTTGCGGTGCTGCCTCTTGTAAACATGAGTGCAGATCCCGAATTCGAATACTTCAGTGATGGAGTTTCAGAGGATATTATCGACACGCTGATGAGCGTAAAAGGATTAAAACTTATTTCTCGTGGATCAAGCTTTGGTTTGAAAAATGAGAAGTTGGAAATAGATGAGATTGGACAATCGCTGAACGTGCAATATGTCGTATCAGGAACACTTCGCCGTATAGGCAAAAAGGTCAGAATGCGTGTGTTTCTTAATGATGCAAAAACGAAAGAAGAAATTTGGTCTAAGAGTTATGATCAAAAGGTGACAGATATCTTCCAAATTGAGGAAGACATCATCGATAATCTTTGGGAGCACATCTTACCTGAGGAAGCGAGGAAGAATGTGAAACGGCCTGTGTTCGTTCCAGCTACTACAAATCTGGCGGCATTTGAGCATTATTTACAAGGCTTACATTTCCATAATAAATGGACACTTCAGGACTTGTCTAAAGCCGTGGCTTGCTATCAGCGAGCTATTAAACGAGAGCCGGATTATTATCTGGCTTATTCTATGATGGCCAATGCATACACAAGATTATCCTTTGCTGGTGGTTACAGTAAACCGGTGAAATCATATGATGAGGCTCGTGCGGCGGCAGAAAAGGCAATTGAAATCAATCCAAATTATTACAGATCATACATAGCCTTGTCCTATGTGTATCTGTATCAAAAATATGATTGGGAGCAGGCGCTAATGATGATCAACAAAGCATTGAAGCTGAATCCAAACAGTTCTAAGTCGATGGTTGCCAAATCCCTATATCATACCGTAAAAGGTAATTTTTTGGAATCCAGAAAGCTGTTGCAAAATGCGCTTGAGCTTGATCCATTTTCTTTTATGGCTAAAAGGGCACAAGCGGATAATTATTTTCTGGAAGGGAAATATGAAAATGCGATTAAATTATATGATCAACTGATTGAAATTGACCCATATCACGAAAAGGTATTGGAATATAGAGGCTGGTCGGTTGTCATGATGGGGCATATAGATGAAGCCATCGAGAAATTCAGGTCGATTGACAATGACACCAATTTGTCGCTGAAATCATACAGTCAGTTGGGTTATGCTTTTGCAACCAAAGGTGATGTAGTAAATGCTGAAAAATATTTGGCAGAAATCGAGAAAAGTGCGGCAATAAACAAAGGCTTGACTTACGCTTTGGATTTTGCAGTGATATATACCGGACTCGGTGAATTTGAGAAGGCGATGGATAATCTTGAAATTGCCGTAGAAAATAGAAGAAGCGCAATTATTTTTCTAAAAGTTAATCCGATTTGGGATCCAATTAGAAAGAATCCAAGATTCAAATCTTTGATGAAACGTCTATTGCTCAACTAATCATGTTGAAGAAATAATGAAACCCCGAAGAAGCATTTAAATCTATTTCTTCGGGGTTTTTTATGTGTGCCGTTTCTACCAAATATTCTCTAAAATCCAGAATTCCCCAATTATACCTTGCCTGCCATTGACAGTTATCTGTTTGATAATCAGCTGATGGACAAATTCAAAATTTAATTTTTCACCCGAAAATTTATTTACATTTTCGAGGCAATTTTCAATTTTGAAGAAAATTTGACAGAAGGATTAGCAAGAAATGGCTTGGGATTGGCTTTTTTCTTATCTTAATTGAAGCTTGATTTATAAATAATGAAAACGCTCAAATTTTCCAACGGTGATGAAATGCCCATTTTGGGACTCGGTACTTTCAAATCCGAACCAGGTAAAATCAAAGAAATAGTCACCAAGGCAATTGCTGTTGGTTATAGACATTTTGACTGTGCGGCATATTATGGGAATGAAAAAGAAATAGGAGAGGCTTTGACCGAAGCAATGGATAATGGTGTGGTGGAAAGAAAAGATTTGTGGATCACTTCCAAACTGTGGAATAATTGCCACAAACAAGATGATGTAGAGCCAGCATTAGAAAAAAGTTTGAAACATCTCAACCTTGATTATCTGGATTTATACCTGATTCATTGGCCTGTGGCTCAAAAGAAAAAAACGTCATTTCCTTCAAGTGCGGATGATTTTCTGGATTGGAAAAAGGCACCACTTGAGGAAACTTGGGAGGGCATGGAAGATTGTGTAGATGCCCGATTGACTAAACACATCGGGGTAAGTAATTTCAATATTGCTGCATTGGAAATCATCCGTGAGTCGGCATGGTCACCACCAGAATTAAATCAGGTTGAGCTGCATCCATTTCTGCCGCAAATCACATTATACGATTACTGCAGAACCAATGAGATACTCATGACAGCCTATGGGCCATTGGGAGCTCCATATCGTCAGCTTGAGCCGTCCGGGAAAATGTCACCAATGCTCATGGATAATCATACGGTAAAGGAAATAGCAGCTAAACATAATTGTTCAACAGCGCAGGCATTGATCGCTTGGTCTATTGCCAGAAAAGTAGCAGTGATACCAAAAACAGTCACAGAATCCCGTTTGCTTGAAAACTTTGAAGCGGCCAATGTGAAATTGGATAGGGAGGATTTGAGAAATCTCGCACTATTACCTAAACACCGATATGTGGATGGATTGCCATTTACAATACCTGGCTCGCCTTATAAACTCACTGATTTGTGGGAGTATTAGATTAAGGGCTATTTTCGCGATTCGATTTGAACAAAAAGACATTTAATCGATTTTAATGTCAAATCAAGTTTTTGTATTTCACAGTTCAACATTCAAACAATACTATTTTGGGATTGCTTAAAGCAGAAGCGCTGGAGTTTAGCTACGAAGGAAAAGATGGAGTGACACTTAAGGATATTAATTTATCCGTCGCAAAAGGAGAATTTATTTCAATAGTGGGCCCAAGCGGAAGTGGCAAGACAACTCTCCTTCGCATATTGGCCGGTCATCTCAATCCGACAGGCGGTTCCCTAAAATTTCACGATGAAATCGTAGAAGGTCCGGATATCAGGTTAGTGCCTGGTTACGAAGAAATAAAACTTGTTTATCAACAATATGAGCTAAGACCTAATATCTCCGCCTATGAAAATATCGGATTTTCCTTGTCAGCTTATACCGCAGAATATCGCAAAGAGCGAATCCATTTTTTGTTGGATTTTTTTGGATTATCTGATGTTGCCAGTCATAAACCTTATCAACTTTCAGGCGGCCAGCAACAGAGATTGGCTTTAGCCAAAGCCATGTCCAATGAACCGGAAGTGCTGCTCATGGATGAGCCATTTAGTGCGTTGGATCCAATGAATTCGGCGCTTTTTCTGACTGAGGTCAAACGACTGGCGAAGGAGACAAATACTGCTGTTATATTGGTGACCCATGATACCCGTGATGCGATGATGGCCGATCGTATTTTGGTTTTGATGGATGGTGAAATCCGACAAGCTGGTACGCCTGATCAAATTTATTTCAAGCCTGTCTCGCATGAAATAGCTGCCTTTTTCGGACCTGTTAACATATTCGAACCGGGAGAATTTGAGTTGCTTGGGCAATCCATTGATCAAAAATGCTGCGTCCGTGCAGAAGGTTTTAAAATTGATCTCAATGATTCAGGATATATCATTATCGAAACTATTTTTCGAGGAGCATATCAAGTGTTGGTAGTTCAATTTATGGCTCATAAAAATCTTCTGATTTTTGATTTCGAGAAGCGATTCCAACAAGGAGATCGAGTTTCTATTCAAGTCAAAATTGATGAAATAATCACTTTTTAGATTGTTTTCCCATTTTTTAGAAACTAAAAAATCCTGGAAATTAACTTCCATTGCTTTATCTATTTTTGCAACCCCAAAGCGTACCTGAAATGATGAAATTGAAAATTGTTGGTTTGACTATTCTTGTCCTTGTGATTTGTGGTAGACTTCACGCTCAGAATGCGAACAATACCATTGCCGTAGAAGAGTCGATGAAAGAGTACATCAAAGAAAACCACATTGGTGAGATCGAAGACATGATTCATCAATTTGCCAGCTCAAAGATATTTCTTGAATTATTGTTGGAAAAGGGGCATGATGTTGATCCTGAAACTGCGGAAATTAAGAGGAAGGACATTCGAATTGGTAAAGATCTTGATGTTTATGTAAAGCATTTCTCGGAGCATCAGAATTTCACGATGATCATGGTGCCTATAGATATCTACAGTGAGCTAATTTATGATACATTATTGTTTACGGTAATGGAAGTAAGCGATGAATGGCTTAAATCAAAATATCCGTATCATGATATTTCTGAAGACAATGAAAAAGAAAGATTACTCAGTCTTGAAAATCATGATTTGCTGGCTAAGCATATGTATGAGCAAGGTCGCAATAGTCAGATCATTGGAATCAGCGAAGTGCAAGTGCAATTAAAGGAAGAATATATCAGCTCTAATACTATTCAAATGCATATGTCTGAACTTACCAAAAGTGAAAAAAAGGAATTTCGAAGCTCATGGTCGCTAATGAAAAAAGCCCTTGCTCATGACGTAGATCTGAATATCGAAATGAATATTTACATCTTTGGCACAGATGACATGCGGCTATTTTACTACTCCAAAGGACAAGAAAATGAATATAAAGTCACTCCCGGAAATATATTCACAAGACACGTCTTTCTAGAAGATTGATAGAAGATCCTATCTCTTGCACTTGATTTATAAAACTTAATTCCTGCCTAGCCTCAATATTCCTGTTTGATTCCTAATCATTTCGATGAAGTTTCTATAAATGTCATTTTTGCTCTAGAAAATTAAATTATATCAAGAATGAGCGTAATGACTTTTGATGAAGAAATTCCCAACCTGTATCAGGATCTAGATAAAGAAGAACAAATTCTATTTCCTTTATGTGCAGGTAAAATGCTTGATCATATTGACAGATACATTTCAGAGTTAAATAAAAAACATGAGTCATACGGCAAACTTCTTTCGTTCAGATGGGTCATCGAAAAAAATCTCCGATTAATAGATAATTAAGTTGTTAGCAACCAGCGGTGTTAATGGCGTGGGTGTGGACTTTTGATGGTTCACACCTTTTTTGTTTTTTAGAGTAATATTTCATAAAAAATCAATTTTTTTGCTGGTTTTCCGCACATTGACGAACTTGAATCTATTATCTTTCGATATCATTTTTAATATCAAATGATAGTATAAATTATCTGAAAATCAAACCAACCTAAATTCATGGCTACTAAAACCATCTTTTTAAAACTTATAGGGGCAAAACCGAATTATCAGCTTCAATGGAGTTATGACAACAAAATATGGGCAAAAGTGACTCCAATGGATCCAATTACGCAAGTGGATGCTGATGACGAATTGGACTGGGATGCAGATGATTCCATAGGCAAAGTCAAGATCAATTTTACCAAAGGGAATATCATCCCAAACAATGCGGTAACTGGCAATGACACCAAAAAGCCAAAAGGGAAAGCTTTAAAGAATTTAGCTAAGGGGCTTACCGATTCTTACACTATCAAAGTACAGCCTGCTGGTGGGGGTGGATTGAAGGAATATGACCCTAAGATTAGTACTCCTCCCCCAATTATTGATTAATGATATTTAGGATTTACTTTTTTTTAAAAAGAGCATTTAGTTCGTTGACATTGGCAGTCGTTCTGAATGCTTTTTCAATGAGTTCGGTAGCACAAAATCAAACAGATATTGATAGCATCAAGAATGTTCTTGATAAGTCTGAGCTGACAGATAGTGTTAAAGCAGGTGTAATAATTACAATTCTTAAGTTGGAGAGCAATCGCGATTCAATAATTCTATATGGATCTAAGCTACTTGAAATTGCGTTAAAAAATAACTTCCTTAACCCCTCGTATGTTGCATACACCTACTTAGGGATCGGCCATGCCGAAAAGGGAAACCTTGAGCAAGGGTTGAAACATCATATGATGAGCTTGGAATATGCCTTAAACCTTGATCAAAAGGGAACTGCCTTATCGAATATTGGCAATATTTACAGTACAAATCAGGACTATGAAAAAGCAATTAATTATTATTCAGAAGCATTTCAAATATTCCAAGAAATTCAGGATTCTCTGAGAATTGGTACGACGGCAATCTCTCTTGGATATTTACACTATAGCTTAAATGAACTAGATTCTGCATCCTATTATTATTTATACTCTAAGAAAATATTCGAGCAGATCGCCGCAAAGCACAGGGATTATTATTGGGCTTATGCTGAAGGCAATTTGGCTTTAATTATGGCGAAGCAAAACCTATTCGTTGAAGCAGAGTCTTCCTTGAATGTGGTAGTTGACATTTTGGCAAAATACAAGGATGATTATGCAATATGTGATTATGACCTTCAATTGGCAAAAATATATTTTGAGCGGGGAGAATTATCAAGAGGGATTTCAAAAGCTGAATCTTCCTTAGATCGAGCATTAAAAAACGACTTCAAAGAGTTTATTCGCGACGGTTCTGAGATCCTTAGTCAATTTCATTCTGAGCTTGGCGAATATAAAAAAGCATATTATTATCAAGCCACTTTCATAAGCTATAAGGATAGTCTGCTTAATGCAGATCTTATCCGTAAACTAGGGGATCAGCAAAAGGAATACGAAGTAAGTCAAAAGCAAACTGAGGTTGACTTAATCACAGCGCAGCAAAAAACCGAACGGGTAATACTTTGGGCCATTACTGGATTTGCATTGGTATTGTTTGTTTTGGCCTTTATCATTTTCAAATATTACAGATCCAAAGCCAGAATAAACAAAATTTTGGAAGATCAGAAGACGGAACTTGAATCTTTAAATGATACCAAGGATAAGTTTTTCTCAATCATATCTCACGATTTGCGAGGGCCAGTGAGTTCCTTTTTTGGCATCAGCCGGATGATTAAGTTTTTGGTGAAATCCAAGGAAACTGATCAATTACTTGAGATAGCTGATGATATTGATCAATCAGTCGAGAGACTTTCCAACTTGCTGGACAATCTTCTGTCCTGGGCCATGCAGCAGCAGGGTTCTTTTCCTTATCAGGCTGAGGCCATTGACTTACGTATTATGAATGCAGACATCATAGGCACTTTTACCAATATGGCTCAAGCCAAAAGAATTAACCTGACATCTGACGTTTCCGATGTTATGATTTACGCTGACCGCAAAATGGCCGAAACTATCTTGAGAAACTTGGTCAATAATGCCTTGAAATTCACACCAGAGGATGGAACTGTTTCTATTGGAGCAAAGGTTGAAAACGAAATGGTACACATAACAGTAAGTGATACCGGTGTGGGTATGCCGAAGGATAAGCTCAATAATTTATTTGGCTTACACGCCAAAAAATCAACTTATGGTACCTCTGGTGAAAAGGGTCTGGGACTGGGACTTCAGCTGGTCTATGAGTTTGTGACTACAAATAATGGTCGGATTGAAGTGAGTAGCGATGAAGGAGTAGGCACTATATTTCATGTATATCTTCCAGTATTTATTACTGAAAGTCAAAATCTTTTGGTTTAAAACTTGGAAAATTATTACCTTCCTCGCCATGCCGGCCAGCTTCAGATTAAGTTTAATTTCAGTCTATTTAATATTAGGATTATCCTATTGTTATCCACAATCACAGCCCAAAGCCGATAGCCTTGTAGCTGTTCTTGAGCATCTGTCTGTAAAAGATACATCACGTCTTCAGATTCTTGCTTTCATAGCTTACAATCAAAACGATCCTCAGCTAAAATTAGAATATGCTGAGCGACTCATGGATGCGGCACGAGAGCGGGAAGACTTAAAATATCTGCACCATGCATACTTACATCAAGGTCAGGCTTATCGCATGATGGGTGATTTTGAAATTGCTATTTATGCCTTATTTAAAGCACTTGATTATGCTGAGAAAATTGGATTTGAAAAGGGAATAGCCGGTTCAAACACCGCACTGGCGGATGTTTATTCCTTGATTGGTAACAGTTCAAATGCGGTTCAATACTATAAAAAGAGCATTGATTATTTGCGGCTTCATGACAGTACTTTGTTAGCGAATGCTTTACTGAATTTAGGAGACGAGTATTACAGATCCAAGATGTATAATGCAGCATTAGAATGCTTCGAAGAATCGAAATTGATTTATGAACATTTAGGCAATGATCCAGCCGGCCTGGCATATAATCTGGGGAACATAGGCCTTGTTTATGCGGAAATAGATCAGCTAGATCAGGCGGAAGAAAATGTGCAAAAGTCATTGTTGCAATTGAAAGCACTCGATGATCATTATGGCATGGCAATATTTCTGAGTTATCTGGCTGAAATATATCGTGATAAAGGATTATTAACTGAAGCCAAAGTTCTGACCGATTCCAGTATGCAGCTGGCAACCAAATTCGGATTGAAATCTGAAATTCGTGATAACTCTCTTCGTTTGGCAGATATCTATGCCATGAGTGCTGATTATGAAACGGCATATAAATTTCATCAGCAATATGTGGCAATCAAAGACAGTATTACCAATGACGACATCTACACCAGAATTGAGAATCTGAAAAGTGCATTTGAATTGGCCAGCAAACAAAATGAGGTCGATTTGCTTACGATTGAAAAGAAAAATCAGCAATTGATATTAACTGCAACTGTAGCCCTTGCCATCGTGCTTACGATTCTGGCTTTGGTTATATTCAGTAACTATAGGTCCAAAACCAGAATCAACCAGATTTTGGAGGAGCAGAAAAAATCTCTGGAATCTCTGAATCATACTAAGGACAAATACTTTTCAATCATATCTCATGATTTGAGAGGACCTGTTAGTTCCTTTTTTGGAATCAGCAGGATGATTAAATATCTCATTGAAAAAAAGGATACAAAGCAACTTCTGGAGGTTGCGGATGATGTGGATCAATCCGTAGAACGTATGTCGAACCTCCTTGATAATCTGCTTACATGGGCCATGCAGCAGCAAGAGAAAATCCCGATAAATAGTGAGAAGCTTTCCGTGCATGATATTGTTTCACAATCTATTGAACCACTTTCAAACCTCGCCAAAGGAAAAAATATTACACTGATCAAGGAAGTGCCTGATGATCTGATCCTATTTGCCGATAAAAATACAACTATGACCACCATTAGAAATCTGGTGAGCAATGCCCTTAAGTTTACTCAGGAAGGGGGCGAGGTTCGTATTAGTGCATTTGAGGTTACTGATTTTATTGAGATACATATTCAGGACACAGGTGTAGGCATCCCAAAAGAAAAACTAGAAAAGCTATTCAATATCAGTGAAACCAAAAGTACCTACGGAACATCTGGTGAAAAGGGGTTGGGCTTAGGATTGCAATTGGTTTATGAATTTGTAGGGTTGAATAATGGAAATGTGAATGTGGAGAGTCAGCTGGGAAAAGGAACGACTTTCATTGTAAGGCTTCCTGCCGGATAGGCTTGGTATTCCAACCACCAAGTAAACAACAAAACTATATCTGAAACCAACCATCCATTTCAATAAAAGGCTGTTTCCATTCTAATAACTCCAAGAATCCAATTCGCTAATCTTACATTTAGCAAGATATCGATGGGTATTTGTTTAACTTATACCCTATAAGTATTCCCAATTTCTCTCAGGCTTATCTTGCTTCCTTTATCCCAAAAATTAAAATCTACAACAATGAAAAATTATCTTAAAATAGGCTCGCTTTTAGCTCTATTCGTGCTCGCTCAAGCATGTCAGGATAAAGGCTATAGCGACTCCTCTGAATCCGATGGTTGGTCGGGTGCTACAAAAAAGAGTATGTCCAACATGAAGGCAACCAGCAACATAGATTGGTGGCCAAATCAATTGAACTTAAGCATCCTTCGGCAAAATTCATCTTTGTCCAATCCAATGGCAGAAGACTTCAATTACATTGAAGCCTTTAATAGCCTAGATTATGATGCACTTAAAAGCGACATCAGAAAAGTCCTAACCGACTCTCAGGATTGGTGGCCGGCAGATTATGGTCATTATGGTGGGTTTTTTATTAGAATGGCATGGCACAGTGCAGGAACTTATAGATCTGCAGATGGTCGTGGTGGTTCACGCTCAGGACAGCAGCGTTTTGCCCCGCTCAATAGCTGGCCAGACAATGCCAACCTCGATAAGGCAAGACGTTTGATTTGGCCAATCAAACAAAAATATGGTAACAAAATTTCATGGGCCGATTTGATGGTGCTCACAGGAAATGTGGCTTTGGAAGACATGGGTTTTGAAACATTTGGATTCGCTGGTGGAAGAGAAGATGTTTGGGAGCCGGAAATGGATGTGTATTGGGGAGCTGAAGAGAAATGGCTTGCAGATGAAAAACGATATTCTGGTGACCGTGAGTTAGAAAATCCATTAGCTGCCGTACAGATGGGATTGATATATGTAAATCCCGAAGGTCCTAAAGGTAATCCCGATCCTGTGCTAGCTGCAAAAGACATTCGAGCAACATTCGGTAGAATGGGCATGAACGATGAGGAAACTGTTGCGTTGATAGCTGGAGGTCACACTTTGGGTAAAACACACGGTGCGGGTCCGGCTTCTAATGTGGGAGCAGAACCTGAAGCTGCTGGAATCGAAGAACAAGGTTTTGGTTGGAAAAGTGAATACAAATCTGGAAAAGGAGCGGATGCGATTACCTCTGGCTTAGAAGTGATCTGGACTTCCACTCCTTCTAAATGGAGTCAGCTGTTTTTCTTCAACCTTTTCGAAAATGAATGGGAACTAACCAAAAGTCCTGCTGGCGCACATCAGTGGGTGGCGAAAGATCCTAAAATGATGGTTCCGGACGCTTTTGATCCAGAAAAGAAACACAAACCTACGATGCTAACAACAGATCTTTCCTTGCGATTTGATCCTGTTTACGAGAAAATCTCAAGAAATTTTTACGAGAATCCTGAGCAGTTTAATGATGCTTTCGCCCGAGCTTGGTTTAAACTTACTCATCGGGATATGGGGCCAAATACAACTTATTTGGGGCCTGAAGCACCAACAGAAGATTTAATTTGGCAAGATCCGATACCAGCAGTGGATCATGACTTGATCAATGCTCGAGATATTGCCAGTCTAAAATCGTCTATCTTGAATTCCGGATTATCTATCAGTGAAATGGTAGTGACGGCCTGGGCTTCAGCTTCTACTTATAGGGAATCCGATAGACGTGGAGGAGCAAATGGTGCGAGAATTCGATTAGCTCCACAAAAAGATTGGGAAGTAAACAATCCAACTCAATTAGCTAAAGTGCTAGCGGTTTACGAAAGGGTACAAAGTGATTTTAATGCAAAATCAGGTAATAAAAAAGTTTCTATGGCTGACCTGATCGTGATTGGAGGTGTTGCTGGAGTAGAAAAGGCCGCATCAAATGCTGGTGTTTCAGTCAGTCTACCATTTGTACCAGGTCGTATGGATGCGTTGCAGGAACAGACAGATGTTGAATCTTTTGCATTGCTTGAGCCTATGGCTGATGGATTCAGGAATTACTTGAAAACAAGATACAAAATTCCAACAGAAGAGTTATTGGTTGACAAGGCGCAGTTGCTTACACTGACTGCACCCGAAATGACCGTGCTTGTCGGAGGAATGCGTTCCCTTGGTGCTAACTATGATGGATCAAAGAATGGGATTTTCTCAAACGATCCAGACCAGTTGAGTAACGATTTCTTTGTCAGCTTACTTGACATGAGCACAGAATGGAAAGCCACTGATGATACCAAAGAAATATTTGAAGGGTTAGATCGAAAAACTGGTGATGTTAAATTCACTGCAACCCGCGCTGATCTTATTTTTGGATCAAACTCTGAATTGAGGGCATTGGCTGAAGTATATGCCAGTTCTGATGCGCAAGAGAAGTTCGTTAATGACTTTGCATCAGCATGGAATAAAGTGATGAATTTGGATAGGTTTGATTTGATCTATCAATAAGCGTGCAATGGGGGTTGGTTATTAGGTGCCAGCTCATATGTGTAATTTGAAATATAAATAAAAGGGCTCCATCAGGAGCCCTTTTATGTTTTTCGTCACTTTGATTCACAATAAAACTTTAGTCAAAATCACACATAGATTTTGCTACAAATTAACCCCTCAATAATAAGCCCCAAACAAAATCATCATCTCATCTGTGCTTTTGAGTCCAAATCTGAGGTCGCGCTCCTCGTAATTGTTATAAGTAGCTTCAAGTTTCAGCCCTTCGCCTGCTTTTAATGCTAAAGGTGGATCTAGCTGTAAGATTGGAGGATGCTCCCAATCATAGGATACATAAATCAGTTCACCATTTCTTTCGCCTCCATCAATATACACATTGAATTGTGTCATGTGCTCATGGGCGTGAGACCAAAGCTGAAATACATTTCTATCATCCTGAAAAGTAAAAGTCGCGGTGATGGTAGTCACTTTCCCAGCAGGTAAGAATAAGTCAAGATTATTCAAATTAAGGATCTGAGCTTCTTTCACAACTTCTGCTTCATCTACAGTGTACAGGTTGGCATATACTTCACCGATTATTACTTCATCTGTATTATTTACATAATGGCTATTCAGATCGAAACCACTATTTGCAGGAAGTTTAAGCGCTACACCTTCGGGAAAGGTATAATGTGTTCTTGGCCATTGGGTGCCGGTCACAAACTGATGGTATTGCATGTGGTACATAGTGAGCAGATTTTGACTTCCGTCACTTTTGTAAATATCTCTTACCTGCTCAGGAGTGGGGTATAAGGTCTTCAGGAATGAATCAGGAAAATTGTAAAGTATGAAATGATGACTTCCCGGTCGCATCACTATCTCCACAGAATGGATATATATTGGCTCAGGATTGTTGAGCTCCTTATACACAAAAAACTCCCTGTTGCGATTAGGCTGGATTTCAAATGGTTCCAGATGAAACTGCAAACCTTGCTCTGGCATAGCTAGAGGTGAGAAGGGAACTGTTTCAAAAATACTTTCATCTTTGAGTACATCCAAATCCACCACATTTCCCTCTTGAGGTGCGCCAGATAAAATCCATTGACGTATAAATTCCAGTTGACCATTGGTCAGTGCATCGCCACCAAGTGGCATGAGAGATCCATATTGAGAGTGATCAGAATAAAAATGTTCCTGGTCTGGTACGTTTATTTTTTCCCATAGGAAACTTTTGTAAAGACTTTCAAGTCCATTATCCCCAACAAGTAGTAGACCATCTTCCCTTGCTGCTTTATTATTTGGTTGTCTATTGATCAACTGATCATAAGAGACATCACTAGTCAAAATCAAATCAGATTGATTTGCGAAGCTTGTGCCAGCACGATGGCAATTGCTACAAGAGGCATCCCAGATTTCGCCCTGAATCAATGCATAGCTTGATTGATAATCTTCCAAGCCAGAGATTTTGGGGTCATCATTATTCTGACAAGAGATGGTCAGGATGAGCAAAGAGATAAAAAGAAGTGAATAGCGCATCCAACAAATATAATCAAACATGTTTATCCGGATCAAGGATAGCATGTTCTCAATTTGGCAACAATCCTATTCACAGCAGGACAAACGGTGGTGTTTTTTAAAGTAAGATTTGTTATTTGATACATCCGCTTTCGGTCAGTATGCGGGTATTCACGACAGGCCTTTGGTCTGCTCTCATATACTATGCACTTGTTATCAGCACCTAGAAATGGGCAAGGCGCTTGCTTCAGCACATAATCTTGCTCTTCATCAAGTGTTAAATACTCTTCAATAAAGGAAGGGACCTTCATTTTCAATGCTTTTGACAATCGCTCAATGTCTGATTCCAGAAAAATAGGCGAAGTGGTTTTGCAGCAGTTGGCACATTCGAGGCAATCAATCTGCTGGAAGGTTTCATTATGCAATTCGTGAAATTGATAGTCTAAATCACGAGGTTTTAGCCGTTTTAACTTATCAAGACTGGCTTTATTTTGTTTGTAAAAGTCGTTGGCATTTTTCAGATCAGCTTGGTAAATCATAGTCGTATCATTGGGAGAGGTCTAAGTGGATTTTTAAATGCATATTGAAGTGCTTTTTTTGTAATAAGACCAGTAAAATTATGTCTCGGGAATACACGTTCCGCTTCCAGGATCAAACTTTTTGGAATGTTGTATTTGATCCAACCTGAAGTAAGGTCTATCAAGTCTGCTTTTCTGAAAGCTTCCGCTTCTATATTTCCCTTTATTTTGCGCAGTTTGTGATGATTGTTAATGATAAAGGCAAGCTCATCTGGCAGGAAGCCAAGTTTATATGCTCGAATATAATCCGATGAAAGGCGAACAGAGCCGGGTAGATAGTCCATTGTTTTTGCAATCCAAATATCCAAATCGTGAAATGCTGAGGCTATTGCCAGTTTTCTGTTTTCACTCATAAGAAGCAAGGTTCGGGCATAATAATATACACGCTGAGCATGATTGTGATAGGCATCAAAGTCGTTACCAAGTTCCGATTTGTAGTGACTTAAGATGGCTTTGATGGTTTTTTCAGGTGTTATCATTCCTGCCTTTTGGTGCAAAAAATCAGCCAGGTTGGAAATTTGATCGTTTCTTCGGCATTAACCCACTCACCTGTCCAATTAAAACCAGATTTTTTAATTTCTGAAAATGTGATTTTATAAAAACCTTCTAATCCATTAGGAGCAGGTTGAGGTTTGTATAAAATGATTTGATCATTTGTCCTATTGCCGTGCCAAGTACCTAATGTCCAAGGGACAGATGGAAAGCTATAATAACTCACAACCCAACTCGCACTATCAGCCTGATATTGTCGGATACTTCCAGCGTATCTCCCATCTGGCCTCCAAACTTCATCTTGTACGGCCATACCATTCATGATGTATTTGAAAGTCCAAAGCATCGTAGTGGTGTCTGCCCATGTTTGATCAGGATTACGTGTTAGACTTTTGCAATTGCATGTGCCAATAAGTTCACTGAAATTTGCGGTTTCTGGAGGAGCAGCTGGGTTCAGTTGCCCAAATGGGAATTTCACTGAAACATCATACATGGTGATGCTATCTGGAACTTGAGCTCCGGCAAAAATAACGAAACTTAAAAGGGTTTGGATAAAAATGTATTTTTTCATATTGACAAAACTATTTCATCAATCAACCTCATTTCTGAATTCTATCAGCGGTTTATTTAAGGGATAAAATCCTCATTTCACCAGATTCAATGCTTTGCTCTTGATGATTTCTCCTACTTTTTTATCTTCTATTTTACTATCCAGCCATGAAATGATATCGAAATATACAAAAGGTCGCTTATCATATTTGCTTTCTGACAGTTCAATCATTTTTGCTCGCAAAGAAACAAATCGATCGATCAGACTGGTGCGTGTATCCTTGCTCAGATTTCGAATGAAATCCAGAATATATTGTTGATACAAATGCAGATCATGTTTTTTCAATAAATACCTATAAGTGGATCTTATGTAATATTCGATGACATCATTATTTCCCAGCTCATAGTGAGTGATCAGATTGAGTATTCTGGCAAACGAATGCACATCTTCTCTGATGTCCTGATCTTCTGAGTTGATGATCCGATTGAGCCATTTTAGCGCATCCCGATAATCGGAATTGCCAAAATATAAACTGGCGATTTTATAAAAAAGCACAAGCTCCGAGTGCTTATCAAGCATGCCGATGTAGCCTTCCAATCTTTTTTCGATTTTGCGCAGCATATTCACACCTTTTTCAAAATCACCTGTCATGAAATATTCATTAAACTGGTGAGCATAAGAATATTTAAACAATCGAATCTGAATATTTTCATTCATTTTCACAACCCGGTGGTTAGCCAGGTTACGAAGTGTCTTATGAGTGGTTTGAAATTGATCATATAAATACAATCGACTCTGAGTGTTGAGCAGATGATTTAATCCTCGCAGGTATTTTTCAAAATTGTGTGAAGATGAAGGAATGGTTGGGAATAAGTTTACCCATTTTAGTGCAAATTCATATGCTTGGTCAAAATCCTGGATGAAATTGAAGTAACTGAAATGGATATCATACCAAAGTAATTTCTCCTGAAGAGAAAGCTGTTTTTCTTCGTATTTCGGGAGTTTCTCAGCGAAGATTTTATTGATGTTTATAAAATCTTCCTTGTTGCGGAGATAACCCACTTTGATATATATCGCATTGAGTTCGAACGATAAGTTGGTAAGCAGATTGATCTGTGCGATTTTTTGGTTGACCGCATTTCCTTCTTGCACAAGTTGTTTTACTCTCTCCTGATTGTTTTTGCCTAATGAATATGGGAGGAGGTTTTTCTCCCACTTCAACACTTCTAGGTGCAGCTCTAGGTTGTCGCTTTTGTGTACAGCTTTTTTCACTTTTTGTAGCAACATCATACTTTGTCCGTAGAGACTTCTGTCAAACAAAATCTGGATGTAATCTATGTTTTCGCGAATAGCAATGTCTTCATTGGTGCTCGTGGTGTATTCCTTTAGTGCCTGTAGGATTTTTTTATACAAGTTGGCCTTCAAGTTGCTGAATTGCTCCTCTTTGATCCAGGTGTTCGATTTCAGCAAGGTGTCTTCATCGAATTCTTTCAATTTGTCAATTTCATCAAAGAGCATCAAATACTTATGATCAGAGCCATTGACGGAGGTATTCCTGATTTTGAAATAGCGTTTTTCGCTTTTCTTCAAGGATTTGACAAGTGTAAATAAATGATCTGATCGCTCTTTAGACATTGTAGTTAAATTGAAACAGTATTTATTCTAGCCAAACAATGATACATAATTATTTGTTTGATTCTCATTAGAAATCGTAATTAAAATTTAATTAGGTTTCCCAAGGCCTCCAATCAAACCTATTTTTGTGTTCGAAATATTTCACTTCAAAAACCAACCGGTTTTCATTGAAAATCTTACTTGAGATTTTTGATTTAGGATCAAGCCTAACCAAGTGAAATTCGATTAAACAGAAAAACAGATTCCAATGAGTGATAAAGTATTTGTCTTTGATACCACCCTTAGAGACGGTGAGCAAGTGCCAGGCTGTCAATTATCCACACCAGAAAAAATAGAAATTGCCAAGGAACTGGAAATTTTAGGAGTTGATATCATTGAGGCTGGTTTTCCAATCTCTAGTCCGATGGATTTTAATTCTGTGATTGAAATATCCAAAGCGGTTTCAGAACCAACAATCTGTGCGCTCACAAGAGCTGTAGAAAAAGACATTGACTTTGCAGCAGATGCTTTGAAATTTGCTAAACATAAAAGAATTCATACCGGAATTGGTGCTTCTGATTATCATATTTTACACAAATTCCGAAGCAATAGAGAAGCCATTCTCGAAAGAGCGGTGGCAGCAACCAAATATGCCAAAAAATATGTCGAGGATATTGAGTTTTACTGCGAAGATGCCGGTAGAGCCGATAACGAATATTTGGCGCGAATGGTAGAGGCTGTGATTGCCGCTGGCGCAACAGTGGTTAATATCCCAGACACGACTGGTTATTGTTTGCCTGAAGAGTATGGAGCGAAAATCAAATATCTGATGGACCATGTCAAGGACATTGATAAAGCAATAATATCTTGTCATTGTCACAATGATCTTGGTTTGGCTACTGCCAATACCATTTCGGGTGTCTTGAATGGAGCGCGTCAGGTTGAGGTCACAATGAATGGTATAGGAGAGCGCGCAGGTAATACTTCGTTGGAAGAAGTGGCTATGATTCTGCAAACTCATAAGGATGTAGATCTACACACCAATATAAAAAGCAATAGGATTTACGCTTTGAGTTTGCTAGTCAGTAAAATGATGCGAATGCCTGTGCAGCCAAACAAAGCAATCGTAGGACGAAATGCATTTGCACATAGTTCAGGTATTCATCAGGATGGTGTGATCAAACATCGCGAAAGTTATGAGATCATGGATCCGACGGATGTTGGCGTTCCTCAAAACTCAATCATATTGACAGCAAGAAGTGGAAAAGCTGCTTTGAAATATCATTTAGAAAGACTCAACTACAATCTGACTAACGAACGTGTGGAGCAGATTTACGAAGAGTTTTTGAAAATTGCAGATTCTAAAAAAGACATTACCGATGATGATTTGATTGTACTGGTTGATGGAAAACTTCCTGAGGGTGGCTACAGTTTTGAAAATGTGCAGATCCATTATGAAGAGTCAGGCATGATCAGCTCTACTGTTGCAATGACTGCTCATGGTGAAAAAGTTACTTCAACTGGAACAGGAGAAGGGTCAATTGAAGCATCTTACAACGCTGTTGATAAAATAATTGGTCAAACCGTAAATGTGGATGAATTTCTTGTTCAATCTATTGGTGACCGAACTGATCCGGGTAAGGTTCACGTTAGAGTGAAGTACAAAGATCAGCTTTATATTGGCTTTGGTGTACACCGTGATGTGATCATTGCCTCAATTAAGGCTTATGTTGATGCAATTAACAAAATCTCAGCAATCAAAAATAAGGTACTCGTAGGAGCGGCTTAAAAAATTGTAAAAAGGAAACCCAGTTCAAATATTTGAACCGGGTTTCCTTTTTATAAATAAGTAAATCTGATGTTATAATCGCTCGGCTGATCCTGAACCAGTTCTATCAATATTTACATTAGACGCTCCTTTATATTTGATGGAGCTCATTCCATTTGTAGACGCATCTATTTTGTCCTCAGCAAATATTTTAGCTTTAGCTGCACCATTTGCATCAATAGTAACGTCGTTGACCTTATAGTTTAGACTATTGAGTTTTGCACCGCCGTTTATATCAATTGTCAGGTCCTCGCCACTTCCATTGAGATTGAGACTTGATTCTCCGCTCATATCAACGATCATATTTTTTACTGATACATTCATATAGATGTCAGATTCACCAGACAATTCAAGTTGCAGCTCCGGTTGATCAAATCCTGATATTTCACCCTCACATGCTCCATATACTTCAATATCAAGTAGTTCTGGCATGGAGATAAGAAGTTTTACCCTATTTTCATTATTCTTTTTCCAGGTCCAATCACCTTTTTTATACTTGACCTCAAGTCGGTCGCCGACCTGGTTTAAATATACTTCATCCAATTCACGCTCTTCTCCCCTGATGGATACGCTGTAAGAATTGTCAATACTTTTTGAGATTTCAATATCAAAAACAGCCCCTATTTTTAACTCATCAAAATCTTCGAATGGATATGTCAATTCATCAGAATCACTGTATGATCGTTTTTTTGGACTTGGATCAAAATCCCAATCATCATCTTTCTCTTCCTCTTTATCTATTTTATTGTAAGACTCGCAGGTGAGGCAAATCAAACCTTCAGATTTCCGGAAAACCCAATCATTGCCCTCGACTTGATGATTTCTGTAGCCATAATAACGGATGGTGTTGTCCAGCAATTTGGTTAGTTCATAATCCATGCGGAATACCTTGTCGTATGGCACATAAAAGGTGGCGTCAATATTTTGAAAACGATATTTATTCGACTCTTCAAAAGTGATTTTTGAATCGAACTGAATATTTTCACCAACCTTTTCGATACGATAAATAGCTAATCTTGCATTGTCTTGAGCATCTTCGTTGGTCGCACCACGACTTTCTGTCCTAATTTTTGCCAGATAGGTGCTGTCTTCGTGCCCCCTTAGTTTCAGATCTACTCCATCAAACATATCATGTCCAATTTCATTAACCACAAGCGTTGGTGTTGCCTGACTTACAGGTAATGAAACCTCGGTTTTCACTGAGTTGGTTTCTTTAAATTCTCCAACAAATTTTGGAACAGTGGATGCGGCGATAAAAAACCCAAGAACCCACAGCGCAAACAGCGACCAGCCAACAAAACCATTGGCCACTCTGCGTCTGATTATCACAGTAAGACCAAGTAATGCCAATCCCAATGATGGAATAAATGTGATCAAGAACACTGAAATCACAATCCAGATATTGATTGAGTCACGAATCAAATCCAATGGCAGTTGTGGCTCAGTAATGAAAATGGAGGAGTTCCCAAAATCCACACTTAGGATGCTCAGACTAATAACTAGCAAGCTGGCCACCGTGGAAAATCCGATCAACATCAGTATCGCTCCAAAGGCAATGCGAATTAAATCAACAATAAATTTCAGGAATGGACCGAGAATCTTGCCTAGTGAGCTAATGACAACTGAAATTAACCTGAAAGGGAACAGTAGAAGTTTTACCAATGGTTTTTCTTCCCCTTCATCAGCCTTGAGGCTTTTCTTCACATTATCTTCTATGTTTTTAAGTGTGACAGGTTTGCCACTCATCTGCATTTTTTCTGTGATTGATTTGGCTACAGGCGTGATAATCCAAAGTATTATATAAGTCAATACGCCTGATCCACCGAGGAAGATAGACAACACAAATATCAATCTGATAATAGCGACATCAGTTCCAAAATATGCTGCTATTCCACTTGATACGCCACCGAGAACCCTGCCTTCAGGGTTTCTGTAGAGCTTTTTGACGGTCTGGTTTTCTTTAAGGTCGTCTTTTGGTGGAATCACAATCCACAAGATGATATACGCCAAAAATGTGGCGCCACTTAAGCCATAGAAGAATATATTGATAAATAAGGCCAAAAACAGCAACCTGATCCATAGAGGATCAATACTGAAATAATGAGCAATACCGGAAGCAACACCTCCAAGCATACTTCGTTTGCTGTCACGATAGAGTCTTTTTTGGCCTTCTTCAGCAGTAGAAGATTCCTGCTCACTTGCTTGTTCCTCTGCCTCCTTCTTTTCTGATTTGGGATTTTCTTTTAAATCCTGATCATCATCTTCAATTGTCGCTTCAAAATCACGGGTGGTACCCATTGTGGCAATCAAATCGGATACATCATCCATTGTCAAGGTCTGTCTGCCATCAGAGAGTTTCAGTAAAAATAGCTCCGCTATTCTCCCTTCAATGTCAGAGATGATTTCAGTGCTATCTTCGAACCTGGCAAAATATTTATTTACTGATTCGAGATAATCTTTTAGTTTGTCATAGCCATCTTCCTCGATATGGAAAATGATTCCGCCAATGTTTATGCTTATAGTCTTTTTCATGGTTTAGTAGGAAGATTTAGGAGCAGTGATGATTTTTTCTGTAGATGATACGAGTTCTTGCCATGTGCCATCCAGGCTTTGGAGAAATTCAGTACCCAATTCTGTCAGCGTATAATATTTTCTTGGTGGCCCAGAATTGGACTCCACCCATTTATAATCTACTAGTCCGGCTTTTCTTAGCCGCGTAAGTAGTGGATACAATGTGCCTTCCACTACCATGATCTTTGCAGATGTCAGCTCCTCCAGCATATCGGAAGCGTAAACTTCACCTCTGGAAATGATGCTTAGAATACAAAACTCAAGGATCCCTTTCCGCATTTGTACCTGTGTGTTTTCTATGTTCATGTGTCCATGAGTTTTTAATTGATTTGAAACAATCTCGATAGTGTATACGGAAAGGTACTATGTAAAGCCAAGTACTATATGAAAATAATTTCAAAAAGGCCTATATTCTTTATATAATTATATGAAAAATAAAATAAGTAATATTATATCGGCTAAACGACTAATAGTAATTAGTTGATTGGATTGCTTTTGTGTTCGTCTTTGAGTGTTTAAATTACAGCCTCAATGCGTTTAGTGGCATGAAGTCAAGACTGTTTTATTTCTCTCTTATTTTACTTTTTCATGGTTTGTTGCATGCTCAGGACAATGCTCCGAAGTATAGCAACGAGTTTATGAATATCGGTGTAGGAGCACGGTCATTCGGTCTTGGGCTAAGTACTGTTTCCTATATTGATGATGCAACAGCTGGATATTGGAATCCAGCCGGCCTCAATCATCTCAAGCCTGATCACCAGCTTTCCCTAATGCACTCGGCATATTTCGCTGGTATTGCCAATTATGATTTTGGTGCATTTGCTACAAAAATTGATTCTTTAGGAACACTAGGGATATCAGTCTTGAGGTTTTCGGTTGACGATATTGCTGATACCCGGTTTTTATTTGATGGGGCAGGAGGTGTTAATTATGATAATATTCGCTATTTCTCATCTTCAGATTACGCTATTTTTCTTACGTATGCCAGAGTGTTGCCATTTTTGGGCGGAATAGATTTTGGAGCCAACGCTAAGATTATCAGGCGTGTGGTGGGTGATTTTGCCGATTCATGGGGTTTTGGTTTAGATGTTGGATTTCAAAAAAATATCAAAGGCTGGAATGTTGGTGTAGTGGGCAAAGACCTTTTTGGTACATTCAATAGTTGGTCATACAACACTGCCGAATTGGCCGAAATTTATACCCAAACGGGAAATGAAATTCCAGTAAATGGATTAGAAGTATCACTTCCGCGACTGTTGTTAGGTGGATCGAAGGTTTTTGAGATTGGAGAAATTTTCACTGTGATGCCCACCGTGGATATGGCGATTACTTTTGATGGAAAAAGAAACACGCTCGTAAAAAGTAATTTTGCCTCGATTGATCCGTATGGAGGTGTGGAGCTGGGTTATAAAAGAATGGCATTTTTGAGAATGGGAGTGAGTCAATTTCAAAAAATAAAAGATTTCGACAGTTCCACGTCATGGTCTTTTCAGCCCAATATGGGGATTGGGTTTAGTCTCAGAGAGCTAACAATAGATTATGCTTTCACGGATATTGGGGATCAGTCTGCCGGATTGTATTCACATGTTTTTTCAGTAAAAGTTGATTTCTACTCCAATGAAAAATAGACTTTTATTTTTGATTTTTATTTTATCGCTTGGCATTTCTGTGCAAGCCCAGTTTGCTAATGACTGGATCGACTACAATCAGAGGTATTTCCGAATTCCGGTTATTACTGATGGATTACACAGAATTACTCAGGCTCAAATGGTGGCTGCTGGTATCCCGAGCAATATTCAGCCAAATCGTTTTCAGCTTTTCCGAAAGGGAGAGGAATTGTCGATCAATGTTATTTCTCAATCAAATATTGTCACGGCGATAGAATTTTACGCAAATAAAAACGATGGGGTAAATGATGAGGCTTTATATAAAACTGCCGAGGATCAACCACATCAATTTTACAGCCTTTACACAGATACTGCTTCCTATTTTCTTACCTGGAAAATCACTTCTGGCGCTACCAAGCGGATGGATACAGATGCTTCTTTGACTCCTGCCTCAGTAGAAACTCACCATCTGGCTGAAATTTTTCAAATCGAAAAGGCACAATATTCTGCCGGGGATAAGTATGGCTCGCGAAATGAGCTTTCATCTGGGATTTTTGATCTTGGTGAAGGATTCACTGGTACTTCACGAGGGAAAAATCAGGTTTCAAATTTCACTTTGAACATAACAAACCAAAATGAACTTGCAGGTGTGAAGCCACAGCTGGAAATGCTGGTGCAAGGCCGCAATAACTTGGATCATCGAGCCGTTATATACATTGGCCCATCAGGAACTTCATTACGTGTGCTTGACACCATTTCGGAATTCACAGGGTTTGAAAAATACATTTATAATAAAAGCATAGAATGGTCTGATTTTCTTGCTGGGCAATGTGTGATTCAATTCAAGGTGCTTGGCTATGACGCCACATCAGATGCGCAATCCATTTCATATCTTCGGATTACTTATCCGCAGACAATTTCGGTTGGCGCCACAGAAAATAAATTTTTTAATTTCCGAAGCGCTGCTACCACACGATTGTATGTGCGCATGGCAACAACCAATGCTTCAACAAGGATTTTTGATGTTTCAGATCCATCGGCTCCATTCCTAAGACAGACAGACGCAACGATAGAAAATGGCACGATTTATTTTTCAATTGCTGATCCTTCATTCAGTAGAAAGCATTTGGCTGTAACTACACCCATTTCTGTTTTATCATTGAAGGAATCGATTTTTGAGCCTATTGATCCAGCCATTTCAGCTTCAAACTATCTGATCATTTCGCATGAAAAATTAATGATTCCAGCTTCAAATGGATTGGATCCCGTACAGGCTTATGCTGATTATCGTGAGCAAGATTACAATGTTTTGATCTCGGAAATCCATGATATTTATGATCAATTCAACTACGGTGATCCTAGTCCTTTGGCGATTAAAAATTATCTTAAATACGCCATTTCGAGATCTCAAATTGATTACTTGTTCCTGATTGGTAAAGGGATGTTGCTCAATTACAACTTTCATAGAAAATCTACTTTCACCGATGGCACAACCATGCATCATTATATCCCAACGTATGGCTTGCCTGGTTCTGATGCATTATTTTCCGTTGGTCTGTCTGACACCTATATTCCAGCAATCCCAACAGGCCGGTTGAATGTAAGGAGCAACGAGGAACTCAAAATTTATCTTGATAAAATCAAGGAAATGGAGTCACTTGGATATGATGAATTGTGGAGAAAAAATATAATCCAGCTCAGCGGCGGACAAACATTGACGGAATTGAATGCATTTGCTGCCTACATCAATGCCTTCAAGTCAGTGGTCGAATCAGATTTTTTGGGTGGAAAGGCTTCAAATCGAGGTAAATCATCCGCAAGCATAGATTTGATCAATATCGCGGATCCAGTAGACAAAGGTGTAAGCTTGATTACATTTTTCGGGCATTCGACAAGTACCACCACTGACATTGACGTGGGTGAACTGGTACAGTACAACAACAAGGCGAAATATCCAGTGATGTATGTAAATGGCTGTAACGGGGGATCCATTTTTGAGGTGGCACTTAGTTTTGGAGAAGAATGGCTGAGTACAAAAGACAAAGGTTCTATTGGTGTTTTGGCTCATTCTGATCTGGCACAATCAAGCTATCTCAGACGTTTTTCTACGCTCTTTTATAATTATGCCTTTGCCACTGATGAAACCTTTGGCCTCACAATGGGTGATATACTTGAACTTGTCCAGAAGGATTATTTTAATACCTATGGCATAGGGGATGAAAGTTTGTCTCAGGTCTATGGCATGATCTATCAGGGTGATCCGGCTTATAAAATATTCGGAGCACAGTCGCCTGATTATGCCATTTCAAATACGGATGTTTTTGCTACACCTATAGATGGCGATCGCATAGTTTCGACCTCTGATTCTTTTTACCTCAATTTGGTCGTAAGTAATTTTGGAAGAACTGTTGTTGACTCGCTCAATGTGAAAATAAGTAGGACATTGTCTGACGGTACGGTTCTTAATTACAATCAATTGTTTGAGCGACCAGCCTACAAGGACACGCTCGCATTTCTGATTCCCAATGATCTGACTAACAACAATGATGGATCAAATCTTTTTGCGATCACAATTGATCCGACCAATGAAGTAAGCGAACTAAATGAAGCCAATAATTTAGCCACATTCGAATTGTTTTTGGCGAAGGGAAATACGTTTCACCTATTTCCACAAGAATATGGGGTCGAGACTGATCCGCTGGTAAATTTTTTATGGCAATCTGCTGATTTGTTGAGTGAAGAGCGTTCTTACAGTTTTCAGGCCGATACCTCTTCTGATTTTACAAGCGCTTATTTGATATCCGATCAATTGACTGGTCAGCTTTTGCTTTCTAAGGATCTTGATTTTTCTGATCTGAGTGATTCCACTACCATTTATTGGAGAACAAGATTTTCTGAACCAAAAACGGGTGAGGACACTGCCTGGGTAAACAGTTCATTTACCATTGTCAATGGAAGTGAGTCGGGCTGGGGACAGTTTTCAAATGATCAGATTCGTGAAAATAAAATCACTGGAATCTCTTATGACGAAGCTACAAATAAGTGGAATTTTCTAACTACCATACTTCCTGTTCAAATCAATAATCACGCAGTGAACAATGCCAATGGTTATATCTATGATGACCTCAAAGTAATAATCAATGGTAAAAATCTATTGCTTACCAACAGTGCCTTCGACCCGGTTTGTAGAGTCAATACCATGAATGCTGTAGTTTTTGATCGTGAAACAGGCTCACCAATCCGGCCTTTTGGATATCAGGGCGATGACCTGACCAATCCTTTGGTATGTGGGATTACGCCACAAATGATCCATAATTTTACCAGCACAAATATCCTGGGACCAACTCGTTATCTGGACAGTTTGATTAAGGTGATGAATGTAGGCGAATCGATCCTTTTATTTTCTTTTGATTCGGTTGCTTATTCAGCGTGGGACAACCAGTTAAAGCTTTCATTGGCTCAGGTTGGGATAAAAACAAGTACGATTAATGCTTTGGTGGATGGTCAGCCGGCAATATTTCTAGGTAAAAAAGGTTTGGCGGAAGGTGAGGCTATTGAGCTTGTGAATAATGGGGGCGGACTACCAGTGAAGGAACAATCCTTAGAATTGAAAGAAGAGATTATCGGGACATACGCTTCCGCGAAAACCAATAGTGGAAAAATCGGACCCGCCAAGGAATGGACATCCTTTGCTTATCAAGTTGATTCTGCAGGAGTGGATGAAATATTTTTTTCCATTTCAGGTATTACCAATAACAACGTCAAAAACCTCTTGATTTATGATGAATTGGTTGGACAAATCGATTTGGCCAGCATAGATGCAAATCAATATCCGTATTTGGAATTGGAATTTGATATGAATGATTTGGGTGATCAGGTGCCAACAACTATCAACAATTGGATGCTATCCTATCAGTTGCCTCCGGAAGGCATTCTCATAGCTAAAGACAAAAGCCTTGTTGGTTTGGAAGAAGGTGCGCCATTTGAGAAAACCTTTCGTTTCTACAATGCTTCCCAAACAGATTTTGCTGATTCTGTCAATATTGATCTTTCGTTTTTGAATGTTGAAAATTCGACCTTCACCAATCAAAGTTTGAAAATCGCACCACCAAAAAGTAAGGACACTGTAAGTTTCAATGCTGTTTTTTCTACAGTTGGGAAAGTAGGAATCAATAATCTGGTAGTTTCAGCTAGAGCTCAGGAAAACGAACTTTACAGATCTAATAACAATATCAGTTTAGGAGCCATAGCCAATATTTCTGAAGACGAAACCAATCCGGTGCTCGACGTGACTTTCGATGGATTTTATATATTAGATGGTGACATTGTGTCGCCTAGTCCTAGAATCACAATAAAATTCCGTGATGACAATCCTTATCTATTCAAAGAAGATACTGCAGGCATTGAGATTGCTTTAAAGTCACCATGCGACGGTTGTGATTTTGAGCGCGTAAATATGAGTAGTGGTTTGATCACATTTATTCCAGCCAGCTCGGAAAGCGATTTTGAAATAAACTATAATCCTGGTCCACTTGAAAATGGAATATATTATCTGAAGGTACAAGGTCAGGATGAATCAGGAAATGCATCAGGTTTAGAATCTTATCAAATCTCTTTTGAGGTTATCAATGAGTCGACAATCACACATTTTTATCCTTACCCAAATCCATTTTCTACCAACACAAGATTTGTATTTACCCTCACAGGTAGTGAAGTGCCTGATGAACTGAAAATTCAAATTATGACCATCTCAGGCAGAGTGGTAAGAGAGATTACACAGGATGAAATTGGCGCCTTGAAGATTGGAAACAATATATCCGAATATGGATGGGATGGAAGAGATGAGTTTGGTGATCAACTTGCAAATGGAGTTTATCTCTACAAAGTTTTTATCAGAAAAAATGGTGAACGCATTCAGCACCGATCCACTACTGCAGACCGTGCATTCAAGAATGGTTTTGGAAAGATTTATCTTTTGAAATAAATCAGAAAAGAGAAGCCAACTTCATAGCAACACCTTTGTCGCCATCAATTTTCATTTTTCCTGTCATGAAAGCCATCATAGGATTCATGTCACCACTCATCATTTTACCAAAGTTGTCAAGACTCATTGAGATGGTACATTGACTATTACTTTCCTCATTAGTTACCAATGTAGGAGTCCTAGTATCATCCAGATGGATCACGCCCTCATCAAATTTGAAATTGATAATGGCATTTACTTTTCCGCCATTATTTGCTGCTAGTTTGGCTACTTTGCCAGTTGCTTCGTCAAGAGTCATGGTGCTTAATTTTTTGGGATAAGTTTAATTTCGAATAAATGAGGCCAAAGTTTTCCAGTCACAAATAGTTTTTGTGACGATTCATGGTAGGCAATCCCGTTGAGCACATCAGCACGACGCGCCTCAAGCGGGGTTAGTAAACCTGCCAAATCAATCATTTTTAAAACTTTTCCAGATAAAGGGTCGATCACAACCACAAAATCATCTTGATAGATATTAGCATACAAAAGCCCATCAATCATTTCTAGTTCGTTAAGGTTATTGATTTTACGTTCGTGATCGTAAACTTCAAGTTTTCCAATTTCAGAAAAATCACGAGGATCTATTTTGTGGATTATGTTTGAACCATCGCTCACATATAAAGTATCGCCCCAAACTGTAATTCCCCATCCTTCGTGCGTATAGTTAAATGTTTTAAGCCTGTTGAAGTTATTGTCGTAAACAAAACCAGTTTGACCCACCCATGTAAGTTGAAAATATAGTTTGTTCCAGTAGCAGCTGCCTTCACCAAAATATTTGCTTTCCAGATTTACTGTTTTATATATTTCACCGGATTCTAGGTTCAACTTTGATAATCTGGACTCACCTCTCTGGCCTGTACTTTCTATTAAGGTGTCGTCTTTGAAAAAAAGACCCTGAGTATAAGCCTTCACATCATGCGCATAAGTTTTCACCAATTCGTAATTAAATTCTTCTGGTGCCGCGTCAGCAAGGAAGGTGACTTTCGGATAATGAGTCTCATTTGAATTTCCAAAATAAGCCGTGACTCTGATTTTTTGATTTCCGGTTCGAACTTTTTCTGATTGCCATTCGAAGGAAGTGGTTTTGAATGTGGTTTTGATTCCTTCATAATCCAGTAAAACTGAATCAATGGTCGTATCACCGCCTTCAAGCTGAAAACTGATACTTACGCCGATTTTGAAAGTGGAATTGCTTTTCGGCGAAATCAGCTTTGTGGTTCGGATTATTCTCGGTGAACTGTCCTCTTCTGAGCGTGTGCTTCCAGAATCATTACAGGATACCACAAGAAAGGCAATCAACAGAATAAACCCATAGTTTCGGAGCTGTCTCATTAACGCAAAACTAATTGGATTTACCCTTTTCTAATTCTGTTTGAATTTTTTGTTAACTATTTCTCTCCAGAAAATTTAGTTTTCATCAACATTGGAACCGTGAGTCCTTGATAAAGTACTGAGCAGACTACTACTACGTATGTCATTGTCACAATAATGTCTTTACCATGAAAGTCAACTAATGACAAGGATAAGGCTATGGGCAACCCCCCCCGCAAAGCACCCCAGGTGAGCACGGGTATGGTATTCGGAGCAAAGCTTCGTTTGACTGACATCAGTTTGATTGGGATGTAGACACTTACCCATCTTCCAAAAAGCACAATATTCACAGCAAAGAATCCAGCAGCAAAATAGTCGCCTCGCAGCGGGATAACCAACATCTCAAGTCCTATCAACACAAATAGCATGGCAGCCAGAGATTCTTCCATGAGATTCCAGAATTTAAAAAGATATTCCCCTGCGACGCTAGTTACATTTTCACCATGACCCTCATTTCCGATCACTAATCCCATCACAACAGCTGCCTGCTTCGAAGAAACGTGGATAAAATCTGCCAGAAACGAACCCGCCATTACGATCGCAAGTGTCACCAGGATTTCAACCTGAACCTGATCATTATCTATGTATTTTAAAAGTCGGTAACCGATGTATCCTAAGAATAAACCAATAAAAATACCGCCTCCAATATCAGCAGTGACAATGTATCCGGCTTCAAAAAAGCTAAGTGCGTGATCTTCCTTTGCATGTGCAATATCTAGGAGTGTCAATGCAAGAACCACGGCCACACCATCATTAAAAAGTGATTCACCGGAGATCTTGATTTCAAGTTCTTTTGATAGCTTAAATTTCTTGATGGTCTTTGTTACCGCTATAGGATCAGTGGGCGAAATAAGTGCACCAAATACCAGGCAATAAAGATAATGAAGCTCAATGCCCATGAATCCTAGCATGTAATAAACAAGCGTACCAATGACCATAGTGGATATCAAAACGCCAGTTGTAGCCAAAACGAGCACGGGAGTGCGTTCTTTAGATAATTTTCTAAAATCAATCTGCAATGCACCAGCGAAGAGCATAAAACTCAATACAACTTGATACAGCACATCTGGGTAGTCATATTCTTCCAAATCCTCGGCTCCTAGCGTCAAATCCGGGAAAATCAACCCGACTATGAGTAGCACAATTGATAAGGCAATGGCCATGATCATAAGCCCAATAGATGATGGAAGCTTGAGGAACATGGTATTCACGAAAATGAATAAACCAGCCAGAAAAATAAATAAAGCGATGATGTCAAATATATGCATAGAATTAGCCCTTGTTAGAGACCTTTAAGATCACAAAATTATCCTAAAAAAATATTAAACTGTCAAGGTCAATCTAAGAATGACCCACCCATTTTAGAAAATGAGTTGTGACACAAGGGTGGTTTATATTTGACTTTGGCACTGAATACCGAGACGAATATACCTGTTTTCATACGTTTGGCAAAATATTTTTCGCTAAACGCCTCTTATTCAAAGAGTAATGGAAATAACCTGCAAATTCGAAATCAGTAAATTGTCATCTTGTATGAAGTTTTTTTCCGTTAATAAAAGCTATTTGGCATATGTCAAATTATGGCACTGTCTACAGATGAAAAAGCATAAATTCGCATGACTATGAATAGTGAACTGGAAGCAGCATTTTTTAAATTAGAAAAAAGGAAAACGACGCTGTTGAAAAAGCTTGAGGCAATTGATGACGAACAATTGCAAATGAGGCCGGCAGAAAGATCATGGTCTGTTGTGCAAGTCTTGCATCATTTGGCTGATTCTGAACGTGGCTCGCTTTTGTATTGCATGAAAAAGATAAATGCTGGTAGTCAGATGCCTGATGTTCATTTTACCAATGATCTAAGAATGCGTCTATTTAACTTGTTTTTATATACCCCGATCAAATACAAAAAACCTCAGGTAATCCAAGAACCAGATGAAAATCTGAATTATCCTGATGTTTGCATTCATTGGTATAACACCAGAGAATCCTGGCATAAGTTTCTAGCTTCTTATCCAGATGAATATCTAAATAAGGCGATTTTTAAGCATCCGGTTGCAGGTAGGATCAGCCTAAAAAGTACATTGTGGTTTTTTGAAGCCCATCTACGTCATCATGAATATCAGATTGATCGGATCCTTAAAAACATTACAGCATCTTGATAGCAACTTCAAATCTTAAATATTCATTTAATGAAGACTCACAATTGACTTTCCCTAATTGGGAAGTACTTGCTGGTGAGCATGGCCTAATTTTAGGTCCTTCTGGTTGTGGCAAGACCACATTCCTGCATCTATTGAGTGGATTGATTAAGCCTACTTTTGGATCGATTCAATATGATGAGGTCGCCATAAATGATCTTGGCCCAAGAGAGATGGATCAGTTTCGTGGTGAAAATATTGGTTTGGTCTTCCAAAAGCCTCATTTGATAGCGGCTCTCACTGTAAGACAGAACATACAACTTGCCACATTTTTTGGTAAAAAGCCTGAACAAAACGAGCAGATCGAAGGCTTGTTGGAATCGTTGGGACTGGTTGATCTTGTAGATAGGAAAATAAATGAAGTCAGCCAAGGTCAGGCGCAGAGAGTGGCCATTGCCCGCGCATTGATTAATAGTCCTAAGGTGATTTTTGGTGATGAACCTACCGCTAGTCTTGATGATGCAAGCTGCGAAAAGGTAATTCAGTTACTACAAGAGCAAGCAGAAAAACACAATGCTACTTTGGTACTTGCCACACATGATCATCGGGTAAAATCTCATTTTTCTAATCAGCTTCAGTTATGAATATAGGTTTTCTGAGCTATAAGAGTTTGATTTCGCGTCCATTGAGCAGCCTGCTCAGTTGGCTTCTTTTGTCCTTTGGAGTTACGATTGTAGTGCTCATACTTTTGGTTTCAGACCAGCTAAAAAGTGAAATCAATAAAAATGCTCAAGGTATAGATCTCGTTGTTCGACCAAACAAAAACCTCTTCAACTGATTTTATCCAACATCTTTCATGCGGATTTTCCTACCGGAAATATAAAATTGAAACAAGCAGCCGAGTTGAGTAATAATCGACTTGTTGAAAGCTGCATTCCGCTATCAATCGGCGATAGCTACAGCGGATATAGAATTGTAGGCACGACTGAAGCATATGGTGCGCTTTATGGTGCTAGTTTTGAAAAAGGAAGTTGGTTTGCAAACAAGATGCAAGGTGTAGTAGGAGCAGAGGTTGCCGCAAAATTGAATTTAGAAATAGGTTTAAAATTTGAAAGTCAACATGGATTTTCTAAGGATGGCGATAAACATGGCTCGCATCCTTTTGAGGTTGTAGGGATTTTGAAGTCAACAAATACGGTTCTGGATAACTTGATTTTGGTCAATATTAAGAGTGTTTGGGAGGTACATGAACACGATGAAGAACATCAGCACGAAGAGGAACTAAAAATCGACATGGCGCGTCTTGGAATATTTGTAACTGAGGAGCAGTTGAATGAAAAGGAAATCACATCCATATTAATCAAATACAAGTCACCAATGGCAGCTGTAATGCTGCCGAGAACTGTGAATGGAATGAGCGATTTACAAGCAGCATCACCTGCTTACGAAACGGCAAGATTATTCAACATCATTGGAGTTGGAATTGATTTGCTGAATTTACTTGGGTTATTAATCATTGTTATTTCAGCAATAAGCGTCTTCATTGCCCTACTGAATTCACTAAAGGATAGACAATATGACATTGCGATTATGCGATCCATGGGAGCTACTGGATGGCAGATCTTTTTACATGTGCTAGTTGAAGGTGTCATCATTACCACACTTGGCTGTATTTCTGGTCTCATCTTTGCTCATTCCACGATCGGAATTTTAGCTCATAATTTGGAAGATTTGAACCTTGACTGGACTTATTTTGTATCTGAAGAACTATGGGTAGTAGGAGCGAGTTTGATGATAGGAATTTTATCATCGGCTATTCCTGCGACATTGGCCTATCGAACTGACATTTCTAAAACCCTATCAAAAGGATGAAATACATATTTGTAATAGTAATGACATTTGGAGCCATCACTTTAATGGCACAAGAACCACAAATCAATCATTGGAAAACATTGGAAGGTTTGGAGTATGAGAAATCCAAAGATGAATATGGGGAAATTTATATTCCAATTTTTAGTGAGGACATCAGGGCTCTTGCCGATAAAGAAATTGAGTTATCAGGTTATATCATTCCATTTGAAGGAATGTTTAAGCCAGATCATATAATCATCTCATCTTTACCAATTGCGTCATGTTTTTTCTGTGGAGGAGCCGGGCCAGAATCTGTCGCTGAAGTATATTTGACTGAATCTGTGAAATACACAGCAAAAAAAATTAAGGTTCGTGGCACGCTCAAGCTCAATGCCGACAATGTGGACGAGCTGATGTATATTTTGAAAGATGGAAAACTTATAATTGAATAGAAAATGAAAGGATTATTATCAATTGCAGTGATATCATTTTTGTTGATTTCTTGCAGCACCCCACAAAAGACAGAGGAGAAACCAATGATGGATCAAGTCATGGAAGTGCATGATGCTGTGATGCCAAAAATGGGTGAATTGATGAAAACCAAAAAAGCCTTGATCGCAAAAGCTGAATCCCTTGCCTCAATGGATTCAACAACATCTGCGGCAATGTATTCTTTGGCAGAAGAAATCGATATGGCTAATGAGGCCATGATGGATTGGATGCACAATTTTGATCCAAACTATGAAGGAACAGAAGAGGAAGTGAAGTCTTATTTACTTAAGAAAAAGCAAGGCATCCAGAAAGTGGCTGAAGCTATGAACAGCAAACTGGAAGCTGGTCAAAAAGCCCTGAAAAACTGATTACTGGCATTTTTGAAGCCATAACTCAACATCCTTTACACCGGATAACCCTTTTTCATTGCCCCAAGAATTCGAGATAAAAGTGAGTACTTCTGCCACCTCCAATGGTGACAGTTGCTCATTTGCCGGCATCATTTGATTGTAAGTGATCCCATTTACGGTAATAGGATCAAACGCACCTTTTTTGATAATGCAGGCAGCTCGCTCAAGATCTGCCAGTAAGAAATCTGACCCTGCTAATGGTGGATAAAGACTAGCTAGTCCTGTGCCGTCCTTCTGATGACAATTTGCACAAATAC
>CAYGUA010000022.1:22340-89395 GCA_964353015.1 uncultured Marinoscillum sp. | reverse complement strand
GGCAAAGATAGATACTTAAACCCCTCTTCAACAACCTTTTTGTTGGGTTTATTTTTTATCGTTCAAAAAATTAGTTCGGCATTTCCTTTATCAAGCTAATTGGAAACACTAATGATACAACAGTCACTTTTCCAGATTGGGTATCTATTTCAAGTGATCCACCATGTAGAGACATAATTTGTCTGGAGATACTAAGACCAATTCCAGTTCCTCCATTTTTAGTGGTATAAAATGGAATAAAAACCTTTGCTAGTTTATCTGAAGTGATTCCATGACCAGTATCAGAAATTCGTAGGACAAAATATTTTGGGTCTATATCACACCAAATTTTTATTTCTGGCAATTGAATTTCTGCAAGTGCTTCAACTGCATTTTTAATTACATTAATAAGAACCTGCTCAACCAAGGCGCGATCTAAAGAAATAATGTGTTCCATCTTTTCATAAGACACTGAAATCTTTAAATCTTTAAATGCCTTTTCATGGAGCCTGATCACACCTCGGCATAGCTGATCGATGCTTACGTCTTCGAAAACTGGTGGCGGTATTCTTGTGAGTTTGCGATAATCATTGGCAAATTTTAATATCCCTTCACTCCGCTGTTTGATAGTGTCTACTGCTTCGAAAATATCATCTAGATTTTGCTGATCCAGGTTTTTCACTGATTTTCTGTTTTGATTTGTGTCCTGCAATATCAATTGTATTGTTTCAGATAGAGAAATCAATGGCGTAACTGAATTCAGAATCTCATGATTCAAGATTTTTATTAGTTTTTGGTACGATTCGATTTCCTTGACTTGTAACTCTGATTTGATATCATGGAATGAAGCAATTCGGTATTTCTTTTCAAGTATTTGAATAGTAATAATACTTGCTGAAAAAAACCTATCCTGTCCCTCTATTTTCGTTTCAATTAAATGATTTTGCACATCATTCGCTTGAAGGAGAGATTTTAAAAATTGGGTATTTGGATTACGGATCTTTTCCCAATTTGAAATGGCAGGAAGAACCAGTAAAGACTGGGCTTGATTATTTATCAAAATAATTTGATTTTCCTCACCGAAGGCTACTATCCCAAAATCAATTTGGTTGACAAGCTGTGTTAAAAAATGAGATTGTGTAGCATTGACCGTCTCCAGGCTTTTATAAATATGAGCCAATTCATTGAAAGAAGTGTGGAGCTTATCAAATGAACTGATGTTTTCGGGTTTATTAAACCCTATGGTAAAGTCTCCATCCTTGAGCGAATCAAGAAAACGTGCAAGATCGTAATTAGTCTTATTCAGAAAGTACGTGAGCTCTACTAACTGTGAAAGAATAATGCTGGCCAAGATTACTTGTGTAAATAAGAGATCGACCCGTGGAAATAGGTATGTACATGCCGATAAGCCGATTGTAATGAGTAAGACTCGAATAAGAATCTTGAAAAAAAACCGATTAAAGACCATACTTTTCTAGTCTTCGATAAAGCGCCTGTCGGTCTATCCCCAAATCTCGAGCTGCATGTGTCATATTGCCTTTGTTTTTCTTTAAAGCCTTTAATATCAATGATCTTTCCATTTCATTGATATTCAATCCAATATTTTCGGAGTCTGGTGGGGATAGTTCCAGATCTGCTGGAGTCAAATAACTGCTTCTACTCAAAATAACTGATTTTTCAATCATGTGAATGAGTTGTCGGATATTGCCAGGCCACTGAGCTTCTGTAATAAGGTTTAAAGCCTCGGGACTTAACTTCAACCCCTTCTTATTATAATCTCTTTTGAATAGATCAAAATAATATTTGACCAGCAAAGGCAAATCTTCCAGTCGCTCGGATAGATTGGGCATGTAGATTTCAATTGTATTGATTCTGTACAAAAAATCTTGCCTAAATAACCCTTCAACCAGACTTTTTGATAGATCCTGATTTGTGGCAGATATGATTCGAATATCTAAAGGAATGATTTTATTGGACCCTATTCTGGATACAACTCTACGCTCCAAAACCGAAAGTAATTTGGCTTGTTGATTTAATGTAATATTCCCAATTTCATCCAAAAACAAAGTTCCTCCATTGGCTTCTTCGAGTTTGCCTGGTTTGTCTTCAAATGCATCAGTAAATGAACCTTTCATAAATCCGAAAAGCTCTGATTCAAATAAACTCTCATTCAAAGATCCTAAATCCAAATTAACAAAGGGCGCATTTTTCCTTTCTGATAATTTGTGAATCTCAAGTGCCGCCTGAGATTTTCCTGTACCGGTTTCTCCCAAAATGAGAACATTGGCATCAGTAACTGCTACTTTCTTTATTTGATTCAACACCGATTTAAATGCCTTGGAGCTACCAATGAATGCTGTGTTTTTTGAAATATGACCTTCATCACTCGTCGAATCATCGTGTAGCAGACCATTGGACAATGTCAATGTGGTAGTGATGGCATTGAGTAATTTTTCATTTTGCCAGGGTTTGGTTATGAAATCTCTGGCACCCCTTTTAAGTGCATCAACAGCCAAATCAATTTCTCCAAATGCCGTGATCGGTATGATGTCCACTCCAGGATGTTTTCTGATGATTTCATCAATAAGGGATAACCCCTTCATTCCATCACTTTCGCCAGAAGCATAATTCATATCCAATAAAACCACATCAATTTGCATTTCGCTCAAGATGCTCAATATGGAATCTGTTGCTTGAATGGTATGGACAAATTCAAACTTCTGCTTAAGAAATAATCTTGCAGTAGTAAGGATGTCCGGATCATCATCAACAACTAATATACTTGCCTGTATTTTACTCATTGGATACTGGAGAATCATTAAAGCTAAAACCTACTAATGGCATATGAAATGGAAATGAAGAATTTAAGAACCTCAAAATCTAAATTTGACATCTGAAAAATTTGGATTCACCCAAAAGTGTATTAAAAACAAACATTCTTATGTTCGTAAGAATACATAATTCAACATCGCCTATCTGTAACTCACTGATTACATGCGCAATACAATTTTGGCATTGAAATAGACCCGAAGCAATCAGAAAATACAAGCTTCTTATGTTCAGAAATTATTTGAAAATCGCCTATCGAAACCTGATTAAAAACAAGGCATATACCCTCATCAATGTGTTGGGCCTGGCTCTTGGTATTGGCTGCTCATTGGTCATATTCAAGGTCTTGCAATTCGAAACCAATTTTGATAAACATCATGTAAACTTTGATCGCATATATAGAATCTCAAGCGAATCAATATATCCTGATAGGACAAATAAGGGAATGGGAACACCACATCCATTAGGAGCAGCAATAAAAACTGATTACCCGGAAATTCAGCAAGTAGTAAGAACATATTATGGAGGCGATATTCAAATAAATGTGATCAAAGAAGATGGAAACAAGGAAAAGTTCCTATTCAATGAAGGTGTTGTATTTACCGAAAATTCTTTCTTCAAGATTTTTACTACATCATGGGTCGTAGGAGATCCAGAAACAGCATTAACAGCGCCTAATACAGTTGTATTGACTAAATCAGCAGCCAGAAAGTTATTTCAGCTTTTAGACGGTCAGGAATCAGAAGCCATGGGAAAAATAGTGGAAAATGAAGGCGCTTATAAGGTTGTTGGCATTGTCGAGGACTATCCAGAATCTACAAATTTTCCTTTTACGATGCTTTTCGAATATTATGGACAAAAATCTATGAACCCCTATTTTTATGAAGGTAAAGAATGGAATTCGACAAGCTCAGGATTAAACACATACATATTGACCAATGAGGGGTTTAACGCAGAAATATTTGATCAGAAGCTTATAGAAACGGTCGAAAAATACTATTCGGAAGGCGAAGTTGAACAAAGAAGATTTGTAAGTCAGCCCCTTTTTACTATTCATTTTGACAAAGAATATGGAGCTTATGTTACGACCATTTCAAAAGAAATATTAGTAGCACTTGGAGTGATTGCATTGTTTTTGATTCTCACGGCTTGTATTAATTTCATCAACCTGGCAACAGCCCAATCGGCAAATAGGGCTAAGGAAATTGGGATCAGAAAGGCTATCGGCGTTAAGCGAACTCAGTTGATCATTCAATTCATGATTGAGATTGCCATGATCACCTTAATTTCTGTGGTGCTGGCTTTGGCCATTTCCGAAATCCTTTTTATCGTCCTGGAGGACATCATTGGCTACAGACTTTTGCTTGATTTAAGTGATGATTCAGCAGCATTGATTTATTTGGCCACTTTATTCATTGGTGTCAGTACAATTTCTGGTTTCTATCCAAGTATTTTGCTGGCAAGAATGAACACCATTTTAGCCCTTAAAAGCAAAATAACTTCTAAACATAACAGTGGTGGGCTTTCGCTACGTAAAGGTTTGGTAATCTTTCAATTTGCAATCTCTCAATTTCTGATTATTGGCACATTGATAGTCACAGCGCAAATGAAATATTTTCAGGAAAAAAGTCTTGGATTTCGATCAGAGGCAATTGTCAACTCCTATGTTCCTGAGGTAAATAATACCAAAAGAGAAAGGTTTAGAGAAATGATGATGCAATCGCCAAAAATTGCTGGCGTTACTTTCGCTCTGAGTCAGCCAACAGGCAATAGTAATTCCCATTCGAATTTCAATTATGCCCCCTTGCAATCAGAAAATAGTTATCACGCCAATTTCAAAGCATGCGATGAAGCCTACTTTGATTTTTTTGAATTGAAATTACTCGCTGGCAGAAAACTCAAAAAAACAGACAGTACACAAATTGTGATCAATAGAAAGATTGCAGATCTGATGGGATTCAAAGATAACTATGAAATGGCCGTTGGCGAGACATTAAATACAGGATGGAATGGAGATAAAAGAATCGTTGGAGTGATGGAAGATTTTCATACGCAATCGCTCGAAGACCCAATTGATTATACAATCCTATTGAATGTTCCTGATCTATTCTACAGCCTTTCGTTCAAAATATCCTCTGTTTCTGAGGTAGAAGCCGGACTAGCACATTTCAAAAAATCATGGGAAGAAGTTTATCCAGAATTTGTGATGGACTATGAATTTTATGACAATGAATTGGTTGAGAGATATGAATCAGAAAAGAGCATATCTTCTCTGCTTAGAATATTTTCTTTGATTTCTATATTCATTGGGTGTCTTGGGCTTTATGGATTGATCTCCTTTATTGCGATTAATAAGACAAAAGAAATTGGGGTAAGAAAGGTTTTAGGCGCACCCGTTTCTAGCATATTGGGTCTTTTCTCAAAAGAAATATTGATCCTTACAGGTATTGCTTTTGTTGTGGCTGCACCATTTGCCTATTTCATTATGAACAAATGGCTTGAAGACTATTTCTACAGGATAGAACTCGGTTATGAATTTTTCCTCCTTTCATTTATGATCACAATGATCATTGCTTTGTTGACCATTAGTCATAGAACCATAACTACGGCTTTGATCAATCCAGCTGAAATACTTAAGGACGAATAAACTATTTTGGCTTTTTGTAAACAGGTACAGTACTGCAAGGCTCGCCATACATGATGCTGGCAACAAGCGGTAAAACTTTTTGTGTTAACCTGAAATATGCATAATCCCGGAATTCCAAATTGCCACAACCTTTTATTACCACTTTGGCGTCATTTAAATCGACTGAATCGATCAGCTTATTGATGGCTTCTTCGATGATGGCTTTTTCCAGATCGCGACTATCACCAATTGTTAAAATATTTGCCACATTCGATAGTTTGGCTGCAACCAACATATAAGCCCAAGAAGGTATGATCGCATCAGATGAGCAAGTCACATTGACGTTTTTACCTCTATATATTTCCCAATCAAAATCTTTGAGGTATTGGCGAAAGTCCTTCTCCCTAAGCAGAATCTCCTGAAATAATGCGGGTTTTAAATCAAATGAAAGGCATTCACTCTGATCAATGTAATCATCCATATCTATGGATAATAAAACTGAATTCGCGACTCGATTGATTATTTCTTCCATCAGAGGCTCAACTTATCTTTAGGTAATTTAGTTCGATATTCTTTGAGATATTCAGGTTCAAAATAAACCAAATCCTCAAAATTTTGCGCGTTGAAATTCTCTTCAATTAGCTTTCCAACAGCAAAAGCGGCCGGATAGCTATCAGGCAAATATGAGATGTTTGATGATTGTGCATAAAAGTCTACACATTTCTCAGCTCCATTGCCAACTAAAATTATTTGATCATTTTTGAAGTCATCGAAGGTATTTTCTTCCAAAATAACAGGCGCAGAAGGCCAAATATGCTCGCCAAAAGTTGATCGAAGATTGCAATAAACTTCCATTCTGCGGGCATCAATCATAGGACAGATTAATGCTTCATTATTCACCATGCCTTTTACTGATTCATACATGGCATCCAGACTATCATATGAAATTAGTGGGATATTTAGTCCAAAACATAAACCCTTAGCCGTAGATGTGCCAATTCTCAATCCAGTGTATGAGCCAGGGCCGGCAGAGATAGCTACAGCTTGCAAATCTGAGAGCTTCAAATCTACATTTTCTATCAACTGTTTGATAATTACTGGTAAAAGCGATGAATGTGATTTTTGCAAATGATACGCCTGATGACCAATCTCTACACCATCCTGATGTAAAGCCACAGAGCACACTTTAGTGGATGTATCTATTGCAAGAATAAGTGCCATGAATTAATTCTGTTTTAGAATATCCTGATATTTAGTGCTATCATTAAGCACTTCAATTGCGGCTTTGATGTCAGCATCTCTACTGAAAGTTGACTCCACTATACCATCTTGTAGATAATATCTGCCACATATTTCCTGCTCTAGCAAAGCCTTGATTTCGACTTTGAATGTCTGTAGATCCTGCTCTTTATTGTGCAATGTCGCCTTTTTCAAAGCGTCAATTTGAGCCTCAATATCCTTGAAATATTTTTCAGATTTCGAGGTAGTGATCAACCTTTCAATATCCTTTTCAACTTGAGTTGTATAATCATAATCCTTGCCCTTCAGCCAATTCACAAATTCATCATATTCCTCATTTGATATGACAAAATCCTTGGCTGATACTATCTCCTTATGATTGTGAAAATATTCTGTTGCATAATTAAAAATCAAATCTTTGCTCATAAGGCTAAAAGTGATGGGCGCATATTGATAGGTTTCTACTTCAACGTCAGGATTTACTCCTCCTCCATCATAAACAACCCGACCCTTAGAAGTCTTAAATGCAACCTGCAGCGAGTCTGCGATCTTGCCCACACTGCCATCCTGATTTCTGTTGCTATAGTCGATTGCCTGAATACATCTGCCACTAGGAATATAGTATTTGCTTGTAGTTACCTTGATTTGTGAATTGTAAGCCAAAGGCCTGGTCTGCTGAACAAGTCCTTTTCCATAAGTCCTTTGACCAACCAAAACACCACGATCGTAATCCTGGACAACACCTGAAACAATTTCAGCAGCTGATGCACTGCCCCTGCTTGTCAACACGACCAAAGGGATTTGCGTGTCTGTAGCCTCATTCAAGGTATTATAAACTCTCAAATCCTGTGTCAATTTTCCTTTGGTGGTAACCACTTCCTTCCCTTTCTCAACAAAAACATTTGATACATTGACGGCTTCATTGAGCAACCCACCAGGATTGCCTCTAAGATCAAGAATAATTTTTTTAGCCCCGTCTGCTATGAGTTTGGTAACTGCATTTTTTACTTCCTGACCAGCGTTTGTTGTAAAATCCGTCAATTTCAAATACCCAATTTCATCTGTCACCATGCCGTGATAAGGCACATTGTTGATTGTGATTTTCTCTCTTTGGAGCGTGACTTTTATAGGTTGCTCTTGTTTGTATTTTTTAATCGTGAGGCTGATCTCTGACTTAGACTGACCTTTCAACAATTTGCTTATTTCATCAGCCGTCTTGGTCGTAATATCAATTTCATTGATTTTTAAAATAACATCACCCGCAATCAAGCCAGCTTTAGCCGCTGGATATCCTTCATAAGGAAGCACGATGGTGCTGGATCCATCTTTGGTGTCAACCAGAGCGCCGATACCTCCATATTCTCCTGTAGTAATCGTGCGATAATCCTCGATATCATCTTCAGGAATATAATCTGTGTAAGGATCAAGAGACGAGAGCATTGCATCCAAACCCGTTCTCATGAGTTTGTTTGGATTTATTTCGTCAACATAATACGAGTTTACCTCCTTGAAAGCGGTAACAAAAATGTCAAGATTTTTGATGATTTCGAATGAGCGATCTTTGGACGGACCTACAAACGCGGCAATGAAAACGCCCGATATCAAAATGATGGAGAGAATCTTAAATCTTTTCTTCATTCGATGGATTTTTTAGATTTTTTAAACGCTTCAATAAGACAATTAGTTTTTCCTCGATTTGAGCGTAAGGCAATATTACCTTGTCCAGGTATATAATTGCAAAATGATAGAACGGAGGTTCGTCTAAAAATATCTGATTTTTATTCAGACGGTATGCTTCACGAATTCTCCTCTTGATGAGGTTTCTGTGGACAGCCCTTTTAAATTTCTTTTTTGGTACAGAAATGAGGATACTGTTACAGCTGAGTGATTCAGATTTGTCTGAATATTTCAGAAGCAGAGGATGTAAATAAAAAGAGGAACCATGCTGAAATAGCTCCTCTATATTTTTTTTGCCTGTCAGCCTTTCTTCTTTGAGAAAGGTGTATTTGATGTGGCCTGAACCAGTCATAGGCCCAAGGTTAATTATTTTTTGTGCATCTCGTCAGAAACTGTAAGTTTCTTTCTGCCCTTTGCTCTTCTTCTAGCTAAAACTGCTCTTCCATTCGCAGATTCCATTCTTGTGCGAAATCCGTGTTTGTTTTTTCTTTTTCTAACTGAAGGTTGAAATGTCCTTTTCATAATTTCTACTATTTGTAAAAGGCCTTAATGCCTTTAAATTTTCTTCCCTGAAAAATGGAGTGCAAAGATATAAATAAAATATTGAGATGAAAGTGTATATCTAAAAGTTTCACATCATTCTTGATTTTAGCAAATGACACGAATGATTCTTAATGAAATACTTCTTCCAAAATGTGCTTGATTTCCTTTATTTCCAGCCTTGGGCCAAAACTTGAAACAACCACTGAAGCTGCTTTACTCGCAAGTTTTCCTGAAGAAGCCAAAGTATGTCCATGTGTAATCCCATATAAAAAAGCCCCACAAAACATATCTCCCGCACCTGTAGTATCTACTGCCTTCACTTCATAAGATTCAATATCAATGAAGGTATCTCCGTCAAAAATTGAAGCACCATTTTTTCCCATGGTTATGACAAAATTGGAAGCTACATTTTTCAAAGCCTCTCTTGCATCGATCAAAGATTCTGTACCGGTAAACAACATAGCTTCCTCTTCATTACAAAACAACAAATCCACACCTTCACCAACTATTTCGATCATTTCATCTCTGAAGTATTTTACCATTGCCGGATCTGAAAATGACAAACTCACCTTCACGCCGTTTTCCTGAGCGATTTTCTTTGCCGCTTTCATAGCAGCTCTACCTGAGTCAGATGACACCAGGTAACCTTCAATAAAAACATATTCTGATTGAGCGATGGCTTCAGCATCCAACTCAGCAATAGAAAAATCAGAGGTGATACCTAAAAACGTATTCATGGTTCGTTCGGCATCTGGAGACACCATGACGAGACATTTTCCAGTAGTTCCTTGAGTCAAATTGTTTGAATTCAAATTGGAGTCCACACCTTCCGCAGACAAACCTTGCATATAAAACTGACCATCTTCATCATCAGCCACTTTACAGGAATAGAAAGCTTTTCCTCCAAATTGTGCGAGAGAAATAATACTATTCGCGGCAGATCCGCCGCTTTGTCTTTTCTTGATATTATTATGTACAATTGAGAGAAGTGATTTTTGATGCGCCTCGTCCACCAATGTCATCAAGCCTTTTTCAACTTCATTGTCAGAAAAAAATTGGTCATCGACTTCAATCTCATAATCTACTACTGCATTGCCAAGACCGTAAACGTGATATTTTTTACTCATTGTTGATTTTGTTGTATCTATCCGGATAATCTGTGATTAAGCCATCTACACCCCACTCAATCAATCGCTGCATATCTGCAATTTCATTGACTGTCCAAGGAATAACTTTCAAACCCAGGGAATGAAGCTTATCCACATTTTCACGCGAAAGTAATACAAAATCACAACTGTATATTTCTGGTTTGAAACCAAGCTCCTCCAGATTTTGATCAATGGAGTCCTGATTTTCGATCAATACTGCGAGGGTGACCTCAGGATAGGTTTGATTAAAATATTGTAGAATCCTAAAGTCAAAAGACTGAATTGTGATCCTTTCCCATCCTATTTTTTCATTCAAGGCATTGTAAACCAAATCAGAAAAAACACTCGGTTTTGGGTGAAACAAATCATCGCCCTGTGGCAAACTTTTTATTTCAATATTATATCGAAGGGCTTTAAGATTGTTTTCGTCTGAATAGGATTCCACAGTTTCCAAAACATCGGTCAACAGCGGCTTGGATGCCTTCATCTTTTGCTGCTCAGGAAATCTCGGATGTGGTTTCATTCCACAATCAAATTGAATGATTTCCGCATAGTCCATTTTATAAATATTATATGAGTACATCAGCGAATCAGGGATTTCATTCCCCATTTTGTCAAGACAATACTCAGGGTTTATAAATGGCTCATGGCTTACCAGAAGTTCCATGTTTTTAGTTACAGCCAGGTCCATTTCCAAAGTATTGACACCAAGATCAATCGCTTTCAAGAAAGCAGGAATGGTGTTTTCTGGCATCAATCCTCTGGTGCCTCTGTGGCCTTGTAAATCAAATTTTAATTCTCCCATATCCGTTTTAGTACATGAAACCGAAATGAATAAAGTTAAGATAAAGATGATGGGGTGATAGAATCTCATGATAAATATTTTATACGTGTGAATACATAATCCAAAGTTTCTTCATTGACGACCATTCGGTGGTAATCAGAATCGACCAACTGCTCAGGTTCATATCCTGATTGTTGCAGATATTTTTTACTTATTTTTTTGTCAAACCAGTGGACTAACCTGATTTTCCCGTCTTCAATTTCAAGACAGGTCATGCCACGCTTGCCTATTACACATCCAGAATTAAACAGACAAGGGATATGAAAAATCGTATTGTACACATAATTCAGTAAGTTGGTGTCCGCATTGGTTTTATAATACTTTTTTAGATCCTTTTTATTGGCCTTGATGCTTTCTTCTATTTCCTCGTCGGGTTCCTTTTTCATTGCCAACTCCCGGCATAGTTGCTCAATCTTGTATTTCAATCTTTCTACTTTGTGTAGAGATTCAAATAGGGGGCGATGTGTATGGCCAATGACCGAAGCTATTTTGTTAAATGCTGAATATCCATAGACCCGTTTCTCGATATTGTATTGTTTGCGGCTATCATGCGCCACTGAGTAGTTTTTAATACCAAGTGGGTTTGCCAGATATTTCAAAGTAAGCCCAATGAGAAAATTGTGTTTTTGGAATTTCTTAGATGCTTGATGTCCATGAAATACAAATAGATTGTTTTCTTTATATTTCAATTTGAAGGCATCATACAGCTCATATCTAAAGGGGTTTTCTTCAATGATGGAAAGTTTAATGTCGTGATTCCCAATTGTCTTTATCAATCGGTGCTTACTCGAAAAGGCATTAAAAATGTCATAAATTTCAGTCCAATAATCGGTGATTTTCTTGAATGAAAATCGCTGTAGCTCCTCCACATCCCCGTTGAGAATTAAGGAAAATTTCTTTTCCAGATAATGTTCATTTAAAACCTTGGTAAACAATTCGGAGTTGGGCTTAAAATCATCTGTGGAGCCCCCATCTCCCATATGAAGGTCACTGAAAATGACCCACTTGTCATTCTTATGAAGATCAATTGTGGGTGACTCAGCATAGAGTTTATCCAGATTCTGATAGACAATTTTGTTATTAACCTTCACTTCGACAATTTAATACAAAGGCAAATAAAGTCGATTTGATCAGAGAACATATAAATCAAAGCTTACCTAATCATTAAGAGATGGTTAAGTGAATACCAGGAATCTGTGTTTTATAAATAAACAGACCATATCATCTTCATAACATCCAATTATCAAAATATTCTTTCATACAAAATATATTTTCCAATTAGATATTTGGAAATATAGATCGGTGATTTCCTAGGTATTTTAGTAAATCTTTATTACTTTGAGAGGCTAACAACATTTCAATTATGGTAAAAAGTTATAAAGGCGTTCAGGTAGAAAAACCCAAATCTGAAGGCACTCTTTCTGTAACAGTAGGAGATTATATGTCCACAAAATTGATCACTTTCAGTCCTGACCAACATATGGATGAAGTGATCAACTCATTATTGAAAAATAGAATTTCCGGAGGACCGGTCGTAAACGAGGATGGCGAACTGATCGGCGTGATTTCAGAAGGAGACTGCATGAAAGAGGTAGTGAGGGGCAAATACAACAACATGCCCAACCTATCTGCCAAAGTTTCTGAGCACATGTCGACCAATGTGATTAGTATTTCTCCAGAAACAAATATTTTCGATGCGGCGGATAAGTTTCTCAGCATGAGAATCAGAAGATTTCCTGTTGTCAGTTTCGGAAAACTGATCGGGCAAATATCTCAGAAGGATATCATGCGTGCTGTCCACAATCTCAAAAGCACCACCTGGTGAGCCCAGAGGCCTATTTTAAGTAAAAATCTGCTCAAGTCAAAACATTTAATTCCAGTCTGGGGTGCCATTTTGCATCGAATGCATACGACCTCAACCAAATTTTTATAGGGTTGAGGCCGTATGTTGCCACATAAAATTTTCAATATTCTTTCTGTTGCCAACGAATTCAGCTGGAAAGACGTTTGATCGTCTTTTTGAATTCACTAGCTTTGCAGCCGCTTATAAAATAACATGATGGATTTACGATCAGAAAGAATCAAAAACATGGCCGAATCGGCCACACTCGCTATGGCCGCAAAAGCCCGCGAATTGAAGCAACAAGGTGTTGATGTCATTGGATTGAGCCTCGGCGAACCAGATTTCAAAACACCAAAACACATCTGCGACGGTGCGAAGGAAGCCATTGATGAAGGTAAGTATTTTGCATACCCGCCAGTAAATGGCTATGGTGACTTGCGAGAGGCAATAAGCGAAAAATTTAAAAAGGACAATAACCTCAATTATTCTGCAGAGCAGATAGTGGTGTCTAATGGAGCAAAACAATCAATTGCGAATGTGTTTCTTGCCCTTTTGGATCCAGGAGACGAAGTGATTATATATTCTCCTTTTTGGGTAAGCTACAGTGCATTGGTGGAGTTGGCAGAAGGTACGTGCGTATTCATCAAAGGTGGAATTGAAAATGAATTTAAAGCCACTTCAGCTCAATTAAAAGCAGCGATTACCGACAAAACCAAAGCTATCATTTTTTCATCTCCTTGTAACCCAACAGGATCTGTGTTTACAGAAGAAGAATTGATGGATATGGCTAAAGTTTTGGAAGATCATCCAAATATTGTTGTGCTTTCTGATGAAATATATGAGCTGATCAATTACGGTGGCAAACACGTAAGTATTGGCGCTATGCCTGGCATGATTGAGCGTACAGTAACGATAAATGGTTTTGCAAAAGGATTTGCAATGACAGGATGGAGAGTTGGCTACATTGGTGCTCCACTCTGGTTGGCAAAAGCAGCAAATAAAATTCAAGGCCAGCTCACTTCTGCAAACTGCTCTATTGCCCAACGAGCTGCATTGACTGCATTGACTACTTCATTGGAGCCATCATATGAAATGGTGAGAGAATATGAAAAAAGGAGAAAATTAGTTTACGATCTACTTTCAGAGATTCCAGGATTGAAGGTAAATATGCCAGGTGGTGCTTTTTACTTCTTCCCGAACGTAAGTGAATTCTTTGGTAAAACCGACGGTACGATCACAATCAATGATGCAAATGATCTTTGTCTTTACCTACTAGGAGATGCCAGAGTTTCTGTAGTTGAGGGCGGTTCATTCGGAGAGCCGGAGTGCGTAAGACTTTCTTATGCAGCTTCAGTAGAGGATTTGAAAACGGCTATTTCCAGAATAAAGGAATCTTTGGCTAAACTGTCTTAAAAGACCAAATAGTTAAGAAAATAGAAACGGTGTGGCTCACACCGTTTTTTTTTGCTTTACCTCCGATAATCATACCAATTCCAGCGTATTTTCGGTAATATTACTTTATGCTAATCGGCCAGCGACTACTGATTATAATATGCATTCTAAATTCCTTTTTAGCAACTGCTCAGATTGCCCACGATGGAATTTTAGATCTGAGATCCGCCGATCTTAGTAAACAATCAATCAAACTCGATGGAGAATGGGAATTCTTTTGGGACGAGCTACTAGAACCAGAACAGATCACAAAAAAAGGGAAAATTATTCCTTTCCCTTCATTATGGAACGATCTGGAGATTGATGGAAAAAAAATTCAAAGATTTGGATATGCCACCTATCGACTGAAAATTCTGTTGCCTCAGGATCGGAGTTATTATACATTGCACGTGGAGGACATGTTTTCTTCATTTCGGCTTTATGTCAATGGTGAGCTGGTATATAAAAATGGGGTTGTTGCTAAAAATCGCGAAAATTATATCCCCGAATGGAAGCCAGATTATATCCCACTCAGACAACTCAAGGACACGAGTGAAATAGTACTGCAAATAGCCAACTTTGATCATCGCAAAGGAGGAATTAATCAAAGCCTTGAAATTGGTGAAACAGATTTCATGAAAGATGAAGAGCTCGAGATCCTTTCTTATGATTTGATTCTCACCGGGAGCCTTTTTATGGGTGGATTATTTTTACTTGGACTTTTCCTTTTTGGGCATCATGACAAGGCCATCCTATTTTTCTCTGTGTTTTGCATCACTTATTCATACCGGATCATTGGCTCAGATTATTATACCCTCCATCACTTAATTGGCGGTTCATGGTATGTGCTGGCTCGATTGGAATACATTTCTTTGTTTATAAGCGTTTTTCTCTTCAGCAAATTTGTCTATCGTAATTATCCAGACGAGATCAAGCCGATTTATTTCAAAATCCTAAATACGATTTGCATTACTTTTTCGGTAGCAACTATCATTTTACCAGCTTATATATTCACCCATTTCACTAACCCATTTCTAGTAGTGTTGGTGGTCTATCTGCTACTAACAATGCGGATATACCTTGGAGCCTTTCGTAAGAAAAAATTAGGATCAACTTATGCCCTCATAAGCACCTGTGTTGTAATTACAATTTTCCTCTACAGCATCATGGTTTTTTTAGGAATATTACCAGAATGGAGTGCGGCTACTTTTTGGGGATATGTGCTATTTTTCTTTTCACAATCATTGATTTTATCGTTCCGATTCGCATATTTTCTGAAATTTGAAAGAGATCGTGCTGAAAAAGCCTCACAGATTAAGTCTGAGTTTTTGAGTACAATAAGTCACGAAATCAGAACGCCAATGAATGCGGTCATCGGCCTGACAAATTTTCTCCTTGAGGATAAACCTAAGGCTTCCCAACTCGAAACGCTCAATACATTGAAATTTTCAGCGAAAAATCTGCTGGTGATCATCAATGATATCCTTGATTTCAGCAAAATAGAAGCGAAAAAAATCGTATTTGAAAATCGTCCAGTGAATATCCACGAACTCATGAGTAGTTTGAAAAGGGTATTCCTGCCGGCAGTTAATGCCAAAAAACTGGATCTCGTTTTCAATATTGATGCAGACATACCTGAGCTCATATTGTGCGATCCGACACGTACAAGCCAAATACTCACCAACCTTATCAACAATGCTGTGAAGTTTACTAATGCTGGAAGTATCACGGTAAATCTGCAGGTAATCAATAAAAATAAGGAAGAAGTCGAGGTGAGATTTGAAGTAAGGGATACAGGGATTGGCATTGAAATAGGAAAGCTTTCGGCCATTTTTGAAAGCTTCACACAAGCAAGTTCTTCTACAACTCGCGAATTTGGTGGGACAGGGCTTGGTCTGACTATCACAAGACAACTTCTGCAACTGCAAGGAGTAGAACTTTTGGTGGAAAGTGATGAAGGAAAAGGGTCTGTTTTTTATTTTATCCAGGTTTTCGAAATAGCTCAAAAACCTGCAGAACGAGGCGTTCAACACTTTGAGCCTGTTATTCCGGAAAGCAAGCAACCCGATTCAAATCCATCAAAGTTGCTCGTAGTAGAAGACAATGAGGTGAACATTATGGTTGTGAAGAAATTTCTAAAAAAATGGGGATTCGAAATAATCATCGCAAAAAATGGCAAAGAAGCATTAGAGAAATATCAGGCTGATTCAGAGATTGCTTTGATATTGATGGATTTACAAATGCCAGTGATGGATGGCTATGAAGCCTCAAGAAAATTCCGATCACTGGGCGTAACCAAACCAATTATTGCTTTGACTGCTTCAGCTTTGATGGAAGATCAAATCAAAATCAAAAATGCAGGTATGGATGATTATGTCACCAAACCATTTGACCCGGAGATTTTGCATCAAAAAATTTCGCAATACATCAATCGTAAGCCTATTTAAATTTCTGTATGTTTATTACATCGTGAGAATTCTACTTTACATATTGCTCTTAAGTCAGCTTGCCATTTGGAATGGGTCTGCACAAGCAAATAAAGGCTTGCTGCATATACAACAGAATGATCTTACAGAGAAGAGCGTAAAGCTGGATGGTGAATGGGAGTTTTTCTGGAATCAACTCTTGCTGCCTAATGAGATAACAAAAAAGGGACAATACATTCAATTTCCCTCACTTTGGAATGATCAAATCATTGATGGTCAAAACTTGTCAGGCAAAGGATTTGCTACCTACAGGCTACAACTCATTTTGCCTCCTTCATCCAAAGAATATATGCTTCATGTTGAAGATATGTATTCTTCATTTGCACTCTATTTTAATGGGGAATTGATTTTGAAAAATGGTCAGCCAGATACCTCAGAAAGCACCTATACCCCACAATGGAAACCTGATTTCGTAGAACTCCGGCATGTGAAAGACACGAACGAATTGGTATTGCAAATCGCAAATTTCAATCATTATAAAGGAGGATCAAGCGAAAGCATTTCTATCGGCCATTATTCCTATATGAAGTCCGAACAGAATCAAATTCTGGCCTATGATCTCATATTGACAGGTAGTTTGGCTATGGGTGGTTTGTTCTTCCTTGGACTCTACTTTTTTGGCCACCACGACAAAGCCATTTTATATTTCTCTATGTTTTGTATTGTTTATTCCTATCGAATTTTTGGATTTGGATATTATGCCTTGCACCAATTGATAGATATGCCTTGGCATATTGGCATTCGACTTGAGTACATATCTCTTTTTATCAGCACGTATCTCTTTGGGAAGTTCGTTGAGAAACTCTACCCGGGAGAAATCCATCGTGCTGTGATCATGCCGATTTACCTGATCACATTGACTTTCTCAGTGAGTGTATTAATTCTACCGGCTTTCATTTTCACCCGTTTGGTCACTCCATTTTTCTTCGTCTTGATTATATACCTGGGTGTAGCCATTGTATCCTATATCAAGGCATTCAAAAAAAGATTGATCGGATCAGAGTATGCCTTGTTGAGTACAGGAGTGGTTTTTATGGTTTTTATTTACAATATATTGGTCTATTTCCACTGGGCGCCTTATTGGATCGCTGTGTCATTTTGGGGATATGTCCTTTTCTTCTTCTCACAATCTTTGATACTATCGTTCAGGTTTGCATATTTCCTTAAAACTGAACGAGATCGGGCAGAAATCGCATCGCAGGCAAAAACAGATTTTCTAAGTACAATTAGCCACGAGATACGCACTCCATTAAATGCGGTGGTTGGGATTTCACATTTGTTACTCCAGGAAAAACCCAGAGATGATCAATACGAAAATCTCACATCACTCAAGTTTTCGGCGGAGCACCTTACATCCTTGATCAATGACATTTTGGATTATAACAAGTTAGAATCCGGCAATGTTGAATTTGAAGAAATGGATGTGAATCTGATCGAATTAGGAAAGCGCATTCACCAATCATACTTGGCAAAAGCCATGGAAAAAGGCCTCAAACTTCAATTCGATTATCACCATGATATCAATCAGAGCCTGATTCTTGATGCAACACGTATGAGTCAGATCCTCAACAATCTCATAGATAATGCCATCAAATTCACAGCAGAAGGCGAAGTAAAATTGATGTTTGACTTAATCACGGAAGACAAAGACGGACAGGTGATTAAGTTTGAAATAATCGACAATGGAATCGGTATCCCACTGGAAAAATTAGAGCTTATTTTTGAGCGCTTTACTCAAGCTAGTTCATCCACAACTCGCGAATATGGTGGATCAGGTCTCGGTCTATCGATCGTCAAAAAACTATTGGAATTACAGGGTGTGGGCATTCAAGTCACTAGTAAAGTTGGCGAAGGCACTTCTTTCCATTTCACGCAGCAATTTCCTTTTGGTACCGGACCAGTGCTTCCTGTAATTATGGACGATTCTACCAACGATGAAGGTCTATTGGGGAAAAAAATATTGCTAGTCGAGGACAACAAAATGAATGTGCTTGTGGCTGGTAAATTCCTCAAAAATTGGGGAATTGAATACGAGGTTGCAGAAAATGGAAAAATAGCAGTGAAAAAAGCAAGTTCAAACAACTATGACCTCATCCTGATGGATCTTCAAATGCCGGAGATGGATGGGTACGAAGCTGCGAAAATTATTCGTGCGTCAGGAAACAACACCCCAATTATGGCACTAACAGCGTCAGCCTTAATTCGTGTTCAAGAGAATATACACAGCTCGGGAATGGATGATTTCATCACCAAGCCATTTGATCCTAAAGAACTTAAAAGGAAAATACTCAAGAATATCAGATCCGCACGCTGAGTTCCTTCACGCAGTGCACAAAATATTTGACCTTTTCGGGATCAGTATCAGGATATACTCCATGGCCTAAATTTGCAATGTGGGCATGGCCAGAGAATTGATCTAACATTTCCTGAGTCTCAGATTTTATAGCATCAAAGTCACCATACAATACACATGGATCTAAATTCCCTTGAAGGGTTTTGGCTGGTAAGAGTTCTTTGGCTTGATGAACGTCCATATTCCAATCCAAACCTACTGTTCTGCAATTGATGTTATTCATTTCAGGCAAAGCAAAATAGGCTCCTTTGGCGAAAACCGTCACAGGCACTTCGGTGATTGCATCACATATCTGCTTGATGTATCTGAGTGAAAATTCTTTATAATGTGCTGGAGGCAAAACTCCCGCCCAGGAATCAAAAACCTGAACCATATCAGCACCCGCTTTCACCTGACCTTTGAGGTAAGCAATCGTGCTTTGGGTGATGAGATCCAATAATTTATGAGAAAACACTGGCTCCTGGTAGAGCATGCGTCGCGCTTTGCTGAAAGTTTTGCTGCCACTTCCTTCTACCATATAGGAGAAGATCGTCCAAGGCGCCCCAGCAAATCCAATTACAGGTACCCTGCCCTTTAATTTAGCTTTGGTGATTTTGATAGCATCAATGGTGTATTGAATATCTTCTTCATTGGCTATTTTTAATTTGGCCAGATCTCTTTCAGTCGTAATTGTATTCGGGAAATATGGTCCTCTTTTCTCCACCATTTCGTAGGTCAATCCCATAGCTTCGGGGATCACCAAAATGTCGGAAAAGATAATTGCAGCATCCACTCCAAGTAAATCTACCGGCTGAATGGTGACCTCAGCTGCTAGTTCAGGCGTTTCTACCAGCTCCTTAAAACCACTCACACTTCCTCGTACTTCACGGTATTCAGGCAATATTCTTCCAGCCTGCCTCATCAGCCACACGGGAGTCCTTTCTGTTTTTTCTCCTCTTGCTGCCCTTAATATCAGATCGTTTTTCAATGACATGCGGCAAAGATATGAAAACAAACAGCTATTGAATCAAAGAAAAAGGAAGGAATCCACACGGATAAAATCAAGGTTGGATGAGGACAAAATCGCTAATCAACCAGCTGGCATATTTCAGAATAAGTGTGAGTACTATCGAAGACAAAGCTCCAAAAATCCACATCCATTTGATGATATCTTTCTTTTTTCCTCCCAATGCGGCGGCTATAAAGGTGCCACCCGGAGGAGATAGCAGCAGTGGCGTGAGAAATGCTACGCCTTTCACTCCGTACTTATGCCAAATGCGAACGAACCTTCTCGATCGAGATGAAAATATCCTTTTTCGTTTACTAATCCCAAAAATTCTTACCGAAAGTGATCTTATTTCATTCCCAAAATAAGAAACCAGATAAACAGTAGTCATCATACCTGCCAAAGTCAGGATGCATATTTCTACTACACCTAAACCAAAAGAAAGCCCGAAAGAGGGTCCAAATATGAATTTGACCGAAGAGAGCAAATACACGATAAGATATTTCAATATCAATGGCATGGTGGGAATGAATATGGCTTGAATTTATACGAAATTCTACTGATATAGGGTTACCCCACTGTTATATTTGCACCCTTATTCTGGTATGCAACTTTTAGAACAACTCATTCATATACATGCACCATCAGGAAGTGAACTTCCGATGAAAAATTTCATTTTGGATTATGTTAAAAAGCATAGTAAAAAATGGACAATCCAGCCTCAAATCATCGCTGGAGATTATTTGCATGATAATATTATTTTGATTTTCGGAAAACCCCGCACGGCCATTTTTGCACACGTGGATTCCATCGGATTTACCGTGCGGTACCAAAATCAACTCGTGGCAATTGGAGGTCCGGATGTGGAGAATGGATATAGACTTGTCGGTGAGGATCGATTAGGGCCTATAGACTGCAAATTGATTGTGGATGATGAGGGACATCTTTTTTACGATTTTCCAAGAGCCATTGATACGGGAACAACACTCACTTTCAAACCAGACCTTGAAATAAAAAAAGGAAAAATCAAAGGGCCTTACATGGACAACAGACTCGGGGTTTATAATGCCTTGAAAGTTGCCGAGACACTCGAAGATGGAGCGATCGTTTTTAGCACGTATGAGGAGCATGGAGGTGGCGCAGTGCCTATGTTGGTGGATTATTTGCAAAAAAATCATCCAATCAAACAAGCATTAATTTCTGATATCACCTGGGTAACTGAAGGTGTAAGACATGGCGAAGGTGTGGCTATTTCACTTCGTGACCGCCACATTCCGAGAAGGGTTTTTCTGGACAAACTCATTAATCTTGCAGATGAATCCGGTATCGCATATCAGTTGGAAGTCGAAGGTTCTGGATCCAGCGATGGTAGAGAGGTACATATGAGCCCGTACGCCATAGACTGGTGCTTTATAGGTGCGCCGGAATCCAACGTACATTCTCCGGAAGAAACAGTTGCGACCAGCGATGTAGAATCTATGATTCTGATGTATCAATTCTTAATGAAGCGATTATGAGTGAGCTGATCACATTGAATCAAAAGCAATTTCAGCCGTACATCAGGCAAGTAGAATTAGAGCAGATTCTTGAAAATCTGGCTGAAAAAATCAATGAAGATTATCAGGATAGTGAAGTGGTCGTCCTCGGTGTTTTGGATGGTGTGATTCTTTTCTTATCCGATCTCATCCGTAGGTTGAAAATCAATTTATCCGTGGAGCTGGTGAAACTCAAGTCATATGATGGAACTCAATCAAGTGGCGAAGTGAAACAGCTTGTTGGAGTAACTTCCGACCTACAGAATAAAAAAATATTGGTAGTTGAAGACATTATCGATACTGGTCTCACATTGACTCATTTACTCCAAACCTTGAAAAAACATGGATGTGAATCAATTGAAATCGTCACATTGCTATTAAAAGAAGATGTTTTCAAGGAAAAATTCCCCATAAAGTATGTCGGGAAGAAAATTGAAAACAAATTTGTAGTTGGATACGGGATGGACATAGATGGAGCGGGAAGGCAGCTACCCGAAATCTACGTAGCAACCGAATGAATCAACTTACCTGAATAATCTGCTATATTTAATTATCACTTAATCAAAGACCCATGTTGAACATCGTAATTTTTGGACCCCCAGGAGCTGGCAAAGGCACTCAAAGCGACAAACTCATTGCAAAATATAACTTGTTCCATATTTCAACAGGAGACCTATTTCGCTGGCATACCAAAAATGATACACCACTAGGAAAAAAGGTAAAAGAAATAATGAATAGCGGTGAACTGGTATCTGATGATATCACCATTGCGATGTTGCGAGAAGAAGTGGTGAAAAATCCTCAGGCAAGTGGATTCCTGTTTGATGGATTCCCACGAACAGTCGCTCAGGCTGAAGCACTGGACGAATTGATGGTCTCTCTGAACACACAGATTCATGCGGTAGTAGAATTGGAGGTAAACGAAACAGAGGTTAGAACAAGAATAGCAAAAAGAAAAGAGCTGGAAAACAGAGTGGATGATGCCGATGATAAATTGGAAAAACGAATCCAGGAATATTTTAGCAAAACAGTTCATGTATTGCCTTTTTACAAAAGCCAGAACCGATTAAGTACGGTCAATGGCATAGGAAATATTGATGAAATATTTACCTCAATCACACAGGTGCTTGACAAACATCAAGCCTGATAAACTCCCTAATGGATTCGAACTTTATTGATTACGTAAAATTTAATGGTCGTTCTGGAGATGGCGGAGCAGGTTCCGTCCATTTCAGAAGAGAAAAACACGTACCGAAGGGAGGTCCTGATGGTGGAGATGGTGGCCGTGGCGGTCATGTAATATTGCGAGGCAATTCACAGCTGTGGACTTTGCTTCACTTGAAATTTCGCAAGCATGTGAAAGCTGAAAATGGAGGCCATGGTGAAGGAGGCAACAGATCTGGGATCACCGGAGAAGATGTCATCCTTGAAGTGCCGATTGGCACCATTGCCAGGGACGTTGAGACTGGCGAAGTGATCTTGGAAATATTGGAAGATGGTGAAGAAAAAATCCTTCTTGAAGGAGGAATGGGCGGGCAGGGGAATTCACATTTCAAAACCGCGACTAACCAAACACCAAGATACGCTCAGCCAGGCGTAGAAGGTATTGAAAAATGGCTCATTCTTGAGCTGAAAATTCTTGCTGATGTAGGTTTGGTGGGATTTCCCAATGCTGGAAAATCGACCTTACTTTCAGTAGTGTCGGCAGCCAAACCAGAAATAGCGGATTACGCCTTTACTACACTCGTTCCTAATCTGGGTGTGGTTCCTTATCGTGATTATAAATCTTTCGTGATTGCAGATATACCCGGTATCATCGAAGGAGCAGCTGAAGGAAGAGGTTTGGGTCTACGGTTTCTTAGACACATCGAACGAAACTCGATGCTTCTTTTTATGATTCCGGCGGACACCAAAGACATTCGCAAAGAATACGAAATCCTACTTGGAGAGCTGCGCAAGTACAACCCTGAATTGCTGGACAAAGATCGTATTCTCGCCATCACCAAATGTGATATGCTTGATGAGGAGTTGATCGAAGAAATGAAAAGTGAATTGCCTGAGATTGAAACCACTTTCATTTCGAGCATTACAGGTCTGGGCATTCAGCAACTTAAAGACATCATCTGGAAAGCATTGAATCCATGATTTGGCGAAAATCATTTTTATATAAGAAAATTTGGTGGTTCTATCTGATTGCCGACCAAGTCAGATCTTCACAAAACTGAAACCATCAACTTGCAACAAGGCGAATTCATGAGCCAGCTAGACCGGATAGAAGCGGACACGAAGTAAAGCGTATAGCCGGAATATCATCAGCGAATGACGGTGCATTTTCTCTCCTTAAAACTTAAAATCGAATAGTTTTGCGCCAGATTCTGACTTACCCGCCAGATGTGTGCAGGGTATAACTGTCATCTTGTCATAAGTGGTTGCTTTGGCAAAGTAATTGACATGAGCAGAGCGTCTTAAACTTGATATTAATATGCAAAACGAGAAGGTCGAAGAAAAAGAACAAGACGAAGTAAAAAACGAGCAGGGAGCTAATCTTGCATCTGAAGAAACAGTGGAAAATGAAGAAACTGCGCCACAACCAGAATTGAGTGAGGTAGATCAGCTGAAAATAGATGTAGCAGAGGCAAAGGATAAGTATCTGAGATTGTATTCGGAATTTGAGAATTTCAGAAGAAGAACCTCAAAAGAAAAACTGGAGCTGATAGGATCTGCAAACAAAGATTTGATGGCTAATCTCATCCCTGTGCTTGATGACTTTGAACGCGCGATGAAAGCCCTTGACGCCACATCTGACGTAGATGCCGCAAAAGAAGGTATGACATTGATCTTCAATAAATTCCAAAAATCACTTGAAGGTAAAGGCCTAAAGAAAATGGAGATAGAAAAAGGGACAGACTTCAATGATGACTTTCATGAGGCTATCACTCAAATACCAGCAGAAGAAGAACTTGCCGGAAAAGTAGTGGATGTAGTAGAACAAGGATATTTCCTTAACGATAAAGTGGTTCGATTTGCGAAAGTCGTAACCGGAGCAAAATCATAATATGGCAAAGCGAGATTTTTACGAAATACTGGGTGTAGATAAGTCTGCAAGTAAGGACGAAATAAAGAAGGCCTACCGAAAGACGGCCATCAAATATCATCCTGACAAAAATCCTGACGATAAAGAATCCGAAGAAAAGTTTAAGGAGGCTGCTGAAGCTTATGAGATCCTAAGCAATGACGAGAAACGTCAGCGCTATGACCGATTTGGTCATCAGGGAGTAGGCGGTGGCCAAGGTGGTAGCTACAGCGGTGGTGGCATGAACATGGAGGATATATTCTCTCAATTTGGAGATATATTCGGCGGTGGAGGGGGCAGCCCTTTCGATAGCTTTTTCGGCGGTGGAGGAAGCCGAGGTGGCAGAAGAACGCGTAAAGGAACCAATCTTAGAATCAAGCTAAAACTCAACCTACAGGAGATTGCAGCTGGTGTTGAGAAAAAAATCAAAGTAAACCGACTGATTGTCGATTCGGAAACAACTTTCAAAAATTGTGATACTTGCCAGGGTACCGGTCAGGTGCGCAAAGTTATGAACACCATGCTTGGACAGATGATGTCCACATCTACTTGTCCTACTTGTGGTGGTGCAGGACAGCAAGTCAATCACCGTGCTGCTGGTACGGACAGCACAGGCATGCGACGCATGGAAGAAGTAATCAGCATCAAAATACCTGCGGGTGTGGCGGAAGGCATGCAACTTTCTATGTCGGGCAAAGGAAACGAAGTAGCAGGGGGAATCCCGGGAGATCTTCTGATTCTCATTGAAGAGCAAGAAGATGAAACACTGAGAAGAGACGGCCACAATGTGGTTTATGAAATGTACGTGAGCTTTCTTGACGCGGCACTTGGCGCATCAGTAGAAGTTCCGACCATAGAAGGCAAAGTAAAAATCAAGATAGAGCCTGGAACCCAAAGCGGTAAAATCCTAAGACTTAGAGGCAAAGGAATCAAGGATATAGATGGCTATGCTACAGGTGATCAATTGATCCATGTAAACGTCTGGACACCAAAGTCACTGACTAAAGAAGAGAAAGATATTTTAGAGAACCTCAGGGATTCAAAGAACTTTGAGCCCAATCCGTCGAAGGGAGAGAAGGGTTTCTTCGAAAACATGAAAGAATTCTTCGGAGCATAGGCTGAATCTCGTAACATCCCTGAAACTATTTCGTACTATGAGTCATGTTGCGGTTGGTTTTCACAGTGGCGTTAGGCCTTTTATACTCAGTCAGTTACGGGCAATTAAAGAAGTTTTACTCTCTTAAAGATTGTATAGGATACGATACAATCAATTTCTCTCTGGAAGCATCAGTGGGAAATTGCTTAATCAAGTCCACGTCCAATGATCAAGGGCCGCTAAACATCTTTGGTAACCCTGATCTTGATAAGGTAAATCCTTCCTTCAAAGCCAATGTGAGCAACAACACCTGCCATGTAAATCTTGCACTTCAGGAGTTCAAATCTACAAGTATCAGTGACGGCATTTTTTTTGCCATGCTCGGTGGCAATACCACAGCTGAGAATAATTACTGGAAAATTCTTTTCGATCATGAGATGATTTACAATCTCGATTTAAATTATGGATTTGGTAATGCCGATGTGGATCTGAGCGGTACCACAGTAAAAGGATTGAAAATTAGATCTGGCAGTGCCGATGTGGTGGTAGATTATAGCACAAGAGAAGCCAATCTCATCGCAATGGATACTTTTTTGGTAAAAGTAGACATGGGTTCGCTAGTTGTGAAAAACGTGGATTGTGCTAATGCAAAAAACGTAATCGCCAATATTGGATTTGGTAGAGCCATGCTCGATTTCAGTGAATCGAAAACCAACAAATGCATGATAAAAGCTTCGGTTGGTGCGGGCAATTTGGATATCTACCTTCCAGAAAAAGATATCCCGATTATCATCTATGTAAAAGATTCCCCTCTCTGTGGGATGAAGCTTGTCCCAGGTTTCGAACAAGTTGAAAAAAATGTTTACGTCAATATGGGCTATTCAGCATCCGCCCCAAATCTGTTGACATTTGATCTGGATGTTGCCATGGGCAATGTGGCTTTTCATTATGCTGACTAAATCCCTTCATTGGCATTATACATTAATCCAAAACAGGAAAATCTCATTTATGCTTATCGTATTTAACAAATTCATTTAATTTTAAATATTATCAATTAAAGATATGAAGGGGATAAATTTTTTGACAGACGATAAAAACAGAAAAGTTGCTGTTCAAATTGACCTGACCGAACATGGAGAACTATGGGAAGATTTCTATGACAATCTCATCTCAGAGCTGAGAAAAGAAGATGAAAAAATCCCGTTTTCGGATGTCATTCAAGACTTGAAAAATCGCAATCTCCTTGATGAAAAAATATGAGATTACAGTAAGTAAATCTGCACTGAAAGAGCTTCAAAAGTTACCCAAAGAAGCCAATAACAAAATCATTCCTTCCATTTCAAAACTGGCTAATAATCCCCGACCAACTGGTTCAAAAAAACTAAAGGGAAGCAATTCAAACTGGCGTATCCGAGTTGGAAATTACAGAATTATCTATGCTATTGATGACGAAATTCTAATCGTAGATATAAGGAAAATCGGTCACAGAAGAGATATTTACGATTAAGATATATCAGGCCGGATGGCTAAGTAAACCCTTCACTAAAAAATATTGAGCAGGAATATAGGTTCCCATGACTAAAAATTCTGCTGCAGGGATATCAAAAACAAATTTATTGAGCCCCAGAATAGAGTCAGATACCACAAACAGAAAAGCACCAATAAAAGCAAGTTTGTAACTTTCTGTATTTGTGCCCCATCTTCTCAATCTCGCCACACTCAGCATGATCAGAATACAAAACCCATAAACCACAATAGCTGGCGCCAAATCTCCAGACTTTCGTATCAGGGCAAACAAAAGTAATGCTCCGTACAAAATCAGAGGCAATAGTGGTTTCAATTCAAATTTGATTGGTTGAAAACTCGCCTTGGACAAGGTAATCGCGTAGATCACCTGTGCGACCAAAAAAGATCCAAGTCCACCCAAAAAGAACATTTCATCATCTTTGGTCAACAAGATCACATCTCCCAACCAGGAAAATACAAGCGCCCCAGCAGTTAGCAATCTTGGCAAACTGATAACCCCATCTGCATATAAAAAAACATAATAAATGAGTATTGGCATCAGCAGAGGCTTGGTGAACATATTGAGATCACTGTAGCCCATCAACTGCGCAAACACATTGACTGCACCGACAGCAAAATAGAGGATGGTGATGATTCTGATCATTTCTTTGAAGTAAAAAAAGTCAGGTAAAATAACGCTAATAACGAGAAAAAACCAGCCACGCCAAAAATCATAGGAAAGCGATCCGTCATGCCCTGATAGACCGTACCGGATATGAGCGCACCTAATCCAATCCCAACTTCAAGAAAAATGAAGAGGGTACTTATCCCCCGCCCTCTGGTCTTTTCCGGACTAAGATCAATGGTCCATGCAAAAAGTGTAGGCGAGTTGAGACCATATCCGAGCCCAAACATAAAAGCACCAACGAAAAATTGTGTGGGCGTTTGAGATAAACCAATAACTACCATGCTCACAAAGAGCATGCTTGTACTTGCATAAAGCACCTTTTTTCGTCCAAACTTATCGGACATTTGCCCACCAAATATTCTTACGAGCAGCGACGAACCAGTAAAGAAAGTATAAAACAAGCCTTTATTTTCAATACCTAAATACACACTAAAATCAGGCGATAATGTGATGAGCGTCCCGAAACAGAAGGTAGTCAGCACCATCACGATAGCAGGTTCTATAACCGCCGGTTCGTAAATATCAGCTCGCTTGATCTTCAGCATCGAGAAACTGAATTTCTCCCTTTCTACTAAAGTTTCCTTCATCCCGATCAGGATCAACACCGAACCAATGGCAAAGGCAGTGCAGCAATAAAAAAGAGTGTTGATGCCAAAGTGAACATAAATAGTGGAGCCGATGGCCGGACCAGAAGCCATACCAATCGTTCCAAAAAAACTACTGATGCCCAGTGCCTCTCCCCGCTTGTTTGGTGGTACAATGTCAGCGATATATGCTGAAGTGCCGGTTGGTTTAAATCCGGTGGAAAATCCATGAATCAATCGGATAAACAAGAAGCCCCAGACTGTTGCCAAAACAGGATAAAGCAAACCAGCGATCGCACTTGCTACTGCTCCCACGATCATAACTGGAATTCTACCCCATTTATCAGTGAGTTTACCGCTAAATGGTCTGGAAAGTCCTGCGGTAAGGGTAAATAACGCTACGATCAACCCAATATATTCGATCCCGCCCAACCTTGCCAAGTAGGCCGGTAGCTCAGCGATGATCATCGTAAACGATGAAAAAAACAAATAGGAACTAAAGGACAAAAGCCAAAAGTTCCTAGAGTATGTTTTGAGCATGAGTAGGTTTATTGTCAGTCGAAAAGTAAAAGCGGATGATCCATGATTTGTCCACGGATCATCTCGACTTATTATCTATTTTTCCTGCTGCTGAAGCAAATAAGCTTTCAGGTAGTCCATCAGATCACCATCAAGTACGTTTTGTACATCGGTTCTCTCATGACCTGTTCGTGCATCCTTGATCAGCTTATATGGATGCAACACGTAGTTTCTGATCTGCGAGCCAAAATCGATTTTCATCTTTCCGGCCTCTACTTTATCTCGCTCGGAGTTTCTTTTTTCCACTTCGATCTGATAAAGCTGCGATTTCAACATCTGCATGGCGCGCTCGCGGTTGCCGAGCTGAGATCGATCCACAGAGCAGACCACTACAATACCTGTAGGTTTGTGAGTCAGCTGCACTTTGGTTTCCACCTTGTTTACATTCTGACCACCAGCACCACCACTTCGGGAGGTTTGCATCTCTATATCGTTCGGATGAATATCAATCTCAATAGAATCATCAACTATCGGATATACATAAACAGACGCAAAAGAAGTATGTCGTCTGCCACCACTATCAAATGGAGAAATACGCACCAATCGGTGCACACCATTTTCTGATTTTAAAAATCCGTAAGCCATCGGGCCATCAAACTCAAGTGTAACAGATTTTACACCTGCTACATCACCCGGTTGATAGTCTACTTCACGCACTTTATAACCTTGCGACTCGCCAAACATGATGTACATACGCATCAAGATGCCTGCCCAGTCGTTACTTTCCGTACCACCTGCACCAGGTGTGATTTGTAGCATGGCGCCAAGCTGATCTTCTTCACCGGAGAGCATTTTTTTCATCTCCAGATCTTCAATCAGGTCAGCTGCTACTTTAAATGCGGCATTCACTTCCGCTTCCGTTCCCTCGCCATCGTCCAGGAACTCTTGCAAAGTTTCTACCTCCTCTACGGCGCTTTCCATTTCTTCGAAAGCATCCGTCCAGGCTTTTTTACCTCTAATAATTTTTAATATAGATTCGGCTTTTTCGGCATCATTCCAAAAATCGGGCTGGGCCGTCACCAGCTCCTCCTCCTCTATCTCCTTTTTCTTGGTATCATAGTCAAAGATACCCCCTCAAGGCAGATACGCGGCGCTTCATGTCTTTCAGCTGCTCTGATGTCATTGTTGTGGGATTTACTTGTAGTGAAACATTCTAAACCCATCACTAGCGATGGGAACGCGAATTTATAAAGAATTAATGTTCCTCACTCCTAATCTTAAAACTAAAGATTTTTGAGGAGCGAACAGTCAGCAATCAGAGCCACCATTGCTCCCGCTTTCGGCTTTAGTCCCTCATCCTTCGGGAGCTATCACCTCTATCGGGGCTGGGAAGCTGAGAGTGAGTTTTATGGATTTTTTGCTTAAAAGATTCTCGCCTTTCCTCAATCGCTTGGCTTGGCCAAGTGATAAATATGGTGACCCTTTTGGCTTGGAAGAGATAACGAAAATCGGGCAAAATACCCTTCCGATAATCCTCACTCGGAATATCCGAGCGATTACCTTTTTACCTTCCTTTTAACTTTTCGCATACGATTGGGTACCTCCTTTCTATAGATCCATTTTGACGTTAACTTACGGTATGACTATTTCAAAGACGATGTTAATTCCAAAGACCCTACTAAAAATCATCCCATTCTTTCTTTTGGGCTGTCAGGCCAAATCCCAACAACCAATTGGTGATTTTATCTCCATCGAGCCAAAGGGTCAAAGTACGGAGTTCATCATCCCCTCCACCCACGTTTTTCAAAAAATCATAGAAAAGGGAGACGCTTTGACTGAAGGAGGAACTTTGCGTAGAAATACAGATTTTACGGGCTATGTACCTATCGATGGAAGTAGTGAAAAGGGATATCTGAGCATCAATGCAGAACTGAATGTAGGTGGCGTAACCATGCTCGACATCAACTTCAATAAACGCTCAAAACTTTGGGAAACTACCTTTTCTCAGGCTGTTGATTTCAGTGGCGTTGCTGGCACAATAAGTAATTGTTCTGGCACAGTCACTCCCTGGAACACAATAGTAACTTGTGAAGAAGCTATTTCTGAAGCCGATTCGAATGAAGATGGATATAATGATTTGGGCTGGTGCGTAGAGATTGATCCGGCTACCAAAAAAGTAATCGACAAAAGATGGGCACTCGGCAACTTCAAACATGAAAATATCATTGTACACAGCAACCTGCGAACAGTGTACGAAGGAGCAGATTCCAATCCGGGTTATTTATACAAGTTTGTGGCGGATCAGCCTAAGGACTTGAGCAATGGAAAACTATATGTTTATCGCGGTTCGAAAAATGGAAGTGGCGCATGGATATTGATCAAAAATACCACTCCAGAAGAACGCAATTCCACACTATCGCAAAGCGAGGATGCTGATGCCACTGAATTTAACGGAATCGAAGACGTTGAAATCGGCCCGAATGGCTGGGTCTATTTTTCAGTGAAAGGCGAAGATCAGGTTTATCGCTTCAATGACTCAGATCCACTCACAGGGACTACAGTATCAAAAATGGAGACCTTTGTAGGAAACATGTTCTATACGATCAAGCATCTCAATGGTACAACCAAAGTGAATTGGGGATATGGTAATGATAATCTTGCATTTGATAGTCAGGGCAATCTTTGGGTACTCCAGGATGGTGACAAAAATTACATTTGGGTAGTTTCCAAAGAGCATACGCAACTTAACCCAAGTGTAAGAATATTTGGATCTACTCCAATTGGTTCTGAGCCTACCGGAATTACCTTCTCTCCTGATTTTCGATTTTTGTTTATGTCCATCCAACATCCGAGTGACAACAACAAAAGCAGCGTACAGCTAGATGCAGCTGGTAATCCAATCGGTTTTGACAAAGACATCACTCTCGTGATAGCTGTGAAAGGTGAATTGGGAAATGATTAGTTAAATCAATTATATGTAATGATTTAGAAAATTCGATTTCAATTAATTGCGCCAAGTCAAATATTGCTTGCTACCATTATTATCGTTAAATTCATTTTCATTCAACTTAAAAATTGTTCGGACTATCCTATCATTCCGAATAGCCGGTTGTTGAATAATCTCCTAACCCAACCTAGCCATGACCAAATACCTTAAAAGAGGTGCATTCACCATCCTTATCCTTATAATAGCCTATGCAGCCTACACATACTTCCACATAAGTGCTAGTGTCGAAGAAAAGGAAACCAATTGTTTCGATCAGCTCGCTCTCAAATTAGCGGATGGTACACCACCTGAAATGCTTTATCAGGAAGACTATGAAAAACTACAGATGTTGGTTGAATACAGTCTGGTCGCCAGATCACAAATGCTGGAAGTTTCAAACAGACTAAAGAACAACAAAGAAATGCCTTTGAGCAGTAGAGATCTGCTCATTCTCAAAACTGGCACAGAGGATTATCTTGAAATCAGAGAAGATTTATATGCTATCGCCAATCGATATGAATGCGGCGTAGATGTATCAGTTGCCACATTGGAAAAATACCAGATAGATCCAAAACTGCGTCTAAAAGGATTGATGCTTTCTTTAGGTGCTGCGATGACCCTATATGATAATTATCTATTGGGGACCATCTTATTTGAGCAAGATGCCCGACTTAGAAAAATCATCAATGACCCAGATATGGGTTTTGGTCTTATCTCTAACAAACTCACGGAAATGACTTTAGCTGCAAATTCGATCGAAACCAGGCACAGGGTGAGGCGAGTTTTGACTTTTTATGAAAATGAAAAAGAATCGATACGGCTTGAAGATGAGGACTCTGATTTCGCCTATCTGGAATTGTTGATTGAATCAAGTCCTTCTTACAATTACGTAAAGCAAATCCGAATTAAGGAAATCGCAGGAAATAAGATTGAGGCTTTTGAGCGCATTACATCAGATATGCTTGGCGAGACTACTGAGGCTGGTGTTGATGTAATCAGCGGATTGTTTGGTAATACGTTAGGTTTATATGAATCAAGAAAGGGAAAGCTCTACGGCGATGAAGATGCCCTCAAAAACATTCAGGCAACTTTACAGCCATTGGACATACTGCTTGAAAAAACACCTTTCAGACTAACAGACAAGTTGATCCCAGGACACTTTGGACATGTAGCGATCTGGACAGGAACGAAATCTGAATTGATTGATATTGGCATTTGGAATGACATGCATGTAGAGCCATACGCTTCACAGATGAGCTCAGAAACTAATCCAAACTCTAAGGATGAACATCAAATTATTGAGGCTTTACGGTCGGGTGTGCAGCTAAGCACTTTAGAGCATTTTATGAATATTGATGACTTTGCTATTCTCAGGCCAATATTTGATGACGGGGAAAAAGACACGTTATCCAAAGAAGCCCTCCTTCTCGCTTTCCGACAGCTCGGCAAAAAATACGATTTCAATTTTGATGTGAATACTACTGATAAAATAGTGTGTTCTGAACTCGCGTATGTATCATTCCCATCCATGGACTGGCCTACAGAGAAAACCCTGGGAAGACACAGCATAAGCCCAGATCATGTTGCTAAACTAGCCTGGAACAACCTACCATTGGAACTAATCATGTTTTATCACGATGGGCAGTTGGTGGATAAATCGATACAAGTAGAAAAAATGAAGGAATTGATGTTGCAGTAATTTCGCGATGTGAAATTACTGACAACAAATGGTTTACGAAACCGTCTGTATGTAAATGTCGAAGATGTTTCACGAAGACTTAATAGCATTATCACCAAAAAATGAAATATTAAAGCGACACATCGCCTATTATTATTTCTATGAAACATTCAATCCTGATTTTGAAAAACAATTCAGTTATTACCCGCATTACAGAACTGGTCTGACTGTAGACAAGGACAGTGAGATCACGTGGAATAATCACCTACGAACAAGCAAACCTAAACCGGGTAAAACCATGGTTTTGTTCACGAATAATATCAAAACCAAACGAGTGGCACACACATATGGAGTCATAAAAAAAATATGTGTAGCATTCGAGCCCTTGGGGATCAACCATTTTTTAGATTGTTCGCTTAGTTCCCTTGTGAAATCGGATCTCACATATTTTAATCACTTCGGTAGTTACTTTTTAGAGGTTTGTGACAAGGTATTTGACACATCAAATCCAGATCATAAGGTTGAAATTTTGGACCAATTTTTTTTAAGCAAATACCAAAACCAAGTAGATCAGCGAATGATGAGAGCTGTGGACTTATTGCTTGGTACCAATGAAGATATCAAGATTCAATACCTGGCCCAAAACATTGGTGTTGATAGAAAAACATTAAACAGACTATTTCAAAAGAATCTTTGTTGCTCCCCTAATACATTCAGGCAAATTGTAAAATTCAGAAAAGCCTTCCACCAATTTCAGGAGGACAAGACATCATCGAAACTATCACAGCTGGCATACGAAAATAAATATTGTGATCAACCTGGCTTGATCAAACATTTTAAAAAATTGACTGGCGCACCTCCAAAAACATTTTTTTCCAATATCAATCACATCGATTTTGATATCTACTGGACGCTTAATAAATCCGTAATGTCCCAAATGACCAATTAATTTCTATTTCAAGAGATTAGTTTTACGATAGTCTAAGAGGGGCGTTTATGAATTTTAAACAAGGTCTTATGTGCATATGGCAAATATTAATTTTCAGCCGATGAACCTCAGTATTAAAAACCTATCCAAGAAATATCCTAATGGTGTGAAAGCCATTGATGACCTGACGCTCACCATTAATATTGGAATGTTTGGACTATTGGGGCCAAATGGTGCTGGTAAATCATCATTGATGCGAACCATTGCAACTCTTCAGGATCCGGATAATGGTTCGATACATTTCAATGAAATAGATGTATTGGCTAACAAAACAGAACTGCGAAAACAACTTGGATATTTACCTCAGGATTTCGGTGTTTATCCAAAGCAATCAGCCAGAAATCTGCTTGACTATTTTGCGATTTTAAAGGGAATTGCTTCAAAAAAGGCACGTGAAATGGTCATTGATGAAGTGCTGGAGCTCACCAATCTGATTGAATTCCAATACAAATATGTCAGTGAATTTTCAGGTGGTATGAAGCAGCGGTTTGGGATTGCACAGCTTCTGCTCAACAGGCCAAAATTGATCATAGTAGATGAACCAACTGCAGGTTTGGATCCTGCCGAACGCAAGCGGTTTCTGAATGTACTGCGTGATGTAGGTTCGCAAAATGTGGTATTATTTTCCACCCATATTGTTGATGATGTGACTGATCTATGCACAGATATGGCGATCATCAATCAAGGCCGTGTTGTGCATAAAAACACACCCAAACGAGCTATTATTGATGTCGGTCCAAGGATCTGGTCCCGACAAATTCAACCAGATGAATTGAGCGATTATGAAGAGAATCATTCTGTGATTTCCTCTCATTTTACGGATGAAAATTTGCTTTCGATCAGGGTTTTCTCTGAAAATCAACCAAATCAAACCTTCAAGACAACTCCTGCAAATCTGGAGGATGTTTATTTCTCAGCATTGAAGGGATTGTTGTAATGGGATTTGAGATTTTTAAATATGAACTCAGGTATTGGCTGAAAAATCCGGCGATCTACATCTATTTTTTGGTCTTCTTCCTATTTTCGTTGGCTTCCTTTTTGGGTACAGGTGGATATTTTGATACACCTTCAAAGTCAAAGGAAGCCGGTCGATTGTTGAACTCACCTCACGAACTGAATTATCTGTTTCAATATTTAGGCAAATTGTTTTTGTTCCTATTGCCTGCCATAATAGGTACGTCGATCTACAGAGATTTCAAAAACAAGGTATTTCACATTCTTTATTCATTTCCAATTAGCAAAGCAGCTTATCTCGCCGGTAAGTTTTGGAGTGCTTTTTTTGTTGTGATATTGGTAATATCATCTTCGGGCTTTGCCTTTCTAATCGGAGAACGGCTGCTTGGTATTGAAAATATAAATATCGGCGATTTCAATTTTCTTGGATATTTACAAGCTTATCTTATTTTCCTTATTCCCAATCTATTTGTGTTTGGCGCAATGGTCATGGCCACAGTCACATTGACTCGAAGCATTTATTCAGGTTTTGTGCTCGTATTGTTACTCTTTTTTATTCAGCTCATCACTGAAAATATCTTTTCTAGTCATCCTTTTCTTATGGCTATCGCTGATCCTTTCGGACAAAATGCTGTTGGTCTAGAGACACAATTCTGGACGTTGACAGAGCAAAACACAAAACTCATTCCGATCATTGGAGCAGTCTTGTATAATCGCCTGTTATGGTTTGGAGTAGCTTTATTGATTTTTATTGCCGTTTTCAAGAAATTTTCCCTTACGCACCATAAGCCAGAATTACGGTTTTGGAAACCAGGTAGAAGTTCATCCAAAATCAACAGCAGTAAACCAAAGACATTGTCAGGTTTGGAACTCACGTTTGATTTCTCATGGTCAGCTGAAATTTTGAGTATTTGGCGACTTTCCACGATAAACGTGAAATACATTATCAGAAATCCGATGTTTTTAATTTTCGTGATTTTAGCGATCGCAGCAGTAATTACAATGATACAAAAAGTGACGAATGGAAGTGAAATGATCATGCTGCCACTAACCAGATTGATGCTTCATATTCCTACCTTTTTTTATATCACGATTACCACATTTGTCACTTTTATCTATTCAGGTATGCTCATTCATCGGGATCGAATTGCCGGAATGGACACATTGATCAACGTCACTCCTACACCTGACTGGGTCTTACTCATTTCCAAAACTTTGGCATTGATCAAAATTCAGATGCTGCTTTTGCTCGTATTAATTGTCTGTGGCATCACCCTTCAATTATCCAATGGCTACTTCAGTATAGACATCCCACAATATCTATTTTACCTATTTGTAATCACTTTGCCCATTCTCTCGATTTGGACATTTGCGTCGATATTTATTCACACGATTTCACCGAATTTATATGTCGGTCTTTTCCTTTTGCTGCTATTATGGCTTGGGAAAAATGGTTTTTCAGAATTTGGAATCAAAACATATTTGCTCCAGTTCAATGCTCCTCCGACCCTTATTTATAGTGATATCAATGGCTATGGCAACCAATTGGCCGGATATTTTACTGTATTGCTGTTTTGGATGACGATTGGAGTTATGACTCTCCTGGGTAGCTATCTCTTTTGGTGTAGGGAAAGGACCTTCACCTATCAGGAAAAATTAAGAAAGACATATTCAAAAACAGGAAAACTCTTCCAGATGATCTTTGGAATGCTTTGCGCACTTCTTATCTGCACAGGCTATATTATCTATCAGGTCGAAAAAACAGATCAGGGTAAATCATTAAATAAATATGATCTGGAAAAATTCAAATCCCGGTTCGGTAAGTATGAAAATCAACTTCAGCCAAGAATTACATCAATCCGTCTAAAGCTTGATTTGTATCCGGAATCAAACCATTTTGATGCCTTTGGAACTTATACACTTGTCAATAAAAGTGAAAAAAACATAGACACACTCTTGATAAAGACAGGATTTGATGAAATCACAACCGTTGAAATATCTTCTAAAAACAGTCTGATCGAATCTGATAGCGGTATGCATTTTTTTGTGTTTCTACTTCATGATTCAGTGACTCCTGAGGACAGTATTTATCTCACATTTAATATAAAAAACAGCCCAAATACCTTATTTCAAAGAAATTCCAATGTGATCGAAAACGGCACCTTTCTTAAACACGATATACTACCAAGACTAGGATACTTTGCCAGTTCGGAAAAAAGCAATCCTCATGATAGCACTTCATTGAAAAATCATTATCAGGCCATAGACTCAGATTTGATTGATTTTGAAGCTACGATAAGCACCTCTAAAAATCAGAAAGTCATTGCATCAGGTGTTTTACAAAATGAGTGGCAAGAGAATGATAGAAATGTTTTTCATTACAAAACGGACTATCCTATGAAATTGGGTATGGCGATTAACTCCTTAAATTATTCTCATAAAAGTGATAGCTGGAACCAACTACCTATAGAGATTTATTACCATGATCAGCATCAGCAAAATGTTGATCATCTGATTGCTGGTGCCAAGTGCGCACTTGGATATAATACCGCTTACTTTAGTTCATACCCACATCAAGAGTTGAATATTATTGAATTTCCATTATCCGAAGGCAGCTATGCCACGTCAATTGCCAATGCCCTGTTAGTTTCTGAAGTTCGATTTGGAGTTAATGCAAAAAAGGATAAAATCGATTTATCTTTTTATGTTGCCGCACATGAACTTACTCATCAATGGTTTGGAAATCAACTCATACCAAAAGATGCACTTGGCGCCATGATGCTTTCTGAAAGCATTACAGAATACATCACATTAAATATTTACAGAAAACATTTTGGAGAGCAAAATGCCCAGCAATTTTTAAAAAAGCAACGCCAACGATATCTAAGTGGTCGAACCAAAGAAACTGGAATTGAATCGCCACTTTATTTAGTCAAACCTGAGCAGGACTATATCTCATACGGGAAAGGCGCCTTGGCTTTCAATTCATTGGCTCACTTGATAGGAGAAACCGAGTTAAACCTTGTTTTAAAATCATTTTTGGAAAAATATTCCTCTCAAAATACCGGATATCCAACCTCAATTGATTTTTTGAATATGCTGAAAAAATCTGTTCCTGATAGCATGCAATATCTGATCACAGATTTGTTTGAGACAATTACTTTCCATGAAAATGAGATCAAATCAGCAACTATCGAGAAATCAAGTGAAAATGAATTTCTAGTAGCCGTTGAATTTACAGTAAGGAAATATCGCAATGAAATGAAAGAATCTCACTTGCCGCTCAATGATTTTATAGAAATAGGATTCTATGACGAGGAAAACAATATGCTTGATTTGAGAATGGTGAAAATCGATAGTGAAGAAAACATGATGTTGTTTTCAGTTCGATCAAAACCATCCAAGGTGGTGCTCGACCCTAATATTCTGACAATAGAAAGAAATATTCAGGATAACGAATATGCCATGGTGCAATAAACCTGCTAAGGAAGATAAGCGATCCATGGATTAAACTTTCTGAAATTCAACCCATATAACCCTTGATTTAAATTTTATGTTGACATCTAAACAATTATTCCTGTTGATGGCTTTGGTAGTTGGTATTTGCTCGTGTAAGAAGAATTACACCTGCTCCTGTAAATCCGATGCTGACGGATCAATCACCAATGTTTCGCATTACGAATTGAGCTCTTCAGACGCTAAATCCGCATGCTCTAATGCTGACAATGCCCCCGACGTGTCATGTCAATTATCAAAATAGGATGATTGACTGTCCAATATTCCTAACAATGTGGATCATAAAAAAAGGCTCCCGATGGGAGCCTTTCAATATTTTTAGTTTGCAACAAATTCCTTGAGTCTTCTGTTTTTACTAGGCTCTCTAAGTTTTTGAAGCGCTTTTTCTCTGATTTGTCTTACACGCTCTCTGGTCAAGCCCATCGCATCACCAATTTCTTCTAGTGTATATGGGTTGTCATGACCGATACCAAAGCTCATCATGATTACTTCTCTTTCTCTTGCAGTCAAGGTAGAAAGCGCTCGAAGGGTTTCTACTTTCAATGAATCGTTGAATACCAACTCGCCATCAGTGGGGCCAGTAGTGTTGTTTTCCAATACATCCAAAAGTGAACCTGATTCGTCTTCACCAAAAGGTGCATCCATTGACATTTGTTTCACTTCTGCACCAAGCGTGTTTCTTACTTCGCTAGGCTTCATTTCAAGCACTTCAGCCAATTCCTCTTCGGTAGGCTCACGCTCAAACTTCTGCTCTAGTTCAGCATAAGCTCTTCTGATTTGGTTGATCGCACCAGATTTGTTCATCGGCAAACGAACAATTCTTGATTGCTCAGCCAATGCCTGCATGATTGATTGACGAATCCACCATACAGCGTAAGAAATGAATTTGAAACCTTTTGTTTCGTCAAATTTCTTTGCTGCCTTAATCAAACCAAGGTTACCTTCATTGATCAAGTCATTCAATGGTAAGCTTCTGTTTTGATATTGTTTTGCAACAGATACCACGAATCTAAGATTGGCCTTAACAAGTTTCTCCAATGCCAACTCATCTCCTTCACGGATTCTTTGAGCTAATGTAACCTCCTCGTCTGGAGAGATCATTGGCACGTTGCTCACTTCGGTGAAATATTTCTCCAGAGTGTGGCTTTCCCGTCGGTTGGTAATAGATTGGGTAATCTTCAGTTGTCGCATATGCTAAGGGTCTATCCTTTTAATTTATTTCTTGTCTTGTAAAATATCAGACTTTGGTGAAAGAATCAATATCAAAAATCTAATTTTTTGTACGCTAGTAAAATTTGATAAATACTAAAGCGAACCGCGAATTTACGTTTAATATTAATTGCAGTCAAGTAATTCTTTCAAATCCAACATTAAACAAACCAAAATAGTATCAAGTTGGTTTCGAAATTCGCGAAATATTAGATGAACTGGATTTCTTCAGGTGTCAACCTGCCCTTAAATGTGTTTTGATTAATTGAAAAAAGCATAAGCCGGTGGCTTGATATCATTCATTCGGATGTATAAATTGGCTTTTGCTCTGTGGTTTGTCAGATGATCCTGAATAAATAATATGGTGACGTACCTTTTAAGCATTTTGCCGCCAAATGCTTTGATTGTTTCAGTGCTTGCTTCTTCTGTCATTGAGACAATAAGATTCGTTGCTTCATTCAGGTTCGTCTCAAGCAAACTTACAATTTCATCCTTTGTTTTCCCTTCCATCTGACCATCATCGTACGTACCCCAATCTCCATTTACAAACCCTTTTGCCAAATACAATGAAGTCATGGCAATATGACCTATCTGATCTCCAAAAGTTTTACTGGAATCATTTGGCTGATAATTATACAATTCTTCGGGCATGGCCTTAGCCACGTCAAGTGTATTTTTGACTGATACAATCCAGACTGGTATAAAATCCTTAGCAAACTGAGATTGTGGGTTGTAATCCTGCGCTGATAAAGCCAGCGACACATAAATTAAAATAAGAGTAATGGTTGATTTCATGTATTTGTATTTTGGTTTTGATGACTACTATAACAACGCATCTTCAGTTAACCCATACTACATTTTTATTTGAACGGAAATCTCGATGCTCTATTGACTTGTCAGAATGGAACCTCTCTAAGTAAATTTAATTTTAATTGACTTTTGAAAGAATAGGTAAAGTCATTCCTGTGCAAATAAGTAAACAAAAAAGAGTCTTCCCGTAGACTCCTTTGGATTTGGTTTTTTGCCTTAGTCGATGAATGATTTTCGCAATTACATGAAGATTTGGAAATGTGAGTTTCTTCGTGTTTAAAAGGAGATCCAAAATCTCCATTTCACCAAGACAGTTCAAAGTGAAACCATCATGTAAAATTAAGTCCAGTTCTGAATTATTAATAAATTGATCAAAAAAACAGAATATCAATAGTGAGATTAATAGCAATTATAATTTTGGCCCTTGCCACTTTTTGTAGCTATACTGGATATTCACAAAGAAGTCAGATTTTGATTGACTCAATTCAATTGACTTCCAACAAAAAATTACCTTCATCAACCCTGGTTTTGATATAGAATTCCCAACCGGGAAAAGGACATCTTTTGCAGGCCAGGCAGGAATCGGTTATGGCGGCAGTTATCCAGAATTGACTTATGGTGCATCTGGAGCTCTTGTTTTGATAGCCCCTTATATTGATTTACAGTCCCGATTTTATACCAATAGATTTAAACTTGAAAGGCGAGGCAAAAATATCAATAACAATTCTGGTTCTTTCCTGATGATTAGCAAGAGGTAAAGAAATAAGATCTACATTTTATCGCACTTCCAATGTGGATTTTGCAATAGGTGCAGGTTATGGTTTTCAGAAATATAAAAACCATTTTGGCTGGTCATTCACGATTGCGCCATATGTGTACTTTGATGATAAAGGGAATGTTGGGTTTTTCCCTTTTATCCCGGAAATCAATATTGGCTATGTGTTAGGAAAGTGATGTAGGGGGATCTGTGCCAATAGCATTCAAATCCTCTTCCATCTGAACAATCTCAATCGTAGTTTCCTCTCGCAACCGATCATCCTGAAAATACACGTTGTGCCAGGCAATCATAAAGCCTACCGTACAAGCCCAGAGGAAACGACGAAATCTACGACTCATTTTATTCTTAATAAAATCCACCTTCACCAAGAATTAATCAGTACCACCTTCATTTTACCTCCAACTTTCTTCTTAAAGATCTAAGCCGTTCTTCCCGCTCAAGGGAATAGGTGGTATCATGTATATGTGCATGCTCGAGAAGCAAAAGCGCTTTCGGAAGCATTCTTTTTGATGCAGCGCCTTGTGCCAAGTTTTCAAATATTTGAGAAATCTGATCCAGATTTTCAAGAAGAAGCTTCTTTTCATCAATTAAATATCTGATCAGCTGATCATCGTTCATTTGCTTCAACATATTGAAATCAATCCCCAATTGCTCGGAGAATTGCTCCTGTACATAGTTCTCGGATTTTTCAAGCTTGGCATTTTTACCAGTCAACCGCATTAAAATCAACCCGAGTACTTGACCCAATCGCTCTATTTCATTTATAATGATATCCCGTCTTTCCATAATTAGGATTTGATTTCTACCTCGTCCAGATTGATAAACTCCATCTGATTATCATCTCCAAGTGTGATTCCTATGATTGCATCTTTCTTGATTTTCCCGCTAAGGATTTCTTTAGAAAGTTCGTTAAGAATTTCTCTTTGTAATAATCTCTTCAATGGTCTGGCACCAAACTGAGGATCAAATCCAACTTTGCCCAATTGCTCCAATACCTTGTCATCAGCTTCTATCTTGATACCATTTTCTTCGAGCCTTTTTTGAATCAACTTAAACTGGATTCCTACGATTTTTCTCAGATCCTGACGACTCAATGGTCGGAACATGATGGTCTCATCCACGCGATTTAGAAACTCCGGTCGCACAGATTTTCGCAACAGTTCAAACACTTCATCTTTTGTTTTTTCGATGATTTCGTCAGCATTTTCATCATTGATTTTTTCAAACCGATCTTGAATCAGACTAGAGCCAATGTTGGTTGTCATGATGATAATTGCATTTTTAAAATTGGCAACTCGTCCTTTATTGTCAGTAAGTCGCCCATCGTCCAATACTTGAAGCAGGATATTAAAAACATCAGGATGAGCCTTCTCTATTTCATCCAATAGGATCACGCTGTAAGGCTTTCTTCTCACGGCTTCAGTCAGCTGGCCACCTTCATCATAACCCACATATCCTGGAGGCGCTCCGATTAAGCGACTGACAGCATGTCTTTCCTGATATTCCGACATATCGATCCTAACCATAGCGTTTTCATCGTTGAAAAGATATTCGGCGAGCGTTTTTGCAAGTTCCGTTTTTCCTACACCTGTAGTTCCCAAAAAAATAAAGGAACCAATTGGGCGATTGGGATCATGAAGTCCGGCCCTACTGCGCCTCACAGCATCAGCCACCGCTGTAATTGCCTCAGTCTGGCCAGCCACTCGTTTGCCCAAATATTCTTCCAGATTTAAAAGCTTGTCTTTTTCGCTTTGAAGCATTTTTGATACTGGAATACCAGTCCACTTCGCTACTATTTCCGCAATATCCTCAGCATCCACTTCCTCTTTCAACAAAGTTTTTTCTCCCTGCATCTCTGAGAGTTGTCGTGTAAATGCTTCAATTTTTTTCTCCGCTTCCACGATTTTTCCATATCTGATCTCTGCAACTTTACCAAAATCACCTGCACGCTCGGCTTGTTCGGCTTCAGTTTTAAATCGCTCGATATTTTCTTTTTCTGTGCGCAATCCTTGAATCACGCCTTTTTCATTTTCCCATTTGGCTTTGAGTTCATTTCGCTTTCCGGTGAGATCAGCAATATCACGACTCAGCTCTGATTCTTTGGCTTTGTCCTTTTCTCTGCGAATGGCTTCTCGCTCGATCTCAAACTGCATGATACGCCTGTTGAGTTCATCCAATTCTTCAGGTAAAGAATCTATTTCAATCCTTAGTTTGGAAGCTGCTTCATCCATGAGATCGATGGCTTTATCAGGAAGAAAACGATCAGAAATGTATCTATGAGACAACTCAACAGCAGCTATCACCGCGTCATCCTTGACCCGGACACCATGATGTACTTCATACTTATCCTTGATTCCACGAAGTATGGAAATGGCATCCGTAACTGATGGCTCATCCACAACTACCGCTTGAAACCTACGCTCCAATGCCTTGTCCTTTTCCACATATTTTTGGTACTCTTTAAGCGTAGTAGCACCAATTGCATGCAGTTCCCCTCTTGCAAGAGCCGGCTTCAGTAAATTAGCAGCATCCATGGCTCCTTCTCCTCCACCAGCGCCAATCAATGTGTGGATTTCATCAATGAATAAAATAATCTCGCCAGCACTATCCGTCACTTCTTTTATCACCGCTTTCAATCGCTCCTCGAATTCCCCTTTGTATTTGGCACCAGCCACCAAAAGTCCCATGTCGAGCGAAATGATAATTTTGCTTTTTAGGTTTTCCGGCACATCACCATCCACAATTCTCTGCGCCATGCCTTCCACGATTGCCGTTTTTCCCACGCCTGGTTCACCGATGAGTATTGGATTGTTTTTGGTTCTTCTTGCTAAAATCTGAAGTACACGACGGATCTCTTCATCACGCCCGATTACCGGATCTATTTTTCCTTTTTTGGCTAATTCATTCAAATTGATAGCATAGCGATCTAGCGATCGGTATTTTGACTCTGCATTTTGATCCGTCACTTTCTGTCCACCTCGAAGCTCTTTGATAGAACTGATCAAACCTTTTTCAGTGAAACCTACATCTTTAAGAACCTGTGAAGTCTTGTCGCTACCAGCAAGCAAACCCAAAATGATGTGCTCCACAGCCACAAATTCATCCCCGAAATCCTTCAGATATTTTTCAGCATTCTGCATAGCCGTATGTGCTGCTGAAGATAAATAAGGTTGCCCACCAGTGACCTTTGGATAGGTGCCAATGAGCTCATCAAATTTGCCAGTAAGAAGCTGCTTCGATGCTCCAATTTTCTTTAATAAAAATGAAATCAGGTTTTCATCAGACTGTAGAATAGCCTGAATGAGATGACCCGTTTCAATGATTTGTTGTCCATTTCCGGAAGCAATTTCTGTCGCCTTCTGAAGGGCTTCCTGAGACTTTATAGTATAGTTATTGAAATTCATGATTGCTCTCAATTATTGTATTATCCGAGGAGATCAAAAGCCAAGCCATAGGTTTAATTGGACTTTTTTAAGTCAATATGTCAGGAAAATGATTAAAATCCGTAAAACATCCGCAACTATGACAGGCTGAGATATGTTTTTCTGGAAATCTAAATCTGACAATTTTCATAATAGCTGCTGATAATTCTGAGGCCTTTGAAAATTCCCGAACGTCTATGTTTGTTTCTTGACTTTAATCAGCACATGGAAAAAAGATTATTAACAGATGAATATGACATAGAAGTACTCATCGATGTGTTTTATGCCAAAGTTTTGAGACATCCAGAGCTATCTGTTTTCTTTTCGGAAGCGGTACACAACTGGCCATTTCACAAAGGCAGATTTATCAAATATTGGTCTGCCCAGATCCTATTTACAGAAACCTATGAAGGAACGCCCCTGCATCAGCATGTAGAAGTAGATCAGCGATTTAAAAGTGGCTTCACCAAACATCATTTTGATGAGTGGGCCAGGCTTTGGGTAGAAACTGTGAATGAACTTTTTTATGGAGAAAAAGCAGAGCTGGCCAGAGAGAGCGGCGCTAATATGGCCAAAAATATCTATTTGAAGATGTTTTTCAATCGAACGCCCCAGGCCTGATTCAACTTATTATTATCTCATTTGAAATGTGACTTTTTAATTTTTTCGCGAAAGCGCAACGCATACATTAGACTCACCACGAGCTGGTCAGCTGAGCGGGATTCCGCCAGCTGTTTATTCATAGATGTGAAATATTTGGTTTCCAAAAGGAAATAGGATCCTTCAAAATCCTTCTTCAAGGCCAATCCCGGAGCGAAATAACCATTGCCTTGCATAGTTTCCCTGTAGACAGGTTCATTCAAAAGTGTGTAATAAGATAAATAAAGATAGTTTTGAGTGCGAAAAGACAGGTCAAATGTTGCAAAAATATCTGCGAAATTGGCCGACTTGATTAGATACCCAAATCCCAGATTTGCGAATAAAAATTGTTCATCTTTAATTTCCACTTCAGCTCCATTCACTACAAACTGGAGATTATTGGTATCCATAAATCTGAATCCAAAAGCAGCCTTAAATAACATTTTCTCATTCATCAAGGCATATCCCAAACCAAACTCAGTTCCTGTTTTCATTCCACTTTTGGCCAATGTGAAATTGGTACCCGCCTGTATGGTAATGGCGTCATTATGATAGCGCACATTTGAAATAATGCTGTCGTAGTATTCCTGAATGGCAAACCCATCAAGATCATGGTTATCCAGTTTTTCCCAGATCGAAAACTTAGCAAGATAATGTTCGACCAAAGCTGATTCGAGTTGGTTCAAATCCTTTATCACAGCTAATTCAACAAATGCCTCATTGATTTTTTGATCAAATCTCTTCGTTAATACATCAACTCTAGCATAGGATGGAGCATGGTAATAAGGAGGAAGAGATTGTGATTCCCCTTTTTCAAAAGCTAAGAGTAAACCAATAATATTGGAATCATATAGGCTATCAGCAAATGTTCGTGATCCAATAGATTGCAGCAATTGCAAGCGAAAAAGCTCTTCATTTTCTCCGCTATTCTGCTCCCAATTCAGAATTGCCTCTTCTAGTTTTTGATTGTTATTTTCCTCTAACGCCTCTATGGCAGTCAGCATGGCTTCTTCGCGGATTTTCAAAGCAGAAGGGCTTTGAGCCAAACTGATCAAGGAGTTCATAATCAGAATATTAAAAAACAAAAATTTATAATTCATCGACAATAAATATAGCCCGAAAGTAAAGACCTCAATGTTATCTAATTTAGAAACGAAAGTATAAACACCCTCACCGAGAATCTTTAAATTGGATTTTATATTTTAGCTGACCTCATAACAACCTTAACCAATGAAATTTTTTCCACTCGCCCTAATACTGCTTTTAATAAGCTGTGCAAAAATAACTTCCGAGGATCAACTCATCAGGATTCCATATCAAAGCGAGGTGACAGGAAAAGAAAGAGACTTCTTCGTGTATCTTCCAAAGGGATATGAAGAATCAGTCGAAAACCTTCCTGTACTGCTTTTTTTACATGGAAATGGAGAACGCGGAGATGGAAAAGAGGAATTGGATTATGTGAAAATTCACGGTCCGTTGTACGAAGTATGGGCACAAAAAAGGGACCTTCCCTTTATTATGATTGTCCCACAGCTACCTCTGTTTGGGATGGACAGTCTTGCTGATTACATCAGATTTAGAACCCGTGATCAGATTCCAGAAAGAATGGCTAATGGTGTACCTCCGCGTCCAAGGTCTTTCCCCAGCGATGAAATAATGACTGGTGAACCTCTGGACACTTTGTTTGATGTTGGTGCTGAGGGGTTGCCTGTGGGCTGGCCGTTGATCGAAAACGAATTGCTCTGGATGATCGATTATGTCTTGAAGAATTATAAAGCTGATGCGTCAAGATTGTATCTGTCAGGTTTAAGTTATGGTGGTTTCGGAAGCTGGTACATGGCTAGCAAATATCCTGAGCGTTTTGCCGCTGTAGCGCCAGTAGTCGGGTGGGGTCATCCAGATCTTATGAATTCGATAGCTCAAAATCAAATTCCGGTCTGGGCTTTTGCGGGAGGACGTGATCCGGTGGTTCGCACAAAATATTTTTATACGGGAATTAACAAGCTTGAATCTTTGGGATTGAAAGAACTTCGGTTTACAGTGCATGAAGATATGGGCCATGACACCTGGACTAGGGTTTATAGCGGTGATGATCTTTACAATTGGATGCTGCAATTCAGTACAAAACAATGAAAGAAAAAGCCACAAGAAGAACATTTATAGGCAAGGCAGCAACTGCTGCGATTGGATTATCAGCAGCCGGATTGACGGCTTGTTTGCCTGAAAAAGAAAAATCCATCAACATTAATTTCAACAAAACCTACAGATGGAAAATGACTACCACCTGGCCACCAAACTTTCCTGTGCTTGGTGAAGGTTGCAAAATGCTCGCGCAATGGGTCAATAAAATGTCTGGTGGCCGCATGGAAATCACGGTTTTTGGAGGGGGCGAGTTGATCCCTGCCCTGGAAGGCTTTGATGCGGTGAGCAATGGAGCGGTAGAAATGAATCATGGAGCAGCTTATTATTGGGCAGGAAAGATCACGTCATCTTCGTTTTTTTGCACCGTACCTTTCGGAATGAATGCCCAGCAAATGGGCGCGTGGATCATCTCTGGTGGCGGTCAAAAACTTTGGGAAGAGACTTATGCACCTTTCAATCTGTTGCCTTTCATCTGCGGAAATACGGGAGTGCAAATGGGCGGCTGGTTCAATAAAGAAATCAATTCTCTTGAGGATATCAAAGGACTAAAAATGCGAATGCCAGGGCTTGGCGGCAAAGTACTTTCTAAAGTTGGCGGGAGTCCGGTGACCGTTTCAGGTGGAGAAATCTATACCAATCTGGAGCGTGGAGTGATTGATGCAACAGAGTGGATAGGGCCATATCACGATTATAAAATGGGCTTGCATCAGGTTGCCAAATATTATTATTATCCCGGTTGGCACGAGCCCGGACCCGTACTGGAAATGATCATCAACAAAGATAAATTTCTCGCTCTGCCAGAAGATTTGCAAGAAATAATCAGAACAGCATGTTTCCGACTGAACCGATGGATGATGGCTGAATTTGATGCAAAAAATGGAGAATATCTTCAGAAAATCATCAATGAATCAAATGTATCCATCAGACCATTTCCTGACGAGGTGATGGAAGGCCTGAAGCAAGCGACCAGAGAAACCATCGCTGAGATTACTGCCAAAGATCCAATGAGCAAAAAGGTATTTGAACATGCACAGGCATTCAGACAAAATCTAAAACCATGGGCGGATATCAGTGAGAAGGTTTATTATGAAAACATCGGCTAATCGGATCAATTCTCAATCTGTAACAGCCCAAAATAGGATATAGCTCGCTGTACTATTACGCTCGAGTAACTCCATGCTCGTAGAATATGAACCGGTTTCCTTATCGACCTTGAACTTGAATTTGCCCAAAAGATCATTGCGGCTCATATAGTCGAAATCCCAAAGTTCAATTTCACACCAACCTTCCGGCACTTCCATTTCAAGATTAATATCAACCTTTTCACCTGTGTCCAACCGATAATAGCGCTCACCCTCTGGCCAGATTTTTTTACCATCTCTAACCAGATACATTTCATCTTTATCGATTTCATCAGGGGTGGTACATACCACAGAAAGCAACTTTAGTTTAGGCACGAGTTTCAGTTTTGATTGTTTAATAAAGATAATCTGCAATGATGAGAAATCGTGCATTTGATTCATGCCTAAGATCAGGTGTTTTTAAGCACAAAGAAGCGCTACTTTTTTGTAGTTTCGCATCTTCAAAATATGCGCTATGATTTCAGTCGACAATCTATCTGTTTCTTTTAGTGGTGCTTCGCTTTTTAGCGATGTGTCATTTGTTATCAATCCGACGGACAAAATTGCCTTGATGGGTAAAAATGGGGCTGGAAAGTCCACCATGATGAAGATCATAGCTGGCGAACAAGCACCTACAAAAGGCGCTATAAGTGTACCAAAAGATGCCGTGATTGCTTATTTACCACAGCATTTGCTCACCGAAGATAACTGCACTGTATTCGAGGAAGCAGCCAAAGCCTTCAAGCAAATTTTTCAAATGCGAGAAGAAATGGAACGCCTCAACAAAGAACTGGAAACCCGCACCGATTATGAAAGTGCCGAGTACATGGCCATCATTGAGCAGGTAACCGACTTGGGTGATAAGTTTTATCAGTTGGAAGAGGTCAACTATGATGCTGAAGTAGAAAAAGCGCTGAAGGGATTGGGTTTCAAACCTGCAGATTTTCAACGTCAAACGAAAGAATTTAGTGGAGGCTGGCGCATGCGCATAGAGCTTGCAAAAATCCTCCTTCAAAAACCTGATTTGATTTTGCTCGATGAGCCTACCAACCACATCGATATTGAATCAGTGATTTGGCTGGAGAATTTTCTGATTAACAATGCCAATGCCGTGATGGTCATTTCTCACGACCGGGCATTTATCGACAATATCACCAACCGAACCATCGAGGTGACCATGGGACGCATCTATGATTATAAAGCCAACTATTCTCACTACCTCGAACTGCGCCAAGACAGACGCGCCCATCAGATTAAAGCCTATCAGGAGCAGCAAAAGATGATCGCTGACAACATGGCATTCATCGAGCGATTTAAGGGTACTTACTCCAAAACCAACCAGGTCACTTCAAGGGAACGGATGCTGGAGAAACTCAGAATCATTGAGATAGATGAAATCGATAATAGCGCTTTGAATCTGCGCTTCCCTCCTGCGCCAAGAGCAGGTGATTATCCTGTAATAGCCAAAGATGTAAGCAAAGCTTATGATGATCATGTGGTGTTCAAGAAAGCTAATATGACCATCTCTCGCGGGGAAAAAGTTTCTTTTGTCGGGCGAAATGGAGAAGGCAAGTCCACAATGATCAAAGCGATACTTGGCGAGATTTCAGTAGATGGCTCATGCCAACTAGGGCACAATGTGAAAGTTGGATACTTCGCTCAAAACCAGGCTTCATTACTCGATACTTCGCTGACTGTTTTCCAAACGGTGGATGAAGTGGCCAAAGGTGAAATCCGCACGCAGGTTAAGAATATTCTTGGATGCTTCATGTTCCAAGGTGATGATATTGATAAAAAAGTAAGTGTACTCTCCGGTGGAGAAAAGACGCGTCTTGCCATGGTCAAGCTCCTCCTCGAACCAGTGAACCTATTGATCCTCGATGAACCTACCAACCACCTGGATTTGAAGTCAAAAGACGTACTCAAAGAAGCTTTGAAAGCTTACGATGGCACTTTGATCCTTGTCTCTCACGATAGAGATTTTCTTCAGGGTTTGTCACAAAAGGTGTTTGAATTTAAAGATCAACGAGTGATCGAGCACTTCGAAACAATTGACGCCTTCCTGGAACGCAATCGCATCAAGAACATCGCGGAGATTAATCTGACTAAGTAGGAAATCGCAACCGATAAGGTTAATTGTAGCGCAATGCTTTCATAGCGAAAGTTTCCAAAAAAAAAGCGACTTTCTAATGAAAGCCGCTTTAACTATCAGTCTAACCGCCATTAGACATGAACTTCAATTATTCACCTGTTGTAGCGTAACTTTTTCAATCCGTAAAGTCCTCCAGCTAAAAGCAATAAGCTCAAACCTCCGTCTATAGGAGTTGCTGGTGGCGCGCCTTGAGCCAACACAGGCAAGGATATAATTAGAAAGGCGACTGAAAGGATTGCTGATTTTATGATAACGTTTTGCATGGTTTTGCTTTTAGGCAAAGCGCCAAGCGAAGGATGCCTGGCGCATTGCATTTACTGTAAAATAATTTTCTTCGTTTCAATTCCATTCGATACGATGTAGACGCCATTGCTGAGATGACTCAAGTCGATCCGTGTCGTGCCATTTACAAATACCTTTGCCACATTTACTCCTGACAAATTGTAAATCTGATATTGGGCTGGTTGAGACCCTGTTGTTTTGACATGAAGTGTTTTGTTGAAAGCGTAGATGATTACTTTTTGATCATCAAGATTTAATATCCTGCTATTTTTCACAAGTACAAATCTGTCTTTGAACTGACCTGCCTGTGTAGTGAAGCTATATCCTCCGGAGCTGATGTCAAATTTCCTATCATTCAACCTATCGTATAATTCGTACTCTGCTGTCAGGTTTTCTTTCCCAAAAAACAAGGTGTAGTTACCTGCTTCTGCCACATTGAATCCAATTTGCACTTCTTGTTTCTCCTCGGTGATCGTTTGGATTGTCAGATTTTCACCAGCCTTCTGGGTATAAATCGCATATTCAGCATTCGCATTGAAAGCGGGTGCGTCATAGCCATTGACCAATTGGGTGTCTGACACGGATTCATTCCAGCCTATAATGGTTTGTTTGATAAGTCCATCTGCACTTGTGAGGTTGAGTCTGAGCAGTGGTGTTTGAGCCTTACGGAAAAAGTTATCATCCGAATTGTTTCCAGAGACTCTCATACTTTCGTTGAAAACAATATCTCCAGCTGGTCCATCGAGCTGCATAAAGAACCCTTGCGCCGAACCAATATGACCATTCCATCTGGATTCACTATTTGGTCCTAAACCATCGATAGCATTGATGTCGATAGCGCCCGTTTTATTCGCCACGATGTAATCATCATTGCTTCCTCTTCCAGTCTGTGAATCATTATCATCCCAGATATAAACTGCGCCTGTAGTGTTGGTATTCGCATCTAAAAATTGATCGATGAAAATAGCCGAAGCGTAAGGGTTACTCACCATATGCCAGCCGTCATTGGTGTGACTTCCCGAGTAAGTAATTGTTCCTGTATTTGGCGTGCCGACAAACTCAATTAACTGTTGATTGGCCTGAGAATATCCTCTTCCCGGGATCAATTCATCGGAAACCCCCGCAGGCAACCATCGAGCCAGATCTTCCGTCACTTCCGACTGAGCTTCATCATAAGTGTAAACATTTGCTCCCAAATTGCCTGCAGTTACGTTTGCATTTTGCATCACTGGCGTACCCACAAAGCTGTATTTTCCATCTGAATAGCGTGTGTTTCTCTGTATTTGGATGTCATTTCCGGAAACCGTTCCTGTCGCGTAAGTAATAATAGATGCGCCTGACATGACTATTAGCGACCCTTGATTATCCAAGTCAGCTTGTACATCTAAAGTATTGTCGGACAATACAGTTAAATTATATCCTTCTGACAAGGTAAGGTTGTTTGTGGAAAAAGACGTTTCACTATCGAAAGTAAAGTCTGCATCAAGTCTCACATTGTCGGTGGAAGTTGGAGCAGATCCATTGTTCCATGTTGTCCCATTCCAGATCCAAAGCGCTTCTACTGTCAAAGTCTGCTCCACAGGAGTAGCCTCCAAATAATCATCATCACCCAATTGATATGCGGTGATTGTAACAGAGCCTGCTCCCTGAACGGTAATGATATTTCCGTTGACAGAGGCCACAAATCCTTCGTCTACCGAATAAATAATTGGCAATCCTGCGGATGAGAATTCCGGCAATCCGAAATCCGGATCACCTTGCGTTTTGATTTCAATTGGGCCAAAATCTATTTCCTGGGTTGCTTTATAAACTTCAAAAGACTGACTGACTTCATAAGCCTCATAATAATTATTATCTCCGGTTTGAGTAGCATATATGGTGGCATAGCCAGCACCAACTATTGTTACCGTAGAGCCATTGATGGCTAGAACATTTTCATCATAAGTACTGAAAATTATTGGGCTCGTTGATCCTCCTCCTGTAGCAACCAGCTCGAATGTGCCATCGCCGAAGGTCTTATCAGAAATAGCTTCAAAGCTGATGATCTGCTCGGCCCTGTCTACATAAAGCGACTGGCTTTCTTCACTAGCCTGATTGTAATTGTCGTCCCCGGCCTGATTGGCATAGATGGTCGCATCTCCAGCTCCAACGATGGTTAAGGTAGTACCGAAAATAGTTGCCACATCTTCGTTAGAACTTGTGAAAATCACAGGATTACTGGATCCTCCTCCTGTCCCACTCAATTCGAATGGTGCATCACCATAAACTTTAGAATCAAGGTAGTCAAAACTGATATACTGATCTGCTTTGTAAATGGTCATCGGGGCACTTTGCTGCTGAGCTGGGTTGTAGTTGTTATCACCAGCCTGATTGGCGTAGATGGTCACATCTCCCGCTCCTTTTACCGTAGCGGTAGATCCGGAGATACTGACGACATTTTCGTCTGAGCTCGTGAAAATAATCGGGCTACTGGAATCGCCACCATCAGCGTAAAGCTCAAAAGAAGTAATCTCACCGTAGGTGTAGCTTGAAGGTGAGTCAAAATAAAGATATTGATCACCTTTATAGATTGTGATTGTCTGACTGACCTGTGGAGCCGCATTGTATTGGGTATTACCCGCCTGATTTGCAAAGAAAGTAACCTCGCCAGCTCCTACAATATTTGCACTTGACCCTGAAATGGTCGCCACAAGCTCGTTGGAGCTGGTAAATACGACCGGATTATTGGAGTCCCCTCCATTTGCATTAAGGGAGATGGCTGTAGTTTCACCAAATGTGAAATTGCCTGGAGAATCAAAGTAAATCGTTTGTTCACCCTTGTCAACGGTGATCACCAAAGTGGCTGCATCGGACAAATCTCCGTCGGAAACAGTTACCTCCACATTGTTGGTAGAACCATAATCCGAAGACTGAGGGCTCCAGCTGATGTAGCCAGATTCATCAATATATATTCCTTTGTTAAGGGAAGAATGATCAAGATTGAAGGTCAAAGTCTGCTCAGGAAGATCAACATCCGTGGCAGTAACCTGATAGCTTAGTGAACCTTCCGGTGCTACATTTTGAGCTACTAATGTGCCTAGCTCTGGAGCTGTATTCACCTCATTCACGGTTATATTGAAGGTAGCTTCAGAATAGCTCTCAGAACGTGTAATTTCACTGTAATAATCAACCGCATAGACCGTGACAGTATAAGTGCCATCCTGACTCTCTGTTGGTATCCAGCTAAACTCACCTGTTGAAGCGTTGATACTCATTCCCAAATCCACAGACCCAAAGTCAACAAAATATTCAATATACCCATTTGGCGCATAATCGTCTGTAGCAGAGACCGTAAAGGTCAGCTCTGTCTCCTCATCCACGGTTTTGTCATTGATGGGTGTGATGTCAGGAGGTGAATTTGATTCCAATAGAATAGAGAAAGTGCCTTCCTCACCTTCAACACTCCATATCTGGATTAGAAAATCGGTATTGGAAGGAAGATCTAAAAATATTGGCTCAGTCAGGTCGAAAGCACAGGCTGGCGAAGGCTCGCCCCCAAATGGATTAGGTACCAAGTATATCTCACCACATGAGGTATAGATAGCCCCTGATACCGCGGTTGCCGTTCCAGCTTCAATGGTAAAAATGATCTGTTCGGCATCTCCAGTGTTGAAAGTGTACCAAACGTTCTTGATGATTAAGTCGTCTGTACATGGGGCAAACTCAGGGTTGGGTACCGAAAACTCTGTTGATCCTTCCGTAGCACTACCTGTTCCCGGCGCATAAACCGTAATTGTTTCTGCATTGCTACAGTCGTCATTGGCAGGAGTATTGTCATCGAATGTGATCCCCAGACCACTGCTAGCTGGTCCGGTTGCATTGGGCACATTAGCAGCAATGGAATTCACAAAAGCTGCATCGGTAAAATTAAAAGTTATATCACTGACATTGTGTAAGGCTTGATGATCATCTGCGTTTCCAGTTAAGGTCAAAGTTGCCTCAGCACTTGGGAAGCTGGTCATGATCTGAACGTCATAGTCCTCAGCCACAGCAAAGAACTGACCATTGATATACTCGATAGCATTCCAGTTTTCATTCGGAAGATTAGCATTGGCGGTCCATGTGATACCATCATTGGAAGTCATCAAGCTATTGGGGCTACCACTATAGCCAACCGCAGCAAACGAGCCATCTCCGTAAGTCACTGAATACCAATAACCCTCAGGCGTATCTCTCAATGTCCAGTTAACTGCGTCTGGAGAGGTCCATACCATATTTTGGGTTAACTCATTTCCCTGCGCATCCTCACTATAATCGCTCACCACTACAAACAACCCATTACCAAAGGTGATGTCGTTACTGCCGAAATAAGCCACTCCCTCATTGCTGTATAATTGCTGTGTCCAGTTGATACCATCTGTTGAAGTTGCTAACGTATTGTAATCGTAATTGCCTGAAACAAACAAGCCATTGCCATAAGTAATGAAATACCCAACAGCTGTGCTCCCGGTTCGCTCTGTCCAGTTCACACCATCTGGTGAAGTTGCTACGCGGTAGCTACCATTGTCTTTTACAGCTACGAATAGCCCATTGCCATAAGCTATTTTGTGCCATGCATTTTCGCTCAATAGGCTCCCTGCAGTCCAGTTCACTCCATCTGTTGAGGTATGAATGGCATTCTCGTCAGCAGGCAGGGCAATAAACATTCCATTGGCAAAAATCAAATCATTCCACGAGTAGGCATCCAAAACATCGCTTGGTATCCAAGTCTCACCATCAGTGCTGGTAGTGAGCCTGTTGGTTCCATAATACCCCATGGCCACATAAGTGCCATTTCCGTACGCCAGAAGACGATATTGCTTGTCATTATCTGCTAATAAGGGAGTCCAATTGTTACCTGCCTGATTGTTTGACGTGATCGCCAAATTTGGTGTAAGTCCTGCTGGTATATTATTAATAGAAACCTCAGTACCAACATCAAGGAATCCATCACTGTCTACGTCTTGAAAATTGTCACTTAACAAAATCACCTTGATTTCTCCCTCGACCGATCCATCATTTGCCGCGGATTCAGTAAATCCACTGCCGGCATAAAACAATGTGTTTGAGTCGAATGTAATGCCTATCTGCGTACTGTATGGCCCTGTAGCATTGAAAACATAAGGTGCCGCAGTAACGCTGAAAGCCTCATCAGTAAATTCAATCTGTAAGCTTGAAACTGAATTTTCAGGTAAATGTATATCCACCCTTCCTTCCAAAGTCAGCTCTAACTGATTAGAGGATACCAGCGTCATAACTGGGATAAGTCCTGAAGGCAAATTGCTGATCTCATATTGTGCTCCTACTTGAAGAAAACCATCCTCATCAGGATCAGAAAAAGTGTCTTCGGTGAGATCAATGATCATGGAGCCTGTCAGTGTACCATCATTATCCTCCGTCTCGGTAAATCCTGATCCTGAATAACTTAAGGTTCCATTATCATGAAAATCTAATTTAAAATCACTTATATAACTACGCGAATTCAACACCTCGTAATTCAAAGAATTGGTAAATGCGCTCGTGCTAAGACTCTGGCTGCTATAAAAATGGAATGAAAGTGTATAATCATTGATGTCTTGATGGCTCACTGCTTGACCATCTATGGTTAAGACAGCAACAGTTGGACTAGCCAATGTAAGTACATATGTAAGGTTTTCAGGGAATGAATCTGAATTATCATCATAAACATAGTATTGACTACTTTCGATCAGACCATTCTCATCAGGGTCAGCGAAAGTTTCTCCACCTGTCAAAGTGAGGGTAATGCTACCCGCCAATGTACCGTTATTGGCGTCAGATTCAACAAACCCGGGCCCAGAATATTCAAGAATACCGTTGGTATTGTAGAATGTAATTCCAACTCCTGTACTCGCAGGACCCGTAGCATACATGATATACGAGGCATCCCCACCTTGAAACGCGGAATTGTCAAAGGAAATAGTGAGATCCGAAACATTGGCATCTGCATTGTGAGAAAGCGCATTGCCATCAAAACTGAGATAGGCCGAAGTGGAATTTTCAATAGAAATTATTGGAATAAGTCCTTCAGGAAGATTAGGAATATAAAATTCTGAACCGAAAGCGAGTTGACTGTCCATATCATCGTCTTTGAAGGTGTCTCCAACCAAAAATATATCCATAGCATTTATTACACTTCCGTTATTATTTCCACTCTCAAAAAAACCGTCCTCCAATTCATAAGTCAAATAAGGCCGATCAAAATCAATTCCCAATCCGCTACTGGCAGGGCCTGTGGCATTGGTGACAGTTGCTGCAACTAAATTTGTAAAAGCAGCATCTGTAAATTCAAAAGTGAGGTCAACTACATTGTTGGCACTTTGATGGGCCGTAGCGTTTCCTGTGAGTGTGAGGACTGCTTCGGTGCTACTAACTAATGTGACTATCGGAATAAGATTAGAAGGAATATTACCAATCGTTACTTCAGAATCTATATCAAGCAAATTGTCCATATCATCATCCTGAAAGGTGTCACCTATCAGTGTAATTGTGATCGATCCGGCAACAGAACCATCATTGGCAGTATTCTCAGAGAAACCTTCTCCACTGTATGATAGCGAAGCACTAAGCCCCGTACCTGAAAGATTGATCGTGAAAGGATCAGAACATGAAGCTACATTTGTGATTGTGACTGCCGCACTTTTTCCGCCCGGAGTTGTAGGTGTGAAGTTGACCACAAAAGTGGTGAAGTCATTTCCGGTCACAGTGCTGGAGGTAGATGTAAGATCCAGTGAAAACTGATCGGCATCCGTACCTGTTAGAGCAATGGCCGGACTGCCATTAAGGTCGATATCAGAAGAGGTAACGTTGTAAATGGTGAAAGTTTCGGAAAGTGTATTGGCTATTGGATTATCACCAAAGGCGTGACTTCCATTAGGATAGATTAAACCTTGTGTATTTTCAAGGCTCAATGGAAAGTCTTTCCAATCGGTCGCTGCTGCTATATAATTTACAGTTTGAGCTCCACCATCAGTCACCAGGTTAGTGGCGGTAAGACTACCAGCTGGCTCATCTAAAGGCCAGTAGCCCACCAGACCGCTTTCACTGCCGGTAAGAACAGTATTCATGTTGTCGAAAATCTCTTGCTCGGTTCTGGCTACATTCCAAACCCGCACTTCGGCCATTTCTGCACCTTGTAGTTTATAAGAACCGTCTTTACCTCCTATATGGAAGGTAGATCCTAAATCAAAATTGGATGTAGAGGTTACAGAGCCCATAGCAACTCCATCGATAAAAATTGAGGTAGTGACTGTCCCTCCAGATTCGCTCCACGTGGCGGCCAAATGGTGCCAGGAGTTTGCAGCAAAACCAAATGTGGCCGTACTGGACACATATTCTCCGCCTGTATATCCCGTACGGAAATGAAAACCAACTGCACCATGAAGCGATACATAAAAGCAGTTTTCAGCAGGATAATCAAAATCATTCATGAAAAGCTTTTCATCGCTATTGTATCCGGCCCAGTAGGCTTTCTTGACCCATGCTTCCCATGTACCTGATCCTTGAGTGGTTCCTGATAATTCACTGATTGTGGTCGTGATATTTGTCGCATTGGAGAAGTAAAGGGTTGTTCGTCCACAGTCTCCAGAAGGGATTGGCACCTGAGCTGAAGCCGTGAAGCTTGCCAGGACGCATGTAATAACAAATAAAATAATAGATGTGAGGCCAAAAGTTCTAAGACGAAGGATTCTTAATCCTATCTCAGTGGCGGCAGAGATTCCTGATTTCATAGCATATTATTTATAGGTGATCATCCCTACTGTTGGGATGATAGTACCTTAAATATGACAAGCCAGAAAATTGGATAAGTCGAAAAATGCGTGAACTACCTGAATTCGTACATGAAGTATAAAATTCGGGTAATTAAATTATTCAGACATTTTCAGTTTGCTTGATCAATCCCAATTGAAATGAAATACTAGTGCCCTTTTCAGAAGAAGAAATCGTCAAATCACCACCATGTCTTTTGACAAACTCTCTAGATAGACCAAGTCCAAGGCCCGTGCCTTTTTCATCAAGAGTGCCACGAGTACTGGAAACTGGTTGATCAGATAATATTTTTTTAACGGTTTCTGGGGTCATCCCAACTCCTGTGTCCGCAACTTCAATCGTCACATTGTTATGAGATTGGAAAATATTGATTGCAATTTTGCCACCGGGAGGAGAAAACTTTATGGCATTGCTTAAGAGATTTCTCAATACCGTACTAATCATATTGTAGTCCGCCTCTATCCATAAATCATCCTCTTTCTTAATTTGAAGATTAATTTCTTTGGCTTTTAAAGCCTCATCAAAAATGATTCTGATTTCATCCAATAACTGGCTCAGTTCAATCGTAGTAGGCTGATAATTGAGACCTTCTGTTTGAGATAATGCCCATTTGAGCAAATTATCCAAAAGGTGATTGACTGAATGTGCGGACTGATCAACTTGTGATATAAGTTGATTGATACGATTTTCATCTCCTTTTTTGTTGTAATAAGCAAGCATGCGACCAATCCCTTGCATAGAAGTCACAGGCCCTCTAAGATCATGGGCAATAAGTGCAAAAAACTTGTCTTTTGTTTTATTGGAGGCTATCAGATCATCTTGAGACTTATTAAGTGCTTTGTTGATTTTTGTAATCATCTCATTGCGCTTGTCAATTTGATCCTTTGACTTTTTGAGCTGGAGATATCCGTAAACCAAAAATGAGCTAAGCAGCAAGAAAATTATTGATGCCAGGATGAAATAGAGTTTCTCGGTGCGTTCTTTTTCTAGCGTGATCTGATCTAATTCCCGATCTTTTTGAAGTGTAATTATTTCGTTTGCTTTTTTCTCCGACTGGTATTTCTCATTCAATTCATTGATGGTCGCCAGATCCTCAGAGTTTTTAATGGAATCAACGGCAGCAACAAATTTTTGGTAACTCCCATATTCTTTATCTAGCTCTCCGGTAGCCTCGAATAGATTCACCATTTCTTGATAGAGATTTCGCTGGCTAAGGAAGTCCGATTCCAGCACAGGCATAGCCTCCGCCTTTTTAAAATAATTTTCCGCTACTTTCAAATTGCCAAGTTGCTTTTCCAACGAACCCAACTGAATATAGGACTGCAAGACCCCTACGGCATTGCCGATTTGTTCTTCGAGTCTCAATGATTCCATTTGATTTTCCCGAGCCTTGGCATACCGTCCTTGTTTTTTATACATTTCACCAAGACCACTATATCCCCATGCTTCATGTACCTTCATTTTAGACTTCTTTGCGGCTTTCAGACAGTTTTCAAAACAATAAATGGCCGAGTCATAATTGGCTTCTTCATCATAAATAACACCTAAAGTATTGTACGCATTGGATATTCCCATGTAGTAATCATGGCTTTCATATACTCTAATCGTCTTTTTAAAAAGGGCCTTTGCCTTTTTCGTCTGCCCCAATATCACATGAAGTATGGAAATATTCAATTGTGCGTCCGCTACGTCTGTTTCGCTCCCTAGTTTATCAAAAATAGCAGCGGCATTCACGTAGCATTCCATGGCTTTTGAGAAATCAGACAGGTACCAATAATACCCTCCAAAGTTCAAGGTATTACTCGCGATCAATACGGAATCTCCGGTCTTCTGAGCCAATGCTTTTGCACGCTCACCCAAGTATAAAGCCGAATCCATATCAATAGTCATATACAGCCCAAAGAGCGCATTGAGCAACCTAGTTTCTACTGAATCATTGGGTGGCGATTTTAGCATGAACTTAACACTATCTACCAAGGACTTACCTTGAGTTTTTCCCTCTAAAGCATTTAGAAAAAAAGCGAGAAATAGCAATAAGCCAATAACTTTTTTCATGTTTAAAATAACGGTTAAAGCAATCGGAATCTGTTGATCAGGTCATTTTTATAAGACCCACCAAGTGGCAATGATTTATCACCTACTTCCACCACCATGTCAATATCATCAATTCCTTCCACTTTATGAATATTGACGATATGTGATCTATGTATTCGGATAAATATTGACGGATTTAGTTTTTCCTCAAGATGGTTCATTGAAGTACGCACAGGATAGCTTCTTTTTTCTGTGATAATATCGCAATATCTGTCCTGACCCACTTCAATCCAAAGTATATCTCCCTGCGGTACTTTTAGGAGTTTAGTGCCTGATTTGATAAAAAAGGCATCCTTTAAAATCAAATCTTCCGACCATCCAAGATATTTTTCTTTGCTCAATTGTTGTTCACGCCTACTAAACTTAAAGAGCGCAAGTTCAATCGCCGCTTGTAAAGAGGGGCGCTCTACAGGTTTTACAATGTATGCATAAGGATCTGTTTGCAAAGCTCTGGCTATGGTTTCCTTATCTTCGAAAGAGCTTGTAAAAATGATCGGTGTGGGATTGATTTCATTTAAGGTGCCAGCAAGCTTCACTCCATCACCTCCATTTGCCAGCTCAATATCCAAAATCAATAAATCAGGTTTTGTAGCCTTAAAAAGTCTTAGGACTTCCTCCTCAGTAGGATAAATACCAATAAGCTGATAATTCATTTCATCCAAAAGCATTTCAATTTTGGCCGAATGGTTTGGATTATCCTCTGCAACTAGAATTTTGATAGCACTCATCTTATGTAAAATAGGAAAGATTACTCCTAAAATTGAACAGTGATAAATGAATATATTACAAAAAAAGCGACCTCTATTCTGAGGTCGCCTTATAAATCGACTTGCTTCTATGCAACAGTCAAGATTCGCTAGTTGAATTATTTCTGCATGTCTCTCAACTTCTTTAATCCATAAATCGCACCTGCTGCGAGCAGAAGGCTCAAGCCTTCGTCGAAAGGAGTTGCTGGTGTTCCTTCCTATGAAAGAACAGAAAGGGATTGATGGATGGGTAACCTTCCCTTAGCCGGGCACCCCTCCAAGAGGAGAGTTCTATGAGATTCCGCTCTTGGAGTTGGTAGATTGTTTCAAAATAATTTTCTACCCCGAAAAACGATTATTTTGATTAGAACAGTTATGCAATTGTCAATCCCCCATCTTCCTCATTGATCATCTCAGAGGAATGTTCATGTTCAAAAATCTGGTGATACCACTTCAATACTTTTTCGAGGTGGCTTGGCGCAACCCCAGGATCCAAATCTGGAATTAATTCCATAAAGAAGGAGACCACTAAATCGTAACTCGTTTCAGGGGGTAAAACGGTAGTCTCTCTCATCTTAAGAAAAATTTCAAGGGAATTAATAGAGCCTTCTTTCAACTTGAGATCCACATTTCCTATTGCCAGCACCTTTCCTTTTTCATTCGAAAAGAACCTGACAGGACCGCCTTTGAACGGTTGAAGAAAATATCCTTTTGGATTGTAATTGGTGAGGTGAAAGAGGCCAGGCTGACCTTTCACTGCAACGATTTTCTGTAGGTTGATAGTAGCCATTTTATTCTATTTTTCGATTTTGGAGGTAATCCACTGAAAGCGCTTCTCGATCCGATCGATGGCGTCTTTTGGTAAATTGATTTTGGTAGGGCTGTAGGTCACTTCACCTTCTCGGATGCTGTGTAAAAACTTGTAGTTATATGCTCCATCGTTTTCAAAGGTTGACTGCTTTAATTGTGAAAAGTCATACTGGATAGCTGGCTCACCCACGAACTCATGAATCATGTTTAGTGTCTTTTGTGGTTCAGAGCAGAGTTTGTCATACCTCACAATAAGGATTCGGTTTCCATGTCCCTGCGTTAGGGCATCTTCTAGCAGAGCGACAGGCGTTGACATTAACGTAAAGTTCTGACCTACAAACGTTTCAACTCTGTTGTATAGCGTGGTAAATGCCAGTTCGTTGTTGATTTCATCTGTGTTTTCCATCATGATCGTTTTCTGATATTGCGCCTCAATGGACTGGAACACTTCCACGGGGTTTCTGTAACAGAAAATGATCTTACTTTCCTCATTTTCCATAATTCGATCAACTATTGGGAGTTTATTGACCCAACCTCTGTTTTTGTCAAAGACTACACGCTGGTCATGAAAGTAGGCGCTTAAATAAGCTCTAACTCCCGCTTTGAAACGCGAGGCTTCTTCCAGTCGATTTACATTTTTGTAAGAGACGTTGTGGCTGAATACTTTCCTCATCTGCATAACCATATCAATGGTAGGTGACGTGGGTGTTGCGTGAAAGTCTGGATTCATGTTGAGTAGATTGCACATGAGCGTGCTGCCGCTACGAGGGAATCCAGAAACAAAGTGTAGTTTTTCCATGGTGTGTTTTTTCAATTAGTTACATCGAAATTGAAAAAACCGCGGATTGTATCAATCAGTAAGGAATGGAAAGGTATTATGAAGGAATGAACAGATCCATTTCAGGAATGAAGATACTAAGGAACCAGCTCCCATCCTGGGAGCCGGTTGATTGTTAATTGAATCGATTAACTGCCTTAGTTCACCACCATTGTTTATTAATTCTTTCCAACAGCATCTTCACTTGGAACCATCAGTTTCAGTAGTTGATCCAGTTTCGCTTCCATTGCAGCAAATTTTTGATCGTCCTGTTCTTGTCTCTCCTCAAGCGATTCATTCTGCGTTTTTAGTGTTGTGTTTTCCATGGAGAGCTCTTTGATACCTTCCAACAGGAGCGGAATCATTTCCATGTAGTTCACCGAGAGATAGCCATCGTCACCCGTTTTCACTAATTCTGGATAAACCTGCTGAAGTTCCTGGGCAATCACACCGATATGCGTAGAAAGTGTATCTGTTGCCTTGATGCCATTGTATCGGTATTTATACCCCTCTAGTTTCAAAAGTGTTTGAAGTACATTGCTTAACTCAGTAATGTCCTTTTTCAATCGTTTGTCAGATGAATTGCTGAGTGAACCAGAATAGGCAAGGTCACCATTCACTTGCAAGTTTCCATTCAAGGTAGTATTCCCATTCTTCAGCATTCGAAGAGCATCACTTCTAGAGCCATCTGCTGTACCATTTCCAATTACAAAAAGTTGATCTGAGCCATTAAAGGCAAATGAGCTATTAACTGTCGCGGTATCTGTATTAAAGACGCCCACCGCTACTTCTCCAAAAGATCGTGCTTTCAAGTTATTTCCTCCTGGAATAGTTGCCAGGTTTCCTGAAGTGGTGTTATTAGAACCCCCACCTATAGAGCTTCCAAAGCCGGAGGCAGTGTTGTATTGACCTCCTCCAATGACACCTTTTTCTGAGCTGACCGTGTTACTTATTCCCCCTGATATGGTGCCACCATACTGTGTTACATCATTTGATGAGCCGCCTGATATAGTAGCATTTGAAGCACTCGCCGTGTTGTCATACCCTCCAGCCGCAGTTGAATACGTTCCTGAGGCGAAATTGTACATACCACCACCAATGGTAGAGTTCGTGCCACTTCCTGCTCGAGCAATCCCATCATCACCGTCACTAAGACCTGCGGGAACATTGGTCAAGTCCTGAAAGCTTCCGCTAAAAGCGGAAGCTGGGGTTGCCCAACTCACGACACCAGAGCCATCTGTGCTTAATACTTGTCCACTTGTCCCGTCTGCTGTAGGCAAGGTAAATTTGCCATCTACTCCAAGACTATTGGCCACTAGCGCACCATTGATGTCTGTATTGCCATTTTTGAGTATCACTAGTGCATTGCTTCTATATAAATCGCTCAATCCATTGCCAACAGTAAATATGCGATCAGTTGCTATGAAACTTTCTGCTGTTGGGCTTGTAGCATTCAAAGAATTCAAACCAATTACAAATTCTCCATAAGATTGAGCAAAAGCGCTCCACCCCGCGCCGACTCCACTAAATTTACCTGTTGCATAATTCAAAAATCCACCTGCAACATTTGAATATTGACCAGATGCAACATTGCGCCCTCCTCCGGATACAGAAGAACTTTTGTTTGAAGCGGTGTTCTCTCTGCCCACTACATGTGAGTATGCGCCTGATGCAACATTTAAATCTCCTCCTGACACAGTGGCACTCCTTCCGGAGGCTGTATTATTAACTCCTCCACCTACAGTTGAATATCTATGAGTAGAGGAATTCGACTTACCTCCACTAATCGTAGAATAATTACCTGTACCATATTTTCCAATGCCACCACCATCTTCCAGGCCAAAAGGGACATTTGTCAAGTCATAGAAGCTACCACTGAAGGAGCTTGGCGTTTGCCATCCCACACTTCCAGATCCATCGGTGCTTAGTACTTGTCCGGCTGTACCATCCTGTCCAGGAAGTGTGAAGCCAATTGATCCTCCTACATTATCTGCATCGATGGTGAGCAGTCCATGAAGAGTGGTATTTCCATTTTTGAGGATTGTCAGCGCGTTGCTTCTTGTTCCTCCCGTACCATTACCAACCGAAAGTATTCGATCTGTTGCCACAAATGACGTAGCATCCGGATTGGTTGCGTAGCTATTGTCCAGCCCAAGAGCGACTTCTCCAAAGGATTGTGCTTTTACTCCCTTACCCCCTACGATCGTTGAATAGTAGCCAGAAGCTATGTTCAAACGCCCGCCTCCAATAGTTGAACCATCACCAGATGCGGAATTTTGACGGCCTCCAGCGACAGTTGAGTAATAGCTGGATGCTGTATTCGAACTCCCACCAGCAATTGTTGAATTAGACCCTGTAGCGGCATTATGTGATCCACCACCAACGCTTGAACCGGCCGAAGCGGAATTGTCATAGCCTCCGCTAATTGTTGAAGTATGACCAGAAGCAGTATTGAAATAGCCACCGCCAATCGCGGAGACGGTACCAGTGGCCTCATTGCTGTAGCCTCCAGCAATCGTGGATCTATAACCAGAAGCCTCATTGTTAGATCCTCCACCAACTGTCGCAGCTACCCCATAAGCGATATTGCTGCTACCACCACCAATTGTGGAGATCTGACCAGAAGCACTGTTGGAGTAGCCACCACCAATTGAAGAATAATAAGCGGAAGCACTGTTGGAGTAGCCACCACTGATTACCGAATTAATTCCTGTTCCAAGTCGCCCAATGCCGTCATCCCCATCTGCGAGATCAGCTGGTACATTGGTAAGATCCATAAATGATCCTGAGAAATCGTCTGTCGCATCTGTATCCAGGTTGACTGGTAGATCCGTCAGGTCGTTGTAGCTGCCACTGAAATCATCGGTTGCATTAGTATCCAAGTTGGTTGGCAAGTCTGTCAGATCATTGAATGAACCACTAAAGTCGTCACTTGAATCAGTGTCTAATAAGGTAGGCACATTGGTCAAATCTGTGAATGAGCCAGAAAAATCATCTGTTGCGTCCGTGTCAAGATTAACAGGAACGTCTGTTAAGTTGTTGAAAGATCCATCAAAATCATCCGTGGCATCAAGATCTAGATTAACAGGGACATCACTTAAATCAGCAAATGACCCAGAAA
>CAYGUA010000022.1:0-22240 GCA_964353015.1 uncultured Marinoscillum sp. | reverse complement strand
TATCAAGGTTCGCAGGTAAATCCGTTAAATCATTATATGATCCTGAGAAATCATCAGTGGCGTCCGTATCAAGATTTGCAGGAACATCTGTAAGGCTATTGAAAGATCCATCAAAATCATCCGTAGCATCAAGATCTAGATTAACAGGGACATCACTTAAATCAGCAAATGACCCAGAAAAGTCATCTGTTGCATCAGTATCAAGGTTCGCAGGTAAATCCGTTAAATCATTATATGATCCTGAGAAATCATCTGTTGCGTCCGTATCAAGATTGACAGGAACATCTGTAAGACTATTGAAAGACCCGTCAAAAGACGAGCCTGACAATAATCCATCACTGTCCGATAGCTGATTGAGATCCGTCGGTATGGTTGGTTTGTTTTGAATGAAAGCGTCTGCTGTATTATCAGACACATTCCAATCTGCTTGTACATTTTGCTCTGCATTGAGATCAATAGCATCCAAGGTATTCGCTTGTGGAACAGTAAGTCCATTGGCAGCATAGTTGGCATAGGGAACGCTTTGTAATGCCGTAGTACCCAGATCTATAAAACCATTTCCAGAATCGGCTTCTACTTTTATTGAAATGTTAGAAGACCAATCGATGTTGGCAAATGCAGAGGCACTTCCACCGGTTTTTGTTCCTTGTCCTATGACTAATGTGACCAGACCGTAGGTATTGGTGGTAACAGAATGGTTTTCAATCCATACATCACCACCACTATTGGAAAGGGTGAAGCGAAGGGTTACCCCACTGTTGGCAAGTATGACCCCATCATTATCTCTGAGGACGGCCTGATAATTAAATCCGTCAGGTGGGCTATTTGTATTTCGTGCAAGCGCCTCCATTCGGTCTTCGTCAATGTTCGCTTTCACACCTGTTGTAGGTGTAATGAGGATAAACAAAGCGGCCGAGAAAATGTAAAAATATCTTTTAATCATGGCAGTAAATCGTTTAGATTATAATTTGATTTTTAAGATTTTAAATTTTGCTGTTGTCTGGTTGATCGGATCTTGCAGGGTTAGAAAGTAATTGCCTGATGGCAACTGATCGAGGTTTAGTTTCATTTCGTTGGTAGTAGATTCAACCTGAACGCTCATCTTTCTTCCTTCCAGAGAGTACAAAAGTGCCTTTGTGGTATTCCCGCTGAAATTCAGACCTCTAATGGTAAGTTCATCTCTAGTTGGAACCGGAAATACCGTCAGTTCCCTGGTAATATCTTTTACCCCTAGGGCTGGCGCTTCAATGAATTCAGGTTGCTGGAAACCGGCAATGACCTGAAGTTTGGATGAGTTGACAATAACCTCACCAATGGTATAGCTGCTTGTGGCGCTCAATCCGGCAGTGGCAATGACCTGTCGGTCTAGCTGTTGGCCCGATGTACTCCATGAAAGTAGTACACCGACAAGGAATGGGATTTTGTTAATTATTTTCATTTTTTAATAATTTAAAAAAGATTCATTTCTTATCCAGAGTGGAATGGATACGCTTTGGCGATCTTATTCCTATCTTTCGATTGCAATAAGTCATCAGATACAAATAGCTCAAGCCTTGTTCTATGATTCGGAATACCGATTGCGATTTCTTTAAGTGTAACCGATGTGAGTCGATCAAAATCATTGTCCACTATCAAAAATGTTCATAGAGAGGTTTTGTTAAGTTTATTGGGAATAGAAAGCCGGAATTCGGGAATGAACAGATTGTTTACAAGAATGAAAAAACTCAATTATGAGTTAATCAGCCAATTCCATATTTTTATTCTGTATTATGGACATAGTAGCTGAATTTATTCATCCAATCAAAATTCACAAATCATTAAAGCTCTTTTTGATCCTGTTTGCCCTGTTATCTTCTCAATCAATTGAAGCCAAGCAGGTCATCGACAGTCTGAAGCTGAATTTAACCAATGAAACCAATGATTCTATGCGAGTCGTTTGGCTGAACGAGTTGGGCTATGAATATAGAAAAATCGACTTTGATACGGCATTGAATTATAATTCGAGGGCGATTGCAGCAGCTAAAGCCTATGGCGATGATTATCTATTGAATGACTGCATTCAAATTTCAGGACTGATCTATGAGCGCAACGGTGAGATAGAGAGAGCGATAGCTATCTATCAATCCCTGATACCGGAAGACAGCTCAAAATTTTATTCGTTGACCGGATGGGTGTACAAAAGACTTGGAACAATTAGCAGAAGGCGCGGGGAATATGAAAAAGCCTTAGAATACTATCAACAAGCCTTGCCCATCTACGCGACAACAACACCGGCCTTGCAAATTGAAGTATTGAGTCTTATGTCCTTGGTTTACAATGATTGGCGCGATTGTGAAAATGGCCTGAGATATGGTTGGAGAGCCAAAAATCTTTATGAAAAAATGAGGCCACCAAATGACTATGCTGTCTATGGACGGCTGGCTGTGCTGCACAGTTGTTCTGGATCAGGCAGTAGTTCAAGTAGCATTGACTCAGCCCTTTATTACTACGAGAAGGACTATTCAGGCAAGAACTATCCAGAAAATTCCAGTCAACACGGAATCTACCATCATAACATAGCTTTTACTTTAGAAACGAAAGGAAAAAAACGGGAGGCAATTAATCGATTTAAGAAAGCCTTGTCGTACAAAGAGAAGTACAACAATGGTTATAGTCGCTCGCTTACCTATCATGCATTAGCTGAAGTATATCACGAAATATCTATGATAGAGAAGCTGAAGCTGCAGGATAGTGCCATCTACTACGCTAACAGATCACTTGAAATTGCCGAAGATGGAAATGACTTGCGAATGATCTCCAAAAACAATGAACTGCTGATGGAAGTCTACGCTACGCTGGGTAATTACACACTGTATCAAAAGCATAGAAATGGTCATAAAAGTGCCCTCGATTCAATTTATTCTAATGAGCGCACAGCAGCAATGGCCGAGATGGAATCCAAGTTTGAATTGAAGGAAAAGGAGGCGACAAATCTTTCTCTCATGAATGAAAATTTGCGAAATGAGGCTACCATTCAGAGACAGTACTATTTTTTCATTGCAGGGGGATTACTCATAGTGCTCATTGGCGCTGGATTTTTCATTGTCTACCGCAATAACAAGAGAATCAAGGCACTTAATCTTCAAATCGAAGCTTCAAATAAAACGAAAGACCGTCTTTTCTCTATCATCAGCCATGATCTCAGAGGGCCAATAGCTTCCTTCGAAACCATTCCTCAAATATTAAAAAGCTATGTCAATAGGAATCAACCTGAGAAGATTAATGACCTAGTGGATCACATAGATAAGTCTGCGAAAAGCATCAATCAATTGCTTGATAACTTATTAAACTGGTCAATGAGCCAGCAAGAAGAGTTGGTATTATCTATTGAAAAAATAGCCATCAAGCCCGTCATCGATGAAGTGCTGGAAGTATTCCATGAAGCAGCAAAGGCCAAAGGAATTATCATTGAATCGACGATAAGTGAAGATTTTGTGATGGCAGATAGAAATACCTTTTCAACGGTGGTGCGGAATTTAATTAGCAATGCCATCAAGTTTAGTCATTCTGAAAGTACCATCACCATCAACCATCGAATCAGCGATAACTGGATTGAGTTTACCTTTTCTGATACTGGTACGGGCATGAATGAACAGCAGCTTGAGAAACTGTTTACGATTGACAAATCAAAAGTACGTTCAGGTACTGCTCGAGAAAAAGGAACTGGGCTTGGAATGGTGCTGGTGAAGGAATTTGTGGAAATGAACAAAGGCCAGTTAAGAGTGGAAAGCACACTGAATAAAGGCACTACATTTTATATCTCCCTCCCGTTGGCGTCTTAGTCCTACCCCACTCTATCAAGCGCAGCACTAACAGTCTCTTTGTAATTTTTACCTATGGGGATGGTGGTGGCTTTTATCTGCAATTTGGAAAAACCAGCGTCAACCTCATCAATATGGTTTTTATTTACTACGAAAGATCGATGCGTCTGAATGAATTGGTTTGCAGGTAATTTTTCAATCAGGTCTTTTAACCGGATATTGATTTCCAAATAGGTAGAGAGACCGTGCAGTTGACAGAACTTTTCCTTCACTTCGATGAATAGAATTTCAGCAATGGAAACCTTTTTTAAAGAACCCCCACTTTTTACAAATAGTGATTCCTTTTGCATGGACATAGTGAAACCCTCCGAAGGATTTTGGGCAGTTTTACCTCCCGAAACAGCTATTTCGATTGCCGCTTGCAACAATACAGCCTCATACGGTTTCGTTAGATATGCTGAAGGACGCGCATCCTTCGCTCTAATAATTGTTTCGGTATCCTTATAGGCCGTCAAAAAAATGACTGGAGCATTTGACTCTTCGCTTATTTGATTTGCCAGCTCTATACCATCAATTTCTGCTCCCAAGTCAATATCCACCAAAAGAATATCCGGAATGGTGGCTTTAACAAGGCGCTTAAATTCTGAAATGCTTTGAACTACATCTATCAGAACATATCCTAGTTCTTGTACTACCAACTTTATTGATTCGGCATAGATTGGATCATCTTCAATGGCGAGAATACGAATGACGGACATATAATAAAAAGCACCTTATTTGAACTTTTAATATTAAATATAATCTGCGATGAACGCAATATCTACAAATCGCGAGAATGGTTTTAACGTTCCTCATTTCGCCTTTAAAATAGTCTGAATTAACCTTTCACCCTACGAGCAGAAAGATATTTATTTTATTGTATTTGAAGGTTCTCCAACTCAACGATCAGACAAAAGCGACCTCCTCACGGAAGCCTCTCCATAAATCGTCTTGCTGCTATGAAACAGTCAAGATTCGCTAGTTGAATTATTTCCGTCCGTCTCTCAACTTCTTCAATCCATAGACTCCTCCTGCTGCTAGCAGCAAACTCAGCCCACCGTCTATCGGAGTGGCTGGTGGTGCGCCTTGTGCCATTGCTGGTAGCGTGATCAATAATACAGGAAGTATTGCGAGTGTTTTTATGATTATGTTTTTCATGTTTTTAGATTTTAGGCACAGCGCCAAGCGCAGGATGCTCAACGCTTAGTGTTTATTTTAATATGATTTTTATGGTCTCTAATCCGTCGTTTATCAGATACACGCCATTGGCCAGATGGTTCAGGTCAAGGACTGCCGCCTCATTTACCAAAGCTGTAGTCAGTCGCTGACCGGATAGGTTCAGTAACTCGTATCGGGCTGGTTGAGAAACTGTGATGTACAACATCTTGTCCTTTACATATAAGCCCTTCTGAACTACCGAATTGGACAACAAAGCTCCTGTAGTCCGCAACTCAAACCTGTCAGCAAATACACCTGCTGCAGAGCTGAAATCGTATGCCCCTACACCCAGGTCTGTCACACGGCCTGCGTGCAGATCGTGCAGGTAAAGCGTTTTGCCCTGTGCCTTGCTCACATCCATCCCAAGGGTATAATTGCCCGCCTCTGCTACTTGGTATCCCAGCGGCATCACCTCTTTGCCTGAGGTCACTGTCTGAATGGCCAGTGGTATGTTGGCCTTGGTTGTGTAGATCAGATAATCTGCCGATGTGCTAAACACACGTGCATCATAGCCTTCACTGAGCTCATCGTCGCTCACCACTTCATTCCAGCCGATTACGGTCTGCTCAAAAAGTCCATAAGAACTGGTCAGGTTGATGCGGGCAACCGGCAGATCTGAGACTCTCTTTCGAAAGAAACTAATATCATTATTGCTTCCGATCACACGCATGTTCTCGTCAAATACGATATCTCCAGGTGCTCCGTCCATCTGGATAAAGAACCCCTGCATCGAACCAATGTATCCATTCCATCTGGATTCATTGTTTTCCCCACTATTGTCTGTAGCAGCTGTTTTGTTCACAATGATATAATCGTTGCTTGTGCCTCTTGCTGCTTCAGAACCATTATCATCCCAGAGGTAAATCGCATCGGTAGTATTTGTATTGGCATCCAAAAATGCAGACAGGTCTAGGGCCGCAGGGTATGGATTACTCACAAGGTGCCAGCCATCCTGTGAATGGCTGCCTCCATACGTAATCATTCCATCATTGGGCCTCCCTACAAACTCAATCAACTTTTGATTTGCCTGAGTATAACCTCTACCTGGTGCCAGTACATCTAAAGTGGCACTTTGCCATCTTGCCAGATCATTGACATCCGCAGAAGCTCCCTCGTCATATTTATAAATGTGGGCTCCAAGATCCGCTCCGGTAATGCTTGCATTCTCCTCCACTGGTGTACCTACAAAACTGTACTTACCATCAGCATAGCGCGTATTACGCTGAATGGTAACATTATCATCGATGCTATTGCCGTCATAGGTCAGAATTGAACTTCCTGAGGCTACAATCAAATCACCATCTATCGTTAAGTCACCTCTCACATCAAGTGTTCGGTTTCCGCTGACTATCACAGTATTACCCGCAGTGATGGTAAGATTAGCAGCTGCAAAAAAACCATCAGTGGACATGGAATAATCCCCATCTATTACCGCATTCGTAGCACTGGTTGATCCTGATCCATTGCTCCACGCATCGCCATCCCAAGTCACTGTTCGTTTCTCGGTAGTGAAATTCCAGTCTGTATTATTGGTAATAGCCGAAGTAAAATTATTCCCCGCAAGATCCTTTACCGCCCCACTATTGATAGTTACATAATAAGTTTGATTGTAAGTGAATCCGAAATTATTGGCATTGGCCATTTTAATGATCAACGTGCTTCCGCTAATCTCAAAAATATCTGGATTATCGGTGGTATTTCCCGATAGGGCATAAGAGCCTCCACTAACTATTCTTACCAAAATATCTGCTGTCCCCACAGCGATTGGTTCGTCAAATAGGACAACCAAATCACCATCCAGTGGCACATCGACCGCCTGATCCTCCGGCGTAAAAGAAACGATCTCAGGAGCTTCAGTATCAGGCACATTCGTTACTTCAAATGATGCTGAAATATTCACTGCCTTAAATCGCTGAGTAGCAGGTTGAGATGCCTGCACATTGACTGTACCTGTAGCACCAGTCAATGTGATCGTATTACCTGAAATGGTCGCAGGACCTGATAGTATGGAGTATTCCACACTGGCCTGAACGTTATTAGTTGTGGCACTAACATCAAACGGCTGGTCGTTGGTGTATTTATCCGCGATCGCTTCGAAAACAAGATTTACATCTTCCTTTTCTGCGAAAAATGTCCATGTAGTTTGATCTACAATAGGATTTTCCAATTGGTTATTCGAAGCGTCAAGAACTGCCGTACTCGGAATATTCACATAATACTCGCTTCCGAAAAACAAATCTCTTTTGCGATCATCGCCATCTAAATGAATGGTGAGTTGAGAACCGCTTATGCTGATTACATCATCTCCCCCATTGGCTACAGAACTGATAACCTCCTGTCCAGAACCGCCAGCCCTAATCACCTTAATCAATCCATTACCAAGCGCTATGGGTTCATTGAACGTTACCACCAAATCTTGAGATTGTAGAATACCTGTAGTCCCATTCACTGGAGTAAACTCAACAATTTCAGGCCCTTGCTCATCTACTTCAGCATTGATAGTGATAGTAAAATCACGGTCCAACTGACCACCATTGCCATCTGAGGACCTCACTCGGATATCAAAGCTGCTCTGACTGCCAAAGTCAAAGACCGTATTCGCCTCGAGTCTTTTTCCGTTAATAGCAAAAGCATTTCCCGGGTTAATTTCTAGCGTGTATGTGTGTATATCTTCCAGGTCCTGGTCTGAGGTACCTAAAAATCCAATCAAATCTCCCACCTCGTTGTTTTCTGATATGCTGGCATTGGTGAGCCCTATGCTCGTCGGCACATCATTCACATTAATAATAGAAATGGTAAAGTCCTTTTGAAATGAGGCATCTCCATCGCTCGTACTAATGGTGATGTCATAGCTATCGGTATTTTCAAAATTGAAAAATGCGTTGGCCTCTAGTCTGTCTTCGACTATTCTAAAATAGAAACCAGGATTGCTGACTAAGGTGTAAGTGTGCGAGTCACCAGCATCCTCATCAGTAGTACTGAGTGAACCTACCAAATCACCAATTTCATTATTTTCATCAATTGCACTAGCAGATAGTACAACGTCAGATGGGGCACTGTTATCCTCCACATTATTGACTGTAATGGTGAAATCCTCTTCTACAGTTCCCCCATTTTGATCATCAGCCTCTATTCGAATATCGTAGCTCTCTACACTCTCAAAATCGAAAGATTCAATAGCGCGAAGCTGATTGTTGAGAATATTAAAGGCGTTACCTGGATTGATCACCAAAGTATAAACATGGGAGTCTTCGTCATCATCTGTAGTACTCAGATTACCAATCACTGCATTTACTGCATTATTTTCATCGATTGCTGAAGCAGAAAGTGAAATTTCTGTAGGCAAGTCATTCACGTCGTTAACAGTGATTGTGAAATCCTCTTCAAAGGTCCCTCCATTCTGATCGTCTGTTTGGATACGAATCTCGTAACTCGACTGTGCTTCGAAATCAAATATGACACTTGCTCGCAATTGATTATCGAGGATGTTAAAAGAGCCCCCTGGGTTTGTTACCAATGAGTATACGTGCGTATCGTCTCCATCTGCATCGGTTGTGCCTAGAGTACCTATAATATCATTGATCTCATTGTTTTCATCAATGTCTGTTGGTGTCAGCGCAATATCAGTTGGCGTGCTATTTTCAGTTATATCATTGATGGTAATGGTAAAATCTTCTTCAAAAGTCCCACCATTCTGATCATCGGTCTGAATACGAATGTCGTACGTCTCCTGTGTTTCGAAATCAAAGGATTCACTTGCTCGCAATTGATCATTCAGAATATTGAAGGCATTATCAGGGTTGCTCACCAAACTGTAAATATGAGAGTCACCTTCATCGGAATCTGTGGTGGTTAATGTTCCGATTACAGCATTTACTGAATTATTTTCGTCTATAATGATTGCTGAAAGCAAGATGTCTGTTGGCGCATTATTTTCAGCTACATCACCAATAGTGATTGTGAAGGTTTCATCGAAAGTGCCGCCATTTCCATCATCGGTTCTGACTTGAATGTCAAAACTATTCTTGGTTTCATAGTCAAAAACCGCATTGGCAACTAGCTCATTTCCGTCAATAATTGAGAAACTAGCATTGTCCTCTCCTCCTTCACCGGATACAAATGAATAACTAAAAGTGTCATCAGCATCTGCATCTGTGGTGGTAAAGCTTCCTATCGCGTCTCCTATGCTGTTGCCTTCATCTATGGTGCTATTGCTCAATGAAAGCGCACTTGGTGCTTGGTTCTCATTAATGTCATTGATGGTAATCGTATACTCTTCAGTATATGGCCTGTTGGTCTGATCTCTTACCTGAATATTAATGGTGTAGGAACTCTGATCTTCAAAATCAAACGCTTCGTCAGCCACCAGCTCATTGCCATTAGCAATATCAAAGCTGAAGCCATCTGCGGGAGAATTGAGCACATAAAAGGTAAACGTGTCACTCGCATCTGGATCGCTCGCAGAAAGTAGCCCGATCACATCTCCAACTTCATTGTTTTCGTCTATGGAAGCATTAGTCAAATCAATATCAAATGGGCTTTCCCCAGCATTGAGGATATTGATGCTAAAGTCCTTTACATATTGCAAGCCGCCAGTATCTTCTGTTTGTACTCGGATATTGTAAACCGATCTTTCCTCATAATTGAATAGCTCGGTAGTCAATAGCTGATCACCCGAGAACTCAAACTTATCCTCATCTCCAAATCCAGAAACTATACTATAAGTAAACGAATCGCCATCATCTTCATCTGTAGTGGTGGCCGTACCAACAACTCCACCAACACTTACATTCTCTAAAATGCTCGTGGCACTAAGTGATACATCTGTTGGAGCTTCGTTTTGATTGGTAACAACAAAGCTTACCATACGATCAGGACTGAATTGAAATCCTGCATCTCTTGAGCGAATTGTAACATTGTAATTAATAGGCGGGACTCGCTCAAAGTTGAATGTCTCGTTGGCTTTGATCAAATTTCCATCTATCGTGAATTGAGGTTCAGGCGATGCGAAAAAATAGGTGAATGTATCACCCTCATCAGGATCGTCTGTAGAAAGTACGGCAACTACCTGACCGATTGCATTATTTTCCTGAATAGTCGTAGCACTCACGTTGACGAAAGTGGGAGCTTCATTGACATCATTGACTTGAATCAAAAGCACCTTTTCGACCAAATCTCCCTGATCATCCGCTTCCACTCGTATGCTGTAGGTCCTTTTGGTTTCATAATTTGGTACTCCATTAAAAGAAATATCTCTTCCTGATCGGTTGAACAGGGCATTGTCTGTGTCGCCATCACCAGCGGCAAATTGAAAATTGACTGAGGCTGGAACCGTGGCATTGATGGGCGTCAGCGTTCCAACCAGCGTTCCATTGGCTACATTTTCATTGATAGTATTATTATTCAATTCGAAATCTAGTGTCGCCACGTCATTGAGGTCCTCTATGGTAATCGTGAAGTTTCCATCTATCGAGTTTCCCTGACTATCCGTTGTTCTCACAAGAATGGAATAAGAGTTGGTGGTCTCATAGTCAAAAGCCGTATTGGCCTGAAGCTCATTCCCTACAATCCGAAAGCTACTGTTTCCAGTATCTCCAGCCCCAGCGATCAAAGAATAGCTAAAGGTATCTCCAGCATCCGGATCAACCGAACTAAATGTACCAACAGGATCAAACAAATCATTGTTTTCTTCGATGGAATAGCTACTCAAAACGGTACTCGTTGGAGGACCGCTCTCTGCTACATTGCCAATAAGAACGGTGATATTCTTGACGTAAAGTCCTCCGTTTCCATCATCTGTTTTGATCTGCACGACATAGCTGCTTTTGGTTTCAAAATCAAAAATGGCACCTGCCTTCAACTGACTTCCAGTCAAGGTGAACTGATCATTATCAACCACTCCTGCTTCCATGGAATAAGTATGCGTGTCTTCAGCGTCGGCATCAGTAGTGGAGAGCGTACCGATTACATCACCGATGGCATTCTCTTCGTCAATCGTCCTTGGACTCAAATCAATATTGGTAGGACTGTTATTTTCAACGACCACATTGCCAATGGCGATGTTCAATGATCGTTGGTAATAGCCTCCACGACTATCCTGAACCTGAACCCTGATTACATAAAGGCCTTTTGACTCATAGTCAAAAGTCTGGGCAGCCTTGAGTTCATTGCCCAGAATTGAAAATGAAGTATTGCTCGGGTAATTTTCCGATTGGGTGAATGAGAAAGTGTAGGTTTCACCTGCATCCTCATCAGCTGCCGTTAGCGTTCCGATGACATCACCGATAGCATTGTTTTCAGGAATACCATTGGGATCAAGCGTGATATTGGTAGGAGACTCTGCTGCATCCTCAACCGATATATCAAAGGTCTCGTCATATTGTCCTCCGTTACCATCATCGGTGCGTACCCTAATGCTGTATGAGTTTATTGATTCATAATCGAATACGGCCTTAGTTCGCAATATTCCACTTACGGTGATATAGAACTGATCATTGTCTATATCTCCTCCTCCAGCTACAAGCGAATAGCTGTGATTATCCAAAGCATCTGCATCGGTAGTTTGAAAGGCACCTACTTCAGAACCATATGCGCTGTTTTCAAAGATAGAAGTAGAGTTCAAGGTGATGGCGGATGGAGCAGCGTTCTGAGCTATAGCCATAAGACCAAAAAGCAAAAGACTCATGGCCAACCAAATTCGTATCGCCTCATCTCGGCGAGGCACTAAACTGACTGTAAGATGTTTTTTCATAAGGGCCGATTTTGTGTTTTGAGAAGAAGAAATTGACTTTCTCCTTTATCAAATCAAGTTCAGTCTACTATGATTCTGAGATTAGAATCAGAATTCGGTCGTGTGAAATCAGAATTTGGAAAACGGATTTGGAGTAATCAAGATTGTTGCGAAATGGCTCGGAGGAGCTCTTCCTTTTTCCTACGGGAAACTGTGAGATGCGTGCCGTTATTGAGCGTAACGAATCCTCCGTCTGACTTGGAGTATGTTTTTATTTCGGAAATCTTCACAAGATATTTTTGATGGATTCTTATAAACCCATCTTCTGAGAGCGTCTTGTCATATTCTTTGAGCGTCTTACTCACAATGATCTTTTCGCCAGAAACCAGATGTATAATGGTGTAATAATTATCGGACTCACAGTACCGAATATTATCCACATTTTCCAGGCGAATCCCATCCATCGAAGGAATAGCGATCTTTTGAATAGACGTTCGGTTGGACATCAATGCTTCAAGCTTTTGCTCAACTTGACTGATTCTGCTATCATCCGACAGCTTGGTTACAGCCTGTACAAGTTCCTCTGGATTTACTGGCTTGAGCAGATAATCTATCGCGCTGTAGCGAAAGGCCTTGATGGCATACTGGTTGAAAGCGGTAACAAAAATCACTTCGAAATCTACATTTGAAAGTTGTTCGAGCAAGTCGAAACCCGTGCCATCGTTCATTTCAATATCAAGAAACAGCACATCGGGTTTTTGTCTCTCAATCACTTCAAGTCCGGTGTTTACACCATCTGCCTCACCCATAATTTCTATAGTGGGACAATATTTTGACAAGAAAGAACTCAAAGCTGTGCGGCTTTTAGTTTCGTCATCTACCAGTATTGCGCGTTTTCTGATCATGACTCGAATGGTATGGTCAATACTACTTTGGTGCCACTAGGACTATTTCTTAAATCTTTCAAGTCTTCGATTTGCAACTCATATTCACCAGTATCAGATGCTTCATTGAAGTATTTGATTCGGTCATTGGTCAGGGATGTCGCCAATGAAATGTGGTTCTTTTCAGGTGCTTTAGCAGAGCGACCAACACCATCATCTTCCACTTCGCAACGAAGCTGATGATCCTCTTCGATAAATCTGACAATAATTTTGCCCTTATCAGTTTTGCCTTTCATCCCATGGATGATCGCATTTTCAACAAACGGCTGGAGCAACATGGGTGGAATAGGCATAGTAGTATCAGCGTCTTCTATGATTTCAAAATCAAATCGCTCTTCAAACCTAGATTTTTCCAATTCGAGATAGAGTTGAAGGGTTTCTATTTCCTCTTCGAGTGAAATGGCCTTTTGTGTGCTGTTTTCCAAAATCTTCCTTACTAACAAGGAAAACTTTGACATAAAAACCTCCGCCTCATAAGCTTTATTCGTCGTGATAAAGCTCTGGATGGAATTAAGCGCATTAAAAATAAAGTGCGGATTCATTTGTGAGCGCAACATACGCTGTTCAATCTCGAGTCTTTGAAGCTCCAGACTCTGTTCCCTTCGCTCCTGCCTTCTTTTATAAACCACGAAAAGGGTGATTGACAGCATGCTAACGAAGGTGAAGGTAATTAGCAGTATTAATTTAAAGTTTCTGTCTTGAGCGATCTGAACTTCCTTTTCTAAGTTCTCTTTGGTGAGTTCTCCAATCTTACGTCGGTTTTGTTCAAACTCAAACTTGGACTGGAGTGCTGCAAGATGCTGGCTATTTTCTAGGTTGGTGAGACTGTCTTTGAGAACTTCATGTTTTCGCTCCCAAGCGTAGGCCGCTTTCCAGTTACCAAGTTTCGAATAGTTCAGTGCTATGGCATTCCAAAGATCCACCAAAAGCGCATTGTAATTTTGTGGCTCAGCAATAGCATTTGACTTCAGATAGAGTTCGAGACTCTTTTGATATTCTCCATCATATTCATACAGGGAAGCTTCATCCATCACTGCTTTCGCAAAAACCTCACTGTTTTGATCAGTCAGTATGCTCTTACCAGCTTGCAGATATATCCTTGCAGAATCGATCATATCCAAAACCCTAAAATGGGGGCCCATATTCAGCAGAATCCGAGCTTTCAAACGATTGGTTTTACAAGCTATCAGCGCCTTTCGATAGTAAAAAATGGCAGAATCAGAACCATAAAGTTCCGACATAGTACCTGCCATATTACTGTAGATAACATCTTGTGAATATGTTGAATATTTAAGTCCTTCTCTATGACAATGCATTTCCGCCTGAAGGTTTCCAATGTCTCCATAAAGTACTCCGAGATTAAGATAGTTTCGGGCTATTCCCACTGAATCATCCCGCTCCAAATTGATCTCTAAGGCCTTCTGATAAAGTACAATTGCCGTATCTTTTTGCTCTTTCTTACTGAATACAATACTGATGTTATTGTACAGGTTAGCTATTCCTTTTGGATCATCCAATTTTTTATAGTCATCCAAAGATTGACCGTAATAGAATAAAGCAGAGTCAAGGCTGTAATTGAACCAGTGAATGATTCCTATGTTTTTTTTTGCCAATGCCGTCTGATCTGCCAAATCATTTTCCTCCGCAAAAGACAAAGCTCTTTTCGCATAATACATGGCACTATCTGTATCATCTGATCTGAGAATTCGACTAATTTCGTTACAGATAGATGCTTGTTGAACTTGTGCAGATTTCGGAAGCGCATGGATCAAACTATCCACTTTCTGCGCATGCAGTGAAAGACTCAGTGTAGTAAAAAAAATAAGTAGATATCTCATCAGTCGCCGAATTCTTTTGAAAACTAACCAAATACTTATTGGAAACCATATCTGATCAGAATTCGGTCCTTTTGAATCAGAATTTGGTAACAAAAAAAGCGACCTCTTGCCGATAACTATCCGCACAGAGTCGCCATTTAAACTGCCATGCCGCTAAAAAGCAAGCATGACCCACGAGCGAATTACTTCCTACTATCTCTCAACTTCTTGATTCCATAAATTCCTCCAGCCGCGAGTAGCAGAGAAAGCCCTCCGTCTATTGGTGTAGCAGGTGGTGGCCCTTGGGCGAATAAGGTGAGCGTGGATAATAGCAATGTGAGTGTGAATATGTTTTTCATGTTGATGAAATGTTAATGTACCCGTGTTTTGAAGATTTTAAGGCTGATTGCAATTATCGGCTCTCAGACATCAGCCCTCGGTTTTCCGAGGACCGAATACTGATAGCAGAATTTCTATTTCAAAATGATTTTCCTTGTCTCAACACCATTCGATACGAAGTATATGCCGCTGGTTAGATGGTTCAGGTCTATATCCGTTTTTCCAATAGTGTAAACCGTCATCAAACGTGCACCCGACAAATTATAAAGCTGATATTGGGCTGGTTGAGACCCTGGTGAAGTGATGTGAAGTGTTTTGTCAAAGGCGTAAATGTTCGTTTTCCGATCAGCTAAGGCAAGTACTCGTGCCGCGTCCGTCAAACTAAATCGATCTCTGATCTGACCTGCTTCTGTGTAAAAGCTGTAAGTACCTTCTGTGATATCTACGAACTCATCAGTTAGTTCATCATGCAGATACATTGGCTTAGTAAGATGCTCCAGATTGAATGCCAATGCATAGTTTCCTGCTTCTGCTACATTAAAGCCAACTGGCACTTCTGCCTTACTACTTGTGATCGTTTGGATGGTGAGGTACTCACCCGCCTTCTCCGTGTAGATCGCATAGTCCGCTTGGGGATTGAATGCCAGCGCATCATAGCCTTCGGCGATTTCTGTATCTGACACTGACTCATTCCAACCGACTATAGTTTGTTTGATCAGACCATCAGCATGCGTGAGGTTGAGTCTGAGGATAGGGTTTTCATTCTCTGCCTTACGGAAAAAATTACCATCCGCATTATTGCCAGATCGTCTCATGGCTTCTGTAAAAGTGATATTACCGGGAGCACCATCCAACTTCACAAAGAAACCTTGAGCCGAACCTATGTGATTGTTCCATCTTGATTCATTATTGGTACCGCTAATGTCGGTAGCAGCCGTTTTGTTGGAGACTATATAATCATCATTACTCCCCCTACCTGACGCAGAATTGTTATCATCCCATATGTAGATAGCATCAGTCGTATTGATATTGGCATCCAAAAAGTCATCTATGAAGATGGCCGCTGGATACGGGTTGCTCACCAGATGCCAGCCGTCATTTTCATAGCTGCCCGTATAGGTTATAGTGCCTGTGTTGGGTTTTCCAATAAACTCAATTAATTGCTGATTAGCCTGCGTATAGCCTCGCGCTGGTGCCAATTGATCAGTACCTATTGGTGAAATCCATCTAGATAGGCTCATCATATCGGTTGACTGTGCTTCGTCGTAGGTATAGACGTTCGTGCCAAGGTCCGAAACGGTCGTTTGAGAGTTCGCTTGTACAGGTGATCCTATAAAGCTGTAGCGACCATCTGCATAGCGGGTGTTTCTTCTAAAGGTAAAATCATTGCCAGAAAAGGATGACCCAGGTTCGTTGAGGAAATCAGCTCCAGATTCAAAAATAAGGGCTCCATTATTAGTCAGTGATGTTCCAGGCCTGAGGATAAAAGGGCGAGAAGTTGTGATAGTTACTCCTGAACTAATGACTATATCTGCAGTTTGCACATAAAACCGACCGGAATTTAAGGTTAGGTCACCGGTAAACTCCCAAGATCCTCCACCTTGGAAGCTTAGGTTGCCTCCAGAGGAAATCGTATTGTTATGGAAATTGATGGTCTGGCTTGCATCAGATTCAAAAGTCATGACCCAAATATTAAAAGTAATGTCATCGCTAGCATCTAAAGATCCAAATATCTTTATGTTGTTCAAAACTAGCGTTGGGTTATTTAGCACACCTTGCACCAACAAATCATGACACTTAATGCTGGATCCGCTGCTCACTTCTGCTGCTGGAGTAGTAAAACTATTTGCATCGAAATAAATGTCGCTAAATTCATCCGGTGGGAAGTTGTGAAAGGTGCTACCGCCTGATGACCTGGCCCAATGACTACCGAAAGTGGAATAGTTTCCTGAGTTACCAACCCAAAAGAATTTGGCATGTGAGATCGTAACAGATTTTTGAACCTGAACAGCTCCATTATAATTCTCATCTCCTTCTTGGGTAGCGGTAATCGTTACATTCCCCGGCTTTAATATTTCGATCTCCCAATTACCGTCGTTAGAAATGATATTGACAATGCCGGAAGGGCTTGCCGAAAAGTTTACCTCCAACCCTGAAGAAGCAGTGGCCATTAAAACAAAATTGCTAGGGTCTCGATAGGATAGACCGGTAATCGTCTGATCCCAGGAAATGGTCTGATCTATAGGATTAATGCTATAAGTCATCTCATCTGTCATGGGACATCCTGATTCATTGGTGACGGTAACACTATATGTGCCCGATTCTGAGACGCTGATAGTCTGGGATGTGGCTCCAGTAGACCAGCTGTATGACGCAAAACCAGCTCCTGCATCTAGCAGCAAAAGTGAGTTTCCTGAAGGATCGTAATCTTCCGATACATCAGCACCAAGATCAACTGTTGGAGGATCACACAACCCATAGAAATAGACATTGTTGAGAAATTCACCAGCAAAATATACTGACCCGTCTGCACTAAGAGTTCCCGCTTGAGCAGGTACAATGCTCACCTCATTATTGTAAGGAATGATTTCCTGTTGCACTCCTGATGTATTGAATGTTACCGCGCCAATATATGTGCTTACATTGCTATTTCCATTGGTTGGATCGTCCCAAACTAAATTACCTAATACCACAATATCACCTGATGCATCTTCAGAGACATATGTGCCCGCAGATGAAAAAGTGGAATGATTGGTACTTACACCATTTGGCTTTAGGTTAGAATCAAATTGTTGTGTTCCTGCCGAGTTGTACTTCTTTAAAACGAGTTCTTTATGGGCAAACGAACCTGAAATAGTTTCATAGCCAGTTAAATAAATATTAGAAGACGCATCAACATACATGGAGTTAATTTGATCCATATCAGTAATGTCCGACCCAAATTCATTTGCAATTGGACTGGAAGTATCGAATCTCCGAAGGAAATACACACCATCATTTTTGCTCATTACATAGATCTCGTTTTCATCTACAATTGCCATCTCATCCACTGTTCCTAGAGTCCCTGATGCAGTGTATCTTCGGTTCCCTGTTTGAGTATCGGTTCCGGTAGAAAAGTTGGTCGGGTATGTCAATATTCTTAAATAAGAAGTACCATCCACCACAGCCACTTTCACATCACTTCCCGTAATACCTACCCGATATCCTGCTTGATCTGTACTTGCTCCACCCGCTTCATAGGTAGCTAATGCAGAAAAGGAACCCGAGCTAGATATCCTGTACAAGAAAGCATCATTTTTAACAGTAGAATTTTGAAAGCGTTTCGCACAAACAAATGCCTCATTTGCACTATTCAGAGCAAAATCATACGGTTCAGCTCCGCTAATGCCCGTGTTCACATATTCATATTGCTGAGTTCCAGCACTGTTATACTTTTTTAAAACAAAACCATTATAAGATTCATTTGGATTAATAGATCCCAGGAAATAAATATTATTGGAAGCATCCAAAAGTAATTTTATTCCAAAGTCATTATCGTTTCCATAGTTGGATGCATAGGTTTTTACCCACTGCTGGGTGCCTGACTTATCATGTTTGATAAGTTTAATGTCGAAATCGGTTCCATTGTCTTCTGTGAACAACGTGTACACATTCCCATTGGCATCAGAGATTATGTCATTGACGGTAGCGTCAGATGAGTAAGTAGCATCCCATTTGTCCACCAGAGTCTGGGCGGATAAGTAGGCAAACGTTACAAACAGGAGCAGAATTGAGTAAATAAATTTCATAGACCATTTATTGAATTAACCTTCAATTTCGTCCGTGTGAGTTGCGCGGGAAAGAGCCTTTTAGTGAGTTGACCAAACCATTTAGTAACTCGCCCAAAATGTATGGTGAGTTAAATCAAGGTGAGCTGATCCATCAGGAATTTACGATAAGACTTGCTGATGGGTATTTTCTGGCCCTTTAGGAAAACCGAATTCTCGGAAATGCTATCTATCAATTTGAAATTAATCAGGTAAGATCTGTGTACCCGTACAAAGCCAAGCGGGGTAAGTTTCTCCTCCACACTTTTCAGCGTATGGCTAATAATAAACCTATCTGAGTCGGTGTAAAGATTTGTATAATTATCAAATGCCTCCGCATACACGATCTGATCGGACATCACAGATAGAATCTCCTGATCTTGTCTGAAAAAGAGTTTCTCAGGTACTTGATGGGGTTTAACGGCTACTTTTTGTTTATTTAATGCCAACTCCACATTGGCAATTAACTCATTCTCACTGAATGGTTTGACGAGATAACCACTCGGATTGACTTTGCTGGCTCGCTGGATAGTCTTTTGATCATAAAATGAGGTGATAAAAACAAAAGGAATGGTTAGACGCGAAGCTAGAGAAATACCATCCTCAGCACCTTTTATATTGATATCGAGCAACGCAATATCGGGATTGTTTTGCTCAATGCTTTTCAGGGCATCCTCAGCTTCATCCACAATATCCGAAACCTCAAAACCATGCAGCTCGAGAATCTCCGCCATGTCATCGGCAATTAATGCCTCGTCCTCTACTATGATAATTGATGGTTTGCTCATACCACTAATTTATATCTCGAAAGTCTAAGGTTTATAGTTGTGCCTTGATTATTGATAATTTCAATCTCTGCTTTCAGTTCTCTTGACAATGAACGGATCATTTTCCACCCAAAAGAATTGCTATTTTTTAGGGATTCTTCATCCATACCTATTCCATTATCCTTAAGCTGCACTAATAGCTTTTCATTCTCCTCCATCATTGTAAGTTCGAGCAAACCATCTTCCTTATCGGAAAAAGCATACTTAAGCGCATTGGTCATCAGTTCATTGACAACCAGACCCAAAGGAATCATGGTGTCGATATCCAATTTGATGTGACCGGTTTCAATTTTATATTCGACATGGTTCACACCGAAGGCCATGAGCAATTCGGTCGTGAGCTTTTCGAAATAATCCTGAACAGAAACCCCTCGAAGATCATCGGTGTTGTAAAGCCTCTGATGAACGAGCGCCATTGATTTTACCCTGTTTTGACCTTGCGTCAGTGCCTCAATTGCGGCTTGGTCTTTGAGAGATCGACCTTGCAACCTGAGCAGACTCCAGACCACTTGCAGATTATTTTTTACACGGTGATGTATTTCCTTAAGCAGTACCTCTCGCTCATCCAAGGCTTTGGAAATCTGACTATTCTTGAGTGTCAGGATCTCAGAAGTTTTGCGCTTGGTATTGTACAGGTAGTAGAGAAACACTGCGATGAAGATGATTAATACTGCAATGAAGATGAAAATATTGCGCTGGTTATTGGAACTAGATAAGGCCAGTGCGGCATTTTTCTTATCTAATTCCAGCTCTGCAATAGTTCGCTGCTGCTGCTCGGTTTGATACTTTTTTTCCAATTCCGAAATATTCTTCTGCACTGATTCCGACAAATACTTCTCCTTCACCTCCTGATGCTTTTCAAGCGCCAAGAGTGCCTTGGCGTCATTTCCCTCAAGTTTATTGATCTGATAGCTCAGCTCATAAAACTTTATCTGTGTCTGAAGAAAGGCATCATCCCTGATAACTTTCTGCATTTTACCTAAATAAACACGTGCGCTTTTTATCTCATTTCTTGAAATGTATATTTCTGTAAAAGTCCCATACAAATCAATCAAAAGACTGGGTTTGTTAAAGTATGGGGTGTAGTTCTCGGCTGACTTTAGTGCCTGCAAGGCTCCATCCATCTCACCAAGTTTCCTCAATGAAACACCAATATTGATCCAGGCACTTCCAATGGATAAAGTATCTTGAAGTTGCTGTGCCAGTTTCAGCGTTTTGCTCGCATAATCCCGTGCCTGCTCGTAAGCTTCGTTAGAGACATAAAGACTAGAAAGGTTGAAATAAGTGTTTAATATAGCAGCAGAATCTTTGGCCTCAATTTTTAATAGCACGGCTGCTTCATAGGCTTCAGAAGCTCCATCATAATTACCCGTTCGCGTATAAATTTGCCCAAGATTATTCAGACAAAAAGAGAGGTATTTCTTCTCTCCTATTTTCTCAAAAATATTACGCGCCTTCTCGTAAGAAATGGCTGCTGAGTCCAGTGAACCTCGATAAAATTTATTTACGCCGATATTCAAATAGGCCTTTCCTAAAACCAGACTATCTCCAGATTCCAAACCATGTGCAAATGCCCGCTGATAGTAAATAATTTCATTATCAAAATCGTCAAGATATCCATGAGCCAAACCCTGATAGATCAAAGACTCACCTATTCGCTGGTTGTCAGCTAATTTTTGTGCTTCTGTCAGCATTTGTGAGGCATATGCGAATGCGGAATCTATCCTCACCCCGAACCAGAATTTAGTACTGGATTTTAAAGCCTCATACTTCGTTGTATCTTGTTGTGCACTGACCAAGACAAACTGAAGAAAAAGGACAGTGAAAAGAAATGATTTAAACCTCAAACGACAAAAATAGAATTAGACCCATTCGTAATTTATATGATTAACTCTTATCATAAAATAAGAAAAGCGACCTCTTTTCAGAGGCCGCCCTATAAATCGCCCTGCTGCTATGAAACAGTCAAGACTCGCTAGTCGAATTATTTCTGTCCGTCTCGCAACTTCTTCAACCCATAAACTCCTCCAGCTGCTAGCAGCAAACTCAGTCCGCCATCAATGGGCGTGGCTGGTGGTGCGCCTTGGGCTAATACGGGCAATGTCATGGTTAAAAATGTGACTGAGAGCAATGCTGTTTTTATGATTATGTTTTTCATATCCTTGTTTTTTTAGTCCCTTCCTAGGAAGGGATTAGGGATGGTTTTGACCCACCCCAATCCCCTGAAGGAAGTGAGTTATTTCAAAATAATTTTCTTCGTCTCATTTCCATCTGATACGATGTAAATGCCATTGTTCAGATGACTCAAGTCGATCTGGGTAGAGCCATTCACGAAAGCCTTCATCAAACGCACTCCTGATAAATTATAAATCTGATATTGGGCTGATTGAGACCCTGTGGTTTTGATGTGAAGTACTTTGTTGAAAGCGTAGATGTTAGTTTTCTGATCTTCAAGTGCAAGCACCCTGGATGCTGTTAGCAGCGCGAACCGATCAGTGAACAGACCTGCATTACTTGAAAACGTATAAGCTCCCAGAGTGAGATCCACCGTTTCACCAGTCACATTGTCCTTTAGATAGACAGCTTGTCCTTTGTAGTTTTCAAGAGCAATTTCAATGGCATAGTTTCCAGATTCAGCTACATTCAGTCCCAGCATAACCTCCTGTTTATGAGTTGTGATACCCTGAATTGCCAAAGGAGTGTTTGCTTTGATTGTGTAG
>CAYGUA010000021.1:0-91436 GCA_964353015.1 uncultured Marinoscillum sp. | reverse complement strand
TTTTAAGATTTTTAAAGTCCATGTTATTAGATTGACTTATGAGGTTAGCTCTAATACAGACTAACGTCAGTTAAAGTACAATTAATTTCTTGATATAATACAATTTTTAATCAATTCTGCTTCTTTTTCAAACCACAGCATCAAGACGTTAGGTTCTGAATTCAATTCGGAAAGGGAGAAATTTAGAGCTTTCTTCACCTGAATTTCTGTCCCCGAATCTCCCCAATGGCATACAACAAGTGAGTATAGTGCCTTTTATGCACTATATTCAGGTTGTATCATTTTGCTTTATGATTTTCTAAAAATTTGAATATCAATAAGATAGCCAACCATCAACGCTTATTGTCATTTGTAGCCAGATATATAGTTACCTTTTTCATACTCAATAATTCAGAATTCATTGTTCCAAAATAATGCAATCTTTCCGCATACACAACTACATCCAAAAAACTGAATCAACAAGTTCTATCGTACCACTAAGGAATCTGTGAACGTCGATTTTAGTGGCTCATTCCTCACTTTATCTTCTTTGCATCAGCTTCACCTTGATAGACTTACTGATGGGTGTGTTGCTTTTATCCGCAAAATGATTGATCGGTACAAGTACGTTTGTTTCCGGAAAGTAAGCAGCCAGATTGCCTTGAGGAATGTTATATGGAATAAGCTTAAAATTTTCTGCTCTTCGCTCCTTATCGTCATATTTACTAATCAAATCAACCTCAGTACCAGATTGGAAACCTTGTTTTTCCAGATCTGCAGGATGGATAAACACCACACGCCGCTCATTAAATATGCCTCTGTATCGATCATCTAGTCCATATATGGTTGTGTTGAACTGATCATGCGAGCGCACAGTCATCAGAATAAATTCATCCTCCGCCAGCTGATGATCTGCCAGTTCGCAAACGGAAAACTGCGCCTTGCCGCCGGGTAGTTTGGAGAAGTCTCCTTCCCTTGCATTGTTGGGTAGGTAAAAACCAGTACCCGCCGATTTTTGAGAATAATCCTCAAATCCACCAATGACGGCAGCTATTTTTTCACGAATCAATTCGTAATCCGCACCAAGCACTTCCCAATCCACAGGACTCTGATCTTTGTAATATGCGGCCGCTATGCCGGCTACTATCTCTGGTTCGCTCCTCAGTTTGTCACTTGCAGGTTTGAATTTTCCCTGTGAGCGATGCACTTTTCCCATGCTGTTTTCTACGGTCACAAATCTGGATTTTCCATCTTTTTCATCAGACTCTGAGCGGCCAAGTGTAGGCAGAATGATGGAAGATTTGCCCGTGACCAAATGTGAGCGATTGAGCTTGGTCGTGATAGAAACGGTCATATCACAATTTCGCAACGCGGCGGCTGTATATGCGGTATCTGATGCCGCAGAGAGGAAATTTCCCCCCAAAGCAATGAACATTTTGGCTTTGCCTTCATACATCGCATGGATGGCATGAACAGTATCCAGACCTTCTTCATCCGGCGGTGTAAATCCAAAAACCTCCTCGATGGCCTGATTCAATGCGGGCGAAACATGATGCATGATACCCACCGTGCGATCACCTTGCACGTTGCTATGTCCTCTTACCGGACAGGTACCAGCTCCCTTCTTACCGATGCTTCCTTTCAGCAGAAGCAGATTCACACATTCTTTAATATTGTCAACCGCATTTTTATGCTGCGTGAGCCCCATGGCCCAACAGATTATGATTTTTGATTTTTGCGCAAGCAAGGTTACGGCTTCATCAATTTTGGATGATGTCACGCCACATCTGGCGATCAAAATTTCCTCATAGCAAGCGTCAAGATCATTGATCAGCTCCTGGTATCCGTTGGTTTTGTCGGCAATAAAATCATGATCAAAAACCCGATTCTCAGCTCTGTCTAAGGCCAGCAAGCGCTTTAAGATTACCTTAAGCAGGGCGACATCCTGATTGATTTTTACCTGAAGGAAAACATCTGTGAGCGCTGTACCCGAGCCAATGATTCCATTGGCCTGCTGTGGATTTTTGAATCTTACCAATCCGGCTTCTTCCAGGGGATTGACGGTGATGATCTTGCCACCGTTGTTTTTACATTTTTGCAAAGCAGAAAGCATCCTCGGATGATTGGTTCCCGGATTTTGGCCGATCACCATGATCACTTCAGCTTCAGGAAAATCATCGAGTGTAACCGATCCCTTTCCAATACCGAGGGTTTCCGTCAACGCCACTCCGCTGGATTCATGGCACATATTGGAGCAATCGGGCATGTTATTGGTACCAAAAGCTCTTGCAAAAAGACCATATAAAAACGCGGCTTCATTGCTTGATCGGCCGGATGTATAAAAAATGGCTTCTTTAGGTTGATCCAAGCGATGTAGCTGGAAGGCGATGCGTTCAAACGCTTCTTTCCAACCGAGTGGTTCATAATGAATGGAGCCCGGTTTCAAAATATATGGCTGAGTGATTCTGCCAGACTTACCAATTTCAAAATCTGTCCATTGGGAGAGTTCCTCCACACTGTGTTTTCTGAAAAAATCTGCTGTCACCTGTTGATTGGTGGCTTCCTCTGCTAAAGCTTTAGCACCATTTTCACAATATTCTCCAAGTTTGGAACGCTCTTCAGGATCTGGCCAGGCACAACCGGGACAGTCAAATCCGTCCACCTGATTCATTTTGGCCAACTTCTTTAGGCCCTTGTAAATCCCCAATTCCTTTTTTGCATGTTCCAGAGCGGCCATGATTCCAGTGATGCCAGCAGCATAGCCTGATGGCTCTTTGATTTTTAGATTTCCAAAATCAATGGCTCCCGTGTAGGAAATTTTTCGTTTGACCGATTTACTCATTGGATGAAATTACCACGAGTTTATCGAAGAAACCAAATTAAAGTTGATGGTGAAGACCAATAAATGAGCTAACCAGAATAAACCGGTTTTGAGCTAGGGAATTCGCAACATCATTGCCCAACGGCAAAGAACAAGGAGATGATAATAACCGAGTTGGATTGAATTACAAACAAAAGCAGCCTGAGTATTCACCCAAACTGCTATTGTTTTTATGTAATGTTTTATGTGGATTCAGTTAGTTTTTGGTTTCTAGTTTTGAAATAGGCGTAAAAACTAAGAATGATCGCTGAGGCAGATATATAAGTCATCAATCCTCCGGGCATAAATTTGACAAATCCTCCTAAATCCAGGAATAGGAAATAGCCTAAATCAGCCAAACCACCAGTTATTGCGGCTAAGAAAATGGCATTTGTATTTTTCTTCCAGATAAAAAAGGCACAAATGAATGTTACTATACCGATCCAAAATAAATTGAATCCATGTTGGGCAAGTATTGCGCTAACTGCAAGGGGGTATTCCATGTATAAGCTAGCTGGATCTGTATCATCTGCAATCCCAGCAATGGATTTAGAAATGTCTCCTGATAAATGGCCACTCATTGTAAGTACTCCAGCCAAGATGTGAACCAGGCCCCAGATAATCCACAATACCGCTGAAATTTTGATTAATATATTTAGGTTTTTCATTTTTCTGAATGAATAATTATGCGGGAATTAAGACGAATCTCCCATATGCTACAAAGGCAGCAATTAATAAAATGACAATGTTCACGCTAATTGCTTGCGCTCCATCGCCTCTTTTAAGGTGCAGCGACAAGGCTCCTAGCATAGTAAGAATTACCCCAACGGCAGCCCAAGGAGTAAGAAAAGGATACAAACCAATCGACATTGGTAGGATTAAACCAAACGCAGCTAAAACTTCCAAAATGCCAATGATTTTCATATTTGTAGACGAAACATCTTCCGCCCAGTCCATGCGACCATTACCCTTTTTAATGAGTTGCGCATTGTTGTTGGTTAACTTCATGAAGCCCGGCATGAGCATCATCAATGCAAGGATTCCTTGCAAGATCCATAGTATCATATTCATAACTTAATTGATTTAATTTGAGCAAAGAGACTCAATCGTGTCGCCCTGTGCATTGATGTAGATCAAGAAAGGAATTTGAAAATCATTTTCCTTTTGACAACTCATTTCTGACTCTGCTTAAAGCTTCGGGAGTGATTCCCAAATAAGAGGCAATCATTTTTTGAGGTACTCTTTGAATAATATCGGGATAGGTTTCGATAAAATGTTCATAGCGCTTGACCGCAGCTGAACTCATCAACATAATCACTCTCTTTTGTAAAACGGCGATTCGTTTCAACAGCGGTTTAACTTCTATATCAGGTAGTCTAAGATCTTTCTTTAGAACGATAATGGTCGAATCTTCCAATGCAATGCATCAATAAATAGCTCGGTTGGTTTCCCAATCTCTGCTGCATCTGCCATGATCCAATTTTCCGGGGCGAACATAAATATTTGCTCCTTCCCTTTCTCATCAATTGAATAACTACGCAACAAACCAGACTGAACCATATACACTTTAGAATCGAGTTCACCACTTCTTTGAAGAATCTGCCCTTTTGCTACGCTTATCGTTTTCAATCTATCGTTTTTGTTTTGGTGACAACCATCTTTAACCACTGATTAAATCACAAGTATTCACATTTCTGCTTTACAAAACTCATATATCAAATTAGAGTCATTTCGTAGATGATCTCAAGACAGCAAGTAGCATTCGACCAGATCTCCTTTTTCGATCAGCTTCATAGCATCCAGAAAAACTATGGCATTCCCTAAAGCAAGTGAATGAAGCATGGATGAACTCTGACCATTCATGAGGCTTACTTTGCCTTCTTCGATATGAGCTTTGAAGAAGGTTGGTCGGTCGCTTTTCATGGTGAAATCATGGGCAATTGGCAACTTGATCTGATTGAGTCCAGTCCTTTTTGCACCAGCTAACTTTTGCAACAAAGGCAACACATAGATATAAAAACAAGTCAATCCCGAAGCTGGATTGCCCGGCAACCCAAAGACAAAAGTGTTATTACGTTTTCCGAAAAACAATGGTTTACCGGGTTTCTGGTCTACTTTATAGAATAATTCCTCCACCCCATTTTCAACCAAAGCCTGCTTCACATAATCATAATCTCCGACAGAAATCCCTCCGGAAATCAATAATACATCCGATTGTCCAAGTTGCTCGCCAATGCTCCATTTCACAGCATCAAAATCATCTTTGATTTGCACATTTCCCTGACAGGCAAAACCATATTGCTGCAAGGCGGCCATGATTGTTGGGCCATTGGATTCATAGATCTGCCCTTCCAAAAGTGTATTGCCTGGCTGCACCAATTCGTTTCCTGTAGTGATCATGCCAATGCGCGGTTTTTCGAAAACACTTATTTCCTGAATACCAAGAGAATTGATGATCCCGATGGTTGCAGGAGTGATGTGATGACCAGTTTCAAACACGATCTGGCCCTTTTTGATTTCCTCACCTTTCATCCGGATATTTTTTCCCTTGACCACCTCATCAGAGATATTGAGCAGTTTGCCATGGGTTTTGGTTTTTTCCTGCATGATGACTGCAGTGGTATTTGTTGGGACTTTTCCTCCTGTGAAAATCCGCATGGCCTCTCCTTCCTTCAGTTCGTTGGATTTGGTATTGCCAGCAGCTATCTCTCCTTTGATGTTGAAGGTTTCCTCATAACCACAAACAGCATATCCATCCATCGCTGAGTTGTCGAATGGCGGCAAGTCAAGCGTGGAGCTAATAGCCTCAGCCAGATTATACCCCAAGGCCTTATTGGCGCTTATTTTTATTTGCATTTGTGACCCATCCTGAGCCAAAACAATTGCTAATGCTTCTTTTATTGAGATCATTATCCTCCGATTGATATCATTGATCTGTTTTTCTCATAATGTCCTGAATCCATTCGTTCCATGCCATCACGGGAATATTTCTTATCTAAAATAGAAGTCAGTATAAGATTATCTATTGCTTCTCCCGCTCTGATTGGGGTAAGCAGATCGGTTTCTTTATTTGCGAAAAGGCAATTTTTCATTTTCCCATCAGCAGTAAGACGGATGCGATTGCAATCCTGACAAAATGGATTTGTGATCGTACTTACAATGCCAAAAGATCCTTTAAAATCCTTAATCTTGAAATTGGATGAAGTACTGTGTTTCGGATCAGTGAGTTTTTCTGGGGTCCCAAATTTTTGGCTGATCATGTCAATAATTTCTTTTTCACTCACTCCTTTGTCCCAACTCCATTGATTGCCTTTGAACGGCATGAACTCAATGAACTTCACATCAATGTTTTTGTCTTTTGTAAGGTTGATGAAATCACAAATTTCATTGTCATTCACACCTTTGATCAGCACCACATTCAATTTCAATGCAAATCCTCTATTTAATGCTTTATGGATATTGCTCATGATGCGATCAAAATAATCACGCTTTGTGATGAAGGCCGCTTGTGCTTTGTCCAGTGAATCGAGGCTTATATTGATTTTTTTCAGACCAATTTCTTCGAATAGATCAAGATATTTATCCAGTAAAATACCATTGGTGGTAAGCTTGAGATTCACACCCAGAGCAGCCAAATCACGCACCAGGTATTCAAAATTTTTCCTGATTAAAGGCTCGCCACCTGTCAGCCGGATAGTGTCCACTCCGAGTCTGACAAATGTCTTAGAAATTTCTATTATCTCCTCCAATTTCATAATGGAGGGCTTTTCCATTAACTCAATGCCATCTTCCGGCATGCAATAAAAACAACGCAGATTGCACCGCTCCGTAAGCGATATGCGCAGATAATTGTGTTTCCTTCCGAAACTATCTATGATTTTAATTTCACTCAATCGTGTCTCCCTCCTTCTAGCACATGAAAAATATGAAATAGACCTGGCAAGATAGCATCCATGGCTTCAGAAGCTCCTGCAGTTGATCCAGGTACAGCCAGAATCACTTTTCCATCCCTGATTCCCGCCAAGGATCTGGAAAGCATGGCCATAGGCATACGATCCTGTCCATATCGGCGCATGGTTTCCTCTACACCGTGCAGTCTGGTTTCTAACAATGGTAAAATCGCATCGGGTGTATGGTCTCTAGGTCCGGAACCTGTACCTCCTGAAAATATCAGCATGGATTCCTTGTTGTTCTTGACCAAATTTTCGATCTCCAAAGGTTCATCAGGAATGATCGTGTATTTGATTCCAGATATGCCATATGCTTCAAGCCGGGCAATGATTGCTTTTCCGGCTCGATCTTCCTTTTCGCCTTTAGAAATTGTATCTGAGCAAACAACCACATGGGCTGTCAATCCTTTGGTTCGCGGTGGATTGGATGACTTCCCGCCTTTTTTATGCAAAAGTTTGATATGAAGAATTTCTATTCCCTTATCAACAGGCTTGAGCATGTCGTACATGGTTAAGGCAACCACACTGGCACCATGCATGGCTTCTACTTCCACACCTGTTTTGTATATCGTTTTGACAGTCATCTGGATAATGATGTCGAGCCCGTCGATCTCATATTCGATTCCAGCAAATTCGATCGGTAAAGGATGGCAATCAGGCAAAAGGTCTGGCGTTTTCTTCACCCCAAGTAAACCGGCAGCTTTCGCCATTTCAAATACATTGCCTTTTGGCACCTCATTGCGCTCAATCAAATCGATCGTATCCTGACTGCTGACTCGTACAATAGCCTGTGCCGTTGCAATCCTGAGCGTATTTGATTTATGTGTTATATCGACCATATTTTTTCGGTTTTGGGTTTTCGGTATTTGGCCGTTGGGAAAAAAATCCTAAATCCTAATACCTAAATCCTAAATCCTAATACCTAATACCTAATTATTCTCTTTCCACTGATGTGATTCATCTTCAAAAATTTCCTTTCCAAAAATGGGCACACGCTTTTTGATTTCTTCTACAAAATATTCAGTTGCGGCCATTGCCTCCTTCCTTCGCTCGGATGAAGTGAAAACAAAAAAACAAAGCTCACCAGTCATCACCTCTCCCAAACTATGATAAACATGTGCGCACGTAAGCTGATATTTTGCAAAAACTTCCTCCCGAATTTCGTGATAGACCTGATCAGCCATTTCCGTGTAGGCGGAATAGTTGATCGATTTCACCTTTCTCTCATCAATCACATCCGCGCGAACCTGACCAAGAAAAATGGAATGAGCACCAATATCTTTCTTCTGATTATGATTGGCTATGGACGTAGCAACCTTATCTGGAAGGATTGGCCCTTCTACAAACATCGATTTCTTTGGTTTATCTTTCATGATTCACGAATTGATCTTTCTTTCCTTTATTTTGAGCAATGGCCACCTGCTCGGGTCTGCGATCAAACATTGTGATCATTTGTTGTGCATGAAGTGAATGATAAAGTAACAGTTTGCCTGACAAAACATCAGGTAGATCCAAAATAATCTTCATGACTTCCATGGCCATCATGGATCCGATGATTCCTGTTGTGGCTCCAATAACACCGGTATCGGTACAACCAAACCCTAATTTATTTTCATCAGGAAACAAACATCTGTATGTTGGGCCTCCCTGATAATTAAAAACACTCAACTGACCTTCAAACCTGAAAACGGAACCAGACACAAGTGGCTTATTGCAAATTACAGCCAGATCATTGACCAAGTAGCGGCTTTCGTAATTATCGGTACCATCTACTATAATATCATAATTGGCAAAAAACGCCAGGCCTGATTCCCAATCAAGCATCTGATCATAAATATCGACCTCTACATAAGGATTCAGTTTATAAAGCTTTGCTTTCGCTACTTCAACTTTTGATTTTCCCAGATCCTGATCGGTATATAAAATTTGTCTGGCAAGATTGCTTTCCTCCACAATGTCACCATCAACAATACCGATGATTCCCACTCCTGCGGAAACAAGATACTGAAGCAACGGACAACCCAACCCACCAGCACCAATAACCAACACTTTGGCTTCATTCAACTTAAGTTGTCCGGCCTCTCCTAGTTCAGGTAAGATGATTTGTCGCTGATATCGTGTTGAAAATCTATCCATAATTTATCCGCCAGCAAATGGAGGTAAAAGCACCAGCTGGTCACTTGCAGAAAGTTTTTGTTTTTGTACAATTCTTTGATTTACGGCAAGTTGGCATTGCACGAGTTTCATCGCAGGAAATTCATTTTGTAATGTGGCTATCAATTCCTCCACAGTAAACTGTTCTGCAGAAGCGATGCTCACTTCTTCAGCTTCCGCTATTTCTGCCAACACACCGTACAATTTTACCTTCAATTCCATTTTGCAATTCCCTTACTCAAACAAAAATCAATTTAATACTGGCCAAAGCCAGCACAAATGACAAACAATATCTCAAAACCTGATAATTCCACCTATAACTTCCCAGATAAGCGCCAATGGATCCTCCAGCGATTGCTACAACTATATATGGCCAAAGGTTGAATGTTGTAAAGTGACCTGTGCTCACCATACCCAGCAATCCTGCCAATGAATTGATCCAGATGAATAAGGCTGATACGGCTGCAGTTTGCTTGACATTTCCCCAACCCAAAAGCAAAATAACCGGGCTCAAAATGATCCCTCCTCCAATGCCAATCAAGCCAGAAAAAAATCCGATGGTTCCGCCAACTATCAACCCTTGCCACAATTTCAACTCACGATCTGTAGCGGATTGATTACCAAAAACACCTATCAATCGCAATACTGCGAAAATCAATAAGACACCAAGAATCCGCTTGTACCAGGTGGGATCAAGCTGGATGGTTCCACCTAAAAAAGCCATGGGAATTGAGGCTAAAGCAAAAGGCATAAAAAGTCTGAACCGGAAATGTCCCCGCCGATAAAACTGAAAAAAAGCAATGCCGGCAACAAATAAATTCAATACCAGTGCCGATGGCTTCATTACCTCAGGTGCAAACTGGTATATGGCCATGAGTGCCAAATATCCACTTGCTCCACCATGACCCACCGAGGCATAAAGAGCAGATATAAGAAATAAGAGGAGTAAAAAACCATATTCCATATGCGAATTTACTAATCGACATGAATAACTGTACAAGTAAGAATCTCTATGCGCATTTAGGCTTTTTGATTAAAAATTCCTTCGAGATGTTAACGTCTTGATTAATGACTTAAATTTTCGAATAGCACATTCCACTCCTCCTCTGGGCTTCCTTTATAAATTGGCTTTCCTGCACGATTATACCAATATCTTGCATTCCAATCTTCTCCTTCTTTGCGATGTAAATAAGCATGAATCCAGGCAGCCTCCGTGGTATTCAGGTCCTGAACAAGTTCATGAGCCGATTTCCAATTCCCATTTTTGTCTTCTTCTAATGCTTGGATGTAGATAGATTTTGTCATTCCATTCAAAATTAACTGGTTGAACCTTAATTGCCAGAAACGTCCTATTTACTATCGTTCTGTATTTATTAAGAATTGCAGCGTCAAATTCTCAACATGTCTTCACAGTAAACTTCAACTAATTACACTTGAATTCCTATGTTCGATTTAGATTACAACACTTTTCAAAATTTGGAGTTTGTCCATTTATGTCAGCCGCATCTATCAGATCACTTATCATCTTTTTCGTTTGTCTAAAATCCGCTGTTTTGTATTCACAACACACGGAAGAGGATTGGAATTTTGTAAATGAAAATAACGGTATATCTGTGTATACTCGTCACAATGATCTCTCTCCTATCAAAGAAATCAGGATCACACTCACGGTCGAATCGACCGTTAAAGACATCACAAGGCTTCTCGCCAATGTACAACTGTACAAGGAATGGGTCTATAAATGTGATGAATCCTTTTTATTGAAATACGTCAGTGAAAAAGAGTTTCATTATTACATCACAATGGATTTCCCCTTCCCATTTTGGGATCGTGATCTTGCGGTCCACAGCACACATTGGATAGAACCCGGAACAGGGGCATACCATTCGCATTCTACGGTTAGTTCAGATAGTTCTTATACCAATGACGAATTCGTACATATCACAGAGTTTGAATCTAACTGGCACATCACACCATTAGAAAATGGTCAATTGTATATCGATTATATAGCACTTTCAAATCCAGGTGGAGATATCCCAATCTGGCTGGTGAATTTGGCGATCACAAAAGGTCCGCTTGAAACCATGACTAGATTTGCTAAACAGGTGGAAATAGAAAAAGAGAAAAAAAATCAAAAATCTCGCTGAGACAATCCATTATTCAAAATTGGTTGCCAATTATGGATATCCTTCTGATTTTGATTGAATGTAAATCAGGGTATTAGTTACTCAAAAAGTGATCGATTCGCAAAATTCAGAAAAAATGAAATTACTATCGATTCATCGTCATCGAAGTTGCACTTAAGGTATACACCTCACCGTTATATCCTAACACTTTGAGTCTAATCATATTACCCGTATTAATTAAGCCAATAATCTTTTTAATTGAAAAATCGGATCGATAAGTATAGGTTCCAAACTGAGTTACCACGCTCAAAATGCCAGAATATGTTCCACAGGCGATAACATCATCTTCCATCAAATAAAAGTCACTGAGATTCTTTTCTAATTTCAGACTATTAAATTCTATTAAGTTCTGATTTATAATTTTATAGAAAACAGCTTTTCCAGAATAATACAGAAGTATGTGTCCATTTTCATTAAACGATAAGCCAACAACATCCTTCTCAAATTTTTCAACTATTTGAAAATTCTGAGTCAGATCTTTTATGATCACATTCCCATCTAGATCACATGCTGCTATTAGTCTGCCATCATTGTTGAAGGCGACATCTGAAATAATAGTTTCGAATTTAGTTTCAAAAACAAGTCTTCCATCCGAATGAATAACTTTCAAATCTCCGGATTTGGTACCAAACGCGATCTGATTCGTTTCAGGTTTCGAACATATGGCAGTAATGAATCCATCTGATTGAAAAATCTTTTTTAATTCTTTTGAAGGTTGATCAAAAGAATAAATCTCCCCCTTTTTGCTCACTATTATCAATGAAATTTTATCATTGATAAACAATACTTTAGCCAAATCAGAAAATTTATCATCCGCTATACTCGCAAGCGATTCATAAGTTTTAAGATTTTTGATTTCTACACTTTTTTCATACACTAGTGCTATGGAATTTCCCTCAGGAGAAATATCAAAATCTGTAACAAATGCATCGGCATTAAACTTTATAAGTCCTTGACCTAAGACAGTATTACATGTAAAAATCAAAATGAATAAGCCCTTATTCATATCGAATCAATTTATTACGTAGAAGTTTCATTTTCAATCCAACATTCAAACCAATTGATTGAAATGAATGATCCTGATATAATAAATTTTCTGCTGACATGAAATTATATGTTGCCGCAACATATGAATCAAAAACATAGCTCACCCTATAATTCATTACAAAACCCAGGGATGACGAGAATTCCGACTCCTGATAGCTAAGTTTTTCAGCTGAAATAGGTATCTCAGTTGTGCCTTTTAAGGGATCAACAATAGTCAAAGTATGATTTACTAGTCCAACCGTATAAACCAGGCCGTAATTCCATTTTTTTGTATTTGGTGGTCTAAAATTATATGTCCCGCGTAGGCAATAATGTTTGAACATACTTTTAGGATTTTGGCTGACAGGAATAATCTGATCCTCGTTAATATTGATAAAACCATTTTGATCATAACCAAATCCCACACTTAAAATAGGATTTAATTGATACTCTAAAAACATATTGATCCCAATGCCCAAGTCATAATTCCCAAAAGTGGTCAAGGCCCCTTGCTTAATTTTTGCAGATACAGGTATTTGAGCGTTTGTCCCAAAACCAATAATCAGTTTATGTGGGATAAATTGTGCCTCCAAATTGAAAAAAGAGATGAATAAAATTATTACCAATAAATTTCTCATTCCGCTAATTCAAAATTATATCTCCAAATCCCGGATTCTCCAATCACATATGCATATGAACCTTCACCAGCCAGCAAATATGAAAATGTTGGACTTCTCATTACCCTCCATGACGAACCATCCAACTTATAAGCATTGATTGATCCATTTCCACCTGCCATAAATAATTCATTGTTGTATAAGATACCCCGATATCCATACACATCCGGAACCATCCATGATTTACCAAAATACACACTATTTGTTGTGTTTAATTGGTCTAAATCAAATGTATACACACTACCAAAATAAAGAATATGAACCTTGTTTCCATCCTCTGCAAGACGATAATTGGTTGAGGATGATACATCTTGAGGCCCATTTGAATGTTGGGTCCAAATGTTAGATATGAGGTCATAGGTATAATAATAACCACCAATTACAAAAACAAAGACTGTATTATTATTCACTACAACCGGGAAGGGCCATGTTGAATTTATATATGGATTGGTGCTTAATGTTTTCCAAGTGTCATTGAGAAAATCATATTCATACAACTTATCCATGAAATATAAATAACCGATATCACCATCATATGTAAATGACCCATCTACTGTTGGCGGTTTACTTAATTCAGTCAATACCAGTGAGGATAAATCCATCGAATAGAATTTTCCAGTACCCCCTACAAATATGTCAGTGAAATAAAGTTTATTATCCCGGATTGTCAGAATTCCACCATCATAAATCCGATTGAAATTATCTCTTGTTGGGAAAATATCGTTAAGGGATCGCAGTTTTTCCCATGTATTTACAACCTCTACCTGAACCTCATTGGACCACTGGCCATTTACCTTGAGAGAGAGGTCATAAATTCCATCTGTTTGTTGTGGCATTGTAAATCCTACACGATCATTATGAACGTAAGAATTTGATGCCGTGGATATAAATTGATCATTCAGATAGACGTCAACAGTTCCTCCCTGAATAAATTGACCACTAACTTCAATAAATTGATATGGCTCAAATTTTTTATCAGGGGTAATAATATTGGGTTTGGGAAATTGGAAAACTGACTCAGCGATGACATCATAACCGCAAGTCTTCATTTCAATATCTATCCAACCATCTTCAGTGGTGAAATTATCAGGTAAGACAAAAGATGCTGAAGTTTCAGAAAAACGCCTTAAACTATAGGTAACTTCAGCCCCTCCAATGTAAAACTGCAAATACGTAAATGGAGTATTTACTAATTCAAAGGTGATTTCCGCGCCAAAATCATATTTGGAAATCACAAAATTCTTCATCTCTGGTTTAACCGTGTTTTTATTCACAAAAAACTTCATTTCCCCAACAGAGATTCTTGCATTCAAATCGTAATTATTTTGACAGATCTCCGAAGGAAAAGTGATTACAACTTCCTGACTATCAATAATACTTTTATCAAGAATCATATCATCCAGATAAAAATCCAAGTAGGTATTATCCAAATTCTCGCCTATAATTTTATATGAGTCATTATAGCGTATTTCCAGGTCAGAAAAATCATTGGATATTACGGGGGCTAAAATTTGCAAATTTCCGGCCGAAGTGGATTTATTACCTACCTGTATCACAAGTTCTTTTGTAGATAAATCCATCAAAAGTGGAGCTCTTATTCTAAGTAAGCCATAGCTCATTTCTTTGATCTCAACTTTCTTTTCATCTAAAAACACCTTAGTATGATAAGGATGAAATCCCCTTCCATTTATTTCAAATTCATAACCAGAGTAAACAACTCTTTCCTCATTTGAATAAACTACTGGAGGTTGTATATGTACATATTCCTTCTCAGATTGATTATTAAATTTTAATACGGTTAAGGCAAGAGAATCCTTTCTTCCTAAAATTGCAATCGGCTCATCATTGAAATATGGGAGTTCTACTCTGACTAGTGAATCAGAAGTAGATATGATCCTTGCAATGTTATTTTCAATAATTACGGTGGTGTTGATATCGTCAATGCCAAAACCTTCTCCGGATACATTCAGAGTATCACCATAATTTGCAAATTCAGGTTTTATATCGTAAATAATTGGAGTGGAAGTAGTAGCAGTGGTGAAAACTTGGACTGTACTATAATAGGTATTTTCACTTGTTTTCAAATAGATCCTTGCTGAATAGATTGTGTCTTCAGCAAAGCTGGATACATCCTGTGAAAAATCCGCCGCATTTTGCGATGTTGTATTTAATGAAAGTATGTAGGAGCTTGAAACGGTTGGAGTAGATTTTCCTTGACTCCATAGAACTCCAAAATCTACTATTTTATCCCTTGCAATATTTTTAATAGATCCTCCAAATTTTACACCAACAGTAGGAATCACTTTTACTTCATTGAACACAATGATTGGAAAGGTAGGCACCTCTTCTTCAACACATGATGACAACATAATCAACATGATGCCTAGCATACAAAATAGAGAGAGAAAGCCTTTCATATTTTAGTACTCTAAAGATTGATGAAAATGAATAATTCTAATTTTAATCTTAGTAATAAAAGTAGAATCATGATCAGTTTTGATTAAATATTCAATGTGAGAAAACACCCTTTCTGCTACTTATTCAGTTGTATTCCCAAATTAAGAAGTAGCACATCACTACTAATACCTTTTGACAGGCGCATTCCTCTCTGAACCCTCAAATCGGCAAAAACGTCTCGACCATGAATCATTTTTGAAAGTAGACCTACACCCAATGTGACACCCATCTCGAATTGGCCAAACGGATAATACAAATCCTTATATCCAAATTTATTGATTTCAGTTCGATAACCATTTGATCCTATAATAGTGGCCTGGTACTGACTATTGAACAAATAGTTCGTGAAAAATCCGCCTTGAAATACAGGTCTTAAATTACCTCTAGGAAATTCATATCTCAATATAATCGCGTTATTGATCGAATTACTTGTGAATTTAAGACTGCTCCTATTTTCATTATTAGCCTGCAATTTATATGCCTTATGATCTGTTTCAATTCTTCTCTCATTGTAAGTCCCCTCTAACTGAAGAAAAAATCGTTCATCTAAACCTGGCATATTGACTTTTACAAACAAACCAACAGCAATAAAAAAATCTGTACTTAAAGGACTGTACTTCAAATATTTATTTGAGAGACTCAACGCATTATTAAAGGACATTGAAACAGCGTTTAGACCAACCAACCCTCCAAATGACCATTTCAGATTTGGAATTACCTTTTCATAAATAACACATTTCTCAGAAGAACAAATTTCTGAATGATAGGAATCAGCAATATTTATAAGAGATTTATGGCTGAGTTCAAAATTATCCAACTGTCTGGAAATTGTTGGACTTTCCTTGAATGTGTATCTCAATAAACCTTTATATTCATTTGATTCCTTGATGTATTTTGTATCATTTACGGTTATTTCCTTTGTCTCATTATTCAAGTACATGAGCCGACCATCGTCATCTTCAACAAAATAATGCTCTCCCAAAGCATCCCGAAAATAAAATACATCCACAACTCCATTTACGAGGTATTCAAGGAATTTATATTCTTCTTTCCCATCAAATTCCACATATTTTGAAACATAACATTTACTGTCTTCGAATCTGTAAGCTTTAATCTGCAGTGGTGCTAAGGAGGTCGGTGATGAAGAATCATCTTTTTTAAAAATGCATCTAGCCGCATTTGAAATGTTCCCCTTATAATCTATTAATCCATAAATGGTATCATTGTTATTTTTAACAATATAGCCTGCTCTGAAGTCAATTTGGGAATAGGATGACAAGGAGAAAAGTATGAAAACAGAGAGGGTGATAATTTTATCAACCATTAAAATTTGAATCTTTAATCAGGTATTCGACAAATATAATTGAATGGCCTTTTTTAAAAAAAGTACAAGTATTTAGAATGATTTTTATCTGACGCAATTGTAGCACATATATTTAAATGAATTTGATTTTTTAAAAGTGCATACAGATTATAGCGTATTTAAGACTAATGCAATTACTACCTTGGACGGAAAGACGGAAATAATCAAATAACCAACAACCCATGCCCTCTTAACGCTCCGATGGGTTTTGAGTACCAAAACAATTCAAATTCTGAATGTTGTTTTTCGAAATCTGCTTTGAGCTGAGTGAATGTTAATGGCGCTTTTTCACTGATTTTCAATTGTTGGAACAGATCAAGCAACCACTCACCTTTGTCCTGATCTAAACTAATTTCAAAGCTTTCTTGCTTGTCATGAAAATGTAGTTGCAACATCTTATAATTATTGCCCTTTTTCTTTTTTTCGAAAGATGAAACTGTTGGAGCTCCGCCAAGCCAAATTACTTTTCCTGAATCTTTGGTCAGAAATGCATTTACAGGATCAAGACATGAGGAAATATAATCTTTAGGGATTGTTGTTTTTGGAATTTTAAAATCAAACCATTCCTGCAATGGATACTCAAAACATAAACCGTGCATGAAGTTGAAAAGCGATTTTTTCAAACCAAAACTGAATCGATTATGATCAATGCCGGTCTTGTCTTTGAATTCGATATCATTATTCGCAAACGTGTATTCCTTAATATCTGGAACAATGCCAAAATCAGATGGGTTGAGTCCAACAGGACTGTGTGCGGTTAAGGCAAATTGATGCCAAAATCCCGATTGGATGATATTCAGCTCAAACATCTGACGTACCATCTCCAAACTGTCAACTGTTTCCTGAACGGTTTGTGTGGGGTATCCATACATGAGATAGGAATGCACCATGATTCCTGCTTCTGTGAAGTGATGTGTTACTTGGGCTACCTGCTCCACCGTTACTCCTTTGTCGATCAAAGCGAGCAACCGATCAGAAGCAACCTCCAAACCTCCGGAAACAGCTATACATCCTGAAGCTTTCAAAAGGAGACAAAGGTCTCGGGTAAAACTTTTTTCGAAACGAATATTGGTCCACCAAGTCACAGTTAACTTCCGCCTAAGAATCTCAAAAGCCACTTCACGCATCAAAGCTGGTGGCGCAGCTTCATCGACAAAATGAAATCCACGTTCGCCCGTTTGCTCAATCATCGCCTCCATCCTATCTACGAGTGTCCTGGCAGCTATCGGCTCATACAACTTGATATAATCAAGCGAGATGTCACAAAACGTACATTTTCCCCAATAGCAACCATGCGCCATAGTGAGCTTGTTCCACCGACCATCGCTCCACAAACTGTGCATCGGATTGGCTATTTCTATGACCGAAATATATTGATCAAGTAGCAGATCAGAATAATCCGGCGTACCGACTTCATTTTGTTTGTAGTCGTGCTTCGGTGATTGATTGTTATAAATGACTTTGCCATCAATCTTCTGAAATGTCCGCTTGAACATTTTGTGATTGGGATTATCTGGTGTGGCGTGTACCACATTTGACCAAATCAATTCGATCGGCAACTCGCCATCATCCAACGAGATAAAATCAAAAAAATCAAAAACCCTCGGATCAGAAACTTCCCTTAACTCGGTATTCGGAAATCCACCACCCATAGAGGTTTTGATGGTGGGATAATGCTTTCTGATATACTGTGCGCAACGAAAGGCACTATACAAGTTCCCGGGAAAAGGCACAGAAATACAAACCAATTTCGGCTGCACTTTTTGGATTCTTTCATCCAGTATTTTCAAACTGAGCTCATCAATAAAGGAGTGCTCTTTGTGAAGCTGTGAATAAAGCGGATCGAAGCTGTTGGCACTTCTCCCCAATCGCTCGGCGTATCGGCTGAATCCAAAATGTTCATCAATGCATTCCACAATAAAGTCTGAAAGATCTTCCAGATAAAGCGTGGCGAGATGCTTGGCCCTGTCCTGCATGCCCATCGTTCCGAATGCCCAATCCAGTTCATCCAGCTGATTAAATCGAGAGGCCTTAGGGAGAAAATTGTCTGAACAAATCTGTCTGGCAAAAGTGTGATTATGACCTTGCAAAAAGCTGATAACGGAAGTAATCGTCTGGATATAATCCTCCTTTAGCGCATAGATTCTCTGTGCATTGGGCGAAGCGATCCGCCCATTTTGCTGTGCCAAATCAAATAAATGATTGAGGTTTTCTTTGGAGAAAAGTTCCAATATCACCTCAATTCCCAAATCCATCTGAAAGGAAGAAATTCCTTTTGTATTCAAAAAACCTTTCAGATAAGCTGTGGCCGGATAAGGCGTATTGAGCTGCGTGAATGGCGGAGTAAGGATGAGGATGTCTTTCAAAAAATCAATGGCTTAATTTGATTATGCAAGATCATGATTTTGATTTTAAGAAATAGCTAAAAATCCAAACCAAAGAAAATTCGATTACCAATCAATAGGAAAATAGTCTTTCAAAAATTTACCGCACCAATGTTTACCTGTATTGATGCCATCAAACAATGGATCCATCACTCTGGCGGCACCATCTACAATATCCAAAGGTGGTTGGAAATCATGTAAATCTTCTTTCATTTTTGCCAATTCCACAGGATCTTCATCTGTCACCCAACCAGTATCGACTGCATTCATAAAAATTCCATCTTTGGCAAAATCGGAAGCCGATGTATGTGTCATCATGTTCAAAGCTGCCTTAGCCATGTTTGTATGCGGATGGCGGTCTTCTTTTCTGAATCGCTGAAACTTCCCTTCCATTGCCGACACATTGATGATGTGTTTCATTCCTGTGTTTTCCTTACGCATCAGTCGGGAAAGACGATTGCAAAGCACAAAAGGAGCCACGGCATTTACGAGTTGCACTTCGACCATTTCTGGTGTTTCAATTTCACCCAATTTCAGTCGCCAGCTATTGGTTTTTCTCAAATCCACTTGCTGCAAATCCGCATCCAATTTCCCTTCAGGAAAGATCTCCTCCTTACTCAACGAATTGTCAAAACTGTATGGAATCTGTGAAAGCTTTGCTGAAGACCTGATACCAATCCCTGGTTCGGGTGCATGCCATGAGACCGGTAGATTTTTATTTTGTTCCTTGGAACTAATCGTGGTTAATTCCCGAAGTTCTTTCAAACAATAATTATGATCAGAGAGCAGATCCTGAGCATAAGGTGGCAGCTTTTCAATAGGCTTTTCCTCATTTGCCATCAGGTGTTGATAAAATCCAGCCGGCCTCCTCACAGTCTGTGCAGCATTGTTGATCAGTATGTCCAATCGGTCATACTGCAACTCAATGAAATTACAGAATATCTCCACACTTGGAATATGTCTGAGATCGAGACCATGAATCTTAAGGCGATGACCCCATTCGGTAAAATCCTCCTCCTTCGAAAAGCGCAAAGCGGAATCAACAGGGAATCTGGTTGTCGCGACGACCGTGGCTCCTGCCCGCAACATCATCAATGTAATGTGATAACCAATCTTCAAACGAGAACCAGTGACGATTGCAACTTGCCCTGTAAGATCAGCAGTTTGAAATCGTTTGGCGTAGTTGAAGTCACCACATTCCTTGCACATGGTGTCATAGAAATGGTGTAGTTGGGTATATTCCTTTTTGCAGACGTAGCAATTGCGTGGAGAATTAAGCTCACCAAGCTGTTTGGCCATCAGATCAGAAATACCTAAAAGTTTTGGAGCAGAAAAAATCGTTGCTTCCCTTGCCGCACGGATTCCTGTCTCTTTTCTGGCGTGACGCTCCTGCTCAGCTTTTTTACGTTTTAATGCTTTCTCTGCGTCTTTTTTAGCCTGTTGAAAAAGTTCTTTCTGAGGTCGTGATATTTGACCTGCAGCTTTCATCAAGGAAATTCTGGTTTCTTCTGGTAATTCAAAAACCTGACTAAGGTTTAAAGACAAATTCTGCAATATAGAAATGCATTTTTCAATTTCTTCCTGACTTACCTTATCACCTACAGATTCTTCTTGATTCAATTCACTCATGACCAGATTGTAATTACCACATTAATCGTTTGCAGCATTTCAGTTGCAAAGATATAGCTTAATTGAGATGAGGATAAATATTGAATTATTGAAAAACTTAGTTCAAACAGTTGGATTAATGTGACACGTTTAATATGATTATTAAAACGTAAGATGCAAGTGCATCATGTAATTAACCAACTACCAAACATGATGGATCAAAGATCTTTTAAGTCTTCCCTAGTATTCACATTTTTAAGAAATGATACATCTTGTACTTCAAGGATATGTACCACACATTTTTTGAGAGTGGTTTGCAACTTCAATTGTCTCAATCTCAATGCTTCTCTCAGCACACCAAAAGCCCCAGGATTATATATCGATAAGGTTGTCTCGAAATATTTTTGATGTGTGGATTTAAAGGTGACTACATCGTATGTGTCCTTATTTTCAGCTATGAGTCTGGCAATTGCTTCTTCGGTTACTCGCACAAGATCACATGCTATCACCAGCCAACTCGATTCCGGGTGAACATATGTAGCCGACACGATTCCTCCGATCGGTCCGGAATCTGGAAAGCGATCAACGATTTTTCTGTATTGATCAGAAATAACTTTGTGCTGAAGCTCATTGCAGGATAAGTAAGTTGGTATTTTCATCTCAGACAAAAGCTCATAAAGATGCTGATACTGAGGTTTTCCATTTACCTCCATGAGATATTTATCCTCTCCCATTCGGGTGCTTTTCCCTCCAATAAGAATAAGCGCATAAATCATGTTCAAATGAACATGATTTTGAGGAATTTTTTGTGCGCTGGGAAATAAAAAAGGTAGCTACATTTCTGTAACTACCTTTATAAGAGCCTCCTATCGGGATCGAACCAATGACCTACTGATTACAAGTCAGTTGCTCTACCAGCTGAGCTAAGGAGGCCTGATTTACTGCTTCGCAGTGAAATCTTTATCCGCTTCATTCAAAGCGAGTGCAAATGTAAAATTTCAAACTTGGATTCCAAACCTCAGATGAAAAAAAAATTATAAATTTTTAAAAACCTCTAACTGGTTCTTTAAATCGCGAATTTCTTCTTCTGCCTTATCCATTTTACCAGACATCTCATCTTTTAATTTATCTGCATTTTTCGATGCAGCAAAGAAATCCATGTTTGTCTTCCAAGTGGAGATTTCATTCTCTAGCTCGTTAATTCTTCTACGAATTGAGCTTTCCTTCCTATTGAGCTTTTGAGCTCCGTGTGGACTATTCTTAAGTTTGTTTACCTGAATTTTTATTTCAAGTTCCGCTCGTTGTACATCGGTGAGTTCTTCGAAACCAAGAAGCTTATCCATAATACCATCAAATCGCTTATGTATGTCATCAATAGACTCCTTTGGAACAAATCCAACATCGGCATATTGATCCAACAAACCATAAACCTCGTCCAACGCAATTTCATCTGTATTGAGATAAGCCTCCAGCATGGAGCATATATCTTCCTTTTTCTTCAGGTTTTCTTTGAACTCCGCACTTTGACCTGATCCTTCAGATCTTTTTCTATTAAAAAATGCGTCACATGCTGCTTTGAATTTCTGATAGATGTCGTTTCGGTGCTTTTCTGGAACGGGCCCGATATCTCTCCAATCCTGCTGCAGTTTTTTCAGCTCATTGGCTGCCTTATCCCATTCTGTACTTTCTTTCAGTTCCAAAGCTTTTTTCAGCAATTCTTTTTTCAATTCAAGATTTCCTTCTCGCTCACTTTCCAGCTTTTTGAAAAACTCACTTTTATTGGCAAAGAATTTTTTGAAATTTCCCCAGAATTGCTTGTTTACATCTTTAGATTTTTCCTTTGGCAAACCGCCAATAGCATCCCATTTCTTTTGTAATTCAAGAATTTGTTTTGTTTTCTTATTCCAATCACTAATTCGATCAGAAGTGAAACTCACAAAATCTTCAGCCTCCTTTCCAATCGCTAATTTGGCCTCAACGTTTTCATTTAGCTTCGTTTTCAGCTCATCAAAATAATCTTTTCTTTTGGAATAAACCTTGTCAGAGGCCGTCTTGAATCTTTCCCATAATGCTTCCTGATCATCTTTAGGAACCGGACCAATATGCTTGAATTCGTCATGAAGTTCGTTGAGTTGGAAAATGGCATTTTTCAAATTATCCAGAGCTTCCAAAGCTTCAGCTTTTTCACATAGCTCTACTTTAGCCTCAAGGTTCTTTTTCCTATCTAATTCTTTAAGTTCGAAATAGATACTTCTGTTGTCATAAAACCTATCAATTAGGGCATTATAATTAGCCCAAAGTGTCTTTGCATATTGTGAAGGAACCTGGCCGATTGTCTTCCATTCGGATTGAAGATTTTTCATCTCAGCCATTGATGCGTTGGTTTCTTCACCATCTACCAAGTCGCGGATTTGATCCAACAACTCATTTTTTCTCTTCAGATTTTGCTCTTTGTCCCTGCTGAGTTGAGAAAAATATTTCTGTTTCTTATCTCGAAGTGTATTGTATAATAAAAAGAAACTGCTGTCAACTTCATCAGACTTAAACTGAAAATCAGCTTCTTCATTACCTTCTTCTGCCAGGAAAGCTTTGAGTGCCTCATCCTTTTCTAAATGATGAAGTTTGTCATAATAAGGTTTTATTTCCTTGAGCGCACGATCCAACATCCGCATGTCTTCAGTCGCAGCAAATTGCTTTAACGCAAGGAATATTTCCTGTTTGTCTGCTTCCTCCAGATGAAGCTGCGCCAATGGATCAGCATCGTCATCATCAGATTCCTCCTCCTCGTCATCACTCGCTTCAGTAGCCTCACTTTCAACCGCAGGAGGTGATTTGGGCTCCACAGTAACTGACTCGGCACGTGCTACTTCTTGCAGACTCGTTTCTTCAGTTTCTTTTGATAATTCAGGCTGCTCCTGAACTGAATCCTGATCCTCTTGACTTAAGTCTGTAGCATCAGTAAGTTTTTCATCCTTCTCCATATCTCGGATAATCTATTCAAATTTTATTCAAAGCTAATTAATTAATTCAGTCTGGGGTCAAGCGGGTATTTCGATATTACTTTAAATTTTCCACCCATTTCTTCCAATACATTTTGCCAAAGTTGGGTAGGATTTGTATTAAATACCATATCCTGAGTTGCTTGCTTGTATACAATCCACGACTTGGCGTGAATTTCTTCCATTAGCTGACCCTCAGACCAACCTGAATACCCAACAAAAAATTTAAGGTCATTCGGGTCTACCACTTTATTTTCAATTGACTCCATAAGTCCATCAAAATCAATACCCCAGTGAATCCCATTGGATATTTCTTTGCGCGTGGCTACTGGCAATGTATCCTTATGCAAAAAATGCAATGTGTCCTGCTGTACGGGACCTCCTACTAGCACGGTAGCCTCAAATCCTGAAATACCAATTAATTCATCCAAACTATTGGGTGAAAGTCTGTTTAATACAAAACCAAACGATCCATTTTCGTCATGCTCACATAAATAAATGACAGTTCTCTCAAAATTTGGATCTGGCAGATAAGGCTCAGAAATCAATAAATCTCCTCTTTCCGGTGCTACTATTTCATCATGAACAAAATAATCCATTAGTGCAATGCTGGTTTAATTGGTAAACTACATAATATCTCTGCCTCCTCTAGTTTCATTTCTTCCAACCTTTGGTAGACACTTGCTTCTTCAAAATAGTTTAAGGCCATGCGAACGAATATCTCCCCATGTTTTGCTTCTGACGCCCAAAGTTGCTGGTAGAATTTTTTCAACTCAGGTTCTTCCAAGGCTTCATAAACCATTCTGAAGCGCTCCGCTCCCCTGGTTTCAACAATGGAGGCAAGTAAAAGCCTATCCATAAATCGCTCTTCCCTCCCACTTCGACATTTGTCAATAAGTTGCTTTACATAAATATCTTGTGAAATTTCATGTGTCAACTGAATTCCGCGACTAGCCATGATTTCATAAACTTGCCTAAAATGCTCCAACTCCTCAACTCCCGTGTCGATTAATTCAGGGATAATATCTATTCTATCAGGATATTTGGCAACAAAACTCATTGCCATGGCTGAGGCTTTTCGTTCACAATTGGCATGATCTTTCAAAAACTCATCAAAATCATTCATCACCGCATCCAGCCATTCCTGGCTACTATCCACACTCAAATCAATTCTTAATTTCATCTTAAATAATTCCTTTTTTAAGGCTCCTGCCTATGAGCGCAATCGGAATACCTATCTTTGATTTATAAAACAAACATAAACATTATTCCCCCTGATTTGAAGTCATATGGACACTGATGTAGCCAGTCTTAGAAAAGAATACACCAAAGCAGAATTAGATATTGGATCAGTTGATCGATCTCCGTTCGTGCAATTTGAAAAATGGTTTCAGGAAGCAATCTCTTCTGAATTACTGGAACCAAATGCTATGATTTTGGGAACAGTTGACACAAATGGTCAGGTATATCAGAGAACTGTTTTGCTCAAAGCTTTTGATGAGCAGGGCTTTGTTTTTTATACTAATTATAAAAGCAGAAAAGCGCAGCAAATCGAGGAAAACCCCAATGTGAGTCTTTTGTTTCCATGGTATGGATTAGAGAGACAAGTTTCTATCACTGGTGTTGTCGATAAAGTATCTACAAGTGAATCACTAAAATATTTCCTCAGCCGACCGAAAGGAAGTCAACTTGGGGCATGGGTTTCACATCAAAGTCAGGTCATTACCTCCAGAAGCATACTTGAAATGAAAATGCAAGAAATGAAGGAAAAATTCAAACATGGGGAAATACCATTACCTGATTTTTGGGGTGGATATCGAGTGATTCCTAATACGATTGAATTTTGGCAAGGGCGTCCGAGCAGGCTTCATGATCGGCTGTTATTTTCAAGAGAAAATAATGATTGGCAAGTAAAGCGACTGTCACCATGAGTTTATACCTCAATAGATATGCCTGGCCTCAAACTGAGTTTCCAGAATATGAGCCAAACAAAAATCTTGAGATTGTAGTGGTTATTCCTTGTTTCAATGAACCCTATATCATTAAAGCGCTACGCTCGCTTGAGGCTTGTAAAGCAAAAGACAATGTTTTGATTATCCTAATTGTCAATGAAGCAGAAACAGAATCTGATTACGTGACTAAAAACAATCAAGAAACAATATCACAACTAACAAGCAATCATTTCGAGATTCCCGTCCTTTTCAAACTCATCCAACTTCCTGATAAAAAAGCGGGCGTAGGATTGGCGCGAAAAATTGGCATGGATGAGGCAGTAAGGCTATTTGAATCTCAAAAGAAAAATGGGGTAATTGCCTGTTTTGATGCTGATTGTAAATGCTCGCCAAATTACTTTTCAGAAATTAAAAAATTCTATTCTAACAAGAATAATCAAGTTGGACTGGTGCATTATGAGCATGATTTGAGCGGATCAAATATTGAGGCAATTATTAATTACGAACTTTATCTGAGGTATTACATCAATGCTTTGAGATGGGCCAGGTTTCCATTTGCCTTTCAAACTTTAGGATCTTGCATTACAGTGAAATCAAAGGCGTATCAAAAGCAAGGTGGGATGAATAGCAGGCAGGCCGCAGAAGATTTTTACTTTATTCACAAAATGATGCCACTAGGAGGAATTGGTGAAATAAATGATGCGACTATTTTCCCATCAGATAGGGTTTCGGACAGGGTTCCATTTGGCACAGGTCATGCTGTTGCAAATTATTTGAAACAAGATAATGATGGTTATAAGGTTTATAATCCAATGATTTTCGCTGAATTGAAACAATTTCTAGAAACTACCTCCAGCTATTTATTTGATTTTCCAGACTTTGAAACGGTTGGTTATTCAGCCAATGTTGTTGCGTTTCTCAAGCAATTAGATTTCACAGGAGATTTGGAAAAAATGAAAAAAAATGCACCAAATCGCACAATTTTTATGAACCGATTTTTTCAATGGTTTGACGGATTTAGAGCCTTAAAATTTGTGCATTTTATGCGGGACTCCTTTTATGAAAACATAGACATCATTGATGCTTTAGGCTGGCTAAATCTCCAACAAATCAAGCAAAAAGCTTTTGATGGCACAAAGGAAATGAAACTCACTATGATTAGAAAATTTGATCAGGAAGCTAATTTTTATGTGAAATGAAATAAGTTTTTCACTCCTAGTGCCTGATTGTAGCAAAAGCCTTCTGCGTGATCCACTTGAATTCTATGGCCATATTCTTTAGATCTTGCCTCAATCATTTCCATAAATTCGGGCTTGGAAATATAGGTTTGTGGTTCTGTGCTATTAGGATCAAAAAATTGTGATTTGAAGGCTCGGATAGCCTCCATCTTTATTGCTTGGGCTGTCGATATATCTACGTAAAAATCGGGAGTCAATGATGTACTTTGAATACAATGCAAAAGTTTGGCAGGTCGCCATGCATTTTGAATATTTCCCGCATCATCAAGCGTACTTATCATTTTAAGGCCCGCTTTAAATGTGGCCTCCTCAACCAGCTTAGCACCCCTGACATGATCTGGATGACGATCATATAGCGCATTGGTAATAACAATATCAGGTCGATATTTTCTAATTTTAGCAATCAGCTTCAATTGGTTTTCCTGATTATTCTCAAAAAAAGCATCAGCAAAACCCATGTTTTCCCTGATAGACAATTGCATGATGCGCCCAGCATCGGCTGCTTCCATCATACGCTGTTCAGGTGTGCCCCTTGTGCCCATTTCGCCTTGGGTAAGATCAATAATCCCTGTGGTGTAACCCTGCTGCTGGTGAACAATCAATGTGCCTGCACAAGAAAGCTCCACATCGTCGGGATGAGCTACTATCGCTAATATGTTGATTTTATCCATAAAAAAAATGTCCTGTTGCTTTAACAGGACATTGATTTATAAGTTTTCAATTAGATCAAAATTCTCACAGGATCCTCAATGAATCCCTTCAATGTTTGCAAGAAAGCAGAACCTACAGCTCCGTCTACTGTCCTATGATCACAAGTCAGAGTTACCTTCATGGTGTTTCCTGGTACTATTGCACCATTTTTAACAACAGGAACTTGTCTGATAGCACCTACAGCCAAAATACATGATTCCGGTGCATTGATAATCGAGGTAAATTCTTCAATACCGAACATACCAAGATTTGACACAGTAAATGTATTGCCCTGCATCTCTTCTGGTTTTATTTTCTTCTCTTTGGCTCTTGCTCCAAAATCTTTAACCTCAGCAGAAATTTGCGCCAGTGATTTATTGTCAGCAAATTTCACAACCGGGACAATCAAACCTTCAGCTACGGCCATAGCCACACCAATACTTATGTGATGGTTCTTTCTGATGCTGTTCGTATCGCTGATCCAATAAGTATTTACATCTGGATGTTTTCTCAAAGCAGCAGCCACAGCTTTGATCACAATATCATTGAAAGAAATTTTCACTGGAGATATTTCATTCAGGCTGTTTCGTGCTTCAATGGTTTTGTCCATATCCATCTCCATAGTGAGATAGAAATGCGGCGCGCCAAACTGACTTGCACTCAGAGCTCTGGTAATTGCCTTACGCATTTGCGTCGCTGGCACATCTTCAAAGCTTTCCTGACCAACATTTGTAGGGATTGCAACTTTCGAAGCTGACGCAGCTGATGATGCTGGTGCAGACGATGGCTGAAATGATTCTATATCTTTTTTGATGATTCGACCACCTTCGCCTGATCCGGCTACTTGAGCGATATCCACACCTTTTTCTTTCGCTATTTTTTTCGCCAATGGGGATGCAATTACACGTCCATTGGAGTTCGCAGCAACTGGTGTTGCACTAGGCGCTGAAGATGCAGTCGCCACTGGTTTTTCTTCCGGCTTGGCCTCTGTTTTTTCAGGTGCAGCGGCTGGTGAAGATCCTCCAGATGCTTGAGCTTGAAGTAATGTTTTCCAATCCGCGCCTTTTTCCCCAACTACGGCAATTGGGCCATCTATAGCTACTGACCCACCAGCAGGAACGGCAATGTGAAGTAAAACTCCATCTTCATAAGCCTCCAGTTCCATTGTCGCTTTGTCAGTTTCAACTTCTGCGATAATATCACCAGAAGAAATTGAATCTCCTTCTTTTTTCAACCATGACGCGATTACACCTTCTTGCATCGTATCACTCATCTTTGGCATAGTAATGACCGTAGCATTGATGTTTGAAGTATCGACAGCCGGCGCAGGACTAGATTCGCTTTTTGCAGGGGCAGCAGCTTCTTCTGCCTTAGCTGGAGCAGCACCACCTTCGATTTCCTTGAGTAAAGCAGAAATATCTTCACCTTTCTCTCCAATAATGGCAATCACACCATCGACAGGAACGGCATCTTTTTCTTTTACTCCGATATGCAAAAGCACACCATCTTGATAAGATTCCAATTCCATGGTAGCCTTATCCGTTTCCACTTCTGCCAGGATATCCCCTGAGCTTACTACATCACCTTCTTTTTTAATCCAGGATGCAATCACACCTTCTTCCATGGTGTCACTCATCTTTGGCATTCTAATTACTTCGGCCATTAATCAAGCATTAAGTTTTAAATCGAATTTCAAAGTTAAGCCATGTCAATTTTTTAGCAACACTTCTGATTCTTTTAATTACAGAATAATAAATCTAATTAAGCAGAATTGTTCATTTTTATGAAAATATCTGAAATCTTGACTGATCAATACAAAAGACCTTTCACTTTATTCAACGGGCACGTTGAAACTATTTACCCTGCCATTTTTCGAAAAGTGAAAAATGTCCCTAAAAGAAATAGACAGAGAATAACTACTCCTGATGGAGATTTCTTGGATTTGGATTGGATTAAAAATGGAAATAGCAAGCTCATAATCTTGCAGCATGGCCTTGAAGGCAGCTCAGATAGAGCCTATGTGTTAGGAATGGCCAAAATATTCAGTAATCAAGGATATGATGTTTGCGCCTGGAATTTTCGTGGATGTAGCGGTGAGGTAAACAAAACACGTATTTTTTACCATAGTGGAGCTACTTATGACCTTGATTTGGTCATTTCAGAAGGATTGAAAAAATACAATGACATCACATTAATTGGTTTCAGTCTGGGCGGCAATCTGACTCTAAAATATCTTGGAGAAGCCAAAAGAGATGATAGAATTAAAAGAGCAGTGGCAATCTCTGTTCCGCTAGATTTGGCATCTGGAGCAGATAATCTGGACAAACCCACATGCTTCCTTTATCAAAAACGTTTTTTAAGAAATCTGAGAGAGAAAATTTTACTCAAGGAAAAGTCCTTACCCGGCTCAATGAATCTTGAGTATTTGAAACTGGTCAAAAGCATCAGAAGTTTTGACGAATACTTCACAGCTCCCATTCATGGTTTTAATGGCGCTGACGATTATTATGAAAAAAATAGCTCAATCAATTATCTCAAAGGCATTTCAATCCCGACACTTATTTTGAATGCCTACAATGATCCGCTGCTCACTCCGATAACCCTGAATCCTGAATTAGGAAAACAATCCAAATCAATACACTATGAAATAACCAATCAAGGTGGACATGTGGGATATACCTTGTTTGATTCTGATGGCTATCATTGGTCTGAGAAAAAAGCCCTTAATTTCTGTGAAATGCATTAAAAGTTTCGGATAAAGCGTCTATCGTTGTAACTTTCACCCATATGTACGACAGGTTGACCATCGGTGCTTCAGCGGAAGAATTGGAAAAGAAATTTGGAGCAAAAATTGAAGCTGGTTTTAAACCTACTTTTAATGCAGCTCCCACTCAGAAACTTCCGATTATAACCAATAAAAAACCGGATCAGATCCAACTATTTCATTGGGGTTTGATTTCAAAATTATCAAACAACAAATCAATAAGTCAGCGTCTTTTTAATCTTTCTGCATCTTTATTAATAGATAAACCCATGTACCAAAAGCCATTAATGGAAAATAGGTGCATTGTGCTGGTAGATGGTTTTTATACTTGGAAAAGACTTTCAAAAAAGCAGCTGGCGCCCTATTATTTCTACAAAGGGAATAGAGAACTATTTGCAATTGCTGGTATTTGGGAAGAATATGAGGATTTTGATGGTACCATCTCCCGGTCATTCAACATGATTACAACGGCTGCTACAGCACCATTAAATGCTTTTCAAGAAGATAAACCAGCTATTTTAGATTTTGAAACAACCAAAAAATGGCTCTCTGATTATTCGAACTTAGACCTAGTTAAGGCTATACTTGAAAATATTTCACAAAATGATTTAAATTACCACCCGGTAAGTCCACTGATTAACAACTTGAAAATATACGATCAAAGTTTGATCGAACCCACCCAGCCATCAGATCAGCATGGTAATTACACGCTTTTCTGATAATAGAAATTACATATTGGTAAGAGTTTGAATTTAGTTATTGTTATGGCTCAACAAAAATCCGTCAACATCCTATGGGCTATGCTTATATGCATAACAGCCCTATTACAATCCAATTCTGCAAATGCGCAAAAGGAAGAATCCATCTACAAAAATGCAATGGAAGCATTTTATGAAGAATCTTTCGTTGATGCCATTGTCCTGTTTGATGAATTGATATCCATAAATCCGAAATATAAAGATGCTGACTACCGACTTGAAATTTGTCACCTTCTTCAAAAAGAACATAGAGAAAGACCGTTAGATCATATCCTCTCTTATACAGAAACTAAAGGCAAATCGGACAAATTTTTCAACTATTGGATGGGGAGAATTTACACCAACAGGTACATGTTCCCTGAGGCGGTGGAAGCCTGGAAAGATTTTCTAAAAATAAAGGCATTCAAAAGCAAAGAAATAGTAGATGAAACCAAGGATTTCATCAAAGAGGCCGAAAGATTAGTTAGCTTTTTTGACCATACTGACGATTTTGAAATACATCAACTCGATGCTCCGATAAATGGGAAATATGCTGAAATGAGCCCGGTGTATTTCGAGAAAAAAAAGGAACTGATTTATGCCTCAGCAAGTCAAACTAAAAGTGAGGAATTCAAAATATATCACAGCATCCATTCAGACTATGAATGGTCTAAACCAACAGAATTAACTTCTCTTGGTGTTTTTGATAAGGAAAATGCCAATGTAGAAGTGGTCAATGAAGATGGTAAATTATTTCTGTTTGATAAGAAAAAAGGAATATTAACCTACTCTGAACCAAACGATTCTGGATGGAATGCTCCTAAAGAATTTGATAGTAAAATCTCCTCAAAGAATCTGGCTTCTCATTTTTACATCAACGAACATGAAGACAGAATCATTTTCGTAAGTAAGCACAAACACAATGGATTGGATTTACATGAATCCTTCAAAGATCCAAACACGGGAAAATGGTCAAAACCGACACCCCTTTCTGAAACAATCAATTCCACATCAGATGAAGAAAGCCCTTATTTATCACCGGATGAGCAAAAATTGTATTTCAGTTCGAGACGACCTGGTGGTGTAGGAGGATTTGATGTTTATGTTTCTCAATTTGATAATAGCACAAAAACCTGGGGAGAACCTAAGAATTTAGGCTGGCCAATCAACTCTCCAGATGATGATATTCATTTCAAAATGAATGAAGACCAAAAATCAGGTTATCTCATTTCCAACAGAATCTATTCAAAGGGAGATTATGATATTTATTTCTATTGGGAAATAGAAAAGGCATTTGTTGAGGGTCGTGTGTTAAATGCACTTACCGATCAAGCGCTCTCATCAGGCGAAATTCGCTTTCACCCTTCACAGTATTTAGTCGAATATTTCAGATCGCCAATTGATGAGAATGGAAAATACAGAACTGAAATCATCTCTGACGAACAATTCAGAGTCGAGATTATAAGTGGATTGGATACACTTGGGGTTGCCACCTATGAAATCCATGATTCCAAGGGCGAAACGATCACACATGTTCAGGATTTTTATGGTATAGACAAAAATGCCACCGAAGAAGAAATCAAGATTTATCAGGAAAAAACTGCAGCCATTACCAAAATAACACCTAAAGTTGTTGAGACCGTCGTTGTAAAAACTCCGCCTGTACTACCTGAAAAATCAATTATCGTTGAAGCAAAGCCTGAACCAAAAATAACCGAACCGGAAGCCAAAGTAGAAACCAAAAGCGCACCTGTTGTTAAAGTGGAAGAACTAGGCAACAAGTATCGAACAGGAAATAAATCGATTATCAACAACATTTATTTCGAATTTGGTACCTCCCAAATGACTCAGGAGTCTGATGAAGTTTTAAGCAAAATTTATGAAACTTTGAAAAACAACCCGAATCTTAAAATCGAGATTGGTGGGCATACAGATAATATTGGCAGTGCGGAAGGGAATTTACGGCTTTCTGAAAACCGCGCAAAAGCCGTGAAAAAATGGCTTGAAACTAAAGGTATTGCCAAGAATCGCATGATAGCCAAAGGTTATGGAGAGACAATGCCACTTGCCTCCAATGATGATGAGATAAATGGCCGTGAATTAAACCGAAGAATTGAGATTCTGATAATCGAATAACAACGATAATTATCCAATTTTCAAAGAATTTGCCGAAATTGGCAGTTATGAATCTCGGATCAAAATCACTATTGCCAGCAATATTAAGTTTAGGGGCTATCCTAATTACATTCACATCTTTTTCGCAAAAACACCTTCGAATTTATGAAGATGCTGAAACGGCCATTGAGAGAGAAGCCTATACTACCGCACTTGCTGAATATCTAGAAGTTGCCACTTTTGACCCAAAGCATGAAGCTACTGAATACAAAATAGAAGTTTGCTCATTGATGCTTTCTCCAGATAGATCTATTGATGCATATCTCGATTTGGAAGAATCTTATGCTTCTGATGAGAACTATTACTATTGGCTGGGAAAGATTTACATGTCTAAATACTTGTTCGAGGATGCTTCTTTTGCATTCAAGCAATATCACCAAAAGCTTGAATACAATGGAAATAATGAAAGTGAAGAGGTGAAAAAACTTATTTCAACGACTGCCCATTTGATGTCTTTTTTTGATGATGCTGATAATTATGAAATACATCAGCTTGAAAGTCCTATAAATTCAGAAGCTGATGAGCTAACTCCAGTTTATTTTGAAGACAAAAAGGAATTATTGTTTGCTTCATCGAGAGGATCAATCTACCCAGTTGAGTATAAAATTTATTATTCCAAAAAAGACGAAAATGGTTGGGGTTCATTAAAGGAAGTCAGAAATCTGGGGACTTTTGATGAAAAGACAGCCAACATAGAAGTGGTTAATAATGACGGAAAATTGTTCCTTTTTAGGGAAGAAAATGGAGGTGATCTTTATTTTAGTCAAGCCAGTGCTGAAACCTGGACCCTACCAATCGAATTCGACAGCAGAATAACAAATAATCATTTGCATTCGCACTTCTACATCAATGAACATGAAGATCGCATCATCTTTTCATCAGATGAAAAGGGAGCTGGCTTAGATCTCTATGAATCATACATTGATCCCGAAAAAAATAAGTGGACAAGACCTGAAACTTTTTCAGCGGATATCAACACAAGTTTCAATGAAGATAGTCCTTACCTTTCTCCAGATGAAAAAACGATTTATTTCATATCTGACAGACCAGGTGGAGTTGGTGGAAAGGATGTCTATTATAGTACATTAGACATGACTGCATTCAAATGGTCGCCTCCTAAAAACATGGGATGGCCAATAAATTCTCCAAATGATGAATTTCATTTTAAAATGAATGAGGATCAGACATCAGGGTATTTTGTTTCGAATAGAATTCATTCTAAAGGAGGGAATGACATCTACTTTTTCTGGGAAGTTGAAAAGGTAAATATCACCGGAAGACTGACCGGTAGTGACGGCACGCCATTAGCGAATACTCAAATCCGATTTCATCCTTCACAATATTTGGATGAATATTTTCATGCCACAACAGATTCCAAAGGAATGTACACAACCAAAATCATTTCAGATGAAATATTTAAGGTTGAAATAATTCAATCAGGTCGTATCATTTACAGAGATAAATTTGAAATACATGATGCAAAAGGTGAAGAGATCACCCATCATAAGGATTTCAAGATTCAATAAACTTTAGTAAATTATTTAGATTTTAAAACTAATAATATAAAACACCCCACAATGTACAGATCTAAAATCAGCGGTATTGGTCATTATGTTCCCGAAAAAATAGTGACTAATAAGGATTTGGAATCCTTCATGGAAACCACAGATGAATGGATTCAAGAGCGAACTGGAATAAAAGAACGCCGATGGATAGATCCAAAATCCGATGACATGCCCTCTACAATGGGCACAAAAGCTGCCAAAATCGCAATACAAAATGCAGAGCTAACACCAGATGACATTGATTTTATTGTTTTCGCTACTTTGAGTCCAGATTATTATTTTCCTGGACCTGGCGTACAAGTGCAAGAATTGCTAGGCATTAAAGAGGTTGGTGCCTTGGATGTCAGAAATCAATGCTCGGGATTTGTATACGGATTGTCTGTAGCTGATCAATTCATTAAAACAGGTATGTATAAAAACATCCTTGTAATTGGTTCTGAGTATCACAGTGGCGGACTGGACAAAACGACAAGAGGCCGAGGTGTTACAGTCATATTTGGCGATGGTGCAGGAGCAGTTGTCGTCTCCCGATCAGATGATAACTCAAAAGGCATACTATCAACCCATCTCCATTCAGAAGGCAAACATGCGAAGGAACTGGCTTTGATCAGCCCAGCCACCAGCCGATGGGTAAATCAAATCATGAATGAAAATGACGACAATGATTTGAGCTATTATCCCTACATGAATGGCAATTTTGTTTTTAAGCATGCAGTTACACGTTTCGAAGAAGTTATCAATGAAGCCTTACTGGCAAATGGATTTTCTGCAGGAAATATAGATATGCTCATCCCACATCAGGCCAACCTTAGAATCAGTCAGTTTATCCAAAGAAAAATGGGACTGTCGGACGATCAGGTATTTAACAATATCATGAAGTACGGCAATACGACAGCTGCATCTATTCCTATTGCACTGAGTGAAGCATGGCAAGAAGGTAGAATTAAAGAAGGAAACATTGTATGCCTCGCTGCTTTCGGAAGCGGATTTACCTGGGCATCTGCATTGATGAGATGGTAGATGACTTTAACCCTAGTCTAGAAGAAATCGAAATTTTGTCAGATCAAAAATTTCTTAGACTTAAGGATACTGTTTCCACAAAAATAATCAGGCATTTATCAGAAATTGAGCGATCAATTCATGACCAAATTCAAGAAGTCAATTTCGATTTTCCGGCTGGGACTTATTTACAAGCAGGCAAAATTTCGAAAGGAGAAAACTATCAGGGACTGCCTTATTTTGTTTTGGATTACCCAAGATTATTTAGTCAAAAAGAAGTTTTTGCATTCAGAACTATGCTTTGGTGGGGTAATCAGTTCAGTTGCACGTTACATATAGGTGGGGCACAAATTGAGACTCTTTCAAAACATTTTTACTCATCCTTGAGTAATGAAAAGGACATGTATTTTTGTGTAGCCAGTTCTCCTTGGGAATATCATTTCGAAACATCAAATTATGTATTATCAAGTCAATTAAACGACACAGCAATGCTTGAACATGTACATAAAAACAACTTTATTAAAATAAGCCGTTTCATACCTGTACAAGACTGGAATCGTTATAAATCTTTTACGATTGAAAGTTTTGCCCGATTTTTGATGATGTTGAAATAATATGATTTCAAAAAATATCTCTCTTGCTTTTCTTCTATTTTTAGTCCTATACAGCATCTCGGATGTGTCATCGGCACAAGGATCATCAACGAGTCAGGACTCTCTCCAAAATGGTATCTATGAGATTAGATATGACAATGATCAACTCAAAGCGAGAGGTAGGATTACAGATGGAAAACAATCTGGCTTGTGGCGCTATTTTTATGAAAATGGTGAGCCTTTAGAATTTACCAATTTTGAAGCAGGAGTTAAAGACGGTCCATCCAGAAAGTTCGACAAATACGGAGTGACAGTAAATGAAGCAAATTATAGTTTAGGAAAACTCAATGGCCTTTATCAGGAATATTATGATGATGGATCTCTCGCTCTCAAGGGCACTTACAACGATGGCAAGAAAGATGAAATCTGGATAGAATATTTCCCTAATGGCGCAGTGAATTATCGCAAGTCCTATAAAAATGGTTTGGCCAATGGTGAGTGGATTTATTATTATTCTTTCGGACGGGTCAAAGCCATTGAGAACTATGAGAATGGTATTGAATCAGGAATTTGGAAGCTTTATCACCCAAATAGATATCTGGAAAAAATCTTCCACTTCGAAAATGGATTGTTGGAAGGCGAATACAAGGAATATTATGAAAATGGGAACAAAAGCGTAGAAGGACAATATAATTATGGTCTGAAATCTGGAGAATGGCTCAGTTTCCTTGAAAACGGTAAACTCTTTGCGATAGGAAAATACTATAAAGATCAAAAAACAGGAATCTGGAAATACTTCTATGAATCAGGTGAACTGGAGTCCGAAGGCAAATTCATCAATGATCTCAAATCTAATCAATGGATCAGCTATCACCCAAATGGCACTTTGAAGCTGATTGGCAGCTACATCAATGATGAAAAAGATGGCCTATGGGGATTGTTTTATAAAAACGAACAATTGGCTCAAGAGCAGGAATGGGTCAATGGAAGATTAATGAATGTGACTTCATTTTATTCAATACAGGGAGAAGAACGTGATCCAGGAACTTTGAAAAATGGCACGGGTACTTTGATTCAATATTTTGAAGATGGAAAAATTAATTCTTTTTTGAATTATGAAAACGGATATGAGAATGGCGCAGCAAGATTCCATTATCCCAATGGTAATTTATTAGAAACCGGAATTTTTGTAGAAGGGATAAGAAATGGCCTTTGGAAAGAATATCATGAAAATGGAAATTTATTTTCACAAGGAGAGTACGCAAATGGGGTTAAAACAGGAGATTGGAGCATCCATGATGAAAATGGCAGACAGATTGACGTTGAATCTTATTAGATTGAGGTGGCTTAAGCAAATCAAGGCATTATCACATTATGACAGACTCTAAAAAAAAGCATGAACAAAAATCTCAGCTCCAGGCCAAGTACACACAACTTCTAAAAGAATCGTATCAGCTATCACGTACTGACGCAGAAGCTGGTCAAAAAATTGCCCTTGAAGCCAATGAGGTTGCCAAGCTCATTGATAAACTATCTGGCCACTAAATTTACCGCCTTTACTATCTCTTCTGGGTTACTCCATGGGATGAAATGATTCACCCCTTCCAAGTAATGAATAGTCAGGATTTCTGAGTTCATCATTTTCCGAGCAAATTCAGCATTTTCTTTAGGTACTAACACATCTTTTGTTCCCTGGACTACAACCGTAGGAATATTAATATTTTCCCACAAAGGCACCATAAGTTCAAGTTCAGCTTTAAGTGGCATGATTTCTTCATTGCTCACCCAAAAATCTGTAGGTGTCATGGCGCCAACAATACGCGTACCGATCCAAGAGCGATACCATTCGTATTTTTCCATCGCTGGATCAATTGAGGGCGCAACCATAATCATTCCTTGAGTTAGGTGAGCATAATCCATCGCGATACGGGCTATGACCGGACCACCCAAAGAATGACCTATCATGATTTTCTTATTCTGTGGAAACTTCTCAATAACCTTACTCAAAAAAAATGCCTGCCTTTCCAGTGATTTGACCGGTCTGCCGTAATCAGAATCACCAAATCCAGGTCGATCTATCGAAAGCATATCAAATTGATTCAATAAACTATCATTTTGAAAAAAATCGATAAATGCACTCCACGATCCAGGAGATCCATGTACAAAAATCAATAATGCATCCCGCCCCTGATCTGTATATACATAGTTAATATTATTGCTATCTACCTTTAGATTTGCTTGTTTTGGAACTACATCTCGATTTTGAAATTCTTTAAGAAAATCCTTCTCTGACATTCTGAATTGCATACAGGATGAAAGAATTGTAATTAAAAACAAACCGTTTAAAATACGCATATGGCAGAAACGCTTTAAGAAGGATGATGGTTTTGATGTCTTCAAATATATTTAAGTCATGATCCTGAATCTTGTTTCATCTCCCAGAAATGTATCAACCGCCTTAATGTACAGCTTCGCACACCGTGGAGATATAAAAGTAGTAGATGAGCCTTTCTACAGTTATTATCTAAGTCTAACCAATGCCGATCATCCCGGGAAGCAAGAAATAATAGAAAGTCAGCCAGTGGATCACCTAAAAGTTATTGATCAAATCAAATACCTCAATGAAAATCATCAACATGTTTTCATTAAAAACATGGCGCATCATTTAATAGACATGGAATTGGAATTTTTAACCAATTGGATAGATATTTTTTTGATCAGAAATCCAAAACAACTCATCGCTTCTTTTGCGCAGGTCATGGCATCACCCACTCAAACAGATATTGGGATAAAACGACAATTTGAAATCTATTCATATTTAAAAAGTAAAAATCAAACTTGTATTATCCTTGACTCTGGCGAATTACTCAAAAATCCATCTCGGGTACTCAATAAATTTTGTGAATCAATCGGCTTGCCCATGAAGGATTCAATGCTTCACTGGAAAGCTGGAAGCTTGCCAGAAGACGGTATCTGGGCAAAATATTGGTATGAAAATGTTCATGCTTCCACAGGTTTTGCACCTCAATCAACTTCCACCCGTGAGTTGCCCGAGCATTGCAAAAAGCTTTATGAAGAGTCGCTACCATATTATCAGGAATTATCTAAACTTGCTATAAAAGCCAACTAAAATGCTGCAACAATACAATGCAAAAAATGAAAATATTCAGATTTGGGTAGGTGATCAGTTATACCATCGAAAAAACGCTAAGATCTCAGTATTCGATAGTACAGTACAAGGCGGAGATGCAGTATGGGAAGGATTGCGCGTTTATCCGGAAGGCATTTTTTGTCTAAGTCAGCATCTAATAAGAATGCAAGAATCAGCTAAGGCGCTAGCGTTTGCACATGTTCCTGATATTGATTTTATCAAGTCCGCAATAGCTCAAACTTTGGAAGCAAATCAGATGACCCATGATGCTCATATTCGACTGACACTAAGTCGTGGTGAAAAAGTCACTTCAGGCATGGATCCTCGGCTAAATCAAAATGGTAGTTGCCTGATAGTTCTGGCTGAATGGAAACCTTTGGTTTATGACAATGCAAATGGGATCAAGGTGATTACATCAACTCAAAGAAGAAATAATCCACAATTTCTGGACTCCAAAATTCACCATAACAATCTACTGAATAATATTCTGGCAAAAATCCAGGCAAATTTTGCCGGCGTAGATGCTGCAATCATGCTCGACTGGCAAGGTTTCGTTGCAGAATTGAACGACACCAATTTGTTTATGGTAAAAAATGGCCAATTATTTACCCCTTTTCCGGATGCATGCCTTCATGGTATTACAAGGGGCATGGTCATGTCATTGGCAAATGATTTGAACATTCCTTTTATGGAAAAAAATCTATCGCTAGTTGATTTTTACAATGCAGATGAAGTATTCGCAACTGGTACTATGGGTGAGCTCACACCAGTTTTTGAAATAGATGGTAGAAAAATTGAAAACCGTGCTGGTATTCAAATCAGGCAGAAACTTTCTGATAAATTCAAAAGTATTGTTCCTGAATATTGTGAAAAATTATAACATATGAATTATTTCTATCATCCTGAAATTTTAGTAGATAATCACGCCTTGGCGGGAGAAGAATTCACTCATGCTACGCGTGTTTTGAGAAACAAGGTTAGTGATCAAATCGGCATTTTGGATGGAAAAGGAGGCTTTTATACTGTTGAGATCACGTCCATTTCGGGAAAGAATGCCAAATTTTCAGTTTTAGAAAAATCGATCAAACCCGCCAAATCCTTTTATCATCATATCGCGATTGCCCCAACAAAAAATATTGATAGAATAGAATGGTTTGTGGAAAAAGCCTGTGAAATGGGAATTGATGAGATCAGTTTAATTCTGACCAAAAATTCTGAACGAACAAAATTGCGAGTGGATAGGCTTGAAAAAAAAGCCGTAAGCGCACTCAAACAATCCAAAAGCGGATATCTCACAAAAATCAATGATCTAATCAAATTGCCGCATTTGTTGAAGGTTGCAAATGAATCCTCGTTCGATAAATTCATTGCCTTCGTAGAACCAGGATTGCCTTATTTTTCGAATCTGATTAAACCAGAAATGAAAATATTGACATTAATTGGACCTGAAGGAGACTTTGATTTATCGGAAGTTAAATTGGCATTGGCAGATGGCTTTAGGAAAATTTCTTTAGGAGTGAATACATTGCGAACAGAAACAGCTGGCATTGTTGCGTGTCAGTTTGTGAATATAGCAAACCAATGTTAATGAACAATTATTCTCTTTACTTTGGAATTGTTTCCTTGTGTAGTGAATAGCAGATAAATACCTGCCGGCATTTCGCGATTAACATCAATTTGATACACAGCCTGATTTTCTTCAACATTGAAAAGTTCATCGCTCCAGCGTTTACCTTCAAGTGAAATTATTTGAATTCTGATAGGTGTTTGAAGGTCACTTGTCTCCAGCACCAAATTAAAATTATCAATAGTAACAGGATTAGGATAGACAGAAGATTCAAATGTCTGTTTTGATTCATTGAGGATAACAACGAGAGATGAATACTCGAAATTTCCATCAAAATCCACTTGCTTCAGTCGATAATAGGAAATACCCGCATAAGGTTTTGTATCAGTAAAATAATAATCAATCAATACTTTAGAATCGCCATTGCCTTTTACCGAGCCTACATCCTCAAACTTACGGCCGTCTACTGATTTTTGAATGAGGAAATAATCATTACCAATTTCTGTGGCTGTTTGCCACCTTAATATTGCGTGATTCTCCTGAATTTCACCAGTGAAATAGGTGTATGTAACTGGGAGCACAGATTCAGGTGCATTACCCAGAGCAAACTGTTGAGTAGAAAAACCAATGATATTTGCGGTTTTCACAATACCGGATGAGACATTTCCTGTCACTGTTCCTCCCTGATTTTCCCATCGGGATTCGGCAGCATCCCACCAAACCACACGTATTTCATCAGTATTCGGGAACGCATTGTGGCCTCCATAAGTGACAGAGACAAATCCTGAATTGGTGCCACTGCTTGCCAGACTCCATCTATCATTTTGCTGGATTTTACTTAGCGCATTGTAGCCTGATCCTGGATCGGAATTGTCAAATGCTCCTGTCGTAGGTGTACCACTGATGATGGTTGTAAAATACTCTGCCGTCCAATCCTGACTTCCTGTGCTGATATTACTGATTACAACAGGTGCGTAACGCCCACCCTTTCCAACAGGAAAAGTATAATTTGCTGATGCTGCCAAACTATTTTTTGTAACAGGCCCATCGATATAGCTTGCTGAACTTGCACTACTATAAGATCCATTGGTTCCAATCGTGATTTTATTCGACGCAGTGGTTGTGACAATGCCATCAAGCAGATTTAATGTACCACCAATCACTATATTGCCAGTGCCCGACAAGTCGATACCCACACCGGTATTATTGATCTCTAAATTCCTTAAATTAAACGTTCCAGTAATTACCTGAAGATCCACACCATCAAAAAAGAAATCTGCATTATTTGGAGAAAATACACCACCAGCGATCGTAAAGTCGCCACCAACATAAATATCTGCACCACTAAACCCACTGAATGTCCCACCTGACAATATCAAATCTCCATCTATTTCGATATTAGAGTCCGAACTTGAGATTTGTACTTCTCCTGAAATAAGCTCCAAATTCCCTTCAATTAAAACGCTACTCGAATTGTTTTTAACAAGGGTTGGTCCATCAATTGTGAGATTTTCACACACCTGCACAATATTGGCAGGCAAGGTTCTCGTACCACTTCCTATCAAACTCATTGCTCTTACATTGGATATTCCAGCTAAAATCGGATAGCTATTGGATGATGAATATTCAATGGCTCCTCCCATGCAAGTGAGGAAATTTTCATAATTACCTGATGGAAAAATTTCATTTTGTAGCACAAGTGTTCCCGTACCCGATACTTCACCAAGACGGGTGCCATAATAAGCAGGATCTATGATTAGTCGTCCTGTTGACTCAATTGTCGTGGATAAAAGGCGCACATTATTGTCATCTATAGTCATCTCATCGCCATCTCTGACCGTGACTATGGCTCCTAAAGGTACACTTGAAGCTGCTGCCCAATCTACCCCTCCATTTAGCGAAACCTCCCAATTTGTGGCAGACATGAAATTTACATTTCCATTGGTCCTGTAAAGCGGAATATCCCGAAAGGCATTGTCAATTCCTGCAGTATATTCTCCGGCAAAATTGACACTCTCATCCAGTGGGAATGATAATGTATTGGCAACCGGATCGACTGCTGTACCCGCATACGCCTTGTCCCATTGGTAGTTTTCATAGGACAAACGAGCCGCGATATAATCATTCTCGGTATTTGAGCCCGACAGCATCACATCTGCCTGATCATAAATAAATTGGGCAGTACCCACAGCAGTATTGGTTATTCCACTGGATTTAACAACCCAATGATACCGAAGGGTATTTTGTGTTTCATCATCTACTGTAAGGATATCATCAGTTATTGACGGATGAGACTCATTGGCAGGACGCACAATAACAAAGCCATCTTCGTCTATGGTGGTAATGGTTGTAAAGATCAATGGTGTGTATTTTGATTCCCCTACCGGGAAAGTAAACGCCGACTCAGTCCCGTTGAAAATCTTCTTTACGCCATTATCGGAAAAGGAAGAGTTTGTTTGTATCATATTGGTGACAGCAAAAGTATTTAGCTCTTCTATGATGGCGTCTTTTCCTAAGGTTAGTAAACTGCCTCCAATGTCAAAAACTCCCTGAGAAAGTCGAAGTGCATCTGTGATGGTAAATGAATATCCATTGCCGTCTGGTATTTGCACACCTTCTATATTAGCTATCGTGATCCTGCCCAGATTAATATCAGTATTACCCTTACCGATCAGCTGCTGGATACCAGAGCCTCCAAATACCACTCCGCTTCCCCCACTCGTTTGTAATGACCCCTCAATAGTCACATCACCATCGACATTGATGGCACTGCTTCCATGATCAAATATGCCTTCTAGTACCTGAAAATCATTTCCTACTGCGATATCCTGTGACAAATTCACCGTGCCTCCTCCAGATTTGACAAGGTTGTAAAACGTTGCTGAACCTGCACCGCTATAGATCTGTGTGCCGGTGGTGGCTGAAAAAGTTGTGGTATTGCTGTTTGGGATGTAATTGCCATCATTTACAAAATCCCCGTTTAAAATCACATTTAATCCATTGGAATTAAAACTCGCACCTGAAGATAGATTGAAGTCACCATCTAAGGTAAGAGGCCGGGCGTAAAGCCATACCACAGGATCATTCCCACTGTCGTTATTGACAGTCAAGTTGAATAGAGGAATTGACGATTTAATTCCTATTTGACTACTTGCAGTACCAGCGGGAGTATCACTATTTCCTATGACAATCGTGGAACCAGCAAAATCGTAATTTTCAGGTTCCGTAAGAAGACTCGGTACAGTTGTAGAATTTATGCCTCTTACCAAAGTAAACGTACCTCCGGTAAAATAAAACTCACTTCCAACACCCAATACTTCAAAAACACCACGTGTGGTTTGTGGAGCTGCATTCTGACCCACGATGACAGTTCCCCCGCTTTGTCTATATTTTATTATCCCACTGGCTGACGTCAGACTTCTTCTAAATTGCGAACCTAGCGTCAACGATCCTGAGGAGATTTCGAAAATCGCGGAACCTGAGCTACTGTACTCTATGTAATTATTTCCATTGTTAACCGCATCGTCCATATTCAACGCACCACCACTTACCCTGAGAAGTCCGTCCAATATAATACCTGAATCGTCACCTGCGACTCGCAATGTCCCCTGTTTTATATCCAATCCTCCGCTAGCAGGAATTTCGAAATCAGCTCCTCCATTTGTCAGATGTACATCAATTCCGCTATTGTCCAAGATGAGTTTTCCATTTTGGATAACCATCGCAAGGCTGTCTGCAGTCGATGTGGCGACAGACCCATTCAGGTTAAAATCATCATTAAATGTAAAAGACGAAGTTGTATCAGTTCCTTTATTCATTATCAGGCGATAAAGCTCTGCAACTGAACTTGTATTATTGGTAAAACTATGTGATCCTGTGCCTTTCAGTTCAAGAATCACTTGTGCACCGCTTACAGATGTAAGATTAAAACCTGTTCCCTGATTTAAGGTGATATCTTCATTGACAATTAATTTATGAATATCTGTTCCCGCATTTTCAACTGCAACATTGTTACCGACATTGTTGCTGAACACGAGGGATCCACATTCAAATGTCAGATTAGATCCAACATCGGCGAATTTCAAAGTTCCTTCACCATTTGAACCAATCAATACCTGTCCCTCAATGAAATAATCATTTGTGACAGCAAGTGAAGTACTATTATCAATTACTGCACCTTTGGCCGTTACATCTTGAGAGAAGTCTAGCGTACCACTCAATCCGAAGGTTCTGAAAATAGGATATTCAAATCGATCAGAAATAGTCAGATTCGCAGCACTTTGAAACCAGAAAAACCATCCGTTATTTTCATCTTTTACAAACTCACCCAAATCAGCAATGATCGTTCCGGTAAGCGCTGGAGTACTGCCTATATCCTGAACCATTTCACCAGTCCCGCTTATTTTTCCTGCCGTTAATGTAATATTTCTACTTACTCTTACCCTTGACATGTCCGTCACATTCAGAGCAGTTCCTCCTGCTTGAGAATCAAATATTATTTCAGCTACTGTGATATTTCCTACCGTGTTATCGATTCGGATTTGATGTCTGCCTGTGCCTGACAAGGAGTAGGTACCACCCGTCAGTGCGTTTACGAAATCACTTCCAACCACCGCAATGTCACCATTTTGTGGATAGCTACCTGCCGGTGGGCCAATGTGCTGATTGGTTTGATCTGTAGACCAATGGTTTGTCTCCTGCCACTCCCACCAATTACCATCCACTGATCTGCTATAATAAATTGTAGGTGCGCCAGTGAATAAAGAAGTCGTGCCATCACCAGCTGTATAATTTGCATTTTCAAGTGCAAAGCCACTCCCAGCACCATCAAAAGTTATTTCAAAACCGCTAATACCACCTGACGTCTCCTGTGATCTTAAATAAGGCAATTCATCGAGCACCTTGCCGGGCACAAAGTTCGAATCAAATCCGGCCGGAGTAGCACCACCATCAGGATCATCAGAATCAGACGAAGTAAAGACATATGAGTCAACATTAGGAATAGAACCATCTTCAAACCCAATATGACTAATCCTCCAATAATATGTGAGCAGGTTATTGGACAAAACAGACAAATCAACAGTCTGGAGTTCTGTATCGGATACACGCAAGGTGATATAACCATCATTGTCAATTCCTGATAAAGATGCTGTAACTGGTGTATATCGAACAGTGTTAATGTCAGTTCCAATTGGAAATAAAATCGTTTCTGTCGCTGAGACACCATCAATGTATATGGTTAGACCTTCATCCGATGAGTTGCCATTTGTTTGGATCATTTTGGTTGTACTAAAACCAGAACCAGCCACTGCCTCTTTTAAAGTCAAATGATCTGTATTGATGTCAAAAACTCCATTTGTCAAAGTAAAAAGAGCTTCTATGGATAGATCACCTTCCATGCTCACTCCGTTTGTATTATCGATTTCCAGATTATAAAATGCACCATTTCCATCCGTGCTAATGGTCTGAGGTGCCGCCCCATTCATAATAACTGAACCTGTCGAACCTGCTATTCCCACAGTATCAGCCAGATAAATGTTACCTAGTGATTCTACATGATAGATCTGATGAAAAACTTTACCTTTTTCTAATCTCAGTTCTCCAGTGATTTGCATGGCTGATGTGGCATTGCCACCGGTGATTCTAAGGCCATGTTCAAATAAATTTTTATCAATAGTTACATTGTTAAATAACTGACTTGATGCTGGGTCAAAACTTGCCAAATTAGTTCCAGCACCTTGAAAAGTAACTGTATTCGCGCCTAAAGTCAATTGAGCTCCGGTTTGCTCGATTAAATTTCCAGACAAGTACATATCAACTCCATTCGCATTAAAAATTGATTGGTACCCAGTAGTTGTTGTATTGCCATTGAAATCTACAAACGAGGCTGAGCTGTTTTGTAGTGTAAGGTTGCCCAATACATAAAGATCCTGAGGTGCAAGTGTGCGAGGATCCGAGCTGCCATTAGCTGAAGTACCACCTCCCAGTATCACAAATCCAGAATTGCTGGTTGTCTTTCGAACCGTAAGATTATAAAAAGGAGCTGCGGATGTTAGGAGAAAATCATTGTTGTTATCAAGTTCGCAGACTACTTCACCTCCTGAAACATTAAAATTACCAGGTGTACCATTGATAAAAATACCTCCCCTTGAATTCGCATTAATAGTTAACACACCGCCACTCATGGCAAAAGTATTTCCTTCGTAGGTGGAGCTGAAGGAATAATAGTCCGTACTTGTGCTTCCACCTGATACATAAACCTCACCACCAGACTGACTATAGCCGCCTTGATTGACAGCTCCAAATATGGAGGTTCTGAATTGATTCATCAATACCTTACCTCCGGTTACGGTTAAATAACCATTGCCTCTAGTAGTAATACCGCTAGCGACACTTGAAGTTAGCTGTCCACCCGAAACTACAATTCCTCCATACGGAACTATGGCTGTTCCACCGGACTTGGTCACATTTCCACCATCAACCCAAAGTCTGGCGGCCACCGAAATATTATAATTTCCACCAGTATTGAGTGCGCCAATAGTGACATTCGATCCTATTTTAACTGTACCTTTCAGTAATCCAAGCGCATTACTATTGCTCGTAAGCTGATCGGTATTTCCGTGTCCCTGCGCAGCGTATCCGTTCAGATTGAAATAAGAAGCATCTTCAGATAATATTTCGAGTGAATAAGTATCATCTTCTCCTTTATTAATCTCAATGCGGTAAAAATGAGTGACGTTATTACATTGGATCGACTGATCCTTACTGTCGTTGATAAAGTTTGCATCAACTATTCCATCTGTAGCTTCAGAAGCAGGAATTGCTGTTGTTCTCTGTGTGAAGGCGACTGCTCCATCATTCACAAAATTTCCAAAAAAATCAAATTGATGACGAGAATTTCCAGTACCTGTACTTATGCCGCCAGATGAAGCAACATAAAGATCACCATTCAAAACAACATTAAGATTATTTGCAGCTGTGTTGTCATTGATTTGAAATACCCCTGAATTTACAGTCAAATTACCATTTAATGTGAGATTGGCGGTTAATACGGATATGTCAGTATCTGCTTCCAAATTAACAATGAGATCATTGAATGTAGCATCGCTAACGATATCCAAACCATTACCATAAATTTCTAATACCCCGCCATCTGAGGATATGAAATTGCTTATGTCACCTGATACAAAATTGATCTCATCTGTGACTGAGGATCCTCTAAGTCTTATTTTGCCTGTTCCTTTTAATTCAGTGATAGTATGGCCATAGGAAGAACCTAAATCAAGTATTCCGATTACATCCATATTACTTACTGCTGCGTTGTTAAAATCTGCCGAACCATCTGTGATCAACATGCTAATGGTCTTGCCAGATGTGATCACCACCTTATCAGAACCAGAAGGAATACCATTGGTCGGATTTAAATAAAGAGGTGTCGATGCACCATCTAACGTCCAGCTTAAAGGGTCTTGCCAATTACCATTTTTGAAAGAATACCATACTTTTTGCGCCCCACCATCTAATGGTGCCGTGATATTATCTACAGTGGCAATGGAATAATATCCATCAGAGAAATTAAGATCCTCAACGTTGAAAATCAATTTATCATCTGAAACATAGACGGAGGCTGTTGTGACTTCTTCATAGTCCGCACCATTTCTTCTGATTAATCTATAGTCTGTTACTGTCTGAGGATAAAGTCCGCCAATCACATCCCCAAAATCAAAAGCCATAGAGACATTCACAGAACCAGTTTTGTCGATATACCATGCTTTGGACCATCTTTCTTGCATACTGATATTTCCGCTAAGACTATCAGACACAATAGAGGCTACATGCCCATTATGGGCGAACATGGCAAATTCTCCAGTAGAAAAAGAACCATCATAAATACCAAGGGTGAGCCCATCGGATTGGGCTTCATTGTGTGTTTCACCAGAGGAATTTCCAACACCTGCAAGATCTAGGTCATAACCGGAACCAGCACCTGAATAATAATCGTTGGTTATAACAATGTTATATTTTTGAGCAAGATAATTTTCTACCAACAGGCGCTGTGCTGCATTCAAACCTTGCCCATAAATAATGATTTCGGCGATATCTCCGGCGAAATAAGTACCATAACTCTCGTTCAATGCTCCAATCAACAAAGGAGCTGTACCGTTTGAAATCGTGCCAGTTTTAGTCTGAGAGGTACCAGCCTGCACTGATTGCAGGTACATCGATTTGGATGAATTGCCGTATATGGCCGAAAAAATATAGTCAGTACCTGTAGATACACTGGTTGGTGATGTATTGGACCGACTATCTGAACCCGTGTTGATGTCAAAATTGAGGTAGTTACTTGTATGAGAAAACACGCTATACTCCTCATTGCTGCTTGAACTGAGTCTTTTGGAAACTATACCTCGAGCGCCACCTAAAGTGGAAGCTTGATAAACTATAAATATAGAAACGCCCGGCAAACCACTGATCGTTGAGTTATCGGTCAATGATAAATATCTTTCTGTCCCGTCGAATCGGACTACTGGATAATTACCTGATGCGAGACCATCATTCCGGAAAATTGGCAGATTTTTAGTCGCCAATTGTTGCAGATCATTTCCATTTCCACTTTGATCTGCCCAATTATTTACATCATCATCATTGACCAACCCTAGGTTTGAAGCATCCACCCAAAGTACATTTTGGGGTTGCCCAGCAGAACCAGCCGTACTCCCCACGCCACCAGGTCCTGTTTGCGCATAGCTTATTGCAGACAAAAATGACAATAATAGAACAATGGAATATCTGATTTTAAATCTCAAAAGCAACAATTTTCGGAATGGGAAAATAAATCGGCAATATAGCTATAGTTCATTTAAATCTTTGAATAATGCTGTGTTAATCGCCTAATTAATGAGGAACAATTCATTTTGATTTTTGTTTTAAATTGAATTTAAAAAGCACATCTCCTTTAGTAGAAATAAGAATTGATTTTGGATTCTGAATGATTAGATATCAATGATTTAATCATGCGACAGCTGTAAGTTAAATCCAAATTCAAGAGGATTTAGAGCATATGCTGATATTCAAACCATAAACTTTTTTGAAAGAAGTCTTAGGTAATAAAGAAGTCCTAGGTAATAGAGTTTTGATAAATAAAGGTGGAATTACAAGTTGGCTAATTTGCGTTGTAAGTGACCTGATAATCCAGCGTGTTTATTTTGTATGTCGCAGTAAATTGATTCGAAGTAAAGTTTGAAATTTTCATTTCCTCAGTTACACCATTTATCAAGATAATTTGATTTTCAAAATATCCTTCAGGACTGTTTACAGGTACAGACGCTTCCCCAAAATATATTGTCTGAAGAGATCGACAACTATCAATAGGAACAATTTGATTCAGTTGAAGGTTATTCTGAGCATCTCGCGAAAAAACGAATTTAACGCTATCTGAACAATCGTTGATTGTTTGACGAATTCCATCTACAGAATTGGAGGTAATAAACCACTCACGCGAATCATCAGGATTATTCCCACCAGCTAGGAAATAATCCACATATCGACTCAGAATATCAGATTTTGTTTCTATCAAAAAAGCATTGATTGCTTGACCATTTTGTGTGTATCTCACAGCAAATGATCCACCTCTGATATAATCAGGATACATAAAACTCATATTGCCACCATTAAATTTCAAAGTATCCGTATATCTACCTCCGACATCTGAAGCGGAGAATTCACCAAAAAAGATGGTGTCGTATAAAATGCAATTAGAATCAAAAATTAATTGATAGCTAGAAATTGAGTCTGCATCAATCACCTCAAAAACCCATCTAACACTGTCTTGGCATGATGAAACAGGCATTTTGACTCCATCAACTGTCATCTCCGACACGAACCAGGTTTTGATATCACCTCCACTCAATAAATATTCCACCTGTGCTGGAGTATATCTTTCTACTATATCCGTTTCGACACAACCTAAAAGAAGGCCAACAAAAAATACGATATAAAAGAGTTGCTTAATCACTTTCCAAATTTACCTTTTAACATGGCCAATTTAGCCTGAAGATCTCCTTCTTGTGCAGGGTTATCTTTTTTCTTTGGGCTTGACTGTGCCCGATTATTTCCGACCGCTGGTTTTGTGCCAAATGGATCCGATTTCATTGATAAAGAAATTCTTTTTCGTGGCACATCCACTTCCATAACAGTCACCATCACCTTTTGCTGCAATTTCACAGCTTGAGCTGGATCAGATACAAATCCATCTTTTAAATGGCTGACATGTACCAAACCATCCTGATGCACACCCACATCTACAAACGCTCCGAATTTGGTGATATTGGTTATGATCCCTGGAAGTTTCATGCCCACGGTCAGATCCTTAACTTCATGTACATGATCTGCAAAAGAGAAAGTTTCGAATTGCTCCCTTGGATCACGACCTGGTTTTGCTAATTCAGATACAATATCTTGCAGCGTAGGCAAACCAATCTCTTGGTTTACATATTTCTTCAATTCGATACGCTTTCTCAAATTCGAATCTCGAACTAAATCTTCCACCTGACAGCCAAGATCTTTGGCCATTGATTGAACAGTTTCGTATCGTTCGGGATGAACAGCGCTTTGATCTAATATATTTGTAGCACCATTAATGCGAAGGAAACCAGCCGCCTGCTCAAATGCTTTATCTCCAAGTCTAGGCACCCGCTTCAAATCTTCTCTACTTTTGAATGCACCATTTTCATTTCTGAATTGGATAATATTTTCAGCCAATTGTGGCCCTAATCCTGATACATAAGTCAATAGCTGCTTGCTAGCAGTATTGAGTTCTACACCTACAGCATTTACACAGCTCATCACAACATCATCAAGGCTAAGTTTCAATGCATTTTGATCTACATCGTGCTGATATTGCCCCACTCCAATTGACTTGGCATCAAGTTTTACCAGCTCCGCCAAAGGATCCATCATCCTTCTTCCAATTGAAACTGCACCACGCACAGTCAAATCATATGCTGAAAATTCCTCTCTAGCTACCTCTGATGCTGAATAAATAGAAGCCCCACTTTCATTGACCATGGCAATGATGATATTATTTGGCAAACCCACAGATTTCACAAAATGCTCTGTTTCTCTGCCCGCTGTTCCATTGCCAATTGCAATAGCTTCAATACTATGTTTTTGAACCAATGAAAGCACAACATGTGATGCTTTTTGAAATTCCTTTTGTGGTTCATTCGGATATATAGCAGTATGTTCCAAAAGCTGCCCCTGTTTGTCCAAACAAACCAATTTACAGCCTGTTCGGAAACCTGGATCGATAGCCATCACTGCTTTTTGGCCAAGAGGAGCCGACATCAATAGCTGCTTTAGATTTTTCGAAAACACTCCAATCGCTTCAAGATCTGCTTTTTTCTTTGATTCCAAACGAATCTCCGTTTCGATACTTGGCTTGATCAGCCGCTTATATGAATCTTTTACAGCGGTAGCAACATGTTGGGATGCCTCATTGTCAGTTTGCACAAAAACCCTATTCAGTATACCTACGGCCGTTTCTTCCTCTGGAGCAAGATCCATCGACAAAATCCCTTCTTTTTCGGCTCTTCTTATTGCTAATAATCTATGCGATGGTATATTTTTTACTGGCTCTTGCCATTCAAAATAATCCTTGTATTTAACACCTTCAGTTTCTTTACCCTTCATCACTTTAGATGACACGACCCCTTCAGATTGAAACAAGTTTCTGATCTTCTTTCTTGATTCGGCATCTTCACTTACCCATTCGGCAATGATGTCTCTCGCTCCCTGTAACGCTTCATCCACGCTTGCAACTTCCTTCTCATCGCTGATATATTTGCCCGCTTCTAAGTCCGTATCTACATTTCTTTGTTCGAAAATCAATTTGGCCAATGGTTCCAATCCTCTTTCTTTGGCAACTGATGCCTTAGTTTTCCTTTTTGGCTTATAGGGTAAATACAAATCTTCGAGAACTGACATGGTATCGGCAGCATCAATTTTTGATTTCAACTCTGGTGTAAGTTTACCCTGCTCCTCAATCGACTTTAAAACTGCTTCTCTTCTTTTATCTAGCTCACGCAATTGATTCAGCCTATCGCGAACTTGCGCCACTTGTACTTCATCCATTGTGCCCGTAAGTTCCTTCCTGTATCGCGAGATAAATGGAACTGTTGCACCGCCATCAAGCAGCTCAATAACAGCATTTATGTATCTCGATTGCAATGAAAGCTCCTGGGCTATTTTCGCGGGGTAATTGGTCATATCAATGTTATATTTCTGATTTAAAGGGAACTAATGCTGTCCTGATTATTATTGTATTGAAAATCTCTCGGTATTAGTATCAATTTTATCGGGCACCAAAATTATAAGTCTTAGAATTTATTCAGGTAAATATTAACGACTAAAATCAATTAAAAATTTAATCTGTCGAAATGGCAAAAAAATCTTCGAAAAGAGAAATAATCGAATGGGTGTTACTAATCGCTGTGATGGCCACACTTTATTTCACAGGTTATCACACTCAGGTGATTGGATATATTCAAGGACTTGCACTTTCTACTGGGATTTTCAAACCTAACACGACTTTTGAAACCGTTCAGGAAGCTGATTATAATTTTCAGTTGACCAATGCAGCAGGACGAAATATTAGTTTTGAAGAATTCAGGGGTAAAACTATTTTCATCAATTTCTGGGCAACTTGGTGTCCACCATGCATTGCCGAAATGCCCGACATTCAAAGTTTATATGAAAATGTCCATGCTGATGTTGAATTTGTGATGATTTCAGTAGATGAAAATCAGTTCAAGGCGAAACAATTCGTGCAGGACAAAGAATACGATTTTCCTGTTTATTTCCTCAACAGCGGACTTCCCTCCGTATATCAGGCTCGCTCTATTCCAACCACATATGTGATTTCGCCTGATGGGAAAATCGTGGCAGAACGACATGGTATGGCAAAATATGATTCAGAAGAATTTAGAACTTTCTTATTGGGCCTTTAATCTTTGTCCCAAATGATATGAAGCATTGCTGAGATTTTTTTCAGCATGAAACATGGATGATTCCAGCGATTGACCTTTTATGTTAATCTCAACAATCTCATCAAATGAATTTCCCACATAATCATCAAGATCTGAAACTCCACATATGCCAACCACATATTTTCCTTGCGCTTTAGCTAACTGAGCTACACGTCCCGGCCCTTTGCCTGAAATTGTTTGTGAATCAATTTTACCTTCACCAGTGATTACAATGTCGGCTTTTTGCAGATGATCGTGAAACTGGCTTATATCCAAAATGGCATTTGATCCATCAATCAGATCAGCGCCCAGTATACCATGAAGAAAAGCTGCGACACCACCAGCAGCTCCTCCATGTTTTGTGCTTTCTAAATTTATGCCGTAATTTTTTTTTACAAGTCGATTGAAATGGCTCAAAGATTTTTCAAGAGCTTCGACATCTTGTAATGAAGCTCCTTTTTGTGGTCCAAAAACCCGAGCTGAACCATTTGATCCAAGCAATGGGTTTTCTACATCACACAAAATATTCAGCTTAATATCACTAAAAAATTTTCTGGTTTCCTGCGCATCGACAAACGCTATTTCTGACATAACAGATGGGTTCAACGGATCTGGAGGATTTCTATTGACATCCAAAAACTGAACACCAAGCGCAGATAGTATTCCTAAACCGCCATCCACGCTAGCACTTCCACCCACCGTCAGGTATATCACCTTAGGGTTTCTCTTTAATATTTCTTTGATAATCAAACCAGTGCCAAATGTTGTTGCCTTCCATGGATTTAGATTCTTAATATCAAGATGACGAATTCCGCTTGCTTCTGCCAACTCAACGATTCCAATTCGGGAATTTTCTGACCAGCCGTAAAAAGCCTCTAATCGATTTCCTAATGCATCAATGGTAGGGTATTTAATTAAATCTGCCTCGAAGTATTTTGCTAAAATTGGCAAAGTACCATCTCCCCCATCGGCAATGGGCAGCATTGTCAATTCCGCCGGAGTATAGAAATGCAACAATGATGATTTAATCAATGAAGCAGCTTTATCTGCAGAAATGGCTCCTTTGAATGTATTAGGACAAATTAATATTTGAGTCATCAAATGACAAGATTGCAGGTTTGCTGTGAAAGTTCTGACCAATCACTCAACCCAAATTCAAGCTTAACCAACTGTCCAGGTGACATATTACCAACATATTCTCCAGTCAGGTATTCAGCAAGAAAACTGATAGAAGGATTGTGGCCAATTAACAGAATACTATGGTGCTCACGCTCTGTTTGAGACAAAATTTCGAAAAGCGTACGTACAGAAGCCTCATACACGTCATCCATAAACTCTATATCCCAGCCTTGATTCATTGATTCATAGAGATTCTGACAAGTCTGTCTTGTCCTTAAAGAAGTACTGCTATAAACGATTGACGGATTAAATTTTTCAAGGGCGAGTTTGGCTCCAAGCGACCGAATATGATTAAATCCTTTATTCGTAAGAGGTCGGTCAAAATCCATCACACCATGCTCTGGCATTGCCGCTTCCCCATGTCTCAACAGAAATATTTTTCTTGCCATCTTTATTAGATTCTGTTTGTGTTAGAGCAATTAAGTATTAATTATGCGCCTATCATTAAGCCTAATTTGGAGTAATTAACAAAATTTCAAGATATTTTAGCATTGATTTTTGAATAGATAGAGAAGCATGGCAAAAAACCTGGTAATAGTAGAGTCCCCCGCAAAGGCAAAAACAATAGAAGGATATTTGGGCAAAGATTACACGGTAAAATCCAGCTACGGGCATGTGCGGGATTTACCAAAAGGTGATAAAGCGATCGATATTGAAAACAATTTCGAACCCACATATGAGATTTCCGCTGACAAAAAAGATGTAATTAGAGAGCTGAAAAAGCTAACCAAGGAGGCAGATATCATCTATCTAGCAAGTGATGATGACCGTGAAGGAGAAGCCATATCATGGCATTTAAAAGAAGCCTTGAATCTGAATGATTCCAATACAAGACGAATTGTATTTAGGGAAATCACCAAAAGTGCGATTCAAAATGCTATTTTAAACCCTAGAGGCATTGATATAGATCTTGTAAATGCACAACAAGCAAGAAGGATTCTGGATCGTTTGGTAGGTTTCGAGTTATCTCCAGTCCTTTGGAAAAAAGTCCGAAGAGGCCTTTCTGCTGGCCGTGTACAGTCCGTGGCGGTCAGGTTGGTTGTAGAAAGAGAAAGAGCCATTGAAAAATTTGATTCAATTTCTAGTTTTAAAATCACAGCCAATTTTCTGCTTGATCAGGGTAAAGTTCTTCAGGCAGAACTGGGTAAAAGATTCAAAACCGAAGGTGAGGCGCAAGCATTTCTAGAAACTTGTGTAGGAGCTGATTTCCAAATTAACAATTTAGAAACCAAACCAGCAAAGAAAAGTCCGGCTCCACCTTTCACCACTTCCACGCTACAGCAGGAAGCAAGTAGGAAATTAGGGTATTCTGTGTCTTACACCATGTCACTGGCACAAAAGCTTTATGAAGCGGGTAAAATCTCTTACATGAGAACCGACTCAGTAAACTTATCACAAGAAGCAATAAATGGAGCAAACGCTGAAATATCTTCAGCTTATGGCCAGGAGTTCATTCAAAACAGAGCGTACAAAACAAAATCACAATCAGCGCAGGAAGCTCACGAAGCTATTAGGCCTACAAATTTCAATGTATCTAATTTGGGGGGAAGCTCAGCTGAAGGTAGGTTGTATGAGTTAATCTGGAAGCGAGCTATTGCATCGCAAATGGCTGACGCGAGATTAGAAAAAACCACCGCAACTATAGGTATTTCAACAACAGATGAAACCTTAGTTGCAAGAGGTGAAGTCATCATATTTGAAGGTTTCCTAAAAGTATATTTGGAATCCACTGACGAAGATGATGATGAAGATCAAAAGTCGATGCTCCCTCCTTTAACCATAGGTCAAAAACTGGATTTGAGTCAAATGATGGCCAAGGAAGGATTCTCAAGACCGGCGGCAAGGTTTACAGAAGCCAGTTTAGTAAAGGAATTAGAAGAAATGGGAATTGGCAGACCATCTACTTATGCTCCTACAATTTCCACTATTCAAAAAAGAGAATATGTAATCAAGGAGTCCAGAGAAGGAAAAGAACGTCAATACACAGAACTCATTCTTGAAGCGAATAAAACATCCAAGAAAATAAAATCAGAAATGACAGGAGCGGAAAAAAACAAGCTTTTCCCAACCAACATTGCCATGATTGTCAACGATTTTTTGGTTGAAAACTTCTCAAATGTTGTGGACTTTTCATTTACAGCTGATGTAGAAAAAGAGTTTGATGATATTGCTCATGGAGGAAAATCTTGGCAGGATATGATCAAATCTTTCTATGGCAAATTCCATTCGAAAGTTGAAAATACCGAAAATATGCAAAGGGCTGATATTTCGGCAGCCAGGGAATTAGGCGTAGATCCAAAAACTGGATTGAATATATATGCGCGTATGGGACGATACGGGGCTTATGTTCAGCTTGGTGAATCTCCAGAATCTGATGAAGAAGCTAAGCCACAATATGCGAGTCTGAGAAAAGGTCAGTTTATAGAAAACATCACTCTGGATGAAGCGCTGGAGCTATTCAAGCTACCAAGAAATGTGGGGGAACTTGAAGGAAAAGTAATGACCGCAGCGATTGGTCGATTTGGGCCATATATAAGACATGATGGGAAATTCGTATCACTTCCAAAAGAACAAGATCCACTTACTATTTCTGAATCAGAAGCTATCGAATTGATCCTGGCAAAAAGAGAATCTGATGCCAATAAATTCATCAAAACGTTTGATGAAGATCCTGAAGTTCAGGTACTGAATGGCCGGTTTGGTCCTTACATCAAATTCGGTAAGAAAAACGTGAAAATACCAAAAGACAAAGCACCTGAATCTCTTACTTACGAAGAGTGCAAGGAATTGGCAGAAAAAGCCCCTGAGAAAAAAGCTCGAGGTAGAAAGAAATAAAAAAGGCCCCAGCTGGGGCCTTTTTTATTAAGTCATCTTCAAATGCTCTTCAAGTGAATTAATGGCTGAATCAATGACCAATTCGTAAAACGGCTCAGGTTTATTATTAACCTGAACATCCTCAAGAGATTTATAATATGCAATTCTACTTGCAGGATCTCCTTTGATATGTGTCAAAGTGTATCCATTTTGAAGCAAAACCATATTCATCAAAAGACGAGAAGATCTTCCATTTCCATCGACAAACGGATGAATACTTACCAATCTTTCGTGCACTTCTGCAGCCAATATCACCGGATGAAGTCTGTTTTTCTGTAGTTTGTAATGATGAAAAAAATCTTCCATTAGCTTATCTAAAAGATACGGCTGTGGAGGTTCATGACTGCTTCCACTGATTCTCACTGGTACATTTCTATAAACACCCGCATTGGGTGAATCCACACCTTTCAATATCAAGGAATGAAGTTGTAGCAGATTTCTTCTAGTCACATCCTCACGACTTAGGATCAATTCTTCAATAAAACCCAGTGCTTCCAAATGATTGATGGCTTCCAAATGCTCCCGCATGGATTTACCACCAATGGTGAGCCCTTCATTCACCACAAGATGTGTTTCTTGAAGTGAAAGTGTGTTTCCTTCAATTCTGTTACTTTCAAATGTATTCTCCACATTGAAAAACTCTTTCATTTTTGAAAGTTGAGTTTGGTTCAATGGCTTTACTTTATTCCACTTTCTCTTCAGAAGATCAGCATAATCCAGCTTCTCTTTTAGTTCATTAGAAATTTCTGGTACTTCAAAAGTTTTGGAGCTCACAAGATATTCCACCCTACTTTCAGCCACAGCCAAAACTTCCAATGCATCTGGCTCATATGCGATCATTTTCACGATTTTATCGGCCAACCATGCTCTTTTCAGTTGTTGAGGATTCAGATCTAGAAATTTAGCCAGCATTACAAGCTGATCTTCGCTTGGCATCCTATCACCATTTTCATAGCGGCTTATAAGTGCCTGGTCTATTTTTAAATATGAGGCAATCTCCCTCAATTTCAGCCCTTTGGCTTGCCTTGCTCCTCTGAGAATTTGATGAAGATTTTTCACAACTAAATTTGACTTTTATTTTCATGACTAATTTAGTCATTTTTTTATGATAAAAAAACGCAGAAGAATTTTCTGCGCATTTTTTTTATACTTGGTTGTTAAGCATGACTGGCATCACTAGCATTAGGATGTCTTCATTGTCATCTTTATCATTTGGAGTAATGATACCCGCTCTGTTTGGAGCACTCAACTTTAATGTCAGTTCATTTGCGTCGAGATTACTTAGCATCTCTATCAAAAACTTTGCATTGAATCCAATTTCTATATCTTCTCCATCATGTTCGCAAGAGAGTCTTTCATTAGCTTCATTTGAAAAATCTAAATCTTCAGCGGAAATCATCAATTCACTTCCTGTGATTTTCAATCTTACCTGATGGGTAGTCTTGTTTGCGTAAATAGCAATCCTTTTCAACGAACTCAAAAGTGATGATCTATTGATTACTATAGCATTCTTATTATCTACTGGAATCACATTTTCATAATCCGGAAATCTTTCGTCAATCAAACGACAGATCATCTTCACATTGTTAAAATTGAAGAATGCGTTTGATGCATTGAATTCCACATTCACATTTGTGTTTTCAGATGGCAAAGTGGTCTTCAGCAAAGTCAATGCTTTCCTTGGGATAATCATGCTATGAGCCATATCCGCTGCAACATCTACTCTGCGGTATCTGATAAGCCTGTGACTGTCAGTTGCAACGAAGGTCGCATTAGTTTCATCCAACTTCACGTAAACTCCTGTCATTGCTGGTCGAAGTTCGTCATTGCTAGTGGCGAAAATGGTATTGTTGATTGCTTGTGCCAATATACCAGAAGACATATTTACCGCATAGCCATCTGATACAGCAGGAATCTTAGGAAAATCCGTTGCATTTTCACCAGACAATTTATATCGCCCATTGTCAGAGTTTATCTCAATGCTATATGTATCTGAATCAATCGTAAATGTTACTGGCTGCTCAGGAAGATTTCTTAACGTCTCTAGCAATATTTTTGCTGGAATTGCAATACTACCATCTTCTTTGGCTTCCACTTCCATTTCTGTAATCATACTCGTCTGAAGATCAGATGCAGTGATTGTGAGCGTTCCTTCTTTGATTTCAAACAAAAAATTCTCAAGAATTGGCACAACAGGATTAGTCGTAATTACCCCGTTAATTGTAGAAAGTTGCTTAAGCAAATAAGACGAGGATACTATAAATTTCATATATATGTGTTTTTAATAGGTCGTCAACCACCATTTTACAAGAAAAATGATGGTTGATAATATTCATAAACTTCAAGTCTTATGAATTTGGATTTGGGCGTCAAATTTAAGAACAAAAGTTGATATAACAGCCCTAAATTGAGACTCACTCCACAAGTTTAAAATCCTTTCTGCGCCTTAATAAATCTTTGACTCTTTTTTGATCAAAAATCATGAGCTCATTCGCACTATTTTTAATTAAGTGAAACCTTTCATTGCCTAAGGATGGATAGATCTGAAAATATTCCGGAGTACTGTAGTTTATAGATTCTATGGTGATTGTAGCTATTGGGTTAGTCATTGATAAACTATCATATTTAGCGAATCTACCTTCACTCAGACGTTCATTGGCTTGCATATATTGAAATTGATTGAGATAGTCTATTACGGCAGATGAATCCATCTTTTGAACCTCACCCACTTCAAAAAACTTATCGTTGAATCGTATTTCAAAATCATCTTCATCTGTTAAGATATAATCAAGCTTCAAATATTGAATAGTTCTCCAACTTCCATTATATATCAATCTATCTCTCCATTGATCACTTTTTAATTCAAAAATATTCGCCAGATAATCCCGATATCCGGGAATTTCCACTTCATAAGATTTCTCATCTTTTGTGAAATATGTCTTGGTGCGAGTCGCATTTCCTGTGACTCCAAACACTTCGCCATTAATCTCAACCGTAACCTCCGACTCCAATAAGTTACCAGAAGGTCTTTTCACCTTCACTCTTTGAAGAATATTGAAAAGCAAACGTCTCAGACTTTCATCAACAGGATATTTCCCATTGAGTTCCCATCCTTCATCTGCTTTTGTCAAAAGCACATTTGATTCTTCGTTGAAAAATCTAATTCTGGTCATAGCAGCCGTATCCTGTACAGAAAACATCGACTCATCATAAGCAAGCTGAGATCCTTTTTGAGGAATTAAAAAGACAATGACATTCACAAGAATGATCAACACTAAAATCAAGAAGAGGCGTTTGTTTTTCCTGCTCATTATCTCTGATTTTGTTTTTTCCTGACAAGAGTTTTAACCAAGCCAAACGCCAATAGTAATAAAATAGGAACCACCAAATTCACTATTTGCCATTTCAGTCGCTCCTCTTTGATCCTCACTTTATCCAGAGGTCTTATCTTGATTTCTTTGGTTCTTGATTGGATAATGCCCTCATCATCCATCAAATAATCTATCAGATTCATAATCAAATCCTCATTGGCATATCGCGCTTGACTATACGGCTCAACTCCCAAAGCCAAAGGCTTGCCGTCTTCCAAACTCAATTCATTTCTGATCAGATCTCCATCTGCGATTACGGCTATTTTGGATAAAATGCCATCTTCAATCATCTCGTTTTTATCCATGCCTTTTGGTGGAAATTTATTCTTATAAAGCGAGGTGAAAGCGCCCTCTAAAAGATATCCCACAGCTTGCGGGCCGGACTGAAACTTATCTGGTAATAAATCAGATTTCAAATCATTAAAACTTACCTGTACAGGAGTACCCAAAACTTTGGTATGTGCGGAAGTCATCATCAAAGGCGTTTTTCTAATTCCTACAGCTTTCACCGTATCAATGGTTGAGGCAAATCGAATCATGACTGCATCAAGATTTTTCACAACAGGATGATCGCCGTAATTGGTGATAATAGGAAAATAGGGCCATGGAAGCATACGGATCTGAGGTTGATTACCAATATTTCCTGCTACAATTGGAAAATCGCCACAATTCAGATCTGCCACATAATCCTGGTTGATTCGAACACCATATTTGAATAGCAAATCGGTGAGATTGGTTTTGTATGGTATGGCTACAGTCCCATCGCCAGATGCGCTATCCATATTAACACGAAGCGCATCTAAAAACATCAGCAACTTCCCGCCTTTCATCACATATTGATCAAGTAGATATTTTTCCATATTTGTGAATCCAGTAACCGGCTTGGCCAAAACCAACAAATCATACCCGGTTATTGGTGTGGTTTTTTCCTTCAGATTAAGTTTATAGAGATCATATTTTGACAAAACCAAATTTGTAAATCCTGCGAGCTGTGCAGTATCTGGTTCCTGATGTCCGATGATCAGACCTACACGCTTTCTTCTCAGTTCAGAAAGTTGGATAATTCCACTTGCCAACTCATATTCCAATCCTTCGATGGATTGATTGATCATTTCATCAGGAGAGGTAGTACGATTGCCTTTCAATAAATTTAGGCTGATTTCGCTCCCTTTGTACGATAAAATCAAACCTGGAAAAACCCATTTCTGAGAAGATTGACCATTTTGTGAATAATTGAGATTTGTTGGCTGCAATCCCCTTTCAATCAAATCCTGATAATATTTATTTCTCGCCTGAGCACTTTTTGCAATAGATGGATCAATGAATTTGAAATTGATATTTGTATTTGCATTGATAGAAAATTCTTCCAATGTTTCTCGGATAGATTTTTGAAATCTTTGGAAATTAGAAGGCAATTCGCCCGCCAGATATACCTCGACATATACATCTTCATCCAATCTGGAAAGCAGGTTTTTTGTCTGTTCTGAAAGACTAAACCGATTTTCCTCAGTCATATCCAAACGCACCCGAAACTGACCAGCTAACTGAAAAATCAACCAAACTACAGCCAATGTGATTGCAGTTTGTAAGAATAAGTTCAACCGATGACTACTCCAGTTTATCATTTTTTAAAGCCTAGGATTAGTTTAGTAATCATCAGAATAACCGCAATTGCTCCTATGAAATAAGCCAAATCAATCAAATCTATTAACCCCTTACTCATGGATGAATAGTGAGACATAATTCCAAAACCAGAAATAGCTTGTGACCAGTCTGACCAATTGTCAATTGCAGCTATAGAATCAAAACCTGCATAGAGCAAAAAACATAAAAAAGCCGAGAGAATAAAAGAAACAATCTGATTGCCAGTAAGCGCGGAAGAAAGGATTCCGATACTGGTAAATAAGCCTCCTAAAAGCATCAAACCAATATATGATCCTATAATGCCTGGAGTATCCAAATTGCCTGCTGGATTTCCCAATTGACTAAGCGAATAATAATATACCAACGTAGGCACAATTGAGAAAAAGACAAGAAAATACCCAGCAAAGAACTTCCCTAAAATCACATCTATTTCTCTGAAAGGAAGCGTATAAAGCAACTCAAGTGTCCCATTTCTTCGCTCCTCTGCAAATGACTTCATCGTAATAGCCGGAATCAGAAACATAAAAACATATGGCCCAAGAGAAAATACTGGCTCCATACTCGCATATCCATAATCTAATACATTTGTATCGGGAAAAACCCACATCAGCAAACCAATACCGATTAGAAAAACTCCGATTACTACATATGCTATAAGCGAATCCAAAAACTCATTGACTTCTTTCAAAAATATGCTGATCATGATTTTTGATTTTGAGTAAGACGGTGAAATATCTCTTCTAAAGACTTTTGAGCTTTTGTTAGGCTAATTAGAGGCAGGTCTTGCTCGGAGGTGATTTTAAGTAGTTCTGCTCTGAGATCAGCTCTTTCTGATTCTATTAAGTAGGCACATTCTCCATAAGGTTTTGCGTCAAACCCCTTTTCTGAAAAAAGAGTAACATCTATTTCCTTCTCAAATGTGATGATAATTCCATTGGTATCATTGCCCTGTTTAAGCACACTCAGCTTATCGTCAGCCACTATCTGACCTTTGTCAATTATGACCGCTTTATCACAAATAGCCTCTACTTCCTGCATGATATGTGTGGAAAGTATTACCGTTTTATTCGTGCTTATATTTCTAATAACCTCACGGATCTCGAGAATCTGATTTGGATCAAGACCTGTGGTAGGTTCATCTAAAATCAAAACAGCAGGATCATGAATAAGCGCTTGAGCCAAACCAACTCTTTGTCTATAGCCTTTGGAAAGATTACCTATTTTCTTATGTTGCTCGCGTTGAAGTCCTACGGTATCGATCATTTCCTCGACCCGTTTTTTCAACCTGCTCCCTTTTATTGCATAGGCTCCACCAATAAATCGTAAAAACTCCTTCACATACATATCCAGATAAAGTGGATTGTGCTCAGGAAGATATCCGGTAATTTTTTTTACTTCTAATGGATCATCTGCCACGGAAATACCATCGAGTTCGATTGTTCCACTTGTAGCTTTCACATAACCGACAGCCATCTTCATTGTGGTGGATTTTCCAGCGCCATTAGGACCTAAAAAACCCGTCACTTTGCCATTGGGGGCTTCAAAGCTAATAGCATCTACAGCCGTTTGCTGACCGTACATTTTGGTTAAATCCTTAATGAAAACAGACATTTATTGCTGTGGTTTTCCTTTTGGTCTGAGTGGACGAAGTTCAATATCTGCAGGGAGATAATTAGGATGTGTATCCAAAAGCTCTACAACAGTTTTTGCAATATCTTGTGGCCTCATCATATGTTCATTGGCCTGAATGGCAGCTATGTCATCGAAGAAATTCGTCTGCACACTTCCGGGATAAATATTGGTCACTTTGATTCCCCAATCTCTCAACTCCATCATCAATGAATGACCAAATCCCGTTACTGCATGTTTGGTCGCCACATAACCACTCATATTTTTCACACCATTTAGGCCGGCGATCGAACTTACATTGATAATGTGGCCCTGATCCATTCTTTTCATGTCAGGAACGACCATCTTGGTACAGTACATCAGACCGTGAACATTCACATCAAACATTCCCTTCCAATCTTCAATGCTAATATCTTCTATCGCACCCATCACACCATAACCGGCATTATTGATCAAAAAATGAATATCTGAACCAAGGCTTTTTACAGATTCGGCATGTGCATTTTGCACTTCCTCCCAGCTACTTATGTCCGCTTTGATAAAATAAAAATCAGGATGTTCAAATGCGGGTTTTTGTCGGCTCCAACCTGCCACTTTCACTCCAGATTGCAGAAGCAGTTTCACAGTTTCCAACCCTATTCCTTTACTTACTCCTGTTACAATTGCATTTTTGCCTTTCAGCATAGATTTAGCTGTTTTTGATGAGATGATTCAATTGAATATTGAAACGCAATATTCAACCATTTTATTTTTAATCCCAAAACTAAACCGGACCTCATTGGTTCAATAGAAAATCCCATACATTTAAGTAAATGATAACAATAGTTTGTAGTACCAATCGTGCCGATTCTGTCTCTTTAAAAATATGTCACCAATATCAAAACATGTTAAACGAGAAGGGAGAAATAAGTCAAATCATCGATTTAAAAGATTTGCCTGCTGATTTTATTGCTACCGCTCTTTATGAAAATTCCGGAAAAAACGAGGTTTTCAATAGGTTTAGGATGATCATGAAGGAAAATAAAAAGTTTGTATTTGTTGTCCCTGAATACAATGGATCATTTCCAGGAGTGCTAAAGGCTTTTATCGATGGATTGGAATACCCGGGCACCTTTAAAAATAAAAAATGTGCTTTAGTCGGATTGTCTTCAGGAATTCAGGGTGCAGGTCTCGCACTCAGCCATCTCACCGATATTTTCAATTATTGTGGCATGCACGTATTGGCTCAGAAGGTTAAACTGGCTCGCATAGAAGCAAACACTGACAAAGATCGAAATATCACCAACGATTTATATATACAGTTGCTTCAGGAACAGGTGGATTTATTTGTTGAGTTTTAGCTTTGTCTATCAAGAAACATTTGGAAAAGGTGAGAATAATGTCACCCCTTCAGGGTTCTCATTTTGGCAAGCCGGTTATTATAATATTTTCATCCCTTCGGAATTTTAACTTATCCCAATGATCAAATTCAAATCAATCCCGAGGGGATGATATAATCATAGAAAGAAATTCAATTTCATTCAACACTGAAGGTGCGAAATATTGGATCCACAAATCTTAATCAGTATCAATTTAAAATTGCCCGAAAAAAACTTGGCGACATGGACATCTTTAATTGAAATCATGAGATAGTCAATTGATTTATTTCTGAGGTTACAGAAATAATCATCTTCGATCCGATATCAAGTGGGTCAAAAAATTATATTTGCAACCCTTTTAAAATTTCAAAAAACAACTCGAATGAAGATCTGGTATACCTGCAAAATCAAATACAATAAGGAGCAAGAAAATGGCATGCTGAAACAAGTAACTGAAGCTTATTTGGTGGATGCTTTGTCATATACCGAAGCAGAAGCAAGGATCTATGAAGCCATGGAACGTGACATTCGAGCCGAGTTTGCGGTGACTTTAATTTCTAAAACCAATATTTCGGAAATCATCAAAGAAGAGAATGAAACAGCCGAAGAATGGTGGAAGGCGAAAGTCGTTTACGTATCTGTAGATGGTGACTCTGAGAAAGAAGTTAGAATCAATAATTATTTTCTGGTAGCCGCAGACAATATCAACGAGTGTGTGAATAAAGTCAATGAATACCTAAAGTCGATGTTGGTGCCATATTCCATCCCTTCTGTGACGCTAACCAAAATCATGGACGTATTTGAATACGGTGAAGAGCGTATTCCAGCCAACCTCAAACCATTGAGTGAAGTAATAGCAAAAGATTAATTAAAAGCTAGTTACAGATTTTTACTCCAGGCATCAAATAGTGTTTGTTGTTCTGGAGTCATTTCTTCCATTTTTGAAATTACTGCCAACCCAGAATCATCACGTACGTAGTTCAAGCCTATTTTAGCGAAATACTCCTTATAAGGGAGAGGATTACTTTCCAAGATATATTCATCAAAAAATGTTCTGATTTCAGGATAAGTCATAGCGGCGATATCATCGAAAAATAATTCTTCAGAAACTGGATTTCCTTTTCCATATTTATCTACCAAATCAAGCATCAGTTCCCTTAAGCCATACTTACCTTCCGATAACTCTAATAGTCTGATATCAAGAAAACCGGCCGTCAATGAACCTTTGTAGTAAATATTTCCGTACTGCTTTGCTCCATCCCCTCCATCAAATGATTCATCTGAAATTCTTTTCAAACTCCAGCTTGAATCAAAATATTGTTCATTTACTAAAATTTTGTAGTTAATGGAGTTTTTCAGGTATTCATCCAAATCAACCAGACCTCCACGGTACTGAAGAATTTTTGAAGCCCATTCGGTGACACCTTCATACAACCACAGATGAACCGAAGTTGTAGGTTCTACAAAATTAAATGACTCCACTATTTCACTATGAATATTTAGTGGAGTAACAATATGAAAAAATTCATGTGAAGCGATATCAGTAACCTTAGTCATAAATTCATCAGTTGGGTCACCTTCTTTTAGTACATATTCCGAACTATAAGAATGCTCCCAGGCACCCGTACGACCTTCGATATCCTTTTCAAAAAAATAAAGGAAAGTATATCTTTCAACTGGCAACTCGATGAGAAACTTCCTACTCGCATCAAGCATATCCGACATTCTTGCCAAAAGCATTTTTGAAGTGATTTCACCGCTTGTTGCATATGTATAAATTTCAACTTGAGTATCAGCAATGGCGGTATCGGCATAAGTAAGATTTCCCATTAGAATAGGCGAATCGACTGCCTCATCATAATCTTTGGCTACAAAATATTCATCATCTGTGATTAGCGCTGTGCCAATGCTCCAACCCTCTTTTTGGATTGGCCTTACTTTTATTGGAGTCCCTTGATATCCTTTAAAATAGCCCATCATCGTATGTGTATTGATTAAAACATTGTCTGACTCAATAGACGAACCTGCCATCAGATAGATGAAAAATTCCTCAACAGGTGTATCAAATGTTTCTGCTGCTTTGTATGTGATCGTTTTTACTTTTTGAGGTTTTGAAATCTCAAATTGATTAACAGAAATTCGAGATACTTCAAGCGGTCTTCCTTTTTTATCAAACACTTCAAAATCAGATATAAATCGACCAATATTCATTGTTTGGTAGGTTCCGGGAGCCGTAGAAGGAAATTGATAGATTTTACTGTTTTTGGACAATTTCATTTCAGGCTTTAAGGTGATAGAAAAAGTGTCCAGATTCTGAGTAGGATCTATTTGATAAACCATAGATGGCTTATTTTGAGACATGACAATATTGACTAAAAATAGTAGACAAGTTGAAAATAGAAATTTCATCCGAGATTGTTTTTTTACTAATTGAAACGATGTGGTTTTAAAATCCCCGTAAAGATTTTACCGAAGGCAATATTGCACAGATGATCGGAAAATATTACCTAATCAAGGGCAAGAAAAATGACCTGAGTAAGAAATAACCTAATAAAACCGAAAAATAATTTCAACTATGTAGTTAACTACGTAAATATTTATATTTTTATGTAGTTAACTACATAAATCTCATAAAATGAACGATTTTGCGATTGAACTTGGCTGTCTTGGATTCACGATGAGACTGAAAAGACTCAGCGATGCATTGATACATGATGGACGAAAAATGTATAAGGAGCTTGATTTGGACATAGAACCGAATTGGTATATCGTTTTCCGACTAATCAAAAAACAAGGAGAAATGTCAGTTACAGAAATTGCTGATGCGATCAGATTGGCACATCCATCTGTGATATCAATCACCAACAAAATGATGAAAGCTGGCTATCTCCGCTCCTCCCCTTGCAAATTAGACAACCGAAGGCGTGTTTTGAACCTCACAACAAAGGCCATAGAAACTTTACCCAAACTAGAAAAAATATGGGATGCAGGAGAAAGGGCCATTATTGAAGCATTAAAAGACACCAACGCAATGCTAATGCTTGTGAAACTCGAAGAACGATTTGGTGAGAAAGGTTTTAAAGACAGAACATTAGACGAATTGAACAATTGACAGATGAGCACCAACACCACATCCGAGCTTAAGGTTGAAATCATTGATTTCGAAGAGAAATATGCCAATGACTTTGCACGCCTAAATTATGAATGGCTCGAAAAATACTTCGAAGTAGAACCACATGACCGTGAAATGCTGGATGCACCACAAGAGTACATTATCAGAAAAGGTGGTCAGATATATTTCGCTAAATACAATGATCATATAGTTGGCACAGCGGCTTTAATTGACGAAAATGATGATACATTCGAGCTGGCGAAAATGGGGGTTTCTCCAGAATATCAAGGCTTAAAAATTGGTAAACTACTTGTGAGTTATGGGATGACAAAAGCCAAAGAAGCTGGAAAGAAAAAACTCGTACTAGAATCAAATACGAAACTGACTCCTGCCATAAATTTATATATCAGTATGGGGTTTAAAGCAGTGCCTCTTTCAGCTTGCTCTCCTTATGCCAGATGTAATATCAGAATGAGTCTGGATCTTTGACAACAGAAAATCCTCGGCACTTTGAATGGAGTTTGGGGTTTTCAAAATTGCTAAATGAATAACTCCTTTATCACCTTTTAATTATCAAAAAATCACATGAGTAAAAGTTACTCTCATCAATTTTTAGTTGTACTTGCATTTCTCGCAATATACCTGATTTGGGGTACGACCTATCTGGCCATAGCCATTGGCGTGCATGAAATTCCACCATTCATGATGGCATTTTTAAGATTTAGCAGTGCAGGCCTGATCATGGTGGCATACGTTTTAATTAAAGGTGAAAAATTTCCAACAGGAAAAACGCTACTCAATAATTTCATTGTTGGGGCCATCATTCTGGTAGGAGGACAAGGTTTATTATTTTGGTCCGAGCAATATATTTCTTCCGGATTTGCCTCAATTCTGATCGCTACTTTGCCTTTATGGTTTGTAATTATGGATAAGCGCCATTGGAAATTGTATTTCAGTAACCCAATCATCATTTCCGGACTCATCTTAGGTTTTGTGGGAATCATAGTATTGTTCAAGGACAAACTCAATGATCCCATATCTGATGAAAATGTCAGATTGCAATTATTGGCTATTATCGCGGTGCTGTTTGGAGGAATTTGCTGGGTTACAGGTACACTCTATTACCGATCAAATCCGTCACCCGGCACCATGTATTCTAACCTTGGCTGGCAACTCATCCTTGCATCTTTGGTTTGTATTTCAATCAGCTATTTCATGGGAGAAACAACTGATATTCAGTGGATGAAAATTTCTATATCCGCCTGGTCATCGGTGCTCTATCTATCTATTGCAGGTTCTATCATCGCATTTGTGGCTTACACATGGTTGCTCAATGCTGTTCCATCTGCGATGGTGAGTACTTATGCCTACATCAATCCGATCATTGCTGTTTTTGTTGGATGGTTGATCGCTGATGAGATGATCACTGGCAATCAAATCATTGGAATGATCATTATTTTGATTAGTGCAGTTCTTGTGAATCTAAACAGAGGAAAAGCGCTGAAAGTAAAATAGCTACCGTTTTTCGACTTCCTATTGTTGATTCATTCCAAAAGCCTGACATATTTTGGATGAGTTATATTTGATGAAAAAATCTGAAAGGATGAAAAAAAGATTTTGTTTAGGGCTTGACTTGAAAGATAATCCACGGCTCATAGAAGCATATAAAAAATACCATGAGCCGGGCAATGTATGGCCTGAAATCATCCAAAGTATCTATGATTCGGGGATATTGGACATGGAGATTTACCTTGTTGAAAATAGATTGTTCATGATCATAGAAGCGGATGAATCCTTTACTCTTGAGCGAAAGGCTGTACTGGATGAATCGAATGACAAGGTGCAAGAATGGGAAGCATTGATGCAAGCTAATTTTCAGAAGGCTGTGCCCTGGGAAACAGAAATCAAATGGGTTCCTTCAGACTTGATTTTCAAGTTGACTGATCATAATCGCATTGGTTGATTGATGGCTCAATGCGTAGAATTAGGAATGAGCGAACCAAATCACTTATTATTTGTTAATTCAACTATGAACAAAAACATCATTTTTGTTTTGCTCCTTTTCAGCTTTGCTTGCAACAATTCTGAAGTCAGTCCAATTTGTGAAGATTGTTATTCTCCTTGCCCCATTGAAGTAGAAATAAATCCAATCAAGTATCAACTATTTTCCTATCCCATAGAGATCTCCGATGCGTATGTAGAAGGCGATTGTGTTTTTATCACATATAGTTTCACAGGATGTGGTGAAAGTCTGGAATTAAAACTTTACGACAGAGGAATTGTCACTGCATCTAATCCTTCTGGGAGAGAAATAAATCTTGTTTTAGGTGATGCATCAGGAGGTTGTGAGTCTACTTTCGAAAAATACAGCAGCTTCAACATTCTCCCACTTCGAAATCCTGGAGATACAGTTGTTGCCCTCCACCTGAATGGATGGTCTGGCGAATTATATTATAGCTATGGTGGGATAAGGAGGTAATGTGACCTATCAATAAACTTGCATCAGGATTTCACTCAATTTCCAAAATTCCAATGATGCCTTCTTTTATTACCAAAATCTTTTTAGATCACAAGCTTAGATTGTCCAAACCCTACATTCAAGGAGAACACAACGAGCGTTGAAAGAAATAACGTAACTATGCCAGGGTTCAAACATAAATTCCAATTTAAAGTGTCCCTTTTGTACTTGGCAGAGAACCCATTTCATCGGGATTTCTTTTGATAGCCATTTTAATTGCTTTGGCCCAAGCTTTAAAAATTCCTTCAATTTTATGGTGCTCATTGTCTCCCTCAGCTTTGATATTCAGATTGGAAAGTGAGGTATCAGAAAATGATTTAAAAAAATGAAAAAACATTTCTGTTGGCATTTCTCCAATTTTTTCTCTTTTGAAATCAGCCTCCCAAACACACCAAGGTCTTCCTCCAAAATCTATAGCTACCTGTGCCAACACATCATCCATAGGCAGTAAAAATCCATAACGGCTGATACCCTTTTTATCGCCAAGAGCAAGCTTGAAAGCTTCTCCCAATGCAAGCGCAGTATCTTCAATTGTATGATGCTCGTCTATTTGCAGATCCCCATTTACTTTGATTTTCAAATCAATTCCACCGTGTTTTCCCAATTGATCCAGCATATGATCGAAAAAACCTAAACCTGTGGAAATATTGGTCTGACCCGATCCATCAAGATCTAAGTCAATTTCAATATCAGTCTCTTTCGTTTTTCTGCTTACTGTCGCCTTTCGTGGCTTGAAAATCAGGTGTTCATAAATCTCTTTCCAACTATCAGTCGTCAGCACAGCTGATGTTTTCTTCTCTTTCGAAATGTGTATCGCTTTGCATCCTAAGTTTTCAGCTAGCTGTACATCAGTGACTCTATCGCCAATCACATAAGAATTTTTCAGGTCATATTCACCAGTCATATATTCCTTCAACATGCCTATTCCTGGTTTTCTGTTCGGATGATTATCCGTCGGAAAATGCTCATCTATATGTATGGTATCAAAATTAATCCCTTGACTTTCCAGGGTTCGCATGATCAGATTGTGCACCGGCCAAAAGGTATCCTCAGGAAAGGCAGCCGTACCAAGTCCATCCTGATTTGTAACCATGGCTAACACAAAATCAGATTCGGCCTGAATTTTTTTGAGGTAGAAAAACACATCTGTGAGGTAGCTTACCTTGTCTATGTTGTCAATCTGCTCATCAGCTGTTTCATGATTGATGGTGCCGTCACGGTCTATAAATAGAACTGGTCTCATAAATTATCAATTTTAGCGCAAATTAAGGGAAGCATGGTAAATGCATCCCAACTGAATTTCATCTATTCGAAATAAAGCTAAGAAATCATTATTAAAAGAATCGAGACACACATTAACAACTAGAATTATTGAAAAAATCAGATGATGGCACTTGTAAAATGAGGGTCAAAAAGGTTGAAGAAAGATGCAAACAGAATTATTCCAGTTAAAAATCATCATATTCCCTTTTACAACTCACTGTAATTCAAAATGGTATATTCCTTTACAAAAGCCTTCAATTTACTGTCGGAACCTAGCACGATCAGATAATCATCCTTCCCTATAAAAGTATCTGCTGATGGACCAGGGATCAATCCTTTGATATTGTCTTTCACACCTAAAACAATTACTCCCGTTTTTGCGGAAATGTTTAATTCCCGAAGCGTTTTGTCTTGATATTCGTGTTTCAAATTATCATATCCTACTTCTTCCAAATGGTAACTGGTTCCCGAAACACCATTGAGCAAATCAAGAAATTCTATTACAATTGGTTTGGTTACCAATTGAGCCATAAACATACCACCCAGCATATCAGGGCTAATTACATGATTGGCTCCTGCCCGATACAATTTTTGTTCAGTGTCTTTATTAGAAGCTCTGGCAATGATTTTTATCTTGTCATTGAGGTGACGAGCTGTAAGCGTTATGAAAACGTTGGCCGCATCCGAAGGTGTTGTGATTATGATTGTATGAGCCTTTTCTATTCCGACAGTTTTTAGATTTTCATCTTCTGTTGCATCACCGATAAACCATTTCATTGTTTCTGGAATAATATTTGGCATCCCAGCATCTTTCTCAATAATCACAAATTCTTTCCCACTTCTGAGTAATTCCTCGCATGCACGGCTGCCGTTTCTGCCAAATCCACAGACAATCACATGATTTTTCAGTTTGCTGATTTCCATACCTGATCGATAACTTTTAAATATGTTTTTTAATTTTCCTTCGAAAAAATAGCTCGAAACCACTGACACAACGTAGGCAAATAAGCCTAAATTCATCAAGATATAAATTGATGTAAATACACGTCCAGCGGAGCTGAGTTCCTTTACCTCCGTGAAGCCTACAGTCCCCACGGTGATGATGGTCATATACAATGCATTTACGAAGTTAAGGTCTTCGATCAATGTAAACCCCGTAAGACCTACCAACAAACTGAAGAGAAATAAACCTCCAGCTGTAATCAGGCTTTCCAATTGCTTATTCATGGCTATCTTTTGTTAAAGCCGTTAATAATGGCACTTATTTCAAGAAAATTGTTATGGGGCTATCTGGAAAATTAGGCATTTTTTCCTTGCTAAATGATCCTTGCTCTTGAATTTTGAATCAAAACTTGGAGTGATTAAATCATCATTTGTAAACCCTAGAAAAAGCAAAGTAAGAATACTCCAGATTAAATAAAGAATTGATCCGACCTTTTTAAAAAATTCGAGTTCACATTCTTACTTCCCAAACAGATTCAAAAGACGAAGAAATTCATCATTTTCTGCTTGTGTTCCCACGGTAATTCTCAAACACCCATCGCAATGCAGCTGAGTGCCACGATAGCGAACAATCAGGGTATTTTGAATCAAATAATCAAACAGTTCTTTTGCACGATCAAACTGCACCAATAGAAAATTTGAATCGCTTGGCGTGATTTTCTTCACTAGAGGCACAGTTGACAAAACATCAGAGAGTCTTTGTCTTTCGCTAAGCAGCTCACTGACGTAATCCTCTTTTTTAGGTTCATTGGTCATCGCTTCAAGGGCCAGCTGTTGATTTGGTAAACTTAGATTATAAGGTGGCTTGATTTTATCTAAAACGCTGATCACATAAGCATTACCCATGGCCACACCCACACGAATTCCAGCCATTCCCCACGCTTTGCTCAAAGTTTGTAAAACTACCAGATTTGGAAACTCATTGATTCTGCTCACCCAACTTTCCTCAGAAGAAAAATCCACATAAGCTTCATCAATGACCACAATTCCAGGAAATTCATGAAGGATGGCCTCAATTGATGATCGGGAAAGCAGATTGCCCGAAGGATTATTAGGAGAACATATAAAGATGATTTTGCTATTGTCGGACCAGCTTAATCGGACTTTATCCAAATCTATTTCAAAAGCTGATGTAAGCGGAACTTGCTTGTTTTCCACGGCATTGATATCTGCAGAAACAGCATACATTCCATAAGTCGGAGGCATAGTGATAATATGATCCTGACCAGGTTCGCAAAACATTCGTAAAAGAAGATCAATCGGCTCATCACTTCCATTTCCAAAGAAGATTTGTTCTGAACTCACGCCTTTAATCGCACTCCACTTGGCCTTGAGCGCCGCATGATGTGGATCCGGATATCTATTATAAAGATCGTTCGTTGCAGAGCCAAGAGCGTTTTCATTGGCATCTAAAAAAACACCAATGCTACCGGTATACTCATCCCTTGCGGAAGAGTATGCTTTGATCCCCTTCAGGTGTTTTCTTATCAGTTTTTCCGGAGATTCCATCTTCACGTAATTTTTTTAGCCTAATTGTTACTGCATTTTTATGAGCGTCAAGCATTTCAGCTTCGGCCATTTTCTCGATTGTGGGGCCAAGATGTAACAATCCCTCCTCATCTATTTTTTGATAAGTTATTTTCTTGACATAACTATCAAGCGAAACTCCGCTGAATGATTTTGCCCAGCCATTAGTAGGCAAAGTATGATTGGTTCCTGATGCATAATCGCCAGCTGATTCGGGAGTATAATTCCCGATGAAAATTGATCCTGCGTTTTGAACTTCCAAGGCCAGTTCTTCAGCATTTTTTGTACTAATAATCAGGTGCTCAGGCCCATATTTATTGATGATTTTCAGGATTTTATCCTCGTTGGACTCGATGATTATTGAGCTTTTTTCAAGCGCCTTAATCGCAAGATCTTTTCGGGATAATTTATTAAGCTGATCTGAAACAGCTTCGTTGACTTGCTGTGCTTTTTCCAGATTAGTAGCAATCAAAATAACCTGACTATCTGCTCCATGTTCCGCTTGAGATAACAAATCCGCAGCTGCAAATGATGCTTCCGAAGATTCATCAACTACAACCATGACTTCAGAAGGACCTGCAGGCATATCAATGGATACTTCAGACTGTGCTACAAGCTGCTTTGCTGCAGTGACGTATTGATTACCGGGACCGAAGATCTTATGAACTCTGGCGACACTTTCTGTACCATAGGCCATCGCAGCAATGGCCTGAGCGCCTCCAACCTTTAGCACATTGGTGATTCCAACAAGCTTCGCCGTATAAAGTACAACAGGATTGATTTCGCCTAATCTATTGGTTGGTGATGCCAGGATGATTTGTTTGCACCCTGCAATTTTCGCCGGAATACCCAACATAAGTACAGTTGAGAACAAAGGCGCAGAACCACCGGGAATATATAAACCCACTTTTTGAATTGGCACAGATCTGCGACTGCAAGTCACGCCAGGCATAACTTCCATCACCAGATCGGCCTGCTTCTGAGCTTCATGAAACTTGTAAATATTTCTAAACGCCACCTGAATCGCCTCTTTCAGCGTATCAAGTACCTGTTCGTCAGCAGTTCTAAATTCAGCCTCACTAACCCATAAATCGTTCAATTCAACATGATCATACTCAAGGGCAAGTTTTTTCAAAGCTGCATCGCCACCTCGCTGTACTTTCTCCAAAATCGGTTTTACAATTTTGTTGATTTTCGTTTGATCAATCGTTGGCCTTTTAAGGATTTCCTTTAACTCCTTTTTACCCGGGTTATCGTAAACAGGTATCATTATTTGATCATTTTTTCGATGGGAACAACAAGCACACCTTCTGCACCGGCTTCCCTCAATTTCTCAATATTTTCCCAGAAATCATCTTCATTTATAACAGAATGTATGCTGCTCCATCCTTCTTGCGCCAATGGAAGCACGGTTGGGCTCCTCATGCCTGGTAATAACTCAATGATTTTTTCAATGTTTTCGTTTGGTGCATTAAGAAGGACATATTTTTTGTTTTTTCCTTCTAAAACAGCATTGATTCTAAAAATAAGCTGATCAAGTATTTTTTTCTTTTCGGCATCTAAATTTTCGGATGCTACTAAAACTGCCTCAGATTTGGCTACCACTTCTACCTCCTTCAAGCCATTGCTGAGCAAAGTGCTTCCCGAGCTTACGATATCACATATTCCTTCTGCCAGACCTATCCCGGGAGCTATTTCGACCGAACCGCTGATTACATGCACTTCAGCCGATACACCTTTTTCACTCAAAAATTTCTTTAGTATGTTGGGATATGAGGTAGCAATGTTTTTTCCTTCAAAAAATGAAACATCAGTATAATCATCCTCTCTTGGTATAGCTAAGGACAATCTACATTTGGAAAAACCAAGGTATTTGACAACATCAATTTTCTTAAGATATTCTTCGTGTACATTTTGTCCGACGATACCAATATCAGCTATTCCATCTTCCACATAGCCAGGAATATCATCATCTCTAAGAAATAAAAATTCGATTGGAAAATTATGAGATTGCGCTTTGAGTTTTTTGACTCCATTGTTGAATTTGATCCCACATTCGTGAAAAAGCTCTAATGAATCTTCACTTAGTCTGCCGGACTTTTGAACTGCTACTTTAAGTATTGACATGATAAGAAATTGATAATAATAGATTGAAATGGTTGGATGAAATGCGCCCTTGAGTTACCGTGGAAAAGTGGTATCAATGATGGTGATGATGTTTGAGAATTCTGGCTGCCATTATCATGCGGCAAATCTATAATGGAATGCAATAATATTTCAACGAATCAGAGAATAAAAAAACCCCGATTCATCGGGGTTCAAAATTTTATTCTGCATCTAGACCAAATGTCCAAACCGGAACACTGGAATGGTTGACAACATCTTCAGCTATACTGCCATTAATAAAATGCCCCACACCTCTTCTTTGTTTGGTGCCTAAGGCAATTAAATCTGCTCCTATATCCTCTGCATATGCCACAATCCCGTCTTCTTCATTACTATGATTGTAAATCTCAAGCTCATAATTCACGATCATTGCATTCTGTACGAACTCTGTCATTTGCTTCATGTCATGTCTGGTAGTTGTAAAACTTGCCGGAGTGTTGACTTTCACTATTCGAAGTTTTGCATCAAATACATGCTGTAATCGCTTGATGTGATTGACAAAGGATTCAGGAACTTCTTGAAAATTAGAAGCGAAAACAATATCCTGAATAGTATCCACTGAGGTAGCTTCACGAATTGTTATAACAGGGCATTTGGAAAAACGTACCATCCTTTCTGCGTTGGATCCAACTAAAAATTCTTCTGCGCCACTGGCTCCTGAGGTTCCCATCACCACCAATTCCACACCATCAGTTACGATCTCATTGGTGATTTCTTTGAATGGTTGTCCGAGTACAATTTTATAGCTCAGGTCTATGTCTTTGTATTTGGCATCAGCCATAAGTACTTTCATCTTATCCTCCATCGTGATGATCAATTGCTTGATGTACACCACTTGCATTGGGTCATAATTTTTGATACCCATGGTTTTAATTGTATCAGGTGTTGGCTGATCGATAACATGTATCAATGTAACACAACATCCACTTGTTTTTCGTGATAGATCCGCGGCGAAATTTAGCGCGTGAAGTGCTACATCTGAAAAGTCGTAAGGGACAAGTATTTTTTTCATTATCTGGATTTTTTGCTCGTTTCTAAGTTAACTAATAATCTGTTTTATACAATTCGATTGGACAATTCTTATACTATTGCCCACCCAAAAAGTAATACAAACAATAACGTAGTGAGCGCCATTTGTTTCAGAAAAGGGTCTAATTCTTTTGCTGTGCGCTTAATATAAACCGCTCGGGCATTCAAAAATACCAATGGAAGTACGATCAGAAAGATCCAATCAAAATCCGTAAACCCAGATTGAAAGGCAAAGATCACAGCAGTTGTAATCCCCAGAATTAATATAAACCAATGATACAGAACTGCCTTGCTTCGGCCTAGCCTAACGGGAATACTGTTCTTTCCCGAAATTTTATCCGATTCGATATCGCGAATATTATTGACATTGAGCACCGCGACCGAAAACAAGCCGCAGGTAGTCGCTGGAAGTGACATCAATAAATCCAATGTTCCGGCGTAAAGAAAATAACTTCCGAGAACGCCAACATATCCAAAGAAAATCAGCACAAATAGATCACCAAATCCTGCATATCCATATGGGTTTTTACCGACCGTATATTTTATTGCTGCTGCGATTGCAGCCAATCCTAATAAGATAAAGATTAATGATAATTCCCAATTTCCTGGAAAGGCATAGATGATTAATGAAATACCTGATACAAATGCAAGAATGCTACAAATAATCAATCCAGCTTTCATTTCCTGCTTGGTTATCAGTCCGGATTGAACGGTACGACTTGGCCCTTCCCTATCAGCCCCGTCAACTCCGGATTGTGCATCTCCATAGTCATTGGCCAAATTGGATAATACCTGTAGAAACAAGGTCGTGAGCAAGCTCAAAGTCAAAATGATCCCGTCAAAGACATTGTTTCCAATTGCCAAAAAGGCACCCAAAAGAATCGAGGAAAATGCCAACGGTAATGTCCGCAATCGAAAGGCTTGGATCCAGGCTTTGGCTTTTGACATTTAATTGATTTTTAGATAGATCGATTACATTCTCTCAGGAACTTCCACTCCGAGCAGAGCCATGGCTCGGTTGATGACTTGCGCTACAGCAGCCGAAAGCGCAATCCTCATCTTCACTTTTTCAGCGTCCTCCTCGGCGAAAATCTGAACATCCTGATAAAATCCATTGTATTCCTTAGCTAAGTCATAAACATAATTAGCAACTACTGCAGGAGAATATGTCTCGGCAGCTTCTGTAATAGCATCAGTAAATTGCACGAGTTTACTTATGATCTCCAATTCTCGCGGATGAAGCTCCAATATGGCGCTTTCAGTGAAATCAGAAGTGATTTGCAAACCTGCTGCTCTTCTCAGAATAGCAGAAATTCTTGCATGTGTATATTGAATAAACGGACCCGTATGACCTTGAAATTCGATTGATTCCTGAGGGTTGAAAAGCATTCGTTTTTTGGGATCTACTTTCAGTAAGAAATACTTCAATGCTCCCAATCCCAATATGCGATAAAGATGATTGGCCTGATCGTCAGTCAAACCTTCAATCTTACCAAGTTCACGCGTTTGCTTTTCTGCAGTATCAAACATTTCCTGCATCAAATCATCAGCATCTACTACGGTTCCTTCACGTGATTTCATTTTGCCAGATGGCAGATCTACCATACCATACGAAAGATGATATAACCCGCCCGCATAATCACGACCAAGCTTTTGCATGATTTTGAAAAGCACTTTGAAATGATAGTCTTGCTCATTTCCAACCACATACACAGACTTATCGAATGGAAAATCTTCGTGCTTAAAATCACAAGTGCCCATGTCCTGAGTGATGTAAACAGACGTACCGTCACCACGCAACACAAGTTTTTCATCCATCTTATCTGCTGTCAGATCTATCCAGATTGAGCCATCTTCTTTTTTGAAAAACACTGATTTGGAAAGCCCTTCATCGACAATGTCTTTGCCAAGCAAATAGGTTTCTGACTCATGATAAATTTTATCGAAGGAGATTCCCATCGTGGCATACGAGGCATCAAAACCCTCATAGACCCATCCATTCATTTTTTTCCATAGAGCAACAGTTTCGCTATCTCCTTCTTCCCACTTTTGCAACATGGATTGGGCTTCAAGCATCGATGGAGCCTTTTTCTTGGCTTCTTCCTGATCCATTCCCTGCTCTACCAGCACAACAATTTCCTCCTTATACTTCTGATCAAAAAGCACGTAATACTTTCCAATCAAATGATCTCCTTTCATTCCGGCTGATTGTGGCGTTTCGCCATTGCCATATTTCTGATAAGCCAGCATGGACTTGCAGATGTGAATTCCTCTGTCATTGACAAGATTTACCTTCATCACATCATAACCTGCTGAAGCCAAAATTTTAGAAACTGAATCACCCAGAAAATTATTTCTAAGATGCCCAAGGTGAAGTGGCTTATTCGTATTTGGAGATGAAAACTCCACCATCACTTTTTTACCATTCGCAGGTAAAACACCATAATCTGTTGTTTGGCCAATGTTTTTTAAAGTGGAAACCCAATGACTTTCAGTGATTTCAATATTGAGAAATCCTGTGACTACATTGTAATCCTTCACCAAGGCAGAACTTGTCTTGAGATAGTCGCCAAGCATGGCACCCAAAATCTCAGGCTTTTGTCTGGTATCTTTCAGATAAGGAAATACCACAAGGGTATGTGTTCCTTTGAAATCTTTTCTTGTGGGTTGCAGATTGATTTTTTCTGCTTCAATTTCTAATTGAAAAAGAGCTTGAAATGCCGCGGAGAGCTGCGTACTTAATTGGTGCTGAATTGCAATCATAATTTGTATTTCGGCTGCAAAAATATCTCAGCCATCATACATCTGGCACTTCCACCACCATATTTTTCTATTGTGCTCAAAGAATGATGAAGTAATTCACCATGTTTAACCAGTTTCTCAGCCTGCTCAGAAGTAAGTGAATTATAAGCAGACTCTGACATCACTACGAACCGATTTCCTGCATCATTTCTCACCTGAAGCATATTTCCAGCAAATTGATTGCATTGTTGCTCAGTGATTTCAATGATTTCCTTATCCGTTTTCATGAGTGATTCTGTCACTTTATTTTTTTCTTCCAAATGATCAATTGATTCCAGACATATTACAGCAAATGACTCTCCCAGGCACATCATAACATTGGTGTGATAGATTGGCAGGCGCTTTCCTTCTACAGTCTGGTTCGCAATGAAGGTAACAAGATCAAATCCTGATCTTTTAGCTAAATCATTCAAAACTGGTAATTGTGTCCTCTCTGAAAGAGCAGCATAAATGAGTTTATTTGGACGATCCAGAATCATGCTTCCTGTACCTTCCAAAAAATGATTTTGAGCTTCCCAATGAGTGAATGAATGTATCGACTGTATGTCAAATGAATTTCGCAGATGATCCAAAATCTCAGGTTTCACCTCCCTACGTCTGTTTTCCGCAAACATCGGATAGATATAAACACTCCCATCTTCATGAAAAGAATTCCAATTGTTGGGAAAAATAGAATCTGGTGTTTCTGCTTCTGCAGTATCCTGAAATACAATTATTTGGATTCCCCGACTCCTTAGTTTATCGACAAATCCATCAAATTCCTTTAAGGCTTGCTGCTGTATTTCTTCAGATGAAATTCCCTCAGCATTTTTTTGATAAAAATTATTGACTGCAGTTTCCTGATTCATATGGAAGGCCGCCGGTCTCACCATCATGATCGTGTTTGTGATTTGATTAATCATCTGTCCTTCTTAGTGGCAAAGTGGAACAACGTAATAGACCCTCTTGTTTGGCGATTTCGGCATAAGGAATTTCCTCGACATGAAACCCCTGCTTTCTCAACCAGGTGTTTAATCGAGTAAAGTTTCGTTCGGATACCACCACCTCCGGTGAGATTGAAAAAACATTGCTATTCATAAAATACATCTCATCTTTCGTGATATGAAAAAGGTTTTCCATACCAAAAAGATCAACCAGAAATTGATATTCACCTTCTTCTAAAAATCCTTCTTTATGAATGATTGCCTTGGTTTTACCGACAGGCTGAAAACAACAGTCAAGATGAAGTGCATTGTCTCTGGCGACTGTATTTGACTTTCTCAAATTGAAGGATTTAACCTTTTTATCTGGAAAAAAATCTCTCAGAAAATTAACACCGTGCTCGTTTGTCCTAGCTGTTATGTAATTGGGATAATCCTCACCACGATAAGTACCTACAAAAATATAATCTTCCCAGAGCATAACATCCCCGCCTTCAATGTGCACATCATCCTTGAGTCTGATGATTTTTTCGGAGCTGATTTGATTCAACACAAAATCAATCGCCTTAAGTTCTTGTTCTCTGTTGGGAAGAATATTCGATTTGATGAGAAAATCATCAATTACAAAAGCTATGTCTCTTGTGAAAATCTGATTACAATTATTCAGGATTTCTGGTCGATAGACTTTCACTCCATATTTCTGAAAAACCTGATCAAATGCATCCATCTCTTGCACCATATCCTCTTCCCTTGGATACGTTCCGGCTAATATGTGCTCAATTGATTTGGGATCGTAAGCATCAGCCACATCCGGTATGCCACCAGAATTGTGGGCAATACCCAACACAACAGCTTCCAATCTTGAAGTCTCATCATTTACGTTTAGATCGATCATAAATATGATTTCAGTTTAGGACGAATGTATATGATTGGCAGGAGATTAATTGATGCAATCAGAGCAACAAATTATTAAATTATTTGAGAGGCTTTAGTTTGGTATAAAATGCGCGTTTCCGCGAAAGAGATACCGTAGACTTAAAAGATATTTCATTAGAATTTAAATGTTTTAATGGCTTGCTTTTCACATTTTTTATTGATCATTGTGTCCAGTTTTTGAATACAAAAAAGACTAGATGAAATCTTACTCAGACCTGATTGAACAAACCTTTTATTTCCCAACAAAAGAATTTAAGGTAAAGAACAATCTCCTACAGTTTCATGATGTGAATCTCATGGAAATAATCAAAGAATATGGCACGCCATTGAAACTGACTTACCTTCCAAAAATCAGCGAGAACATTCAATACGCCAAGAAGATTTTCAATGATTCGATAAAGAAAAATAAATACGAAGGCTCATATACATATTGCTACTGCACAAAATCAGCACATTTCCAATTTGTGATTGAAGAAGCGTTAAAAAATGATATTCACCTGGAAACTTCTTCAGCTTTTGATATTCCAATCATAAGAAGCCTATATGAAGCAGGTAAAATTGATAAAGACAGGATCATAGTTTGCAATGGCTACAAAAGACCACTTTATGTAGAGTACATCGCAAATCTGATCAACGATGGCTTCAGAAATTGCACTCCAGTTCTGGACAATCTGATGGAATTGGAATATTATCAGCAGAATGTACAAGGTGATTTCAACGTAGGCATCAGAATCGCAGCAGATGAGGAACCAAATTTTGCTTTTTATACCTCCAGACTTGGCATTAGATATAATGACATTCTTCCTCATTACAAGGAAAAAATAGCTGGCACCAATGCAAAGCTGAAAATGCTTCATTTTTTCATCAACACGGGGATCAAAGACACGGCATATTACTGGAGTGAATTGAGCAGGTTCATTTACAAATATTGTGAATTGAAAAAAATCTGTCCAGATCTTGATACTGTGGATGTTGGTGGTGGATTCCCAATTAAGAACTCACTTGGATTCGAATTCGACTATGAGTACATGGCGGATCAGATTGTGAGTAATATCAAATGGATTTGCGCCAAAAACCACGTGGATGTGCCTAATATTATTACTGAGTTTGGTTCATTTACTGTGGGTGAAAGCGGCGCAACTATTTATTCTGTTTTGGATCAAAAACTACAAAACGACAAGGAACTTTGGTATATGATGGATGGCTCATTCATCACGCATTTGCCTGACGTTTGGGGTCTCAGTCATAAATTCATTTTGCTCCCGGTTAATCATTGGGATAACATGTTTCACAAGGTAAACATCGGTGGTTTGACATGTGATAGCCAGGATTACTATGATTCTGAAACTCATATTGGTGAAGTATTCCTACCGATGATAGATGATGAAGAAACCTTGTATTTTGGATTTTTTCACACAGGAGCCTATCAGGAATCACTTGGCGGCTATGGTGGAATTCAGCATTGTCTGATACCAGCACCAAAACATGTGATCGTGGACAAAGACGAAAATGGCAATGTCGTAACACGTCTTTTTGCGCCGGAGCAGGATAGTGAAAGTATGTTAAAAATACTTGGCTACAGAAAGTAAAAGATAACTTTTGGACTACAATTGGTGTTCATCATTGAAAGCCTATTTTTAAGTAGGCCCATATTTGATTAAATTTTATTGTGCATAGAAATCTCGTCATTATACCCACATTCAATGAAGCTGAAAATATCCGTGATATAATTGAAGCTGTGATGCATTTGGATGTGACCTTTGATGTGCTCATTATTGATGATGGGTCACCTGATGGCACTGCCTCAATTGTCAAAAATCTTCAGGAAAAATATAAAGAGCGTTTGCTCCTTTTGGAGCGAGCTAAAAAACTAGGACTTGGTACTGCTTACATCACAGGTTTCGATTATGCAATCAAGCATGGCTATGATTTCATATTTGAAATGGATGCCGATTTTTCACACAATCCAGAGGATCTAATCAAGTTGTACACTGCTTGTGTGGAAGGAAACTACGATCTGGCGATAGGATCAAGATATATCAAAGGTGTAAATGTGGTCAATTGGCCCATGGGGCGTGTCCTGATGTCATATTTTGCCAGCTGGTATGTAAGAATAATCACTGGCTTACCCATCATGGATACAACTGCGGGATTCAAATGCTATCGCCGAAACGTACTCGAATCATTGGAGCCGGAGAAAATCAACTTTGTGGGATATGCCTTTCAGATAGAAATGAAATTCAATGCCTGGAAGCGTGGATTTAAAATCATTGAAGTGCCAATAGTATTCACAGATAGAACCAAGGGCACATCGAAAATGTCAAGCGGCATATTCAAGGAAGCGGTAATTGGTGTGATCGAATTAAAAATCAGAAGTTTTTTCAGGAAATACGAGCCATCACACGCCGTTAATCGAAGCGAATCGCCGTTATCGGTCTGATTCGTGAAATAATTGCCAAAGGAATAAATAACGTAATTCCTGTTAACCCCACAGCCAGCAAATTGATCAATAAGATCATTTCAAAATCAAAAGAAATCGGAACATGAGCCATGTAATAACTGGCCGGATCGAGCGGAATAATTTTGAAAAAATCCTGAATCCAACACGCGCCAATCCCAATTAGATTTCCCCAAAGCAGCCCTTTTACAATTAACCTAAGCCCATTAAACAAAAATATTTTCCTTAACAATCCTCCACCTGCACCCAATGCTTTGAACGTGCCTATCATGTGTGTTCGCTCCATGATCAGAATCAATAAAATAGAGATCATATTAAAGCAGGCAACAAGCAGAATAATCACCAAAAATATGATCACATTTCGATGCAACAAATCAAGCCAATCGAAAATCTGAGCATATTTATCGTTCACTTTATCCACATATAAATCCGCACTCGTTTCATCAAATATAAAATCTTCGGCTGCATCCAGTTTGCTTAAGTCGTCGATGAAAACTTCCAATCCCCCGGCCTGATTTTCATCCCAACCATTAATTCTCCTTACCAAATTGATATCTCCGAGAATGGTCTTTTCATCAAAATCCTCGAGTCCGGTTTCATAGATTCCCGTCAATTTTAGTTTGCGAAACCTTGGCGGATCCTGAATAAAGAAAATCACCATCTCATCTCCTACTTTCAGTTTCAGATAATTGGCCATTTTCTTACTGATAGCTACTTCCAGACTGTAGCCTTCTTTCGGAAATCTTGGAAACCTACCGTCAATCATATGACTAGAAAAAGTTACCGTATCAAAATACTGATCCACACCTTTCATGATCACACCTTGCACCTCGTCATTGGCCTTGAGCAAAGCAGCTTTATAGGCAAAAGCCTGAAGGTAGTCTACACCCGGCAACTCGCGGATTTGGCTCATGACAGAATCAGAAACATCAATAGCTGAGTCTTCGAATGATGTAGACAAGGTGTATTTACTGACTACAAGATGACCACTGAAACTGTATATCTTTTGCTTGATTGTATTCTCAAAACCACCGAGGATGGTGAATGCGCATATCAGCGCGATGATCGCTACTGCGATGCTGATTACCGCTATGCGGTTGATCACAGTTGAAAAAGATCCATCCTTTCCTGAGGTAATTCGCCTTGATATAAAAAGTGGGAGATTCAAACTTGCTTAACTTTGGTGCAATTATATAGATATCACCGTTGATGAAGCACAAGTTCCTGCTGTTATTTGTTTCCACCTTACTAGCGTGCAGCGCACAAAACAAACCCACACCGATCGTTTCTCCCGGAGCTTATCAGCTCAATGAATATCTATCATTGATTGAAAATAAAAATGTTGGACTTTGCCTGAATCATTCATCCATGATCAAGGACCAACATCTCACTGACACACTAGTCAGTCTGGGCATCAATGTGAAAAAAGTATTTTCTCCTGAGCACGGCTATAATGGAAGGAAAAGTGATGGTGAAGAAATAGGCAATCATGATAATGCAGGCTCATTTGAACTCATTTCACTTTATGGAAAATCAAAAAAACCAAAGCCTGAAAATTTTGACAATATTGATATTCTGATTTTTGATATTCAGGATGTTGGCGTCAGATTTTACACTTATGCCAGCACCATGACCTATTTGATGGAAGCTTGCGCCAAATTTGACGTCCCAATGATCGTTCTGGACAGACCTAACCCAAATGGAAGCTATGTCGATGGTCCAGTTCTGGATATGGATTTTACTTCATTTATCGGTCTCCATCCCATCCCAATTGTTCATGGGCTCACACTAGGTGAGTTGGCTTATATGATAAATGAAGAAGGCTGGCTCGGTGATGATTTGAAATGTGATTTAAAGATCATAAAAATCTCAAATTGGAATCATGAAACACCGTATTCTTTGCCTGTGAAACCCTCTCCAAATCTGCCAAATGACAAAGCAGTAGCCTTATATCCTTCGCTTGCATTGTTTGAAGGAACAATCGTATCTGTTGGCCGAGGAACTGATTCACCATTTCAGATCTTTGGCCATCCAAAATTGAACATAGGCAATTTCAGCTTCACACCAACACCAAATGAAGGATCTGTCAATCCTCCACTCAAGGATCAACTTTGCCATGGAGTAAGTTTAGCTGATGTGCCAATGAAATATGAATTCACTTTGAGCTACCTCCTTGATACTTACAAAGCTTTGAATCAAAATTTAGAGGAACCATTTTTCAATAGTTATTTTCCGAAATTAGTTGGAACAGATCAGCTTCAAAAACAAATTGAAGCAGGATGGGGTGAAGAAAGAATACGAGAAAGTTGGCAGTCAGATCTTGACAACTATAAGAAAATCAGGAGAAAATATCTTTTATATCCTTGATAGCTGTCTATTTTATCAATTGAAAATTAGCTTGCAGGTTTTATGGAGAATCAAAATTTGAAGATCGTTTTTATGGGTACACCCGAGTTTGCTGTAGCAAGTTTACAGCGACTTGTGGAAGCTAAATTCAATATAGTAGCCGTGATTACCGCTCCTGATAAACCTCAGGGACGTGGCAAAACACTCGGTACAAGCCCAGTTAAAGATTATGCTTTGACACAAAATGTTCCCATTCTCCAACCAACAAACCTGAAGGATCCTGATTTTCTAGCAGAGCTAAAGAGTTATGCTGCCGATCTGCAAATAGTTGTAGCTTTCAGAATGCTGCCCGAAGTGGTATGGAACATGCCTCCCCTTGGCTCATACAATTTGCATGGTTCGCTCCTACCCGACTACCGTGGCGCTGCTCCTATCAATTGGGCAGTGATCAATGGAGAAAAGCAAACAGGTGTGACAACTTTCAAGTTGAAACATGAAATAGATACTGGGAATATACTTTTTCAAGAAAGCGAACCCATTCATTCTGACGATAACGTCGGATCAGTTTATGAGCGGCTTATGGTTCGCGGTGCGGATTTGATTGTAAAATCGGTGAAAGCCATTGCTAGCGGAAACTATGAATTACTACCGCAAAAACAAGAGCCTGAACCAAAACATGCGCCCAAAATTTTCAGAGAAGATTGTGAAATCAATTGGGATCAACCTTCAGAAAATGTAAGGAATTTCATTCGAGGATTGAGCCCCTATCCTGCCGCTTGGACAATATTGCGGGATCAAACTTTCAAAATATATCAAGCAGAGGCATCTCCAACTAATCATAAAGGTGAGCCTGGAACTTTTAAAACCGACAACAAAACCTATCTCGATGTAATCACTAAAGACGGTGCACTTAGACTTACTGAAGTCCAAATGCAAGGAAAAAAACGAATGAATACAGGGGATTTTTTAAGAGGATTTCAACTATAGACCATTATGATCATATCAATGATTGCCGCTATGAGTTCCAATCACGTAATTGGTAAAAACAATGACCTGCCTTGGCATCTTCCTGATGATTTTAATTTTTTCAAGGAAACCACAAAGCATCATTTTATCCTCATGGGTAGAAAAAACTTTGAGTCGCTTCCGCCCAGATTCAAGCCGCTTCCTGATCGCACCAATGTAGTTATTACAAGAAGTGAAAATTATGAAGCCGCTGGCACATATGTCGTTCACTCGCTAGAGGATGGAATCAAAATGGCGCAAGATGAAGGTGAAAAGGAAGTATTCATTATTGGAGGCGGCCAGATTTACGAATTGGGGTTGGCTCATGCAAATAAAATTTATCTTACGGAAATAGATGGTGTCATAGAAGGAGATACTCATTTCCCAGATTTTGATAAAAAAGAATGGATTGAAACATCAAGAATTCATCACCCCGCAGACGATAGACATCTCTTTGCCTTTGATTTCGTAATCTATGAGAAACTAAATCATCAACATGGAAACTAACAAACGCATCCTCAGTATCCTTCACATTGTATATGGCACCCTTACTTTGGTGACTTTTCTGATTATTAACACCATTTTTCAGAGTATTTCCCCTTTTATAACTTCAGAAATTAACTCAGAAGAACAGATGATATTTGGAACAGTGACTTACATCATTCGCATGGTGGCACTGGTTTTAGTCTTTACTGTTCCTCTGCCATCGATTGTGGGTGGCATAGCTTTACTCAACGGGAAAAAATGGGGGCTGATTCCGCTGCTAATTTCAGGTTGCCTTTCCTTACTAAGCTTTCCGCTGGGAATGGCCTTAGGTATTTATACAATCTGGGTATTTGCACAGGAGCAAAAACAAAACAAACTCAATGACGAAAATAAAGGATAATGTAGTGCTGCTCACTGGTGCTTCCTCTGGAATTGGTGAAGCTTTGGCTTATGAACTCTCTAAAAAAGGCGCTAAACTAATCATAGCAGCAAGACGACTAGAAGAACTCGAAAGAGTGAAGGCGAATTGTGAGCAAAGTGAAAATGTAGCCATTGTTGCTCTTGATCTTGGAGATTCAATTTCTATTCCACAAAAAGCCAAGGAAGCTGGCACATTTTTCGGTCCGATAGACATACTGATCCACTGTGGCGGAATCAGTCAAAGAGATAAGGTAATCAACACAAAACTTGATGTAGATCGCCAGCTGATGGAAGTGAATTATTTTGGAACAGTGGCACTTACCAAGGCATTATTGCCTGTGATGGTCGAGAGAAAAAAAGGTCATCAGGTCATCATAACTTCAGCCACAGGTATTGTGAGTACTCCCTACAGATCATCTTACGCGGCTTCTAAACATGCGCTTCATGGTTTTTATGATGCGCTTCGAGCCGAGCATCATGATGATGGATTGAAAGTGAGCATCATCCTGCCCGGATACGTGCGTACCCAAATTAGCTACAATGCCTTGATGGGAGATGGCAGCAAACAAAACACCATGGACAATGCGCAGGCAAATGGCATTTCGGCTGAAACATGTGCGGTGAAAATTGTTAAAGCCATTGAAAATAATAAACAGGAAGTCTATATTGGAGGATTAAAAGAGGTAGCCGGAATTTACATCAAAAGATTTTTTCCCGGCCTGTTCTCTAAAATCATCAGAAAAGCAGCGGTTACTTAAGGGAGTTTCAATGAGATTTTGGATCGTCATATCATTTCTTCTCTTCACTTGTAGACTTTTGGGACAAAGTATCCCAACTGAGGAAATCGATTTGTCATCAGTCAGAAATGATGTGATTGTTGTTAAAATCAAAAACGACAACACAGCTTCAGGCACAAATCTGAAGGCTTTGAAACAAAGTTCGAATACTCCCATTCCTTATTCGAATGCGATGAAGCCGCTGGTTTCAAAATCATCTAAATCCACTTCAATTCTAGATGGAATCTATCAAATAGAGCTCAAACCCGGGGAGAATTTGAAGGATGTTTTGAACGAATTACGTGCTAACGCCGAAGTGGAATATGCTGAGCCCTTATTTCTGGAGAAATTATTGCAAATCCCAAACGATACTTTAGCCCATCCAACGTCAGGCAGCCAATACTATTTAAAATTGATAAAGGCCTATGAAGCGTGGGACATCACTACTGGAAGTAGCGACATTGTAATCGGGATCTCTGACACAGGGATCGATTTTACACATGTAGACATCAGCGC
>CAYGUA010000020.1:0-93055 GCA_964353015.1 uncultured Marinoscillum sp. | reverse complement strand
TATCAAATCTAATGGCTACTTTAGTAAGTAAAAGATAACGCTGCTAACATACGAGCTTGGCGTTGGGCATCATTCAGTACCGTATAATTAGCGCATGAACCAAGAATTTAGAACGGCCAAAGGATGGTCAATTTTCACTTACCTTTTCACACCCCTGCTAATAGCACTTTTTGTATTTCTTGGAATTATGCCATTTATGGCTGATGAACTTGTCTGGTGGTTAGTATTTCTATTAGTTCCTGTATCCATTGGAATGACTGTCTTTATGATTTATGGATTATTAAGTACTTACAAAGGAAGGCTAATAATCAATTCCGATAAAGTTGTTGAAATTGGCGTTTTCAAAGATAAAGAGCTTGAATTAACCAATATTAAAGGCTACAGAGTAGATCAATATTACACATACTTGATACCGAAAAATGCTGACTCGAAACTCATTAAAGTCAGTCAATATATTGGTAACAAAAATGCATTTAACCAATGGCTATTCACGAATTTCCAAGATGTAGATGTGATTGAGAGTACTCGGGAGGTTGAAGAGATTTTAGCGAACGAAGAATTTGGGAGAACGGTAGAGGAACGAGAAGATAAATTTAAACGGGCAAGGTTTGTCGCACGAACTCTGAATGTAGTTGGAAGTCTTTTGGCTGCTCTACTATTTTTCTATCCAAGACCATATGATCTGATTACTTTAATTGCGTTGATTTTTCCTTTTTTTATTCTAGCAAGTCTCCATTTTTTCAGAGGTCTCATTCGCATCGATCAAAAGAATAATAGCGGATATCCATCAACAATATATGGACTCATTTTCCCTGGAATGGCGCTTGCCTTACGGAGTTTCATGGATTTCGATATATTAGAATACTCGAACTTTTGGTTACCAACATTTGCAGTTACAATCGTGACAAGCTTAATTATGTTTTCAACTACATCCGAGCTCAAATTCAAAAAAGCATCTGATTACATTACAGTAGTCTCTTTAGTTGGTTTTGTATTCGTTTATTCATATGGCGGAATAATCAACTACAATTGCATTTATGATGACTCAGAACCAGAGGTTTATTCTAGCGAAGTTTTGGACATGAGAATAAGCACCGGTAAATCGACATCCTATTACGTTGAACTGACGCCTTGGGGACCTGTCACTGAATCTGAAGATGTTAGCATTACGAAGGGACTTTACGAACAACTAGAACTTGGTGAGTCGGTTAACATCTACTTGATGAACGGAAAAATGAATATTCCATGGTTTACTATCACGGAACAATAAAATAACGAATGCCCAACAAACGATATAGCATATGCCTCTAAGTTGTTACTTGAAACTGATCTGCAAAACTGCTAGATTGTAGTTATTAAAATAGTTCAGAGGCACTCGCCATATCTGATCGTTACCTCGCATATGAGAACCTGCATAATCATCATATCATCTCTGGCTTTAGTGGTGAACAACCTTTACGGACAGGCGAACCTGAACAAATCAATAGCTGATTTTCGTTCGAACTGCTCCGAGCCAATAATTCCAGAAGATACTGTCGCAGAATTTACACTTTTAGAACTAACTACTAAGAACGGCGTAACTACTCTGAATTTTGAAATAGTAGCCAATTGCGCACAAGAAATGGAGGGAGTTTTATCTATTACTGGGGACACCTTAACAATATTAGAAACTGACGTAACAATCAATCAAACCAAGTATGAAAAAGTCGATTCCGCAGGATATATCCTTGAAATCACTGAAGAAACTCATCTTGCGGAAGTTGCGTTCTGTGATTGCTTGGTAAACTTTTACTACCAATTTTCAAGTCCATTGCCGAACCTTAACTTTCTAACTTTTCACGAACAAACTTTTAAGCTCAACTAACTGAAGAGAACAATATGAAACTTTATTTCCCCAACCTCTTTCTCTTCATCACCCTTTCAACCTTTGGACAAGGTTTTCATGAACATCATTCTGAACTTTCAGACTTTGTTGAAATAACTAACAGTCAATTATCAACCTGCACAACAGTAACACTTGAGAACGACGAATTTTTGGAAAACATGACGGATGGAGGCGGGGAACTTACTGGCTTTTTCACAAACAATCATCTCATAAAAATTGAACTTTGGGTTGGCATATCGTACGGCAATTTTAAATTCGATTACTACTTTCAGGATTCTGAATTGCACTACATAGTTGAGACATTCCAACAATATTCATATGATGTGGAAACGGACACTTGGAACTACTCTAAGCTGGAACAAACTTTTCGTGGCGACTATCTTTTCCAACCAACTTTTGACTATGAAACTTTGGGTCATAACCGCTTCGAAAACGATGAACTTGATCCAGAAAAAGTGCTAAGGGAAGAAACTATGGAATATGTAAAATTGCTGAACAAAAAGAAGAACGCGAGGTAACAAGCGATATAGCGAATGGCCAAACTGCTTATCTGATACTTTTCTGCAACTTGCCCGTGAATCTCATATTTTATGAATAAACATGTCAAAATAGCCTATTATCGACAGCAAGATTGGAATCGATTATTAGCCATTATTAGCGACAGGGAGGACATGTATGATACATGGCAAGAATGGTATGAATCATTTAAACGGACTAAAAAGCAACTTTCAAAAAATGGGCTAATTGTCCAAGAATTTGAGGTCGATTTAGATGAACTGATTAAATTTTGCTTTCAAAATGGAATGTTGATAGACGGTAAGGCCCGTTCACAATTCGTTGCTAACCGATAATAAATGAGCCAACATCACATTACTGAAGTCCAAAAAATCCTTACAGATTGGAATCCACTCGGAGAACGATCAACACAAATCCATGATTTAGATAACTATCGAACTGAAGCAGTAGATATAATATTCCATGCTCGTAACCGACGAACTCTGGAAGAATTAACCTCCATGATTCAAACTATTTTGTTTCAAGCATTTGAACTAGAAACTAACGAATCTGATAGCCGAACCGCAGCAAATAAAATACTTGAAGTAATAAAATAATGTGAGGAAAGCGCAACAAGCACTAGATCAAATGCGCCAACTGCCACTTTTCAGACTTAAGTGCGAATTTCCCCATGAATCTCATATAATTACATTGTAATAATAAAGTACAACTTTGTATTGCCTACTCAGGTAGAATAGATTACGTGAATCTAAGGACATCATTAGATGATCCAATTGCGGCAGGAATGCCTTCTACCTGTGTTTCTTGAAGTATTACAATAGCTGAGTCCATCTGGTTTCGAAAAGGTTTGTCGTGAACAGCTAAGAGAACATGGAGATGAGAACATAGTGGTTACATGGACATCACATGATGGAGGTATTGATGGTTATGGAACACTTGAAATTAACCCCTTCGTCAGTTTCAAAGTCCTTATTCAATGTAAGAGATACAAAGGAACTGTATCAAGAGTGCAAGTGGGTGATTTCAGCAAAGCATTGATCGGAAGAGCCGAAAAAGGGTATCATCTTTACTACTGGAAGATTTTCAAATGACTCAATCAAAGAAGTCTATCGAGATGGAGCTCCACAAATTGAACTTGTAGATGGTCAGAAACTTGTAAGATGTTTGAAAAAGTTGAACTTGGAGTATCGCCACGAACTATTTATGAAGTGAACCTTCATTACTTCAAATCTTTCATGGACTAAAGTTTCCCTTTATTGAAACATTTTTTATCTTTGTTATGCATTAAACTGAGTTAGATTGAGTGGAGAAAAAGTTTGAGATTAAGTTGTTAGAAGAAGCTTTCGGGTTTATAAAAAATCAAAATGATAAAGTTCAAGACAAGATATTTTATAATATCCGAAAGGCCCAGATTTTAAATGATCCCAAACTTTTCAAAAAGGCTAAACGACAACATTTGGGAATTCCGAACCAAATATGCGGGACTTCAATATCGAATTCTTGCCTTTTGGGATAAGGAAAATAATGAAATGACTCTGGTTTGTGGCACACATGGATTTGTCAAGAAAACAGACAAGGTAAGCCCTCAAGAAATTGAAAAAGCTGAACAGATCAGGTTTGAATACTTTAAACGGAAAAATAAAGGGAGATGAAAACATATAGTTTAGACGAAGCACAGGATTTACTAATCGGCAAGGTTGGGACACCTCGCAGAGACCAATTTGAATTTGAGCTTAAACTCGAACTCATTGGTGATATGATCAAGACTGCTCGCAAGGAGCGTAACCTAACCCAAGAACAACTTGGTGAACTCATAGGTGTAAGGAAATCTCAAATTTCCAAACTTGAAAACAATGCTAAAAACGTGACTATTGAAACAATATTAAAAGTATTTGAAGCATTGAAGGCAAAGGTGAATTTTAAAGTTGAACTACTGAACAACGAGCTAAATATCGCATAAAATATGGGTAAAAAAATGTAAGAAATCATATCCGCTCAAGCCCACCGCACAAACCAAAACTATGATCTTTACATAATCGTTATTCGTCAATAAAAATAGACAATGCACCAAAGAATAGCATATATTGCTTTAGTAGTAGAGGATTATGATGACGCTATTGAATTCTATACTCAAAAATTAGATTTCACACTTCTGGAAGACAGAAGAATTGATGAAAATAAAAGATGGGTGATGGTCGCTCCGCCGGGAGCAAAAGAATGCAGTTTACTACTTGCTAAAGGTGCTAATGAAAGACAAAAAGAAAGTATAGGGAATCAAACAGGAGGACGTGTTGGATTTTTTCTCTTCACAGATGATTTTTGGAGATATTATAATAAAATGACAGATAGAAAAATAGACTTTATAAGACCTCCTGCTGAATTTGAATATGGTACTGTTGATGTCTTTAAGGACTTGTATGGAAATATGTGGGACTTGATTGAACCAAATGAAAACAATAAGGGATTGATAAAAAAAACATAAAAAAGCAGGTAACACTGTAAATTAAATCATAGTACCCTTTTGAATAATTTACATCGTTTAATCACAGCGAGATACAATAAAGGAAACTAAAATAATGAGAACGTATCTTCTGGCACTACTTCTAACATTGGCTTTTCAAAACTGTAGAACTGATGAACCTCAACTTTATGTTGGGACTGCTGAAGTTATTGTTAATGATGGAGCAACGATAGACACTCTGAATTCATGCTATTGCTGGAAAACTATGGACTCACTTGGAATTTCAATTGGGAGAGTGAGTTTTAGCGGTATAGGGGTTAACATTTCTGTACGTAATTCCAGCATCAGACCCTCTATTATCTACTACTCTGATTATTATCAATTTGATGGAGAATTCGAACTACAAACGGAACTTCTTTCAGATGATATGTCTGTGAAATTAGCAAACCAACAAGACAGCATGGCAATCTCTGGAAACCTGAATATCTCCTCACGAACAACATCATATTTCACTAAATCCAGAACTGTAACGGCCATTGGGAATTTTTTTTGCAAGATGGCAAATAATACCGGACACAACAATCCCTAGCAAGAATGCGCAAACTGCCACTTTACAAACTTCAGTGCGAATTTAACTGAGCTGCGCAGGATGTGAATCAGCCGCTGGGAAAGGAAAGTGCTTTTTGCTTACTTCTGCTCGCAGGATTTATTCATCTTTCAGAATGCACTGCTTTATACAAACTTTGGAAGCACCGGCAGACTTCACTATTTTAGTGCTGTCCACTAAGTGAGAGCACACGCCTCATACATGGGTGTTAGCGATAATTTTTATGTGACTCTTATGTGACTAAGCGTTTAAATATTCCGTATATTTGCATTAATCAACATTTATTATGTGACTGATGGATAACCGGGATTTAAATATACTCCTTAGTGAACTACGCTCATTTGCTAATGAAACTGAATGGATTGAGTTTAAAAGAAACAATGAAGAAGAATTAGGTGAATACATCTCAGCTATGTCAAATTCAGCTTGTTTACACGATAAACCTTATGGCTATATTGTCTTTGGCATTGATGATAAAAGCCACCGAATCGTTGGAACAAACTTCTCCGCTGAGAAAAAAGGTAAAGGAAATGAAGACCTAATCCCATGGCTGACCCGATCTCTGAATCCTAAAATTCATTTCGAACACTACACAATTGATCATTCAGATGGTAAAGTGGTAATATTTAGAATTCGAGCAACAGCCAATATCCCAGTAACTTTTCTAAATACTGCATATATCCGAATCGGCTCTTACAAGAAAAAATTATCGGGTTTCCCTGAAAAAGAACGTCTAATTTGGACAAAAGAGCCATCAATTGGCTTTGAAATGGAAAGTGCTATTGATGGATTAACTAGTGATGAGGTTTTAAAATTAATTGACTACCCATCTTACTTTGACATGATGAATCTTCCTTTGCCTTCAAATAAGAATGGAATTATAGAAAAACTTTCTCAAGAAAAATTAATCCTCATAAATAACTCGAGATACTCCATAACGAACTTGGGAGCAATCCTATTTTCAAAAGATTTAGAGCAATTTTCGACTTTAAATCGTAAAGCTATTCGGGTAATTATCTATGAAGGGAAAAACAAATTAAAAACAAAAAAGGAACAGAAAGGACAAAAGGGTTACGCTAATGGATTTGATGGTTTAGTAAACTACATTGATGACCAACTCCCTTCAAATGAAATCATAGACACTTTAAGAAAAGAAGTTAAAATGTATCCCAAATTGGCAATTAGAGAACTTGTCGCAAACGCTATAATTCACCAAGATTTCTCTGTTTCAGGTACAGGACCTATGATAGAAATTTATTCTGACAGAATAGAAATAACCAACCCCGGTAAACCTCTAATTAGCACATTACGATTTGTTGACCATAATCCTCAATCAAGAAACGAAAAACTTGCTCAGTTCATGAGAAGGTTAAATATCTGTGAAGAACGAGGTAGCGGAATTGATAAAGTCCTATTTGAATGTGAAATGTACCAATTACCTGCTCCAAAGTTTATTGAAGGTGAAAACTATACTCGAATAATCTTATATGCTCATAAGACTTTAAGACAAATGGATAAGGAAGATAAAATAAGAGCAACCTATCTTCATAGTTGTCTAAAGATCGTTTCTGGAGAATATATGACAAATCAAACATTAAGAAATCGGTTCGGCATTGAAGAAAAAAATTATTCAATGGCCTCTAGAATAATATCAGAATCAATTAAATCGGGAATGGTAAAAGATTATGATCCCGAGAGTAGTTCAAAAAAACATGCTAAGTATGTTCCTTTTTGGTATTAGTTTATGTGACTGTAATGTAACTATGCTCACAAAAACCACATTCATTAACTAGAAATAGATTTTCTTATGTGACTAAAGAATATCGCTAACACTATATAAGAAAACATAGCTAATTGGTGGGTTAAGAAAGTTCTTCACTCTCTGAAACTCCGCTAATTTACTTTTAGTTGATAATATAAAAGCAAATTAGCTACTTGCAAAATTGAAACGACTTAGTTACTTATGTATAGCTACGTTTCTTACATTTAACAGATTTCAAAATCATTAAATTCCATGTTAAACAATCAATGTTAATGAAGATTGAAAATAGTAAAATATGAGGCCTTACTTATTTTTATTGCCGTTGCTAGCTATTATAAGTTGTGGTAAAAATGATGATAGTGAAATACGTCCAGCTCCTGCTGAATCTATGTATTTCCCTTCTAATACAAGTTCTGATTGGGAAACTAAATCAATTTCAAGTTTAGATTGGAATCAAAACGCAATTCAACCGTTGAAGGATTTTCTTACTCAAAAAAACACAAAATCTTTTATGATTCTTGTTGATGGAAGAATTGTAATTGAAGAGTATTTTAATGAACAAACCGCATCTGATACATGGGAATGGAATAGTGCTGGGAAAACTTTAGTTGCCACAATAACGGGCATTGCTCAACAGGAAGGATTATTAAACATTGACAATAAGGCTTCAGATTATTTGGGAACAAACTGGACGAATATGCCATTGTCCAAAGAAGACTTAATTACAGTAAGACATTTACTAACAATGACTTCAGGTAATGATGATACAAAACAATATGTTATTAAATCAAATTTGACATATGTTGCTGATGCAGGCACGAGATGGGCATACAGTAATATTTTTCAAAAATTAATAAACGTTGTTTCAAATGTTAGTGATCAACCATTTGAAAACTATTTTAATGAAAATATAAAGGCTAAAATCGGAATGGATGGATACTGGAATTTTGGAACAATTTTCACCATTTATCACAGTACAGCAAGAAGCATGGCCAGGTTTGGTCTTTTAGCTTTGAATAAAGGGAAATGGAAAAACGACCAAATTGTAAATGAATCATTCATTAATGAAAGTATTTCCACCTCACAAAATATCAATCCATCCTATGGTTATTTATGGTGGTTAAATGGAAAAACGAATTTTATGATTCCAGGTGAGCAATCTGTATATCAAGGTTATTTAGTGCCAAATGCACCTGCTGATATGTATGCTGCAATGGGAGCTAATGACCAACGTATTTACGTAATTCCAAGTAAAAATATGGTAGTAATAAGAATGGGTAATGCCTCAAACCCAGCAAATTCTAATTTTGCCGTGTCTGGTTTTGATAATGAACTATGGGGAAAAATTGACGCATTGATTAACTAATGAAAAGAACAACTAACCGCTTACTATTTAAATAAAAAATTAGAGTGAATATCGGTAAAATCCCCACGCTCTCCTCTTGCCTCATGAGTCATATTAAAAGGGCATTTTGTCTGGATATTTTTGAGTGTTCAAGTCGGAGGCTTTTAGGATCTGAATCACTTCCCTGACCCAGGCGATTCCTGATTTAGAGAATTTTACAAACAATATATTTAATAGCCAAAGCTGTTTTTGGTAAAATGGTGAACAAAACACTATTTTGAAGGTTTGTACACGGAAAAAAATAATTTGGGAAATGAAAACACTACTAAGTATTCTGTTGATTTTGGTCTCAATTGGAATTTTTGGAACACGCATTTCAAAGAAGGTTGTTTTTGAGCAAAATGTTAAGGGCTATTTAAAAAGAGCAGGCGATGCAAATACAATAGAACTTGCGAATGTGGAATTAACTAAAGCACTTGACTATTTAGAAGCTAATAATTTAACTAGTGGCTATACATCCATCCTTTGGAAAACTCCGGATGAAGATATTGATTTTTGGTATCGAAATTTAAAAGCAAGCCAAAGAGAACTTCAAACTTTGAATTCTGAGAGCCCTTTGGAAAGAACAAATGTATTAATGAAACTCAGAGAAACATTATTGGATGTGGGTGAAAGTACAAGAGTTACTGTGCCAGATGGGTTGGCTGTGTACCCAAATAATAAGTTTTGGGCATTTTTAATGTCATTTGCATTATTAGCTGGATTCATAGGTATTATGATTCCAGTCGCGGAAGCTGATAAGAAATCAAAAAAGAAAATAGCCGACAATAATGGCTAAAAAGCCAATAGTCACATTCAGTAGCCACCATGTTTAGTCAGGATGTTTGAATTCATTCTGCGCTATACGACTCTATCAGTTTTACCAGGCAAAGGCGATCCAAATAGGTGCGGCTATCAGGTGCATCAAGGAATAAAGTTCATCAGGTCATACCATCCTGATTTATCTACGGGTATTTTTTGGATTTGTAATGTCTTATTCACCTTGAAAAATATTGATCGATTCATCTCATAGCATTCAGTAAATCATACTGGTTCGGGTCTATGACAGGCAAAGAGTAATATTTTTTTCATTTCTTGTAAGAAATTTCCTTTACCCTGAACTAGTGGGGTAACGATTCGAAAATGGTAGAAAGCGAACAGCGAAAGATTTTCAATGAATGGCTGGATGGCTATAGGGCTTTACTTTTTAAGGTGATAAAGGCCTATGCTTTTTCCACAGAAGATCAGAATGATTTGTTTCAAGAAATCTGTCTGCAGGTCTATCGTTCCATTCCCAATTTTAAGGGCAATGCTGCAGTTTCCACCTGGCTCTATCGCATCGCATTGAACAATGCGATAAAATGGAGTACCAGAGAAAAGAAACATGTAGATGGCCATCAAGAATTGGATCAATCAAAACATCTATTGAGAGCCAATGAAGTTTACGAAGAAGACCGAGTGGCATGGTTGTACGCAGAAATTAAGCAGTTCAATGAAATTGATCGCTCGCTAACACTACTGTTACTTGATGGATATAGCTACAAAGAAATGTCTGAAATGATGGGAATTTCTGAAAGCAACATCGGAGTGAAGATCTATCGGATCAAAAAACAATTAATGGAAAACTCTAAAAAATACGAACATGATGGAGTTTGAGGAAATGCAAAAAATCTGGAACGAACAAAAAGGAGAAACTATGTATGCTATCAATGAAGCCACCCTACACAATAGTGTCACGCGTAAAAAAAATGCCGCAAGCAAGCGGATCAATAAAGTGGAAATTGGATTAATGATAATCAATTCACTATGTAGTATTTACTTGTTTGCTGATGCACTCGATGATCCACATTACTGGAATTTCATTGGATCTGCCATGATGATGATTACGGTGGTATATGTCGCATTATCGCGTCATAAAAGGAAAAAATCGGAGAATATTTATGACCGTAGCATAGTAGGAGAATTGGATCATGCCATCGCCAATACCGATTCTATTATTCATTTTTCACGCATGATGATTATAGGTTATTTGATTCCTTTTACCGTTTTTTATGTGGGCAAAATGATTGTGCTCAATGCTCCACCGAATAACTGGTTGCTCATCGTTGGAATGTATCTGCTAGCCTTTATACTTATACAGTGGGAACGTAAAAAAATGCACATTCCCAGAAAGGAAAACTTGGTATCATTGAAGAAAATGCTACTTGAAGAATAAATACTTCCCTAGCGCATTAGTAAGATTAGAAATTGATTCATTGATTCAACTGCATCATTTTTTATGGCTTGACCGGAATGAAAAAGAGAATTATCACACCTGCAGCTTTCCGAAAATTGTAATAATACTTTATAATTTGGGCTTTTATTTATACATTGAGTGATCTGCTATGTAATTTATCTCTCTGTTGAATGGACAAGAAGTTCAAATATCATTTTGATGATTCGCTATGTATTCTTTTTAAATATTATCATGGGTTGATTGATTTTGAAGATATAACAACTTCGTGGGAATATGCTTTTGAAAATGATTTGATACCTAAAGATGTTAAAGGGTTTGTTTTAGATTATCGCGACTCTCATTTTAATATCAAGGCGAAGGAGTTTTTGGCTATTTCTAATTTCTACAAAAAACATCTTGACATTTTCGGTAATTTAAAAATTGCCATTATTACTGAGGACCCAAATGATATCGTAATTCCGATGCTGGTTAAAACTGAAGATGAAGGATATAGTTCAAGACCTTTCAGTACAATGGAATCTGCCATCTATTGGGTATTGAGGTGAGAATTGAAATTAAGTCAATACCGGAATGCATTAAACTAAAGCCTAGTACGATTACAAAGAATCTATTTGTAAACCCCCTTTTATTTAGATTTATCTGAGATATTTTACTTTACTCAATCGAATTGATCAATTTATTTACTAATTCTACACTTAGTGGCTTATTGATAAAATCCTCTACAATGTCAAAAGAAAATGCCTTTGTTTTATCATCATCATTCATTGATGCAGTGAGCATCACGATTATTTGTCGGGCCTTTTTGTTTTCATTTAGCAGGTCATAGTTCTCCAGAAATTGCCAGCCATTCATGATCGGCATATTGATGTCCAAAAAGATCAAATCAACCTTATTGTCTCCAGTTTTCAAATATTCAAGTGCTAGTTTTCCGTTCTGAAATATGACAATGTCCTCGGCCGCATTTGCCTGTTTGAGTATTATCTCATGGTAGATATTGGTGTTTACATCATCGTCTACCAGCATGATTCTTTCTAATTTTTTGGTCATCATATTAATTTTTAGAGATCGAAAAGTAAAATTTTGAGCCTTTACCTGGAGTGGATTCAAGCCATATTTTCCCATGGTGTAACTCCACTATTTTTTTGCAATGAGCAAGCCCAATACCTGTACCTTCATATTGGTCTCTGGTATGCAGTCTTCTGAATACTTCGAAAATCTGATCGAAATATTCTTCCTCTATTCCTATTCCATTATCGGTTATACTAAACTCATATTTATCATCCAGCTCCTTTACGTTGATGACTATGAATGGAGATTCATCTTCTTTTCTGTATTTGATGCCATTCACAATCAGATTTTGAAAAAGTTTGATCAGATCTGTTCGATATGCACTTAAGGTCAAATCCTGACCTATATACTCAATTGATGCATTTTCTCTTTCAATTAGGTTGAATAAGTCCGTTTTTAGAATATTCAAAATCTCAGGAATATTCACATTTGTCTTCTCTTTTTCCCGACCTATTCTGGAGTATTCAAGAAGAGAAGTGATGAATTCTTTCATCCTAATGGCTGACTGCTCTATGATGGATACACTCTGTTTTCCTATTTTATCAAGTTTGCTTTCATGGGATTGCCGTAATAGCGATGAGAATGATAATATTGAGTTTAGTGGTTCTTGTAAATCATGTGAAGTGATATAGGTGAATTGTTCTAATTCTTTGTTTTTGCTCTCCAACACTTCCTTAGCCCTCAGTAGTGATGCTTTTGATTCCTCTAGTGAAATGACGGAATCGTTCAATCTCATAAACAAATTATTTTGATAGGACATTACGCTGTAGATGACCATTCCTGTTAGGCTGAAAGAATACAGATGCCATATCCACCAGGAAAGGTCCCATAGCGCAGAACCATAAAAGGTGAGATAGGAAACCGAGAAGATCATAAAGATGAGACTGAAGTTGGTATAGTTGTATGTGCTCTCTTTGTAATGATTAATAAGCAGGAGTTTGATTGTCAGTATGAGAAATGTGCAACCAGCGATCATATTCATGCACACAGCATAAATTGAAAAATTATTCTCATTGCCCATAGATGGCGTTAAATCTGGAAAAACCAGAAATATCAAATAGATGATTGATGAAATTAAAATGATGGAAAGATACGCGCCCTTGCGATCGGCAATCCAACCAAAAAATCTTGGAAAGAAAATAAACATCCCAATGATTCCTCCAAAAAAACCGGCAAAACTATGATAGAAGATGAACAGATTGTTTGGCTTCTGGAAGGAGTGAAGAAGGTTCCCGAAACCAACAACGAAGAATACAATGGAGAGTAAAAATAGGGTCTGATAATTCGATTTGAAATACTTTTTGTTGATCAGGAAAACACTCAATATCAAGCACATGACCCCACCTATACCTTCAATTGATGCATGTAATTCAGGTTGATTCCATTTTTCGTCCAGATTTGATATTTCGGGTATCAGGCTTATAAATACTAATGAAGACCCAATAATTATATTTAAGATGATTGGGTTCAAAGTGTTGCGCTGCTTTTCTGAAATATTACTTCCCTCCATAAGTCATTTTTTTTCTGTGTTGCTGGATAATGTAGTATCCGCTACTGTTTTCAATTCACACAAAACCAGTTTAAAATACATATGCCCAACTATTCATATTTACATCAATCTAAGCCACGAATCAGCCTGAATAAATCTTCTTCGGGGATCGGTTTGGTCATGCAATCATCAAATCCAAGTTTTCGGAAATTTTCTAATTCGGTATCCATTGCAAAAGCCGTCTGGGCAATTACTGGAATATTATGATTGATCTTTTTTATCCGTTTCATAGCTTCAATACCACCAATGCCTGGCATTCTGATATCCATAAGCACAAGGTCGATTTTATCACTATTTTGTTGGTAAAAGTCGATGGCTTGCTCACCATTTTTTGCTAATTGGACATCAACATTGAGTTTTTTCATGATGGTTTTATAAAACAATCGCACGGATGGACTGTCATCAGCAATCAGAATTCTTTTGATAGTCTTGTTTGATGGTATCTTGACAGATTCTGTTTCTTCTTCGATTTGCTCAACCAATATTTTAGGAATTGTGAACCGAAATGTTGACCCAACATTGATTTTGGATTCAACCCAAATTTTCCCTCCCATTTTTTCAACCAGACCTTTGCAGATGGCCAAACCAAGGCCAGTGCCTCCATAAACATCTGCTGTGCCCGGCACTTGCGAGAATCTAGTGAAAATCGCTTCCCATTCGTTTTTTGGGATTCCAATTCCATCATCTTTCACGTAGAATTCTACCTCCTTGTCATGGTAGGTGTATCCGATTTCTATCGTTCCTTTTTTTGTGAATTTGATGGCATTGTCAATCAGGTTGTGAAGTATTTCTTTGAGCTTGATTTCATCTGCTATAAATAGGTCATGGTCCGTTTCGGGGATGTTCAGATTTAACTTAAGATTTTGATGACGGGTTTGTATATATTGGTGATGCACCGCAAAAATTGATTTCGCCAGTTTAATCAAGTTAACCGGTCGGTTTTTTAACTCCAGATTTCCACTTGCGAGCTTAGTGATATTCAATAGATCATTCACAAGAGAGAGCAGTTGCTCAGAGTTGCCCTGAATTTGATCCAGATAAATCTCTTTATCATCTATCCCCAAATCATCATTCAATAATCTTGAAAAACCGATGATAGCATTCAATGGTGTTCTGATTTCATGGCTCATATTAGACAAGAATTCATCTTTCAATTTATTTACTTTAACAGCTTCATTTTTGGCTGTTTCAAGCTGCTTGAACTCTGTGATTTCTACGAAAGACCCAATGAAAGACTTGGCCTTGCCTTCTTTAGTAAATTCAAATGCAGAATCTCTTGATTGACAATAAACATAGTCTCCATCTTTTTTCTTAAATCGGTATTCGAGACGAACATCTTTCTCTCCGGAAGCAACCAGGGCCATATGTCTGAAAACTTCCTCTCTGTCATCAGGATGAAAAAGAGCTGCAGATTCGTCAGCTGAAAATGCGTTCATTTCTTCTTTCGAATAGCCGAGTATCACTTCATACTGATGATTGATATATTTATTTCTTCCATGCTCAAGGTCAAAGATGTAAATACCTGAAGAGGAATAGTCTAGCAGGATTTCTGAAATCCTTTTTTCATGCTCTAGTTCGAGTAAGTTTTGCTTTTGCTGAGTAATATCCTGGAAAGTACCAATGAGTTTAGCAGGTTTGCCTTCATGAAAGAGTACTTTACAGGTTGTTCGAACCTGTATTAGTCTACCTTTTGTTGTTTTTAAATCCAGCTCAAGATCATATTCTTCTCCTTTTTCTATGGCTGCTTGTAATGCCTTTTCAAGTATTTTTCGTGAATCTGGTAAATAACACTCAATTCCTGCGTCTACGGTCGCATCAAAAGCTTCCGGTGTGGTATCGTGGAGGTGATAGGTCTCTTCGGTCCAAAAAAGCTCCTTGGTCAGTAGGTCCAGCTCCCATCCTCCGACTTTGGCAATATTTTGAGATGCATTGAGCAGCTCTTCATTGCGTATCATTTTTGCTGAATTCTCCTTCGCTTCTGTGACATCACGAGCTGCGCCAATCATGATATTTTCGTCAGCGAAGGGTTGTGAATTCCATGTAAGCCATTTGACACTTCCATCTTTACAGATATATCGGTTTTCGAAATAAAGAACTTCTTGACCATCAACAATAACAGATTTGATATCGTCGGTATTGTTTTGATCATCTGGATGAACAAAATCAATCCAGGGCTTGGTGAGTAATTCTTCAGTGCTCCATCCGAGTGTGCGCTCCCAGGCTGGGTTGAGATATTTGAAGTAGCCATCATACCCAGCAATACAAAACATGTCTAGCGCCAGGTTGAATACACGGTCACTTCTCTCTAGCTGTTTTTGAGATTCGGTTACTTTGGTTACATCCATATATGAGGTAATGAATATATTATCATTGTTAGGATATAATTTGGTGGCATTGATTAGCATATGAAGTACTCTGCCAGATTTGGTTGTCTTTGTAAGGGGGTATTGATGAAGCCTACTATCTTTTAATAATTTCTCTTTTAACCCCTTAAATTCTTTTTGATTTACTATCAGGCTTTTGACGTAGATATTTCCATCTAAAAGCTCTGATTTGGAATACCCAAAGACTTCACAAAATGCGTTGTTGACAGCAAGGCGTTCGCCTGTTTTGAGATTTAGGATTGAGGTCGGGTTGGGGTTATTTTCAAAGGCGTTAGAAAATTTTTCTTCGCTGTTTTTTAAATCTTTTACTGCTTGCTTTAACTCAGTGATATCGCGATTCATTCCTATGACTTTGACCACTTCTTTCGCCTCATTGTACACCGGTATTGCTGAAGCGTCTAAGTATCTTATTTCCCCATCCTTTCGGAAAATTCTAAACTCCACACCATGAAATGACTCTCCTTTAAACGCTCTGGATAATTCCTTATTCGCATATTCAGCGTCATCTGGATGAAGCTGCTTTTGCCAGTCGTCAATACCTTCTTCAAATTCAGATCTGGATAGTCCATAAAATTCAAGGTGTTGATCATTCCATTCTAAGTGTCCAGAAGTGAGATCCAAAGTCCATAGGCCTAATTTTCCTGCCTTAATCGCTAGATTGTATTGTTCTATGATTTTATTCTGTTCATTCTCTCGTTTCTTTTGTTCCGTAATATCTTGAATAGCACCTATCAATTTCGAGGGTTTTCCATCAAAAATGGTCACCTCACAAGTGGTTATAACTTGGATATGCCGCCCTTTGAACGTTTTTAGCTCCAGTTCAAGACTATAACCTTCACCATGACTCATGGCACGTGTCAAAGCATCAGATAGAAGCTTTTTTGATTCCGGCAGATAGAAATGAAGTCCAGAATTTAACGAAGGGTCAAACTCCTCAGGTGTAGTCTCATGGATGCGATAGGTCTCTGCTGTCCAGAATAGTTCGTTGGTGTGCAGATCCAGCTCCCATCCGCCTATATGTGTGAGGTTTTGAAGAACTTCAAGCAACTTGGCGGACCGATCTGATTCATTATTTATTTCTTCCATTTCAATGCGATTAGAATTTTTATTTTATCATCAGTGATATATTCCTTTTCATGGTTTCCATATCAATTTGACATGTGATGCTAACACATAGGTTAGCATGTCTATTGGCGTAGATACAGCGAGTTGTAGCTCTAATATGACTGCATGTTCTTTCATTTTCCATCCGATCATTCAATCCATTTGCTCAACATGTTATATAAGCTGTCTTTTTGGATTGGCTTGGTTAAATAGTCCATACATCCTATGGCAAAACATCGCTCTTTTTCATCACCCATCACATAAGCAGACTGTATGATGATTCTTGCTTTTGGATTCATTTTCAAGATTTTCTCTGATGCTTCAAAGCCGTCCATTATGGGCATGCCTATATCCATCAGGACGACATCAATTTCAGGATGTTGATTGTAAAGCCTGACAGCCATTTCTCCATTATTGGCGAATATTATTTTTACTTTGGTTGGCTTGAGGATTTCTTTGAAGAAAAATCTTGCCGTAGCTCCATCTTCTGCTATTAATAAGGTCTTGCCTTCTAAAGATGTGGTGCTTAATGTGCTCTCAACTTTCGATTCCTTTTTGGAGATGGCTTCATTTAGGGGTATGGTAAAAGTAAATTCTGTGCCTACATTTAACTCAGATTTTACAGCGATGGAACCACCAAATAGCGCTACAATTCCTTTGCAAATAGCCAGTCCCAAACCTGATCCGCCAATATTGGATTTTTGACTGAGGCCTATCTGCTTGAATCTTTCAAAAATATCGCTTGTATTTTCTGCTGCAATGCCAATACCTTGATCTTTTACGAAGAATACGAGCTCACTTCCTTTCACATCAAATCCGAATGATATGACTCCTTTTTCAGAGAATTTCAGTGCATTGTTTAATAGATTTGCAAGCACCTGTCGAATCCGGGTACTATCTGTAATGATATTCAGGTTCTTTAGTTTTTCAGGTACATGAGCAATAAATTGAATTTGAGATTTGTTTTCACTGGATTTTAAATGATTGTAGTTAATTTCTAACTCAGCGATCATTTTAGCTACTTCACAATTCTCATAATTTATTTTCAACTCATTGGCTTCCATTTTGGCCACATCAATAATATCACTGATAAGGCTTAGCAGATGCTTTGAGTTACCTTCAATAATGGACAAATATTGATGTCTATTTTCTGCGGATAAGTCGTCGCTTTTTAGCAATTCCGAAAAGCCGATCACTCCATTTATCGGCGTTCTAATCTCGTGACTCATATTGGCCAAAAAACGATCTTTTAGTTGATTGGCCAATTCGGCCTTTTCCTTTGATTCTTTGAGCTCCTCGAGCATTTTTTTCTCCTTGGAGATATTTTCTTTGATAGCCACATAGTGGGTTGTTTCTCCTTCTCGGTTTATAAGGGGGGAGATATTTGACCTTTCCCAATAGAGTTCACCATTTTTATTTTTATTGAGCATTTCACCATTCCAGACTTTCCCTGATGCAAGGGTTTTCCACATATTTTTATAGAAGGATGCATCATGATGGCCTGATTTCAGAATATTGGGGTTTTTCCCGATGACTTCATCTAAAGTGTATCCACTCACTTCCGAAAATTTTGGATTTGCATATTCTATTGTACCATTGGTGTCAGTGATCACTATGCTCTCAGGACTTTGCTCTACTGCAGTTGATAGTTTCCTCAGTTCTCGCTCTGCATGTTTCCGTGATGTGATATCTTGTGCTACACCCGAGAGGGCATATATTTCTCCGGTATCATTTTTTAGTGCTTCACCACGTGATGTTATCCATCCCGTGGTTTTGTCTTTTCGGATGATGTGCAATTCAATTTCGTAAGGGACTCCTTCTTTTGATGTTTTTTCGACAGCCGCGGATAATGATTCCCAGCTTCCTTTGGTATAGTATTTCTGCTGCTCATCCCATTTCGGAACGGGCATAGTCGAATCCAGACCAAACATTTTAAATAGCTCTTCGCCCCAGATAACAACGTTCGTTTTAATATCAAGATACCAACTTCCCAATTTGGCTATTTTCTGGGCTCTTTGAAGACGAGCCTCACTTTCTTTTAAAGCACTTTCCTGTTGCTTTTGGGCTGTGATATCCATAAGTGATACGATATGTATATCATCATTATTTGGATATAATTTGGTGCTATTGAAAAGCATTTTCCGTAATTCACCGGATTTAGTAAGCATCTTGGCTGGGTGATTATAAAGGCTACCAGCTTTTAAGACTTTGGCCATCAATACTTGTATTTCCTTTTGATCTTCCATCAAATTTTGCACATGAATATTTCCAGCCAAAAGTTCGGATTTGGAATAGCCAAAAGTTTCACAAAAGGCATGGTTTACAGCTAAGCGTTCTCCGGTTTGAATATTCAGAATTGAAGTAGGATTGGGTGCATTTTCAAAAGCATTGGAGAATTTTTCTTCGCTATTTTTTAAATCTTGTTCTGAACGTTTGATTTCAGTGACATCTAAGAAAGTGCCAACGTAAATATCATCATTACCAGAATGCCACCGTGTACCGTAAACATGCATGAATTTGATATCACCTGATTTGGTTTTCATCTCTATCGGATATTGATAGAGAGAGCCATTTTTCAAAATTTCATTCAACGCTTCTTTGAATTCATCCTGATTAAGAGCAAGACTGCTGAATTTGACATTGTCATCTAAAAGCTCTGATTTTGAATAACCAAAGGTTTTACAAAACGCATTGTTTACAGCCAAGCGTTCTCCTGTTTTGATATTTAGAATTGACGTGGGATTTGGTGCATTATCAAAAGCGTTGTAGAATTTTTCTTCGCTGGCTTTGAGTGCTTGTTCTGCACGTTTACGCTCAGTTATGTCACGACTTACTCCAATAAGAAACTTATTGCCTTCAAAATCAACATATCGAGATTTTCTTGTAGAAATTATCTTGGTTTCACCAGTTCCTACCGTAAGCGACTCTTCGATGATGCTTTCCTCTCCAGTCTCTATGAGATGCTTATCAATTCTTAAGAAGTGTTCTAGTTCTTCTGGCGGAACATACTTGTCAAGAGCCTTGCCCTTCGCTTCATCTCTGGATACTTGAAATAAAGAACAAAACGAATCATTGACCAGTAAGAGTCTGCTTTGCTCGTCTTTTACAAAAACAGCGTCACCAATATTGTTTATGATGTTATCAAGATATTTTTCACTTAACTCTGCCTTTTCTTTGCTTGCTTTTAATTGTTCCTCTGCATGCTTTAACTCGGTTATGTCACGGTTGATGCCAATGAATTGGATGGGTTTGTTAGTTTCGTCACGAACAGCAACTCCAGAAGCTTCAATATATCGAATTTCTCCACTCTTTCGGATGATTCTAAACTCCACTCCATAAAATGACTCACCATCAAAAACTTGGGATAATTTGCCCGTTGCATACTCTGCGTCATCAGGGTGAAGTTGTTTTTGCCAATCATCAATACCTTCTTCGAATTCATCACGGGACAGCCCATAAATTTCAAGCTGCCGGTCATTCCACTCAAGAATACCAGAAGTGAGGTTCAAAGTCCACACACCTAATTTCCCAGCTCTAATAGCGAGATCGAATTGTTCTAAAATCTTTCTCTGATCGTTCTCCAGATTTTTTCTTGATGTAATGTCTATATGAGAAATAACAATCTGCTTCCTTTTGGTTTTCATGAGATTTGCTCTCAATAAAAACCATTGTTCTTTATCAGGCGCATGGCAGGGATATTCATAGTCAAATTCGTCTATCTCGCCTTTGAGAATGCTATTGAGTCCATGATAAACTGACTTTGCATCCTCATTTTCAAAGTCAGCTTTGCAGACATCAAAATAGTTGTAATCTGAGAAGCGTTTCTGCTCTCTGTTATGACCTCCGCTTAAACCAAATTCATTCCATGCATCGTTTACTTGAAGTATTTCACCCGTTTCATCAATAACGCATACACTTGAGGTCATTGAATTCAATACAGCGCTGACATTTGCTTCACTCTCTTTTATCTTTTCTTCATTGATCTTTCGATCTGTTATATCCTGAAAGGTACCAGTCAACTTTACTGGTTTACCCTTATCAATAGTTACCTCACAATTTGTACGAACATAAATGAGTCTGCCTTTTGTCGTATAAGTTTCGAGTTCCAGGTCATAACCTTCTCCTCGCTCCTTGGCGGCTTTCAATGCTTCTTTTATTTTCACCTGAGAATCAGGTAAGAAATAGCTTACACCGGCCTGTTCTGTTGGATTAAATTCTTCTGGCGATGTGTCATGGATACGATAGGTTTCTGCTGTCCAGTAGAGTTCATTGGTAACCAAATCCAGCTCCCAGCCGCCCACATGGGCAATTGCTTGGGATGCTTCAAGGAGCTTGTTATTCCTAATAATTTCTGCTTTCTCCTTTTTTTGTTCACTTATATCGCTAAAAGTAATCGCAATTATATCTTCTTTTAGTTTCCAGGCATGAATAGAATAAAATCCTTTCATCTGCCCACTAAAATTATTATAGGTCATTGGTTCCCCAGACTTATTGACTGCATCAAACACTTTCAACCAATAATCATCAATCACTTCAAATGCTTCTTTTGCTCGCTTGTTGATCAAGTTTTCTTTTGATTGTCCGGTCAATTTTTCGAATGCAGGATTTATATCGAGATAATACAGATCGATCACCTCATCTTTTTCATCACGGATCAGATTGATCAGCATGTAGCATTCGGGCATGGTATTAAAATGCTGGGAGAATTTTTTTTCAGAGAACTCGATTTTTTCCTCTGCTAGTTTTTGTGCAGTTATATCATTGCCGATCGCATAAATTAAATTTTCATCATAATCACAGGAGGCAATCCAGGAAAGGTGAAGAATATCACCATTTTTCCTGATATGTCGATTTTCAAAATTTGCAATATGTCCATCTTCGAGTAAACGTCCGAAGTTTTTTTCATTCACATCGACATCATCGGGGTGAATCAATTCCCAAAATTTCTTACCAATGAGTTCCTCTTTCGACATCCCATGAGCAAGGCAAAAAGAAGGATTTACATAGCGTAAATACCCTTCATAATCGGTAGTACTGATAAAGTTTTTGGAGAGCTCTAAAAATTTTATGGGATCCATATTCTTATCTGTAAAAGGTGTTGAGAAAAGCTTCAAGTATGTGGTTGGCTGGAAGATGTTTACTTTTAGCTTCTTTCATTGATTTGGGGTTATATTTTTCTTACTTATTATTTTTCACATATACTATTTCAGTTCTGGCCAATATTCCCGGCCATTGCTTACTGTTTTTAATGCCCGTACGAGTTCTTCCAGACCCCAGGACTTGTTTACATACCCACTCAGATTTTCGCATTGTTTCTTCAGAGCTTTTATTTCCTGATCCGGTTCCAGGGTGAAAGCCAATATTGGCGAATCGGATAATTGAGATAGCACAAGTTCAGCAAGCATATTAATTGGTGTTTTTTTCACCAAATAATCAGCTATCAGTATATCCGTTTCATTCGATTCTAATTTGGCTAGACATTCTTCAAGTGTCGTGCTAACTTCCACATTATCCATTTGATAGTCTTCTTGTAGTAGTTCCTTCACCTGATTGATCACAATTTCCTGATCATCAAAAAAATGGATGGAATAGGAAGTGCGCTTTGTCATTAAGAATTGGAAAGTATCATCTAGTTGTTTTTCCAGTTCATTCAAAAGGTGCAAACATTCTTCATTCGGTGCATTTGATTTCACTAATACTTGAATATTTATTAGAAGAGTTTCTACCTGTTTTTTTCCAACAATACTGGCAGCACCGATCATTTGGTGAAGAAGTTTTCTTGATTGATCGATATTATGTGTTTCTATTGAATGCTTTAAGTCAGATAGACAGGCATCCATCTCTCGTAAAAAGATTGGAAAAACTTGCCAATTTGTCTCATTTGTAACGTTTGATTTTTCATTAATAGGCTTAATAATTTCTTCAACATTATTCCGCGTCGGCATATTTTCAAAAGCATCCGTTATTTGTTTGATAGTAATGGGCTTTTGAAAGTATCTGTAGGTCAAATTCTTTAGAGATTGAGTAATCAAGCTGTCAGATTCAACACCAGTAGTTACGACTACAGGTATGTTTTTAGTTTTGGGGTTGGTTTGGAAGACATCCAATATTAAATCCATTCCCGTTTTTTGAGGCATTTGCAGATCGACAAAAGCGATTCCAAATTCGTGATTATTTAGAAGATCTATTGCTTCAAAATAATTTTGAGCCATATAGATATTCTCACGGCTTACAAAATTCGATAATTTGGATCGCATATCTAAAAGCGCCGTTTGGCTATCATCGACAACTAAAACGTTTCCTTTGAAATAAGCTGATTTTTGTTCCATATTTATCACTTAGGTTAGGGTAAAATGGACTGATTAAGAATATTAAAAAGAATGAAAAGTGGTGATTTTGGCGCTGATGAATATCATTGTCGCGAATGATTTTTGAAAATTAGATTCTTAACGATATTGAATATACTATAAATCAATCCTTTAAAATTGAGGATGGCGGGAAGGTGATTGATATCATCTACGCATTGCTTTTATTTAATGTTATAGGTTTGGTCTAGTAAAGACAATTGTTAAGCTTATCTAAATAGAGCTATGCAAAGACAATGAGCGGATTTTTAAGATTATTTAATGCAGATTCAGGATGCTTTTTCATAGAAGCGGAAATCCCTATTAGAATCTTAATTTTATGATAAGATCTACTGCAAAGTCATTTCATTTGATCTATGCTGGTTTTGGCTATATTTAACAGATAATTTTCATATCAGATCAAATTGATTTAGGCAATATACATTTCCCCCAAAAACATGAAAAACTCCCTTTCCTTAGTCTTAATTATATCAGCAATATTTAGCTGCCAACAGAAGAAATCACAATTAGAATCAGAAGAAATGCCCTCATCCGAAACAATCAAATTTTCAATAACTGACAAAAAATTGACCGTCTTTACTACTGCAAGTAATACGGAAATGCGCCTAAGCGAAACTTCGACAGCTAATTTTTCCCCAGCTAGTCAGCCTGTAGAATCGGAGGTTTCCATATTTGTTGATCCGGACATTACTTTCCAGACTTTTATGGGTATTGGTGGTGCCATCACTGATGCATCGGCAGAGATTTTCGCGAAACTACCACAAGAAAAGCAGGAGGCTTTTTTGAAAGCATATTACGACCAAAGCGAAGGAATAGGATATTCGTTGGCACGGACACACATCCATAGTTGTGACTTTAGTAGTGGCAGCTATACTTACGTTTCAGATAAAGACAAAACTTTGGCAACTTTTGATATCGCACATGATCGGGAGTTTCGTATTCCCATGATCAAAAGAGCAATAGAAGCTGCAGGAGGAGAATTGTTGTTATACGCCAGTCCGTGGAGTCCGCCAGCTTTTATGAAAGACAATAACAACATGCTCAAAGGCGGGAAGTTATTGCCTGAATATTTTGATGCCTGGGCGTTGTATTATACCAAATTTATCAAAGCATACGAAAGTGAAGGGATGCCAATTTGGGGTATCACTGTTCAAAACGAACCGATGGCTGTGCAAAGATGGGAATCATGTATTTACACCGCAGAAGAAGAGAGGGACTTCCTAAAAAATCATCTTGGTCCTATGATGGAAAGGGAAGGATTGGGTGACAAGAAGATTGTAGTTTGGGATCACAACAGAGACCTGATTGCCAATCGGGCGAATACAATTTTTGGTGATCCGGAAGCTGCCAAATATGCCTGGGGAATCGGTTTTCATTGGTATGAGACATGGGCCGGGGGCGAACCGATGTTTGACAATTTGAGTCAAGTAAAAAATGCCTATCCAACTAAAAACTTATTATTCACTGAAGGCTGCAACGAGCGCTTCGACCCGACACAATATCAGCGCTGGTCTAATGCAGAACGATATGGAAAATCTATGATCAATGATTTCAATCGTGGAACTGTCGGCTGGACAGATTGGAATATTTTGCTTGATCAAAGTGGGGGTCCGAATCATGTTGGAAATTTTTGCTTTGCGCCGATTCATGCAGATACAGATGCCGGTGAATTGATTTTCACTCCTTCTTATTATTACATCGGGCATTTTTCTAAATTCATTAGACCAGGCGCTCTGCGCGTGAGCACATCAAGTAGCAGAAGTCACCTGATCAGCACCAGTTTTATCAACCAAGATGGATCATTGGCCACCGTAGTGATGAACCAGAGTGACGAGCCAATAACCTATAAATTTTATTCTGAATCAAAAGTTGCACAGGTGAAAATCCCTGCCCGTTCCATTCAGACTTTGCTGGTAAAATAACCTATCTGTTTATTGTCAATATGGTATCAAAATGAAGTTTTAGAAGAATATTCTGAAACTTTGGATAAATACTTTTGATAAGGAAAACTTTATTTCGAGATATACCAAATTTGGTAGTTCAAGTTGAAAAATCTTGATTGGCATAGGTGGATTTGACATGACTCAATATAAATTTTCAAAATGAAGAAGAAAGTAATCATTGGTATGCACGGACTAGGCAACAAGCCAGCTAAACGGGTGCTTTCTAACTGGTGGAAGAAATCTATGCTTGAAGGTTTGACTAAGATTGGCGTAGAGGCCGAGCTACCTGAGTTTGATATGATTTATTGGGCCAATGTCTTCAACGATCGACCATCAAAAGTGAGAAGAGCCTTACCCGATGATCCTTATTTTTTTCATGAACCTTACACAAAATCACCTGTCAGCTATGTGAAAGATGATATTTCTATTCGGAGGAATGTGATTGATTTTCTCACCAGACAAATGAATGAAGTTTTTCTGGATGAGGATAAGAATTTGAACTTCTCTTATTTGAGTGACTATGTACTCAAGCATTACTTTCATGAATTGAGTGCTTATTATCATGAGGTATGTTATGATAAAAACAAAATTGAATGCATGGCCAAGGATCTTATCAGGACGAAGGCAGTGAACACTTTAAGAAAATATAGCGACTATGATATCTATCTTGTTGCTCATTCTATGGGTTCTATTATTGCCTTTGATGTATTGACATTCCTGGTACCTGAGGTTAATATCCACACATTTTCGTCCATCGGTTCTCCGCTTGGTTTGCCTATTGTCATCAGCAAAATTGCTTCTGAATACAGAATGAATGGTACAGAGAAGGTGCTAATGAGAACACCACCGGGCATTACAAAACACTGGTATAATTTCTCAGATTTGCATGATACTATCGCTTTCAACTACATGCTCCATGATGATTTTGAAGCAAATGATAATGGCATTGTTCCAATGGATTTTTTGGTGGTCAACGATTATACGATTGGAGAAATCAAAAATCCTCATAAATCATTTGGCTACCTGCGCACCCGCGAGTTTGCACATACTCTTGCAGATTTTCTAGAGGAGTAAGCGCAAATGTGTCTTATCATTTAGTTTTTGATTCGTGTGATTTCAAGTTATGGCTTGGAATTTTCAATAAAAATCAATTCGCAGCTATGATTAGAATCAATTTTTATTAACTTCGAAATTTACAGAAGTACAATCGATTGCGCAGATGAAACGAATATTATATTTAATAATCCTCTTTTTCACACATTTAATCACAGCCCAGGAAACTGAAAAATCCATCTATGATAATGTGGAATTTGATATGCCTCGAATCAACGAGCCAGCCATTCCGAACTATGATATAGTGCTGACTGATTTTGGTGGAAAAGGTGATGGAATTACAAAAAACACTGAATCTTTCGCTAAAGCCATCGAACACCTAGTCTCTAAAGGTGGAGGAAAATTGACAGTTCCGCGAGGGATATGGCTGACCGGACCAATCACTTTAAAGAGTAACATCAATTTGTATTTAGATGCGGGAGCATTTGTTGTTTTTAGTTCAGATTTTGATGACTACCCACTTATTCCCACAAGTTTTGAGGGTTTAGAGACTTTTCGATGTATATCACCAATAAATGGAATAGATCTGGAGAATGTAGCCATCACAGGATCGGGAACTATTGATGGTTCTGGAGATGCCTGGCGCCCGGTCAAAAAAAGTAAAATGACTGCAGCACAATGGAGCACGCTTTTGAAAAAAGGTGGGGTGTTGAGTAGTGATAAAAAAACCTGGTATCCTTCGGAAAAATCAATGGCTGGTTCTGAAAATACAGGAAACTTTAATGTGCCGGATGCAAAAACAAAAGAGGAATTTGAAAAATACAAAGACTTCCTTAGACCTGTGATGGTCAGTATTGTCAACTCAAAAAACGTATTGTTGGATGGAGTTACATTTCAAAATTCCCCAGCCTGGAACTTGCATCCGCTGATGTGTGAAAATGTAATTATCAGAAATCTGAACATTCGCAATCCGTGGTATTCTCAAAATGGAGACGGATTGGATTTGGAATCATGTAAAAACACCTTGATATATAATAATACTTTTGATGTGGGAGATGATGCCATCTGTATCAAGTCTGGAAAAGATGCTGATGGGAGAAAACGAGGCATACCTACTGAGAATGTGATTGTGAAAAACAATATTGTTTATCATGCGCATGGTGGATTTGTAGTAGGTAGTGAAATGTCCGGTGGGGTGAAAAATGTCCATGTTTCTAAATGCACATTTATTGGAACGGATGTCGGTTTAAGATTTAAAAGCACAAGAGGCAGGGGAGGGATTGTAGAGAATATCTACATTTCGGATATCGATATGATCAATATTCCAACTGAACCGATTCGATTTAATCTATTCTACGGAGGACAATCACCAGTACTTGAAGAAGATCAGGAAGCGCCAGAGATTGACGAAAAGGCTATGCCAATTACTGAAGAAACGCCATCATTTCGTGATATCTACATGCGCAATATCAGAGCGGTAGGATCTGGAAGTGCGGGCTATTTTCAGGGTTTGCCGGAAATGAATTTAAAAAATATTCAAATCGAAAATGCCTATTTGGAGGGTAAAAAGGGTGTTTCTATGATTGATGCTGATGGTATCATTTTTAAAAACGTGGAGATTGTAACCCAGAAAGGCTATCCGTTAAGTCTGTACAACACTAAAAATTTCACAGCCACTAGCTTGAAAGGAACATCCGATTCCCCAACTGAGTCCATTTTGATTCTTGGAGAAAAGACGGAGAATATTCAGTTGAGCAAGTCTGATTTTGAAGCTTCGGATGTGAAGTTGGGAAAGGATTTGAATAAGAAAGTTTTGAAGATCAAGTAATGAAAAAGGCGATTCAAATTGCTTCAGTAATTCTGATACTCATTTCAATTATCGCATTTCGTCTGGTTCAGCAAGATGAGATTGTGATCTATCTAGTCGGCGATTCTACTTGTGCTGAGAAGGATGCGGATGCATTTCCTGAGATGGGATGGGGGGTTCCTTTTGTTACTTTTTTTAATGATCAGGTTCGAGTGGAGAACCATGCGAAAAATGGCCGCAGCACAAAATCATTTATAGAAGAAGGAAGATGGGAAGCTGTTATGAACACTTTGAAGGCCGGTGATTATGTGTTCATTCAATTTGGTCACAATGATGAAGTACCGTCAAAAGTTGGTCGCTATACTACGCCCGTTGAATACAAGGCAAATCTGATTAAGTACATCCGTGACGCTCAGTCCAAAGGAGCAATTCCTGTGCTTCTTACACCTGTTTCACGAAGATCATTTGAGGTGGGTGTTTTGATTGACTCTCATCTGGAATATGCACAACTTATGCGGGATGTAGCCTCAGAAAATAAGATTCCAATAATAGACATGACCAAAAAATCCATGGATTTGGTCAATGATTTGGGAGAAGAAAAATCAGTTTTATTATATCATCATTTGCAACCAGGAGAACATCCGAATTATCCAAATGGAAAAGCAGACGACACTCATTTCAATGAATTAGGTGCAAGGAAAATGGCTCAACTGGTTTTGGATGGAATTCAGGAGTTGCAGCTGGGTTTGGTGGACTACATCGTTGCTGGTAAAAGATAAAAATTATGTCTCAGCTAAAATGGATTTTATTTTTTGGGGTTCTTGCATTTGGATGTCGAACGGCAGAAGATCGCATTGTAAAAATCTATCTGTGCGGAGATTCTACTGTTGCCGACTATGCGGATAACTATGATGAGGGTAAAGACTACTTCAAAACCAGGTACCCGGTGACGGGCTGGGGACAAGTATTCCAATCCTTTTTTAATAAAGAAAAGCTACCTGAGTATCAGACTTTGTTCGAAGCTGATAGCGTAGATATTGACGATCGGGCAAGAGGAGGAAGAAGCACACGCACGTTTTTTCAGGAAGGTAGATGGCGAGCTGTTTATGAATCATTGATGCCTGGTGATGTTGCCATTTTTCAATTTGGCCATAATGATGCTGCTGAAACAAAAACGGAGAGGTATGTGGACATACAAGGCTACAAAGAGTTTCTTCGATTGTTCGTTACTCAAACATATGAAAAAGGCGCTGTACCCATCATACTGACTCCCGTGTGTAGGAACTATCCATGGATAGATGATCATCTGGAAAATGTGCATGGAGCGTATCCTGCTGCTGCCAAAGAGGTCGCGGATGAATTGCAAACTTTATTCATTGACCTCAATCAACTGAGCATGGATGCTTTTTCTGAAAAGGGCAGAGAATATGTCACACAAAAATATTTCATGAATCTTGATTCAGGCATCTATGAAGCCTATCCCAACGGGCAAAATGACAACACACATTTTCAGCCTGCAGGAGCCAATGTTGTAGCTGGTTTGGTGTCTGAAGCAATGAAAAAATTGACGAGATGAGGGTTCTATTAGTATTAACTGTAATGTTGGGTTGTTTGGGTTTTGCTACAGATTATGATTACGATTTTACGGTAGCAAAGGATGGAACAGGAGATTTCGAAACTGTTCAAGCGGCTATTGATGCAGTGCCTCATTTGAGGAAAAACCGAACAACGATTTTCATTAAGGGCGGAGTTTATAAGGAAAAGTTAATCCTGCCTGCCACAAAAACGAATGTGACATTTATAGGTGAGGGGTCGGATAAAACGATATTGACTTACGATGATTTTGCAAGCAAACTGAATCGTTTTGGAGAAAACATCGGAACATCCGGATCTTCTTCTTTTTTCATTTATGGAGATGGATTTGAGGCTAAAAATATCACCTTCGAAAATTCATACGGAGAAGGCAGTCAGGCTGTGGCTGTGCGTATTGATGGTGATAAAGTGAAATTCGAAAACTGTCGATTTTTAGGAAACCAGGACACACTCTATCCTCATGGAAAGGTCAGTCGCCAGTATTATAAAAATTGCTATATCGAGGGTACCGTCGATTTTATATTCGGATGGTCTACTGCAGTTTTTGAAAGTTGTGAGATTTATTGCAAGCGAAATGGATTCATAACGGCAGCATCTACAGAGCAAGGTGCAGCATTTGGATTTGTTTTCAAAAATTGTAAAATCACAGGTTCGGCTGAAAAGGGATCAGTATATCTTGGCCGCCCGTGGCGTCCATTTGCTCAGACAGTTTTCATGAATTGTGAACTTACTGATATAATAAAAGAAGAAGGCTGGGATCCATGGGGCTCAGAGGATAAAAAGAAAACGGCCTATTATGCAGAATATCAAAATTTTGGAGCTGGATCTAAACCGGAATCACGAGCCGAATGGAGTCATCATCTGTCTGACTTGGAAGCCAATAAGTACAGTCTGTCAAATATTTTTGGCGATTGGGATCCTGCCGATAATTGATTGATCAGAATCTAATCAAATTTGAATTTTCAACTTATTTTGCTGCGTTCATCTTTTCCATGAGGATAGATGCCATGATAAAAGGGCCAACACCTTTAGGATCATTGTCGCGCTGCGGCTCGCCAATGTAATATTCATAAGATGCATCACGATATGGATCGCCACCTAACCCTGCAACAGCGCAAACATTGGTCAAACTGATTGTGCCATCTTCATTTTCTTTAATGAAATTTTCAAGTATTCCTTTGTATCCTTTTATAGCAACTTCATTGTATGAATCGTCTATGTATCCATTCTGAACGGCTTTTAATAAAAAGTAGGTAAACATACTTGAGCAAGATGCTTCGAGGTAATTCCCTTCTTTACCACCTAAATCAAGAACTTGATACCAAACTCCAGACACAGGGTCTTGATATTTTTTGATGCCTGCTGCTACTTTATTGGCTATTTGGATCAGCTCGGGTCTTTTTGGATGATCCAATGGCATAAAATCCAACACATCAACGATTGCCATCGAGAACCAACCCTGAGCTCTTCCCCAAAAATGTGGAGAGAGTCCAGTTTCAGGATCTGCCCATTGTTGTTCACGACTTTCATCCCAGCCATGATAATAAAGTCCCTTTACTGAGTCATAGAGATGTATGTCAATCAGATGAAATTGGTTTGCAACATCGTCGAAAAGAGCAGGCTCATCAAACTCACTAGCGTATTGTGACAAAAAAGGACTACCCATGTATAAGCCATCGAGCCACATTTGCGAAGGATATCGCTTTTTATGCCAAAATCCACCTTCCGAGGTACGTGGATGTTCGCGCATTTGTTGACGGAGTGTTTGAATGGCCGCCAGATATTTGTCCTTTGATTCAATTTTATTCAGCTCTATAATCAATCTTCCAGGATTGATTCTATCGATGTTGTAGTCTGTCAGCTTATAGGTTAGAATTTCACCATTGTCAGTGATCATGGAGTCAGCATAATACTTGCCGTATTGAAGATATTTCTCATCGCCAGTATTTTGATAAACCCGGAGTATTGAGAGACACAACAACCCATTGGTATATTCCCATTTTGGTTTAGGTCTGAAGTCAATTAATCTTGGATCAGGCATGCGCTGCATTTCCGAATCTGCCATTCTCACAGAATATGGAAGGCTTACTGACCCATTATCATTTTTGCTTTCGGAAGATTGATTGTTTGATCCACATGACGCGATTAAAGCTATGGCAAACAATGAGAATATGCTTTTCAGATAATTCATTTTTTCAATTTAAACTCACAGAGAAACACCTCTTTTCCATGGAATAAAATCGTAATGTTTCATTTTTACTGCTTTGGACATTTCTTCCCCACTGGCCACTCTGATGACATGTTCCAGCATTTCCTCGCCCATCTGCTCTATCGTTTTTGTGCCTTCAATGACTGGCCCTGTATTGATGTCGATGATATCAGACATCTTTTCCGCCATTTTAGTATTTGATGATACTTTGAGAATGGGAGCGACGGGATTACCCGTTGGAGTGCCTAAACCAGTAGTGAATAACACAATATTTGCTCCTGAACCCACCAAACCTGTGGTTGATTCTACATCATTCCCAGGTGTGCATAATAGATTCAAACCTGGATTTTTCGCATACTCTGTATAATCCAGCACATCATTAATAGGAGAAGTGCCACCTTTTTTGGCTGCTCCTGCAGATTTCATTGCATCAGTGATTAGGCCATCTTTGATATTCCCTGGTGAGGGATTCATATCAAAACCTGATCCGCTGTTTTCAGCTGCTTTTTCATAAGCCCGCATCAAATCTGTGAATTTAACAGCCAGATCTCTACTCGGCATTCTGTTGATTAGTTCCTGCTCCACACCACACAGCTCAGGGAATTCTGATAGTATGGCTTTACCACCCAAAGCAGCAACAAGATCAGATACGTGACCAACAGCAGGATTGGCCGAAATACCTGAAAAACCGTCGGAACCACCACATTCCAAACCAATGGTAAGTTTGCTAAGTGGTGCTGGTTTCCTTGTTATTTTATTTGCTTCGATGAGTCCTTTAAAGGTTTCTTTTACTGCACGACTGATCAGGTCTGTTTCTTTTCCAGTGCCTTGCTGATCGAGAATGATTACAGGTTTATCAAGATCAGGATTGATGCTTTTAATAGCCTGACTAAAGGTTTTTACCTCAGCGTTTTGACAACCTAAACTAAGCACAGTTGCTCCAGCCACATTTGGATTGTTGATGTATCCGGCTAATAATCTGCAAAGCGTATCAGAGTCTTGTCTGATTCCACCACATCCGCCCTGATGAGTGATGAACCGAACCTTTACGTTTTCAAAAACCTGATTTTTATTTTCAGGTTCAAGTGTTTCCAGGGTTAAAGTTTCTAATGCGTTATCTACAGATTTATTTTTTAGATGGGTCACGAGTGTACTCACCATATTTTCATACGGATTTTGCTCATCGTACCCAAGAGCTCTTTCAAATGCCTTTTTCAAGACATCCACATTTCTGTTTTCACAAAAGACTAAAGGAAAAACCAACCAAATATTGTCTGTACCTACCTGACCATCATTCCTGTGATAACCCGAAAAAGTTCTCCCTTCAAACTTAGATACATCGGGTGCCTGCCAGTTGAATTTTGTTTGTTTATCGAGATCATAGCCAGTCGCTTTATGCGTCACATTTACAGTGGTAATTGCTTCTCCTTTGGCAATGAATTGATTTGCGGTACCTACTATCAGACCATACATGAACAGCTCAGAACCTTTTTCGAAATCCATCAGCGCGAACTTATGTTTGGCGGAAATATCCTGAATCAATGTAACTGAATGATGATTGATTTGAATCGCGTCCCCTTTTTTAAGATCGGCGAGCGCTACCCCAAGATTATCTTTTTCGTGAATTGTTATTGCCTTTATCATTATTTAAGACTTAATATGGTATCTGCCATTTGTTCCGAAGCAAGTGCTTCATAATGTAAAATCAGACGGCTTTTCAATCCTGGAACTTTATTTAAATCTTGATCCCAAAATGCAGTATTTGAAAGTGTTTTTTCTACGATTTGATCAGCACTATCATGCTTGATTGCTTCGAAGAAAGCTAAATATTCTTCATTGTCTTTTAGAGAAAATCGCTCGTCAATGTACAATTGTATCAGACATGCCATTGAGAAAACCAATTTCGATGGCAATTCATTTTTTAGTTGGATAAAGTCCAAAATCGTAGGCAATACGCGCACCTTGAATTTAGAAATTGAATTCAAAGAGATTGACATCAGTTCATGTCGGATAAATGGATTTTGAAATCTGGCTATTACTTGTTCGGCAAAATCTTTGGGATCTTCACCTGGGATTTTAATCGTTTCAACTATTTCATCGAAAATAATTTCTCTAACAAGCTTGCCAGTTTTTGAATCGTTTATGGTCTCGCTTACAGTTTCTATACAATTCAGCAGACCAATTGGCACCATTGAAGTATGCGCGCCATTCAATATTCTTACTTTTTGTGTTCGATATGGTGTGATATCATCAACATATTTTACATTCAAACCTACTTTATGCGCTGGGAATTTATCCTGAACATTCTTTTTTGCCTGAATAACAAATAGATGAAACGATTCTGATTTCACAACCAGTTTATCATCAAATCCAATTCTTTGTTTTATAGCTTCAATCTCATCTTTCGGGTATCCGGGCACAATCCTATCAACCAGAGTGTTTGCAAATGAACAAGCTGATTCAATCCAATTTTTGAAATCATCGCTCAGATCCCAAAGCTGAATGTATCGAAGTATGCAGTCGTTTAACTTGGTGCCATTGTTTTCAATTAATTCACATGGGATGACAGCCAGCCCTTTAGCATTCTCCCCATTGAAATGCAGAAATCTGTGGTGCAAAAACTGCGTAAGTTTTCCTGGAAAAGTAACTGCCAATTCATTTCCTTCTGGTTTGTCATCAGGATTGAATACGATTCCCGCTTCAGTGGTATTTGAAAAAATCAACTCAAGCGTAGGTGTTTCGGCTAGATTATAATATCCACTTAAATCTTTAAATGGGTTGATCAATTTTGTAACACATTGAATGAGGCGAGCCTCATCAATGGTTTCGTTTTTTTCTAAACCTTGCCTTATCAGATGGTATAAACCGCCCTGATTCTCAAGCATATCCACCATACCCATCGGCAATGGTTGCACTATTGCAACACTGCCGTTAAAATCAGATTTTTCGTTAAGCACATCGATCATCCAATCGACAAAAGCTCTTAGGAAATTCCCTTCTCCAAATTGTACTACTTTAATCGGGTAATTGTCATTACCGGGGGTTCTAGTTAGGGTTTGCATTCATTTTTAAGTTTGTGTAAACGATTGCGCAAATTAAAATAAAAAAATCAAAATACCATATTGTGGTATATACTAAATAGCTATTTCGCTGATAGTCAATTTAGATGAAGAATCTCTAATGATTAACTCAGGTGTCAACAGTACTTTGCGGACACTATTATTTCGTCCCTCCAATTGTTCCATGAAAACCTGTGCTGTGGTTTTTCCCATTTCCATACTTTTCTGATCTACAGAAGTCATGGTCGGGTCTAAATATTGAGTAAAGGGATCATTTCCGAATCCAATTACACCAATGTCCTGAGGAATTCGATAGTTATTTTGAGTAAGCCATTTTATAGCGCCCAAGGCAGAAAAATCAGAGGATGAAAAGATTGCATCTGGTTTGTTTTTCTGATTCATCAACTCTTCAGTAGCTAGTTTGCCCTGTTCTACGTCACTTTTTACCTCAACGATAAATTCATCAATAACGGGAATATCATGATCACTTAAAGCGGCAAGGTATCCCCTAAAGCGTTCCTTGAAAATACTTACTTTCTTATTGCCTGAGAAAAAGGCAATTTTAGAGTATCCATTATTTATTAAATGTGATACAGCAACATATGCTCCATGATAATCATCTATAACTACCGAACTGGCATTTACCAACTCTGAGGTTCTGTCGAAAAGTACCAAGGTTTTATGCTTCTTAATCACTTTATTCAGATGCTCAATAGAATCAGTTTCTCTGGAAAGGGAAATGATTACACCAGCGACTTGAGCAGATAATAAGGCATTCACGTCATCTATTTCATTTTCAACCTTTTCGTAGGATTGACAAATGATAACATTATATCCGGATTTTTTGACTTCTTCTTCAATACCTCTTATCACCGATGAGAAGAATATACGATCTGCAAAGGGTACGATAATGCCAATGAGTTTGGATCTACCCATACGCAGTGAAGCGGCCATGGTATTAGGTTCATAACCCATTTTCTCTGCCATGTCAAGAACCTTCTTTTTGGTGTCGTCGCTAATTCGGGGATTATTGTTTAATGCCCTAGAAACTGTGGAAGCTGTAGTGTTCAACTCCTTAGCTATCTCATGGATGGTAGTCTTCTTAGGTGTCAATGGATATGTTTTAATTCAAAATTACAAACTATTAATTAATAAAGATATGCGCAAACCATTGTGCAATTGAGTGTATATGAAATGGGCACTTAATTGACAATAATTCATTTTAAAGTATAAAAACTACATGTAAAATGCCAAAAAATCATAATAATAAAAAAAAATATCAAAATTAATATGTAATCGATTGCATAAGTTTGATAAAAAATTTAGTTTCACCGCAGAGTTTAATTTAACAGAGAACTATAAACTACTATTACATGAAAAATCTATACTGCCGACAGGTGATTACCAGTTCCCTTGGAGGAACAATCAAAAAGCTAGTATTGGCTTTATTTCTTGTTTTCGGAATACTGCAATTGTCAGAAACGAAAGCATCTATGAAAATTTCAACTGATCCGCCTGTGGTTGATCTAGTGGGAAGTTCAGATCCGATGATTCTAAAAGACACCTTAAGCGGGAATATTGCCGATGGTGCAACTGTGCGTCTGAAAAGAGGTATGACCTATGACTTATCCAGCACTGTTATCAGCAAATCTGTAAAAATAATGAGTGCCCCAGGTTTGGGCGGACCAGCTATTTTGGATATGGCCGGATCATCCCTTGATATTACTGATGCCAGCAATCTTGCTTTTCTTGAATTCGAAGATGTAGAGATTCAAGGAGATGTGGCTGCAGGTTATCTGATGAACTTTTCTACAACTGGAAATATTGATCTGTTTAAACTAGATAACGTTGATATACATGATTTGAGAGGTGTGTTTAGAGCTAAAAATAGTGGCACTAAAACCATTGGAGAGTTTTCCATAAACAATGCAATGATTCACAGCATAGGTAATTATGGAGTGATGATCATGGACAATGTGGATGCAATATGTAATAATGTTAGTTATTCAAATAGCACTTTCACTAATGTGAACCAATTGTTCAGATGGTCAAATGGTACAAATGCAACAACTCCTACCATCAATGTTTCAAATAGTACCTTAAACAATACACCAGATGGTGGAGACATAATTCGGGTTTCAAACGCAACTGGCTTTGTATTAAATATAAGTAATTCAATTTTGGGTACTGCAACTGCAACAAGAGTTGTAAATGGAAGTGGTGTGACTGTCAATGCAACTAACACATATGCTACTTCAGATTGTGCCTTGGCCACAAGTGCCGATTTTACTACTGCACCTACTGTTTTGGCTGTGGATGCTGCATCTCTTTTCGCAGATCCTGCAAATGGAAATTTGATGATCATTGATGAAACTTTTGTCGGAAAATCTTCTGTAGGTGATCCAAGATGGTATTATATGCCACCAGCCATTGATTTACAGGGCAGTACAGATCCAACGATACTTAAAACCACAATTGCTGGTGATCTTGCTGATGGAGTGACTATTATTCTGGAAAGAGGAATGACATATGATTTGACTGCAACAATAATCAGCAAATCAATAAAAATTATGAGTGCTCCGGGATTGGGTGCTCCGGCTATTTTGGATATGGCTTCATCATCTCTAGATCTTGCAGATGCAACCGATGTAGGATTTCTTCGATTTGAAGATGTTGAAATCAAAGGTGATAAGGCAGGAGGTTACTTAATGAACTATTCAACAACTGGAAGTTTAGGGCAGTTCATGCTTGATAATGTTGATATTCACGATTTAAGAGGAGTCTTTAGAGCCAAAAATGCTACGACTAAAACTGTAAATGAGTTTTCAATTAATAATTCAATTGTTCACAACATTGGTAGTTATGGTGTGATGATCATGGATGCAGTAGAGGCTAATGTGGTAAACGCGAGTTACACCAATAGCACTTTCTCAGATGTGTATCAATTATTCAGATGGAAAGAGGCTCAAGGAATCAACTCTATCACAATATCAGATTGTACTATTGACAATGCTCCAAATGGAGGCTATATCCTAAGGTTGGATGCCAATACCGCAGGTACACCGATTGTAATGAATGTAAGCAATACAATATTTGGATCATCAAGTGGTGATAGATTGTTGAGTGGAACAGCTACTATCAATACAACTAATAGTTTTGCTACATCTGACAGTGGGTTAGGAGCTAGTGCATCATTTACTACAGCTCCTACTGTTTTAACAGTTGATGCCGCGACTCTTTTTTCTGATCCAGCCAATGGAAAATTAAGGATAGCAGATGGATCTTTTGCAGGTATAACATCTGCAGGTGACCCAAGATGGTATTATATATCTACAAAGAAAGTTGCCTATGTTCAGAAAACTGGATTTGCATCGGGTATTGACGCTTCGTCTTCAATTAACGATCCAATTATCAGGATGCTTGAAGCAGATGATAATTTTATTGTAACTGTAATTGAAACAGATGCTGCTGGTACTGGTCTTGACCTTTCTGGATATGATCTTATAGTTGCTCAAGAGACATTTGGATCTGGTGATGCAATTTGGAAAGTTGGTGGAGCCTTGAACTTAAGAGGTGCTGTGCCTATCATTTATAACAAATCCTGGTCATTGAGAAATGGTAGAGCAATTTCATCAGCCCATGCAACAATTAATATTGTTCCGGATTTGTCGATTACAGTTGATCCAGCAAATCAATCCAATCCTTTGTTTAGTGGAATTACATTCTTAACAGACAAAATTAAACTGTACAATGAAACCGCAGATAATTTCGGAGGAGTTGGAACCAACAGTATTGATGTGTTGAACAGACTTGAATTGTCAGATAAGGCGACATTATTAGCTAGCGCCTCATCTGTGACTCATGCTGATTCAGCGGTTGTTGTAAATGATATACCACAAGGAACTCAAATTGGTTCAAATGTAGCTGACGTTACCGGAGCAAGAATGATTGCATTTGCTTTCAACTATGGGGCAATTATCCGTGGAGATGGCGCAAATATTACTTCTGAGGCGCTTACATTATGGAGAAATGCGGCCTACCTTTTGACTGGTAAAACACCTCCTAAAGACTTATACTTTAACGTTGATTATATTCTACCACCTAAAGAAGTGGCATATGTTCAGAAAGCAGGATTTGTAACTGTAGATGGGGCTTCTACATCTACTACTGATCCAATTATCAAAATGTTGAGAGATGATCCTGCCTTCAATGTCACTATTTTCGAAGTTGCAAGTGATAGTGTAGGGTTTGATCTAAGCTCATATGACTTGATCATTGGTCAGGAAACTTTTGGATCAGGTGATAATATTTGGAAATCCACAGGTCCACTTGGTATTAGAAATATTTCTGCTCCTATTATTTACAACAAGACATGGGCATTGCGTAACGGAAGAGGAATTTCAAGTGGGCATGCTGCTGTTACCGCCACTTCTAATTTGGCTGTAAAAGTTGATCCTGCCAATCAAACCAATCCGATATTCAATGGATTAACGTTTGAAGGAGATTCTGTAAAACTTTTCAATACCACTGCGAATCAGGATGGAGGCATTGGAACTAACTCTGTTGATGTACTTAACAGACTGGAACTTTCGACAAAAGCAACACTTCTGGCTCATGTAGATGAAGGTAATGATCCCGATTCTACGATAGTGATCAATTACATTCCAGCAGGCACACAGGTTGGAACTGATGTAGCAGATGTACTTGCACATGATATGGTTGCCATGTCATTTAATTATGGTGCGATGATCAAAAATAAGGGCACAAATCTTACGGATGATGGATTGACAATATGGAGAAATGCCGCATACGTATTAACGGGATTAACTCCACCTGCTATTCCTATAATCAATGGATTCGAGCCAAATGACTCGACACTTGCAGACTTGACATTAGATGCTGTAACCGTGGCTGGTTTTGATCCTCAGGTTTTTGATTATGAAATCTTACTTCCACGAGGAACAGTTGACATTCCTGTGGTTGAGGCTATTGCCAATAATCCGGCAGCAACAGTGGTTGTTACAAATATTACAAGTATGCCTGGAACTGCCACAGTTGCAGTAACAGCAGCCGATGGTGTGGCAATGGCTACATACAGCTTGAATATATCAGTTTCACTTTACCCACCGACCTGGACAATTATTCCAAGTGGCGGAAATATCCCAGCAGCTTTTGATGCTGCGGCAATTGTAGGTGATACACTTGTACTTGTGGATGGTGGAGTTTATGATTTCAACACAGCAAGAACTGGTGGTAAGCAAATCGTTCTTATGTCAGTTCCTAATCCTATAACCAGGCCAAAAGTTTACTCTAAGGTAATTGAGATGAATGGTGATGGTGATGGTATTGTGATAAGAGGAATTGATTTCGAGATCACACCAACTACAACTTCTGCTGATTATTTTATCAATTTCACTGCTGACATGGTAAATGGTAAACATGTCATTGTGGATGATGTAACCGCTAAAGATTATGGACGATGCATCATTAGAGGTGATAGATCCTCAGCAGCTACCCATACAATGGAAAACATAGTCTTCACCGATTTTATATCTACAAGAAAGGGTGTGAATATTAAGACTGGATCATATGCAAATTTTGGATTTTATGGCGGTTGTAAGGTGAATCACCTAGAACTAAGGAATTCTACTTTTCAAGGTGGAGCAAAGTCTTTCTTGGATAGCCAAACTGATAATGTAAAGGAAATAATAATTGACCATTGTACGATCGATGCAGTCAACGAAGCATTCCCTGAACTAGTTTATGAATTTGTATTGGTTCAAAACTCTGCCGCGGGTTCTACCTTCGATTTCACTAATAATATCGTGACCAATTTATTGGCAAATTCTATTGCTGATACACTTGATATGTTTAAAATGGATGACGTAATTGTGGATGTAAGAAAGAACAACGCAAACTTCAATATTGAATTAAATGAGAACAATGTTTGGACCACAGATGAGAACTATATAAATGCTGATCCTCAGTATCTGGATGCGGCAAATGCAGTACTTACAGTTCAAAATGATGCATTCTACACCATGGGAACTGATGGCGCACTTATTGGTGACCCCCGTTGGAATAAGAATTTGGCATCAACTGATGCATTCTTGTCAGATCTTACAATAGATGGCACAACAGTGACAGGATTCAGCATAGGTATATTCAACTATGAAGTTTTATTGGCTCCAGGGACAACTACTGCTGGTACAGTTGCCGCTGTGGCAAGAGATACTCAAAATGCAGTTGTTGTAATCACTCAGGCTGGTGCATTACCTAGTGCTGCTACCGTAGTAATTACAGCGGAAGATGGAACTACGGTTAGAACGTATACTATTAATTTCATCGTAGCAGATGGGGCTCTTGATGCCACACAATTGTCTGATTTGACCGTAAATGGTACGACAGTAGCAGGTTTTGATAAAGAGGTGTTTACCTATGATGTAGTGCTTGATCCTGGAACAACGACTGTTCCAACTGTGGTTGGGACTCCAGTTGACAATGCTGCAACAGTTACTTTGACAGATGCAACTGAATTACCTGGAACGTCTACCGTGATGGTATCAAATACGTATACAAATCCTGGTCCGAATACATATACTATAAACTTTACGGTTGCGATAAGTACGGATGCTACCTTGTCAGCTATCACAATCGATGGTGAACCTTTAACTTTACAATCAGGAATTACATTCTATAATGTTGGTATTACTGGAACAACTATTCCGACTGTTACGGCTACACCAACTTATGCAGGTGCGACTGTAGTAATTACTGATGCTACTACTTTCCCTGGAGAAACTAAAATTGTAGTGACTGCCGAAGATGGAGTAACTGTGATTACATATACTTTGAAATTTGATGTGGCTCTTTCTTCAGATGCTTCTTTATCTGATCTTAAAGTAGACGGAACGAGTATTTCAGGATTCAGTGCATCGATATTCAGCTATGATATTGAATTGTCTACTTTTGAAGTACCTGGGATCCTTGCGACTACAACTGATGTAAATGCTACTGCTTCAGTGTCTTACCCTAATTCTATACCGGGTACAGCCACAGTAACAGTTACAGCAGAAGATGGAACTACACAGGCTTACGCTATTAATTTCACTACTACTGCTGTTGAATTGGCTCTTAGTCCTATTGCAAAACTTGGATTATATCCTAATCCTGTTGTCAATATGCTTTCAATTCACAATGCGCTAGAAGTGGCTGAACTTAGTGTTTATAGTACTGCTGGAAGTTTAGTGAAAAGATTCAAAAATGATAATGGTGCTAAGTCGATAGATTTAGACGTATCTGACTTGGATAAAGGAGTTTACTTCATCAATTTGTTGATGATTGATCAAACTGAATTAAGAACTAAAATCATAAAATAAGCTACTGTTAGAACAAGCTAATTTGAAAAGAGGTCACCTAATGGTGACCTCTTCTTATTTAATCTGATTTATTTTTAAAAAATGAAAAATCACATTCTTTTTCTTCTCCCTATTTTGGCTTTATCAGCCTGTCAGAATAATAAGCTCACCATTAATATTACTAATCCTTCTGATTTGGATCGATCAGAGGTTATTACAATTGATCTAACAAACAAAAACTTTTCAGTCGATTATGGCTTAGCTGCAAGATCAGAGAGTGATCAGATTGGCGTTGATTTGATTGATTTAGATGATGATGGTTTTGCGGATCAGGGGCTCTTATTGATTTCTCTTGAGGCAAATGAGAACAGAACATATGAGTTAGTAAAGGATGAGAATCAGAAAATCAAGAAAATTACTCAAGCCGAAATATCAGTTAAGAATGGCGGGAATTGGGAAGGTCGAAAATATTTAGGCGGAGAATTTGAAAATATAACTTCTCTTAGCGTTCCTGCAAGCCATACAGATCATTCCTTTTATATAAGGTATGAAGGTCCTGGTTGGGAATCGGATAAGGCGGCATATAGGTTTTACCTTGACTGGAGAAATGGCATGGATTATTTCGGTAAAAAAACGTCCGAAATGGTGCTTCAGGATGTAGGTCAGGATGGTTTTGATTCATATCACGAAGAATCAGATTGGGGTATGGATTTACTCAAAGTTGGAAAGACTTTGGGGTTGGGATCAATAGGTAGATATCTAAATGATTCACTCTATCGGTTCCAATCAGTTGATTCTGTATTGTGTGAGATTACCAAAGACGGTTTTTTGGAATCAGAAATCACTACAAATTATTATGGCTGGCAAACAGAAACTGAAAAGACTTCCTTAGTTTCAACCTTAAATATCCGAGGTGGTTCTGCCTTAACTAAACATCAGATCAGTTTTACCAAACCTATTGAAGGCTTTTGTACTGGTCTGGTTATAAGCAAAGGCGAAGAATTCATTGATAAGACAGTCGGTGATTATCGATTGCTGGCCACTTTTGGGTCTTTTAGTTTGAATAAGGATCGAATGGGTCTTGCAATCATTGTTGAAAATAATGCAGTTTCACAAGTATTTGATGGCAATGGAAGTCATGTGGTGATCTTTAACCCACAGAATAAAATCACTTATTATTTTATGGCTGCATGGGAGCAGGATTCGTCTAAAATTCAATCATTAGAAGATTTTGAAGCATTAATGGAATCTGAACTTATCAAGCTTAATCAACCTTTGAAAATAAAATTTCTTTAAAAATATTCAAGAGAAAATTAAGGTTTCCAGCCTCTAAATATGCGATCTACAGTGTATTTAGAGGCTTCTTTTTTGCTTAATTGTTTTGACCACTCCACTCGATCTTTTGAATTTGCCCCAGGTCCAGATGAGTTATATTCGGCATAAAAGGCGGTCTTTTCAGTGTCCTTAGATGACCAATTATCCCATCCTGCTGGCAATATGTGATCACCTAATTCACAATTAAGATAAACCGTTCGGGCATATGGTCGCCACGGTCTTCCCAAATACACTTGATCAATCCCTGCATCTGCAGTAAGCATACATGATTTAAATATGAAACCATATTTTGCGGAAGCTGGAGTGGAAGACGCTGTGATATAGGAATTTGATTTTGAATGAATGACGCATTCGTCAAAAATCACAGTAGCAGATCCGAAAATAAAATCTGTAGTGCCTTCAATCAAACAATCGCGGAAATATTGACGAAAACCTTCACCAGTCGCATAAATGGTATCTTGATGTCCTTTAATTGTGCAATTGTTTATTGCTACTCTGTCTCCTGCTAAATGTAAGGCCACAGCCTGACCAACTGGTCCTGCATTGTTTATGATTGTGAGGTTTTCAATTTTCAAATCATTTGATTCAATCTTTAATGTGTAAGTGTGAAAAGTGCTGTTTCTGCCCAGATCTATACTTTTGAAATAATCACTCCATTCAATGATTGTGCTGTCACGACTTTCACCTGTTAGGTTAAGGTTGTTATTCCACTCATAGATTGTGATCTTTTCATTGTAAATACCTTTTTTGATGAAGACGGTAATTGGTTGATCAGGAAATGCTTTAGTAGAGTTAATGGCTTCTTGTATGGAAGTATAATCACCAGTGCCATCTTTGGCGACAATAATATTGGTGCTGTATTGTGCAGCTAGTTGAGCACTTAGAAATACCAAGTGCAACATGATTATGAGGCTTGGCCCTAACCTATTTTTCAACATGAAACCAATCTATCAAAACATAACCACCAATTCCTGTTTCTTGCGATCTTTTGGCATAGACCCCACTTTTTGCACCGACCCATTTACCTTCTCGTGCTTTAAAAGGTTCCCCAATGTTGGTGTATTTCTTACCATCTGAGCTATAAGAAAACTGGACCATTGCACCAGTTGACACTTCTGCTCTAAGGTATAATTCTGTATTATTAATTTTCTCGGAAGCGATGGTCTTTTCCGATAGGTTTTCATCGGCATTGATACATACTCTTTGAATGATTATTAGTTGATCATTTTTTCTCTGAATAGAAAGCGAAGCATAGTTTCTTCCAAAAATCAACAAACCAGCTTCTTCATTATCTTTCAAGGTACTTGCATCAATTTTCACAATATTCTTGAAGGTCTCTGCTGGAAATTTCTGAAGAAGTAAATTGGGCGTCATCCACAGATTGGAAGTTCCTTCCGGATTGGTCATGCAGTTTAGTTTTAATAGACCTTTCTTTTCTGTCAATGAATACCATCCGGATTGAGGATTAGCATTCCATTGCCATTGCAATCCAAGCGTTGCATTATTAAATTCATCAGAATCCTGTGGATTAGCTATCGGGGCTTTGGGTAATTTTGGCTTGGTGTAAGTCAAGTAAGGTTCACCCGTTCCATCTCCATCTTTGTCATTACCCATCACTGGCCAATTGTCAATCCAATTTACAGGTTGTAAATGCACAATGCGACCGTACGGTCCCCGATCCTGAAAATGCACGAACCAATTTTCACCATTGTCGAGTTCTACCCAGCCACCTTGATGAGGGCCGTTGATTGGTGTATCACCTTGTGCTAACACAATTTTTTCTTCATAAGGCCCATAAATATTCTTGGATCTTAATATTAGTTGCCAGCCTGTGGGTACGCCTCCTGCAGGCGCAAAAATGTAATAATATCCATTTCGCTTATAGAACTTCGGTCCTTCGATCGTTGGATGATCCTTATGTCCGTCAAAAACTATTTGACCCTTATCCAAAATCTGAGAACCATCAGCACTCAGTTCCACTACTTGTAGCAAACTCTTGACTCCTGCGCGACTATGTGCAAAGGCATGAATCATGTAAACTTTGCCGTCATCATCCCAGAGTGGGCTTGAGTCGATGTTTCCATAAGCTTTTTTCACCAAAACTGGTGCCGACCATTCACCCGCAGGATCATTTGTGTGTACCATAAAAATCCCTTGATCTGGATCACCCCAATAAATATAGAATGTGCCGTCATGAAATCTAATACATGGTGCCCAAACCCCGTTTCCATGCTGTGGTTTGTCATAATAATTTCCTGGAAATTCCTTTACTGCATGGTTAATAATCGTCCAATTCACCAAATCTGTCGAATGCAGAATAGGGAGTGCAGGGACTGAATTAAAAGAAGATGCAGTCATATAAAAGTTATTCCCAACACGGCAAATATCTGGATCAGAATAATCAGCATGAATAATTGGATTATTATAAGTGCCATTTCCGTTATCTGGGGACCATACTTTGGAGGCAGATAATTCGATACCCTGTCCTTGGGAAATTTGGAGAGTTATAAAAAATATGAATGGGGCCAAGAAGCATTTCATTTTGAGAAGGTTAGAGTAATCGATTGAACATAAGTATTGTAAAAATAAAAATTACTGCGTGATCAGGTGACTCAGGGAAAAATTATTCGGTTTTTTTCTTTGGGGTCAAGGATATAAAAGAATAGATATCGGCAATAAACATCCTAAAAATTGCAAATTAGCTAATATTTGATATGAATTGAAATAATTAATTTATGAGAATTATAATGAAAAGATTTTAGATTTAAAGAATTTTGATTTTCTTTAAGCTTGATTTTAGTGAAGTGTAATGATGAGTTCAATGTCATTCATGCTCTGAATCATTTAAAAAAGCCATAAAAAAGGCTTTTATTTTTTACAAAACGCGCAATCGATTACACATTGATAACACCGAATTGAGAAATATCAACTAACCAAAAATTAAATATGAACTATGACTACTGATTTTTTAAAAAGTATAAGCTGGTTGCGAACAGTTTTCGTGATAGTTTTAGCGCTGGTTCTTATACCGGATGTTTATTCTCAAGAACGCACGATTTCTGGTACTGTAACCGATGCTGAGACTGGCGAAACTTTGCCGGGCGTAAGTGTGATCATTCTTGGAACAACGAACGGTACAGTTACAGACATAGATGGGAATTACAAGGTAACTGCTACTGAAGGCTCAACTCTTACTTTTAGTTTTATCGGATTTGCGAATCAGCAAGTAAAAGTTTCGGGTAAAACCATCGTCGATGTGGCCTTGGAAATAGACATAAAGGCACTGGATGAGGTTGTAATTGTTGATTACGGTTATGGCAGTGTCAAGAAAACTGACTTCACAGGTTCTGTCGCTACGCTCTCTGGTTCTGATTTGAAAAAGATCCCGATGGCCAGTACTGCTCAAGCCTTGACAGGTAGATTACCCGGTGTAAACGTACTTACTACTGATGGATCACCAGGTGCAGAGATTGTTATAAGAGTGAGGGGTGGAAATTCCATCACTCAGGACAACTCTCCTTTATACGTGGTAGATGGATTTATTGTCAATAGTATCAATGACATACCTCCTTCTGATATTGAAAGCATTACAGTTTTGAAAGATGCAGCTGCAACAGCGATATACGGAGCTCAGGCATCTAATGGAGTAATTGTGATCCGTACTAAAACACCAGTAGCTGGTAAAACAACAGTTTCCTATAATGGCTTTGTTCAAGGACTATTCTTACCAGATGACAGACGCCACAACGTGCTATCTCCATATGAATATGTACTAGCGAACTATGAGTATGCAAAACTCAACTCGAGTACAGATGTGAAAAATTTTGAAAAGTACTTTGGTACTTACGAGGATTTGGAACTCTATAAAAACAAGCCAGGTACTGATTGGCAGGATGAGTTATTTGGGAGTACAAGGATTTCTCAATACCACAATCTTAGTGTATCGGGTGGTTCTGAGATGACCAAAATGAACCTGAGTGTCACAACAAATAATGATGAAGGTTTATTAAGTAACAATGCCTATGAAAGGAATGTGATTAACTTCAAACTGAGTCACAAGATCAGTGATAAAATAATGTTTGATGCTGGAGCCAGAATTACAAATACCATCAAAAATGGTGCTGGTACTTCAGGAAATGCTCAGTTGAGTATAAAAGACGCTATTCAAACACGACCAGTAAATGGAATCGCTGATGAATTGGACATTGACCTTACTAATTCAAGTGGTGATGACCAATATCAATCATTTCTACTAAGCCTTGTAAATCCTACGGAGTTGTTAAAGCAGGATTGGAGAAAAAGGACAACTAATTCATATGTATTAAATGCAGGTCTTACCTGGGAAGTAATTGACAATCTCAACATAAAAACCACTATCAATGGTCAGCATGATTTTGATGAAAATTTAAGGTATTACGGGCCATTGACTAGTGAATCATTCAATAACGGAGGCAATCTTCCAATTGGTGAACGAACAGATACTCAGAACACTTCAATGCGTTGGATGAACACCGCATCCTACACGGTTCCAAACCTCAATAACCAATCTTTAAATATTCTAATTGGTCAGGAGATTTATTCATCTGGTGGTCAAAGACATTTTGTAAGATCTGAGGATTTCAGGGAGACTATCACACCGCAGGATTTATTTGCAAATATGACTTTTGGTCGTACAGATAGACATGAAACTGAAGATTATACCCAGCAAAACCGATTTTCTACTTTTGGTAGATTAGACTATCAATATGCAGGAAAATATCTCGCTACTGCGACTTTTCGATCTGATGCTTCGAGCAAGTTTGCAAAAGAAAATAGATTAGGGATATTTCCAGCAGTTGCTTTGGGTTGGAAGATTTCAGAAGAAGGTTTTTTATCAGGTGCAGCAGCTATTGATGTTTTAAAACTACGAATTAGCTATGGTCAGACAGGAAATGACGGAATTAGCGCTAATGCCACTAAATTTCTATTAACTGGTTCTACCAACAGAGGCCCTGGTTTTAATAACGTGGATAATGCATATTATACACCAGAGAGTAGGGTGCTCTTCAATCCTTTCTTGGTTTGGGAAACAACAATTAATAGAAATGTTGGTCTTGATTTTACTTTGTTCAGATCTAAAATTGAGGGAACGGTAGATTTTTATTATAACACCTCCAAAGATTTATTACTACAGAAAGCCATTCCTCAAAATTCCGGATTTCAATATCAATGGGAAAATATTGGTAGCACTTCAAGTAAAGGTGTGGATTTGGGGATCAATAGTTTTATCATAGATAAGAATGATTTAAGTGTCTCATTAAATTTCAACCTTGGAGTTAATAGAGTTCAATTGGAAGATCTTGGAGGACCTACTGAAAGATTTGATCAATCAAACTGGGCGAGTACAGATTTGAAAGACAGAGATGATTTCTATGCTAAAGTAGGAGGCAAGATTGGTAATATTTATGGTTATGTAACTGATGGTTATTATACTACCGACGACTTTTCTTCATACGATGAGGCCACAGGAAAGTATATTTTAAAAGAAGGAGTTGCTAATTCAGGCGCTACCGTCGGTAGAGCAGATGTTCGTCCTGGATTTTTAAAATTAAAAGATCTAAATGGTGATTCTTTAATTACAAGTGAGGATAGAAAAATCATTGGTAATACTTTGCCGAAGGCACAAGGGGGATTTGGATTAAATGCAAGATATAAGGGTTTTGATGTGGCCTTATTCTTTAACTGGTCACTGGGTAATGATGTTTACAATGCGGAAAAAATCCAATTCAGTCAGTTCAGAAGAACCACTTATGGTAACATGCTGAATGAGATGAACTCAGATCACAGATTCAGCTACATTGATGTAGATGGAACATATGGTGCTCCTGGTGAAGTCGTAACAGACTTGACTCAATTGGCGGAAATGAATGCTGGTAAAGATATCTGGTCGCATTACAGCTACGGCGTTGCTGGAGCAGTTATTCATTCTTGGGCTGTTGAAGATGGATCATTCATCAGATTGAATCAGGCTTCCATAGGTTATTCACTGCCAACCAAGTTGATTAGTAAACTGAAACTATCTCAGTTTAGAGTGTATGTGACTGGAAATAATTTGCATTTATGGACGAAATATTCAGGTTTTGATCCAGAGGTAAGTACTTCTCGAAGCTCCACTTTTCAGCAGCTAACACCTGGAGTGGATTACTCTTCATTTCCTAGAAGTAGATCATTTACTGCTGGTGTTAACCTAACCTTTTAATTCGAAAAATTATGAGATTCATAAATAAACTTAAAAACATGAAAGCACGATATTTCATATTAATGATCGGAATGATTGGCTTAGGTTCTTGCGAGTCATTTCTCGATCCTGAATCACTCTCTACTTTTGATTCCGAATACGTATTTTCAAGAGTAGAAGAAACCCGTAAAGCAGTCAATGCCATTTATGTTCAATTTGGTGTGGACGGATTCCGCTCTAGACTTTCGAACAACATGACTGGTAATACAGATATTGAGCGTCAAAGTGGTTGGACAAGCACAGGCGACAGGTATCAACTGTGGAATCTGACTCCACAAGAAAATAATGGAGACTTAAATCAAATGTGGAATGCAGCATATGCTGCCATTCGGGATGCTAATATTTGTATAGAAGGGATTGAAAGCAGTAGCCAACTCAATTCTACTGATGAAGCTACTTCCAAATTGATGTATCATTATTTGGGAGAAGCATATACACTCCGTGCATATTGGTATAGCATGCTGACCTATTATTTTGGTGATGTTCCATATAGCAAAGAAGCTCCTAAACCTGGTGTTAATTTTTATCTTCCTCGTGAGGACAGAAATCTTATCCTATCTGAAGTGATACAGGATATGATTGATATTGAAGAGCATATGTTATGGGCTGATGAAGTGCCATATTCTATAGAGCAGGTCAACAGAGAATATACCCTTGGTATGATAGCCAGGTTGTCTTTGCAAAGAGGAGGATATTATTTGACACCTGATATGGTGATGGAGCGTGAAGGTGATTATCTGGATTATTATCAGATAGCCAGAGATTATACTCAAAAATTGATGACCCTAAAGGATCGTGCGCTTCCTGCGGACTATCGACAAGTTTTTCTGAACAATTCAAAGTTTATTACAACTCCAAATGAAGATATTCTATTTGAAGTTCCATTTGCATTAGGTAATGGTGATGTTGGTTGGAATATTGGGGTAACAGTTCAAGGCGGACCAACTTCCAATCATGATTATGGATCCGGGAATAATTATATGTCAATTCCACCTACTTATTATTTTTCTTTTGATACGATGGACATTCGTAGAGATGTTACATGTGCGATGTACAAGGTCAATACTAGCTTTCAGGAGGAGTTTATTGGTGTAGGTGATGGAGCGAATTCCTTAAATATTTCTCAAGGTAAATGGAGTCGATATTTTCTTGATAAAGGACAGGGACAGAATTCAGCAAAAGGTACCGGCATTAATTGGCCAATGATGCGCTATGCCGATGTGCTTTTGATGTTCGCAGAAGCTGATAATGAAATCAACAATGGACCTACTGCAGCAGCTCAGGATGCCTTGAAAAGAGTACGTCAAAGAGCTTTTGACCAAACTTTATGGGATTCAAAAGTTGATGCATATGTTAACTCTGTAAGTGGAAGCAAAGATGATTTCTTTAACGCCATTGTTGATGAAAGAGCATGGGAGTTTGGAGGGGAAATGATCAGAAAATACGAATTGATCAGATGGAACATCTATTCTTCTAAAGTATCGGAGACTGTGTCTGGATTAAAAGCAATGGCTGATGCAGCTTTTAATGGCACCATAATTCCAGAATATGGTTATGAACTTCCTGACTATATTTTTTGGAAACGTGACGAAAGTGGAAAATTCCAACTATTAAATCCAAATAGCAGAGTTGCTGTTGCGCCTGATGATACGTGGATGAGAGATCAGTTCTTATTGGCTCTTCGTGATGAAAAATTTGATCCTCCTTACAGAGAATGGATTACAAGAGACTGGGAAAATTACATCAATGGGCCTGTTCCAGGTGTAGTGAGATATATTTTTCCAATACCTTCCAACACCATTACAAGTAGCCAGGGAACCCTGGATAACAGCGGTTATATGTTCGAATTTAATGTAGGGGGCTAATGTTATTTAAAAACTTAGAAATGAAAAAGATGAATATATCAATCAAATTATTTGCCTTAGCAGCTGCGGTGATTTTGGTGATTTCGTGTACTGAGGATATGGAAACTTTTCCAAGAACCAGGTTATTTAAACCGGTACTCGCTGATGGTACTTTAGAAACAGATTTGAATACAATCATAGTAAATATAAGTCCTGCCAAAGAGGTCATATCTTATCAAATTGAGGTTAGTCGAGACACATTTAAAACAATAGAGTATTCACTAACCATTGATACATCCTATGTTGTGCTTAATGCACAAACTGTAGGTGAGGAGCTCTTCTGGAATACCATCTATCAGGTTAGAGCTACAGCTTATGCCGATGATACGGAGTACAATAGCCTAGTATCAGATTTTGGAAGTATCAGAACGGAAAAATTTCCATCAAACTTAATCGCACCTCAGGCTAATGACATGATTGATACCAAAGTGAAGGTAGAATGGCAAAGGATCGGACTGCCTGTGGATGAAATCAGAGTATTTTCACCTACGGATCTCAGACTCAGCAGACCATTAAGTGTGCTGACTGTGACTACTGCTGAAGAATTGGCTGGTGAAAAGATCATATCTAAACTGGCACAAAATACAGCTTACCAAATTGCGATATACAGTGGTGGTGAGCTCAGAGGTTGGGAGAATTATAAGACTGTGGTTTCATTAGTTAATTATAATGGTCCAAACGTTACCGATCTAACTCAAATCACCGATCCTACAGCTGCCGAAAATGCTTATATGGGAGCCACTGATGGTGATACAATTGTATTGAAAAAGGGATTTAAATATTTACTTCCTACTACTGTCTTGGCTGATAAATCAATCACATTCGTTGGGGCGCTAGGTTTCGAAGATAGTCTTGCCAGTTTATATACTGCAGGCAACTGGCAAATTGCTGAAGGCGCAGCTATTGATCATATCCGCTTTACCAATCTGAATTTATATGGCGAAGATTGGACAGGTGATTATGTCATGAATAATGATAAATCAGGTTCTATTGGCGAAATTGTATTTACAGATTGTAATATTCATCATTTTAGAGGTTTGTTGAGAATTAAAGATGCGGCCGCTGTACACATAAATACATTCAAAATTGATAATTGTATAGTTAATCAAATTGGTAATTATGGATTGTTGACCGTGGATAATAGGACATCTTCAGTCGATGATATTGTAGTAACCAACACGACTCTTGTGAATATTGAAATAGGTATTTCAACTTATACCAATACAAACTCTGTTACTTTTGATGGTATTTCAGCAAACAATTTCCCAAGATTTGCTCGTTGGATTTTCAGGTATCGTGAGCCAGGTACTGATCAGTCTGTTAATGGTATTTCCATAACTAATTCAATTTTTGGTCACGCATGGACTCAAGGTGGTGAGGACTTTACTTTTTCAGTAATTCAAGGATTAGATGCTACAGTATTCAACATAGTTAATGTCTATGGTACATCAGGGTTTGTGCCTAATGATGGAGGAGGTGTTGCAGGAATGCCATCTTCTACTTATGCTGGTACAGCAGAAGATTTGTGGGTTGCACCTAATCCGGAAGATTTAGAAGCATTTGATTTAAATTTTAAGGATTCAGGATTCAATGGTAGAACCGATTCCGGCGATACAAAATGGAGAACTGAATTCTAATTATTTAGAAAGATGAAACTAAAATGGTGTGATCGCAAATCACACCATTTTTGGTTATAAATATTGATATTATATGTCTGAAGAATATACGTTCCTTTCAGATTAGAGTCTTAAGAGTTTCATGATAAGAAGAATGCACATTTCACGAATACCCAAATTTCTTTTGTTTTTGTTTTTTCCAATATTGTTGATTTTTATTTCCTGCAATCAGGAAGAGGATACTAATATCCTCGTTGAGTCGATAGTTGTGGATGGTGCTTACATAACGGATGGGGGAACCTCACAAATGAGTGCAACGATCATCCCCGAAAATGCATCTGTTAAAAATGTTGTTTGGACCATATCTGATGAGGCAGTAGCTACCATAAGCGAATCAGGTCTACTTACAGCAATAACAAATGGGAATGTAACAGTCTTTGCAACAGCAACGGATGGAACTGAAGTTGTAGGTAAGAAATTGATCTCGATATCCGGTAACGTTATACAAACAGAAAGTATTGAAATAATTGGCGGTAATATTTCAAATGGTTTATCAGCACAATATTCAATCAACATCCTGCCCAGTGACGCTACTTACCAAGAAGTGAATTGGAGTGTTTCTGATGAATCAATTGCAATTATTGGTAACAATGGCTTATTAACTCCACTTTCAAATGGGAATGTCACTGTAAGAGCAGAATTGATTGCGGATGCTTCGATTTTTGATGAATTGATAGTAAATATTTCTGGTTACGTTGAGCCCATGGCAGTACCAGCGTTTCCCGGAGCAGAAGGGTTTGCTAAAGATATTACTGGTGGTAGAGGAGGAAAAGTGATCTACGTCACCAATTTGAACGATACGGGTGCGGGTAGTTTGAGAAGTGCGATCAGCCAAAGTGGATCGCGATATATTTTGTTTAAAGTTTCTGGCACCATCAAGCTGCAGTCCAATTTGAATATATCAAGTGGAAACGTAACCATAGCAGGTCAAACTGCGGCGGGAGATGGCATCACAATTCGCGATTATCCAGTGATAGTCAATGCCGATAATGTTATCATCAGATTTATGAGGTTTCGAATGGGTGACGAAGCAAAGCAAGAGAATGATGCTTTGGGGGGTAGATTTCATAAAGACATCATGATTGATCATTGTAGCATGAGCTGGTCTACAGATGAATGTGTTTCCTTCTATGCCAATGAAAACACAACTGTGCAATGGTGTTATATAACAGAAAGTTTGAGAAACTCAGTCCATGATAAAGGAGCTCATGGTTATGGAGGAATTTGGGGTGGAAAAAATGCGAGTTTTCATCATAACCTACTTGCCCATCATTCAAGCAGAAATCCAAGACTTGGTGAGGAAGCTGGAAAAGCATTTGCCCTGACTGATTTGGTTGATTTGAGAAACAATGTGATCTACAATTGGTCTGACAATAGTTGTTATGGCGGTGAAGCCATGAATGTGAATATTGTTAATTGTTATTACAAAGCTGGTCCTGCGACAACAAAGCCTAGTCGCATTGTTTCTATTGATAAAAATAAGAATGTAGGAACTGAGGTTTATGATATCTGGGGTAAGTTTTATATTGACGGAAACTTTATGACCGGAAGTCCAAGTGCTACCAATGACAACTGGACAAATGGTGTTTACAACCAATTCCATTCGAGCTACGGCACAGTTTCACAAGAAGATAAAGACAATATGCGCATGCTTGAACCGCATGATATAGGCAACAATGTTACCACTCATACTGCGCAAGAAGCTTATTTAAAAGTCATGGATTATGGTGGGGCAAGTCTTGTGAGAGATTCATATGACTTGAGAATCGTCCAAGAAGTTAAAACTGGCACTTTTACCTTCACCGGATCAAACGGAAGTACCAAAGGCATCATAGATACTCAATCTGATGTTGGCGGATGGCCGACTTTAAATTCTTTGACTGCTCCAATTGATACCTCCAATGATGGAATGCCAGATGATTGGAAATTATCAGTAGGACTTGATCCATCCGTTTCTGATGCACATGGACATGATTTAAATGCCGGATATGAAAATATAGAAATGTACATCAACAGTCTGGTAGAGGATATTATCAATAATCAAAACTGATAAACATGGTTTTAAAAGGCGCGATTTTTTGGTTGGTACTTTTATTAACTTTTTTAGGATTTCAGGATGACAAACTTGCCTTTCCTGGTGCGGAAGGTTTTGGTAAATTCACTTCAGGTGGAAGAGGAGGGAAAGTTCTGACAGTGACCAATCTCAATGATTCGGGTCCTGGTAGTCTGCGAGAAGCACTTCGTGAAAAATTTCCTCGTATTGTTGTTTTTGCCGTTTCTGGCAATATCGAATTGGAATCTGATTTAGATATCAATCATGGTGACTTGACTATTGCAGGTCAGAGCGCTCCGGGAGAAGGTATTACCTTAAAGAATTATCCACTGAAAGTAAAGGGTGAAAACATAATCATAAGATACATTCGATCAAGAATGGGTGACGAACGTGCCCGACAGGATGATGCCATGAGTATCACAGGGCAAAAAAACATCATCATTGATCATTGCTCGTTTAGTTGGGCAAGTGATGAATGCGCATCGGTTTACGACAATGAAAATCTAACCATGCAATGGTGTATCATTTCTGAAAGCCTCAATAACTCTGTGCATAAAAAAGGTGAACATGGCTATGGTGGAATCTGGGGAGGAAAAGGAGCATCCTTTCATCATAATTTATTGGCACATCATAAAAGTCGGAATCCCAGATTACATGGGTCAAGATACCATCACCAGCCCGACTTAGAAATTGTAGATTTTAGAAACAACGTGATTTATAACTGGCAGGAGAATAACACTTATGGAGGCGAAGAAGGACATCACAATATTGTGAATAATTACTATAAACGCGGACCAGGAACCAAATCAAAGGAGGATAAAATACTCAATCCATATGAGCCAACTGGATGGTTTTATTTGAATGGAAATATACTGGAAGGTGATAGAGAAGTTACCAATGACAATTGGAAAGGGGTGCTTTGGAAATCTGATGTTCATGAAGACGCTATCCTTTCAAATCCAATAGATGTTATTGAGATAGGAACCCAAACTGCAAGCGAAGCTTTCGATTCAGTATTGAAAAATGTTGGAGCTAGTTATCGGCGCGATGCTGTAGATCTGCGAGTGATTGAGGAAGTCCGAAATGGCACAGCAACTTTTCGCAAAGGCATCATTGACTCACAGACTGAAGTAGGCGGATGGCCAGAGTTGAAAAGTGGGAAATATCCAACAGATACTGATTTGGATGGGATGCCTGACAAGTGGGAAAAGAAAAACAAGTTGAACCCAAAAGTGGATGAAAGTGCACTTTACACCCTCGGTTCCGACTATACCAATATTGAGATTTATCTAAATAGTCTGGTTCAATAGCAAATCTATGATTCGAATATTGATTTTAGGTCTGTTTATACTTTTTGAATCAATCTCTGGGCTAGCTCAGACTGACACATTTCCCAGAGATACAACCTATACAGTAAATAGTACCTTGACGAAAATCAGAAAGCATCATAAAAATCTAGAGGTTTCTGCTGTATATTCTAATCCTTCTGACAACATTACAATCGTTAATGATCTGATTTACAAGGAGATTGGTGAGAGACAATTAAAAGCCAATTTGTTTTATTCTAAAACTGTCAATAGAGATAATATACCAGTCATCATGATGATTCATGGAGGTGGATGGCGAGCGGGTGATAAATCCCTCATGACACCAATGGCCGAAAAATTTGCTGAGTCTGGTTATTTTGTAATTGCCCCTGAATATCGTCTGAGTCTGGAAGCATCTTATCCGGCTGGCGTGCTCGACCTGATGGATGTTTTGAACTGGATATCTAATGAAGCCACCCATTACAATATCGATCCAATGAAAATCTCAATTTTAGGATGTTCTGTAGGTGGACAACTGGCAGCTTTGGTTGGAACAACTTATCGTAAATCTATTTTTTCCGATTGGGACGAAAATAATGAGTTTTATATTAATGCAATCGTAGATATTGATGGCGTTTTGGCATTACATCATCCAGAATCTCAGGAAGGTAAAGTAGCCGCTGAGTGGCTCGGTGGTGCATATCTGGAAGTTCCTGCGAAGTGGGAGCAGGCATCAGCGCTTACACATGTAGACCAAAACACACCGCCTACGTTATTTATTGCAAGTTCGTATCCTAGATTTTTAGCAGGTAGAAATGATTTCATTTCAGTTTTAGATACAAACAAAATTACCAATGACACCAAGTTTTTCGAAGATGCTCCGCATTCATTTTGGTTGTTAAATCCATGGTTTCAACCAACAGTAGACTATGTGTTGAGCTTTTTAAATGAAATAGAGAAATCCGAATAATTCTTGAGTTGATAATAATAGCTATATGAAAATGAAGATGAGAAATTTGATGAGTGGGGTTGTGTTTTTATTGTTGATTTTTTCAATTTCTTGTGGAAACAATGATGATGAGATTGAGAAAACTGTCTTAGTTAATTCAATTTCTGTTATTGGGAATCATATTGTTGATGGCCAATCCAGCCAAATGACAACTATAATTTTGCCTTTAACCGCTACCAACCAGGAAGTTGAGTGGTCGGTCTCGGATGAGACAATAGCATTTATTTCACCTACAGGATTGGTCACAGCCATTAAAAATGGGAAAGTGACTGTCACGGCATCTGCCTTAGATGAGTCAGGCAAAAGCGGAACCAAATCTTTGTCGATCTCTGGGGTGACAGGCCCACCAGTACCTGTTGCATCTTTAACGATTGAAGGAGAGAACATTATTGACGGTGGTTCCAGTCAATTGTCTGTTGCAATTCTTCCTGCGAATGCCTCCAATAAGTCGGTAACCTGGTCTGTGTCAGATGAAAATATCGCCACGATCTCAACTTCAGGTTTGCTTAAAGCTGTTAAAAATGGGAATGTAACAGTCACAGCTAATGCAAATGACAATTCAGGAAAATCTGCGAGCAAAGAGTTTACTATTTCTGGAAAAACGGAAGGGCCGGTCTTAGTTGAAAATATAACTGTAACTGGTTCTAATATTACTGATGGCAATCCTACTCAACTATCGATCACCTTTCTCCCCTCAAATGCAACTGATCCGAGCGTCAACTGGTCCGTTTCCAACGCAAACATTGCAATTATTTCAGATCAAGGATTACTCACACCATTAAATAATGGCTCAGTCACAGTTACGGCCACAACTAAAGATGGCTCAGACAAATCTGGTCAGCTTTTGGTTAATATTTCTGGCGTTAGCAACAGTATAGAAGGAACCATAGTTTCTACGAAAGAAGAAATTCTTGCAGCAATTTCAAATGCAGCAGCCGGTGAAAAAATTTATGTGAGGGGCGGCACTTATGTTTTTTCCACTACTATCGGAATGAGCAAAAAGGGAACAAGTGGCAACATGATTTCATTACTCGCTTATCCATTAGATCCGGATCGCCCAAAATTCGATTTTTCATCTATGTCAGAAAGTTCAGGTAACAGGGGATTGTCACTTTCAGGTGACTATTGGCACATCAAGGGAATTGATGTTTTTGCAGCTGGAGACAATGGTTTGAATATCAGTGGGGACAACAATTTGGTGGAATTTTGCACTTTCTCCGAAAATGCAGATACAGGATTGCAGTTGGGAGGTGGCGCAACCAACAACACCATTTTAAATTGTGATTCATATTATAATGCTGATGCCACAGTCGAAAATGCTGACGGTTTTGCCTGTAAACTTGACGCTGGTACCGGCAATAAATTTATAGGATGTCGTGCATGGCAAAATCTTGACGATGGCTGGGATGGATATCTCCGTGGCACTGATAATATTACTACGACTTATGAAAATTGCTGGGCTTTTAAAAATGGCATTTTGAAAAATGGATCAGCAGGAGGTGGCGATGGAAACGGATTTAAAACTGGTGGCAGTGATACCAAAGACCTGAAACACAATGCCATTTACAAAAACTGTATAGCAGCCGGAAATTTGGTAGATGGCTTTGATCATAACAGCAATAGAGGTGATGTGATCATGTACAATTGTGCTTCGCACAACAATGGCCATAATATAAATTTCTCTAATAGCAATATTGCAAATTCGCTGACCTTAAAGAATTCATTCATTCTCGGAGGAGGAAGTAGTAGCTTCAATGCTACTATCACAGATATTACTAATAATGGATGGCAAGACAACATAGTTACAGACAATGCTGACTTTTTGAGTGTTGATATTGAGTTGCTATTAACACCTAGAAATGAGGATGGCAGTCTCCCAAGTATCGATTATCTACATCTTGTTTCTGGTAGTGACTTGATTGACAAAGGAGTAAATGTAGGTTTGTCATTCAATGGTTCGGCACCTGATATTGGTGTGTTTGAAAGATGATTGGATTAATCATCCGACAAGTTGAAAAATGGGATTTGAAGATCCTTGATCTATTATGAAAGAAGTTAAGAACAGAATCAAAAATATATTTATGTGTATTATTGAAAAGTAATCTCATAATTTTTAAAAAATTCAATCGTGATCAATACAACTGTTACCTTATCTTCTTACGAATGCACCATCACAGCGGATTGTGCTTTGTTTGGTTTTCAGGACAATGAATTGAAATTGCTTCTTGTCAAAAGATCCATTGAACCATTCAAAGATTATTGGATGCTACCTGGTGGCATCATGGGAGAGGGGCAAACCTTAGAAGAATCGGTCAACAATGTTCTTTTTAATCTGACAAGCATACATAACGTACATCACGAGCAGGTAAAATGTTACAGTGATGTAAATAGACATCCGGTAAAGCGATCCATAACAGTTAGTTTTTACGCTTTAATCAAGCCGGAAAATCATCCTGTCATTGCGAAAAACTATGTTTCCGATGTGAAATGGTTTTCGCTTGAATCTTTACCTCAGCTTGGCTTTGATCACAACTTGTTGGTACAGGATGCATTGATCAAGTTGCGCGGCAATTTGAAACAAAACCTGATTTTCGGAGAGCTTCTTCCAGAGAAATTTACTCTCAAGGAATTGCAGGATTTGTATGAAAGTATTCTCAATGAAAATCTGGATAGAAGAAACTTTAGAAAGAAAATATTACAGATGGAATTGCTGATGCCTGCTAATGAAAAAAAAGCAGGTGTGCGTGGAGGGCCTGAATTATATCGGATAAAAAACTAAATATTTTTAGCCTCATTATGATTATGTCAATATAGTTAGAAATACCATCGATTTTTTGTTAATCTTTCAAACTGTGTATAAATTACACAGATATTATTTTTAAATGCTTTACCATGACAGATATTCGCTTTGGAACCAATCCAAATGATTTTAAAAAGTACAACACAGAAGAGATTCGAAACCAGTTTTTGATTCCGGAAGTAATGAAAAAAGACGAAATCACTTCCGTCTATTCATTGCATGACAGAATGATCACTTTAGGCGCAGTACCAGCGACCAAAAAACTTGAATTGCCTGCGTTAGAATCGTTAACTAAAGCGGCTTATTTTCTTGAAAGAAGAGAACTTGGGATCATTAATATTGGAGCTACAGGTACAGTCACAGTAGATGGTGAGCAATTCGAACTTGGCAACAAGGAATGTCTTTATGTAGGAAAAGGAAAGAAAGCTATTTCTTTTGAGAGCTCATCTGCTTCAAATCCTGCAGAGTTTTATATTAACTCCAGTCCTGCGCATCACGAATATCCGACTGTAAAAGCAGTATTGGGTGATGCAAATAAGGTGGAATTAGGTTCAAAAGAAAATTGTAACGAACGCACCATTTACCAATACATACATGAAGGTGGCATCCAAAGCTGTCAGTTGGTAATGGGTTTTACGGCTTTAGCTTCTGGAAGCATCTGGAATACTTTCCCTCCGCATACGCACAATAGAAGGATGGAAGTTTATTTCTACTTCGATATGCCTGAAGATCAGATCGTGATGCATTTCATGGGTGATCCACGAGAAACGAGACACATTGTAATGGCTAATAAGCAAGCTGTAATTTCTCCAGAGTGGTCAATTCATTCAGGAGCAGGCACATCTAATTACACCTTCATTTGGGGAATGGCTGGTGAGAACAAAGCGTTCACAGATATGGATGGTGAAAAACTAAGAGATATACGATAATGGGTGTGTTAAATACATTTAGCCTAGAAGGAAAAACAGCTCTGGTTACCGGCTGCAAAAGAGGAATTGGAAAAGGAATCGCAGAAGGTCTTGCAGAAGCTGGGGCCAATATCATTGGGGTTTCAGCATCGCTTGAACTCTCAGGAAGTGATGTTGAGAAATCTATTCAGGAAAGAGGAAGAACCTTCAAAGCCTATCAATGTGATTTTTCAGATAGGAGTTCAATGTATGCCTTTCTCGAAAAGCTAAAAGCAGAAAGTCCACCGATTGATATTTTGGTAAACAATGCCGGTACAATCATGAGAATGCCTGCTGCCGAACATCCAGATGAGTATTGGGATACTGTCATAGAAGTAAACTTGAATTCACAATTTGTGATATCTCGTGAAATTGGAAAAACCATGATTGAGCGTGGTGGTGGTAAAATTATTTTCATAGCTTCTTTGCTTACTTTTCAAGGAGGAATCACAGTTCCTGGTTATGCCGCAAGTAAAGGTGCTATTGGTCAGTTGACTATGGCATTGTCCAATGAATGGGCATCAAAAGGCGTGAATGTAAATGCTATCGCTCCTGGTTATATCGCCACAGACAATACCAAAGCTTTAAGAGCTGACGAAAATAGAAACGATTCAATACTTGCAAGAATACCACAAGGCAGATGGGGAAATCCAGAAGACTTTAAAGGTCCGGCAGTATTTTTAGCCAGTGAGGCTGCTAGTTATATGAATGGTACAATTATTACCGTAGATGGCGGTTGGATGGGCAGATGATGCAGGATGCTTTCGGTCATATTCCAGGTAAATTTAAAGTATGAAACTTGGTTGATCTGACTGAAAACTTCCTGACAAGTTTTAAAGAAATGAGAAACACTAATTTTCGATATAAAACAGAAATAAAGAATTGTAAAGTCAGCAAACTGATGAAATAATTTTTATGCCGTTACCCTAAGCTGAAATACTCAACCCATACCTGATGAAAGAATTTTTAAACGACGATTTTTTACTTGAAACCCAAACGGCCAAAACCCTATTTCACAATCATGCCGTGAAAATGCCGATCATTGACTATCACTGTCATTTATCTCCAAAAGATATTGCAGAGGATCGCATTTTCAAAAATATTACCGAGGCTTGGTTGGAGGGTGATCATTACAAGTGGCGCGCTATGCGTACCAATGGTGTTAATGAATCATTTGTGACAGGTAGCAAAACACCCGAAGAGAAGTTCACAAAATGGGCGGCAACCGTTCCTTATACGCTTCGCAACCCACTTTATCATTGGACACATCTTGAGCTTAGACGCTATTTTGGAATCAATGATATTCTGAATGAAAAATCTGCAAAGAAGATATACGATGAAGCTTCCGCTAAACTCAACAGCCCGGCCTATTCATGCAGGAATTTGTTGAAAATGATGAATGTAAAAGTAGTTTGCACGACTGACGATCCTGCCGACGATTTGAAATATCATCTTCAATTGAAAAATGAAGGTTTTGAGATTAAAGTGTTGCCCACTTTTCGTCCTGATAAGCTTTACGCTGTAGATAATCCAGATAAATACAAAGAATATCTGACTAGACTGGGCAAGGTGTCAGGGATTCCTATTTCTAATTTTGAAGACTTTATAAGCGCCATACAGCAACGAATAGATTTTTTCTATGAAGTAGGAGGCAGACTCTCTGATCATGGATTAGATCAATTATATAATGTAGAATATTCTCTTGAAAAGACTGAAGAGATTTTTAATCTCGTGACAAGAGGAAGTATGCTTACAGAAGATCAGGTCAAGCAATTTCAGATGGGACTTCTTGTTGAATTGTGCAAAATGTATCACGCCAAAGGCTGGACACAACAATTTCATTTAGGTGCCATCAGAAACAACAATACGCGAATGATGCGAACCCTCGGACCTGACACAGGTTTCGATTCAATCGGAGATTTTAGTCAGATCAGGGCCATGAGCAGATTTTTTAACAGTTTGGATAACTCAGATCAGCTGGCCAAGACCATCCTATACAATCTCAATCCTGCAGACAATGATGCCATTGCCACAATGATTGGAAACTTCAATGATGGCTCTATCGCAGGGAAAATGCAATTCGGATCTGGTTGGTGGTTTTTAGACCAAAAAGTAGGCATGGAAGCCCAGATGAATTCACTTTCAAATATGGGATTACTCAGCAGATTCGTAGGAATGTTGACGGATAGCAGAAGCTTTCTATCATTCCCAAGACATGAATACTTCAGAAGAATTTTATGCAATCTGTTGGGCAATGATGTTGAAAATGGTGAGCTACCGGCAGATATGGATCTCCTTGCTAGAATGGTAGAAAACATCTCTTATAACAATGCCAATGAATATTTTGAATTTTAATTTTTAACATAAATGGATAAGAAAGTAGTAACCTTCGGTGAAATCATGTTGAGGCTTGCTCCTCAGGGATTTTTACGTTTTTCACAGGCAGATTCCTTCGACGTAGTGTACGGTGGAGGTGAATCCAATGTGGCTGTTTCACTCGCCAATTACGGTGTGCCAGTGAGTTTTGTAACCAGACTTCCAAAAAATGACATTGGGCAATGTGCCATGATGGAAATGCGTAAGCGTGGTGTGAATTGTGAAAACATTGTTTGGGGTGGTGATCGTCTTGGAATTTACTTCCTTGAAACTGGTGCTGTCTCTCGTGGTAGTAAAGTGGTTTATGACAGAGCACACTCTGCTATGTCTGAGATCAAGCCAGGCATGGTAGATTGGAAAAAAGTTTTCGAAGGGGTTTCATGGTTTCATTGGACAGGTATTACTCCGGCAATCTCTCAAAGTTCGGCGGATGCATGTTTGGAAGCAGTGAAGGTTGCAAGTGATATGGGTATTACCATTTCTACAGATCTGAACTACAGAGCAAAATTGTGGAAGTTCTGTGACGCAGCGAAAAGGGAAGAAATCATGACTGAGCTGACTGCTCATTGCGACATAGTACTTGGAAATGAAGAAGATGCTGAAATGCACTTCGGCATCAAGCCGGAAGGTTTAGATGTGACCAAGCATGGCCATGATGTGAAAGCAGAAGCTTTCCTATCAGTGTGTCAGCAAATGATGGCAAAATTTCCTAAAGCCAAAAAGGTAATTACAACACTAAGAGGTTCTATTTCGGCTTCTCACAACACTTGGGCTGGAGTACTTTATGATGGCTCAAAAATGTACGAATCTCGTCAATATCAAATCACCGATATCGTGGATAGAGTGGGAGGTGGAGATTCATTCATGGGAGGCTTGATCTATGGGTTATTACAATATCCTGATGACGATCAAAATGCGCTAGACTTTGCGGTGGCGGCTTCATGCTTGAAACACACAATCAAAGGAGATGCAAATCTGGCTACTTTGGAAGAAGTTCAAAAACTAATGGGTGGTGATGCATCCGGACGAGTAGCAAGATAATATATGCAAAAACCCTCAGTAGTCATTATTTGTGGGGGTGGCCCTGCCCCCGGTATCAATACTGTAATAGCTTCAGTAGCGAAAGCTTTTATAAAAGATGGATATCGGGTGCTTGGCGTACATCATGGTTACAAGGGTTTGTTCTCTGAAGAACCAGAAATTAAGGAATTCGATTTTGATCATGCAGATCGTATCTTTAGCCGAGGTGGATCTACGCTCATTATGGCAAGGTTTAAACCAAAGGATTCTGATTTTAATACCAAAATATTTGTCCGCGAAAATGTAAAACTGCTTGTGACAATTGGTGGTGATGACACGGCTTCCACAGCCAATAGAGTGACTAAATATCTCGCATCACAGAATGTGCTGATTAGCAATATTCATGTTCCCAAAACGATTGACAATGATCTGCCCTTACCCGATCGAAATCCAACATTTGGATTTCATTCTGCAAAGGATGAGGGAGTAAGAATTGGTAATACGATTTATGAAGATGCACGGACAGCCAGACAATGGTTTGTCTTATCGACGATGGGTAGATCGGCAGGACATCTGGCTTTTGGGATAGCCACAGGTTGTCATTTTCCGATGATGATTATTCCTGAGATGTTCAACAAGACGGAGGCATCTATTACTAAAATCATCAACCTGATGATTTCTTCTATTGTAAAGAGGAAAATCATGGGAATAAATTATGGAGTTGCATTAATCAGTGAAGGTGTTTTCCATATTTTGGATATTGATGAACTCATCCAAAGAGGAATTAACTTCACCTATGACGATCATGGTCATCCTGAGCTTGGCAATGTAAGTAAGGCTCATATCTTCAATATCATACTGCAACAAAAGCTACATGAGTTGGGGTTGGAAGTAAAAAGCAGGCCTGTTGAGTTGGGATACGAATTAAGATGTGCTCGACCAATAGGTTTTGATCTGACACTTTGCACTTTACTTGGTCTTGGTGTGAAAAAACTGTTCGAAGAAGGCATTAGCGGTTGTATTGTTAGTGCCAATTCCATAGGAGATATTAAGCCGCTTTTCCTTTCAGATTTTGAAAAGGACGGTAAAATTCCACCGCGATTGGTGGATATGAATTCGCAAATAGCAAAAATGTTTTTTGATAGCATGCATTTCATTGGCGATGGAGATCATGAAGCAGCAAAAAAATACCTGCCAAATCCGGCAGATTACGACTTAAACAAAATTTTAAACTGGTAAAATAATGGCAAGATTTTCAAGAATTGATGTTGCTTTAAAAATGAAGGAAACAGGAATGGTACCTGTATTCTATCACAAAGATGTCGAACTGTGTAAGAGCGTTGTAGAAGCGTGCTACAAAGGTGGAGTACGTGTTTTTGAGTTTACAAATCGCGGAGACTTTGCGCATGAAGTATTCGCCGAATTGGTGAAATGGTCTGAAAAGGCTTGTCCTGAAATGATCCTCGGCGTTGGTTCTATCATTGATGGCGCAACTACAGCTCTATACCTCCAATTAGGTTCCAACTTCATCGTATCTCCAATCATTGATGAAGAGATGGCGAAAATGTGCAACAAAAGAAAAGTATCTTGGAGCCCAGGTTGTGGATCAGTTACTGAAATAGTGAAAGCCCATGAGTTAGGCTCTGAAGTTGTAAAGATTTTCCCAGGTTCGCAGGTCGGTGGACCAAAATTCGTAGCAGCAGTAAAAGGACCATTCCCATATGCGAGCATCATGCCGACAGGCGGAGTTTCTCCTGATGAAGAAAACCTAAAAGGCTGGATTGAAGCTGGTGTCCATTGTGTAGGTATGGGATCGCAGCTATTTCCAAAAGAAGTTCTGGCTAGCAAAGATTTTGCATTTATCACAAAACAATGTGCTGATGCACTGGCCATCATCAAAAAACTTAGGGCATAATTTTGAAATATCTATATCCCATATTGGTAGCACTGACTTTATTATTCATACAAGGATGTGGAGTAAAGAGCGACGTGACCGTTTTGAAATTAGCCCATGGATTGGATGTGAAACATCCAGTCCATATTGGTATGGTTAATATGGCTGAACGCCTCGAAGAGAAATCTGAAGGCGCTATGCGCATCGAAATATATCCATCTGGTCAGCTAGGATCTGAACGTGAATTGTTGGAGTTACTCCAAATTGGCAGCTTAGCTATGACCAAAGTGTCTAGTGGTGTTTTGGAAAATTTTGTCCCTTCATTCGAAGTGCTTGGCTTGCCTTATTTGTTCCGAGACAAGGCGCATCAATTTGGAGTGTTGCAAGGTGAAATTGGCGAATCACTGCTGGCCAAGGGTGAAAAGTATAGATTTCGCGGATTATGTTTTTATGATGCCGGATATCGAAGTTTTTATAGCAAGGAAAGACCAATTTATGAACCTAATGATTTAAAAGGTTTGAAAATCCGGGTGATGAAAAGCGTTTCTGCAGTAAACATGGTTACGCAATTGGGCGGATCACCAACACCAGTATCTTTCGGCGAATTGTATACAGCACTTCAACAAGGTGTGGTCGATGCTGCTGAAAATAACCCTCCTAGTTTTTATTCAAGTCGTCATTACGAAGTATGTAAATATTATACTCTTGATGAGCATACAAGCCTTCCAGATGTATTGCTTGTAAGTCTTGATTGGTGGAATAGTCTTTCTGAACAAGAAAAAAAATGGCTTAAGGAAGCAGCGGATGAATCAGTGGGTTTTCAAATGGAGGTTTGGGATGAATCCGAGAAAGCATGCCTTAAGGCGGTAGCAGAGGCTGGTGTGGAGATAATTCGACCTGATAAAAGTCAATTTTCTGAAATGGTGGAGCCTTTGTATGAAGCTTATAGAGAAGACACAGAAAAATACGATTTGATCCAACGCATAAAAAACTATGGAACTGAGAAGTAATGTAGACAAGATCCTTTCTTTGGTATTGGTAGTGTTGATGGCCGTGATGGTCATAAATGTGCTGTGGCAGGTTGCATCCCGATACCTATTGGGTGCACCAAGTTTATTTACAGATGAGCTTGCTAATTTTTTATTGATTTGGGTTGGATTATTGGGAGCAGCCTATGCGGCCGGTCAAAGGGCGCATTTGGCCATTGATATTTTACCCAATAAAATTTCAGGAAAAAACAAGGTTTACCTCAATTTGCTCATTAGTGCTCTTACTATAACTTTTGCTGTTGCCGTAATGGTTTTTGGTGGTTTTCGTTTGGTGTATCTCACACTTAGTCTTGAACAACTTTCCGCCACGCTTCGAGTACCATTAGGTTATGTTTATATAGTCATACCAATCAGTGGTCTACTCATAACTTATTATTCCATTTCCGACCTCAAAACCATCGAAAAATGAATTTGACTGAAATATTGATTCTTGTATTCAGTTTTGTGTTATTATTAGCATTAGGTCTGCCGATTGCTTATTGTATTGGTTTATCATCATTATTCACTTTGGTAGTCTCTATGCCTGCACTGACAGCTGTAACAACCATGGCTCAAAGAATGGCAACTGGACTGGATAGTTTTTCGCTATTGGCAATTCCATTTTTTGTGTTGTCAGGTCAGCTGATGAATAGTGGTGGTATTGCCCGTCGACTGGTAGATTTCGCCAAAGCTATAGTTGGTGGTCTGCCCGGGGGCTTGGCATTTGTAAATATTGTAGCGTGTATGCTGTTTGGTGCCATCTCTGGTTCGGCGGCAGCAGCAGCTTCAGCCATTGGTGGATTTATGGGACCAAGAATGGAAGCAGAAGGTTATGATAAGTCCTTCGGTGCAGCTGTAAATATTACCAGTGCCACTACCGGATTGGTCATTCCTCCAAGCAATATTTTGATTGTCTATTCGCTTGCTAGTGGTGGTGTTTCTATTGCAGCCTTATTCATCGCAGGATATGTGCCTGGAATTCTAATGGGTTTGGCATTAATGACTGTTTCAATGGTCATTGCCCTCAAGAAAAAATATAAAAGAGGAAGTTGGGAAAGTTTAGGTGCTACTTTTAAAAAGTTCATGAGCGCCTTTCCTAGTTTATTATTATTATTCATAGTTATCGGGGGGATTGTGGCTGGCGTTTTTACGGCAACTGAAGCTTCGGCAATTGCGGTGCTTTATACACTCGTGTTGGCAATGATTTACAAAGAAGTCTCTATCAAAGACTTACCTAAGATTCTCTTAGATACAGTACTTACTACATCCATAGTGATGTTGCTTATAGGCACATCGATGGGTATGTCGTGGGTTATGTCATATGAAAACATACCTCAAGAAGTTAGTCAAAGTCTAATCACCTTGACAGATAATCCAATTGTCATTCTATTGATAATCAATCTGATATTGTTATTTGTGGGCATATTTATGGATATGACCCCAGCGGTATTGATTTTTACCCCAATATTCCTTCCTGTCGTTATGAAACTTGGTATGGATCCTGTTCATTTTGGAATAGTGATGGTAATGAATTTATGTATTGGTCTCTGTACACCACCTGTAGGATCTGTTTTATTTATCGGTTGCGGTGTTGCCAATATCAGCATAGAAAAAGTATTGAAACCTTTGGTTCCTATGTTTGTCGCAATGATTTTCGTGCTTTTACTGATTACCTATATACCAGAATTAAGTTTATGGCTGCCAGGGTTATTTGGATTTTGAAATAATTACTAGAGTCTAAACTCAAAACGTCTGGTTATTTTCGAGTTGTATTTCTCCTGATCGAAAGTATGTAGGTATGATCCCTTTTTACTGGATGTCATATCCTTTTCATCTAACCTTTTTAATACATCTAGTTGGTTGATTTTTTTGGTGAAATTTCGCTTATCGAGCTCTTGTCCGAGTATTGCCTCATATAGTTTTTGTAATTGACGCATAGTGAATTTTTCCGGCAGCAATTCAAATCCAATCGGCTCAATGGATGTTTTATATCTCAATCTATTGATCGCAAATTCGATCATTTGTCTGTGATCAAAAATCAACTCAGGTATCTCGTCGAGCGTGAACCATTCTGCTGAATACATTTGGCTAATTTCTTCATTGTGATTTTCAATATTAATTAATGCAAAGTAAGCTACAGACACGGTTCGCTCCACCAAATCCCTGTCCGGTTCGCTGAAGGCCGAAAGTTGCTCCAGATAGACATTATTCAGGCCAGTGAGTTTTTTTAGTACTCGCTGTGCACTATTGTCAAGATTTTCATCCGGCTGCAAAAATCCTCCCATCAATGACCATTTTCCTTTTTCTGGTTCAAAACCCCTTTTGATAAGTAATACTTTCAATTGTTCATTGTCAAAACCAAAGATGATACAGTCCACAGCAAGCAGCACTTTAGGTTGGTTCTCATAAGACTGGACCGATGGTAAATCCGATAAAAGCTTGTCATTCATTGCTAAAGAGGTAAGGCCTGTCTTGTAAAGATACTCGCTGAATAATTTTTAAAGGCCGTTTTTAATTGCATTCGAAATTTCAATTTAAAAAGAAAATTAAATAAATGTAAAAAAAACACTTAATAATATATTTTTATTATTTTAGCTGAAAAATAAAATTATTTGAAAAGCATGAGCAATGAATGTGTAATAGGTTTGGATTTCGGAACTGACTCGGTGAGATCGGTCTTGGTGGACGCATCAAATGGAGCAACACTTGGCACCAAAGTACATTGGTACAAGAGATGGAAGGAGAAAAAGTATTGTGATCCTTCAGCCAATAGATTCAGACAGCATCCACTTGATCACATAGAAGGCATGGAAGCTACTATTCGCGATGTTGTTAAAGAATCAGGTATAGTTCCATCTTCTGTTAAGGCAATTTGTATCGATACGACTGGATCATCTCCAATACCTGTAGATGCAACCGGAACGGCGCTTGCTCTTACGCCAGATTTTGCCGTGAATCCAAATGCCATGATGGTGCTTTGGAAAGATCATACAGCTATCAAAGAAGCTGACGAAATCAATGAGCTAGCCAGATCATGGGGAGGAGAGGATTACACAAAATTCGAGGGTGGAATCTACTCTTCAGAGTGGTTTTGGGCAAAAGTGCTACACATCGCTCGAGAAGATAAGGGCGTAAAACAAGCGGCATATTCATGGGTTGAACATTGCGATTTGATGACATTTATCCTCTGTGATGATAAAAATATTGATAACCTGAAAAGGTCAAGATGTGCTGCTGGACACAAAGCCATGTGGCACGAGAGCTGGGGTGGATTGCCGGAAGATGCTTTTTTGTCCAAACTTGATCCTTATTTGGTTGATCTTAAGAAAAATCTTTACACGGAGACATATACTTCTGATCAGGTAGCCGGAAAACTGAATGCAGAATGGGCTGCAAAACTGGGTCTTTCACAAGATGTTGTTGTGGCCGTAGGAACATTCGATGCACATTCTGGAGCAGTTGGTGCTGAGGTGGAAGAATTTTCGCTTGTTAGAGTCATGGGGACTTCTACTTGTGACATCATTGTTTCATCCAAAGAAGTTGTTGGCTTAAATACAGTCAAAGGAATTTGCGGTCAGGTGGATGGTTCAGTTATCCCAGGAATGATTGGACTTGAAGCAGGACAATCTGCATTTGGCGATGTTTTGGCCTGGTTCAAAGATGTGATTTCATGGCCTTTGGACAATTTGAAAAATCTCAAATTATCGCAGGAACAAATAGAAGAACTTAAGGATGATATCATAGCTGAATTATCTAAACAAGCAGAGGAAACCCCGATCAGCGAAAGTGCACCAATAGCACTGGATTGGGTAAATGGAAGAAGAACTCCAGACGCCAATCAATCACTAAAAGCAGCTATGGTGAATCTAAGCTTAGGCACAAGAGCGCCTCATATGTTCAGAGCCTTGGTTGAAGCGATTTGCTTTGGATCCAAAAGCATCGTCGATCGCTTCGAACAACAGGGGGTTCAAATCAAATCAGTAGTGGGAATTGGTGGAGTGGCAAAAAAGTCAGGATTCATCATGCAAACACTTGCTAATGTGTTGAATATGCCGATAAAAGTAGCTGTCTCGGAGCAAGCTCCTGCATTAGGTTCGGCCATGTATGCAGCAGTTGCAGCTGGAATATATCCTGATACTTTATCAGCTATCAAAGCAATGGGGAATGGTTTTGAAACTACTTATCATCCTCAACCAGAATTGGTAGAGATCTACGCGGGTATTTACAAGAAGTATGAGCTTCTAGGACAATTTGTTGAAAATAACATCCATACAAAATAAGAATAATGTCAGTGTTTAAAGCTTTGAAGGAAGAATGTTTTGAGGCCAATATGCTTCTTCCAAAATTGAATTTGGTCATCCACACCTTTGGCAATGTCAGTGCGGTTGATAGGAGTAAAGGTGTTTTTGCTATCAAGCCAAGTGGTGTGCCTTATGACGATTTGAAGGTAGATGATATCGTAATCGTCGATTTAGATAATAATGTCATAGAAGGAAAAATGCGTCCTTCATCAGATACTAAAACCCATGCTTTTCTCTATAAGTCGTGGGAAGATATTGGAGGAATTTCACATACACATGCTATGTATTCAGTAGCCTGGGCACAAGCGCAAATGGATATACCGATTTTTGGTACCACACATGCCGATCATTTGACAGCTGATATTCCTTGTGCGCCTCCGATGAGTGATGAGCTGATAAAGGGAAACTATGAGCACATGACAGGCCAGCAAATCCTTGATTGCTTTCAGCAAAAGAATATTTCTCATTCAGAAGTGGAGATGGTTTTACTTGGCAATCATGGCCCTTTTACCTGGGGAAAAACTGCCGATAAAGCGGTGTACAACAGCATGGTACTTGAAGCAGTTGCCCAAATGGCTTATCTGACACGACAGATCAATCCATCGGCACCAAGATTGAAAGATGCCTTGATCAAAAAGCATTACGATAGGAAACATGGCAAAGACGCCTATTACGGACAGAATTAATAAAACTAAAATATGACTCAATTATCCAATTTTGAAGTGTGGTTTGTAACAGGCAGCCAGCACTTATATGGCGAAGAAACGCTTTTGAATGTCGCAAAACATTCGGAAGAAATAGCCAAAGCACTTAATGAAAGTGCTCACATTCCAGTCAAAGTAAAATATCATTCGGTAGTAACCACACCAGATCAAATCTATGGCGTGTGTGAGCAGGCGAACACAACTGAAAATTGTATAGGTGTTGTCGTTTGGATGCATACATTTTCACCAGCCAAAATGTGGATCAAAGGTTTGCAGATTTTGAGAAAACCATTGGCTCATTTTCATACGCAGTACAATGCTGAGATTCCATGGGGCGAGATTGACATGGATTTCATGAATGAAAATCAATCAGCGCATGGCGGGCGTGAATTTGGATTTATGGCCAGCAGATTAAGAAAAAACAGGAAGGTGATAGTAGGTCACTGGAAAGATGAAGCCGCCAGAAAATCCCTTGGAAACTGGACGAGAGTGGCTGCAGGATGGCACGTATTGCAAAGAACAAAAGTGGCAAGAATCGGCGACAACATGCGTGAAGTAGCTGTGACAGAAGGTGACAAAGTAGAAGCACAAATGAAATTTGGCTTTTCAGTGAATGGATATGGTGTTGGTGATTTGGTAAAATACATTGATGGTTTTGGAGAAAAAGATATCGATGCATTGGTGAAAGAATATGCTGATCAATATCAAATAACAGCTGAGGTATTGAAAAGTCATTCGCTTCGGGATGCCGCACAAATAGAGCTTGGATTGAGAGCCTTTATTAAAGAAGGAGGTTTTGGCGCTTTCACAGATACATTCGAAAACCTTCATGGCATGAAACAGCTTCCAGGAATTGCCTCACAGCGATTGATGGCAGATGGTATAGGCTTTGGAGGAGAAGGAGACTGGAAAACGGCGGCTTTACTACGCGCGGTGAAAATCATGGATCAGGGGCTTGAGGGAGGATCTTCATTTATGGAAGATTATACCTACGATTTCCGAAGTGGCAGATCAAGAGTACTTGGTTCGCATATGCTGGAAATTTGTCCTTCTATTGCTGAAGGAAAACCAAAAGTTGAGGTGCATCCCCTTGGAATTGGTGGAAAAGAAGATCCTGCAAGATTAGTTTTTGATGTAGGATCGGGTCCGGCGCTTAATGTCACTTTGGTTGATATGGGAAATAGATTCAGAATGGTTGTCAATGAAGTAGAAGCGATCAAACCTGAGCATGATTTACCAAAACTTCCGGTAGCGCGTGTGTTGTGGGATCCAATGCCAAATTTGTCTGTGGCAGCACAAACATGGATTTTGGCTGGTGGTGCACATCACTCAGTATTTAGCAAGGCAATTACAACAGAATTCATAGAAGATTTTGCGGATATGGCTGGTGTTGAACTTTTGGTGATTGACAAAGAAACGAGAACCAGAGATTTCAAAAATCAGATTCATTGGAACGAAGTTTATTATCATCTATTTTGAACCATAATTTTAAACAACACCCAAAAATGATCAGAATTCAATCAATCGCATTGCTACTTGCAATATCGATTCTTGCTGGCTGCAATAATCCCAAAAAGGAAGAAGCAAAAGCATCAATCTCTTCGAGTCCCTTTGGTGAAATGCCAGATGGACAAAAGGTGAGTCAATTTACCCTAGTGAACACAAATGGAATCGAGATGAAAGCCATAACCTATGGTGGCATCATCACTTCTTTGATGGTACCGGATAAGGATGGAAATCTGGATGATGTTGTATTAGGTTATGACAATCTGCAGGGTTACCTGGATGCCACACCTTATTTCGGGGCAATTATCGGAAGGTTTGGTAATCGAATTGCCAAAGGTAAATTTTCATTAGATGGAGAAGAATACACCCTTGCTGTAAACAACATTGGAAATCACCTGCATGGTGGTATCAAAGGATTTGACAAAGTAGTTTGGACCGCAAGTGAAATTCAAAACGAAAAAGGAGTGGGGATTAAATTTGAATATACCAGTCCAGATATGGAGGAAGGCTATCCTGGAAATTTATCCGTGACCGTCGTTTACATGTTGGGAAATGATAACAGTCTTTCGTTTGATTATGAGGCCACCACTGATAAGAAAACTGTTGTAAATCTCACACAGCATTCTTACTTCAATCTTGCCGGAAACAAAGGAGATATTCTGAGTCATAAACTAACATTGAATGCGCCTCAATTTTTGCCTGTTGATAGTACTTTGATACCAACTGGAGAGTTAAGAAATGTAGAAGGAACGCCTTTTGATTTTACTATTTCTAAGGTGATTGGTGAGGAAATCAATACCGAAAATCAACAACTACAATATGGAGGAGGATATGATCATTGCTGGATTTTGGCAGATGGTGATGCAGGACTCAATTTTGCTGCTTCGCTTTTCGAACCAAAAAGTGGAAGACAGATGGATATTTATACCACTGAGCCAGCCATTCAATTTTATTCAGGCAATTTCCTTGATGGAAGTATCAAAGGCAAAAATGGGGTAAGTTATGAGCATCGAACAGGCTTATGTCTTGAGACGGAGCATTACCCTGATGCTCCAAATCAACCAGCATTTCCAACAGTAGTTTTGGAGCCTGGTCAGGTATATCATTCAGTCACTAAATATGTATTTTCAGTAAAAAAATAATTTTTTAACAATCAACTTAACCTAATTGATTTATGGGATTTACTACACTCGATTATGTAGTTTTTGGTGGTTATTGTGCTGTCATTTTATTTATCGGATTATTCATATCCCGTGATGAAAAAGGGCACGAAAAAACTGCTAATGACTACTTTTTAGCTGGCAACACTTTATCATGGTGGGCGATTGGCGCTTCATTGATTGCTGCCAACATTTCTGCAGAGCATTTTATGGGAATGTCCGGCTCTGGTTTCGCTATTGGAATTGGCATTGCAGCCTATGAGTGGCTTGCAGCGATTACGCTGATTTTGGTTGCCAAATTCTTATTGCCACAGATGATAGATAAGAAAATCTATACCATGCCACAGTTCGCGAAAGAGCGATATGGTTCTGGTGTGAGTTTCTTCTTCTCATTTTTCTGGTTGCTGGTTTACATTTTCGTAAACCTTACCTCAGTAGCCTGGCTTGGAGCATTGGCTATGGAGCAAATTTTGGGATGGCCGGTGCAGTATGGCGTACCTGGTTTGTTGATTTTTGCCGGTGTGTATTCAATTTATGGTGGACTTAAGGCTGTTGCGTGGACTGACGTAATTCAAGTTGTATTCCTTGTAGGTGGTGGATTGATTACTGCATTTTTTGCACTTTCAGCTGTGGCTGGTGATGCCGGTGGAGCGATTGATGGATTTATGATTGTGCTCAATAAAGTACGCGAGGTGCCTTCTGATTTGCATTTTAGTATGATTCTGGAAAAGGGAGTATCTCAAATTCCTGACGGAAGTGGAGGCACCAAAGATCCATTTATTGACTTGCCAGGTTTAGCAGTGATTTTTGGCGCGATGTGGCTGACGAACCTTGGGTATTGGGGTTTCAATCAATACATTATTCAGAAAGGCCTTGCTGCAAAAAGTTTGACAGAAGCCAAACGTGGTTTGGTCTTCGCAGCGTATCTGAAGATACTTATACCTGTGATTGTAATCATTCCTGGTATCACAGCATATGTGATGTTTAACCATCCGGATTTGAGTCATTCCATTGAAGGGTTGACTGGTACTATTGATAAAGCTGATCAGGCATATCCTTGGTTGCTTAGAAATTTTGCCCCGACTGGCATCAGAGGTTTGGCGTTTGCTGCACTAATTGCTGCTGTCGTTTCTTCTTTAGCTTCTATGCTAAATTCTACTTCTACCATCTTTACTTATGATATATATAAGGGATTGATCAATCGAAGCGCAAGTGATAAACAAATGGTTTCTATTGGTAGAATTACCGCTTTTGTTGCTTTGGTTATTGCCGTAGTTGCAGCTAAGCCATTGCTTGGCGGTTTGGATCAGGCATTCCAATACATTCAGGAGTATACCGGGTTTATTTATCCTGGCGTAGTGGTAGTGTTTGGTATGGGAATTTTATGGAAACGAGCTACAAATCGTGCCGCCCTTTGGACGACCATTGCCACACTTCCTACTGGTATTGCTATGAAACTTCTGCTTCCTGAACTACCATTTATTATCAGAATGGGCTATGTCTGTATGATTCTGATCAGCATTGCGGTGGTACTGGTATTGACAGATAATCACAAAGTAAAAGCAGAAGAACTATCTGAGGCTAATCGCAGAAAACTACTGAATGGTGCAAAAGCATTTGGTGTTGGAACCTTGATTACCTTGATTGCAGGTTTGCTTTATGGAACGGAAATGTTTGGTATGAGCTTAAGAGACATTGGTTTCCACTCCATTTTCATGATGACATTTTTGTTGGGATTCTTGTCGATTATCATGTACACCAATGCTACTTCAAAGCAGCAGGATGACAAAGCGTATAACTTCGAGCCTGAGCTGTTCGAAACAGACGGTAAATTCCTGGTAGGTGCCATGGGTATTGTGGTGATCATCGTAGCGCTTTACGCTGTATTCTGGATGTAAAAAAATATTAGTTCAAATATTGAAAAGCTGATCCTGCATTTTGTGGGATCAGCTTTTTTGTTTTAGAAGCTGTTTTATTTTCTGTTTGGTGGAGAGCGGTTTGGACGTTAGGGAAATGGCTTAGATTAAAATCTTTTGAACTTAAGAACTTTTTAATCCGGTTTCTTTAAACTTAATTCAAATTAAAAATTGTTGAAATGAGTTTAACATCTATCCTAAAAGGAAAGCAAAATAAAATTCTTCGTTCAAAATTAAGTGAGGAATTTCCAAAACCTCTATTAAAACTTTCTGCAAATATTTTAGCTTTTCCTAGAACAAAAAATTATCAAATAGTAGGGACTGCATTTGATTACTTGTTGCGTTTTTATATTGAGAATAAGTATCCTAATTCGAAATCAGGGCGATGGGTGGCAGATGCGGCAATATTCCAATTGAATCAGCTTTCAAAAAGAAGAATTGGGAATGTGAACTATCAAGGTAAGTCAATAACTATGATTGATTTTCAATTAGAAATATCAAATCATTTAGAAGAGGTACATTCTGAATATGAGTTATTTCTAGAATCTGGTCTATTTACTGATGCTCTTTTAATGCATTCCATTTTTTTGGCGCAACTTGATCTTATTTTTCGGGTAAAATATTTTGATCCAAATTTTGGAATATATGACCCAGCAGATATTGAAGATTTGTCTCAACTAATTGAAATAATTGATTTTAAGAATTTTGTAACATCCGGAGATGTTTATTGTAATCCTGTGTTTGGAAAAGGTTCTTTAATCGTTGGTGGTGCGGATGCTGATCTTATTATTGGTGATTTATTAATTGATGTGAAAACTACTAAACATTTAAAACTTGACAGAATCTACTTCGATCAACTTTTGTGTTATTACATTCTTTCTTTAATAGGTGGTGTGAATTTGGAAAGCAACATAAATCCAATTAAAAATATTGGAGTATATTTTTAACGATATGGAAAATTATGGACTTTCCCACTTTCAAAATTAGGTGATGCTCAAAAATTTGAGGATTTCAAGAATTGGTTTTTAGAATACGTTCAAAATGGAAATTAAGATGCTCATAATCATTCTGTCAAAGATTGGTGAGTTTTAAAGTTTAATTTTTAAATCTCCTTTGTATCCACCTTCGATCAATAATTTACCTTTTGAAAACATACCAATTATTGGTAACTTCATTCCAAATTATTAACAATGAATAAGAATACATCTGTTTCGCTTGGCAGCTATTTCGAAAGTTTCGTGCAGGAGAGTATAGCTGAAGGCAGGTTCAAAAATGCCAGCGAAGTAATTCGAGCTGGGTTGAGACTATTGGAAGAAGAAGAAAACAAGGCCATCGTCTTAAGAAATGCCATTCAAAAAGGCATTGAAAGTGGAGTTGCTGAAGACTTCAATCCTCAGAGACATTTGGAAGAACTCAAAGCCGGCAAGGTTCAGTGAACCGGTATCGCTTAACCAATCAGGCTGTGCAGGATTTGTCTGACATTTGGAACTATTCACGTGATGCTTGGTCTGAAGAACAGGCTGATAGGTATTATGAGATGCTTTTGCAGACCTGCTCGAATATTGCTAATCAACCGAAAAGCGGAAGAAGTTACGATCGCATTATACAAAATCTGTATGGTATCCATTCTGGCCGGCATGTCATTTTTTATCGGATTATCTCAATAGAATTAGTTGAGGTAGCTAGAATCCTACATGAGCGAATGGATTTGAAAAGTAGATTGTCGGGCGGAAAATCTTAATGCTTGAATTAATGTTGTTTAGTGCCTTTTAAAAAAATCGAAACAATGATCCGAGACCTAGACACTTTTTACGAAGAGAAACATGAGCCTGAAAGAAGTTGTCTCCTTGCTTTGCGCAAAATCATTCTTGATCAGGATGCTGAGGTAACCGAAACTAAGAAATACGGAATGCCTTGTTTTTGCTTCAGAAACAAAATGTTTTGCTATCTCTGGACGGACAAAAAAACCAATGAGCCCTATCTCTTGATGGTGGAAGGCAAACATCTTGATCATCCCGGATTAGAGCAAGGTACACGTTCACGGATGAAAATTTTCAGAGTGACCCCAAATGAAGATCTTCCGATTCGTAGCATAGAATTACTTCTTAAATCTGCCCTTGATTTATATAGGGATGGAGTGATAAATACACCAAATCGTAGAAAATAAGCTTTTTACAATCATCTAAATTCATCCTATTTATTAATTCATTTCTTCGGTGAAGACTTTCATTGGTTGACTATTTTGATGCTTCAGCAACCAAGCCTATTGTCCAAAAATTTTCATTGTATCTCATATTTTCTAAATTGAAGAATCAATTAATTCATAACCCCAATTCCCAAAGATGAAATACATTGTAACGCTTGATCAGGGCACAACCAGCTCCAGAACCCTTGTTGTCAATCAGAATGGTGAAATAGTAAGCGCTTCACAAAAAGAATTTACCCAGTATTTCCCAAAACCTGGATGGGTCGAGCACGACGCAGATGAGATCTATCAGACGCAATTGGAGACCGTGGCGGATGCTATAAATAAGAGTGGAATTTCCATTGAAGACATAGCCGGTATTGGTATCACTAACCAAAGAGAAACAGTGGTGGTTTGGGATCAAATTACGGGTGTCCCCATTCATTCGGCTATCGTTTGGCAGGATCGTCGCACCACAGAATATTGCGAGGAATTGAAAGAAATGGGTTTCTTTGATCAAATCAGAGAGAAGACTGGCTTGCCTATCGATGCATATTTTTCAGGATCAAAAGTAAATTGGATTTTGAACAACGTAGATGGAGCCAGAGAAAAGGCTGAGAATGGAGATCTTCTTTTTGGCACCATAGATACCTGGCTGATATGGAAAATGACAGAGGGGAAATCACATGTGACAGACATGACTAATGCTTCCAGAACCATGCTTTTTAATATCAAATCTCTGATGTGGGATACAGATTTATTGGGCCTTTTTGAAGTACCGGAAAATATGCTTCCTGAAGTCAAATCTTCTTCCAATGCTTTCGGTTTCTATGAATTGGATGGACATCAGATTCCAATCGGTGGTGTTGCTGGTGATCAACAATCAGCATTGTTTGGTCAGGCCTGTTTGGAAAAAGGACAGGCAAAAAATACTTACGGCACGGGCTGCTTTATGCTCATGAATCAGGGATCCGAATTTGTACTTTCAGAAAATGGATTGATTACAACATTGGCTTGTAGTTTAAACGAGAAACCGGTTTATGCTTTTGAAGGAAGTGTATTCGTAGCTGGTGCTGCTGTGCAGTGGCTCAGAGATGGACTTGCGATCATTAATAAAGCAAGTCAAACTCAAGAATTGGCAGAATCCACGGAGGATGATGAGCTGATTATGGTTCCTGCCTTTGTTGGTTTGGGCACACCATATTGGGACATGTATGCCAGGGGAGCAATATTCGGTATTACAAGAGATACTGGTCGTGCTCAGTTTGCCAAAGCAGCACTTCAATCGATTGCCTATCAGACAAAAGATGTCATAGAGGCCATGAGCAAAGATGGTGGAGTGAAACTACAACAGCTAAAAGTTGATGGTGGTGCCACTGCCAATGATTATCTGATGCAATTCCAATCGGATATTCTTGATGTGGAAATTATTCGTCCTGACAATGCTGAGACCACCGCAATGGGAGCCGCTTACCTGGCTGGCTTGCATGTGGGACTTTGGAACACTCAGGAGATTTCGGAGTTTAGTAATAAGGGAACTTCCTATCTGTCCAAAATGCCGGTTGAAAAACGAAATAAATTATATCGCAATTGGACGAAAGCTATCAGCAGAACTTTAGGCTGGCTAAAAGATTAAAATGACGAATCGATTTTCCATATTTTCACGTGAGCAGGCGATCGCACAAATCAAGACCACAATCTTTGATTTGATCGTAGTTGGAGGAGGTATTACTGGTGCTGGAATTGCGCTGGATGCTGCCTCCCGAGGATTAAATGTGCTGCTTCTTGAGAAATCAGATTTTGCCTCAGGTACTTCCAATAAATCCACAAAATTGATTCATGGAGGCCTGAGATATCTAAAGCAATTTGAATTTGGATTGGTCAAGGAAACAGGGCAGGAGCGTGCCATTGTTCATAAACTTGCTCCACATTTGGCTGTGCCTGAAAAGATGCTTTTGCCTTTTGTAACAGGTGGCACGTATGGAAGTATTTCTACCTCTTTAGGGCTCAAAGTATATGATTTCCTTGCCGATGTGGTGAAAAAAGATCGCAGAATCATGCTCGATAAAGTGAAGACACTTGCTGCGGAACCTTTGCTCAATAAAGATATTGTTGAAGGAGGAGGGGTATATTCTGAGTACCGCACCGATGATGCACGATTGACGATTGAAGTGCTAAAAACTGCTCACAGTTATGAAGCGACGCTTCTCAATTATGCAGAAGTAAACTCATTCACTTATAGCAATGGAACAGTAAATGGTGTTGTTTTCAACGACAAAATCACAGGGAAAGAAATCACAGCCGCCTCCAAAACGCTTATAGTAGCCGCAGGGCCATGGTTAGACTCAGTTCTTGGGAAAAAAGATACTGGTATCAAGAAAAAATTGCGCTTGACTAAAGGAGTGCATCTTGTCGTTGTTCATGATAAATTTCCTATCCGACAACCCGTTTATTTTGATACGCCAGATGAGCGTATGATTTTCGCAATTCCACGTGGCAGGACAACTTATATCGGTACCACAGATACCGAATACACAGGCGCGCTTGATCGCGTAGTAGCCACCAAAGATGACCTTACGTATTTGCTGGGAGCCCTAAAAAGAGTTTTCCCTAAAGTTGAATTGTCTGAAGCTGACGTAGAATCTAACTGGGCAGGACTTAGACCTTTGATTGACGAAGAAGGCAAATCTCCATCGGAATTGTCGCGAAAAGATGAGGTATATGAATTGGAAGATGGTGTGATCGCGATCGCAGGAGGCAAGCTGACAGGCTATCGGAAAATGGCCCAACGTGTGGTGGATTTGGCTCTTGATCGGCTTGATTTGCCTCATAAGATTCCATGCAGAACCTCACTGATTCCTCTTACAGCTGATCCCTTTACCAATTATGGTATGGTTGAAAAAGCCATTGCACATTACAACGAACTTGCAGCAAGTGAAAGTCTTGGCGCTGATTGGGGTTGGCATTTGATTACAACTTATGGCAGCAATTCAGCAGTGATTTGGAGGCATTTCAAAGAATCTGGAAATGCTGGTGATGAAGGTTTATTGCAATCTGAACTTTGGTATGGAGTGAACCATGAGATGGTTGCTTCTGCAGTTGATTTTTTGATACGGAGATCAAGTAGGCTTTATTTTGACATCCAATCGATGGTAAAATACAGAAATCAGGTTGTGGACTATTTGTCTAAGGAGTTTAAATGGGCAAAGAAAAGAATCAAGCAGGAGAATGATTTGCTCGATCTTTATCTGAAAGATGCCACTACCTATTATAAAACGGAAAATCCCGATTCTTAATTCGTAGTTTCCCTGCAGCAAGTCATTAATTCTATACTTTTGGGGAATGAATAATAAATCAAAATTTGATTTTTTCATCAAATGAATATTCGACCGGCAGAGCGGCTCAATGAGCTGCAAGAATATTATTTTTCTAAAAAACTGAAAGAGGTTGCAAAACTCAATCAGGAAGGAAAAGACATTATCAATATGGGAATTGGTAGTCCTGATTTGATGCCAGATGCGGATGTCATATCTGAGCTAATTGAATCAACTATTCAACCGAAAAATCACGGATATCAAGCCTATCAGGGGATTCCTCAACTCAGAAGCGCCATTTCAAAATTCTCAAAAGAAAAATACAATATTTCCCTTGAGCAAAATGAGATTTTGCCTTTGCTGGGTTCAAAAGAAGGAATCACCCATATCTCACTTGCATATCTCAATCCTGGCGATCATGTTTTAATACCGGAACTTGGTTATCCTACTTACACTTCAGTAACAAAGATGGTAGGAGCCACACCTGTTTACTATCCATTGTTAGAACATCAAAATTGGGAACCGGATTGGAATTTTTTAGACAATTTCGATTATTCCAAAGCCAAAATAATCTGGCTTAATTATCCCCATATGCCTACCGGGCAAAAAGGGTCATTGGCCATTCTGGAGAAATTTGTGTCGCTGGCTAGAGCCAAAGGCATTTTATTATGTCATGACAATCCCTATAGCTTCATTCAGAATAATGAACCAATGAGCATTTTTAATGTGGAAGGTTCCAGAGAAGTAGCTTTAGAATTAAATTCATTTTCTAAAACTTTCAACATGGCTGGCTGGAGAGTAGGTTGGTTGGCGGGTAATGAAAGCTTGCTCGAACCGGTCATTCGAATCAAAAGCAACATGGATTCTGGTATGTTCAAACCAGTTCAGCTGGCGGCAGCCAAAGCGCTTTCTTTGGGAGCAGAATGGTATCAAAAACTGGATGCGATTTATTCTGAGAGAAGACAGCTTGTGAACCAGCTTTTGGAAAAACTAAATTGTACCATAGCCGATAATCAGGCTGGAATGTTTGTTTGGGCCAAAGTGCCAGAACATGATGCAAATCATTGGTGCGATCACCTGCTTTATAAGAAGGGCATTTTTGTCACACCAGGTCATATATTTGGCGTAGCTGGTTCATCGTATATTCGCATTTCGCTTTGCATGGATAAGGAATTGATCCAAAAAGCAATCGACAGGTTAGTATGAAAAAAATACTTTTAGTTGGGGTTGGTCTGATAGGTGGATCATTTTCATTGGCACTAAAAAGCCGAAAGGAATTTGTGTTTGGAGGGTTTAGTAGGAAATCTACTACGTTGGATAAAGCCGCAGAACTAGGGATTATTTCTGAAAAATTTGAGAATCTGACTGAAGGTGTCAAATGGGCAGATTGGATCATACTGTCGATCCCAGTTGATGTCATCAAAAATATGCTTCCTGAACTGCTGGATCAGCTGAGAGAAGATCAGCTTGTGATTGATTTCGGATCTACAAAAGGTGCTATTTGCGAATGTGTAATGGAGCATCCACGCAGGGCAAATTTTCTTGCAGCTCATCCGATTGCCGGTACAGAATATTCGGGACCTGAGGCAGCATTCCCGGGGTTGTTCAAAGACAAATGTCTGATCATTTGTGAAGAAGCAAAAACCAATGCAACATTGAGAATCCAGTTTGAAGAAACCGCCTTGGAGATCGGTTTTTATATTGTGAAAATGGGTGCCACCGAACATGACAGGCATTTGGCTTATATCAGCCATCTGAGTCATGTCACTTCCTATGCTTTGAGCAATACTGTTTTGTCAAAAGAAAAAGATGGTGAGGTGATCCTTGAGCTGGCCGGCTCTGGTTTTGCTTCGACTGTTCGTCTTGCTAAAAGTTCTCCTGAGATGTGGGCGCCTATTTTTTTAGAAAATAAAAAGATGCTTTTGGAGAGTATTGATAATTACCTCAAACAAATCCTGGCACTGAAATCTCATCTCGAACAAGGTGATTATCAAGCCATTCAAAATTTTCTGGAAGAAGGCCGAAAGATTCGAAAAATCCTGAAATGAGGAAGGTGCTGAGAGGTACTACATTTCTGGTATTTTTTACAAATTCTTCCCATTATCCTTTGACTTCTTTAATTGTGAGTTAAATTTCTATTTGGAATTATTTTGACCAAATACAAAGTCAATTTAAGCCCTAAAGCAAGCACATTAAGAAAGGATATTTGAAGCGTACAGGTAGACATATAATTTTATTTTTCTTAGTTTTTAGTCTGTTCCATGTGGGCTATTCCCAAAGTACCGACAGCCTGAAGGTTTTTCTCGAAAAAGCAGATTCTCTGGATTCCCAATCGATTCAGACTAAATTTATTGAATCTACAACGAACCAAAATCAAGTGGATCTTGCCCGAAATTATCTCCTTTGGGGGCAGTTTTTGAACAACACAGGTAAATACGATTCTGCTGAAAATCTTTTTCTGAAATCTATATCCATATTCGAGGATCAAAATGACAAAGCTGGTTTGGCTGAAGCGAAAACTGAACTTGGGGAGTTTTACAGAAATGAAGATAATCAGGCAGCTTCATTAAGGTTGAATCATGAGGCTTATGATATTTATGTTGAGCTTCAAGATTCTATTAATATCTATTATACGCTAGCAGCTATCGCCATCAATCATGATTATTTGGGAGATCACGACATTGCAATCAAGTACTACAATGAGTGCATAGAAATAGTCAGTGCCTTGGGGAGAAATCTGGGTGTTGCTTCCATGTATCATAACCTGGGTGGCATATATGCAGATGAAAAAGATTTTGAATTAGCGCTTGATTACTATAGTAAATCAAAAAAAATCGCTGAAAGCATGGAGGCGTGGGGCTTAGTGGCATCAAACTATCAAGGGCAATATCTCACATATTTAAGAATGGAGTTTCTAAATGAGGCTTTTGTCAATGTGAAGAATGAATACAAATACGCCGTATTGAGTAAGGAGCAAAAGCAAATTGCATTTGCATATCAAGACCTGGGATCTTATTACTTAAACACTGGGAAATATGATTCCAGTATCTACTTTTCCAAAAAGGCCTTAGATATGGCACAGAATCTGAATAATGGTCAAATCACCGTAAATGCCTTGGATAATTTACAAAAGGCATATTACAAGTCAGGAAATTATAAGCTTGCGTATGACTATTATGCCAGAGAAGTGGCTATGGAAGATTCGGTTTTTACAATCGAAAATAGCAGGATAGTAGAATCAATTAAAGCAAAATTTGAGACAGAAAAAAGAGAACGGGAACTTGCAGAAACGAACTTGCAATTGAAAACTTCAGATTATAATCTTAAGCGTCAAAGAATCTATCAATCAATATTATTGATGGCCTTGCTGTTTCTTTCTGTGCTCATCTTTTTGATTTATCGCGGTTATAACTTGAGGAAAAAAGCCAATCTAGAGCTCACCCTGAAAAACACAGAAATTGAATCTCAAAATGAAAAAATTAAGGAGATCAATGAGATGAAAAGCAGGTGGTTTATCAATGTTGCCCATGAGCTGCGTACTCCATTGACCTTGATCAAAGGACCAATTCATAAGATACTAAACACCGAAGCACTTTCTCCGGATATGGAAGAGGATTTGGATCTAGTTTATAAAAACACCCAAAATCTGGTGAAACTGGTGAATGAAATTCTTGATCTGTCGAAACTCGAAGATGGTGAGATGGCGCTAAATAAGCAGATTGTCAACATCAATGAATTAGGTAAGCAGGCTATCTCGTTATTCGCACCGAAAGCAAAAGATCAGGGAGTAAAAATTATATGGGAAGATGCAGCAATGCCATATATGGAAGTGGATGCCGATAAAATTTCCAAAATCATTATAAATCTAATATCCAATGCCCTGAGATTTACTGATCCCGGAGGAAGTATAACTGTTCGAACATCAATCAGTGATCATATAGAAATTGCTGTGATCGACACTGGAATGGGTATCGAAGAAGAGGATTTGCCATACATTTTTGATCGATTTTATCAAGCACCGAGTATCAAGAATGCTGGTGGTACGGGTGTGGGATTGTCTCTTTCTCGAGAGATAGCAAAACTTCATGGTGGAGATCTTCAAGTGCAAAGTGAATTTCTTAAAGGCACAACATTTAGTTTGATTTTGCCCAAACATGTTCTTGCAGAAGTCCCGGAAACCATTGAAAATACGCAAGTTGAAATGGCTCTTGAGGATAATTTCATATCAACTGATATACTATCGCGACTGAGTGAAAAACCTATTCTGCTTATCGTAGAAGACAATGCTGATATGCGAAAATACATTTCGGGTTTGCTAAAACCATATTTCGAAATCAGACATGCCGCAAATGGATTGGAAGGCTTGAAGGTTTTGGAAAAGGATAAGGTGAAAATGATCATTTCAGATATGATGATGCCAGAGATGGATGGCCTTTCTTTTTCCAAAAAAGTGAAATCAAATCCCAATTTAAAGACCATTCCATTTATTCATCTTACAGCACTTTCTGATGATGTTGCTAAAAAAGATGCACTTAGAATTGGTGTAGATGATTATTTGCAAAAGCCATTTGATCCTGAGGAACTTATTATTCGGATTCAAAATCTTTTTCAAAATTCGGTTTCGCGCATGGAAGAGGAGCCAGACAAAGAAGAGGTCATCTCCTTTGATGATAAGCTATTGAAAAAATTGCGTGACGAAGTAATGAAGAGCATTTCAGATTCCAACTTCAGTGTTTTGCGGCTTGCTGATTGTGCGGCCATGAGTGAGCGCCAGATTTATAGATATCTTAAAAACACCACAGGGCTTACTCCACTCCAGTTTATCCAGGAAATCAAGCTCAACAAGGCAATGGAACTCGCACAAAAAAGGGTTTATATGAGTAGCAGTGAACTCGCATCAGCCGTAGGTTTCCAGCATTCACCTTATTTCTCATCTCTCTTTGAAAGGAGATTTGGTAAAAAACCATCCGCTTATCTTAAGGCTTGCTAAGATTTCTGTCCTATAAATTTTCACCTCATCAATTTTCTTTTTTTGGAAATCGAATTATCAAACTCAGCCAAATGCAATTTGAATTTAATGCTATTTGATTGATAATTGAATGAATTCTTACCTTTGGTATGCATGAAAGGCATTTTCATCGAAAATTTCGTGGTGATTATACATCTGAAAGTATATTTAAAGTTCAATCAACCACTTTCTGAGTATGAGAAAATCAATAATGATATTTTTCATCCAGCTATTTTTATGTTTTACTGTTTCCGCACAGTTTTTCAGTGGTTATTACGTCAGCGACACAACCATTGAATATTTTGATCATCTTAAGATCCATCATCATCATTCTAGTCATCATAAATATGAGGGAGATCTTACTGTTCAGGCATTTGCTTCACATGGTGAACTTTGGTCATTGCCTGCATCAATGATTGAAGGAGAAAAAGCCTATTATTTTATCGAAAAATTTGCTGGAGATAATAAAATCAAGACTGTCTACGAATTCAAAATAGCTTTTGATGGAATTGAAGAAGACTTTATTTTGATGGGTTATGAGACAAAGGATGGGCATCCTGCTTTCGTAGCAGTCGAAGAAATATTCGATAGCAAAGAGGAAGTCAACTTACTTGAACTTAAAGCCTTTAAATTGATAAAAGCGCATCACCTGGAATGATGCGCTTTTAATCTTAATCTACTCTATTGAGTACCGAGTCAGGAAAGAATCTATTCGAAAGCGCAACCATTTCATCGCCTTTCACAAACATATCTATGGTAATTTCATCAGTATGTGTAATGCCGCATGCTCCTAACAACTCAAGAACAGCATGCACAGTGTTTTTATGAAAGTTGTAAACCCGTTCTGATTTATCAGTCACTACTAATCCTTTGGCAAGCATTTTATCCGTAGTAGCCACACCAGTGGGACAGTCATTGCTGTTGCAGCGAAGTGCCTGAATACAACCCAGACTAAACATGAAAGCACGCGCAGAATTACAGATGTCAGCACCCAAGGCTCGCATTCTCAGGATTGAAAAGGCCGTCAATACTTTGCCACTGGCAATGATTTTAATCTCGTCTCTAAGTTTATATTTTTTCAATGTGCTATGAACGAAAATTAATGCAGGCTCCAATGGTAAACCGACCGAATCTGAAAATTCAAGTGGTGCAGCACCCGTTCCTCCTTCGGCACCATCCACAGTGATAAAGTCTGGCCAGATTTTCAACTCAACCATTTTTTCCACTAAATCAATGAACTCTTCTGTTCGACCAATACATAATTTAAATCCAACCGGTTTCCCATCTGAAAGATCTCTGAGTTGTTTGATGAAGTGGAGTAAATCAGTTGCGTTTTTAATATCTCGATGACCAGGAGGTGATAAAACCATAGTAAAAGGTTCTATGCCTCTAATTCTGGCTATTTCCCTATTATTTTTAGAAGCAGGCAATACACCGCCATGACCAGGCTTGGCTCCTTGAGAAATTTTCAACTCAACCATTTTTATCTGGTCAAGTGCTACTTTTTCTTTGTATTTCACTGGATCAAAACCACCATCTGGAGTACGGCATCCAAAATATCCAGTTCCGATTTGCCACACCAAGTCGCCTCCGCCAGCTATGTGGTAATCTGATACGCTTCCTTCACCTGTATTGTGATAGAAATTTCCCTTTTTCGCTCCTTTATTGAGTGCGAGAATGGCATTATGACTTAAGGCACCATAGCTCATTGCCGAAATATTCAGGATGGAAGCAGAATATAAATGCTTACAAAATGAGCCGCCAATCATCACCCGTGGAAATTCATCAAATGGAGGAATAGCATAAATAGAATGCCTTAATGCTTCATAAGCAGGAGTATTCAGATTCAATTGGGTTCCGAATGGGTGGGTGTCATTTACGCTCTTTGCTCTGCGATAAACCAATGCGCGGTGGTTCCTACTAAATGGCTTACCATCAGTGGATCTTTCAATAAAATACTGTTGAATTTCCGGTGAGATCATTTCAAAAAAGTATCTGAAATATCCAAGTAGTGGAAAGTTGCGAAGGATCGTATGGCTTTTTTGAAAGCGATTTGAAATTCCAATCAGAAATAACGGAATCAAAATGATATAGCTATACCACCACGAAGGATAGTAGTAGCCAATGACACCAACAATAACAAGGATTAATGGGGCAACAAAATAGAAGGTGTGTCTCATATCTTCAGAAAATTGGGAATGTTTTCTACCAATATAAGATTATTTTGACGAATAGATAAATGACTGAAGATCTGATTCATGATAAAATCACACGTTTCAGTCATTTAGACTACATAATCACCACTTCACAGCTACCTTTCCTATTGACTTACGTGTGCCAAGAAAATCATGTGCTTCCGCCAGTTGATTATGTGGGAATTCGGTTCCAGTAACTGGTTTTAGTTCTCCCGCTTCCGCCAAAGCGATTACAGCATCCATACATCGTTTCAATGCTTCAGGTTTGTTGTCAGCAATACGCAGCATATTGATTCCTATAAGTGAGGTTGATTTTGAAACAAATCCGATAGGACTCCAGAAACCAAATCCGAAGAGGAGCTTGATCATTTTGAAAATATTACCTCGTGCTTCTGTAAGTTTTGAAGCACCATACAGCACTACTCGTCCACCGGAGTTCAACAATTTGAAATCTTTTTTCACATAATCACCACCTACTGGATTGAAAGTGACATCCAATTTCCCTTTAAATCCCAACTTTTCAACCTCAGCTAAATAATCATTTTCCCGATAGTTGATAGGATAATCTACCCCAATTCCTTTTAGAAAATCTAGCTTTTGGCTAGAGCCTGCCGTGCCGAAGATGATACATCCTTTTCTTTTCAGGATTTGGATCAGCGCCGTACCTACACCACCTGCTGCGGCATGGATCAATACATGATCTCCTTTGTGGATTCTCACTGTTTCTTCAGCAGCAAAATAAGCCGTGATATATTGAGTTGCCAAGGCGGTAGCCTCAACCAATGATATGGATTCTGATATTTTGGCGACTGCCATTTCAGGCGCAATCACATGGTCTGCATAACCACCAAATCGTGTAAACGCCAATACTCGATCGCCAACCTTGAGTGAATTTACACCAGCGCCCAATGCTTTAACTCTGCCAACATTTTCATAGCCAATCACAGCTGGTAGGGGCGGACAGTCTTTGTAGATTCCCAAACGTGCCATCACATCAGCGAAATTCAACCCAAAGCCTTCTGACTCTATCAACACCTGGCCTGCTTTTGGTTCTGGAGTTGGCATTTCTTTAAGCTCAAAAGCTTGATTCGCCGCTCCATTTTTGATTAACTGATATGCTTTCATGGTTTCAAAGTGTTGAGGTTATGGGCTGTTAATGTTTTATGATAATTGATAATTGATAATTGATAATTGATAATTGATAATTGATAATTGATAATTCACTTCAGCAACTCTTTTCTTTGTACCAAAGATTCAATACTATATTTCGTTCATTGTTTACTAAAATGCTCGTTCATTCGTATTCTCAATTCGTCCTTACCAATATAGTTTGGAGAGAGAGACGGTTGTCCGGGGAAGTTTTCCATGTGCAAGGTTTGTGTTGGGAAAGCGAAGTTGACACCAAGTTTATCCGCCAGTTTTAATATCTCAATTAGCACTTCATGTCTTGCTTTCAATTCTGCAGGCCAATCCGGTACTTCAAAGAAAATGTAAAACATAATGTTGAGTGAAAAGGAAGCCATGTCATTGAAATAGATGTTGTAATAATCCTTTCTTGTATCAGGGTGATTTTCCACTATTTTCCTTAACCCCTCTACAAATGTCTCAATCAACTCCGGTGGTGTGTCATAAGTTACGGTTATTTGGGTATAAAATCTCCGATATTGTCTCAACCCATGATTATCGATTGTACTGTCGGCCATTTTCCCATTTGGCACATACATGAGCGAGTTTCTGAAGGTACGAATGCGTGACGATCTGAAACCTACTTCTTCCACAGAACCATCAATGTCCCCTGATGTAATCCAATCGCCAATTTGAAATGGTTTATCAATAAAAATCATCAAAGACCCGAAGAAATTTTTGATCGTGTCCTGTGCTGCCAAAGCAAAAGCCAAACCACCGATAGATAATCCAGTTACGAGTGGGATGATGTCTATATTTAAGTTGCTCAATACGAACAAAGTACCAATCACCACAACGAATGTTTTCAAAGTTTTGCGGAGCAAAGGCACCAACTGATCGTCCAAAGTACTTTGGGTTTTTTTAGCCACGCGCTCCAGATACATCGAAAGGATGTCCACCAATCTGTAAAAGATGATGGTGCCGAAGATTGGGAGTAAGGCCTTCATTCCCAGAATCAGATATTGTGACATATCTGGCGGAAGTTGTAATACAGGAATGAATACCACCATCAATAAGAATACAATAAATAAACTCGCAGGTCGGGCAACTGGGAGCAGGTATCTGCCCGCCAACTTTTCATAACCTGACCTAAGTAATATTTGCAGTAAAATGCGTTCCACAAGAAAGGTGAAAATCTTGTGGACAATCACACTTAAAAATGCTAAAAGCAGTATTCCAATGTATTGATAGATATAGAGACCAAACACCCTTCTTGTTCCTAATTTCGGAAGAATATTGAGCAAGCGATCTGTACCGAACTTAAACACCTCCGTGTATAATATGTCGATATATGCTACAGATCTCTCAGAATAATACCACGATGAACCGATCTTAGTCAGGTAAATTTCTGGATGTCTTTCAGTCAAAATATACCTTGATTTCCTGGCAGCAGAATCATAATAGTTGGGATCTTTGGGTATGTTATTTATTTCGATATAAATCCCCTCACCATCTAATATTTGCTTGAGCTTTATTGCATAGGAAATGGCTTCTTCTTCGCCTAATCTCTTGATATTAAACGGAGTGGCAGCATTTGATTCATTGTAGCTGTCTTCTTGCAAATAAAGCAGATGAGTGATTACAGCCGCTTGAGGACTCGAAAGATCTACAC
>CAYGUA010000019.1:45069-106486 GCA_964353015.1 uncultured Marinoscillum sp. | reverse complement strand
CCAATTCATTCCTCCAAAATAACGGAAATAAGCAGAAATAACAAGCAACGACACTGAGGTGCTATTGTAAAGTTTTCGTAACAGACTATTCTGTTATAAATGCTCTGATGTCATCGGACATTTTGATGAAATCAGGTTCGTGCAGGTACATCATATGTCCCGCTTCATAATAGGTCATCTTCACTTTTTCCCTTTCTATGCCATGACGTGAAAAGGTGTATTCGGCATCAAAAAATGGGCAAATCAAATCATAATAGCCACTTGTCACCATCACTTTCATTTCAGGATTCCTTCTCATGGTCTCGGCCAGTTTACGAGCTACGTTCATATAAGCTGGTTCCCACGCTTCTCCGGCTGGCACTGGTCGCCAGTTCCACTTGTCATTGATTTCATCATTAGAGATGATGTATTGGCGATCCATTTTTACTTTCAACATATTGGCATAAAAATAATTTAATCCAGCTGCATAAGCAGATCCGGTCTGATAACTTGATGCGTCACCCAGATGTGGGCCATCAGAAAGCTGGTCTATTTCGTTTCCCATAAATCTGCCATCATTGCGACCTATGGCCAGTCCCTGATCTGCAAGAAGTTCTTTTTGAAACCGTGGCATCATTATTCTCAGGTTGGACTTGAGTATATAATCCGTTTCCAAGCCCGTGAAATAGCTCAACTTTTCGGCGACTTCCTTTTTTTCATCCGCGCTGAGCAACGATCCGCGATATAATGCTGGTGCATATTTGTCGTATGTGTAGTTTCTGCATTCGTCAATGAATGCCTCCAGGCTTTTATCTTGGCCGGCCTTTTTATGATACCAGGCCGTGGCGGCCATGCTTGGCAGGTAAGTGAGAAAGGAGGTGATATTATCGGGAAGGGACGTGGATCCGGCATAATCCAAACATTGAGAGATGAGTATCAAGCCATTCAATGACATGTCATATGCACCACTCTCCAAAACGGCTGCTACACCCACTGCTCTTGGTGTTCCAAAACTTTCCCCCGCAATATATTTCGGCGAAAACCAACGGTTATTTTCAGTGATCCATTGGTTCATAAATCGGGCGATAGCATTGGCGTCTTCAGTTAAACCCCAAAAGTCTTCCTCTTTTCCTTTGCCGATGACTCTGCTATATCCAGTGCCTACAGGATCAATAAAAACAAAATCGGTCAGGTCAAACAATCCTTTTGTATTGGCTACCAAATTGTAAGGAGCTGCACCGTCATCTTCTTTGGCATCAGCATCTAATTTCACTAATTGAGGACCAAACATGCCCATATGCAGCCAAATCGAAGAAGAACCAGGTCCACCGTTGAAAACAAAAGTTACGGGACGCTTGGCCTGGTCGCTCAGGCCTTCCTTGAGATAAGCCACAGACCAAATAGATGCGATTGAATCTCCTTCATTGTCCTTTAAATAGGTTTCAGAAGCAACCGCCTTGAATTTAACTGCTTTGCCTCCACTGATTATTTCATGCTGCGTGATGAAAGATTTAGCCTGTGGAATTGGCTTGATTGCTTCTTTTTCTTCTTGTGCAAAGAGGGTTATACTAGCGATTAAAAACGGGATGATAATTAATGTTCTTTTCATAGTCGTGGTTTCAGAGATTGTAATTTAAGCCTTTGGTCGCTTCAGAAAATTTAAATGGGATAAAAGGCAGGCGTGATGAAGTGCTGGTTCAATTGGATTTCACGATATCGTCAAATATCAAAATAGAATTTGGCCCAAATACCCCTGATGGATGATCATAAATAACATGGGTTTTTAGGTGTTTAACCTTCTCTCATCATTTGCCATAATGATTTGCTCTTTTGTTTTCGGCCGCAAGACTGACTGTTTCTTCAATCCTTTTTTGCCTTGTTTCAGCTTTTTTAGCATTTAATATCCATTCCTAAATGATTCTCTTGGAAGAAGGCGGGAAGGCGAGAAAGTTATCAAGTGCTTTTTCGTTTTTATCAAGTAACTGTTGGAGATCCGTTGGAATAACAGAATTTTGAACATCAACCAGGGCTTCCCACGTTCCTGATTTTTTGGCTAAATCAATTAGAATTTGTCCACTCTTTGTCATCAAGCCTTCTGCGATCATTTTTTCCACTCGTTCTCGGTTGGCTTTACTCCAGTTACTTTTGGGTTTCCGTTGTGCAAAAAACTGGTATTTACTTTCTGCATCTCTTTTGTGTGCAACACTGTCAATCCACCCAAAGCAAAGTGCTTCTTCGACAGCTTCCTCATAATATATGCTGGCAGTATCGCTGCTTTTATGGTAAATGATAAGCCAAACTGACTGTTCATTTTGATGGTTCTTTTGCAGCCAATTGCGCCAATCCTGTCTGGTTTGTGCATAAAAAGCACTTATGTTATTATGTAACTCAATCGCCATTAATCTTCTTTTCGTTGATGTATGATCATTTCCACACTATAAATTCAATATAGCACCAGACTCTGATCTTTCAAATATCATCAAGATACTGTTTGCACAAATCGGAAATGGTGTCTTAGGGTTGGACTACTTCCAGGCTTTCAATTGCGGCTAATTCTTCAGCCCAAATAAAACTGATTCTCTATTGGTCATTCATTAGGATGCTGTAAAAAACTTTAAAATTTCCACGTAAACTTTAAAGTCCGATTTGGCCATCGCCAAAACCCTTGTCAGGTCTTCTAAAATCTTCTTATGCCCTCTCATCACTTATTGTTTAGACAGCTTTACAATATGTGTATTTTTGCAACTCAAAATAATTAGGAAATCATGAAGGTATATTTTGACAATGCGGCTACCACCCCTCTTGACGAGGCTGTATTCGAAGAAATGAAACCTTTCATGCTTGATCATTTTGGCAATCCGTCTTCCATCCATTCGCACGGGAGACAAGTACGGGCAGCCATTGAGAAAGCCAGAAAGCGTGTCGCAGATTTACTAAATACTTCCCCGTCTGAAATTTTCTTTACTTCAGGTGGCACGGAGGCAGACAATACCGCGATCACCAGTGCTGTTGCCACTTATGGCATCAAAACCATCATCAGCTCACCATTAGAGCACCATGCTGTACTTCATACTATTGAACATCTGGAAAATCTTGGTATGGCCAAAAGCCGGATGTTGAATGTAGATGCGAATGGCAACATTGATTTAGCGCAATTGGAAACTTTGCTGAGCCAAAATCCAAAGTCGCTGGTGTCATTGATGCATGCCAATAACGAGATTGGAAACCTCAATGATCTGCAGGCCATCGGTGCGCTGTGCAAAACTTACGATTCGCTTTTTCATTCCGATACGGTACAATCCATGGCGCATTTCAAACATGATCTGCAAAATACGGATGTTGATTTCATTGTTGGTGCAGCTCATAAATTTCACGGACCAAAAGGTGTTGGATTTCTTTATGTCAATCACGAAAGGAAAATTCATCCTTTCATTCATGGAGGATCACAGGAGCGAAACATGCGTGGCGGTACGGAAAATGTGTACGGCATCATTGGTCTGGCAAAAGCCTTGGAGCTGGCATACGCCAATATGGACGCGCACAGCAATCAGATAAAAGCAGTGAAATCATATGCCATTGATCAATTGAAGGCTCATGTGCCAGACGTGGCATTTTATGGCAATTCGGCCGATTTGAACAATAGTCTTTACACGGTTTTGAATGTGTCATTACCAGCGAACGACATCAACGATATGCTACTTTTCAACCTGGATATTTCAGGAATATCCGTTTCTGGAGGGAGTGCGTGTAGCAGTGGGTCGAACATCGGATCTCATGTGTTGAACGCTATTGGCGCGGATCCCAACCGTGGGGCAATCAGGATGTCATTCAGTCGCAATAATACTATGGAGGAAGTGGATTATGTGGTAGCGAGTCTTGGCAAATTATTCAACGGCAATTGAATTTGAATCAGGGATTTACACCTACATAATAAAGATCAAATCCGCCCTTTCCTTCGGGACGATTTGAGGAGAAAATGAGCATTTGATTCCTGAACCCTGCAAATTCTTTAAGGATAGGCCGATACTCATCATACTCCGTGTTAATTTTTTCACCAAAGTTGATTGGCGCACTCCATTCCCCATTTTCATAGTAAGCATAATACAAATCAAATCCACCAAATCCCCCTGGACGGTTTGACGTGAAGACCATTTTATCCTTAAATAAAAAAGGGCATTTGTCGTCGCTAGCAGAGGATAAGCTTTCTATAATTTCTATTTCCACTGAATCTGTATTCATAAAAACTTCCAAAAACTCCTCACCACAATATTCATTGCCGCAGGTTTCTTCCAGCTGTGCCTTGTAAATATTAAAACTGCCTTCACGATTAGAGGTGAAATAGATTTCAGATTTTGCCATGCTGATGGTGGGATATGCGTCATCAAACTCAGAATTCAAAAAGTCGACCGGTAATGGATCTGAATACTTTGAGCTGTCCAGGTTTTGGGTGTACATGATATCCAAATGCCCAGCAGTATCGGTAGCATAAAGAAAGAGATATGCATTGTAACTTTCATAGAAGTTGTCGTTTACTTTAACCCATTCCAGAAGCGTTAGATTAGGTCCAAATTCATTACCAAGAGTATTTACCAACTTCACGGCATCTTCAATGTTCTCATTTTCATCAACTACGTATTGAAGCCAATTCGCATTTTCATCAATCGTCTGCTTTCCAGAGCTTTTATCAAAACGGACCGAAATCATCTTAAATACGAAATCAAATTTTTTACCTGATGTAGTACGATTGGATGAAAAGACAAAAGGAAAAACATTTCCCAATGAAGGTGATGAAGCATTGTAATCATCGTATCGTGTATTGATATCAACCATGTTTACAGGTACGGTACTAAATGAAGTTTTACTGTATTTATACCCATTACCGATATTTAAGCCACATCCTCCCAAAATAAACAGAATAAGAAAATTAGAAAGATGGGAGCAGGTTCTCATGTCAATATTGCTTTATTAAATTTTATAGTATGAATTCATTCATAGCGCAGTGATCTGACAAAATAACGGTATTTTCAATTTAAACAAAAATGAAACTTGTGAGATCAATCAATGACATGTTACTTTAATCGTTTTGTATTATCGAACTTTGTGCCTATGATCCGTAAATATGTCGGCGTGTTTCAATTCTATCTGGTACTGATTATTCCTTCCTTCGGTCAACTTGATGCTGTTCGACTTTTTAATCGACCACAAATCAATTCAAATCAGCCTGTAACAGCCATTGCCATCCATTCAATTAAAAACCTGGGATTGACTACCTATGCAATCATGGATCAGGACACAATTACAATCCCACTTGATCCCGATGCACCTGAGTTTACCTATTTTCACTCCTTTTCTAAAAATTACAACAATCCAAAAATTTTCGTTTTAGCCGAACCAGAAGTTACCATTTACCTAATCAATAGTGGTGATACACCCAATGTGCAATCTTCAGTTCGTCTAGCACAAAATGATTGCGATTTTAGTTTTTCATACATCAATCAATCAGATTGGCGGTCTGGCTTATCAGCACCCAATTACAGCAGGTCATTCACTACCGTACAACACGTTGTAATTCATCATGCCGCAGGATCAAACACCAATACGAACTACACGCAGGTAGTGCGAGATATTTATGTCTATCACACGCAGGTAAATGGATGGTCAGATATTGGCTACAATTATCTGATTGCTCAGAATGGAGCTATTTATGCTGGGCGAGATCCTGGTGCAGGGCAACAAGACAATGTACTTGGGGCGCATTTTTGCGGTAGCAATAGCGGTACCATGGGCATTTGTCTTTTGGGAAATTATGAGACCGCTGAGCCTTCAATTGCTACATTCAATTCCTTAAAAACCCTAGTGTCCTATAAGCTCGATAAGGAAAATCTCGATCCACAATCCAATTATCCCCATTCTTTCGGAAATTTAGGAAGCGTGATTGGTCATCGAGATGGCTGCAGTACCTTATGTCCAGGAGAAAATGTCTATAACCAGCTCGGAATTTTTCGCATTGAAGTAGCCAACTTAATTCAATCGTGCGAAGACAGATCTTTAGGTCTTTTGGCTAATTCACGAAAAATCGCATTGTATGAAGATGTGACATTTTATAATACAAGCGAAGGATATGACAGCTACAGCTGGACCTTGCCGGGAGCGGAACCAGAATCTGCAAATTGGGTTGAATCCGGTCAAGCCATTTATACGCAAACTGGATCTTTTGACGTGAGTTTAGTTGGGTTGATTGATGGACTGGCTATGGATACTTTGGTGCTAAAAAATTATATGGAGGTAGAAAAAGGCAGTGTCATCGCGCCAAATCCTGTTGCCGCAAATGCAAGAATTATTATCCAATCTGAGGCAATACTCAATCAAGTCAAACTCTACAATTTGCTGGGTGTTGAATATATCATTGAATCAAATGGACAGGTGAATAGTTTTGAAATACCAGATTTGGAAAGCGGTATTTATATCTTAAAAATCCCCCAGGGCAAAAAGTTTAGGGAAGAAAAACTTATCGTATTTTAAAAAACAAAAGCCTGTCATACGGGACAGGCTTATGATAATCGACGGTGAAATCAATTGAGCTGAATGCGTATTATTGCATCAGCGAATTCAAATAAGGTATGCCAAAGATCATGAATCAAAACACTACAATCCTGTCATAATCCATTCCATTTCGGACATTTTAAAGAAATAAAGAGCGGTTCCATACGGAACCACCCTTTTGATAGACTCGCATCTATCCGCCGTGATCTTTATTAACTATTTACTTGCTCAATTTTATGCGTCCGGTTTTGCCTTGATCATTTGTGATTGTAATAAAATATATGCCATTGCTCAAATCTCTCATATCAAGTCTGGTCTCGTTGTGATTAGAAACTTCTCCTTTACTCATAGTCATACCTCTCATGTCAATAATAGACCAACAGAATGAAGTGACCTCTTCGCTCAAACTGACCGTCACAAAATCAATTACTGGATTGGGGTAGATCTGAAAACTGATTTGCTCGATCGATACTGGCAAGACTTCCGTCACTTCTGTATCGAATATTATTCCTTCTTCCCCGACCATGGCCGTCATGAGCACTTCGGTACCTTGCTTCACTTCTATGTCTGAAGAAACTGTTCCTTCCACACCTGGGATGTTGATGAGGATCGAGAATGATCCTTCTGGTATGCCTGATATCGTGAAGTCTCCATTGGCATCAGAGAATACTTCTGTCAGGATCTTATCATCCGACTTTCTTATCAGGAAGATGGATGCTCCTTCTATCGGTGCTCCTTCAAGAATTCTACCCAGGGTGATTCTGTTTCCAGTTCCTTCATCTTCTATCACTCTACCTGTAACCACGCCATCTCCTGTGAGCTCATTTGTGCTCGTTGCTATGGCCACCATTTGGATATCAATACCAGAAATATCAGCTGACAAATTGATTGGTGTAGCATTGGCATAGATGATCGCATTTCCGTATGCGGTGGCATAATACGCCGTTGGATCATTTGGAATCACCCCGACATAATAGACGCCATCTTTGATGTCCGTAAATGAGTAAGTCCCTGAAGCATCTAAAGTAGTGATCGCTCCTGTTGTTTGGCCAGTTTTAATTAGGGCTACTGTTCCTGCGGTAAAAACTGCTCCAGTTTCATCTGTGACTGATCCACTGACAGTAAATACTGGCTTGATTACCATGGTCATGACTACCGAAGCTGGATTAAATGTATCGTTACCCGCTTGATTAGCTGAAATCACAACCGTTCCTTCACTTACTAGGATGAGCACGTTTCCTGATCTGCTGACAAATTCTTCACCAGAGATTATTTCGAAGATTACCTCAAGTCCTGAATCACTTGTTGCCTCAAGATTAAACGATGGATCGGTCACATAAACCTGCGCTGGAAGATTGAATGTAATCACCTGATCTGTTTTAGTAGGATCTTTCACTACAAATGATTGTACCACATTTGCTGCTGCATTATAGTTGTCATTGCCCTTTTGAGTCGCCGTTACGATTACTTCACCGGTACCAGTTAGGGTCAACACATTGCCTTCAACAGAACCTGCTCCCGTAGCACTAAAGCTCACATTCAAACCAGAACTGGCTGTGGCCGTAAGGGTGATCGGATCAGCTCCTGAGATCTGGTCACTCAATGCATCAAAAGTGATCGTCTGATCTGCTTTGTTGATGATGAGTGTTTGGCTCACTGGGTTTGCCGCCTCGAATGTCCCTTCGGATCCGGCCTGGCTCGCGGTGATCGTGACTTCTCCGGCTCCCAGAATGGTCACAGTGGTTCCTGAAACTGTTGCAAGTGTTTCATTGGATGAACTAAAGCTTACTGCCAAGCCACTGCTTGTTGTTGCTGACAACTCAAATGGTGCATCTCCAAAAGTTTTTGAAGGTAAAGCATCAAATGTGATCGTTTGTGGTACGCCCTCAGTTACATCGATTACACCGATTGTGAACTCCTGCTCGAATACACCTCCAGCGCCATCATCTGCTTTTACTTTTACAGAGTAAGTCGATTTGGTTTCGAAATCAAATACCGATGTATTGGTCAGCTCTGTTCCCGCTATCGCAAAGGAAGCATTGTCACCAAAACCACTTACTAACGAGAAGGTATGACTTGAATTTGCATCTTCATCAACAGCTGACAGGCTTCCTATTACCGTTCCTGCTGAGGCATTCTCATCAATGGAAGTCCCTGACAAATTAATGGCTGTTGGTGCCTCGTTCACATCTGTGACAGTTACTACAAACTCCATCGAGAGATTACCTCCCCGACCGTCTGCAGTTCCAATTTTGATATTGTAGGAAGATTTGGTTTCAAAATCAATTTGTTCGAGTGTTTTTAATTCTTCACCGATAATTTCAAATGAGGCATTGTCACCATAACCCGTCTCAAGAGAATAGGTATGGACATCTCCTGCATCCTGATCCTCAGTGCTTAGTGTGCCTACCACCGTACCAATCGCCACATTTTCGGCCATTACATTTGCCGAAAGTGCCAAGGCGGTTGGAGCATCATTTTTATCATTGGCTGTCAGGGTGAAGGTTTCTGTGAATGAAAGACCTCCTGCATCTGTGGTTTTTACCTCAATCACGAAGGCAGGAATCGTCTCATAGTCCAAAGGCACTGTCGTAACCAAATCTGATCCCACAGCAACTATTGGGAAAAAGGTCTGCCCATCGACAACATATGGAGTAAGTACCTCATAAGTATGGGTATCGCCGACATCCTGATCCGTGGTACTTAATGTACCTATAATCGAGCCTGGTTCTGCGTCCTCATCAATATCACTTTTCGAAAGTGTTATTGCCGAAGGGGCATCATTGATATTTTGGATTGAAATGGTGAAATACTTTTCATATGACAACCCTTCTCTGTCCGTAACGGCAATTTGAATTTCCGGATCATTCCAGAATTCGAAATCAAGATCACCGGCGGTTAAGAGCTGATCACCAACAATCTCGAATAGATTTCCTCCACCATATTCAGCATTCAAAGAAAAAGTAAGTTCATCTCCTGCATCAGGATCTTCAGATGACAATTGACCTACAAGCGAGCCTATTGGGCTATTTTCAGCAATTATCTGATTAGAAAGTGTTGGTTCACCCGGTCGTTCGTTCACATCATTGACGGTGAATTCAAAAGTTTTCATAAATGATAGTCCGCCCTGATCAAAAACTTCTATGTCGATCGTCAGTGAAGGGGTCGTTTCGTAATCAATTAAATTGGCTACTACCACTGTGTTTCCCTCCACAAGCACATCGTAGGTTTTGACACCATCAATCTCTGTATATGTAAGGACTTTGTATGTATGCGTGTTGTTTGCGTCCTGATCTACGGTACTCAGTGTACCGATCACTGTACCATCGTTTTCATCAAATGAAGTGTTTGAGATGATGATATCAGTTGGTGCTTCGTTTAGATCTGAGATCGCTACATCTACATCAAATTGATTGACGCCTCCTGCTGCATCTGCTACCAATAGCCTAAGGGCTAAGGATTGTAGAATTTCATAATCAAGAGGTAGTGCTGAAACGATGTTTAGTCCGTCAATAGCGACAGCATAATTCTGCTCATAACCTTGCGGCAAGCTAAGTGTATGTGTGTCATTGATATCTGGGTCAAGGACCGAAACAGTCGCGATGACGAAACCAACCTCTACATTTTCATCGACCGTATTTGCTGAAAGTTCAATTCCAGTAGGCACATCATTGGCATCTTCAATGGCAATGATCAGCGTCTGCGTAACTGACTGCAGTCCATTATCTGTTGATCTTATTTCAACAGTAATTTCTGGATCAGCTTCAAAGTCGAAGCTTCGATTGGTATACAATTGATTACCAATCAATTTCACATCATCATTTTCAAGAGACGTTGTACCACCGACAATCGTATAGGTATGTGTATCCTCATCATCTGTATCCACTGTGCTTAATGTACCGATGAGTACATCTGCAAATCCATTTTCAGGTGTGGAAGCATTGGAAAGCAAGATCCCTAATGGTGCAACATTAATGTTGTTGATAGTGATGGTGAATGTTTTTATAATCTCACCCATCTCCACCTGGATGCTGTAGGAAGACTTAATATCAAAATCAAATACCTCAGTCACTTGAAGTGCATCGCCTACAATTTGAAATGAAGCATTGTCACCAAAACCATTAGATAACACAAATGTATTATTGCCTCCATCTTGATCTACTACCGAAAAATTACCAACTGTTGTTTCTATTGGCTGACCTTCGTCGATGGTTAATGTCGTGAAGTCAAAATCAGTCGCAGGGTCATCCAAATCATTTACAGCAATGGTGAAATTACTCAGGTTAGTTCCGTTAGCAGAGATTGACTCTATTTGAACATTAAAGGTAGATCCCGTTTCAAAATCGAGCCCAGTGCCAACATATCTCAGCACGTCTCCATCTATTTCCAAATCATTCACATCCAAAGAAGATGAGTTGATGGTGTAAATAAATGCATCTGCAGGGTTGCCTGTAAACGTAGAAAGTTTGCCTATTTCGACAGGTCCCAATTGGTTTTCATCTATTGTGGTGTTGCTTAAGAATATGGCAGGGGCCCCTTGATCAGTACCTATGTAGATATTGTTATCATCTCCTATGGTATTCAAATCGCTCGAGGCATTGTTGCCCGAGTACACCACATCTATGAGTTTATACGCGACTTCTTCGTAAAGGAAGATAGCGCCTCCTTTGCCTTGTCCACCACTGGATTGTGATGTTTGGTTAGTCCCAGAGTTAGTACCTCCAGCACCGCCAGCAGCACTATTTCCAGAAAAGGTTGACTTGCTAATTAGAAGATTTCCTGCTTTCGCAAAAATGGCACCACCAAGTCCGGCACCACCGCCACCGCCACCGCCAAGTTTGGCAACACCTCCTAAGCCTCCAAATTGACCAGGAGCGCCAGTATTTCCTCCGTCACCAGAAGAGCTTCCGCCTCCTCCTCCGGCTCCACCACCGAAGTTTCCATTTCCTCCTCTTCCACCTACAAAGCCTGAAGATCCCTGGCCACCGCCACCGCCACCAGTTCCAAAGGATGGACCGTTTCCTCCATTGCCACCTGGCTGATCAAATACGGATGCTCCTCCTGCACCGCCATCGCCAAAGAGGCTAGAACCGCCCTGACCACCTAACACACCTGAAGAATTAGATCCCGCTCCACCTTGAGCGGTATTGCCGGTAAAGGACATTCTATCGATTATCAGATTTCCATCATTCAGGAAGATCGCACCGCCAAATCCGGCACCTCCTCCGCCACCTCCATCACCAGTGCCTCCATTACCTCCAGTATTGCGGCCGTTTGCAACAGTAAAAGAGCGAAGTGTCACCAACCCAGATTCCATGAAAAAAACCTGATGGGCATTTTCACCAGAAACAGTCACTGGTGAAGCATCTGTTCCTACGATATCCATATTGCTAGATAATGCCGGTAAAGTGCTCGCCAGAGCTATGGTGCCCTCAATGAATCTAAGATCAATCACGTTATGGTCTGGGTTTTCATTTGCAGCTATGATCGCCGCTCTCAAGGAGCCTTCTCCACTGTCATTGGTATTCGTGACGACTATGGCATTCGGGTCTGTAACCGGATTGACAGTGATTTCTATATCATAAGCAATTGATTGCTGTGGTGAGCCATTGTCAGATAAAGTCAAGGTAATGTTCGCAATTCCTGATTCCCCACTTGCGGGTTGGTAAAGCAAAGAGCCTGTACCATCTTCATTGGCTATGGCTGATAAGGATGATAATAAAAATTCACTTTCGCTTACCACCTCCAATGAAAGTGATTGAGCCAAATAAAAATCTCCATCAGTCAATCCGGTCAAATCAAGTGTTTGCAGTTCCGCATCCTGATCGATTGTGATGGTCGTCACAGGTTGATCAAAATATGGCTGGGTATTTAGGTCGTTTACGGTCAAAGTAATTTCCTGTGTGGTAGTCAAACTACCATCAGACACAACCACTGAAAACGAATGTTCAATAGCATCCTCATCTGCTGGTGTACCGGAAAGCAATGCCGTGCCATCTCCATTATCCGTAAACGTCAACCAGTCTGGTAGATCAACAGTGCTGATTGTCAATGCTTCTAAATCGATATCAGATGTAGTGATGTTATACACATACTCTGACGCTTCATCGATTTCTGTAACTGGCACAGAAGTAAAGGCTGGCGGACGATTAAATGCTGCCGGCGCTTCCGTGACCGTATAGATATCACCATAAAAGACAAACAGCTGGCCTAAATCATTGATCTGGAAAGCCGCTCGTAGTGCCGGTCGAGTAGGTGCACCCGTTAGTCCTGCATGTTGATTGTCGTAATCACCGTATGAAAATCTTGATTCGCCTACTGTTCCCCAAACACCATCTACCAACTTAATCACGGAAACAGGGAATTGGTTAGCTCCCAGATCTTCTATATAGGCAATGTATGGCGTACCATCCGGGTGTATTTGCAACTGCAGGTCGATAACATTTGAAGCCGCAGGTCTAGTCATAAAAGTGGTATTTTCGAGAAACTCTATACCGCCATCAGACCGAATCCATGCAGTATATTGATTGTCATTATATAGCTCAATGTCCTTGTTATGGGTTTCATCTGAAAAATTACCATTCCGCAATTGATTGCTACCTGAAGTCAGATAGGTGACTGCCTCTTGACTGGTTGACTGAATTCCTCTTGGCGATTTATAACCCAACGCTGAACCAAACTCCTGCGTCATGGAGTGCATAAAGTCAGTCCCAATTTCTAAATCCAGGTCTTTGGAAGTTCGGGTCAATCCACTAAAGAAAATGTTTTGCTCGCCATCTTTGGCCAGAAATAAAAAACTGCCTTGATCATCCATCAATAAGAACCATGGGTCACCGTTTTCATCAAACTCAAAATCTGCCCTACCTATTCGGTTGTTAGCAAAGCTCACCCTGCTGAGACCAGAGACGGGATGCGAAGCAAAAAGATTTGGTCTAATGCTATTGGACTGAATAGTACCAAATGCAAAGTGATTGAGATTGTTACTTGGATTGACAAGCGCTTGAATCTGCGGGAAATAATCAGTCAGCGTATAGGTCGTGCTCAAGTTGATATTTTCATCCAATACATCTGGATCAAAGGTCTCAAATCCGGATACTTCCTGATAAGTCTCCAATCGTGCATAAGGAATGGTTACCCCAGCATTTGGCCCAGAAGGATATACAATTGTCTGGTAGGTATTGAAGGTATAAACAGGTTGATAGTTCTTCCCAATACGCATGTCCACATCGGTATACGGAGGATCAACAATATCAGTATGCACCGTCCATTCTCCAGTATTGGTATCGTCCAATGCATTGAGCACAAGCGTGAATTCCAGATTGCCCGCAGGAGTCGTATTTGGAATAGATAGTACCACCTCCTGATTGGTATAGACCGTTCTTGGCGCAAAAGTAATCGGGATGGATACCTGCTCTCCAATCGTCAAAGTAGAGGTAACGCCAGAAATGTCAAAACTCAAATCTTCCGCCTGCGCTCCAGTAAAGGAAACAATCGGATCTCCAGTCAGACTAAGGTTGGTCAGACCGGAGTTACTAATCAGCAAATCAAATTCATACTCAAAGCCTACACCGATCTGGGCAGGTATTGAATTTCCAGCCTGAATTTGTTTCTCGCCAATAAACACGGTTAGTTCTGGATCAATAGATTGTGTCGTCCACAAATCTGATGGACCATTGCTGCCATCTGTGGACACAAATGGTCTTCCCGTAACAGCATCGATTGTTATTTTTGCGTTAGCCGTATTTTGACTTTCAGTTCCTGAAATGTACGTTTCATTGAATAGTCGAAAAGCGCCATCTTCAAAGACAACAGCACTATGACCATTGGAACTGCTACCACGATCAAATATGAATATGGGCTCATTGGCCGCACCTAGTCCAAATAAATTACCTCCTTGCCGACTTGGAAAGCCAGTAAAATTTGATCCGGCAAGTTGTTCAGTTGTGAAACCTCCTTCCAGTAAGGTTCCTGTTGGTGAAAACTTATGGTATCGCAGTTGTCTTTCTTCAATTCCTCCTACATGGATATTGTCATTCTGATCTATGATCAGGTTTATATAGTAAGCCGTTCTGGAAACACCGATTGTGGTGTAGTCATAGCCAATGTCATCCCATCCGGTGGATGGATCATATTTCAATACCAGAACTTTACTATCATTCGTGCCAACCGTGGCAAAGAGTTGGTTGTTGCTATCGAAAGCTATGCTATAGGCAAAAATACTGCTTCCAATGTCCGTTCCGAATATGGTACGAAGGTCTTCCATCGTAAGCGTGATGGTTTCTGTGGAAGGAATTCCATTTTGAATTTTAATGCCATATTGATTGTAAGCAGAGCCATCCCTATAAGAATGCACAAAACGAACCGTACCAGTTTGATCTACTTTCAGCAAACCGTCCATTTTATCATCTCCAATATCACATGGAAAGCTCTCAGATGTATTGGTAATGATGTTTTTAACTTGAATATCTGATCCCACGCTATTCCTCAAAGAGTAGAAATTATCGCTAGCATCTCCTACCATGCCATAGTAGGTTCCGTTGTATTCGAAAGGTATTGTTATCTCTTCTACATAATTGAGCTCTCCATTTGTCCCAATCGTCGCTTGAATCAATAAAGAGGAGAAGGATACATTTGGAAGTGAAGGTATAAAATATATATTATCCTCATTTGCCCATAATTCGCGTACCGCTGGCAAGCCATTTTTACCGCCTATTCTCTCCCAATTTCCATTGGAAAGACTAACGCCACGTCCGATCAGGTTTACTTCAAATGCACTCTCCAAGCTGGAATTGGGAATGGTCAAAAAAGTATTGTACACCCGAACATCGCTAGACTGGAAGGTCACTGTGAAGGAGGTGGATGCACCTGGCGCTATCAATAAATCAGTTTCTGAATAATCAATCTCAAAACGGCCTTCAAAGTCACTCACCGAGGCTTCTCCGAGCAAGTTCAGATCCACGGTTCCTGTATTGGTTATGGTGAACTGCTTTTGCAACTGGCCGCCATTTCCGGCGGTAAAAGAGATTTCATCACCCGACGTTAGTGTGATATCACCCTCCGATACTTGGATTTCAGGAACGGCAAAACGGTTAGATACACCCCGATTTGGATCTGGATTAAATGAATGATTGGCTTCATTGTTCTTTGAGTCCCATGCCAGTTTACCTCCGCTTTCGTCAAATAACCAAAGATTACGGCACTGGTCGAAATTAGGGTGTGTATCTGACATGCGTATCTGGTGCCAGTCTGAAACTACCTGAGCGGATAATGCGGTGGACCAAATTCTGACTTCATCCACTGACATGAAACCAGATGGGTCAAGAGCCACGCTTCCAAAATCTCCAGTTAAGGAGCTATAACTGGTTCCGGTTTCACTAAAAGCGTAATTGCTGATGTCTAAAGTGCCTGAGCCAACAGGCTGCCCATTGTAGTAAAAAACTACAGTTCCGTTATCATGCGTAAATCCTAAGTGCTGAAAAGAAGTAGCAAGTGCGCTTTCATCAAAAACATTTGACCATATGCTTTGGTCGGAAATCACATTGCCGCTACCATCCAAGATAGAGAGTACCAACTGATCATCATTCAACCAAAAAAGTGCCCTATTGGAAAAATCTGATGCCCAGCCTTGAAATAAACCCTGCCTTCTAGAGCCTCCATTGAGTTGGACGATGAATTCCATGGAAAACTGGCTACCCAAAGATCCACTATTTATGTTGTTGCGAAAATCTTTGACAAAGTATCCTCCGCCTGCTACCGGATTAAAAGTATCCGGTGTGGTGAAGGTGATTTCAACTGCTTCCACTGGAGTTTGATCAGCTGTAAACAGGTTGGCAATTTTCAAATAATAGGTGCTATTGCGGTCCATATTGGAAAGTATGTATAGCACATCTCCGTCATCGTTGAATGACCACTTGTCAATGATGTCGGTTCCGTTTTCATCGTTGAGCTTTAAGTCAAGGACTGCATCGGTATAAGCCTGTGAAAAGCTTCGTGTTTTAAAAAGCGCAAAAGTGCCGGGAGCAGTTTCTACGTAATAGTCTTCTTCGAAAGTAACTTCGATAGCACGGGTGGAAAGCGTACTACCATCTCTTGGGTTGACTCTTATTTTTGCCTCAGCAAACGCTGGCCTAGAATAGGTAAACACCTGTGGCATAATCTCATTGCCATTTGCATCAGCAATGTTTTCCAGCGTGACATGATACAATTGATCTGGAAGTGATTCGTCTAGTGATACTTGTAGCGTATTCCCGTCCCTCGTGATGGTTGTGCTCACCAAATCGCCAGTGGCATCATTTAGCCTGACTTTCACTACATTGATGTATTCTGAGGGTTCGATTTCCGAGCCATCAATATCGAAAAATGCCTCATCAGCCGTGAAGGCAAATGATCTACCCAGAATGGTAGTACCGGATTCAGGATCGGCTGTAAAGACTGGAGCTGCACCATCTACCGTAAATGTGAACGAATCAGGGCCAGCCATTTCATTCCCATAACGATCTTCGAGATTGGCTATCGCGATATAGTACGCTTGACCATTCGTTAGTTCACTTTCAGGAGTGATAGTAATTTTGTTTCGAACAACTGAAGCTGTGAAAGGGACATTGGCTCCCGCTGCATCCGTCTCTTTGAAGGTAACAATCCCTGACAAGTCAGCATCCACAATTGCTGCACCATCTGTTTTAAAAATGTTTTCATTCATGTAGATGACCAGGCCATCCGTTTTTTGATAGTTACTCTCGCCATCAACGGGAATCGATTTACTGATGACCGGTGGATTACTTTCTGATAATGATAACCCAGTGTGGGAATAGAAATCTGCATTGTCTGAAGCTGTACTCCCTGCATTCGAAGCAGTATTGCCTGACACAAAAACCCCATTGTTGGTCAATGATCCACTGTAATGAAAAATTCCTGAAGCTTTGGCTTGCCCTGAGCTGGCACCCGAGCCACCAGAACCGCCGGCTTGAGTACTATTATTCAATAACGTAACCGTGTTTAACGAAACAGAACCACCGTAAATAAACAATGCTGCACCCAAACCGGCTCCACCACCACCGGATTGAACGATTCCATTTACCGGATTAGATGTGGTTCCGCCAAATGTACCAGGAACACCTGTAGTGCCTAGCCCTGAAGCTCCACCTCCGCTGGATCCTACTGATCCGGCACCAGCTCCATAACCGCCATTTCCTCCGTTAGCTCTTGCCTCCCCTGAGAAGCGCAATCCACCACCAGACCCTCCAGATCCGAAAACTCCATTTGCTCCATCTTCTGTAGTTGCAGCGCCTCCTGCGCCAAGCGGGCCAGCTCCTCCTGCACCACCAAATGCTGTACTTGGATTGTTGTATGTTCCTCCTTTACCCCCTCTTGCCGAATTGCTGACCAGAGAGGTAAAGTTGAGCGACAGGTTTCCCTGTTCAAGAAATATGGCACCACCCATACCAGCACCACCTCCACCACCAGAAGCACCACTACTGGCATTGCCACCGCTAGCCCGTCCTTCTTTTAAAGTGAGGTTATTAATCGCCACATCTCCTGTGGAATTGATGAAGAGTATTCGATACGCATTCTGTCCGGAGATGCTGAGGACCTCTTCTCCAGGCCCATTGATCGTCAATGCTGTGGCGATGATAGGTAGTTGGCTATTCAACAGAATATTTCCCGAGACATCTTCGGAGAAATTGATGATGTCCAGACCGTCACCATTAGTATTGGCGTTTTCAATCGCCTGCCTCAATGAGCCAGGTCCCGAATCATTGGTATTGGTAACTGTAAAGGTAGATTGTGCGGTCAGTCCAAAGGTCAGGATTGTGAACAGCACGAAAAGTGTTTGTCTTAGTTGGTTTATAAATCTTATCATGGCGGATAAAGTTTAAGTTTAAAAAGCTGTAATGTTACTGGAGGTCGACTGCCAAAAACCGGACATTAACTACCAGAATTCGGACATTTGGCCGAAATCACTACACGAAATGGATCTAATTAGAAGGAATACTGAAAAGAATGTGAAGTATGGACGGAAACTTGTGAAGTATGAGGGCAGGCGTGACTATCAGATAACATAACTACTTTCTGAGTTCATCTGGTCTAAAAAGGTGAACGGATTTAAAAGGATTGGATCCTACGCATCAATTCCTCTTTATAGGACTTGGAAATAGGAATCTCTTTGTTATGAATAAGTAAAAAACTAGCTCCAATAGACTGAATCATTTCCTGATTTACCAGATAGCGTAAGTGCACCTGAATAAACTGCTGTGGGGGAAGCTGTTTGGCAAAATCGGTAAGCTTGCTTCGGATTAGATACTTCTGATCTCTAAGATGTAGCTCCAGATAATTCCCCTCAGACATGACGAATAGCAATTCATCAAATTTCACCTTCACAAGCAAATGGTCTACTTTGATAAACAAACTGTCTTTTACCACGATCTGACTATCTACTGTTTCCGAAGCGACAACTTGAGGATTTGAAAAATTTTGCATGGCCACCTCTATTGCAGAATAAAGCCCCATAGCTGTAAATGGCTTGATGAGGTAGCCATTGGGTTTGAGATTGGCGGCTTCCTGTATAGTGGCTTTGTCATTGTGTGCTGTGAGGAAAATGAACGGTATTTTTCCTGCCTCTCGAAGCTGTGCTCCAAGCCAGAGCCCATCTTTTTTACCACTGAGATTTATATCTAGCATGACGATATCGACTGTCATTTTTTGAAAGTCAGACCAGGCTGTTTCCGCATCGGTGGCCTGACCGGCTAGCTTATAACCAGCGTCACTCAAATACCCTTTGATCTGTGATCGAGTGATCAGATCGTCTTCTACTACATATACACCTACTCGTTCATTCATTTTCGATTACAAAACTAAATGATCTCTGGAAAGGGCAAACAATTAAAGGTTTAATGTTTTATTTTAGCTATTCCCGCAAAATAGTCAAATTGATGCCTATGCAAGTAGTCTTGAAATCACTCATCCTCATCATGGCATTTTTCTGTATTACCTACACTTCCCTTGGGCAATATCAACAGCGGATAGATTCGCTATTGAGTATTTTGGAAACAGAAAAGGATGAGCGTAAACTGGTCAATAGCTATGTAATTATTGGTATGATTTATAGAGATTATGATCCTCGAAAACTCACTCCATATGTGAATGCTGGGATTAATTTGGCCAGGAAAATAAACGATACAGAAGGCCTATCGGAGCTCTATTACCTCAAAGGAGTACCATTGGAAATAAAAGGCAAATATGATAGTGTACTCATACTGCTTGACACGGCCTCTTATTATGCCAACCTCACCAACTACTCCAAAGGATTAGCCAATGTTTATAGGGGAAGAAGTCATGTATACGAAATGATCGGGTTACGCGAATTGAGACTTGAAAACGCTAAGAAACTGTTTGCAATTTCGAAAGAACTGGAAGACTTTGAAGCACAAGTCAGTTCACTAACGGGTATTGCCTTGCATTACAAAGAAATAGGCAATATTGATACTGCGGCAACTCTTTTTCAACAAACGCTGGCATTGTGCGAATTACACGACCTTAATGTTGTTAAATCTTTAGTACTTAACCTTTATGGTGGCCTGCTATCATCTCAAGGGAATTACGAAAGGGCATTAGAGCTTCACAAAGAGTCACTTGCTATCACGCTCCCTTTAAACGAACTGCATGAAAATGTTGGGTCAGCGTATAAAAATCTTGGAAACATATATGCAGAAATGGGCGACTATGTGGCCTCCATGAGTAACTACCAAAAAGCGTTTAACATTTTTACTAAGCTCGGTCTTGAACGCGAATTACCCTATTTATTTGACTTAATGGGTGTTACGCAGGCGTACATTGGAAATATGGATCAGGCTGCCTCCTATTTTGAGGATGGTCTGAAGTTGGCTTTGGATTTGAAGTTATTCAGCCAAGCAATTTATTTATGCAACAATATGGGTTATCTAAAAACCCTCACTGAGGAGTATGACACATCACTATATTATCTTGAAAAAGGTCTTTTACTCAGCGAAAAATATGGCCAAAAAGGAGAATTTTCGTTGCTCTACGGGTCTTTTGCCGACCTCTATCGGGCAAAAGGAGAGCTAGACAAAGTAGTCCAGTATTATGAAAAAAGTCTGGAGATTTTTCGAGAGTTGGACTATAAAAACGACATTACTCTTCAGCTGGAGGGACTATGCACTTACTATCTGGAACTGAAATATTATCGCAAATCTATCAGCAATGCCAATGAATGCATTGCCATTGCCAATGAGATTGGTGTCCTAAGACCTAAAATAGGTGCGTTGGCAGTAAAGGCCAAAGCACATGCTGCATTGGGTGAAGGGATGAAAGCTTATGAAGCGCATGTGGCTTACAAGGCAGCAGCAGACAGCTTGTTCGATGAAGATAAAACAAAAGCATTGACAAGGTTGGAGGCAGATTATGAGTTTCAACAGGAGAAAGACTCCATCCAATTTGCCACAGAAAAAGAAAAGCTGGCGCTGAATGCCACCATTGAGAGTGGAAAAGCACGACAGCTGGCCACTCTAGTAGTCCTGACAGCCGTGGGTTTGATCCTGCTTGTGCTTGGTGTGTTTTATTACAAAAACCAAAAGAAGAACCAGCAGCTCACGGCCCTCAACAAAGAAATTCAAAACCAAAACATCGAAATCAAATCGCAGCGGGATCACCTCAACGATTTGAATAAAACCAAAAGCAAGTTTTTCTCCATCATCTCGCACGATCTGCGCTCACCCATTAGTTCGTTTCAGGTTCTATCTGATATCATTGATTTTAATCTGAAGCAGGAGAATTACGATGAAATAAAGGAGATAAATCAAGAGGTGGTGAAGCGATCAAAGGAAATAGGTTCGCTGCTGGATAATCTACTCAGTTGGGCTGTGAATGAAGAGGGACAGTTCCCATTCAACCCAACTTCTGTCAGCGTAAAGGCTGCAATTGATGAAGTAGTAAACATCTATCTGCCTGTCGCTAATTATAAAAACATTGTATTGAAAAACGAGGCAGATGAGATCCATCACATTTGGGCGGATGCCAACAGCTTCAAAACCATCATCCGAAACCTGGTCAGCAATGCCATCAAATTCACAGCAGCTGGGGGAGAAATCATCCTATCTTCCAAAATAGAAAATGACAAAGTCCTTGTTTTGGTATCAGATAATGGCATAGGCCTGAACGAAAAACAACGACAAAATCTATTTGAAAACGAAGTGGGTCAGAAGCGCGGAACCGGAACCGCCGGAGAAAAAGGCGTTGGTTTGGGCTTGCGACTGGTGAGGGATTTTGTGAAGATGAATAAGGGAAAAATCGAAGTAACCAGCGAAGAAGGCAAAGGATCCAGATTTGAAATAAGTCTACCTCAATATCAAAATGTAGAGGTGAATGTTTAGAAATACTCCGCTGGCTTTTTGCCAAAGCGCTTAGTGTAGATTTCTGAGAAGTAGCCTGGCTTCTCAAAACCTACCGCAAAAGCCACCTCAGAGATGGTCGTGTAGCTCCGATTTTCGAGAAGTATCCGTGCTTCGTTCAGTCTGACTTCTCTGATAAAATTACCTGCTGTGAGTCCCGTGATCTGCTGGATATTCCGACTCAATTGTCTTTCGCTTACTGAAGCCCCATTGGCTAAGGAACTGGTATTGAAACTGCGGGATTTCATATTAGCCTTAACAATTTCTTTCATTTCTGCTACCAGTTTTTCATCTGCTGAAGTGGGCTTTATTTCTTCTTCAACCACTACCTTTCTATTGGTCAGTACATTGACAACTCTGGCTTTGAGTTCCTCAGGATTGAATGGTTTAATCATGTAATCATTCACACCTATGGTCAATGCACCTACGATATCTTCATCTGCTGCTCGTGCTGTGAGCATGATTACTGAGATATTCTTAGTGGATTCGTTTGACCTGAGGTGAGCCACAAGATCCAAACCATCCAGCTTTGGCATCATCAAATCCGTAATGATCAGGTCGTAACTATTGCTTTCTATCTTTTCGATGGCTGATAATCCATCAGCTGCCTCGTCGAGTGAATAGCTATCCAACTGCGATTTGATGTAACCACGCATGGCATCATCGTCTTCTACAACCAGTATTTTCGCTGCTTTCAGGTTCAGTGGATCGGAATCGGTTGTCTCTGTTTCTACTGGCTCCTGTTTTTCATCCATTGCCTCAGAAAGCACCAGGTCCTCTTTCATGGCTACATCCATCGGTATCGTCAATTTGAAAGCTGTTCCTTCTCCCAATTTGCTGGTGACTTTCAATTCTCCATGCATCAATGTGGCAAGCTCTTTGGCCAAAGAAAGTCCTATTCCTGTGCCTCCTGTATATTTTGTGTCTTTTCCTGCCTGATAAAAGCGGTTGAAAATCTGATCCAATTCATCCTGACTGATACCAATTCCGGTATCGGATATCGTGATTGTTATTTTCTCATTTACCTCAGAAACTTCCATTTTGATTAGTCCATTGGCTTCTGTGAATTTCACGGCATTGGACATCAGGTTGTCAAGTACTTTTTCGAGCTTACCTATGTCCACACGGTAGATGGCGTCTTCATCGAGTTGATAGTCAAATTGGAATTCGATGGACTTAGCCGAATAAGAAGATTGATAGGTAAAGAAAATCCGCTTGACCAAATCATGAAATCTGATTGCTTCTTTTTTCAATTCCATCTTGCCGGCTTCCAGTTTGGATAGGTCGAGTATTTCCTCCACCAAATTGAGTAGTTTTTTAGTGCTGGTGCGTGATAGATTCAGGTTAGATTTAATCTTATCATTGACTTTGCCCAAACTTCCATTGAGCACAGATTCTAATGGTCCTTGGATCAAGGTGAGTGGCGTACGCAACTCATGTGAGATATTGGCAAAGAATCGGGATTTGGCATTGTCTAGCGTTTGCAGCTTTTCGGCCTGATAGCGGATTTCCTGGGTTCGCTCCAAGATTGTTTCTTCTAGTTTTTCGTTTACTCGCTGGAGTCGGCGCGAATTGATTTTGACGGCTGTCCAGATGGTAAGTATAAACAGTATAAAATAACCAGCATAGGCCCATGCGGTAAGATACCATGCAGGCAATATTTCAAATTCGTATTTACCCAATTTACTTTCCGCACCATATCCATTTCTAGCTTTGACTTGCATAGAATACTTTCCGAAAGGCAGGTTGGTATATTCTTTTTCGGCTTTAGAAGAATATGGAGACCATAGTTTTTCATAGCCATCCAGCTTGTAGGAATAGGTGATATTTTCTGCTCTAATAAAATATGGCAATGTGTATCGAAATCTAAAAGAATTTTCAAGAGGAGAAAATTTAGGGACGTTTGTGGAAAAGTTTCTACCCCAAAAAACCAAAGAGTCTTTTTGATTACTTAATGTGGAAACTGACCGAATTATTACTGGATTAGCGGTTTCATAATCGACCTTATTGGGATCCCCTACCAATATTAATCCTTTGAAGCCTCCGTACAATTGTCCGTGTATTGAGTTGACGATGACCTGTTGATTGGGTGGAAATTGTTCCATCGATTTCCTTATCACCTCAAAGGGTTCATTCGACGATGACCGAAAGATCATACCCTTGGTGCCCTCCCGAGAAGCGTACCAGTATTTATTTTCGTTTTCTTTATTGAGAAGGTAAAAACCATTCTGATCAAACAAATCTCCGAAACGCTCATCTTTTGAAAAGCTGCCTGAGTCATGATTGAATTCGTATAATCCGAAATTGGTCAGGAAACGTAAATCATTCTCCAGCTTTACTACGGTGTTGCCCTTTGTAGCTGGCAATCCATCATCTTCCCCATAAAAATCAACAGATAAAAGTTTCTCAAATGATTGGTCAAACTCGATTGTAAAAATACTTCTGCTTGTTGATCCCCAGTATTTTTGTAGCTTTTCATCCCAAAATATCTTTTTAAACACATTAAAGGTCGAACTATATTCTCTGGTATCAATCTTATTATTTAGTTTCCATTCCTTTCCCTTTTTGGTGAAAACCAATACTTCGTTTCCCTCGTCCCCAGTGGCAATAACTTTGCTAGAATCTGGACTGAAGGTTACAAAACCATTAGAACTTAACTTATTTACTAAAACCTTGAGCTTTCCTTTTTTTATAATTCCTACATTTTCATAGGCATTTACAAATAATCCTTCTGTTGTTGGTAGTAAATCATAAGAGTAGATTCCCGTTCCATTCACTTTAAGAAATCGATTAGACGTTATGGCTAGCGGATTTTCATTGCTTGCCCAATGCGTCGCATAAACACCATTGAATGTTGAAACGAAAAGAGAATCACCCACAGGAACCATATCTGTAACCAGGCCCTTCAATCCTGTGTTTTCGTCATGATAATAGATATTGGAATTTAAGTCAAGCACAAATAGACCATTATTTGTACACATGAAAAGTTCGTTGTTGAGCCCCTCTCTTAGACTATAAACTATATTCCCAAAACCATTGGATTCATCATATTTTATCAATGGATCAAAGTTTTCATCAGTAATGACAACCCCACCTTTCAGAAAACAAAACGCATAGCGATCATTGGAAAGGGGCTTAAAAGAATACAAAAGTTTTTCTTTGAAATAATCATTTTGGAAAACTTCCATTTCTGAGTACTGCCCATCCTTATATTTCAAAGCTCCTAAAGCACTGGAAAAAAGAATCAGGGAATCTTGATAAGTGATGATAGAAGTAGCCCCAATTCCTTCATAGAAACTTTGGTTTTGATCATATTCAAGTTTGCCATTATGTAGTTTATATAATCCACGATTATCAATCATGGCATAAACAGAACCCTGAAATTTAAATAATGGATAGGGCCGCTCAGGAGCTGAATAAGTAATCACAACTCCACTTTTTTCATCATATTGATAGATATAATTATCGCCAGCAAAATAGATTTTATTCTCATCGATAAAAATTTGTTCGATTTTATCTATCTCTAAGTCTTCAGCAACCTTATTCGCTAATGATAAAAAACTGGTTCTTCCAAGGCTGTCAATTACCAGATAACCAAAATCATTTACTCCTCCTGCATAAATTCTGCCTGATTCTGATTTTTCCAAAGTCCTAATTGCGGCACTTGATAGCTGATTAATTATGCTACTTCCATCATATTCTTTCAACACGCCTGTGGCAACAATCAACACCCCGGTGCTATCTGGCGCAACGTCCCAAACCTGTTCAGAATCAAATAAATATCGATGATCAGGAATACCTTCTGAGCTAAAATGCATCCCATAATCCTGGGAAAGACCAGTATTAAATAGGGTAAGTAATAATAGAAGTGTATAATATCTGATGGACAAAATTGATGGTTTTTTGGGCAATAACGCGTTTAAATATATCCATAACTCACCAGCCAAAACATAAATACTATTGAGATTTCACAATCCCCGCCAAACACTCCACCCACAGTGGATCATCATTCAAACTTTCTACCAGGTCCCATTGCTCGCCACCCGCTTCCTCAAATTTTTCTTTGTATTCCTGGCCTACTTCTATGGTCGTCTCCAGACAATCAGAAACAAATGCAGGAGAGAATGCTAGCACTTTCTTTTTACCGCTCTTGGCCAAATCTTCAAGTACATTTTCGGTATAAGGCTTGATCCAAGGATCCTTACCCAATCGTGATTGGAAGCAAACCGTGTATTGATCCTCGCTCAACCCCAATTTCTCAGCGACGAGCCTGGTTGTTTGGAAGCATTGCGCCCGGTAGCAAAATCTGTTTTTATCATGGAAAGTATCGCAGCAAGAACCCAATTGACATTGATCACCAACTGATCCTTTTCTGATTTGTCTTTCGGGCAACCCGTGATAGCTAAATAGAAAATGATCATAATCCGTCTTATCCATCCACTTTTTGCCATTCCTTGCGATTACTTCCAGAAACAAATCACTCTCCAAAAACTGGGACGTAAACTTAATCTCTGGGATGATTTGCCAGTTTTTAGTAATCTCCATCACTTTGTCAATCACGGAACCGGTCGTTGCAGAGGCGTATTGTGGAAAGAGCGGAATCACATGGATACTTTCCACATTTTCAGCATTGAGCGCATCTAATCCTGCCTGAATGGATGGACTCTGATAGCGCATTGCATAGATGACCTTAAATTCATCACCCAAAATTTGCTGTAATGGCGCGACCAGATCTTCGGTATAATATTTTAAAGGAGAACCACGCTCAGTGAAAAGCTTCCTGTATTCCGCGGCTGATTTAGGTGCTCTAAAGGTGGTAATAATGAGGTTGACCAGCAGCCAACGTGGAATTGCCGGAATATCAATGACCCGCTTATCCATCAAAAATTCTCTCAGATATTTTCTTACATCAGGCACACTCGTGGAATCTGGTGTGCCCAGATTAACTAACAATACTCCTTTTTTACTCATTGTAAAATATTAGCTTCCCAAATGATCATGGCGTATATGGCAAACCTTAAAAATCGTGATAAAGAAATCAACATAAATTTTCTGGTCGGATATTTCACTGCGCCCATCAACATACATATTCCTGCAAATGGAATGGGGGTCAATGCCGCCACGATGATCATGAAACCACCGAATCGTGTAATGTGTTTTTCAAATTTCCTCAGGTAATTTTTTCTAAGTACTCTGTAGGCTCGCGTGGTGCTAAAATGCGAGCCAAGATAATATCCAATCAAACCTGCACAATAGGATATTACAGCCAGTGCAATCACATTTTGGATATAAATATTGAGTACCTCCTCCCTCAATGACCAAATCATGAATAGCTCAGGTGGAATGATACCAAAGATGACTTCTGACCCAAAAAAGATAGTATATATGACAGCCGGCTGATCATAAAAGGGACCCAAAATTTCCTGAAGTGAAAAGTTGTAATTGGATTCGAGATAAAAATATCCGCCAACAATCACGATCATCCAGATTACACCTTTCAACAGATTGCTAAGAAAGAATCTGGCACGCGCTGCGTTTTGTTTTTCTTTAGATGGTTTATCGGATTGTTGCATCAAGCAAAATATTCGGGAATTACTGCAATACTGAGATTTATTTTCATCGCCAAGGGCAAAACTATCCTTTTTCTATAGTTTCTGTTGGCTTTTTGATTTGATCTGCTTTTTCCTGTGTGGTCAGCAGCTTTTTATCAAAAAGGACTTCCCAATAAGGGTCTTGTAGATCGGTGTATTTCCCGTTAAACTGGGTGATGATGATTTTAACTGCATAGTTGAGTCTGTTCACTGCATCACGATAATAGTCGAGACGGTTTCTAGGGTGACCTATAAAAAATTTGATAATGGGAAATGTCTTTTTTCTAAGGTTGCCTAAAACAGATTTGACCTTGGCTTCATCAATCTCCAGCTGGCTGATGGCTTGCTCAGCTTCTGACCCGATAAACTTCAATAATTTGGCATAAATCTGATTCAATTCAAGACTTGAGTTTTCATATGTATCAGCCTGCTCCATGCAGTAAGCATGCAAAATCCGCAAACTTGGTAAGCTCATGTTTGCATCATTGTAGATATCTGGCTGCCAAAGAATGTCCCTAAACGTAAATATTTCAGGCAATAATTCTGTATTGAAATCATTGTCATCGCGGAGGAGCTGGAGTGTCTCTCTTGTGATACCGACGACTGCCGCATCACCAGCGTGAAGTGAAAATGACCATCCCTTTTCATCATTTTTGATGATATCTGCAAAATTCCATATTTCACTCAGAGATACTCTCATCTACTCTTCTATTGCAACTGAGAAGACAAATTAAATAAAACACCGGATATTGGCTATGTCTGTTGCGAGAAGATATAACAAATACTTAATCATGGCTTGTCACCTCAGCTCCAAATTCATGTTAAAATTGTCTGATAAATAATAATGCAATGCACCGCCAAGCCTCTCCAATTTTTCATAATGGTCTTAAAATTCTGAGACTCTCAGATCTATCCTCTGATCAATCAAATTTATTTTCTGCCTGGCTCAATCCCTCTCATTTCATCACGCATGGAGATCACAATGATTATGATTGTGTAGCATATGAAAACTACCAATATTGGTATCGAAACCATTATGTTACAGAAAAGGATCTCGACTTTGTGATTTAGTTGCCATAGTATTTCCTTTCTTTTCTATAATTTCCCATCATGGAAAAAAGATGGGTCCTGAAAGAGCAGCCGGATAAGAAAGTAACAAGTGAATTATCCTCTGATTTAAACATCAGTATGGAGCTGGCCACCTTACTGGCACAGCGCAACATTCATAGCTTTGATGAAGCCAAATTATTTTTCCGTCCTTCGCTCAATGATTTGCACGATCCATTCCTGATGAAGGACATGGAAAAAGCCGTGAATCGCTTATGCGAAGCAATATTTGGTAATGAAAAAATACTGATCTACGGGGATTACGATGTGGATGGCACCACTTCAGTAAGTTTGGTTTATGGGTTTCTTCGCAGCTTCACTGAGCATATTGAACATTACATTCCCGACAGATATACGGAAGGTTATGGTATTTCTACTCAAGGAATTGAATACGCCAGAGAAAATAATTTCAATCTCATCATCAGTCTGGATTGTGGTATCAAAGCAGTAGATAAAGCCGCTTTGGCAAATAGTTATAATATTGACCTGATCATCTGCGATCATCATTTACCTGGTGATATTCTTCCTGATGCTTTTGCTGTTTTGGATCCAAAACAAAAAGATGATAACTATCCTTTTAAGGAGCTTTCTGGTTGTGGTGTGGGATTCAAATTATTGCAGGGATTTTGTCTACAAAATACCATCCCCATAGAGCAATTGTATGAGCATCTCGATTTGGTGGCTGTAAGTATTGCCTCTGATATTGTTCCAATTGTAGGAGAAAATCGGATTCTGGCTTATTATGGTTTAAAAAAACTGAATCAAGCTCCTTCAAAAGGCCTGCAATCGCTCATTGAAATCAGTGGGTTAAAGGGAAATCTGTCTATCTCAGATGTGGTGTTTTACCTTGGGCCGAGAATCAATGCTGCTGGAAGACTCACTCATGCCAGAGAATCTGTGAATCTGCTTCTGGCCGAATCAGAAGCAGATCTCGAAGAATTTTCGCTAAATCTCAATGCCAAAAACAGCGAACGCAAAAACTTCGATAAGAGCATCACAGAAGAAGCTCTGGAAATGATCGAATCAGATGAAAAACTGAAATCAGCTAAAAGTACGGTCTTGTTCAAAAACGACTGGCACAAAGGTGTGATTGGGATTGTGGCATCCAGATGTATTGAGAGTTATTACCGGCCAACCATTATTCTCACTGAATCAAAAAACAAAGCAACAGGTTCGGCCAGATCTGTTGCTGGATTTGATATTTATGAAGCCATTTCAGCCTGCGAAGATTTGCTGGAGCAATATGGTGGCCACACACACGCTGCTGGCCTGACGATGAACATCGATCGCGTCGCAGATTTCCAAAAAAGGTTTGAAGAAGTAGTAGCAGCGACGATCAAGCCAGAATTCTTAATTCCTAAACTGGACATAGACCTGGAGGTAAATCTTGATTTCATTACCGAAAAGTCTTTTTCTATCATGCAACAAATGGCACCATTTGGTCCTCAGAATTTGCAACCTTTGTTTTCTACTTCTGGATTGCGAAGCAATGGACAGCCCAGAATCTTGAAAGAACAACATCTCAAATTGAGTGTGTATCAGGAAAACAAAAATATTGCGTTTAGTGCTATAGGATTCGGTATGGCCCATCATTGCGAGCGGATTGCAGCCGGAGATACTTTCAGGATTGCTTACCATATTGATGAAAACAACTATATGGGAAACAAAACCCTGCAGCTAATGATCAAGGATATAAAATTTGATTGATAAATTGCAGGACTGAAACTGATCGATTCTCACCGATATCCGGAAAAAGAATGTCAGAACAAAGCACTAAAAATTCATGGAGCTCAGAGCAGATCATTTAATTAAGAAATACAAAAAACGCACTGTCGTTAAAGGAATTTCTGTGTCAGTAAATCAGGGAGAAATTGTCGGTTTACTAGGACCTAATGGTGCCGGGAAAACGACCTCATTTTATATGATCGTAGGCCTGATCAAGCCAAATGAAGGTCATATCTATCTTGATGAGGAAGATATTACCGATTTGCCGATGTATCAAAGAGCAAAAAAAGGTATCGGCTATCTGGCTCAAGAGGCTTCTGTTTTCAGGAAGCTATCGGTGGAAGATAATATTCTGGCCGTGTTGGAGATGACCAAATTGAGCAAAGCAGAACAAAAAGAGAAAATGGAGTCTCTTTTGGAGGAATTTAGTTTGACACATGTGAGAAAAAACATGGGTCAGGTACTTTCCGGTGGCGAGCGGAGACGAACAGAGATTGCCCGAGCACTTGCCGTAGATCCTAAATTTGTGTTACTCGATGAACCTTTTGCAGGCGTTGACCCCATTGCCGTAGAAGAGATTCAAACCATAGTAGCCAAGCTCAAAAACAAAAATATTGGTATCTTAATCACAGATCACAATGTGAATGAGACACTCTCTATTACTGATCGTGCTTATCTGATGTTTGAAGGAAAACTGCTCAAAGCTGGAACAGCAGAGGAGCTGGCTGCAGACGAACAAGTGCGCAGGGTTTACCTCGGTAAACACTTTGAGTTGAAACGTAAAATTTGATTTGACCCCAAAAATCTGATGGAATTTCTTAATTCGATATTAACCTGGGTAATGAAAAAGCGGATACATGATATCGAGCTGTTCATGAAATACCCGCACGAGGTGCAGCGCGAATTGTTGGATTCCTTAATCAAAAAAGGGGCAAATACTGTCTATGGGATGAAATATGGCTATTCATCCATCACCAATGCCGACGAATTCAAAAGGAAAGTGCCAGTAGTCACTTACGAAGATATTTTCCCATATATCGACCGCCTGATGCACGGTGAACAAAATGTAATTTGGCCTTCAGAAATTCGCTGGTTTGCCAAGTCAAGTGGCACCACAAATTCTAGAAGTAAGTTCATTCCGGTTTCCCCGGAAGCACTAGAAGATTGTCATTACAAAGGAGGAAAAGACCTGCTTTCGATCTATGTCAACAACTATCCGGAAACACGCTTATTTACAGGCAAAAATCTGGTTATCGGAGGCAGTCAGCAAGTCAATCAATTTGACCGCAACTCCAAATCCTATTATGGCGATGTATCTGCGGTACTGCTAAAAAACCTGCCGCTCTGGGCGCAGCTCGTTCGCACTCCCACCATGGAAATTGCCCTCATGGATGAGTGGGAAGAAAAGATTGAAAAAATGGCTCAGTACACAGCCAACGAAGATGTGACGAGTATTTCCGGGGTTCCAACCTGGACTATTGTGCTGATTCAGCGAATCATTGAGATTAAAGGTGCAAAAACCATCCTTGACGTTTGGCCCAACCTTGAGGCGTTTATACATGGCGCGGTTTCTTTCACGCCATATCGGGAGCTATTCAAAAACATGATTCCTTCCAAACAAATGCATTATATGGAGACGTACAATGCGAGCGAGGGATTTTTTGGCATTCAGGACAGAACTGATTCGCACGACATGTTGCTCATGCTGGATTATGGTATTTATTATGAATTTATACCGATGGATGAGTGGGACAGTGACGATCCCATCACGTTGACTTTGGATCAGGTGGAAGTCAATAAAACCTACGCCATGGTGATCACCACCAATGCTGGATTGTGGCGATATAAAATTGGTGATACCATTCGCTTCACCTCGATTGATCCTTACAAAATCCGCATTTCTGGTAGAACGAAGCATTTTATTAACGCATTTGGTGAAGAGCTGATGATCGAAAATGCGGTGGAAGCGGTGGCGTATGCCTGTCACAAAACCTATGCAGAAGTCACCAACTTTACAGCTGCACCACGCTACATAGAAGCAGGAAAAAAAGGCAGTCATGAGTGGGTGATTGAGTTTACTAAAGATCCTGACGATCCGGAACGATTTCGAACTTTGCTCGATGAGCGTCTCCGTGAAATCAACTCGGACTATGATGCCAAAAGGTACAAAGACATTGCACTGGAAGCCCCACTGATACACATAGTAGCACGAGGCACTTTTTACAATTGGATGAAAAAGCGAGGCAAGCTTGGTGGCCAAAACAAAGTGCCACGACTAGCCAATCACCGGGAATACCTGGAGGATTTATTGGGGATGTTGGAGGTGGTGTGATTCGGGTTTGAAGTACCGATTCCTAAGAGTGTCATCTGATTCTATTAAAATCGTCAAACGTCATTTCCAAAGTGTCTTTGTAGATAAAATGACCGTACCCCCTCATAAACAAATTGCCAGCGCCCTCTCTTTGCATCTCGTAAATAAAACCCGTATTCTGATCAAGAAAAATGGATCTCAACCCAAAGGATCCGCAATATGTTGCAATTGTTATAGTTTGATGAAGACTGCCAATGCCACGTATTTCAGTGTTCTCCTGAAAATGTAATGAACCACCCTCAGTCTCGTAAATGTAGATCATTGGCCCACTGCTGAAAGTTGAATGCTCCAAATGCTCCCCAGAAGCAAAGGCAACATATTTGCCATTCTCTGAAACAACCAAACTGAAAACATCATGAGGCAAATTGTCCAGCCCGAATACCCTTGTTCCTTTCTCGTCCAACACTAAAAATGAACTTGACCGTGCTTCCTCTACAATGTCCCCCTGATTTTTAATGACAGAAATGTAGGTTACGGTCGCGTAGATGTCTGAAATTTTCGCAATATGAAGGCTTGTCAAATAGGCATTTTCATCAATGGGAAAATCTTTGTTTAATTTGAAATCAGATTTTATTCTACCTATATCTGAATTGTTTAATTCATAAATTCTGTTCCCGTATCTCCCTTCTCCTTTTTGTGTATAACCCAATTTGTTAAAAGGATTATTCTCCTGAATATCGAACTCCTTTTTGACCTTTTCTCCCGTTTCTTCATCGACATATTCAAACAGAATGCTTTTGGTGCCGCTCTTGCCTAGCTCGTCGTACGGTACGAGGGTGATCTGCGCTCCCACCACCAAAACCGAAAATGCAAATAAAAGGGTAAGGGAAAATTTCATCTTTCTAAGATAGCGGATTTGGGGTTTTATATCAATACTGTTGGGGAAAAGCCGGCCAAACCCATTCGAGTCGATATGTATAAAATATCGCTTTTTTTATACACGTTTCAAATACATGTATAGATGCTTACTCTTCTTCATGATACTGTTGGTTAGTTCTGTCGCAAACAAAAAGGATACAGGCGATCATCAGAGCCAGTATATCCCAATCATTAGACTCATATAGACCGTCTTCCTCTAGGTTGTAACCTAAAATATGATCCGACCTTCTGGCCGCTTAAATTATACTGGGCATGAGTAAGGGTGAATTATTGGTCGGTGAAAACACCGACCAAAAGAACAGAGGACAAACTACTTCTCGGCTATTAAAAGGTCGTAATATTTATAAAGAATTACAATCTCCAAAATGGTAGCTAGTAAAAGGAAAAAAAGACCCGGTAGTGCCAGAAAAAAAGTAACAAAACAAACCCCAGCTGCTATTTCGAGAACTGCCGCAATCTTGGCTGGCAAACCCATTTTTGCGCCCAACTTGAATAAAGCTATCCCAAAAAGCACATCTATGCTACCAAAAGCCACAGCCTCAACTCCTTTGATGCCCATGAATTCTTCAAAGGTAAAAGATGTAAAAATAGAGATGCAGTCATATGTGCAAATGATAATCATTGAACCTGCCATAAGATAGGACGCAATTTGAAGGATAGAATTTTTTTCTGTTTTGCCAATGGATAAAAACCCGAGCATAAAGAGGGAATAGGAAACAGCCACCAAGATCTTCACTACTGTGTATAAAAACGAAAAGTAAATAGGTAAATCCGGTTCGAAACGACTGAAATCTGCTGCTACTTCTGCAATCCCCATCATAAAATAGACCACACCAGCAATCCATGCCAAATGCAGGCGTTTAATCGATTCCTTGCGCCTATAAGTGGACTCAACGCTATCCATTTCATACTCTAGAGCGCTTAAAATAGCCTTAATTGTGTATTCACGTGGTGTTACTTCTCCTGCTTCAATGCGCTGAAGTGTGCGTACATTCACATTACATTTTTCTACTAACTCCTCTTGAGTCAGCTTCTTTTCCTGTCTTAAGGACTGAATGATCCTTCCAAGGTTGGGTTGTTTAAATACATCCATATTTTTTTTTCGACAAGGCTAGTATAGCCAAAGATCATGCACAAATTTCTAAAGATGCATCCACACGACATTTACCCGACATTTTAAAAACAGTGATTTTCTTACCAAAAACGGCGATTTATGAGAGTGGAAAAAAGCATTTTCAACTCAATATGCTCGATGAGAACATTGACGATCACCTCAGTATATGTATAGAATATCCGATTTTTTATACACGTTTCGAAAACGTGTATAAATTTATAAGGTGGAATCGGCTAAATATATTTCAAAGGATCTTGATTTAATAATTGAGTTGTGAGTTGATAAAGCCTCAAATGATTTCTTTTAAATAATTCTGGCCGCTCAAAGAAATTCTCAACTACCACAGCAAAAAACTCATGATCATTGGTAGCAGCATATTCCCTGAAAAACGAATCCCTACCATCCATGATTGCAATGGCCTCTAGTCTTGTAAGCTTGACAAACTCTAACAATAACGACTGGTCCAAAAAGTTGAATTCGGAGTTTCTGGTGTAATCCTCAATTTTCAATGCGTGAGCCATCTCATGCAGCCCGAGATTTCTGCCATCATCCGGATCCAAATAGCCCGATAGGAAGTTGTTCCAGGACAATACTATTATGCCAGAAGTGTTTACCTCGCCTTTGTGATATCTTCCTGTGATTTGGGATTGATAGGTATCCGGATACAAATAAATGTCTCGAAAATGATCCAAATAAATGCTTGGTAACCCAAAGGTTATTTGAATTGCACTTGCGCCGATTAAAGCTTCCATTTCATGGGTAATTGCTCTTAAATCCCCCTTGGCAATGAAGTTTTTCTTATCAATAAATTTTTGCAAGCGTCGCTCAAATGTCCTTTTTTGACTGTAATTCAGTCTTTTATAAAATGTGAAGTTGTTAGCAATGAAGATGTGGTATTCTTTCTTAAGAGGCTTGAGGAGCCACGATGTGTTTCTTTTATCACCAAAGAAAAAATTGAAGATATCCAGAAATACACTGAAAAAGTTAATGACGATTGTGATCGCAACAGTAAGGAAAAGCAATCCGGCAATTACGGCAGCCACTTTACTCTTCCTTAGGTTCGTCAGTAAAACTCACATATCCCCTCCATTTCTCAAGAACGAGTGCAAAATCCTCTGGTAATTCAGAATCAAACTGCATGTGTTCTTTCGTGATTGGGTGGACAAATCCAAGTGTTTTGGCATGCAAAGCCTGTCTTGGGATCACCTTGAAGCAATTCTGTACAAACTGTTTGTATTTAGTAAAAACAGTCCCCTTCAGCACCTGATCTCCTCCATAAGTAGCATCATTAAAAAGCGTATGACCAATCCATTTCATATGTGCTCGGATTTGATGGGTTCGGCCTGTTTCCAGATTGCATTTGATCAGGCTCACATATCTCAAGTCTTCCAGCAGCTCATAATGGGTAATGGCATTTTTCCCAAAATCTCCTTCCGGGAAAGCCACAGTAATTCTTCGATCCTTAAAGCTTCTCCCCACATTTACATGAATCGTTCCCTTCGTTTCCTCAGGCACGCCCCAAGCCAAAGCATAATAAGTTCGCTCAATAGAGTGATCAAAAAACTGTTTGGCCAGTCCTGTCATGGCTTGCTCTGTTTTGGCTATCACCAAAAGTCCTGAGGTGTCTTTATCAATCCGATGCACCAAACCCGGGCGGCCTTCATTGCCCTCCATTTCCGGTAAGTTTTGAAAATGAAAAGCCAGGGCATTTACTAAGGTTCCAGACCAATTCTGATATGCAGGATGAACCACCATTCCTGCTGGTTTATTTACCACCAGCAAATGCTGATCTTCATAAACGATGTTCAGCGGAATGTCTTCCGGCACGACCTCTTCATCTCTTGGGGGTTCACTCAGATAAATAGAAATTTCATCACCGGGATGAACCTTGTAGTTGGCTTTCACCAATTCACCATTCACTTTCACAAAACCATCCTTAATTCCCGCCTGGATTTTGTTTCGTGTCACATTGGGCAGCCGGTCCATCAGAAATTTATCCACACGCAGCAAAGTCTGCTTTGGATCCGCTTTGATGACTTCCTGTATGAATAATTCTTCTTCCTGGTTTTCCTCCTCCTGAGAGCCTGACACGTTTTGCATGGGGCAAATTTATCTAACTTGCGCATATGGTTACCGTTCCCACTCCGGTTGTCGAACTGATTTCTGAAGAAACTACAAATCTCGGGCTTACTTTGATGATGAAGCGGGACGATCTGATCCATCCCACAATCATGGGAAATAAATGGAGAAAGCTGAAATACAACCTGATTGAGGCCAAAAAATCAGGATTCCAAACGCTTTTGACCTTCGGAGGAGCTTATTCCAATCACATCGCCGCAACAGCCGCAGCAGCCAAATTTTTTGATTTTCATAGTATCGGAATTATCCGTGGAGATGAACTCAATGAAAACAGCAACCTCACATTGATTGAAGCGGCTAAAAATGGCATGAAGTTTCAGTTTGTGAATCGTGAAGATTTCAGAAGATTGAAAATTGATTTTGACGAAATCAAACTCAATTATCCAAATGCATATATTCTGCCGGAAGGCGGAACCAATGCGTTGGCTGTAGCTGGTGCGGCCGAAATCATTGATGAGATTATTGAAGATTATGATTATTTGATTTGCCCTGTAGGCACAGGTGGCACTATGGCAGGTCTGCTCAAAAAGCTCCCGGAAGACAAAAAACTGATAGGAATTTCCTCATTAAAAGGATCATTTATAACCAAAGATTTTCAAAGCCTTATTGACGAGATGGGTATTGACAAAACCAACTGGGCCATCAACAATAATTATCATTTTGGTGGATATGGTAAAGTAGATGAAACGCTCATTCAGTTTATCAATCAGTTTAAAAAACGCTTCGAAATAGCCCTCGATCCTATATATACCGGCAAGATGATGTATGGCGTTTATGACCTGATCTCTGAGAATTATTTCCCACCAAAAAGTAAAATAATGGTACTTCATACCGGTGGACTGCAGGGAATCGCAGGTTTTAATATCAAAAAAGGCGAAAAGATTCTTTAATTGGTTATATTTCAACAATTTTAAACAGGTGAAAAAGGTATTCTATTCTATTATCATCGCCCTGCTCCTTGCAGTCAGGTGCAATATCAATGATCTTGATTTCAATAATCTGGAAGGTCCGACCATTACTAGCAACACTGCAATTCCAATTGGTAATGTGACGTATACAATGAGAGAATTGATTGAGGAAGTTGGTGATTCTCAATTGGATCTTCAGGAGGACAGTTCGACCTTGCTTTATTTGGTTTATCGCGATACTGCAGAATTTAACACAGGTACTGATATCATCAACATTGCCAATTTCACAAAGAAAATTTCCATTCCGATCAACATTTCCACACCGGGTTTTCCACGAGATACAACAATCTGCATTTGCGACAGCATATTTAACGTTGCATTTCCATCGGGAAATAATGATCCCATAGACTCTGTGTTTTACAAACAAGGTCAAATGTCATTTCAAGTACGCCAAAACCCAGTTTTGAATGGATTGACAACAAGCTATGTCGCAACAGTAGATAATACACGCGAAGTGTCTTCAAATAATGCAGCTTCATTCTCAAATACATTACCCACATCCATTGATTTAAGTACTTATAAAAATCTATTAAAGTTTGAAAATGATAGCAATAGATTCGAATTGGACTTTGATTATCAGATCTTTCTTCCAGCAGGATCGGCATTTACTCCTATCAATATCGAGGTAGAAATTGGCTATTCAGATCAGGAATTTGACATCATTTATGGGCGATTTGGTCAAGACACCATAGCCGTAGGTGGTCAGGTGCTTGAAGTTAGCTTTTTTGAAGATCTGGGTAATTCCGGTTTCGTCTTTGGTAATCCCACCTTTGCATTTGAATTCGTCAATAGTTTTGGTCTGCCATTGGGGATACTATTTGAGGGAATGTATGGTGTAGATGGAACAGGTGCCACCGCTGATACCACATTCTTAACCGGAGACATCACCAATACAGCACAGGTAGTTGATGGTGCCACTGTTGTCGGTGAATTTGCCAATACAACTCTGGAGCTTAATAGTGACAATTCCAACATCAGAACATTGCTGGAAAGATCACCAAACGTGATTGGTTTTGATCTCTCTGCGATCGCAAACCCGGAAGATGCTTCTGCTGTCAACTTTGTAGAAGACAACAGTTTAATTACAACCTACATAGAAGCGACACTTCCGATGGAAGTTCAATTAAATGATCTTTCGCGTGATATTGATTTTAGTCTTGGTGGTGGATTGAATTTTAGTGAAACCGACTCACTTACTATGAGGATCATCAGCATCAATGAAATACCATTTTCTGTTCTGCTTGATCTGGAGATTTATGATGAAAATGATACCTTATTATACATTGTGGCCAATCACAAAGCCATCGATACGCCATTCTTAAATCTTGATGGATCATTGAAACAACCAAGGAAACACATTGAAGATGTTCCATTAGATGAAGACGGTATTACTGCTTTGAACAATGGAAGCAGGTTAAACCTGAGAGTAACTATCAACACACCTGAAAGTGTGAATTCGAATGATATTTTTGTGAAAATCCTGGCTGATTACAAACTGGATATTCAAGTTTCAGCAGTGGGGACTTTAAAAGTGAATTTATAAGTGAAGAAATTCCTGATAGCCATATCGATTGCATGCTTATTTGTCTCTGTCTCTTCACAGGCTCAGACAAGTTTATCATTTTATCATTTGGGCGATGCGACGTTTCAAAATGGCAGCTACAATCCGGCTTTTGTGCCACATGGCAAAGTATTCTTTGGTTTGCCTGTGCTTTCTGGTATTCATCTGCATTATAATAACAGACTCAGCTATAGTGAAGTTGTATCCAAACTAGAAACCGGAGGCTCAAAAGTTGATTTACGCAAAGGACTAGATAATCTTGGGATCAACAATATGCTTAGTGTTCATTCCACAATAAGCTTATTGCATTTTGGCTTTGTTGCGGAAAATGGAATGTCTTATTCTCTTTTCGCCAATGAGCGCATCGAAGCAGACGTATTGTATGACAACCGTGTCATGAACTTCATGATCAAAGGAAATACGACAGTTATTGACCAGAAAATTCAAGTTGGGAAAACACGCATTTCTGCCACACATTTCCGTGAATATGGTATTGGAGTTACGCTTCCTTCGCCGGATGCTGGTGTCGTATTAGGAGCAAGAGTGAAATATCTTCAGGGTTTTTTCAACATGAGCACCCCGGAAAATCAGTCGGCATATCTCTCCACAAATGGTGAAACTTACATTTTAAATGGTGATATCAGTAATTTGTCCTTACGATCTTCAGGCATCAATATAGCTCAAGGTGAAACTGGAAATATCGGGACGCATCTCATATCAAACGCCAACCGAGGATTCGCACTTGATTTGGGATTTGACTGGACTGTGAATAAATACAACAGGATTTCTGCTTCAATTACGGATTTGGGATACATCTCATGGAAAGAGGATATTGAAAATCGCTTTGTTTCAGACACCAGTTTTACTTATTCAGGTTTTAACCTCAAGAAGATCAGCAACCTGGAGACCATGGTTAAAGATTCATTAGTTGATCAATTCAGTATTGAGAAAAATCAAAAAGCATATTCTACGCTCATTGGTCCAAAGGCATATTTGAGCTGGGCATATAAGGTAAATGAATACGGTGGAAACATGATTTCCAGCATAGGGATGCGATATGTGCAGGGTAAAATGAAAGTCTTATTGGGAGCAGGTTACCAACAAAAATTCGGAAATTTCTTTGTGGGTTCTGTCAATGTAACCAGACTTCCACAGCAGTTTTTTAATGTTGGTGCATCGTTGGCCGTAAAAGGAGGACCGGTACAATTCTATCTGGCAGCAGATCAGATTTATAATTTTGATGTGACCAAATTTCAATCCTTCGATATGCGAGTCGGAATCAATTTTATTCTGGGCACCAAACATAAATCGAATGAGCAAGTTCGGCGCGGAGCGACCACTACTATCAGTGATGAAAAAGTGAAAAAGAAAGGACCTGGTTTTCATCAGAGTCAGAGCTTTATGGGTCGAAAAGTAGAAGTGATACGTCAGGATGAAATCTATAATATCATCCCAAAACAAGATCGAAGAGATCCTTCGGAGTACATGTCCGAACCACCTAAGTAGTGAGTTGCTTCTACAATTGCATTTTATGTTATATTTGGTCAAAGGCCTTATATGCAATCAGCTTTCCGACTCCTTTTTCTCCTAATTGTAATCTCAATTACACCTAGAGTAAGTTTCTCACAAAAAGGGGCATTACTTGATAGACAAACATCAATTACTGTAGAAGGCAATCACATTATCAAAGAAGAATCTTTTTTATATCAAGTAGATAACAAAGATGCAAAATGGTTGGGTCAGATTTCTGTCCCACAATATGGCAACTCTAAAGTTCAGGTTGTAGAGGCCAATATCCAGGATCAATGGGGGAATGTCATTCGCAAATTAAAAAAATCTGAAATTCAAACGGAAAGCTATGTTTCGGACATGGCACTACATGAAGATGACAAGTTGCTCACTTTTAACCTTGTTCATAATGACTATCCCTACAGAATATACTATAAAACCCGCTCCAGCTCCAATCAATATATCTCTCTGGCTAATTGGTCTCCCATTCATTATTATGGAGTGCCTACAGTAAATGCCACACTTACAATTGATGTACCGCAGGATTTTGAAATTAAAAAAGATTATTCTGACATTTTTAACTATCAATATGAGGCAATGGATGGAAGGATTATCCATAAGTGGGCTATCTCCAATTTTCCAGGAATCACAAAAAATTCATTCGCACCGCCACTTGATGAACTTATCCCTTGGGTAAAAGTCGTCCCTATTCAATTTGTATATGGAATTAAAGGATCGAGCGACACATGGGCTGACTATGGAAGTTGGATCCATGAATTGAATCAGGGACTGCATGATTTACCACCTGATGAGAAGATCACCATTCACAAACTGATCAATGATGTGGATGATCCTAAAACGCAAATAGATATCATCTATAAATATCTGCAGGACAACCACAGATACATTTTGGTAGCCATAGACATTGGCGGTTTAAAACCATATCCTGCTTCCTATGTTGTGAAAAACCGCTATGGTGATTGCAAAGCACTCACCAATTACATGCAAGCGGCATTAGAAGAGGTGGGCATTAAGTCATATTATACATTAATTAATGCAGATGATAATGCGGAACGACTGAACTTGTCTTTGCCTTCAGCACAGTTTAACCATGTGATCCTTTGCGTACCTCTGGAAAACGATACTATTTGGCTGGAAAACACCGCCAATTGGCCTCAAGCTAATTATTTGGGCACATTCACTCAAAACAGATACGCTCTTTTTGTAAATGAAAATCAAAGTAGTTTGATCAGAACCCCAAAGCTCAAAGAATCAGATGTGAGGATTACCCGCACTTCCAAAATTGATCTGAAGGAGATAGAGAATCCAAAATGTGAGATGGCAGTAACATTGGGAGGAGATGAATTTGAAGGTCTTAACTATTTAGCAAAAAACACTTCTGATCAAAAGGCCAATAATTACATCAGGAAATATTTGATCCCATTTCAATCATTCAATTTGTCTAATGTTGAACTAATCAAAAAGGACAATTCAGAATTAATTCTTGGTTTTCAAGCGAATCTGAATATCCAAAACATGGCGAGAAAATTACCTGATTCTTATGCATTTACTATTCCCTCATTAGATTTTGAATTGGATGAAAGACCAGACAAAAGGCTACATCCGATTAGATTCAATTACCCTATTTCAAAGAAAGATTCAATCATATATTCACTGAATTTATCCGATATAGGTGAAATCAAGATTCCGGAAAATTTTAGCACTGAATCAAAGTTTGGGAAATATGAAATCAGTTTTGCTAAAAAAGTTGATCAGATCACGTGTCAGCGGTCTTTCTTCCTAAATAGCGGAGATTATCCTCTGGATGATTATCAGGAATTATATAGTTTTATCAATAACATAAAACGTTTTGAATCAAGTTCTTATATAATTTTAAAAAGCAAATGAAAGCAACTCTAACTCTCGGAATATCATTGCTGTTATTTCTTCATGCATATTCCCAAGCTCAATTATCTCAAGAGTTTGAAATAATCACAATGGCAGATATGCAATACGAACCTGCATTTGAACCGGACGCTCCAGCCGTGGTGCTCTTTGACATTGGCGACACAAGATTCGAAACCATATCAAATGGCTACAAGGCCAAATTCACAACTGTCTATAGAATAAAAATATTGACAGAGGAAGGTTTGGAAAAAGCCAATCAGGAAATCTATTATTATGCGGAAAACTCCGATTTATTTGAATTGGTTAATAATATACACGGTAATACTTATAATGTTGAGAATGATAAAATAGTAAAAACCGAGCTTGATCTGAAGGAAGTTTATGATCAACAGCAAAATAAATACTATAAAAAGAAAATCTTCACCATGCCCAATGTGAAAGTGGGTTCTGTCATTGAAATCAAGTATGACCACTATCCTCTGAGAAGAGGCGAAATGAAAAGTTGGAATTTCCAGACTGATATTCCTGTGGTATACAGTAAATATGTTGCCAGAATGATCCCATTCTATACCCATGTGGTTCTCTCTCAAGGAATAACAAAGTTTGACGAGTATACTGCCGACTATGATAAGATTGGCGTAGCTAGAGTTTATGCATCAAATGGTATGGTTGAGCAGAGTTTCTATGATTACATACATACCTATGTGATGAAGGAGGTGCCATCACTTAAGGACGAATCCTATACTACAGGAAGAGAACATGTGGTGATGAAAATCTACTTCCAACTGGCTGAATCGATAGAAAATGGTCAAAAATTTACACATCTTACCACTTGGCCAAAGCTAGCAGATGACAGGATCAAGAGCGATTACTTCGGTAAATACCAGAAAAAATGTGAAAAAGCAGCAGCTAAAATAATTCAGGAAGAACTTGATTTTAGTGGTTTGAACGGGAGCGACTATGAAAAATCCAAACTGATAATCAATTATGTAAAAAACAATTTCCTCTGGACCAATGTCGGGGGTATTGGATCTGATAATCTCAACCCAAACAAACTCATCGATAGCAAATCAGGAACAGTCGGGGATATAAACTTATTTCTAACTGGCATGCTCAATGCTGCGGGCATTGATGCCAAACCAGTAATAAGCAGCACCAGATACCATGGCAAAGTCTGGATTGAATATCCGATCGCTGATTTTTTCAACTATGTATTAGTGCTCGTAAATACTGAAAAAGGTTCATTTTTAGCTGATGGAACTGACCCAAATACTCCATATAACCGACTTCCTATCCGCTGCATCAATGGTCAGGGTTTAATCATTGACGAAGAACCTGGCTGGGTAGATTTATACACAGACGTGGAGTCGTTGGAAAAGACATCTATAAAAATTACAGTAGATGCGGACAGTGCAAAAGCTCAAACGATAGTTATTAAAAATCTTACCGAATACGATAGCTATGCTTACAAGGATAAGTTCAAAAACGATAAGGCTAAAATAAAAGATCATTTTCTCGATTTAGGTTATAAAAACATAAAGAGTGTACAAAGCAGGTTTTATGACAATCCCGATGTGCCTTACATGATTGCCTTTGGTGCACAATATGCACTTGAACAGATAGATGGAAAAATCCTGGTCAAACCTTTCATCAATTTCCCAATCGCAAAAAATCCATTCACTCAAAAAACAAGAACCTATCCAGTAGATTTCATTTACAGGCAGTCCAAAGAATATTCATGTGCTGTAACTATCCCTGATGGATACAAAGCATCTTATATTCCCAAGTCTTATCAGGTAGATAATTCTTTAATCGAAATCATCTACAATACGAGCGTGTCAGGAAATATAATCGATGTGAGCGGAAGTATTCGCTATAAAAAAGCCATTTATAACTCAGAAGAATATGCCGACCTGCAACGCTATTTTGACATTATAGTAAGGCAATTCAATGATGCCATCGTGCTTGAAAAATAAATCACTAACCTTAATCTCAATCCAAGCATGAAACAAGTGCACCTCTCCATCATGATCTTGTTTTTAATCCACTTCGCCGGGTGGACACAAACCAATATATCTAAAGAGTTTGAAAGAATTGGACTCGGTTCATTCGAATACGTTCCTGATTTTGATCCTGAAGCATCGGCCGTTATTCTTTTTGATAAAGGAGAAACCAGATTTGCTGATTTGGAAGGATGGTATGAACTGCATTTCACGAGAACAAAAAGGATCAAAATAATGAGTGAAGAAGGGTTGGATTACGCAGATTTTTCAATCGCCTATTATACCGATGGCTATGGCAAAACAGAAAAAGTAATTGACATTGAAGCCTTCACCTACAACCTGATTGATGGGATAAAAATCGAAAAAACTTCACTTGACCCGAAAAGTGTCTATGACGAGACCATCAACCAATATTGGAAAAAGAAGGTTTTTGCTATGCCAAAAGTCAAGATTGGCTCGGTCATAGAAATTAAATACACTTTAGTCTCTCCCTTTTTCTTCAACCTACCCGACTGGGAATTTCAATCATCAATTCCAACAGTATATAGTGAATATATCGCCAGGATGATCCCATTTTATGAATACGTATTTCTGCTGCAAGGAATATCCAAATTTGATGAGCAAACCAGTGTTGTTGATCAAGGTATTTCGCGACACAAATCAACTCTTACTTACAATGATTACATACATACTTACATCCTCAAAGATATCCCTGCATTCAAGGATGAGTCATACATAAGTAGTCGAAATGATTACATCATGAAATTAGATTTTCAGTTGGCAAAGTACCATTCCCTAAATGGTGCTAAAACGGATGTGATGTCAACTTGGCCCGAGCTGGTAGAATCCTATCAAAAGCATGAACAATTTGGTAAATACATTAAAAAAAGTGGGAAAGAAGCTACCGGCATTCTTGAGGAAGAACTGAAAATATCAGAACTCGATTCCAAAAAGAAAGCTCAAACTATCATTGAATATGTAAAACAGAACTTTCACTGGAATGAATTTTATGGCGAACATGCAAGTGAAAATCCAAAAAATCTAATCAAAACCAAAACTGGAAACATTGGCGATATCAATTTATTCTTAATCGGGATGCTACAAGAAGCTGGGATCAACGCCCGCCCTGTATTGCTTAGTACCCGAAACCATGGAAAAGTGCGTCCAGACTATCCATTTGCTTCATATTTCAATTATGTGATCGCATACGTAGAAACAGACAATGGCAGCTTTTTCGCTGATGCGACCGAACCAAATATTAATTTCAATCGCATTCCTATCAGATGTATAAACGACAAAGCATTGATGGTGGCAGAAGAGCCAATTTGGGTGGATTTGTATTCCGACATAGAATCATTGGACAAAACCGCATTCAAACTGGAGTTAGATTTAGAAAATCAACAGATAAAAGCCGAAGTATTTGAAACCAGAACTGAATTTGATGCCTATTCCAAAAAAACACAATTCAAAGACGATAAGCAGCTGATCGAAGAGCATTTGCTTGATCAGGGATTTTCGAATGTGTCGCGTGTAGAAACGAGATTTTATGAAACCAATTCAAGACCTTACATGATCAGCTATTCGGCTGATTTTCCGCTTGAGATCATAGATGATAAAATTTTGATCAGTCCATTATTAAAAAGTACGAGATCCAAAAATCCTTTTACAGCGGACACCAGAAATTACCCTGTTGATTTGATCTACAAAAGAAATGAGGAATATATGTCCAAATTAATCATTCCCGCCAATTACAAAGTGGTGTCTATTCCTGAGAGTTATACACTGGACAATTCCCTGATCACAATAAAGTATGATATCACCGCCAAGGAAGATGAAGTTGGACTTGTTGCATCTGTTAATTTCAAAAAATCAGTTTATACCTCTGATGATTACACCAAATTGAAAAGCTATTTCAACATCATCGTGAAGAAATTCAATGAACAAATTGTGTTGGAAAAAATCTAGCCCTGAAGTCTGTTATCGAAATAATTCCTGAAAAGCATCCGAAAGCTTGGTAAATGCTTTCACTTTTATTCCTTGCTTATCAAGATTCAGTCCTTTGGTGTTGTGCTTTGAAATATAGATTTCCTGAAAGCCCATTTTGGCAGCTTCGCTGATCCTTGATTCTATGCGGTTGACTGCCCGGATTTCACCTCCTAAGCCAACCTCTGCTGAGAAGCATACTTTTTCAGGGATAGGAACATCATCGAAAGATGAAAACAATGCAGCGCAAATGGACAAGTCCAAACCCGGATCATTGACTTTCACACCGCCAGCAATGTTGAGAAACACATCCTGCTGACTCAATCTTACGCCAATTCTTTTTTCCAAAACAGCCAAAAGCATATTCAGCCTTTTACCATCAAAACCGGTCGTACTTCGCTGAGGTGTTCCGTAGGTAGCTGGACTTACCAGTGATTGAACTTCAATTAAAAGTGGTCGATTACCTTCCATGGTTGCACCAATTCCCACACCACTCAAAAATGCTTCTCTTGGCGAAATCAATACTTCTGATGGGTTGGTCACCTCTCTCAACCCAGTCTCGCGCATTTCAAAAATCCCCAACTCGGAGGTAGAACCAAACCTGTTTTTGGAGGTACGCAAAATCCGGTAGGACATGTGTCTGTCGCCCTCAAACTGTAGCACCGTGTCCACCATGTGCTCCAGGACTTTTGGGCCAGCGATTGCTCCATCTTTGTTCACATGACCAATCAAAAACACTGGCACATTGGTTTGCTTGGCATATTTCATCAGCTTTCCGGTGCATTCCCTCACCTGAGTCACCGAACCAACGGATGCATCCAGCTCATCCATGTATAGCGTCTGAATTGAGTCAATGATGATCAGCTCTGGCTGAAGCTGCACCGCCTGATTCAATATTTCTGAAAGAGAAGTCTCTGCCAGCAAATAACAATTATCCGTTTTGATGCCAATACGTTCAGCGCGCATTCTGATCTGCTGCAGACTTTCCTCGCCAGACACGTAGAGACTTTTAATTTTCGGTAGGCGAATGGTCATCTGAAGCATCAAGGTGGATTTACCGATTCCCGGTTCTCCACCAACCAACACGAGCGATCCAGGTACAATTCCTCCTCCTAATGTTCTGTTAAGTTCTAAAGATCCGCTATTGATTCTGCTCTGCGCATCGAAGCTGACATCCTGAATCTTCTGTGGTGCCAATCTTTCCGTATCACCATGCCAAATTTCCTTATTCGCAGCTTTCGATTTTTGGGTTATTTCTTCCACAAATGTGTTCCACTCACCGCACGAAGGGCATTTTCCTACCCATTTTGGTGAATTGGTTCCACAGTTTTGGCAATAAAAAGAAGTGCGCGTTTTGGCCAATTTAATTTCGATTTAAATGCTTAGCAGATCTGCACGTAGCTACCCAGCCAAATGATGTTATCCAAATACGGTTTGATTGTGTTTTGAACATTAGGGTCATGAAAATGACCTTCAAATTCCACGAAGAATACATATTTGAATGTAGTACCCTGCTTAGCCGGTCTGCTTTCGACTTTACAAAGGTTGATTCCTGCATTTTGAAATTGCTGAAGGAATCTCACCAAAGCACCCGGCTCATCTGGTAAGTTGGCGATGATGGAAGTTTTGTCCTGACCGCTCACCTGATTTACAAAATTCTGACAGATGATCAGAAATCTGGTTTGATTATCTGCCGAATCTTGAATGTTGCTATAAAGAATTGGAAGTTTATATTGGCGCGCAGCTATAGGTGCACAGATGGCAGCAGCATTGTCTTCTTCCAGCGCTATTTTACATGCGCGACTCGTAGAGCTCACCGGCACGAGCTTCACATCATGATGAAAATAATCCTCCAAAAAGTTTTTGCATTGGCGGAAAGCAATGTCTCTGGAATAGACGGTTTTGATGTTTTCCAGATTTTCTTCTTTTGATGCAAAAGAAAAATGAATAGGCAAGACAATCTCCGCTGCTATGGTCAATTTATGCTTAGCAAGGAAATCAATGGTTTCCTGAACTGTCCCTTCCTGGTTGTTCTCAATCGGAATAACTCCAAATCTTGCTCTTGAAGTTTTTACCGCTTCAAAAACTGAAGAAATAGAATCCAGAGGAATATAATCACTCATCGCGCCATAGCGCGATTCCGCAGCTTGATGGGTAAAACTACCTTCCGGCCCCAAATAAGCAATTCTTTCTGGCAGTTCATAATTTCTACTTACTGCAAATATTTCAAAAAATATGGCTTCAATGGCTGCACGGCTTAAAATGCCCTGACTGTTTTCAACCAATCTATCTACAATGGCTTTTTCGCGCTCTGGTCGGTATATAGCCGCTTTACTGTCTCTTTTAAACGAGCCAACCTTCAAAACCACTTCCATTCGTTTATTCAGAAGTTCAATGATTTTGTCGTCGAGCTGATCAATTTCTTTTCTTAATTCCTCAAGCATTCCTTTTCAATAAAAATCTAAAGATAGCCTTAAAATTAGGTCAATCGAATCACTGTGGAAAATCTGATTGTTAAAGTGAACCCAACCAACTAATTTTGCCGCATCTAAAACCACCTCCCGTTTTACAGAAGCACGGGTCAAACAAATTAAAATGACTAGAGACAATCAGGTTTTTCAGCTAATCGAGCAAGAGAAAAAAAGACAAATTGAAGGAATCGAGCTTATCGCCTCAGAGAATTTCACTTCTCCTCAGGTAATGGAGGCTCAAGGCAGTGTGCTTACCAACAAATATGCTGAAGGACTTCCTGGTAAAAGATATTATGGCGGATGCGAGGTAGTAGATCAGGTAGAAACCCTGGCTATCGAGCGGGTTAAAGAATTGTTTGGAGCCAATTGGGCCAATGTACAGCCACATTCCGGTGCGCAAGCCAACGCTGCAGTGTTTCTTGCTTGTTTGAATCCGGGCGATACGATTTTAGGTTTTGATCTTTCTCACGGTGGCCATTTGTCACACGGTTCTCCAGTAAATTTTTCAGGTAAATATTTTGACGCCAACTTCTATGGTGTGGAGGAAGAATCAGGATTGATTGATATGGACAAGGTTGAAGCAAAAGCGCTTCAGGTAAAGCCAAAAATGATCATTTGTGGTGCATCTGCATATTCCAGAGATTGGGAATATGAAAGATTCAGAGCTATCGCTGATGAAGTTGGTGCGGTATTGTTGGCAGATATTTCACATCCTGCCGGACTGATAGCCCGAGGATTGTTAAATGATCCGCTTGATCATTGCCACATTGTAACTACAACTACACACAAAACTTTGCGAGGACCAAGAGGTGGTTTGATCATGGTACGTGAAGATGAAGACAATCCATTTGGTATCACAACAGCCAAAGGAACTGTTAGAAAAATGAGCTCGATCCTTGATTCAGGTGTTTTCCCTGGTATGCAAGGTGGCCCATTAGAGCACGTGATTGCTGCTAAAGCAGTCGCTTTCGGTGAAGCATTGTCTGAAGATTATATGAATTACGTACTTCAGGTTCAGAAAAATGCCAAGGTAATGGCTCAGGCTTTTGTGGACAAAGGTTATAAACTGATCTCTGGAGGAACAGACAATCACTTGATGTTGCTCGATCTCAGATCCAAAGGATTAACTGGAAAAGACGCTGAAAATGCTTTGATCCTTGCCGATATTACCGTGAACAAAAACATGGTGCCTTTTGATACGCAATCGCCTTTTATCACGTCGGGCATCAGAGTGGGTACTTCAGCGGTAACTACAAGAGGAATGAAGGAAGCGGATATGGAAAAAATTGTTGAGTTCATCGACGCTGTAATTACCAACCACACCGATGAGGCCAAAATAGCTGCAGTAAAAACCGAAGTTAACAATTGGATGAAGGAGTTTCCTTTGTACCAATAAAGTAAACTATGCCATTAGACCAAATTGAGGAAGAAGGCGACATGACCTTTCTAGACCACCTGGAGCAACTCAGGTGGCATATAATCAGGTCATTGATTGCGATCGTAGTGTTCGCAATTGCTGCTTTTATTTCCAAAGATCTTCTTTTTCACACCATCATATTGGGCCCATCCAGACCGGATTTCTGGACTTACGATATGCTTTGCCAAATGTCCCTTTGGATTGGCTCGCCAGCTTTGTGCATTGAACAGCTTCCGTTCATCATCCAAAGCAGACAGATGACCGGCCAGTTTACGATGCACATTACTGCGTCATTCGTGGTTGGTCTGGTGCTTGCTTTTCCTTATGCTTTTTGGGAAATATGGCGCTTCATCAAGCCAGGATTGTATCCAAAAGAGCGTAATGCAGCAAGAGGAGCAAGTTTTTACGTGAGTTTTCTCTTCATCACAGGTGTATTATTCGGTTACTTTATAGTCACACCTTTGTCCATTAATTTTTTGGCCAATTATCAGATCGATGCATCTATTCTGAATGAATTTGATATTGTCTCCTACGTCACGACGGTTGTCACGCTTGTGGTGGCCTGTGGAGTTTTATTTCAATTACCAATTGTGACGTATTTCCTGACAAAAGCTGGATTGATCTCTGCAGAGCTGATGATTCGATTTCGCAGACATGCGATTATAGTGATCTTGATTTTGGGTGCCATGCTGACTCCTCCGGATCCATTCAGTCAGGTTTTAGTCGCTTTGCCTTTGGTTGGTTTGTATCAGGTTGGCATTTGGATAGCAAAAAGAGTCGCAAGAAAAGAATTAAAATCATCACAACTAAAATTGAAAGATGAGTAAAAGAATAGCAATCGGAGGCGATCATGCCGGGTTTTATTATAAGGAAAAATTAGCAGCATGGTTGACTGCAAATGGTTATGAAGTCAAAGATTTTGGCCCATTCTCGGCAGATTCTGCAGATTATCCTGACTTTGTACATCCAGCTTGCACTGCCATCGAAAATGGAGAATGCGATTTTGGTGTGTTGATTTGTGGCTCGGGACAAGGAGTGACTATCACTGCCAACAAACATCAGGGCATTCGGGCGGCACTTTGCTGGGACCGTGATCTGGCGAAGGTTACTCGCGAACACAACAACTCAAATGTGATCTGCTTTGCCGCCAGATTTATCGCTTATGAATTGGCAGAAAGCATGATGGAAACTTTCCTGACGACTGACTTTGAAGGAGGCAGACATCAGCGCAGAGTGGACAAAATCAGCTGTTGATTTTCCAGTAATAACCGTAAACGCCCTTTTTATAGCGATTTTCTATTTTCGGAAATCTGTTGAAAATGGCAGGAACCATATTCCATTCGTCAATGATTACATCAGGATCAGATTTGAGGATGACGTCATACAAATCGGATGCTTGCTGAAAATAATCCAATCCCAATAGTTTTTGCTTGCTCGAATATGGATCTACAAAAGGAGAAGCCATTTCATTGTCAAGATATAGCTTAAGATCACTGCCCAGTAGCATGACCTTCTTGTCTTGAATAAGATTGGATCGATCAGGGATGATAAATTCCTTAAAATCGTTCCTTAAAATCCAGGGATAAATGAGCAGCATGAAAATGATCAAAGTAGGCATCACGCGCCGCAACATTTTCCTTTGCAGCTTGAGGAAATAATGTGTAAGAAAAAAGGCCATCGGTGGCATAATAAATAGCAAAGCTGCCGGGCTTAATTCTGGAGAAATAAGCACTGCCAATCCTCCTGCCACAATAAATAGCAGCATCACACGCATCATGTTTTGCTGGAAATTGGTGAACCGCGCAGTGACAAAAACGCTCAGGCTCACTAACAGCACACCAAGAATCACGTAGGCAATTTGGAACAACTCATCGAACTGAACGAAATGGGTTTTCGGCTTGAAAAATCCGCCGAGAATGAAGAGATTCCAAAGATCTTCCAGAGAATCGTACCAGAAATAATAGGCGCCTATAAGCAGAAAAACCACACAAAATCCAAAAATGAAGATTAGCAACCTGCGCAAGGCAGCCGAACTGAAGATGATGAATGAAAGCAGGAATGTGGCGAAATAAATCACTGAAGGCAAGTAGCAAAAAGTGGCTAACCCGGTATAAATTCCGGCAAACAAAAACAACTCATCCGTGACCACATTGTCGATCCTTCGGAAAATCTGATTGAGCGATAAAATCACAAATGTGAGGCTCATAAGCTGAGGTGACAAAGCGAAAAAATCCATGTTTGAGGACATGAGAATGGCATACAAAAATGCCGGGATGTAGTTATTCTCCTCGTATGATTTGTTTTTTAATAAAATACTGTTGAGAATACCCGCCTGAAATATGATGAGCAAAGTAGAAAAAATCATGTGCACCCAACGTGACGAACCGAATATGAAATCCAACCATTTATAGACCATAGCTGCAAGCGGACCGGTATAGTCATAAGTTTCGCTGTACATGACAAAACCATTACCCAGTCGCTCTCCCAACAAAAGCATCTTCAATTCCGCTGTGGACAAAGGCAATCCAAAAATTACCCAGAATGCACGGATGGCAATCAAAATAAGAAATACAAATACGAGTTTGTAAGGATCGTTTTTTCTAAAGAATCGGAGCAAGTTGGTACCTTTCGCTATGTGACGTGGTTCGAAATTAACAAATTAATTGTGGATATTTGTCCAAATTATGGCAAGTCAAAGACAACAAAAATACGCACGACAGCTCCAGAAAGATCTGGGGGAGATATTTCAGAAAGATCCAAGACATTTCTTTGGCAACAGCCTCGTTACTTTGACCGGCGTACAGGTTTCTCCTGATCTTAGCTTTGCAAAGCTTTTTCTGAGCGTGTTCCCCGTGAAAAATGCAGAAGAAGTTTTTTTTAACCTGAATGAAAACAAAAGTGAGGTGAGAAAACTGCTCGGAAACAAAATCGGTAAAATGGTGAGAATCGTACCGGAAATCGCCTTTGTTCATGATGATACCGAGGAAAAAGCCTCTCACATTGATAAGCTTATCGACAGCCTGAATATACCACCGGCAAGTAAAGAAGAAAACGAAGACTGATCAGTGAATCTCGCTTATTTCATAGCCAGGAGATATTTTCTGTCAAAGAAGAAAAAAAACTTCATCAATGTCATCTCCATCATTTCCATGATTGTAGTGGCCATTGGTACCATGGCTTTGATCATAGTGCTTTCAGTTTTTAATGGATTAGAAGGATTGGTGCGCTCTATCTACAGCACGGTAGATCCCAATCTGGTGGTGAATGCCAGCATCGGTAAGTCCTTTTTTTATACACCAGAATTACACGATCATATTGCCCGGGTGGAAGGCGTAGAAATCATCACGGAAGTAATCGAGGACAATGCGCTACTGAAATACAACAGCTCCCAGCGTGTAGCCAGACTCAAAGGTGTCAGCGATAATTTCCTGGATCAGGGACGACTTGACAACAACATTGTTTTCGGCGAGCTCAAGCTCCATGAAAATAACATAGACTTTGCCATATTGGGGCGAGGCGTACAATACGATCTCTCGGTGAATCCTGCCAATGATTATTATGCGCTGCAGATCTATTATCCACAAGACATAGCTGCCAATGTGACCAGCCCGGATAAGCTATTTCGAGTGAAAAAAATATTGCCGGGGGCCGTATTCGCTATCGAAAATTATTTTGATAACAACTATGTGTTTGTACCCATCAGATTCACTGAATCGCTTTTTGGTTATCAGGGAAAACGCACCTCACTGGAAATTAAAATCGCTGATAATGCCAACACCAATTCCGTAAAAAAGCAGTTACAAACTTTGCTAGGTGAGGAATTTGTAGTGAAGTCAAGCGATGAAATTCATGGAGATATTTACCGCACACTCAACCTTGAAAAATTCTTCCTCTTCCTCACCTTCTCGATTATCATCGCGATCGCTTCGATCAATATTTTTTTCTCTTTAAAAATGCTGATTCTCGACAAGCAAAAAGATGTAGCCGTGCTCATGGCGCAAGGTGCATCGCGCAAGCTGATCAGAAACATATTCCTGATGGAAGGAGCCATCGTAGCTGGAACCGGCGCAACAACCGGATTGATCCTTGGCCTGACCATATGTTATGCCCAACAATATTTTGGCTTTGTGCCAATGGGAACAGCCACCACCATCATGCTCGCCTACCCCATCGAAGTGAGATGGATAGATGTCGCCTTTACTGTTTTGAGTATAATCATCATCACACTTTTGGCCACCGTGCAGCCAGCATTCAGTGCGGCTAAACGCGCTTCAGTAGAAGCACTCCAATGATCACATGAAAAAATAGTCTTGTTATTTGAATCAAAATCTTTAGATTCGAAACTTGCCTATTGCACAATTGAATGAAAGTATCCCCAGATCAGCCGTTTCAAATTATTTACTCACTATATGAGCACGAGTACCTGGGTTATTTGTTTGAATCCTTCGTGGTGCAGCTGGATGAAAAGGAGCGTCTCACATTTTCTCATCAAAATATTTCATCACAAAACGCCGCGGAGTTTGACAGTGGGCTGGATGAAAACGATTATCAGCTCATCAAAATCATGGATGAGATTCAGCAAAATGCAGTGGTCAATAAGTTTCAAAAAAAGAAGCTGAAACCGAATGAATTTTTCCTGAAAATCTATGATAAAAATGTAGGAGACGTCATGCTCCAAAATGAAATTGATGGCTATCTCGAGCGCCGAAGAGCCAGAATATTGGACAGAATAGCAGGGAAAATGCTCTTCGAAATGGGCAAGGATGGTGAACCTACCTGGAAGCCCATCAAAATTTCCGAAACCAAAGCATCCGTGTTGTTTCATTTTAGAAGAAATGAAGAAAACACACATTATTTTCCAACGATCAAAATCAATGAGGAAAAAATCCATTTCTATCAGAATGGCAGTTATTTGCTTTGCAAAGAGCCCGGCTGGTTAGTGGTAGAGGATACACTTTTCACTTTTGAAAAATCTGTGAATGGAAGTAAAATCAAGCCTTTTTTCAATAAGAAATTTATTCTCATCCCAAAAAACGTAGAGGAAACATATTATCAAAAATTTGTAGCGCCGCTGATCGCGTCATTTGATGTGTATGCTCAAGGTTTCGAAATCAAGACAGAAAAACTATTGCCAGCACCAGTATTGACATTTTCTGAGCTGGCAACCATCGCTCCTACTACGCTTTTTGATCAAAATGGCTCATCAAATGCTAAGGCAGAAGCCGATAAGATTCTGTTTGAATTGAGTTTCAGATATGGCACCTATTCGTACAAGGCAGACAAAATCAAAAACGTAAGTGTATCGCTGGAAAAAAATGATGACAATTACATTTTTCATAGAATAAAAAGAGACGCTGATCAGGAAAAAAGAATCATCGACAAGCTGAACAAAAGCGGTCTTTCATTAAAAAGCTCCCGCTCAACTTTAGAAAAAAACCAGGCCATTTCATGGCTCAATCTCAACATGAAGTCTCTGAAAGAGATTGGTGTAGAAGTGCGTCAGCAAAATGAAAAAGCCAAGAAATATTTCCTTGGTGAAACCCATATTGATGTAGAGATATCAGAAAACATCGATTGGTTTGATATCAAAGCTTATATCCGATTTGGAGAATTTGAAATTCCATTCACCACAATTCGAAAATATATTCTGAAAGATCAGCGTGAATTCAAGTTGCCAAATGGAGAATATGCCGTGATTCCCGACAGCTGGGTCAGTGAGTATAGTGACTTGTTTGCCTTTTCTACTTCAGAAGAAAGCAACCTGAAACTTGACAAGATTCACCTCTCACTTGTGAAGGAACTGCAGGAAGGCAACCATGCCAAAGTGGCGATGACAAGGAAACTGGAAAAACTTCTTAATTTTTCTGAAATTGAAGATCAGGAAGCCCCAATCACTTTCAAAGGTGAGCTCAGACCTTATCAAAAAGCTGGCTATAACTGGCTGGAATTTTTGAATCAATATGGTTTTGGTGGTTGCCTGGCAGATGACATGGGTCTAGGGAAAACTGTGCAGACGTTGACATTACTTCAGAAAGAAAAAGAAGTAAATAACAACGCTACCAGCCTGCTGATTATGCCCACATCGCTCATCTACAATTGGCAGATGGAAGCCAAAAAGTTTACACCCAAACTTAAAGTACTCGACTATACAGGTACGGCTCGTGTCAAGGATACTTCCAAATTTGCCAAATATGATATGGTGATCACCAGCTACGGCATCACACGGGTAGATGCTGAGCTGCTGAGTCAGTTTTATTTCAACTATATCATTCTTGATGAATCACAGGCGATCAAAAACCCTGATTCTATCATTTCCAGAGCGGTTTTGACTTTGAAATCACGAAGAAAACTGATCCTGACAGGTACACCAATAGAAAACAGCACCATGGATCTTTGGTCACAAATGTCCTTCGTCAACCCTGGTTTGCTCGGCACGCAAAAATATTTCAAGGAGAAATACCTGATCCCAATCGAGAAAAAGAAAGACGTAGATCGCACCGCCAAACTCAACGCGCTGATCAAACCTTTTATCCTCCGGAGGGAAAAATCTCAGGTGGCAAAAGATCTGCCGGAGAAAATAGAAAACATCCAGTATTGTGACTTGTCGGCTCAACAGCGAGAATATTACGATAAGGAAAAGAACAATTATCGAAACAAACTTTTGGATATAATCGAGACAGAAGGCATCCACAAATCTCAGATGATGCTGCTTCAGGGTTTGACCAGATTGAGACAAATAGCCAATCATCCGGTGATGGTAGATCCTGAATATACAGGTGACTCTGGCAAATTTGAAGATATCACCTACATGCTGAGCAATGCGTTGGGGAAAAATCACAAGATTTTAGTTTTCAGCCAGTTTGTGAAACATCTGAAACTTCTTGAAGATCATTTGCACAAACAAGATATCAAATACGCTTATCTCGATGGTTCGGTAAAAGATAGACAGGCTCAGGTGGAAAAATTTCAGGAAAATGATCACATCCGTGTATTCCTGATTTCCTTGAAAGCCGGCGGATTGGGACTTAACCTTACGGAAGCAGATTATGTATTCTTGCTTGATCCTTGGTGGAACCCTGCGGTTGAGGCACAAGCCGTCGATCGGGCGCATCGAATTGGTCAGGTAAATACGGTCTTCACTTATAAGTTCATCGGGCGCGATACGGTCGAGGAGAAAATCCTGAAACTGCAGCAATCAAAAATGAAACTTGCCAAGGATTTGATCACGATCGAGGAAAGTTTCATCAAGAGTCTTTCAAAAGACGACATCACTAACCTTTTTGACTAAGGAATGATTAATTTTCGTTGAACCACTACCTCATCATTGCTACTTGATAGCAGTAGAAAATATACCCCTGAATCTAAATTGGAAATATCTAAATCCAACTTGTGTACTCCTCGCTTATGTGGCATCTTTTGGGTACTCAAAAGTTTACCCTCTACAGACCAAAATTGAAGATCCATTCCCTCAATTTTTCGATTAACGAGATAACTAATTGTTGTCATATTGGCTGAAGGATTGGGAAATAGATTAACATGCTTTAAGTAGGGTACATGAAAATAAAGGGTGTTTGTTTGCTCCACCTCGATACCATCATCAGTAATTACCGCGAGTAATTCTAAGGTTTCACCTTCCTTAATTTCCATAATAATGAAAGAGTTTTCATCGATTGGAACACCAGGATAATCTATATCCAATCTCCAGGTTCCTTCCTCCATATCATAAAACCTGAAAATCCCTTCGTCATCAGTCTCTACGTATAGTTCACGATCAAAAACGTCTTGCTCGTCCCTACCTTGAACTTTGAACCTTCTCATAGCACAAGCGGCCTTTTTGATTTTTCTTCTTGAGCCAATTCGATTGCCATCAGGAATATCCAATTCCAATATTCCTATAACTTTTTCTTCCTCACCCGGAGGAGTAATTGTACCTGAAAGAGTTATGTTATATTGATTTTCAGTTTGATCGCGCAGTTGAATAGCTTCGGCTTCTGTATACAAAATAGTAGAGCGATAATAGGTAGCAAAAAGCCCTATTTCGGGAAAGGTTTTAAGCACATAATCTCCCAATACCTGATTTTTAAAAATAAATTTGCCTTGTGCATCCATTGTCGAAAATGCAATGGAATCATATGGACCAGCAATAATTTTATAGAGTGTGGTATATCCGATGTTATAGGGAGAAGTATTTTTGAAAATTGTACCTGAAATATCTGCAACTGCCAAAGCCTCTGTCCTACCACTGTGGATTGTGAGATCAGTAATAATTGAGCTTGTAACTTCTGCTCTATAATATCCCATACTGTCGTATTCAATACTTTGAATCTGGTAAGTTGGTTTTGTTGCGCCAGAAATAGGTTGGTCATTCATATACCATTGATAACTATTGTTTTTGCCAGAAACATCAATGTGCATATCATAAGCTCCACCTACCTCAATTTTAACTTGTTTATCAATGGAAAAATTATCCATGGGTGAATAAGTAAAGCTTCCTATCGATCTATTAGCTTCTAATTCAGCAAACCCAATGCTATTTCCAGAAATGTTAAGTGATGTGAGTTTTGACATACCAGTCAAGTTTGGTATAGATCTCAGATCATTGTTGGAAAAGTCGACATTTTCTAAACTGGTAATTTCCCTTATTTTTTTAGGTATGGTGTCTGTAAGATTAAATCCTGATAATCTCAATCCTGTCACACGACTGGATCCTAAATCCACTCCCGTCCATGGTGAGGTTATCTTCGCCGTTTTCCAATTCACAGCAGTAGTCCATTGGTCTCCTCCCGTTTCGTTATACAATGCCAACAAAGCCAGTGAATCTCGCTTTAAGCTGCTTACACCTAATCCGAATGCACGCGTGTACATGGCCAGATCAGGAACTAAATTGTTAGTTACCTTCAAAACATAATTTCCTTCATTCTCAAACTGAATGTTGTCAACCTGAATCAAATCTCCCATTTCGTTTGCAATAGGGCTGCCATTTAAAAGCCATTGATAATTGTTGTTGGCTCCTGTGATGGATCTGGCTATAGCCAAACTCGTATTTACATCGACCACTGTATCCGCAGCTATACCCACACTATCCTGCAGTGCATAGGCAAATCCTGCCACACCAATATTCTTTTCCAAATCTTCAAATTGAAGTCTGTTTTTTGATACATCCAAATCGATCAAATCTGTCAAACTTCTAAAAGCAGGTATTGATGATATTTGATTTCCAGATAGATCCATATGCTGCAAATATTTAAACCTGATGAAACTCTCAGGAATGGTATCAGTAATTTGATTGTTAGCAAAAACGATTTGCTGCAATGAATCAGCATAAGCGAAATCTTCCGGGATTTTGCCTTTCAAGTTTCTTGAGGATAGATTAACGCCTGTAACTCTTCTATTATTTACCTGTACGCCTGACCATGAGGATAAACTTGATGTGAGCCAGTTTGTCTGATTGCTCCACCCTGCTCCACCGAGGGACTGATACAAGGAAACCATGGCCAACGAATCCTCCTCAAAATCAGAAATTCTAAGATGATATGGTGCTGTTTCCAGCTGTAAATCTGAAATAAGTGTATTATTAATACGAAGTACATATGTCCCTGTATCTCTTGAATCAAAGCTGAGAATATCGTAATCTTCAATATCAGCAAATGCTTGAGGTTGAGTGTTCTGATACCATTGATATTCATTATTGATTCCTTCTATGAGTTTATCCAGCGTGATTGTTTGACCAATTGATACGAGTGAGTCTATTGGAAAATCTTTGAAGACGCGTTGATTGCTGTAAGATAGATTTGGGATTGATACCAGTGGCTCCAGATCACCGAAATCGAAATAATTTGAATCCAGAGCCAAAGTCTGAAGAGAGCCAATTCCTGATAAATCTGGTATCTCATTAAACTGATTTGCATTAAGTTCTAGTGTGATGAGCTTATTCAAATCCTCAAAAGTTGAAGGTATGGTGTCTTTAAGGATATTATCAGCAAGACCCAAATAAGTAACCTCATCAACATAAGCAAGAGGAGGCGGCAGTATTCCATCCAATTTATTCCCACTTAATTTGATTGAATCAACCCTGTTGTTTTTCATTGTTACGCCATACCAAGTGTCGAGACTTCCTGAAACCCAATTTGTATTTTGATTCCAGTTGCTACCACTCGTTTTGTTATAGAATAAGATTAAAGAAACCGAATCAAGCTCTCGGGACGGTGGAAAACTTATAAAAGGTTCGTGAGAAGTGATCCCCCATACATTCAATTCATTTCTCGCCCTTACTCCCAAAACATGATTTCCAGCCGGTAAGGCAGTTGCATTTAGAATAATCTTCCTAACTGGATTGAGCTCTGAAGGAGAAATTGGAATAGATAAACCCTGCCCATAACCCGGATCATCATCAAAGAAATATTCCAGTTCTTCAATATTTGAAACCACCTGCCCAGCCAAATCAACATATAGGAGTTTCGAAATCGGAATGCTCCATCGACCGCCTTCATCTTTGATTCTAATAAATAGATTATGAAAACCAGAAGCAAGGGTATCACTGACCATTGAAACCATTTCGTCAATGCTACCCGCATTGGTCAAATCAATGGAGGTGGCTAATCCATATCCCGGATCATCATCGAAAAAATACTCCACCAGATCAACGGGAGTTGCTATTCCTGCATTTGCCTGATCCACATAAAGCAATTTGGAAATCGGAATGCTCCATCGACCGCCTTCATCTTTGATTCTAATAAATAGATTAT
>CAYGUA010000019.1:0-44969 GCA_964353015.1 uncultured Marinoscillum sp. | reverse complement strand
AAAAATACTCCACCAGATCAACGGGAGTTGCTATTCCTGCATTTGCCTGATCCACGTAAAGCAATTGGGATAGAGGTAAACTCCAGATTCCTCCATCATCCTGAACCCTGATAAACAAATTATGAAACCCATTTGATAAAGTGTCTGCATTTAAGTTTTCTAACAGATCAATATTGGTTGAAGGAGTTACAGGGATTGTAGCTCCAAAACCATATCCGGGATCATTATCATAGAAATACTCAATGGCTTGTAGATTAGACACAACACTGGAACTTGCTGGATCGACATAAAGCAATTTGCTAATCGGTAAGCCCCAAATCCCTCCATCATCTTGAGCCCGAATAAATAAGTTGTGAAAGCCCGTAGACAAACCCGATGTACCTATCGCATCCACTATATCCACGATATTGGCAGGTGTATTTACCGTCAATGGTGTTGCAGCTCCATATCCCGGATCATCATCGAAGAAATACTCTAATGCCTGAACAATGCCGGTATTTGCTGGATTAGAATTATCAACATAAAGGAGGGTACTATGTGGCAAACTCCATCGTCCATATTGGTCGATAGCTCTAATAAATAAGTTATGAAAGCCCGTGGGCAGAGTAGAAGCTGTCGCAGTTTCGAGAATATTCAGGTTTATAGCTCTGGTTACACTTATTGACGTTGCAAGCCCAACACCCGGATCATCATCAAAAAAGTATTCCAGCCCATCAATACCATATCCCTGTAAATAATTTTCAGTAATTGTTAAGGGATATGATGTATAACTACCCCATACGTTTTCATCTTTTACTCTCACATACATGGTATAAGATCCAGGAGCAAGTACATCAGTATCAAAGTAGACCTGACCATTGAACGTCGGTGCGAGAGGTACGTTTGTCGAAGAAATATTGTTTGAAGCAAAACCGAGATCAGTTTCGAAGAAGAATTCAAAGGCCGTCAAATTCGGAACATCATGAAGACCCGTATCTATAAAAGCCTTGACATTCAAAAAAAGTCCTGAACCAAAAGGAATTTCATGCGCTCCAGAAATTGTAGAAATGTAAGGTAGCCACTTACCATTATCAGAGAATGAAGAAGCGGAAGGTCCAATAGAGGCTGCTTCTGCCGGTGATGTGCCTTTGTATTCTAAGCTAAACAAATCAAAGTCCCAGGTTGAAGACAAAGTAATATTTAGGAATTCCGGATCGACGGCCTGATTACTACCTCCGTCTATACCTGTTGCGGTTATGGAGGTAAAGGCATCATCTGTGGTGCTAAAAGCAATATTGTTGTAAAAATAATTACCGCCACCTCCAGATAATGGCACTACAGACCTGCCATAAAAAATATTATTAACAACAGAGGAACCTTCCAGATAATCGAAAGCATTCTCGGTACCTGATCCAACGAAGGCATTGCCAGAAATCAAAGCGTCAAAAGCCTGAATTGAGGCTCCCGGTGTTGCAGAGGTAGTGCCAAAAAATACATTATTTTCTATGTTTAATGCGCCCGCTACTCTGGGGTTAAGAAACAGCGCCTCAGTACCACCTGTAGTTAATCCACTTCCTATAATATTTGAAGAAATTGTTAGGTTTCTAATAGTATCAGTCCCATTGCCAGAGTTCCAAATTATTTCCTTGACATAATTGTAAGCGATTCTCACATCAGCCAGATCTTGTGCAACCCCATTCTGGCTAAATGATATGCGATCCCGAATATTCAAGCCATATATCTTCGTATTGCTGGCATCCATATTTATAATGATGCTAGTGACCTGCGATGACAAACCCTTGAAACCGTCCCCGATGATTGTCAGTTCCTTGTCAATTTCCTGTATGGCTCCCTCATAGATAATTGGGCTCGCCTTAATATAAATGGTATCGCCGGCGGTAGCCTCGGTAATTGCCGTGGCTAGGTCACTTACAATGTAACCGCCTATCGGTCTTTGCAGATTGTTATCGACAATCCAGGTTTGGCTATTGGCAATATACGAAATCAATAATAGCCATACCGCAACATGTAGCTTACGGCGTAATTTCATCAGGTCAGTTTCCTCTTGCCTTAATCGTCACATCCAGATTGTCACCCTGCTTGATGATCTCGCTTGATATAACTGATTGAATCAGTGGAAGTGGTACCCCTGTTGGATCCCAGGGTATGGTACTTCCGGTTGGACCAACGTTGGTACCATCGGTTCCTCCATTTAGTAAGATAGATCCGGATTTTAATGTGGGTATCCAATTAAAATCCCAGATATCTCCAATGACTATGCTAGGATCCTCAAAAATTAGCGTAGAATCAACAAGGCTCACAAAATTGTTATTGCCACTGTTGCCACTAGTGGTGATTGGAGGCAATGCATTATTATCTGATCCGGCTGAAACATTATTGTTAAATACACAATTAGACAGTGAACCGCCTGATGTGCGCCATCTGGGCTCTCTGCCAAAAAAGATGTTGTTTGAAACCGTACAATTCACCAAATTATCGAAAGCATTGTTACCAACACCACCTGGTGCAAAGAAAATATTGTTTTTAACCACAGAACCATTGTAGGCCGTTACTGAGCCATAGGCTGTGGAAGTTCCAGTATAGCCTCCTATTATGCAATTGGTAATCACAGAATTGCTAATGCGATATGATAGATCAATTACAACATCAAATGGATTACTTAAGCCTACATAACAATTTCTAATCAAAATGTTCGATCCATTAAAGGAGGTAACGGTAGTGGATGATATTCTCCCAATATTACAATTCTCAATGGCTACATTATTTACGGTATTACTTGAAGTACCAATTCCAATTTGATCAATAACCCTCAGGCCCGAGAGCCGGATATCGCTTGCATAAACGAATATTTGATTGACCTGACTCTTGGCTGGCCCATCCTTATCAGGATTAAACCCGATACCGAAAATCGAAATCCCACTTTGAGCTGCATTAATAGTCACGTTACCATAATTGTTAGGACTTGGTATTACATGTATAATATCGCCAGGCACAGTAGCATCAATGGCGGCTTGAAGGGTACCATAAACATGGGTGCCCGTTGGCGCACCTGCATTGTTATCAACAATTAAAATATTTTGTGATTGACAAAATAAAAAGGTTAGCAGAATCAATAGAGAGAGAATAACTTTTTTCATGATCGCAGATTTTTGAAATATCTACTAAATATAATTAATTATTCAGATAAAAACCATATATGTTGTATTATAGCAATATTTTATATGATTATATCATTGTGTGTGTTTCTCTTCAATTGTCTATACTTATCTTTTACCAAGAACTATAACTAGGGAAACCCAACTTAGTATTGTTTGATTTCATATGAGAAAAAATTACCAGCCAAAATCAAATTACTTTAAACAGCTCATTATCGGTCTGATATTGATTTCAGCTAACCAGAATACTTCGATTGCCCAACGCAGGATAGGGTTTGTGATGCCCGATGATGTTGACAAAGTTGAAATGGAATTTGAGAAATACAGCAATCTGATTGTAGTTCCTGTAGTCATCAATAGTTTTCTTACCCTCAAATTTATTCTTGATACCGGAGCTGAGTCTGCAATCATTACTGAAAAACTTTATGCCGACATGCTCGGACTGGACTATGTGAGGGAAATCAATATTCACGGTCCGGGCATTGTAGATTCTGTACGAGCATATGTCGCTTCGCACGTTTCTTTTGAACTTCCAGGAAGACTGAAGGCAACCGGGATGAATGTATTGGTTTTAGAAAAGGACTATCTGGAGCTGAATAAAAATCTCGGAGAAGAAGTTTACGGCATCCTCGGATATGATCTTTTCAATCGTTTCGTGGTGGATATTGACTATGACAATAATAAGCTGACTTTTTACAGACATGGCACCTATAAACCAAGAAGATATATGGAGGCTGTTCCGATTGAAGTGATCAGCACCAAACCTTACGTGAATGTCGTTTTTCACCAGGAAGAACTAACTGACACTGTGAAAATGATGGTTGATTCGGGCGCTAGTCATGCTGCATTACTTGATGTTAGCGCCACAGAACATCTGATTCTGCCTGATAAATTGATTACCACAAGTTTAGGTAGAGGTCTGGCAGGTGAAATTCCAGGCTTTATCGGCCGCATCAATAATTGCGATGTTGGGTCTTTTGAGTTGGAAGATTTGCTGGTTTCGATACCGGAGCAAGGAGCTTATATCAAAGCCATAAAACGTGGCTCACGACATGGCACGATTGGAGGTGATTTGTTGTCTCGATTTCATGTAGTATTCGACTACAACAATGAATTCATGTACATAAGCAAGGCAAAACTATTTTCAGATGCCTTTGAATACAACATGAGTGGCATGACGCTGATCACTGAAGGCAAAGCATTGGATTCTATCAAAGTACAAGAAGTAGTGAAAAATACTCCTGCATATTTAGCTGACATTCGCGAAGGTGACTATATTCTAAAAATCAACAACTACACGCTCAAGGATACTTCCATATCCGATATCAACGCATTATTGCGTCGCAAACACGGACTAAAAATCCGCGCCGTAATCCTTCGTGAAGATGAAAAAATTAAAAAGGTATTCAAGCTAAGAAGGTTGATATAGAAATGCATTTATTTTGACCTAATGTATGATGTCTCAATTGTTGGAGGTGGTTTAGCTGGGTTGATCAATGCCAATCTATTAAGTCGGGCCGGGCTCAAAGTGGTCCTGTTCGAAAAGAATATTTATCCTTTTCACCGCGTTTGCGGGGAATATATTTCCAAAGAGGTAATTCCTTTCCTTGAAAATCATGATTTGTTTCCGACACAATTTGATCCACCAACTATTGATGAATTAGAGATCAGCGATATCAAAGGCAAATCATTTATTCAGCAACTTGACTTAGGTGGATTTGGCATCAGTCGCTTTGTTTATGATCAATGGCTATTGGAAAAAGCCATTGTAAGTGGTGTCGAGGTACATCAAAACACCAAAGTCACCTCTGTAAAATTTAGTGAGAATCAATTTATTATCACCACAAACAAATCTGCTGAGCCCTTTATATCCCGATTGACAATCGGAGCGCAAGGGAAAAGATCCAAGCTTGATCAATCATTGAAGCGATCTTTCCTGAATATGAAATCTCCATATGTTGGGGTGAAATATCACATCAATATGGAGCTGTCTGAGCGCAGGATATCATTGCACAACTTTCAGGGAGGATATTGTGGTGTGAGCCGTGTGGAAGATAACAAATACAATTTATGCTATCTCGCCCACCGCGATCCCATTAGAAAACATGGAGATCTTGATGGTTTTGAAAAAGCTGTCATGCAAAAAAATCCGCATCTACAACAGATATTTGAAAATGCAGAATTTCTATTGGACAAGCCTGAAGTGATCAATGAAATCACTTTTGACAAAAAAGAACCTGTTTTCGATCATATATTTATGTGTGGTGATGCGGCCGGTATGATCACTCCTCTCTGCGGCAATGGTATGGCCATGGCCATACATTCAGCAAAAATTCTCTCAGAACTTATCATCGCGTCTTACAAAAGTTCAAAGTTTAACCGGGAAAAATTAGAATCCGACTATGCCCAAGCCTGGAGAAGTGCCTTTGCCTTAAGACTGTGGTCTGGAAGAAAAATCCAGGGATTATTTGGAACAGGAAGTGCCTCCTCTTTAGGCGTAATTATTGGAAAATATTTCAAACCTGTATCCAAATTCCTGATCACTCAGACCCACGGCAACCCATTTAGCTGAAAATACAAAAGCAGAAAAAACACATTGAGACAAGTGGCAGAGATTTGATTCAGTCTCATGGTGCGATCAAAATTGACTACTGTCAAATCCTTGCGTGCAGTCAGATACCAGCCTGCGAAATATAGAAGTACCGGAAACAACACGATCATGAAAATGACTGCATATTGCAAACCATAAAAATGGGTAAAAAATAAAGTAAACAATGCTGTGGAAATCGTGAACAAAATAGCCGTGAAATGAAATGTGCCAAATATTCCTAGCATCAGGCTTATTGTTTTGTCACCACGTTTGCCATCTTCTGCATGCTGATAAATCTGAGTCATGGGATAGGAGCCAAAAAGCATGAGACTTGTCAATGCAGCTGCCATCTGCAGATTAGGGTTTGTTAGATCAGCCCAATTGCCACCTGAAATCCCAACTATCACCATCAGAAAAGTGAAATATCCTTGAAAAAAACCTGCCGCCAACCAGCCTGCTATTGGTTTGCTTTTGAGCCTGACCGAAGGATGACTATATGCTTTTGATATCATGCCATAGACAAACAACATCACCACAAATTGATATGAAATCAAAAAGCCAAGTAACAATGCCACAATATCCAGAACCAGCGCCGACCAATACAGCTCTTTGGAAACTTTTGGTGGAAATTTCAACCCGCCAATACTTTGTTCATCTTTATCAAAATAGCTGTTGTAGCCATTGCTGGCAGGATAAACAAACAAATGCAGGATGATAAATGTTAATACCATCTGCCAGCCAATCACATTTGGCGCCAAAGCCAGCGCGAAAAGAAAGACGGGCATCAGAAAATAAGAGAATGGAAACCGCAAATGAAGCAGCGTAGATTTTTTCATAGAGTCTTTTGAACCTTCCTCGCAAAAGTTAAGTAATATTACCAAAGCTCGCCTTTATGCCCTCATATATTTCTTCAATAGGAATAGCCGTACCAAAAAACAGGATCAGTCAGGATAAAATTTTAGGATTTATGCTGCAGCATCTGCCACTTGAAGAAGGGGAGAAAAATGCTTTGAAAGTGCTGTATCGCGCCAGTGGAATCGCTACCCGACATTCGGTTATTGCAGATTATGAAGGGAATACCGATCGCTATTCATTCTTTCCACAAAATGAGTCTTTGGAGCCATTTCCAGATGTGGATTCACGCATGAAGCTCTATGAAAATGAGTCCATCATACTTGCAGAAGAGGCATCTTTTGATTGCCTGAAAAACAAGAAAGTAGCGCCTTCAGATATCACACATTTGATCACAGTAAGCTGTACAGGAATGTACGCTCCCGGATTGGATATTGATCTGGTTTCCAGGCTTGGCTTATCCACAGACGTGCAACGAACAGCCGTTAATTTTATGGGTTGCTATGCGGCGTTCAATGCGCTGAAAATTGCTCATCACATATCTTCATCCAATCCCAAAGCCAAAGTGCTTGTGGTTTGTGTTGAACTTTGCAGTATTCATTTCCAAAAAACAAATGATGAAGACAACCTGCTATCAAGTACCTTATTTGGGGATGGTGCTGCCGCTGTACTTGTGACAGGTGAAAACTCAGGCCAAAAATGTCTTGAAATGCAATCTTTTTACAGTGATCTGGATATGTCGGCTAAGCTGGATATGTCATGGAAAATTGGCAATCTGGGATTTCTGATGAAGCTTTCGCCGAAAGTGCCTGAAACAATCCAAAACGGCATCAAAAATTTAACTCAGAAACTTCTTGATCAGATTGGGTTAGGGCTTGATGCCATTGACTTTTTCGTGATTCACCCCGGTGGAAAACGGATTCTGGAAGTCATAGAAAAGGAATTGGGTATCAGCAAAATGGACAACCTGCTAGCCTATGAGGTCTTGAAAAACTATGGAAACATGTCTTCTCCAACTGTCCTATTCGTTTTGAAATCATTAATGGACAAGTTGGAAATAAAAGACGATAACAAAAACATTCTCAGTTTTGCATTCGGTCCAGGGTTGACAATGGAAAGTATGCTACTTATAACACACATAAGCTGATGCTCGATAAAAGGTCTGTAGAATTAGAAATAATGGATGATCTGGACATCAGCGGGCCAGTCATAGATCAGACTTTGAAAGAACTGGATGTCATCAATAGAAAACTTGGCGGCAATAAAATCAGTCTCGATTGCTTCCGGGATTTGATGGAAACCAATGAAATTAAAACGGTAGCCGATCTGGGATGTGGTGGTGGAGATATTTTGATTGCATTTGCCAAAATCTCAGGTAAGAAAAACCAAAAAGTAAATTTCGTAGGTTTTGATGCCAATCCCCATATAGTAGCATACGCCAGAAAACACAGCTCCAATTGGCCCAACATTCATTTTGAAGCTCAAAACATTTTTGATAGTAGCTTTCAGCAACAACAATTTGACGTGATTCATTGCTGTCTTTTTCTACATCATTTCACAGAATCGCAGCTGGTGTCCCTTTTCACCCAATTCAAAAAACAAGCAAAGTTGGCGATAGTGGTCAATGATCTACAGCGCCATTGGCTGGCTTACTATTCGATCAAATTCATCACCCGATTTTTTTCCAAATCATATATGGTCAGAAATGACGCTGCAGTATCTGTGGCCCGTGGTTTCCGGCGAGCAGAGTTGATCTCTATTTTGGCTAAAGCAGGCATTAAAAATTACCGCCTCAAATGGAAATGGGCGTTCCGATGGCAGTTGCTGATTACCTTTTAATCGAGTCGCAAAAGATTTATTTGATGGTCGTTTTTTGAAATTCATGTAAATTGAATTTGGTTCTGGTTATTTTTAACACAAAATCCTAATCAATGAGAATAATTGCCGCCTGCCTGCTTTTCCTACTATCAGTTAATTTAAGCTTGGCACAAGATCTTTACATCGCAGGAACTGTAACCGATGCTCAGGGAAAACCTATTCCAGCAGTAGAAGTGAAGGTTCACGAAACCAATGCCTTAACCTACACCGCCGCTGATGGATCCTTCCGCATTGCATTAATTGATGGGTATGAAACATTAATTTTTTCAATCCCAGGTTTTAAAACTCAAAGAATTTTTGCTGGGGGGTTGACAGAGATGAATGTCAGTTTGACTGAATCAAATAAAGATGACGATGATCTTTCGGTCGGTTTTGGTAAACAATCCAAAAACGAAGTGACAGGAAGTATCTCCCAAATTGGTGGTGGAGATGTAGCCGCAAGTCCATTGATCAATCTGGAGCAAGCCAATCAAGGAAAAGCTGCGGGTATGTTTATTCAAAACTCAAGTGGAAAGCTTGGCGGAAATACCACTGTAAGGGTAAGAGGTGGATCGTCACTTTCCAATTCCAACCAACCACTTTATGTTGTGGATGGTGTTCCACTGGTTTCAAGCAATCAATCCAACATCAACCCAAGCAATATAGCATCTATAGAAATCCTGAAAGATGCCTCTGCTGCAGCTATTTATGGTTCACGAGCAGCCAATGGTGTGGTGATCATTACGACCAAATCTGGTAGCTCTGGCAAAATGAAAGTTGACGTAGATTATCAATTTGGTGTGAGTACAACTCCAAAATATCTGGATCTGATGTCTCCTGATCAATTCAACCAGATGGTCATTGAAAATGCGTTGCAACCTTTAGGTTTCAGAGGCGATTACACAGGAACTCAATTACAAGAATGGCAATCCTCTGGAATAAATAGCATTTCTATTGGAGGAAATACAGTCACATTACCTGGATTCTATTCAAATCTGAATAATAATACCGATTGGCAAAAAGAGATTTTTCAAGCAGGACTATCGCATAGAGCCAATGTTGGCGTACAGGGTGGAGATGACAAACTGGGATACTTTGCATCTGTGGGCTACAATACTCAGGAAGGTATTTTAGTCGGAAACCGTTTCGATCGATTAAACGGTTCATTGTCTCTTGATAGCAAAATAACCTCCAAATTATCCGCTCAGGCTAATTTGAATTATATCTATACCAAAGACTGGAAGCTGAAGGAAGATCAGGATTTGGGGTCGCCGCTTCAGGCTATTGCATTGCCTCCATCTGATACTTATAGCGCTGCAAATAATTATGAGCTCAATGTCTTCAGCGATTTATACAATCCACTTACTGAAATCAATTTCTCCGACAATTTCGGATACAATAGCAGTGTCATCGCAAGTTTGGGACTGACCTATGACATTTCAAACTCAATTAGCGTAGATGTAAATGGTGGGATTGACTTCAGCGAGATTAGAAACGAATTGAGACAAGGACCACAAACACAGGAAGGTGGAAATACTGGACGGTCACAGCTAGGCGAAACGAACCTTAAAAACTATACTTTCAATGGTTGGGCTACCTATTCACCAGAAATAAATTCAGACAATAAACTATCCGTTGTAGTTGGTGCTTCTTATCAGGAATCAAGCAATGACAACACATTTAGACAAGCTAATATCAACAGCATTTCTCAATTGGAAAACTTATCTGCAAGTGATACTTCTTTGAGAGTAGTTGATATTCCATCGGGGATCAACGCATTGGTTTCAACTTTCGCCAGAGTCAATTACAGTTTTAAAAATAAATATATCCTTCAGATCAGTGGTCGTATAGATGGTTCATCAAAATTTGGTGTGGACAATAGATATGGCGTTTTCCCAGCTGTTTCTGCTGGTTGGGTGATTAGTGAAGAGGGATTTATGTCAGGTATTTCGACGATTAGTTTCCTGAAGTTCAAAGGAAGTTACGGGATCATTGGAAACGTACCGATTGATGACTTTTTGTACAGAAGCAATTATTTCAGGGCTACTTACGATAACAATGAAGCGATCAGGCTAGCGAACCTTGCCAACCCAAAACTGAAATGGGAAAGCACCGCTCAGTTGGGATTGGGTGTGGAGTTCGGTATTAGCGATTTCCTTTCTGGATCTGTCGATTACTACCAAAAGAAAACAACTGATCTGCTATTCCCAGTCCCTGTTAGCCAGACTAGCGGATTCAATTCTATTCTAAAAAATATAGGGGCGATGGAAAATAGTGGCCTGGAGTTCAATCTCAACTCGACCAATATCCAGACAGCCGAATTCTCATGGAGCACCTCATTCAATATTTCATTCAACAAAAACAAAATCACTAACCTCGGTGGATCAAACCTGATTGTTGGAGCGAGTGCATTTCTTGAAAACGAGTCAGCAGGTACATTCTATTTGAGAGAGTACGCAGGTGTATATTCCAATTTCAATCAGAATCTTGACGACATAGGATTGAATCTGGGTATTCCGCTCTATTATCTCAACAGAGCCCCAACACAAGAAGAAATCGACGATGAATATGCGTTTAAGCTTGATGAGTTTGGGGATAGATACCTGACTGATGAATGGGAGCGAGCACAAAGAATTAATGCAGGAAATCCAAACCCTGGATATTATGGAGGGTTGACCAACACTTTGAGCTATAAAAACATGGATCTTTCTTTCATGTTCCAATTTGTTGGGGATGTGGACATATATTACGAAACGGGTGAGTTCATGGCCAACAGTGGATACCTTCTATTGAATCAACTTTCATCACAAACTGATAGATGGCATTCCGCAGAAGATACTGAGGCAGCCAATCAAGCTTTTAATTTTGCAGAGGAAAACACCAATCCATCTACCAAATGGATAGAAGATGGCAGTTATGTCAGATTGAAAAATGTCACATTCACTTTTCACCTACCTCAAAGTCTCACTTCAAGTTGGGGATTGGAATATATGGATGTATATGTTGGTGGTTCAAACCTTCTCACCTTTTCAGATTACATAGGGTATGATCCAGATGTGAATTATGTGGATCCCCTTGACGGAGTAGTAGGACAAAACATCAGCCGTGGCATTGACAACTTCACGGCACCACAACCAAGAATGTTTATTGCGGGTATAAAAATCGGTCTGTAATTATGGAAAAGATACTTAACAAAATGACTCAATTTATCAGATTCGTAGAAAAGGCATGGTTCGGAATGGCCATAATGCTTTTGGTTTTTGGTACCTCGTGCGACAGCTTATTGGATGTAGAAGCAGATGGGAATATCAGTGGTGAAGTTTATGAAAGTGAAGCGAATATAAAGGCAGCACTATATGGTGCATACTATAGCCTCGGCGGGATTTATGATGGCGCAGATGGTGGCGAATTGTTTGGAGGTGACTTCAAGCTTATTCCTGCTCTATTTGTAGCACAGAATGCTTCCGAAGTAGCATGGGATAAAGCAAGAGCTCCGCTTTATTCAGATTTTATCGACAACAATGTAGTTAATACCAATGTGCGAATCGAATCCAATTGGAGAAGATCGTATGAGGTTCAAAATGTGCTCAATAACATCCTCAAAAACATTGATAATGTAACTACGGATAAGGATAAGATACAGGGAGAAGCGTTGGCCATGCGCGGAATGCTTTATTTTGAAATGATCAGATTATGGGGAGCTGAGTATGACAATTCCACAATTAATACTGCTGCCATTCCTTTGCTTAATGAGCCAATTACAGAAGTGGAGCAAATCACAACACCTACATTAGCAACAGTTGGCGCCTTTTATACCCAAATCGAAGCAGATTTGACTCAAGCATCTACCCTACTTCTCCCTTTGGGAAAAAATGGGACGAACATCTCTTATTACACTTGTCAGGCCTATTTGATGAGAGTAGCTATGCACAAAGATGATTACGCCAAAGCCGAAACGCACGCTGATAATATTCTGGATGCAGGAATCTTTGAGTTGGTAGCTACTCCTGTAGATGCGTTCAACAATTTCAACAATAGCAGCGAAGATATTTTCGCCATTCAGCAAACTTTATCAGACAACACAGGTGACGTAACCAGCGGCACAGGTTTAGCCAATTATTACGCTTCTTTAAATGGTGTAGGAATCGGGGCATTTCGAGTTTTGGCCGGAAGTTTGATTACCAAGCAAGCATCTCTTCCAAATGGCCCCAAATTCAGTGCGGTAGATTTACGTGGTGTGAGGGATCTCAATTCAGATATTAATTATACGGCTGATGATGTCACAACTGCTTTTTACAGACATATTACAAGTACTTCACTTTACTCCCCTTCCAAATTTATGAGTGCCGATCGGGTGATTCCTGTGGTTCGCCTGGCTGAAATCTATTTGTCCAGGGCAGAGTCTATCTACCAACAAACAAATACTGTAGATGCTGATGCCATTGCGGATTTGAATATGATTCGTAAAAGAGCAAATATTCCAGAAGTTCAGGTAAGTGATTTTGGAAGTGCTGCCGCATTGCTTGACAGTATCAAGTTGGAAAAAAAGAGGGAGTTTCTTTACGAAGGTCTTGTATTTCATGACTTGAAAAGATGGAATGATGGTATTGGAAATCCGGCTACTCCGGCTACCGATCCAAAATTTATTCTTCCAATTCCTCAAGCAGAAACTGATACCTGGAAATGATCAAAACATCAAACTTAAAACTCTGAAAAAACTAAAACCCCGTCATATGGCGGGGTTTTTCATTGAGAACTGGTTGTTTTTGAGTCAAGTTTTATCTTGTTGTTTTCATACCGAAATTGCAAAGTTCGAGGTGATTCAAATTGAATCCATTTAAAATAGGAGGTATCAATGTCACCGCTTCGGGTTTTCTGGCTCGATAATCTTTTATTATAATCATGCCATCCCTTCGGGATTCATTTTCATCTCAGATAGTTGATTGCATGAATATTAAATTGAATCCCGAAGAGATGCTACACTTAACCTGGTGAGTTCGGAATAACCTGAGTCGGACAACTAGAAATAAGGTCTCTAATCATTCAAATAAATTCCATAAAAAAGCCCGACAAATTGCCGGGCCTTTTAGTTTATAGCTGGTTGACTGCTATTCTTTTGATGACTTATTTGCGAGTCACTTTCAATTGCTGCTGAAATGTGCCTTCAGAATCCGTTAATATCAGGAAGTAAATCCCTGAAGCATAATCTGTAAGATCAATCATCGCATGATGTCTGCCTTGCTCATGATCTTCAATTTGTGTTTTGAGTAATCTTCCGCTCACATTATGCACTTGTATTTTCAGATCATTGATGTTTCTATAAACTGTGTAATCCATCGCAAGTTTGCCTTCAGTTGGGTTTGGATACAAAACCACGTCTTTCAGATAAGGCTTCCAATTGAATAAGATTTCGTTTGCAGTAATATCGATTCCAAGTTCGGTAATCAATGCATTCACTTCAAATACCTGATTTTCCTTATCAGGATCAATAAAGAATTCCACATCAGAATCTGGATTCATCGGAACTCCAGGGAACTGGATGTTGATCAAATATCGGCCATAATCCACATTTTCAAAGTTGAAATATCCTTCATCGTCGGTCTCTATATAGTATGCAATTTCAGTTTCCACATCATCTTGATCATCTCTACCTTGCACTTTGAATCTTCGCATAGCACAGCCTGCTTTTTTCACTTTCCTTCTGGAGCTGATTCTATTTCCTTCTTCAGTCGGCGGGTCTTCCAATTCAGATTCCAATGTACCACCTATGGTTGCTCCCTGGGGGTTTACATTTCCAGGCTCATAAAAAACCAGATCAATATCAATATTTTCCTTTTTAGAATCCAAAATGAGCACATCTGCTTCTTCATAGGTTTCTGCGCTGATGTAGTAGGTCTGAATAGCCGTTGGGTTATTGTCCCTGTTTGGTTTCACCTGAATAATGAAATTACCAAGCACAACTCCAATTAAAGAGTATGTGCCATTACTTTGAACCAAGGTACTGTCTTCTTTTGCAAATGGACCTTCAGGTGTTTGCCTATAAATAAACAGCTCACCTCCAGCAATTGGACTGCCATTACTTCTTATCGTTCCTTTGATATCAGTTATTGCAAGGATATTTTGATTTCTGCCTTGAATTACAAAGCCTGGAAGACTTGGATGTGTTGCAAAGAACCTATAAGTTCCTTGATTGGAAGCATTGATATTTTGAATGGTATAATTCTGTACCAATCCGCCTGACAATTCTTGCACGTTATTATTGAAAAATTGACCAGGTATTAATTCTCCAAACCTCCATTCATATACCACATTTGGACCAAGAAATGGCGCAAATAATGTCTTATTACTGGCTGCTAGCACTCGTTCATAAACAGGACCATCACCATAAGCTTTCTGTGGATCATAAACCAATCCCTCTACACTAAGATTATTAATTATCGGAACAAAGGAAAGCCTGTTATTGCTAATATTCAGAGTGGTCAATGAGCCAACTTCAGCAAAACTCGGCACGGAAGTAATTTCATTATTACTCACATCAAATGATTGCAAACCAATTAGTTGTGAGACATTGGTAGGCATGTCACCAATCAACCCCTTTCCAGATAGATTAACAGCAGTTACTCTTTCATTAATGCTTACTTCTGCCCAATCAGTAATTGGAGAAACAGTCCAGTCATTTACTAAATTAACCCATGTCTCACCTCCCATGGCATTGTACATGTTTATCAATACAATAGAATCTTGCTCTAATGGAGTATAAACCCTTATAGCCTCAACATTCGGCCTGGAAAAACCCTCATTTAGGTTGCCTTCCGCATCTTCTGCTGTAAAATAAAAATCATAAATACTGCCAATGATAAATGCCCCTGTTCCACTTACAGATTGAGCAATATTTGGCTCATTGTAAGTAAAAGATCCAGCGATCAATTGCCCCTCCAATGGTGTTTGCGGTGTGATGTCCTTGATTTGCGTCGCAGTTGGAATGGATGAACCATCAGCTAAACCAACATAATAAACTGTGCCTGCCTCATTCAAGTTGACTGTGATATCAACATTTTGATTGCCTATAAATACGAGTGGTTGAGAATTGAATGATGGGGCAGTCAAGTCTGCAGCTGGAATTATTGTAAAGGGGGCATCACCAGTATCCGAAATATTAGTTCGACTTGTATTTACAACAGAAATAAGTGCCTCTGTCGTTGGTTGATCAGGCACAGTCCATTGAAAAGAATTGTCTGGATAAGTTGAAAACCGACCATCAGCAATTATTGAAAAATTTTGACCATTATTGGTGCTTAATCGAACCTCCATGAAGTCATTCTCATCTATGTTTTCGGTGGACCATGATATGGTTTGGGTGGTGCCTCCTTGCCACGTTTCCCCACCATTTGGTGTAAGGACCTCAATGGTTCGGTTAATCAATTGGATTGTAAATGGAGCATCACTTGTATCTGATACATTCCTCTGAATATTTTTTACTGCTATAAGCGCAGTGGTAGTATTCTCAGCTGGCAAAGGGATATTGGCCCCATTTAAAAAGTTACCACTTACCAAGGAATTATAGGTTACCCCATTATCCAGACTAATATTTACATCAACGATATCTCCTCCACCAAATCCAACAGGAGTCCAACTAACAAAAACCCCGGTACCTCCCTCCAAAACTTCTCCTCCGTTTGGAAAGGTCAGGATGATCTCAGGTGAAATTGTTGTGCCAAAACCACTATTACTTCTGTCTGAAACTCCTTTTGTAATATTTACAATTTCAATTAATGAACAGCAGTAGCTTGTATTAGGTACGCTGAAAACATAACTACGCCCGAATGACTCAACTGTCCCTTTGGCTAACAAATTAGTCCCAGTACTACCAATTAAATTGATATAGATAGAATCAGCCGGATCAAGATTGGCCTCAGACCAGGTGATCTCCACTTCCTGATAAGCGTTGTATGTCTGTCCACCATTTGGACTTATGACCGTCAAAGAAGGAATGATTTGAGTAAGCGCTTGTGAGGCTACCCATGATGGGGTAGTAGATCCAGATGCCCCATTTATAACCGTCCCATTCAGATTATTCACCGTTCGGTCGGGTAGAACATCTGATGACCCGGATTGATCAAATCGATAGTAGGCTATCAGACCACTTTCATTTCCCTTCAAAGTATTGTACAGATTGCTGCTGATTTCATTTTCCGTGCGAGCTACATTCCAAAATCCAAACTCATCAATCTCACCATTGAAGAAGATAGTTCCATTTTGAACACCAAATTCTATTGGTCTGGTACCGTTAGCAATGTTGGCTGCCACAGTTCCAGTGGCCAAAACTGGTTGCCCCTCTAGATAAATATTCGCCCCAGAATTATCTCTGGTAAACGCGACATGGTACCATCTATCAGTTGTAATTAGACCAGCATCACTGTGCAATTGATCAGTCCAACCGGTACCAGTTGTCGTGTATAAACTAATAGAACCCTCACCATTGTAGTTTAGGCCTATATAAAATGAGGAACCTGAACTTGCCGAGCCCACCGATTGAGTGATCAATGTGGGCGTACCGGTTAGGTCATTAGCTTTAAACCAAAATTCAAAAGTAAAATCATTGGTTCCGATGGTCCAATCGTCCGTGTCAGGTATTGTCACATAATCATCAATGCCATCAAAACTCAATGCTCTTCCAGGAGATGTTATTCTTCCCGCGAATTTAGAAACAGAAGCAGCTGTGGATGATGCGTTGAACGCCACGACTCGCCACCAATAAGCCAAGCCAACACCAATAGTCGGTGTAGTATAGGTTTGAACATTTGCACCGACATTGGTCGTATAGGTTTGCCAGTCAGTATTATTACTAGAATATTCAATGCGATATCCTGTCTCTGTAGAACTATTATCAATCCACGAAAACGTAACAGTTCCGTTGATGTTTTCAAGTGCAAAAATATCTGTTGGGGCAATGGTTGCATCCGCATTTTGCAGGTTCACAGTAATGGTATCAGAAACAGGAACCGGTAAATTTGGTGCGGCAATCATCAAATAATAAGTTCCTTCAGGAAAACCAGTGGTGTTCACTGAATAGGAAGTCACATTGCTGATTGTCGTATTAACAGGAGTGAAGTCAACCCCATCCGTGGAGTAGGAAACTATCAGCGGCTCATTGGACATATTGGTAGTTGCCCATTGAAGGTTCACTGAGGTTCCAGGTATAAAGGTGGTTCCTTCAGCCGGTGATGATATCGCCACTGTAGACTCTTGATATAGCTCCGTTACCGCAACAGGAATTTCAACAATCCCGCCACCAGATGTGTTGTGAATTATTTTTCCTGAATAGGATCGACCATTATTCGCAGGAACTATTGCTCTAACCACAACATCCTTGTTAGTGGCTTCAGTAGATAGAATGGTTGCACTTGTGGAATAGCTAGTTCCAGTAAGAGAGATATCAAAACCTGGATGTGTCCCAAGACCATTATCAGAAGTTACTGTTAATGAAATATTTCCAACAAGATTTTCTCCAGTAACCTGATAGGTAGATGTTGCAGCCGTTTTTGAAGCCGCGTCCACATCGGTGAAAGTAAACCCTGCACCAGCTCCAGTTATGGAGATAACTGGTGGCGGAATAAAAGTTTCAAATGACCAGGTGTTATTATTGAGAATACCTACAAAAGGCAATGTTCCATCAGGTTTGGTGAATGTTCCTGCATCTATAGTCACTGCATATGACTTGGAGTATTGAAGAAGTGTCGGATTAAAATATGCACTGTCTCCAACGAGTGTCACTTCCGATAAAGCGATGGTCTCAACAACCGAATCGTCTGCTTTGTCAATAACATAGAAGTTTCCTGTTCCTTTTATCACCTGTTGGTTGAAGACAATCACAAACGTACTATCCAATTGCACATTTGCGCCTCCATTTCTTGGATACAATTTGACAATATCCACACCATCAAGTGATGCAGAAAGAAAGTCATCAATGAGTAAATCTTGATCACTACCGGTGGTGACATCCGTCTGAATCTTTATCCTTGCAGTGCTTCCGGGCTGATTAAGCTCGTATGTATATTCTTGATAGGTCGTACTGGTAGCTGTAATTGATCCAATTTCTTCAAAAGCACCTTCATCAATGGACGCAAGCACTTTAAATTGTTGCGTTCCTGCTGCAGGCAAAGCATAATAAAAGGAACTGTTACTTACTGCGGAAAAAAACGGAGCAATTAGCTCTCCATTTTGCATTGAAAGCCGAGCTGCATTACTTCCAATAACAATTGTTTGCTCCTGAATAATATTTGTAGCGCTCCACACTCCAGATGAAAGTGTAATATCTCCCGTGGTAAGTGTCGCAGGCAAACCTGTTTCAAAATTCTCAGAAAGTACATCTGGGTAAATGGTAACATCTGCAACTTCATACGGTCCCCAAGACAGATTATCTGATCGAGAACGCATGTAAATTTTGTGTGGTCCTAATGACAAAGATGATGTGATTACCTCTATGGTCTTTTCTGCTGATTCGACCGATTGAAAAGATACAACCTGACCTTGACCAAAGCCAGGATCAGTATCTACAAAAAATTCAACTTGATTGATTAGAATCGGCTCAGTTTGTTGTTCGGCTATATAAATGACCCTGTTTTCATAAGCGCCCCACGTACCATTGGCCATTTTACCTCTGAGATAGAGGTTGTGAAAACCTGTTGTAAGACTGGAGGTTGTCAAAGCTGATTCCAATTCTACAGTAAGACCTTGTGTTATATTAATGCTTGTTCCTTGACCAAATCCCGGGTCAGCATCAAAAAAATATTCTAACTCAGTGATTTCAACAACTGCATCTATACTTGCTTCTGTATCCACATAGATTACTCGTGTTTCATATGCACCCCATGCACCACTTAGCATTTTTCCTCTGATATATAAGTTATGAAAACCTGTTGTGAGACCATCAGTGATGAGGTTAGACTCTAGATCTACAGACAGACTCTGAAAAACATCAATCGCCGTACCTTGTCCAAAACCTGGGTCTTCATCAAAAAAATATTCAAGCCCTACAATTTCAACTACAGTATTTATCTGAGCTTCTGTATTTACATAAACTACTTTGGTTTCGTATGGCCCCCAATAACCTTGTATCGTTTTTCCTCTCAAATACAAGTTGTGAAAACCATTGGTAAGTAAATCAGTACTAAGAATATCGTTCAAAGACACAGATGTTCCAGACGTAATATCAATGGAAGTGCCTGCTCCGAAACCAGGGTCTTGATCAAAATAATATTCCAGAGCTACGATTTCAACCACATCATCTACTTCATTATTGGTGCCAACATAGACAACCTTGGTCTCATACGGTCCCCAGAATCCGCCTTGTATTTTCGCTCTGACATATAAATTTTGGAAGCCCGGAGATAATCCAGAAGTGTTCAGAGCAGGTATAACAGAAACTGAAGATCCGGCGGTCATTTGAATAGGTGTTCCCTGTCCAAAACCTGGATCTGTATTGAAGAAATATTCCAATTGAGTAACATTGAGATCCTGTGCAAAGAGCATCACAGGAAGAAACATAATCAATAGAAGGTAGTACAAGCGTCTCATATATTTGTCAATTAAGGTTGACGATTTGGCAACAGGAAATTAATCTCAGGATTTTCATTTTCATAAATTCCTAGAATCTAGCTGAGAAAGAAGAATACCCTTCTCATTTTGGATTAATTAATTCCCGTTGACAGAGATATTCGCATTTGTATTGGTCCCTTGCCTTATGGTTGTAGGCAGTGTCAATGTCTTTACTACCGGCAGGCTAACGCCTGAGTTTTTATATGGTGTAGACCCACCATAAATCCCGAGATCAGTCCCATCAGAACCCGCATTTAGGGCAGGTGATCCTGTATTTAGCGAAAGGTCTTTTGAAAAATCATATGGGCCTAAGGCGGGCATATTTACAAAGAGAGGATCAGCAGATTCAAGATTTCCTGTTAAAGTAAATCCAGAACCAGAAATTATTGAATTGTCAGTTAAGCCAAAAACCAAATTATTTAGAAAGGTGATGCCGGAAGAGTTAGTAGTGGTTGAAGCAACTGATTTACCGTAAAATATATTATTGCTTACTGTACAATTTACCAATTGATAGAAAGCTTCTCTACCTATGTTTCCTGTAAAAACATTATGGTCAAAAATGACACCACCAGTAGTCACCCATGGTCCATAAGCATTACCCGGATAAGAAAATATATTATTGGATAGGATAATATTGGATTGTGTGGCCGCATTAAAAGAAAACTGAACCTGACCATTATTAAGCAATTCAATGAAATTTTGTCTGATTAAAATATTAGTCAGGTTTTGAATCGTACTTGAGTTTTGCACATAATTAAAATAGCACTTTTCTATCAAAAGATTTGATTGAGTAGAAGCCGATGTACTACTCCCGATTCTAATTACAGAAGCCACCAAACCAGAAATAGTCACATCTGAAACGCCATTATTGATAGTAATGGTTGAAAAATTTGATTTTAATTGCGAATCCTTGTCTGGATTAAAACCAATACCCAATACCACAATACTTTTGGAAATATTTACCGTTCCATAAGATGCGGAGCTTGGAATGACAAGAATGGTGTCTCCGGCCGTTGCAGCAGTATGGGCTTCAGCAAATGTGGCAAATATATTAGAACCGGCAGGTCTGTTGGAGTTGTTATCTACCATCCATACCGTAGCAAAAACATTTAATGTGACGAAAAGAAGTGCAATTGAAGTAATAAGTGATTTCATGAGAGTTTTATTTTAATGGTCGTTTCAAAGATTTTAAGTTGGTCATGTGATGAACTCAACTCATTGCGTTGATTTGGTGTATATTTTATGGTGCGGTAGTGACTTAAAATTTAAGGCTCTTTCCACGATATAAATTTAGACTGTACGCATTTAGACGCAAATACCCAAGAAAGGGCATTTTAGTATCCGTACTAGTACGGATGGTACACTGAAACATTCCTCCAGATAATCCGACCTGAAGGAATGTTAAGTCTACAATTATTATTTACTCATAGTCGGGTAATTACTTCCTAACTACCTTCATTTGACTAGCAAATGTTCCCGCTTCGTCTGTGAATACCAGATAATAAATACCTACACTAAATTCAGTGAGATCAATTACCGCATGTTGCTGGCCTCTAAAGTGATCAACTTTATTGTCCAAAAGTACAATGCCTTGAGATGAAATCAATTGGATTTTTAGATCGTCAATATCCCTGTAGACAAGGTAGTCTAAAGCCATAACACCTTCAGTCGGGTTAGGATAAATCACCACATCCTTAATGTATGGCTTCAAGGTATAAAGAATCTCTTCTTGAGTAACTTCAATCCCTGCTTCAGTAATCAAGACATTCACATCAAAGATTTGATTTTCACGATCTCCACCAATTTCAAAAACTACCTCAGCATTTTGGTCTATTGGCACACCTGGAAACTCGATAGTAAGTAGGTATTTGCCATCAGCGACTTCAGAGAAGTTAAAATAACCTTCATCATCCGTTTCTACATAATATGCGATCTCTTCTTCAACATCGTCTTGCTCATCTCTTCCTTGTACTTTAAACCTTCTCATGGCACATCCAGCTTTCTTTACCTTTCTCCTTGAAGTGATTCTCGAAGATTCTTCATCAACAATTTCTTCATCAAATTCAGATTCCATTATTCCTGAAATGGTCGCTGTACCGTCTTCAAAAGGCGTAAAAGAAATCAAATCAATGTTCACTCCAGTCGTTGCTTTATCCAATAACAATCTGTCGGCTTCTTCATAGGTTTCAGCACTTAAATAATACGTTTGAATGGTTCTCTGATACGCGGGCAAATCTCTATTTGGTTTTGCAACCACTACAAAAGTACCCAACGCCACATCTTCAAATATATATTCACCGGCTGAAGTAATAAAAGTGCTGTCTTCTTTCTCAAAAGGTCCAGATGGCGTTTGTCTCCACACCACAATCTCGGCATCAGTGACCGGTGTTCCATCCAAAAAGACTTTACCAAAGAAATCGGTTTGTGCAAGTAGATTGATATTTCGACTACTTATCGTCAGATCTGGAAAAGAAGGATGACTTACTTCCAATCGATAGGTACCTTGCTCAGTAATATCTAATTCAGATATGGTTAAGGATTTATTATTTGCTCCGTTAAGTGGCAAAACATTATCGTTAAACTCTTGCCCAGGTATGTATTGACCAAATTTCCATTGATAGGTAGATCCCGTTCCAAAATCAACTGTTGAATAATTGTCCAGAATTACGTTTGAACTCGCGTCTTCCTTAAGAGTTATGGTATTGCCAAAACGTCTTTGGTTACTATAAGAAAAGCCAGTGACATTTAAGTTCGGAATCAAGTGCTTAAACAACAGCCTGTTTCCATCTAGTAACAAAGAATTAATCCCTGTGACCTTAGACATATTCGGGAATGAGCGCAGTTCATTCCCATTAAAATTAATGGTAACCAATCCGGAGATATCGGCAAAAGATCGTGGGACATCACCGATCATGTTGTTGTTCGGCAGATTAATAGATACAACACGCAGGCCTTCAGCATCAGTATCTACTCCAGCCCAATCATCCACATTCGTGGCTGTCAACCAACCTGTCTTATTGATCCAATTCGTTCCGCCTGTTGCATTGAATAATTCTGTAAGAGCCAATCGATCACGTTCAAGTGAACTTACTTTAACAAAGAAAGATTGTGTTCTTAACGTCAGGCCAGGTACAAAACTGCTTGTCACCTCTGCAAAATAATAGCCTTCATCATTGAAGCTACTTATTGTTAGCGATAGTTCAGGTCCAGAGACGCCATCAATTGCAACGCGATTTGCACCATTTCTGTCAAGTTTAAACCAATTATAGGTAAGCCCATTTCCAGTTATCTGTCTATTTATTGTATAGGCATTTGCACTTATTTCATAAAGCGCCTCGGCATATGCACCAACACTATCTTGCGGGTTGTACAAGGCACCAGGTATTTCAAAATTTGGTTCAATTGATCCAAACTCCAATCTATTATTAACCAAGACTAAACTCGTCAGGGATGTTAATCCAGATAGATTCGGAATTGCTCTTAACTTGTTATTTCCTAGATCAAGTGTTACCAGTTCTTCCAATCCTGAGTCAATTACAGGTATATCACCTACGAGTCCTACGCCGTTCAAATTGACTGACTTCACTCTTATTGTTCCCTGCATGTCAACGTGATTCCATTGACGTAATGGCACGTTATCTTCCCAGTTCACATTACTCCATGTGTCAGCACCACCTGTATTTCTGTAAATAGACAAAAGCGCGGTTGAGTCATTGACGGTGGCTTGATCAAGTAATGTTTTGACTACAATAACATTTGAATTAGGTGAAATATCACCGGAAGAGTAAACAGCCCTTACTCGGTAATAATACCTTGTTCCGTAATTCAAACCAGTAACATTAGAAGTATTGCCCGAATTGATTTGTCTGTCACTGAAATTTGGAACCAGATTTACAAAACCAGGATCTGATGCAACATCTATTCGATAGGTGCTTACTCCGGCTCTTGCATTCCAGTTGGCAGTAAATGTGAAATAATCAACATTTATGGCGGCTACAGCAGTAGGTGCTCCTGGTAGAATTGTCAGTTCATCTGAAGTTTGATCCGTGCCAACGTTACCAGCCAAATCTGTTGCAGTCACTACTATATCATAAGTATTTACGGCAAGAGACAATATTATATTATCTGCAATCGTCCAGGTCAAATCAGGATTTACGACTGCATTGAGTGTTTGACCTGATACAGATACGGATACAGTTGCCTGGGCATCATTTACTGAACCTGATAACGCCGGTGTATCATCAAGTGTAGAAAGATTATTTATAGATACAGTTGGTGCGGTAATATCAATCGTCAATTCATCAGTCGTTTGATCTGTACCAATATTGCCAAAGCTATCTGTAGCTGAAACTTGTACATCATAAACACCCTCAACGATTATTGAAAGTAGATTGTCGACCAAAGACCATGTACCGTCTCCGTTATTAGTAGCGGCATTGGTCTGGCCAGCGACAGTCACAGAAATGGTGGCCGTGTTATCATCGATAAGTCCAAACAAGGCTGGAGTTTGGTCATTGGTGGTAATTCCATTTATAGAAACCACTGGAGCGGTAACATCTCCTCCTGTAGTCGTAAAATTGACTGTAAGAGGGGTGGTGCCAAACACAGCCGAAGACTCGCCTACAATATATGCGGTATAATCCGTTCCTGCCGTAAGGTTTTCGACAGTTAAAATCGTTGGATTGTTTCCGGTAATTGATTGTTGAACCGAACTGGCAACCGGACTGCCGGAAGCATCCTGTAAATCACGTACTGCAAAAACATTAGGTGCTGCATCGCCGACCAGTAATGCAACGATATATATAATCGCATCTTTATCCGTTTCGACCTGAATCTGTGCGCTGGTTTCTAAGATGTCTGCAGCCGCAGGAGTACCATTCAGAAAAACGGGAGCCGTGGCTGGGGCCAGAGTTGAGAACGTGACCGAAACAGGAGTAGCGCTTAGATTATTTGATGCATCCTCAGCCACATAGTAAGCTGTATACTCGGTATTAGCTGTCAATGCGCCAAAGGACAGAATGGTAGGGTTGTTGGCCACTATGGCTACACTACCAGCACTGTATAACGTGCCACCATCAGGAGCCGTACCATCTTTTACCTCTAGGGATGTCGGAATCGGATCGGAAGATGAAAGTACCATCCCGTACACTGTGCCAGCCTCGTCTGTTTCTACGGTAGTCTGCGCACTGGTCTGTAGGATTGTACTGGTAACTGGTGTAGAATTGATAAAACTTGGAGGAGTAGTGTCGCCACCCACAGTAGTAAAATTGACCGTAAGAGGCGTGGTACCAAACACAGCCGAAGACTCGCCTACAATATATGCGGTGTAATCCGTACCTGCCAATAGGTTTTCGACAGTTAAAATCGTTGGATTGTTTCCGGTAATTGATTGTTGAACCGAACTGGCAACCGGACTGCCGATAGCATCCTGCAAATCGCGAACCGCAAAAACATTAGGAGGTGTGTCTGTGGAAGGAAGCACAACTACATAAACTGTGGCATCCTCATCAGTTTCCACAAAAAGCTGAACACTTGTGTCTAAAATATCTCCTGCAAATGGACTTCCACTAATAAAAGAAGGAGGAGTGACATCAATGGAGGTCCCAAAAACAGGGCTCCCATCAGGCTGATATTTATAATCGAAACTAAACTCTGTACCACTCAATGGATCCCCTGGTATGTCCGTAATCTCCATCACGGCATAGTGTCCCTCTCTGGTATATACGGCCCAAAGCTCACCGACAGCAATTGGGGCGCCTCCCGTACCGCTAGTGAAATCATAAGACACGTTGACCCATGGAGCAGCATCCGTAAATGATGCAACTGTCGTAATGTCACTCAATGCCCCAGTGCCCAGCAAAAGGAATCGATTTCCCGTAGAAGCCAATGAGGAACTTCCCTCATTACCAAAATTCACTCCTTCATTTTGGACGAATACAAAGTCAGGCTGGTAATCACCCTGGTCTTCCATTCCCAATGTTGCTTCGGTTGAAAAATCGAAACCTGTACCTGATGTGCTCGTGGCAGAACCTGAAACTATTCCTGTAGACGTTGCAGGCGTAATTGTAAAAGTTGCTCCTGCATTAATTGTTCCTTCTATCAAGTCAGCGGGCTCAGCAAAACCAAAGTTACCGTCCGCCAGAGGAGCCTGGATGTTAATATTGTTACCAACCGCTGCTCCTGCGGCTATATCCGCGGCTATATAAAGATATACCGTAGTTCCTGCAGAATAAGTCTCACTTACCACCAACCCAATGGATCCGTCGGGAGCAAACGGATCTCCAACCAAAAATCCGGTTGTCCCGAGAGATGTCGCCCCCGCAAAATCATCGACCCCAATAGAGTGGAACAATTCAAATTGTACAAAATCAGATTCTGCATAGGTTCCCTGTGGAATTAGGAAGAACCCTTCAAATACAGCATCTGTTTCCGCTATATCAACCTGCAATTCATAAATCAGATTTCCTGTGCTTCCTGCATCCACATTTGAATTAGTCAGAGGAACAGAACTAATGGTAATCTGGGACGGATCAGCCAAAGTCGTAAATGATCCTGTAATGGCCACTTCTGAAACACCACCGGCTCCATCATCGGCTACCCAGTAGGAGTAATAGGTGGTATTAGAAAGCAGGGGCTGATCACCTCCAACTCCGGACAACCCAATTTGGAATACCTCTGTTCCTGTAACAGAACTGTAACTGCCAAAATTGTCGGCCGGGTCACCTAGTTCATTCAACCCTGAGGAAACCTGAGCAACACTTGGAGCCTGATCCGAGGTGGTAATTACATAAAACAGATTTGAAGTCCTATCTACGTCAACATCTATTTGCACACCATAACTATCTACCGCAGATACTGATGCTATAAGTACCGGCGGAATGGCCAACTCAACAAAGTCGGCATTAAACTGGTCGATCAACAAATCCTGATCGTTGGCACCAAATGTTGGTAGAATCCTAAGTTGAACTATGGATCCCGGATGAGTAAGGTTAATGGTTGCCAACTGATACGATGTTGAAGTAGCAGTGCCACTGAATACAACCTGATCGAAAAATCCACCATCAACAGACTCATAAACCTCAAAATTGTTTTCACCACCAGCCGGAGTAGCGTAGTAGAAATTTACTTCAGACGCTCCATCCAGAGAGGGGGTATGCATCTCTGCACCTTCGGTATTAACCAATCGAACTGCGCCTGTTCCTGACTGTACAATTGTATTTTCCTGGTATGACTGATTAAGCCCCCATATACCAGTAGGAAGGTTACACTCGCAATTATCCTGTGTCAACGGTATATTAGTTTCAAACTCCTCGGTCAGATTTACATTAGCAGTTGGTAGCACGAAGGTTATTGGGTTGCTGGTTGCCGTAGAGACATTATAGGTTTCATATCCGTAAGGACCATTTACCTCCACTACTGCAAGAGTGTATTCTACATTGGGCTTCAAACCGCCCAGATAAACACCACCATTACCGCCAAAGCCATTTGCTATAGTATAAAATCCATTATTGGTTAAATCTCCATCTCCATATTTCACACTTTCAAAATAACTTTCACCATCCACCGGGTCAGGAAAGCCTGAATTTCCTTCCCTGGCAAGCAGCATATTTCTCTCACCATCTCCTCTGTCCCAGGTCACATAAGCAGTATTCACATTCAGCGCACCGGCATTTACATTGCTGGCCTGAACAGATGGTGCCGTAACGACCATACTTTCTATATCTGAAGTAATCCAATTTGAGGTAGCTCCAGCAAGAGAAAAATTCTGCAGTGAACCATCAAAACGATTTAGGGAAAGGTCTTTAAGAAAAGATTCACTGGAGTTTTCTCCACCCGCATTTCCCTGGTTGAAATCATATGAGATTAGAAGTCCAGATTCATCCGTAAGAGAGGTAATTCCTATCGTGCTTCTAACCTGAAACCATTCTTTTGCTTCATTGTATATTCTTACTTCATCCAAAACTCCCTGGAATGGATTGTCATAAGTTGTCCCGTTCCAGTTACCTCCTAAGGTCCATAGATCACCATTGATCGGATGAAAGAAATCATTCGACTGACCCACTTGATATCCATCCTGAAAAACATCGGCAAGACCATTTAAGACTGATATGGCAAAGTGATGCCATTCGCCATCCGTGAGTCCAAAGCTCGAATTAATCAAACCACCACCAGAAGATGAGATTTCGAAATAATCATTATTAGGAATATATCTGACGGTTAAAACATCTGTGCCGTCTGCCCCATCTATAGAAATCACATCCTGTATTACTCCACTTCCCGCCATAGGCTTCACCCAGAATTCGATGGTCACCTGTTCCGCGAATAAATCTGCCGTAAATGTTGGTATTTCAACCATGTCATCTACTCCATCAAAATCTAATACATTGTCTGATAACGATAGCGTTGGGCTGTTGAAAGCCTCAAAATCATCAATAATGAGATCAGAATCGCCACCAGCATTATAAACTATTTGGATAGGCCCTGTATAAGGTACTCCTCCAAAATCATGACTGTAATAGTCGTAACTATCAAAATTAGTGCTGATAACATCAAGGAAAATATCGAAGGTCGAACCGCCATCACTTGAGGCGTAAACATCAAAAACGGCTCCATCGCAACAACTTAAAGTGTGTACTCTGTAGTAAAACCCGAAAGCAACTATATTGGTAAGCGTAGGTGTTGTGAGATTATTTTCCAACCCCATTTGTATCCAAGCTGCATCACCTGTTCCGCTTACTGCAAAAGTCGGATCATTTATTGATTGAGCACCCTGACCAGTCCAGGTTCCTGACAATAGGTCGAACGAAGGATCAGGTGTAAGCGGCATCCCTGAATTAAAATCTTCAAAGAAATCAGGAGTTACCTCCTCAATGATGCTGAAAGTAGCGCTTTCCGTGGAAATACTAAAATCCTGGTTAGATAGCCGAATGCTGTAGTTGCTACCTACCGGATACGTACCCGCATCAACCGTCCAAATGAAAATTGGGTCTTCATTATTGTAAAAATCCTGCCCTGCAAAGTTCCATAAAGAACCACCATCATCAGACCACTCCAGGTTCAACTCGTCACCATTAGTGAAGCCTGATCCTGAATAAACAATGCTAACATCCGTATTTTGGAAAACAGAAATTCCCGCAAAAGGATAAATAATAGAAAGGTAAGGTGCCGGATCGTTGAGCGCAGGCCCAAAATCAAGATACTCATCCCCATCCGGATTAATAAGCTCGGCAAAGTTGCCATTTGGAGATAAATCCGCGGCTATGGTTCCAGTTTCTTCCTCAAAATCATAGTACGCAATGAGGCCTGATTCAAACCCGCTCATTCTGCGATCATAGTTGTCAGCAATTTCCTGATCTGTTCTTGCGTAATTCCATATTCGGGCATCATCAATTTTTCCATCGAAATGATTCCCATCAAAGTAGGGGGACCTAGCAATAAATAACATGTTCGATGATGACTCTAGCTGGTTCACATCATTGGGATCGCCGAAGAAACTTCCTCCTGCATCAAGTACGCCATCGATATATATTTTACCACGATCAGCTCCAGTTAGGCTGGCATCAAAGACCACAGCAACATGTGTCCATCTATTTAGGAGAACAGCTCCTGATGATGATATCGGGCCTCTGGTGGTTGAGGCAAGGAAATTTGTAGAAACCGTGCCGTCAGCACCAATTGTAAAGTTGAAATTATCCTGGCCAAAAATGTCTCCCGCAGTTGCTCCATCTCGGTACACCCATGCTTCGATGGAAGCCTCTGTCAAGCCACTCAAAGCTTCAAGCGTACCTGCCTGGGCATAGTCGTCCACTCCATCAAAATCAAGAACAAAATTAGAAGAGGCCACAAACGCTGGGTTGATGCCAACCCCTGAAGCCACCCAATCGGTTGCCTCGTTAAATCCATTAAGGAAACCATTATTCCCGTTTGCAGTAATATCGGTCAACCCGATACTTGCAGGGCCATCATCGAACGGATAGTAAGCAACCAATCCACTTTCAAATCCACCTCGGGCATTCTGATATTCATTACCAATGGTTGTTGCATCAAGCGCTATATTCCAGATTTGCAATTCGTCCAATTGGCCTGTTAAAGCTCCAATTCCTGTGAGGTCAAGTCCTAAGGTAATCGGATCAGTGTTATTCGTCAATCCGCCTGCTGTTACCGAGCTTTCTTCGATTCCGTTTTTGTAAAACAACCAATCGCCACCACTTCTTACAACTGCAATTTGTGTCCAGACGTCATCATCTACAGTAGCAAAAGCGAGACCATTGAAAACATCCCAACCTGACCCTGAGCTCGCCCATATGGAATAATTACCTCCGAAAACGCCAATAATCAACCCATTTGGACTTCCATTGCTGCGTTTGCTCAGTATTTCCCCGTCCGTAGCAGTAGCCTGCTTGATCCAAAATGAAATAGTAAAATCACCTCCGTCAAAATTAAAATCAGCCGAGTGAGGTATGTTCACATACTCGTTGGACCCGTCAAATTCAAGCGCAAAGTCCGTTACTACCGTAACCGGTGTAACGCTATATAACAAACTGATAATATCCACCGTGATATCATAGGTACCTGAGCCTGCAACAATATTTGCACCACTCAAATCGAGATTCCCATCATCCTCTTCATCACCCCAGTTGCCAAGGTATTGGTCATTAATTCTGATTTTCCATTCCCCTCCAAAGAGTTCAAAGTTTTTAAGTTCGTATAAACCACCACCTAAATCGGTCATGTCCGTATCCGGATCGTCCCAACCATCTGCACCGCCCGTTCGAGCACTGCCTATAAAACCGACAGTTGTTATTTCAGCTATATCATAGAAATAGGTGTCTGCATTGAATGATATAAAATAAAGACCATCTGAAGAAACAGTTATTGCAAAACCCTCAGGGTCGGCAATAAAATCACCATCGTCATCCCCAAAACTCTGAGTATCGTCTAATTTAAAGGTCAAATCACCAGTTGTCAGTTGGAAGGCAATTCCCCATTGATTGGCCACCCCCGCAGAACCCTCCAAGTCAAGATAAACAGGCCCGCCAGTCACTGCGGTTCCCTCTATATTGACAGACAGGGCGGTATTGATTTGAGTGAAAAACTCTGATGTCCCAAAATCATCTGTTGTCACTGTGGCAGTAAGTTCAGACGGGTCGAGTATATCAACAAAACTTCCACCAATTGACCATGAGGATACACCTGGATCTACTGTCCCAACACCCCGCACAATTTTACCCTGAACAGCCGAAGAATTAGGGTCTACGCCGTAAAGATGGATGGTAGCCGGACCTACTCCTTCGATCGAACCATCCACGTTCGAGGTTCCAACAAAATCTATCGTTGGTGGGTTTTGACCTCCATCAGCCCCATTCAGTAATTCTATACCGTAACCATTTTCATAGATTGAGTTATTAGTGATTTTAACCTTGGTAAAAGCTGTACCTGACAATGAAATGGCTGCATTTGTATTAAAGGCGATGATATTGCCAAAAGCATCATCATCTGCGCCAATTTCGGTTACATCGGATGGTGTTTCATCATAATTCAATCCCTCAATACCAATTCCATTTCCCTGAAATTCAGAGCCCGTAATGTCTGTTCCAATATAATTTTGACGGATTATGTGGTTGCCACTTTCAAATCCATCCATTTGTATTCCAGCTTGGCTGTTACCACCTATTTGATTTCCTTCAATTAAGAATCCATCTCCATTAGTCTTGATACCAATATGATTACCAAGTACAGTCATTCCATCATCCGAAACTCCAATTTTATTGTTGGTAATACTATTGTTGAAATAAGGAATATAAATTCCTATACCTGTATTTCCACTCACAACATTTTCGTGTATATCTGTGAAATTGGCCTCAAACCCTAGATTAATACCATCTTCATTTCCTTCAGCAAACGAGCCGGTAACGTCAGTTCCTATGTAATTATTCTGTATAATCAGGCCATTAGAATATTCAATATAGATACCGATGATGTTGTTGGAAATTACATTTTCGCCTCCTGAGCGACCAATGATAATATTATTTAATGTCCCAGCCGTCGAATAAATGGCGTAATCAAAATTGATCAGCTTCAATCCATAAATTTCTACTTTATCTCCATCTAAAGCCAAGCCAGAATTAATGGTGCTTTGACCATCCAATACAACCATATTGTCTGATGTCCTTGACCAACCCGATTGTGTGGATCCGTCAATGGTAATGGTGTTGCCAGCTGAATTGAAAAGTGCAGGAAGCGGGGTTAAAGGTGAAATTATCCATGAACCACCTGAACCATCGCCAGGGAGACTGAAGGTAATTGAAGCATCTGTTGACGCTGCATTGGCTAAGTTGATTGCTTCTCGTAAAGAGCCAACAGGAGGCGTCACGTCATCATCTGCTGTTGTCGTAACCACAAACACCTGAGCTCCAGGTTGTATATTCCCATCAGTAGCAAAGTCATCAATTAAGATATCAGAATCTCCACTACCGTTTCCAATAATTTGAATCGCTCCAGTATATGGACTAACAAAATTGTATGTGAATACATTGTAGGTTCCAGTTAGATCATTCGCTGTACCGAGATAATCAGTGTAACTGATACCTCCATCATTAGAGGCATATATGTCAAATACCGCCCCATCGGCATTATTCGTATGAACACGATATTGGAAACTGATATAATTTACATTCTCCAAATCAGGTGTTTGAGCAAAGTTGGAAGTTCCTGAGGTTATTCTCAATGCACCTGCTTCTCCGAGGAAGCCAAACGCTGGGTTATCTTCCCAACTTGCTCCTTGTGTGGCCCAATCTGGAGGAAGGCCAAGAGAGAAATTTTCGAAATAGTTGGTTACCACGATAGGTCCCATGTTTATATCAAAAACATCCACACCATCATATTGATTAAGGATATTTCCGGCAATATCCTGGGCTCCTGCTATTCGTACATCAACAGCAGAAAGGTTTTGATCCGCATCAGTTATTGTAAGAAAGACCGTAAGATTGACGCCATCATCCCAAGCATAGCTACTTACAGCTAAAGTTGGTGAGGCATCTTCCACTGGAAATGTGACAATAGGATCGGCCGAACCATCAATTTTCATTTCTTCATCAAATTCTATGAGCAATTCAAGCTCCAAGCCAGCATTAGTATCGGTGACAGGATTTATAGAAGTGGTGAGATTAATAACTGAGGGAGAAGTTAGATCCCCAGCTATGTTAAAAAACGCATCACTCACATCATTCAGTTCTCCATTTGTTATGTTGAAGATTTGAATTCGATTACTAGATCCCACATCGTTTGGAACCAACCAGTTAAAACTGCCTCCTAAAGATCCAAATGTACCTGTCCCATTAACTATTTCGATAAACCCTGAGGTTCCGTTATCATGTCTGATAGATAATTCATCACTTGGACTAAAATTGTCCAACCAGGTAATAGTGAATGTCTCACCCACTATCAATGTTTCCCCACCATTTGGACTTGTTATAGTAATTGGCGGTTGAGTTCCTGTTGTGGTAAAGTTTAAAGCAACAGGTGACCCTGTATCATAATTCCCAGAACCATTTTCAACCACAAAATAGGCCGTGTAATCCGTGCCTGGCACCAGGCCGGAAATGGTTAATCCAGATGAAATGCCCGATAAAATATTAGGATCAAAAGTTGCTGCAGCTGGCGTGCCACCAGCAGCATCCTGACCGAGCCTCACATTCTCTACACCTGGAGCTGGGTCACTTTGTAACTCGGCCACCACATAAACTGTGGCGTCCTCATCAATTGTGAATCCAAATAGTACAGAGTTCTCAGTTGGAAATTCGTCTACGAATGGTCCATCAGTGAACAATGGAACCTTTGGTAATATATTAAAGGTATTCGAGGCTGTCAACCCTCCATCAGTTTGAGTTGTATATCCTCCGAAATTAAAATCATTGCCTTCACTGGACCCCTCAATTAAAACTGGTTTTGCAATAGAGATGGAATGGCTTTCAAGTGCTTCTAGGGAAACGTCTACAGTTACATAGATATAAACAGTTGAAGAGGCGGTAAAGATATCTTCACTTAGAAACCCGATACTACCATCAGCAAAGTCCTCATCATTAAGGTAAAATCCTGATGTGGCCAGAGGCGGTGATAAAAGGGCATCCTCAAAATTGTCCGATCCAATTGACTGATAAAACTTGAACTGAGTGAAGTCTGCCTCATCTGTAACTGTTGGAAAAAATGACACTTGATAAAAATCAACATCACCACCAGATACATTCAAAGCGACCTTATAAATAAGGTTATTTGTAGATCCTGCAACTAAATCACCACCTGGCACATCAATAGTCGCGATTTCCACATTTGAAGATAATGGTGTTGTAATTGAGCTAATATAAACCGTGGAAACATTACCCGGATTATTTGATTCTTCAACAATAGAATAGATAAATAGGGCCGTACCCTCAGGAAGAGCCACATCATTTACTCCATTGCTGCCCGTTCCGATATAGATATCATTACGACCAACTATTCCTGAAATAAGTCCTGAATTGAGAGCACTTGAACCAGAATCATCCTGACCAGCTTTAATTTGTGTTATAGTCGGTGGACTTGAGGAAGTGGTTACAACATAATAGTAATCAGATACCAGGTCAACGGTGGGAGATGTAAACGCAGTGGTGAGGCCATCAGCAAATGCAAACGTGTTTTCTAATACTGGTGGGTAGGTGTTTGGGCCTGTATAAGGTATAAACGAAATGTCATCAATAATTAAATCTGCTCCGGCATTAAAATCAATACTAAGACTCAATCGTACAGAGGAACTAGGGGCTTCTGTTAGGGTAATCAAATATGGTTCATAGCTTGTACTTGTGACTTCAATAAAACCGATTTGATTATATGACCCACCATCTACTGATTGTTGAATGTATACTATAGCAGTACCTGCTCCCGCAAGACTATGATATATTTCAAAATCCGAATTTCCTTGAATTGGTGGTGTGACGATGACTGGATTATTAATTCTTTCTAAAAGGATGGCTTTGCCTCCTGAGTTCACATTTACATTTTCAGCTATCACTCCACTGGCGTGAAAATCACCTGTAGCCAAAGACAATAGCCCGGAAATTCCCGTGTAAGTTTCGAAATCTTCGGTGATTGGTGCAACAGGAAACGGAGTAAATGTAAAATCATCAATCAAGACATTGCCTGATCCTGCTGCATCAGCCAGCACTTTAACCTGCACAGAAGTACCTGGGCCTTCATTAAGGGTAAATGAATATTGTTCAAATGGCGAATTTACTGGTGGTTCAGCAACCAAAACATCTGATCCACCATCCACAGATTTATATATCTGTAAGACAACTTCTCCTCCTGCGGCAGCATGGTAGAAACTTACGGTGGTATTATCCCCATCTATTGGTGGTGTAATTGCGGTACCATTAGAAGCACTTAAAAGACCTAAAGACGCAGCTCCCTCATTGGTATTGTTATCTTCACCATAAGCAGATGTGACAAACCAATCTCCCGTGGGCAGTGATAGAATTCCATCGGTTATTGATGGGTCGAGGCTGTTGAAATCCTCTGTTTGAGATGTTCCTGTTTCAGTTGGATCAGTCAAAATAAACGTTTCAGGAGTAGTCTGACAACCAGTAATCATATCCGTAACTACCACGGTATAATCCCCTGCTATCAGTCCTGTGAATATTGGCCCGCTAAATCCTGCTAAATTGGTCGTTCCGACTCCTAGATACCACTGGAACGAATAATCATCCGTTACACCAACTGTTCCACTTAAATCAATTTGTCCATCATTACCACCTATTGTGCTTGGGTCAAGAATAGAAGCAAGTTCGAAACTTACTGATAATGGAGGACTAAGTATTTGATACGGTCCAGTCAGAACATTAGAAAGTTCAGTAAAGATTTCAACATAAATATCTGTATAATCGCCGGCATCTAAATCAAGGATAGATATTTCACCAGAAACATCAGACTGAATATTCAAAGGTCCAATGTTGCTGATTCCATCCAATGTATAATAAACATCATAAACGGTAGAGGGCAATAAACCCTGTAACAACAAAACCCCGTCTGGCGAAACACAATTTGTCACATCAAATGGAACTGCCGAAGTAATGGTTGGTGAAGTTATTATAACATTCGCTGACTGTCCAAAAGCAGGTAACGTGCTATTCTCAACTTGAAAGACTCCAGAGGTTGTTGTTGCATCGGCTACCCAGCCGAATGTGCCTCCATTTATATCTCCAACATTGGACACTGGGCCTGAATAGATTGTTAAGTCAAAAGGTCCGCCAGATCCATTTCGGCTATATGTTATATCTAAATTGTCATTTGGGTCAGAAAAGCCTGTGGCAGTCCATGCAATGGATATTGTTTCTCCGACCTCAAAAGGTATACCACCATCAGGTTGGTCAACAGTTATAGTTTGCGCCTGAGTAGTAAATGTCCACGCAGTAGCTAAAACGGCGATAATTGATTTTCCAGATAGATTCATAACGGTATTTTGGGGTAACTCAATTCTATATTCAGTATTATATGCAAGCAATGTTGGCGTAAATGAAACCGTGGTACCCGAAAAATCGACTTCCGCGGTTTGAACGTCAAATTGCTCAACAATTTCACTATTCTGATTTAGAATTGCAATATTTCCAGTGCCCGCAATCACATTTTGATCAAAATCTACCGTAATTGTGGTATTTGGGATCACATCTACAGCTCCTGGCAATGGAGTTTGAGAGACAATCTGCGGAGTGGTGCTGAGTGCCTCAGATAGCACCCAATCCGAGCCAGCATCCATATTGGTGAGGGTTCCGTCATTATCAAAGCTTAGGTCGAAAAGTGTTTCTCCCTCGCCTTCATCAAATCTATAATAGGCCACCAAATCGTCAGTCCCAATTTGTGGGTGACCTGTGAGGTCATTGGTAAGCATGTAGCTTTGAATGTCTGCTTGCGAAACAGCCTCTCTCCAAATTCTGATTTCATCCAATTGGCCTGAGAAAAAATCTCTGGCTAAAGTGTAACCACCATCATTCCAATAAGCTCCTATTGTCATTGGGAGGTTTGGCTTACTAGCAAGACTCAACGACCCTATGTTGGCTGAAGTTTCTACTTCACCATTGATGTAAAGGATCTGCTCACCAGATGCTTGATCATAGCTTGCCGCGATATGTACCCACTCATCATCTGGTAAATTGGCAGATGATATAAGCGCATGCTGTGTATCTCCATTGTCATAAAGTAAAAATGAGATCGTATTATCGGCATTTAAGCGTAAGCCAAATTGTCTGTCACCCACTGTATGATGTTTCTCTATAATTGCGTCAATTCCTGATCCAGGCCGAGGATTGACCCATGCTTCCAGAGTGATGCTGCCAGTGATATTCAATGTGGCCTCTGTTCCTGCGTCTATGTAGTCATCGGTATCATCAAAATCGAGAGCCGTTCCAGGCCCAGCCTCGTTAGGGTAGCCGAAACCCTGAAGTTGCAACACAAAGGTCGATTCATCGGCATCATTGCTCAAAACAGAAATGGACTCTGAAATAGCACCACCAGCAATAGGACTCAATTGTACGGTAAAGTCTGTTTGCGACTGAGAAGTAATTATAGATGCAGTTGGTTGAGAGTAATTGTAGTTGCTCACCGAGCCATTTATATTCGAGATCACTAAATCTCCAAATCCTGTATTTTCAATGATAACCGTTTCTGTAGATCCAGGAACTCCTACCAATTCTTCGCCCAAGATGATAGCACCTCCATTGGCTACCGGATTGTCAGCAAACTTCACATTGATCTCAGGCTGAAGAGCCGCCGGTACAAACTCCGAAGTGGCAGTGGCAGAAGAAGCGGATACCATTACTTCATCACCCTGATTGAGAGCTGGGCTGAACGAATAAGTCCAACTGTTGTCACCCTGAACCAGTACAGAATCTAAGAACGTCTGAGGTTGGCCATTTGCATCTGCCTGGTAAATATGAATTTGCTCCCCGTCAGTCCCTGTTCCAGAAATTGATGAAGTAGAGAGTGCCGATACTACAGGCGCACTGACGCTGGCATTTGCACCGTTGAAGATGATTCCTGCACCATTTCCGAAAATTGAATTCCCAGTGATTCTTACATTGTCCGCAAGGCCTCCAGCCACAAAGAATATGGCGTTATTCGTGGTGTTGGTAATGGTGTTACCGTCGGCGGGAGCTCCACCAATCTTAAAGTTAGCATAGTCGCTTCGGTTTGGTAAATAGATTCCTGTGCCCACAGGGTGAACATCACCATCAACATCAGTACCAATGAAATTACCTTGAAGGGTAATGTTCTGAATACCAAATATTTGATGTTCTATAGCCTTGTCTTGAGTATTGGCTATGTAGTTACCAATAATGAGTACGTTACTGGAGTTGATCACAATTCCATCACTAATCACTGAGGTGGCTGGGGCTGCTTCGGTTCCATTGAAATCCAGCCCAATCAAATTGTATTCAACTTTAGCATAGTTATTAATGCCATCCAAATTAATAGCGGAACTCGAATAATTTCCAATTACATTTCCACCTATGGATACCGAATCCACAAAAGTCCCAATCACAACCGCCGAACCTGTAATCTGCTCTGAAGTACCTAGCCCTGTATGGTCAAATCCAAAATAATTAGCCTCAATGGTGACATTGGTGCCATCTTGAATATTCAAAATTTCATCTATGGACCCATCGCCATTCGTACCAAATACATTGTCCCCAATACTAAGCTTATTCGTCTGGCCTGTTCCTGTGTTGGTTGTAGAAATTACGGAATTTTTTGCTCCAATAAACCTCAGATTGTTAATCGAAACATTGTCAGAGCCCGAGTTGGACTGAATAGGTAATATTCTATTGACCGCATTTGCTCCATTTATAGTCACTACTTTTCCATTATCAAAGTCAAATCCTTCCTGTGTACTTCCATCAAGTACAAAAGAGGAATTCATAAGCGGAAGTTCTGTTGACAGGTCAATTTGCCAAAGGCCTCCTCCTGAGAGGTTAAAGTCAATGAACAATTCCTGATCGTCAATGGCATTTGATAATTCTAGTGCTGCTCTTAAAGAACCTACTCCTGAATCAGCTAAGCTGAAAACACTATAATAACCAGCGGTACTCATCTCGGAAGTCCCATCCTCGGTGGTTGTCACAGTTACCGAGTAGGCATCAGAGGAAGTAGAACCAATGTCATAGGTAAAGCTACCATCGCCCAGCACACTGGTCTTCCCGAGATATGTTGCTCCCTGTTTGTTGTCGCAAGCATCCGTTGAGATATAAACATGAATATCCGCTCCTGCCGAGATAGAAGCATCAACCATACCGGTAAGTTTTGTTGCCGTTATATCCGTGATCGTTGGCTCAAGGATTTCGTTTTGAGCCGTAGTGGACAGATTATTTATATAAATACCTGTAGCTCCATTACAAGACATGGAGTTGGCAATGATTCGGTTTTTGACTGTAGTGTTTCCTGTTACCCTAATGCCATGATCACTCGCCGTACCATTGAAATATATGGTGTTTCCTTCGCCCGAAACTTCTCCTCCTATCAAGTTGTCAGTTGCACCGCCTTCTATACGAATTCCATCTTCGGCATTTCCTAAATCCGTTCCTGCAAAGTCCGTTCCTATATAATTGGCCTGTATGATATTTGCCGTACCTGTGACAATCAGACCAGCATTGTTTTGTACAATCACATTTTCACCTCCTATTTTTCCAATGGTATTGTTATCGCCTTCCACAAGCAACCCATCATTCAGCCCAGTTGTAAAGCCTTGAATCTTAAATCCATAAATTTCAATACCCAATCCCGAGGTTCCAATTCTGAATCCAGCTCCATTGAGGGTAGATGCGACATTTGATCCATCGATTACAATCAGTTTATCACCCGACAAACTCCAATCACCTGCACTGCTAGCATCAATGATCATTCCTTTGCTTGTAGTTATCGCAGGTAAAACTGTGGAGAGGTTGATGACACTCCCTGCTACAATGCTGAATGTAATTGTTTCTTTGCTGCCACTTGCATTGGCGTTCGCCATCGCCCATCTCAGCGATCCCGTTCCTGAATCATTTTTATTTGTGACAACATATGGGTTAGCAATTAAGTTGACAATATTATTAGATTGAGAAGCAGCCATCTCATTGCCTGCAATGTCATACACATTGCTGGCAACCGGATTAATTTTTACCTGCTCACTTCCATTTGGAGTTCCGGAAATATCCAAAGTAATTTCAATCTGAGTCCCCGAGATTACATTGATTCCAGTAGCTCCTCCTGTTGCAGTGCCACCTGTAATTGTTATTCCGAAATTAGATAATTTAACAGCAGTAAGTCCTCCTATATCCTGAAATACATCCTCGCTGAAATCCACAGTCAGTGTGGTATTATCAGATGAAATTGAGGTGCCCGTTATCGTCGGTAAGGTCTTATCAAGGTTTACAAAAGTTGCATCGGTAACCGAGGTTACTGATATACCATTGTTCCCAGTCAAATCTTGATAATCTATGCTGAATGCTATGGCTCCTTCGGTATCAGAAGAAGATGTTTGATATCGAGCTTCCCAGCTTAAAGGACCCCCTGTAATGTTGACAGGTTTTCCTATTGCATTTCCCCCAGATGTAAATACCAAATTGATGCTGGTTATTTGTTCATCAGATTCAAATGTCAATACAACATCCTCCCCCGCTTTTGCATAATTATTATTTCCGGAAGCGTCAAGGCCAATGGAGACATTTGAGAGGGTTGGAGGAGTGGCATCCGTTAAAGAAGCCTCACCTAGTACCGGTCCTGTGAATACTTGTGTAGCTCCTGTGATCGTTCCGGGATTGGTGGCCGTTGCATCCGTCAATTCACTCGCACTGACATCCATCTTGTAATAAGAGACAAGCTGAGGCATAGGTACATTGAGTTCACTATCAAAAAAGGCATTAATCTGATCAGCTGATCTTGCATCTTTCCAAATTCTGACTTCATCCAGTTGAACATTGGAGTAGCTACTGTAAGAATCCTCGTAACCAAGCAATATCGGTTGACTACTGGATTGTATTGTTCCGACAAAATTTGTATTTCCTACTTCAGCACCATCCAAATAAATGCGGTGTTTGGTACCGTCAACAACCTGTGCAAGGTGATACCATTGATTGTTGTTCAATGCTGGTGTAAAGAGCTGATTATAGTTAGCTCCTCCTCCTCCGGCAATGACGTTCAAAACAGGATTTGTAGAGGATCCACCATTTGCCGATCTTGCATCCACGAATAACATAAAGTTGGCATCAGCATCATTGGCATCCCTGTTAGCTATTAGTGCACCATATGTTTCAGAGGAAATTGAGGTGATATTAAACCAAAATTCAAGGGTATATCCGTCCGAAAAATCGAAGGACGGATCATCTGAGATTGTCACATAATCACTTGTTCCGTTGAAACTCAGGGCATAGTTAGCTAGTTGCAAACTTGGGAAATCCACATTGTCATAAGCCACATCACCATTGAGCGTGCCATCATTAGCATTGAGCGTTAAATCGAATGGATTTCCAGATCCCTCATCGAATCGAAAATAAGCATTCAAGTTTGGCGTTGCTGAAGAAATCTGAAGCAGGTAATTTTGCTGTATTTCAGATTGGGTTTTAGCTACACTCCAAACTCGCAACTCATCCATTTTCCCATTGAAATCTGCATTGGCTGTGGTTCCATTTGTCCTGACTGCTCCAAGTGTAGTGTTGTCTGGTGTGATTCCCGTATGGCTATGATCATAATATGTGTTGTTTTGATCCAACACGCCATCCACATATAACAGTGCATTGGTGGCGTCCTCCTGCACATAAGCTACATGATGCCAGGTATTGTCCAGGACGGTAATTGCCCCCTGATTATTCATCAAAACAGAGCCTGCATCATTGACAAAATAAATTCGTAGTTTGTCTGCTACTGATGTTCCCGACCCAATGATGAACTGTGGTGCATCTACATCTGAAATATTGCCCTCGGAATAAAAAGCTACTCCTCCTTGCGATGCTCCCTTCACCCAAAACTCGATTGTAAAAGCAGTGGAGGCTGTAGATATTGGTAGTCCAGAGTTGTGGTTTAAATCCACATAATCATCTGTACCATCAAAAACCAAAGAACTTTCTTGACCAAAAAGATTTATTGAAAAAAGGGGAAGTAGCAATATTATTCCCAGGCGAAAAAAGCTGGATTTTAAAATCATTAGCGGTGACTAGTTGGTAAAGCAAAGACTAAAATAGATAAATTATTGATAGTCAAATACCTCTGTAATGTTATACTTTGAAAAAATCTTAATTAATTTAACCCGAAAGAATACAATAATTCTTTGAAATATTGCAATTTCGAGGAAAATGTAAATTTTAAACATTACTTTTTAATGTTGATTCCATTTAATTTTCAACTTGAATTGAGTCTTTACGATTATAAATTTTTCGACAGATTAAAATCTTATTACAACATTTAGCTCCCTAAATATTTCTGCCATGATCCGCTTTTTTCTATCCTCATTGGTTCTTTTTCTGATCTTAATTGTACCAGCCACAGCCCAATACAAATTTGACAACAAAAAAGCCGAAAAGCTTTATAATAAGCTTGAAGGCTACTATGCCAATTATGATTATGATAAAATCTTAAAAAATGAACCAGACATCAATGTCATGTATCTAAACAAAAAGGATACGCTTGCTGCATTGATGTACAATTTTTTAGGTGAGGCGTATTTGTATGGATACAATGACATGAAAAATGCGCTTGTCATGTATCAAAATGAATATGATCTTAGGAAAGAACTTGGCGATGATGATCTTAGTGCAGTAGCGTATAATCTGGGTTATATCAAAGATGAGCTTGGTCAATACAATGAAACAGAAGCATTGTATCTAGAAGTACTAGAAATTGAAGCTCAAAAATTTGGAGTGAAGAGTGAAGAATATTTCACCACAGCAAGCTCACTGGCGGATCATTATATGTTCGTAGAGCAAGTAGACAAGGGTCTCGATTTGTGTAGACAACTTAGAAGGCAGTCAGTACAAAACAACAGTCTGGAAGAAGCTCTTGTGATGAAAATTATGGGTGACCTTTACGGAATCGCTGGGAATTATAGCCGTTCTGAACGCCTCCTCACTGATGCATTATCCATGATGGACGATCTGGGATTGTATGCGTCAATTGAATATGTCAACACCTTGTCCAGCCTTGGCGGATTATATAATCGCTTGGGTAAAATACCTCAAGCAGAAGAAAGCTATCTGGAAGCAAAATCTATTCTTGATCGCCTGCAAGGCGACATGTCTGAGTATCAATTGATCTTAGATGGAAATCTTGCAAATAATTACTTGGCATTAGGTAATTATGATTTAGCAGAAACGATGTACCTCAAGAATATTGAAATAGACAAGGAGTTTTACGGTGATGATTCCTATCCTGTTGGGTTAGAGTCTGCCAACCTTGCAAGTAACTATATGTATGCGGGAAAACTTGCCAAAGCGGAAATCTATTTTTTGAAGGCTGGTGAGGTTTATAAATCAATTGTGGGCGAAGAAAGTAGTGATTATGCCATAACACTTCAAAGTTTGTCATCGGTATATACCAGAATGGGTAATTTGGAAAAGGCCAAATCGATGGCTCTCCAAGCTGTTTCTATATTTGAAAAGACATCTAAAGATCCTAGACAACTTGCCTTTGCCAATTATTACCTCGCTGAAGCATATTTTGCAAATGATGAATTGGAAGAAGCTGAAAAATATCATAAAACAGCTCTTGACCTGAGAAAAAAGACTCTTGGAGAAAATCACCCTGATTATGCGTTTAGTACTACCAAACTGGCAATACTCAACTGGAAAAAAGGAGATTATAAAACAGCTCTGAAGTATTATAAAGAGACATTTGACAACTACTTCAATCAAATCAATGTGGTCTTTCCAATTTTAAGTGAAGAGGAAAAAACAAAGTTTTATTACAACAGACTAAAGCCAGCTTTCGAACAATACAACTCCTTTATTATTGAAACCAGCTCGGAAGACAAATCCCTTTTAGGTGAAATGTATGACAATCAGCTTGCCACAAAAGGACTGATATTATATGCTTCTGGTAAAATCAAACAGTCTATTATCAAAAGTGGAGATAGCACGCTCATAGCCAAATACAACACCTGGATCGATCAAAAAGAAACCCTCGCAAAACTTTTCAGTTCGGGCGATATGGAAGTATCGGTAAGAAATAAAAAAATAGACTCTCTAACCACTGCTTCAAATAATTTGGAAAAAGAACTCAGTGCTTCGAGTTCCTCTTTTGCTTCTGCCTTTGCAAATAAAAATGTGAAATGGCAGGACATTCAGCAAACATTAAAATCAGGAGAAGCGGCAGTTGAAATCATCAGGTTTAGAGACTTTTCTACTGATTCTGCCGGTGTTTTTACTGATGAAGTCTATTATGCAGCTTTGATTCTGACAGCAGAAACCACCGAAGCTCCAGAGATTGTAATCATGAAAAACGGTAAACTGATGGAGAGTCGATATTTATCCAATTATCGAAATGCAATCAAATACAAAGTGGACGAAGACTATAGCTATAGACTTTTCTGGAGACCAATTGCAAACAAACTTCAAGGAATTAATAAGGTATACTTCTCTCCAGATGGGGTATATAACCAAATAAGTATTTACACTCTTCGTAATCCTGCAAGTGGCAATTTTACTCTTGACGAATTGGAAATCCAGGTCATTACAAATACCAAAGACCTTTTGGCTGTAAACACTACATCTTCTCCAGGACAATCTTATTTGTTTGGATATCCAAATTACAACATGGGAATCTTGGATGATAATGCTGATGATGCCAATTCGGGTAAAGATGCCCAAGAGGCGGCAAAAGCTGCCGCAGAAAATAGAGGTAGAGGGGCCAGCAGAGGTGGAGAT
>CAYGUA010000018.1:36940-110801 GCA_964353015.1 uncultured Marinoscillum sp. | reverse complement strand
TCAAACACCTGTGCATCAAATCTTCTATCTACTTCGGTATCCGAAATGTTGTCCAACCAACCTAAAACTGCCTGTTTAAACAATCCGCTTTGACTGGTAAGGTTGATTCTTAAATAAGATAATTCGTCCTCCGCTTTTCGGAAGAAATTGTCATCCGAATTCTTGTCAGCAACACGCATGTTTTCACTAAAGATAATATTCTTATTAAATGAACTGTTCAGCTTCACAAAAAATCCTTGTGTTGATCCCAATGCTTGATTGTATCTACTTTGTCCATCAGCTGGAGTGGTATTCGTTGCTACTGTTCCGTTTGCAACGATATAGTCATTGTTTGAGCCTCGACCTGCATCAGAACCATTGTCATCCCAGATATAGACAGCTCCTCCTATACCGAAATTTCCTATAAGGAAACTAGCTACACTAATAGCCGCAGGATATGGATTAGAAATCAAGTTCCAACCTTCGTAATCATTGTCAACATCTTCTGTATAGGTACCCGTGTAGGTAACAGTTCCAGCATTTGGTTTCCCCACAAATACAATCTCCTGCTGAAGCGCCTGAGTGTATCCCTTGCCAGGTATTAGCGTTTCAGCGGATGCATCGACCCATCTATCAAGTCCCTCACTAGCTCCATAAGCCACCTGCTCATCGTATTTGTAAACATAAGAGCCAAGATTGTTTCCTTTAATGGAGGAATTAAGATTTACTGGCGAACCCACAAAACTGTATTTACCATCCGCATAGCGTGTATTTCTCTTAAAGATGATGTCATTTCCTGTAATTGAATTCACCCCAAAAGTGATCAATGAGGCTCCTGATTCAACAATCATGGTACCATTGTTAACCAAATCGCCATTTATAGTGAGGTAATTTCCATCCTCAACTGTCAGGGTTTGCCCACTATTGATCGTCAAATCTTTCATTTCAAAAGCACCATTGTTAGTTATAGAATAATTGCCATTGATTACGGCATCTATGTCGCTTGTTGGACCAGTTACGTTACTCCAATTAGTTCCATCCCAAGCGACTGACTCATTCGTGTCATCACTAATGCTAATAGTAAATGCCTTTGTGATTACCCCACCATTGCCGTCTGAAGACTGAAGATTTACTGAATAGGTGTCCTTAGTTTCAAAGTCAAAAATTACAGAAGCTCTCAACTCACTTCCATTGATATTGAAAGATGCATTATCATCATCACCAGTTCCTGCCACCAATGTATAGGTGTAGGTTTCCCCGGCATCCTCATCTTCAGTAGTCAGGGTTCCTATGATATCATCGACAGAATTATTTTCAGTTATTGAGGAAGTACTTAGAAAAATATCTGTTGGAGCTTCATAGACATTAACAATAGTAAGATTGAGCGCCTTACTAAATATTCCCCCATTGCCATCATTGGATTGCACATGAATAGAATAGCTAGATTTTGTTTCAAAATCAAATACCTCAGAGGCTCTCAAATCACTTCCATCAATATTGAAAGATGCATTGTCTGTGTCTCCTTCACCAGACACTAATGTATAAATATAAGTTTCGCCAGCATCTGTATCAACAGTTGAGAATGTACCTATAACATCATTGATTTGATTATTTTCATCAATTGTACTACTTGTCAATGCCAAGTCAGTAGGTGCAGAGAAATTGGAAATGAAATTGATCCCTAGACCACTAATGGCACCAACTGAATTCGTAATGTTCGCTGCTGCTACATTCGCAAATGCCAAATTCTCGAACGTGAAATCCAGACTTATTAAATCATTAATATCCGCATGCGAATTGGCACTACCTGTTAAGGTAAGTACAGCTGAAAAACCATCAGCAGCTACTGCTAAATTTGGAATTAACCCAGAAGGTAAATTGGTGATCTCATAGTCTGTATTTGCTATGAGGCTACCACCAGGGTTTGAAAAGCTATCTCCGATAATATTTATTTTCAATGAGCCTCGAACAGAACCATCATCTTTAGCCTTTTCTTCAAACCCTCCAGCACCAATGAGGTATTGACCTACTCTTTTGCCTCCAGTCGAACCTGATAAAATAAACATTCGATCTCCTTCAGTATTAAATGCAATACTGACTGGAAATGGATTATTTACAATCACACTATAACTATTACCAACAAAGGAAACTCCTGAAGTCACATCATATGGATTGGTGAGTGTGTATTTCGTCACGATTCGATTACCCGTCCCTATGATGAACATTTTAGTTCCGTCCGCATTAAAATGAAGATCAGAAGGAAAATGATCCTCTACTACCTCATATGGACTTCCGTCAAATGTTACGTCAGTTGTCAGATCGAACGGATTGGCCAGCGTGTACTGATTAATTTCATCAAAATTCGGAGGAGAAGTTTTACCATCTGTTCCGATGATGAACATTTTAGTTCCGTCAGGACTGAAAGCAATTCCTTCAGGAGATTCATCTTGAGAGGTTATGCTCAATGAAACATTGTCATATGTCACTCCAGAGGTAATATCAAAAGGGTTGGATAAGGAGTATTGATAAACCGCATCTGTAGCGCTCCCAACCATAAACATCTTGGTGCCATCAGTATTAAATGCTATATCCTTTGGGATAATATCTTGACCTGAAATATCTAGTGGATTTAGATCAAAAGTCACCCCAGCTGTCACATCAAATGGGTAGGTAAGACTGTATTGATTGACTTCATCTCCTCCTTCGCCAACAATGTACATTTTAGTTCCATCATTATTAAAAACAAGCCCTGTTGGCTTGGATTCTTCAACACCAACACTGTATGGAGTTCCTTCATAAAATGCTGTATTGTTCAGATCATTAAGTTCATCACCACTAAAACCATAGGTGATTTCAGGTTTGTCATTAAAATCGATTCCAAACCCACTTTCAGCATTTGTTGCATTCACTACAATGGATGCATTGTTAGAAGTAAAAGCGGAATTTTCAAAGGTGAATTCAAGGCTTGAGATGTCATTAATATCCTCATGGTCATCTGCTGATCCACCCAAAGTCAAAGTTGCAGTAAGGCCATCGGCCGAAACAGTTAAAGTTGGTGTTAAACCTGATGGTAGATTAGTGATACTGTAATCAGAAACTTCAGTTAATGCACTTCCGGTATTGGTGAAGGCGTCTCCTAATATTGTGATTGTAGCTGAACCTCCAACTTGTCCATTATTAGCCGCAACTTCAGTAAATACACTGCCTAAATAACTTAACAATGGATTGTCTTCAAATACAATCCCAAACCCACTCGACGCAGCTATTGCATTGTCTACCACTGAGGCATCATTTCCTGTAAAAGCATTATCGGCAAAGGTGAATTGTAGGTCGGCAACATTGTCGGCCATCTGATGGCTTGAAGCAGTGCCGCTAAAAGTTAGTAACGCAGATAAACCATTTGCAGCTACAGAGAGATTGGGAGTCAAACCCACTGGTAAATTCAATATACCATAATCAGTTTTATAAGTGAGCGTACCGCCAGCACTGGTGAAAGTATCTCCATAGATCGCAATTTTCAAAGAACCATCCACTACTCCAATATTGGCTACATTTTCCTCAAATCCCTGAATATTAAGATCATAACCAATTACTTCATCGCTGGTTATCCCAACAACAAAAAGTCTACTCCCGTCCCCATTAAATGCCATTCCTCTTGGTGTGTTTTCCTGGCTGGTGGTAGTAAGAAATACATCATCAAAAGTCACACTTCCGCTAAGATCAAAGGGAATAGATAGACTGTATTGAGAGACTTTATCCGTTTGCTGATCCAGAACAAAAATCTTACTTCCTGTTTCGTTAAAAACAATATCTCCCGGAGACCCTCCTTGACTGGTAACTATGAAATAGCCTCCACGAGTGACACCCGGCACCATGTCAAATGGTGCAGTTAAATGAAATTGCTGTACTGCATCGAGAGTAGCGGAGATTCCTGTACCCGGTGTTGCGAGATACATCTCCATCCCGTCAGGACTGAAGGTAATACCCTGAACGCTGCTGGTAGAACCTACAAAATAGTTGTCTTCTTGCAATACGGTAGAGGTCACATCGAAAGCAATACTCAATGAATACTGATATACCCTGTCAGCATTGGTTACGAATAGTGTAAACCCGTCCGTACTGAATGCTATCCCTTTAGGGAGAGAAACAGGAGAATAAGAACCTATATGCGAGACGGTAGATTCAATATCAAAAGGTGAGGATAATGTATATTGATTGATCTCATCATCACCATCATCAAGGATAAATAACTTAGTGCCATCGGGGCTGAATTTGATACTCAATGCCGTAGCTATCTGAGCGGAAACATCAAGTGTATTTAAATCTGCTGTAGCTCCGTTACCCAAGTCATAAAAGTATCCATAAGTCAAGCCGCCATCAATTGCTTCCTCTTTAACAAGAGCATAAGCCTGTGTACTCACGATCAAGGTCATCATTCCAAGTCCAATGCTCCTAACAGAGTTCCAGGTTTCAGCTAAAAACAATTTGAAATGGTTTTTAAGTTTGTCAATAGTTTTTTTCATAGCATAAATATTTAAAGCGATTTATGCTCCGAAATTGGCTTTACTTGCTCAGAGTTTTCCTACCCACATAGGGTAGTTCTGTTGCTACCCGAGTGGGTAGTTTTGGTTTTGAAGCGATTTGGCAAAAAAATCGATTCAGATTGTTGGATCAGGAATTTTTGACCACATAGGCCAGTACTTCCTTTCTGTTATTCACTCCGAGCTTATTGTAGATATTCTTGAGGTGAAATTTGATGGTATTATTGGAAACAAATAGGCGATCAGCTATTTCACTGTTAGTCAGTCCCTGCAACGTAAGCTTCAAGGCATCATATTCCCTTTCAGTGAGCGGGTTGACAAGTTTGTTGTTCAGGTTTTCCAGATCTTCTTTAAGCTCAAAAGTCTGTGGCCCATTTAGAATTTCGATAAACCGCTTTTGGAGCGCATCATATTGTGCTTCTTGCGCAAGGCTTTCTGCCTTTAATTTTCGTACTCGCTGATAGTAAATAGCTAATAACAGAATGATAATTAAGGAGGATGCGACAACAACTATGATGAGTTGATTGCGCGTCTTTTCAGCACTCAAGAGATTGATTTCATTTTGAAATGCCAGTTTCTCGATCTCAGATTGTTTGGATGCAAGCTCTAACCGAGACTCCAATTGGCCCAGTTTTCTCGACACATCTTCATTCATCAAACTATCTTTTGTCTCCGTTAAAAGCGACTGGTAGCTGTAAGCTTTTCTAAACTCCCCCCTTTCTGCAGCACAAATTGCCAAGGTCTCATAGGATTGCTTGAGCTGCTCTTTAGTACCCAGTTTCATGCTGATACGGAGCGCTTCTTCAGCATATTTTGAAGCGGCTTCATAGTTTTTTAATTTCAAATAAGTAGAACCAATATTATTAAAGCTCTTCGCTATACCTTCATCCCTATTTAGCTCTTGTTCCATGCTCAGAGACTTTTGATGATAAGAAAGTGCTAAGTGAAAATCTCCCTTTGCAATAGCTATATTGCCAAGATTGGTCAGCGCATTAGCCATGCCTTTTTTATCACCCAGTTGCGTTTTTAACAAAAGTGACTCTTCCTGAAAATATTCAGCTGTATCATATTTCTGGAGGTGCTGGTACACCACTCCAATGTTATTGAACAATCGGGATTTAGTAGAAACATCAATTGGGTTTACTAGCTCGAGTGCTTTTGCATAATAATCGAGCGAGTTGTCATAATCTTCAATGTTTTTGTAAACCAACCCTATGTTACTCAACAATTGTGACATCTTGGTTGTGTCACTTACGCCCTGATAGATTTGAAATGCATCCAGAAATTTTTCTAATGCCAGATCATAATCACCCTGCACATAATATGAACCACCAACAATCTTTAGCGCACGCCCCTTCTCCTGATCGGTGATATGATTTTCAGTTAGGGTATTTAACCCGAGTTGTCTGGCCTCAAGAGGATCTTTGTACATGATCTTCTCTGCCTTAGAAAGCAATGAATCCACAGGCGATTGTGATTGCGCTGTGGATTCATATGAAGTGAACAATACTTTTCCGATGCAAATCGAGAATAGTAGGTATGTAAAAAATGGATTCAATAATTTTTTAAATATGATCATAGAATCCCGCTTTATTTCTAATATTTGGCAATACTCGGATCAATCTCATCTGACCAGGCAATGATTCCTCCTTCCAGGTTATAAAGATTATCATAGCCTTGCTGCTCCATATAGTTGACAGCATTTGCACTTCTTTTGCCACTTCGGCAATGCACAATTACCTTTTTGTCTTTAGCAAACTTCTCAGCATGAAGCGGAACAGTAGCTAGTGGTATAAGTTGTCCTCCAATATTTGCCACTTCGTATTCATTTGGCTCGCGCACATCAATGAGCTGAAAATCCTCACCGCTATCCATCATTGCCTTCAATTCTTTTACTGTTATTGATTTCATGGTTTCAAATTTCTGTGTCTATTATTTCAAAAGTCCCGGCAAAAAAGATACTATTTCGGGGAAAGATATTAAAGTTATTAAAAATATTATCTGAATTAGTACGAATGGTACCACGCCACGGTATAAATCTGCCGTTTTAACTTCTGGTGGTGCTACGCCTTTTAGATAAAACAAGGCGAAACCAAAAGGTGGTGTAAGAAATGAGGTTTGCAGATTTACTGCCAACAAAATACCCAACCAAACCAAATCAACTCCCATCACTACAAATATGGGAGCAACTACCGGCACGATGATGAATATAATCTCGATAAAATCGATAAAAAATCCAGCTACAAAAACCAAAGCCATCACAGCAAAAAGAAAAGCATAAGGACTCAAATCTGCTTCTGCGATAAGGTTCAATAAAAATTTATCTCCTTCCAATCCCCTGAAAACAAGTGAAAAGGCCGTGGCACCAATCAAGATCATGAAAACCATAGAGGTGATCAATGTGGTTTCCCGCGAGACGGATTTCAGAATTTGTAAATTTAATTTCCCATTGATTAACGTGAGTATGATCGCACCAAAAGCCCCCACCCCGGCAGCTTCTGTTGGTGACGCAACTCCGGCGAAAATAGAGCCTAGTACAGCCAATATGAGCAAAAAAGGAAATACAAATGATTTGAGAACCTCCATTGAAAAACCCTCAGCCTTGAATGCTTCACGTTCCTTTATTGGCATAGCAGGTGCTTTGCTAGGAAATATGTTGGAATAAACAATCGTATAGATCAGATAACATCCAACCAGCCCAAGTCCTGGAATAATTGCTGCTTTAAACAAATCTCCAACTGACACATTGAGCACACTTCCAAGTAATACTAACACAACCGAAGGTGGAATTATTTGACCAAGTGTTCCCGAAGATGCTATTACTCCACTGCTCAAAACAGGGCTGTAGCCACGCTTGAGCATGGTTGGCAAACTGATCAAACCCATGGTCACAACTGTAGCGCCAACTATGCCCGTAGATGCCGCGAGCATTGCCCCCACCAGAATCACTGAAATAGCCAATCCTCCTTTGAATCTTCCAAAAATCATGGCCATCGTTTCCAGTAATTTCTCTGCTATACCAGACCGCTCCAGCATCATGCCCATAAACACAAAAAGGGGCACAGCAAGCAACACGAAATTTTGCATTGTGCCATAAACTCGCAGCGACAACAGATAAAAAAAGTCGACATCAAATACCAGCAGCCCTACCAACACAGACAATCCTCCAAGCGTAAATGCCACTGGATAACCGAACAGAATAAGTAAAAAAATGGATACAAATAAAATCAGCGGCAGATACTCAATCATCGGACTTATTCGTCAAAATATGGATGGATCGGAATACAACAGAAACGGCCTGCAAACCGAGAAGGAAAAAACAAAGAGGAATCATGGACTTGATCAAAAATCTTGCTGGCAATCCGCCAGGATCAGGGCTGGTCTCCCCGATGACATAAGCATTTGAAACAAAAGGAATACTCTCGGAAACGCCTATAATACAGAGTGGAAACAAAAGAAAAACAGATCCTAAAAGATTCACAATGGCCTGCTTTTTAGGTGAAAAATGGTTGTAAAACACATCAACTCTCACATGTCTATCCTGCTGCAAAGTCCAGCCCATTGGCACCAAAAACATTACAGCAAAAATATGCCACTCTAGCTCAAAGGATGCTGGCGAAGAACGATTGAAAGTATATCTGAAAAATACGTCAATGACTATCACAACCACGAGGAGCAGACTAAGCCAACTCACAGCTTTACCTATGCTATCATTAACTTTATTTATCAAACCATAAATTGTTTTCATCAGGTTCTTCAATTTTACATCAGCTTTCAAACTTATACTTGTTTATTCAACCTTCAAAATAACAACTATTTCCAGTCCTCCGTGCCGAATACTTCCTTTCAAACATATTCATGCTGTAATTCTTGGTCATTTTTACAAGAAATAAAGGGTTGTTGCAGAATCAATCCTTTATTCCCTATTTTCGCCACATGAGCATTTTTTCGCTAAAAAAACACTTTGTTTTTTTGATTTCCTTGATCGTATCCCAATATGGGATGACGCAGCAAAAAATTGCTACCTCAGGCTTGAATCTGGACGAAAACGTTATAGCCTGGTACGACCAGACCATCGGCATTGAGAATACTTCCTTACAAATAGGAATCCTGAACAATTCCGAAAGGGTAGCATCAAGATCACATCCATATTTTCAAAAAACGATCTGGATCGAAGGCAGCCTGATCTACAGAGGGCAAATGTTTGAGAATATTTCTCTCCTTTATGATATTCATAAAGACCAATTGATGGTGAAAAATTCGGGAGATATGAGATACGCAACTCAACCTGTCCAACTTATCAAAAACCAGGTGACTTCATTCACTGCATATGGCTCCTATTTCGAAATGATTCCTGACAAAATTGAATTGTTCGAAGATGATTTTTTTGAGATCCTCCATAGAAGTGATTCTATGGCTTTATTGGCTAAAAGACTAAAGACTGTTGAAATCGAAACTGATGGAGTGGCTGCCTATATCGCCTCTGATAAATATTATGTAAAATATCAAAATGAGTACAAACGGATTTACCGCAAATACTCCGTTATCCAGATGTTTCCCGAACATAAGAAGGAGATCAGAACATTCATCCGAAAAAACAACCTCCAAATCTTGAAACCAAATAGCGAAAATCATTTGACTATGTTGATTGCCTATTGCGACGAACTAATTTCCGAATGAAAAAAATTCTCTCGCTTTTATTCGTTTTGGCACATTCGAGCCTCTTGTTTTCGCAAAATACATTTACTGTTTCCGGTCAATTTGAGAGCACCCCACTTCAGGATGTGCTTACATCATTTGAAACCCAAACGAATCTTCAATTTTATTACAATCAATCCTGGCTGGATTCTTTGAGCTACACTGGGACTGTGGAGAATCAGCCACTTGACCTGGCCCTGACTCATGTTTTTGAAGGCACATTGCTGGATTTTTACGTACAGAGCAAAAATGTTTACATAACCAACGATGTAAAAATTGTAGATCAACCGGCCCTGCTCAATGCCCTAAAAAATCAAGAATCAGAAGAACAGCAGGAATTCGAGAAAGGATTGCTATTCACACGTGAATATCTCAACCAAACCAGTGATCAACAGGATTTAGAAAACTTTGTTTTTGAAATTGGAAATAGGAAAAACATGGTTGCCGGAAAAAAATACACTATCGCTGGTTATGTGAAAGAAAATGAAAACAACGAGCCATTGACTGGCGCTGTGGTCTATTCCGAGGAACCATTTGCGGCAACATCTACAGATCAAAATGGCTTTTACTCACTCACTCTACCCGTTGGTAAAACCACCTTGTACATCCAGTATGTAGGCATGAAGCAAACCTCTAGAAATATTGTCATGCTTTCCAATGGGCAGTTAAATATCAACATGGATGTGGATATCATCGCTTTGCAAGAGGTGACCATAGTATCCGAAAGAGATGCCAATATTCAAAATGTGCAAATGGGTGTGAGCCGAATCAATGTAGCAGAAACCAAAAATGTGCCGCTTGTATTAGGTGAAAAAGACATCATGAAAATTGCCACCACATTTGCCGGAGTGCAGACGCTTGGTGAAGGCTCTTCAGGATACAATGTACGGGGAGGAAAATCTGACCAGAACCTTATCATTATGAATGATGCTACCATTTATAATGCGTCACATTTCTTTGGATTTTTCTCTGTTTTCAACTCAGATGCGATTCAGGATATGGAAATCTACAAGAGTTCTATACCAGCAAAATTTGGCGGACGGCTTTCATCTGTTTTTGATGTGGAAGCCAAAGAATCCAACCGCGAGGCATTCAGCGGATACGGCGGTATCTCGCCTATCACTTCGAAAATGACTTTCGAGATTCCATTGTTTGATGGAAAAGCAGGATTAATGTTAGCAGGAAGATCTACCTATTCCAACTGGGTTTTGAAAAGAGTGGGCAATGCCAGTTTCAGAGAAAACAGAGTATCATTTGCTGATTTCATCATGAGATATGATCACGATATCAATGAAAAAAATACACTTGAGGTCAATGGATATTTTAGCCAGGACAATTTCCGATTGTCATCAGACACATTGTTTTCTTTTTCGGATTTTTCTTTTGTGAATGCCAATGCTTCAGCCAAGTGGACGCACCACGTTTCTGATCGAGTGACCGGCTCGGTATCAGGAATCTATTCTTATTACAACTATGACCTGACTTATGATGAATCGATTCCCAACGGATTCAAACAAGATTTTGGAATACGGGAAGCTACAATCAAAGCAGATTTGAATTATTATCAGGACAATGTCCACACCATGGGTGGCGGTCTTGAAATCAAAAGATTTTCAATTAATCCAGGGTCCAAAACTCCTCTTGGAAGTGAGTCAATAGTCACAAGTACAGCCATTGAAAATGAACAAGCTTTGCAAACTGCCCTTTATTTTTCTGAAGAATACAATGTGACGGAGAATCTCTCCATCTATGGTGGTCTGCGCTACAGTATCTTCTCCACGTTTGGTGCGCAGACAGTTTACAATTATGATAAAGGAGCTGCCAAAAATGCGGATACACGAACCGACTCGACTGTATATGGAAATGGCGAGCATATAAAAACATATCACGGACCAGAGCTCAGACTGTCAGCGAGATACAAGCTCGATGAAAAATCATCTATCAAAGCAGGATATAACCGCACGAGACAATACATCCACACTTTGAGCAATAGCGCATCACTTTCTCCTACTGACACATGGAGATTGTCAAACTCACATTTACTGCCTCAAATTGCAGATCAATACTCCTTGGGATATTATAGAAACTTCTTAGGCAACAAACTGGAAACCTCCGCAGAAGTCTATTATAAAAGCCTCCAAAACCTACTGGATTTCAAAGTTGGATCTCAGTTTTTGCTCAATCCATACATCGAATCTGTGGCGCTTCAAGGACCGGGAAAATCTTATGGAATAGAGCTTTCAATAAAAAAATCTGGTAAACTCAATGGCTGGATCAACTATGCGTATGCCCGAACTTTCATCAAAATTGCTGGTAATACACCTGAGGAAACTATCAACGAAGGAAGCTATTACCCTGCAAATTATGATATGCCGCACACAATCAATCTGGTAGCGAATTATAAAATGACACATAGAATCAGTTTCTCTTACAACTTCACCTATAATACTGGTCGCCCGGTCACCTACCCGGTAGGTACTTATGATTTTAAAGGAATTCAGGCAGTTCACTACACCGACCGAAATGCTTACAGAATTCCTGACTACATGCGCATGGACTTAGGCATAAGTCTCGAAGCAGGTCATAAACTTGACAAATTGGCCTATTCATATTGGTCCTTGTCGATCTATAACATGTTGGGTAGAGACAATCCATTCTCCGTGTTTTTTGACATCAGAGATGGTCAGGTTAATGGATATCAGCTAATCGTATTTGGAAATGCCATCCCAACTTTATCATATAATTTCAAGTTTTGATGATTAAACTGAAACATATCGCTTTCCTGATCATTGGTGCTGCAGTACTCACCTTCTGTACCAAACCATTTGATACAGAATCTTTTGCTTTCGATAAAGTGATAGTAGTTGATGGTCAGGTTACCGATCAGGTCAAAATGCATGAGGTCAGACTGAGCTATACTTACCCGATAGGTAACGATGAAGGTGCTCCACTCAGTGGTGCTGAAGTTTGGGTAGAAACAAGTAATGGCACAAAATTAGATTTTCAAGAATCAGAAGCGGGAACCTATCTGTCAACAACAAGTTTTGCAGGTGAGGCTGGTGTCTCCTACCAACTGTTTTTCACTACATCTGAAGGAAAAAACTATAGATCTACTGCTGTTGAGCTTATCAAATCACCCGTAATTGATAGTATTTATGATAGCTACGCTGAAATCACTTCAGATGAATCGACATACAGCATACCGGGAATTCAATTTTTTGTCGACACCCACGACCCTACAAATAAAGCTAAGTATTTTAGATACGAATGGGAGGAAGATTATCAGATAAGATCTCCTTACCCTTCAGGATATGGATATGTAGCGGAGAATGATTCCATATATTATAGAACAGAACCCATCCATATATGCTACGAATCCGGAAAATCCGGCTCAATCATTCTTGGTACTACTGTAGGTTCCAATGAAAATAGATTGATCGAGTTTCCTGTGAGTTTTGTTTCCGGCTTAAGTGATAAACTCAGAACCCGATATGCCATCAATGTCAGGCAATATGCTGTCACGGAAAGTATTTATGGATTTTATAGAAAATTGAAAGAAAGCAATGAATCCGGTGGTTCACTATTTGACAAGCAGCAGGGAACGATCACTGGAAATATCCAATCTATTGATGATCCTGGTGAAACAATTTTAGGAATCTTTGAGGTAGCAGGATATTCTGAATTAAGAACTTTTTTCAGTTTTAGTGATTTGGATAGCAGACTGAAAAGACCGGGTTTCCGATTTAGTTGTTTTTCTAATGACATTGTCAACCCGACTAGAGATAGCGTTGGGTATTGGGTAACACAGGGAGACCTAAACATCATAGATTTTTATGAATACCCTGAGGAACCCGCGTTCATCACTATGGGTTCCAGAACATGCACTGAATGTATCTATTACGCCACCGCTCAAAAACCTGAATATTGGATTGACTAAAAACATGATCAGATTCATCACATATATTACATTTTTCTGTTCGGCCTTTCTGGGCATTAGTCAGCACAATATCCGCGAGCAGGTATATGTTCATGTCAATGGCAACACCTTGATTTCAGGTGAATCATTATATTTTTCAGCATTTTGTGTCAGTGATCAAACAGGAAAATTTTCACCACTAAGCAAAATTCTATACGTAGAATTGGTTGGCAGTTCAGGAGCTGTTTATCAGGAGAAAATCCAACTGGAAAATGGCAAAGGCCACAGCGATTTTTTCATTTCTTCGCTTTGGGCAACTGGTCAGTATCAATTGCTGGCCTATACCCGATGGATGAAAAATTTCGAGGATTATTCTCGCACCACTATCACTATCGTCAATCCATACGAGGATTATGAAATAGAAAGAGCTGATAACGAGCCGAAAATTGATTTTTTCCCAGCAAACAATCAAATCACAGCAGGAGTCGAAAACTTGATTGGTTTCTATATCAGCGGGAAAGAAAACGGGAAATTTTCAGGAAAAATCGTAAGTGAGGAAGGTGAAACCATCAGCAATTTCACACCTGATGCCATGGGTTTTGGTAAGTTTAAATTGAAGCCAAAATCTAGTCAAAAATATCAGGCCATCTTAGAAGATAACAATAGTCAATTATACTTTTTTGATCTGCCAAAAATCAGCAATTCCGGAACCGTTCTCCATATAAATGAGACAGCCAATCATATAGAAATCAGACTGCAATCATATCCTGAAAATGACAAGCTGCTCACGCTAAAAGCAACGGGAAAATCTGAAACAACCGAATGGAAAGTGAAAAGCACTTCCGCTACACTGGTCTCGAAAAAAGAATTGGATAAAGGGAATATTTATATAGAAGTAATCGGAGAAAATGGAATCTTAATTGCTTCAAGGATTTTTCATGAAACACCATCAGAAGTATCAATTACAGGTTTGAACCAAACCTACCAGACTAGACAAGAAGTGGTTTTAACCCCAGAACTTGAAATTGGAAATTATTCGGTCTCCGTTCGGAAGAAAAACATCACTCTTTCCAGCGATCATTCACATTTCGTGAGTGCCGATCTTACAAATGCAATCAATAAATCAATTGTATCACCAGAAAAATTCCTTTCTACAACTGATTCGGATTTAGAACTACTTTTTCTTACGTCAGATCCAAAAAAGAGAATCGGCCATCAGGACTCAGTATTCTACCTGCCGGAGGTAAGAGAAGAAATTATCAGAGGAAAAATTCAAAGCAAGAATTTGCCAGTAGCAGATCAAAATATAGGAATAGCCTTTCGTGATGACACCTGGCAACTACGTATTGGGAAAACGGATGAATCTGGAGCATTTGCCATTCCTTTTCAAAGTGCCTCAAATAATATGGATGCTTATCTGACTTCAATGAATCTCTCTGAAGGTTACGAGATTTCTGTGGAATCTCCCTTCCTGAACAGCTATCCAAATTTCGACTATTCAATGCCAAGTTTTGACTCTACTCAGATTCGTGAGCTTGTGGCCAGGAGCATTCGCAACCAGATAGAAAACGCCTATTATGAATCTCCCAAAGTGAATCCAGTACAAAATAACTGGCTACCACAAGTGAGCTATGACTATGTCTATGTGCTGGACGATTATACCAGATTTACCACATTGAAAGAAACATTCACAGAATATATCGTCAGCGCCAGTGCGCGTGAAAAGCGAGATCCTGTAATCAAGGCGTATTATAGCAATGACCCCAAAGAATTCAGAAATCAACCGCTGATTTTACTAGACGGTGTGCCGGTTGACGCTGAAAAGATATTAGAATTTAGTCCATACAAAATCGAATCAATCAGTATTTTAAATAACAGATATTTCAGTGGCTCCTTAATCGCTGATGGATTGGTTTGTTTTGAAACCAAAGAAGACACATTTAAAGAATTTCCATTAGGCGATAGTTATTTGACAACTGAAGTAAAAGGTGTGACTGCTCCAAAAAGTTATTCTTTTCCTGACCACAAAAATCAAAATCTGGATAGAATACCTGATCAACGCGATCAGCTCTATTGGAATCCAAATATTCAAGTACTTGATGGAGAAACACCAGAAATCAGCTTTTACTGTTCCGATGTGGAGGGAGCGTTTGAAGTTTTGTTGGAAGGATTCACCAAAGAGGGAAAGCCTGTTTCCAAAATCTTCACATTCGAAGTGAAAAGTGGAGATAAGATCTAAACCCACCCACTAGCGGGCAAGTTTCAGATTCAAATTCATATTGTCGGCATAATCACAATTACAATCATCCGTGCTCGTGGTTAACCGTTTTCCGTTGATCGCCAATACATCCTTTATTCCGTCCTTGTACACCGCCGTACCAGAATAATAAGTGTCCGCTTCAAGCGAATAGATGGTGCTATTTTCATTTACAAACTCATGAATGACCGTGTCTTTTTTCTCGATTCTGCCACGATAGATCACAATCTCAACCTCAGGATTCTCCACACTGGTGGAAACACGAACATTGACATCACCATAAAATGGCCCACTGTCACAGCTTTGAAAAACACCATTACAATCCTCATCACAATTCGCGAAAAAAACGAGGGAACCAATCAAAAAAAGAAGGAATTTGATTTTCATTGTACTTTACCAATTACGCCCACAACAGAAAAAAACACACGATGCTCTAGTACTTCTGAATTGGTATCCAGGTATTCATAGCCCAACTTCAGAAAAGTAGTTCTTTCAAAAAAGCTCATAAAAAAGCCCGCTCTGGGCACCACAAGAAATCCTTTTTGGGGCTTGGCAAATGTGCCACCATATCTACCCCAGGTATAATCCAAATTTGCATTCACGAAAACACCCCGGTTTTTATCATTCAACCGATGTAAATATTCAGCCCCTATTCCCGTGAATGATCGCTTTTCAGCATATTGATGGTAAAAATTTCCTGCCTGCTTTTCCTGTATCTTTTTGCCGTATGGCCTAAAATCAAATGAAGCATAAGTGATCAAATTGCGCTGCGGGGTGCTCACCCCCACCGTGAAACCAAGGATGTAATCTTCCGAATTGAAAGACTGACGAACAGAAAAAGTTGGTCGCCACATGCCTTCATACTGTACATGCTGTGCGAATCCTTGCATGGATGTGAGGAGAATGGCAACAGCCAAAATTTGTTTGATAGGCATATACCGAAATGAATGATCAAGTGAAGTTAATGTTTTATTTGAATACAATGAATGTAGCAAATCGAAATGAGCGCTTTAACTTTGTTGCTTCATGAAAAAGGATATCCGTCAAAACACACTTCCTCAGCTCACAGAATATTTCCTTGCTATGGGTGAGAAGGCATTCCGTGCGCGCCAGATCTACGAATGGCTGTGGGTGAAGTCAGCCAAAAGTTTTGAGGAGATGACAAATCTTTCCAAGCCCTTACGGGAAAAATTACAATCTGAATTTGAAATCAGGCCCGTCACAGTTGACAATTCTCAATACTCTAATGACGGCACGATCAAGTCGGCTTTCAGGTTATTCGACAATGAGTTGGTCGAAGGCGTATTGATCCCCACGGACGACAGGATGACTGCTTGTGTTTCATCACAAGTAGGCTGTTCGCTCACTTGCAAGTTTTGCGCTACTGGATACATGGATCGAAAGAGAAATCTGGATCCGGGAGAAATATATGATCAGGTAGTGGAAATTGATCGCCAGGCGAAAACCAGCTTTGACAAGCCACTTTCCAATATCGTCTATATGGGAATGGGCGAGCCCCTTCTCAATTATAAAAATGTATTGGATAGTATCGACAGGATCACGTCTCCTGATGGCTTGAATATGTCACCAAAGCGGATCACAGTTTCTACTGCGGGCATTGCCAAGATGATCATCAAGCTGGCAGACGATGAGGTGAAGTTCAACTTGGCGCTATCGCTCCATGCAGCTGACGATGTGAAAAGAAACCAGATCATGCCGATCAATGAGACCAATACATTGGAGGCATTAAAGGACGCATTGCAGTATTTTTATAAAAAAACCCGTAACAAGATCACTTTCGAATACATCGTATTTAACAACTTCAACGATGGACTAGATGATGCCGAAAAGCTTTGGAAATTTACAGAGCAAGTGCCTGCCAAAGTGAATATCATCGAATACAATCCAATTGCAGAAGCAGATTTCAAAAATACAGAAGAAGACAAACTCGATCGCTTCGCCAATTACCTCAAAAATAAAGGTGTAAATGTGCAGGTGAGAAGAAGCCGTGGCAAAGACATAGATGCCGCCTGCGGTCAGCTGGCTAATAAGAGTAAGACGGTTTAATATTTAAAGAAAAAGCGGTTATTCCTATTCCACATTCTCCAAAAGTGCCTTCATCACACCCCTCGCAGTTGCCCGGCCTTTCAACTCAATGATTTCCTCGGCTGTAGAATCTCCCACTTCGTAGGTAATTCCCTCGGCTTTAAAGGTTGAAAAAAACCAGCTTTTTGATACGGGTTTGGTCACAGCAGATGGCTTTTCATTCACCTTGTAATCAGGAATCTCACTCTCCATAGATGAAAATACATGCTCCCTTACGGGGTAAGCAGGCAAAGTATCGTTAGTATAAAAAACATCGTGATAAGTACTATGAAAATCAATCCCAAAAACAACTTCATTTTTCAGACTTTCATTGAAAATATACTTGGCGACAACTGCAACTTCTTGTTGTGAGTAGCTAGCCCAATCTCGGTTTAAATCCACACCACCAGCTCCATGACGCCAATGCCCCATGTCTACCCCGTCAGGATTGACAATCGGAAATACAAGGATTCGAAATTGCTTGCGAAAAGACTCAGCCAATACTTCTTTTTTGAGCAATTCATCAATGAAATATTCCATTGCTTTGTATCCCGTTACTTCAGGTGGATGCTGTCGGCTCAATACTACCAACATGGGTTTATTCTCTGATTTTCCTTCATTTACATCCAAAACAAAAAGGTCTTTCCCCATTTTACTTTTTCCGATCACTTCAAGAACTGTTTCTTCTCGCTCCGAAATCGCATTGGCCCATTGTCTGACTGCCGATGATGTAATGACATCCTGCCCAGCTACCCAAAGGGTATCATTCGCAGAGAGCGAAATGCGCAGGTAATTGAAAATCCCGTCCTCATTGTTGATCACAGCTGATGAATCTGCATTTATCCATTTTTTCCCATCCGAGCTTATTTTCGGGTAGTACCGATGCTTGTATTCTCCGTAATTAAATGAGATATAAATATCGGTATTCGTGGCTGACCAAATACGAAAGGCATACCACGGACTTGGGTTTATTGGTTCATTTTCAGGCAATATGCTCACTTGAAAAACAGAATCGTTTACTCTTTCGAAACCATTCAGTCGCGCTCCGTCGAACTGATTATCAGCCTGAACAAGGCTATCCGCATCAAATACTTTTTTTTCCTGAACCGATATGGTTTTATCCGCCGTATCAAAGGGTTCGGGGTAATCGAAAACAGGTAATGAAGGTCGCTGGCTACAGCCAAAAATCAAAAGACAAAGTATAGGAAAGTTGCGCATCATTTGTTTTTAATCATTTTTCCAGCATGAACTAAATCTCTTTTATTATCCAAAAGCTGATAAAAATACGTCCCTTCTTTCAATGTTGATAAATCTACATTTTCCCACATATCGGGCATAAGTTGAATGATCATTTGGCCTGCAGTATTATAAACCAAAAGGATCTTTGCTCTTTCAGAATTATGAAAAGCGACATGATCATGAAAGGGATTTGGGTAGATCAACCCCATCTTGAAATCAATCCTGTTGAGTGGTTCCTCTTCAATACATTCAAAAACTCGGGACATAGGACCAATCCAGCGCCTCCAGCCAGTTTCATTTGATCTAAACTTAGATTGTTCCTGTTCTATATGAATGAATTGACCTTGCGAATTGGATGCTCCTGTTCTACAAGGTTCGGTACTTCCATTGATCAACCTGCCTTGTGTGTTAGTAAAAGCCAAGAGCCTACTCCAATCCAAATCAATGTGACCAACCCGAAATGTTAAAGTTGGATCATCTATTTTCATTTCGGTAATGAGATCTCCGATGTAATCCATCTCAGGAGTGGTTCGAGTACCATTACTTAAAATGGCATTTGGGTCGGTAGACTGTTTTGCAAATCCATGCAATTGTATGAAAACTGTATTTGGATTCTCATCAAGGAAAATTTCAGTTGATTTCTGAAAAATACCATCAGCATTGTGGGCCGGATCAGATATGCGAAAAGGACCATCACTACCACAAGCAGACGTGGTTCCAGAACAGCTAGATAGCGTGCTACTATTACAGCGATGTGTTCCTCCTACGAAAAAAGCTTTAGCATCAAGTTCAATAAAAGTGAAAATCCCCTGTTTGCCAGTATTTGTGTCAAACACCGGATGCGGTGATTGAATGACCAGATTTTCCCTACAAGGATTTAGGGCGATCACATAAATACCCCAATGGTTTGTAGAAGTTCCCATCCGCTCAATTACGGCATACTTCGAGTCGGTGGATATATCCAAAAACTCAACTATTCTATAACCCAGACCACTAAAAATTGTATTGGCAGAAACAAGATCTCCCTCAAATACCAGCTTCACAGCATCTGTCCAGGCCTCTTTTTGCCCATTGGTAGCATCCAAATAATCATTGCTTTCAGATGAAGGCAAAACCGACATCTTCAGAGAAATATAATCAAAAAGGCTTCCTTCGGCAGGATCTTGTGCAAGGCAGCCTACTACAAATAACACTTGCAATAATAAGTAGCCTGCCGCCTTGCTCATGAACCTCAAAATCTAACTCTTTACCTCTTTTTTACTTTTTTAAATAAATTTTGCCTTTTTCAAGCACCTCGCCATTGCTGACCAATTTTAATTCAAAGATGTACAAACCGCCTTCAAAGTCGGCCAAATTGAATTTTTGCAATGTGCCAGCTTGTAAGTGGTTCGTCAGGACTTGCTGTCCAGAAAGTCCGTACAAAATGAAGCTAACATCTTCGGAGTATTTCTGACAATCGACAGTCACATAGTCCACAACCGGGTTTGGATAGATACTTAGATTTTTCACCATCAAACTATTCAAAGCTGTGCCTTGAAAAGATGTTCCATCAGATTTTCTTCCTGGTGAGTATAATGCGCCACTTGCGTTGGCAATTGTTGAATGTTTCACAAATCCTCCGGTGTAGTCAGGATCTCTCGAGATTGACTGATTATCACCAGCTGATGTACCATATTCCGTCTTCGCTGCGATAGTTGATGAGCCTGTAAAAATTGTAAGTACTTCACCATCATCATCCAAATCCAAACCGCCTTCAGAGGACAACTGAACCAGACTTCCACCGAAACTTCCTACCGGAATTCCTCCGCCAAAAACTACTAAGGCTTTTCCTGGATCCAGCTTCGTACCAAATTCAAAAATATGTCTCACCTGAGTACCATCATGAAATTCCCATCCACTCATATCAATGGTTGCATCCGAAATATTGACTATTTCTATGAATTCATCAGTAGATGCATCTGTGATTCCGTCTCCATTGGCATCTCCAGCAGCTCCGCTTGCAGGGTCAGCATGAATTTCGTTGAATGCCAAAGGCACATCGTCATCTACCACAATTAGCTCAAATGTAGCTGGTGTTCCAACTTTGGCTGTATTTCCTCCAGCCACATTTCTGATCTCCATAATGAATAATTCATCTCCTTCAGCTTCAGTGTCATTTATCACAGAAACAGACACAGACTGATTCGCCTCGCTTCCTGCAGGAAATGTTACAGTTTGTGTAGTAAACGTAATATCCGAATCATAACCAACAGTTGAAATAACTACATCTGCTGTGGTAGCATTGGTATTGTCAGGTCTTACTATTTCCAATTCTATGGTCAAAGCACCAGTTGCATTTTCTCCGATCCCGCCTGATGAGCTGGCAAACCTTACTTCAGTTGCCGTTGCGATAGCGAATGAAGACCCATCTACTTTGGTCCCAGGTGATATTTCCTTATCCCCCAAAGTAGGATGTGGGGAATACGCACCCGTTACATCAGGAATTCTTGTGACTGATTGAGCACGAACCTGACCCCCATAAGGGAATTCCAGAACAGTTTCCCCATTGGCATTTCGAATGATTATTACGTCTCCAGAATTGGTAAGACCCAAGCCCTGACTCGCCTGTGAAGCTAGCTGTACCTGCGAACCTCCAAAATCTCCCTGTGGATTTCCTCCGCCAAAAACTACAATGGCTCCACCCGCATTCAGCACAGTTCCTGCTGGAAAAATATGTCTAAGTGGATCAAAAGAAGTAACCTGATCATATATTTTCCATCCGCTAATATCCAGATCACTCGATCCGGCATTTACAAATTCTATGAATTCATCTTCCTCAAAATCAGCAGAACCATCTCCGTTGGAATCAACTGTAGGCCGCCCGTCTGCAGATGCATCTGCCCCAGCTGGCCAGGCCATGTATTCATTGATCTCCAAAGAAGAAGTAGCAAAGTCATTGTCCTGTATGATCAGCTCAAAGATGGTATTGATCCCAAGTTCAGCATTGATACCACCAGCAAGGTTCTTCAACTCAAATTGAAGTGTGTCTGTTGATTCGATATCAGTATCATCAGTGATGGTGATAGTTATTGACTGTGTAGTTGAGCTCCCAGCTGCAAAAGTCAAAGTCTGTGTAACGAAATTTTCAATTTCAACAGCAGAACCTTTAATCAATTCTATATCTACTGTAGTTGCCTCAGTGCTGCTTGGCGAAGTGATCGTGACGTCAATTGATACTGGTTCATCTCCTTCCTTATTGATAGAAGCAATGGAAGCGAATGAAACAACCGTTGATTCAGGAACGATAAAAAATGAACCATCTGTCTTCAATCCTGGAGAAAAAAGAGCTCCATTGGCTCCATTGGCTGTACTATGTGCGATCATGGTGGTCCCAGTAATATCCGGATCAAGTGTCCATGACTGATCATTGTTAAAATCAGGAATGCTGAAAATGATGACCGTGTCTTGATTACTATCTACCACTCTGAGTTCTTCATTAGAGTTGGTTATACCTAAGGCTCCAGAAGAAGCTGTTTGGACAATACTACTTCCAAAAGTGCCTGTAGGCGTTCCTCCACCAAAAACAACCAAAGCGCCTCCAGCTGGAATGATGCTATTGTCAGGAAAAATATGACGAACTAAAACCTGCGAATTTGTATCCAACACCTGCCAACCTGAAATATCCAGATCAATTGCTCCACTGTTTACAAACTCAATGAATTCATCATCAGAAGCAGACCTTGTTCCGTCACCATTGGCATCACCTGTAATATCAGATGCCGGATCGGCCAAAACCTCATTGATGACCAAGCTAACCGGCGGTTTGGTTCCAAATGAGGTTCCGTCCAATTTTTTACCTGGCGAAAACAATGCGCCGTTGGCGCCTGTCGCAGTGCTGTGAGCTACAAAGTCACCTGTCACATCAGGATCTCTAGACCATGATTGGTTATTGTTATAGTCCAGAATACCATGGATAATTACTGTATCTGAGGTGGCATTTACAACTCGTAGTTCTTCATTGGTATTGCTTATTCCCAAAGCACCAGATGACGCTACTTGAACAAGTCCCAATCCAAAATCACCTGTTGGTACACCACCAAAAACGACTACTGACCCGCCCGGCTCAAGAACCGTATTAGCAGGGAAAATATGTCTTACTAATACTTGTGAATTGGTATCCAACACTTGCCAACCTGAAATATCCAAAAAGGAAGTTCCGGCATTCACAAATTCGATAAACTCATCATCTGATGCTGATCTAGTACCATCTCCATTGGCGTCACCTGTAATATCTGAAGCCGGATCGGCATGGATTTCATTGATTATGAGTTTTCCGAAATTTCCGGCACTACCGTCAATCTTGGTTCCTGGTGAAAAAAGTGCTCCACCTGATCCAGATGCCAATGAGTGCGCAACAAAATCACCAGTAAAATCTGGATCACGTGTCCAGGCCTGGTCATTGTTATAATCTGGAATGCTATGAATGATCACCGTGTCTTTCAATGCATTAACAACTCTAAGTTCTTCATTGGTATTGGAAATCCCTAAGGCACCACTCGATGCTACTTGAACGATACTTCCACCAAAATCACCCACTGGAACGCCTCCACCAAAAAGCACCAACATTCCGCCAGAAGGAATCACAGTATGTGCTGGAAAAATATGTCGGACTAATACCTGTGAATTTGTATCAAGCACCTGCCAACCCGAAATATCTAATGGAGAATTTCCTGTATTTGCAAATTCAATAAACTCATCCTCTGAAGCGGATCTTGTGCCATCCCCATTGGCATCACCGGTAATATCCGATGCAGGATCAGCATGTATTTCATTGATAATCAGTTTTCCATAATTATAAGGAGTACCATCAGGACGAGTACCAGGAGAAAAAAGTGCTCCAGCTGCATCTGCTAAACCTGAATGAATCGAATAATCGCCTAACATATCAGGATTACGATTGAAAGAAGCATCTCCATTAAAGTCTGCAAAGCCAATAACGATAACAGTATCTTCAAGTGCGTTGACCACCAAAAGTTGCTCATTCGTATTGCTTATGCCCAAAGAACCAGAAGAGGCTACTTGAACGATACTACCGCCGAAATCACCTGTTGGTGTGCCTCCACCAAAAACAACCATCGCTCCACCTGTTGGAATAACAGAATTAGCAGGAAACACATGGCGAACAAGTACTTGAGAATTGGTATCTAAAACCTGCCATCCAGATACATCCAGTGGGCTATTTCCAATATTTAGGAATTCAATAAATTCATCATCTGAAGCCGATCTTGTACCATCACCATTGGCATCCCCAGTGATATCAGATGCAGGATCAGCGTGTATTTCATTGATAAGCAATTTCCCAAAACTAAAAGATGAACCATCTGCTTTGGTTCCTGGTGAGAAAAGTGATCCACCAGAAGCAATTAAGTTGGCATGTCCCACAAATTCACCGGTGAGTTCTGGTTCTCTGCTCCATGACATTTGAGTAACTGTATTTCCTATGCCGGCCACAAGTACTGTGTCATTGTTTAAATCAACCAATCTTAATTCTTCATTTGAATTGGTAATACTGAGAGCACCGGTAGAAGCTGTTTGAACTATGCTTCCTCCAAAATCACCTGTTGGCTTTCCTCCTCCGAATAAAACAAGGGCTCCTCCCGCAGGAACTATTGTATTACTAGGAAATATGTGTCTGAGTGTTCTTACAGAATTTGTATCGAGTAATTGCCAACCAGATATATCTATGGCATTGTGGGAAATATTGACAAATTCAATGAATTCATCCTCACTTGCCGAGCGCGTACCATCACCATTGGCATCTCCCGGCATTTCATCGCCATTATTAGATGGAGGATCAGCCAGGATTTCGTTTATAACCAGGCTCTGCCCTATCCCGGAATATCCGAAAATGGTAAGAAGAAGTACCAGGCTGACTTTCAACATGGCCTTAGGTGTGTAATTTTTATTCATAGAAAATAGATTTAATTATAGGTTTATTTAATAGGCCCAGAGTTGATCATCCAATAAATGTCCACCCTGATTCTGTTTGGCGATTTCAACATTTTGATTATTCGAGTTACGCTCGCTGATAGGGTATAAATATCTGCGAGGTATTATTTTACTCGGATTAAAACTTTCGCTGGCTTCAGGATTAGGTGTAAGTGCCGGATATCCTGTACGGCGAAAATCCACCCAAGACTCAATGGTTCCCTGACCGAACATGGCTATGTATTTTTCCTGCATAATCAGCGCAAGTTTTTCTTCATCAGTTGTCAATGCAGAAAGATTAGCGTGTGTATCTAAATAGGTTGTGATTGCCACGTCATCTATTCCCATTATTTCCATGTTTGCTCTGATGGCACTATTTAGTTGTGATTGTGCCGAATTTTGAATTCCAAGTCTAAGATTGGCTTCTGCTCTGATAAAGAGCAACTCACTGTAACTGATGAGCGGCATTGGCGTATTATATTGACCCCAATAGAGATCAGTAAGATCATCTGTTAGATCTGCTGCATCATACAACACATAACTGCCATTTTTTAAACGTGTATAATGATCTTTTCGTGGATCAGTTTTGCTATCCAGTAGATCGAGAAGGAAGGAATTAACTACCAATTGATTGGGTCTATCTGTTCCGAAATAAGCAATAGGATTAGCCTCATTGAGAACTTCCCCAAAAGGGAAACTTGGTTGAACCTCATTGCTATAAATTGTACCGCCACTTAAAGATTGCAGCGCTTTTGCTGAGGCATCTGTGTCATGTGCAACCAAATGCATGTAATAACGAGCTTTTAACGCTCTGGCTGTTCCCAACCAAAGGGCACGATTACCTCCGTAAATTAAATCATCTATTCCCGGGTTATTCTCGCCTGGATCCAAATTAAACTCGACAATAGCATCGTCAAGAAGCTGCTGAATGTGTTCATATATTTCCTCCTGACTATCATATTTAGGAATCATATTGGCTTGTCCCTGAAAAGCTTCTGAGTATGGAGCATCACCCCAAAAGGAAGTGATTATTCCCAGATTTATAGCCATCAACACTCGCGCTATGCCACTGTAATGTGGAAGATTTTCTGCTTCTGCTTTCTCCAGAATTATTTGACAATCCTTCATGGCGCCTGCGTACAATCCAGTCACCCAGAAATCGTCCATGGCATTTTCATCTATCAAATAGGTGTTGTACCCTAAAGTCTGATTATCGATACCGTTGAAATGCTGAATGACTACTCCAGTAATTCTAGCTCCCACAGATCCAAGATTTCTAGCTGTTTGAGCCTCAGCTGCAGGTAAAATTTGTCTTACTGGAACATCGCTTAGTCGTGTAGGATCAATATTGGTATTTCCAAAATCACATGAAGTCAAAGTGGAAACAATTATTGTCAGAGTTATAATCGCCTTTCTCATTTTAAAACTACTTTAAGTGCAACACCATAGCTTTTCGTATTAGGTAAGTTGAAATAGTCCCATCCCAGGGCATTGGAAGTCCCCCGTAAATTGGTCTCTGGATCTACACCTTGGTATTTAGTTTTCAAATAGAGGTTTCTACCATACGCCGAAATGTTTACAGATTGAAAAGAATTATTTCCTCTCAATATTTTCTCCGGCAATGAGTATCCTAATGTAATTTCCCGTAAACGCACCCAGGAAGCATCTTCGATATTATCCTCAGCCAGCCCCAGTAGTGACCCAGCTTTTCTCCATTTTATCCCACTCATCCCAAAAGCTGGATTGGCAAAATCAACTGCAATTTCATTTTCCTGACCATCTTGTGTCACTCCATCAAATACATAGCCTTTGACTTCTCTTAAGTCCCCAGATTCCTTGGAGGTGCCTAAATAATCCATTGCGCCTTTGGTACCATTCCACACATCGCCACCTTTTCTGATATCCCAAAGCATTGAAAAATTAAACCCTTTATAAGTTACGCTATTACTAATGCCGGAAAGCCAATCAGGATTTGGGTCACCAATCACTCCTTGCACTGGGCTGATAAGCGGCCAACCATCGGATCCGATGATCATCCTACCCTCCTCATTTCTGCTGTACATAGTACCTCGGAAAACCCCAAATGGTTGACCCACCAAAGCAACAGAGGAAATAGCGGAGAATTCAGCCAGGTTAATGCCATCATTTGGAAGTGACGTAACCATAGATCGATTCCTTGTGAAATTGATATCCATGTCCCAAGTCAAATCCTGTTTATTAATCACTTGCAGATTTAATAATACTTCAATCCCTTTATTTTCAAATTCTCCGGAATTAATTGTGATTGCTGTAAATCCTGAAGCTGCAGAGATTGGGGCTTCCAAAATTTGGTTACTGGTAACAGCATTATAATAAGTGAAATCGACACCAACCCGACCGCCAAGCGTACGCAATTCTGCTCCTATTTCTGTAGTAGTGGTCAATTCATGTGTCAATTCATTATTTGCGAGAAGCCCTCCTCTTTCGAAGGCATTTAGACCAAAGGCTGGAAACTGATTGGCGGACAAAAGTCCATCACCATCGACGCTAGCATTTGAGTAATAGCTGTCCGTAACAAAGGAACCAGTAGCAGATCCAACCTGACCATATGAAAATCTCAATTTAGCATACGGGAGATAACTGGAATTTGTCAGCTTGAGTGGCTCGGCAATGTTGATTGCAAGATTTGCAGCTGGGTAGAAAAATGAATTATTGCTTTTCGGCAATGTAGAAGACCAGTCATTTCTGCCAGAAAATCCAAGAAAGACGAAATCTTTGTAACTCAACCTGATGTCCGAATATGCTCCAAAGAATTTTTCTTTCACGTTGTAGCTCTCATCCGAAAGTATCGTTTGGGTGTTACTGATATTATAGAAACCCTGAACAGACATCACATAACCTTCCGATGACCGATTGAATCGCTGATTGTCGAAATAATTGTGACCAAACGTAGCATCAATATTAAAATCACCAAATTTCTTAAAGGCTACAAGTACCAGATCTGAGTTGATTACATCAGAGAAAATACTGATCTGATCTACTCTTCCTACTGGTTCTGAGGATGAGTTAATATCCCATGCAAGTTTTCTGACATCAGAATATTGATCTATCCCAATTTTGTATGAGGCCTTTAACCAATCTGTCAGCGCATAAGACAAGTTGATATTACCCATGATTCTGTTGACATTATCTTCAAAAGGATTTCGATTGATTGACCAATATGGATTGTCAAAATTTCCATTACCTCGGTAAGAACGTTGATCCCCATTAGGTAGAATATGAGTTATGGGATTTCTTCCAGCATCACGCCCGCTCAGGCCATTGCCTATATCAAATGTTGGTGGGTTTCTGAAGACCCCCACTGTAACACCCGACCTGTTAGAACCTCTTTGTGCTCTATCTCCCCCCGAATTTATGTAAGTCGCACTTACACCAGCTGAAAGCTTTTCAGTAATCTTAACATCCAAGTTTGACTTCACTGAAAGTCTGCTAAAATCCGTATTAGGAACAATTCCTGTCTGTCGGAAATGGCCGGCAGAAAAATAATATTTCACAGCTTCAGTACCTCCAACTACAGACACATTATTATCCTGAGTCACACCCTTTACCCAAAACGTCTTATTCACATCATACGCTTTGGCAGGCATTCCATTTCCGGTTCCAATTGGAACGAGTCTTCCATTTTGGTCATATGGATAATCTGTATCTCCATCAAATTCAAGTTCGCTAATTGGTGGCCCCCACGAATTCTGCTCGGTCGTTTCTGGTCCACGATATAGCCAGTCTCCAGATTGGGCAAGCCCCTGCGCATATTTTTGCTGCATGCGTGGCACTTTATTGACTTCACTTACTCCATAAGTAGAAGTTAGCGTCACGGTAGGCGAACCTGTTTTTCCTCTTTTGGTGTTGATCATGATTACACCGTTTGCCGCTCTACTTCCATAAAGCACTGTCGCGGAGGGCCCTTTCAAAATTGTAATCTTGGCAATATCATTTGGATTGATATCTATGGCACGATTGGACACATCCACGCTGGCAATGCCATTACCTGTAGAGGTGTTGTTGATCGGAACACCATCAATTACATAAAGTGGCTCATTGCCACCAGTGATACTTCGACTCCCTCTAATTCGCACTGAAGCAGAGGCACCAGGTGACCCTGAAGATGTTATGACTTGAACACCTGCGGCCTTAGCACTTAAGGCACTTGATATATTCGTTTCTCGAGAGTTTATTAAGTCATCGGTATCAACATTTTGGATAGAATAACCAAGCTGTCGCTTGTCAGACTCTAGACCGATTGCAGTAATTACCACTTCGGATAATTGCTTTACATCAGGCTCCATTGCAATGTTCAACTCGGTAAGGTTGCCTACTTTTTTCTCTACTGTAACAAAACCAATAAAGGAAAAGGTAAGGATAGATTCTGAAGATGGTAAAGTGATGGCATAATTTCCATCCAAATCAGTTATTACTCCAGTTCCCGAACCTTTTATAACCACGGTCACTCCGGGTATCGGGGAATTATCTTCAGATGATGTGACCTTTCCGGTCACTTTTATTTCCGCTGTATTAGCACCTGCTTTGACAATGGCGTAGGTATTTTCCTTTAAAACCTGATAATTCAAACCTACGGGAGTAAGTAGTGCTTTGAGTGTTTCTTCCACCCCTTCACGACCCTGAAGTACCATTGGGTCAATTTTTAATCCACGAACCAATGCCGGCTCATAGACAATATAGATGTTGTTTTCTTCCCTCAATTGCTCCAAAAAACCAATCAAGTCTGTTTCGCCAAGTTGACTCATCGAGACCAACTGCTTGGCGATCAGGTTGCCCGAAACCGTAAGGCTTAATAGAAAAATGAATGAAAGCTGTCTGATGTAACGTTTATTCATATGGCTCTGTTTATGGACTATTTTTAGTTATTAAGATGGCGTCTCCCGATTTAGAAATATTCAGATTCAATGTCACTTCGAGTGCTTTTAACAGCAGTTCTAAATTTCCGTTTGGCATCTCGCCGGCCAACATTTTGTTTTTGATATCATCTGCCAGAAATACCGGAATTCCGTATTGGGACTCGATTAAATCTGCAACTGTCAAGAGTGATTTATTATCTAAGACCAAACTATTCCTGAGCCAGGCATCATAATGTGATACATTTACTTCTCGTATTTCCAACAAACCAGCTCTATCCACGATAGCCAATTGACCTGGGGCCAAAATTTGATTATCCTTTGGACTACTCAGGCGGATTTTTCCTTCGCTGAGCATGACTTCTGTGCGTGCTGTGCCCATGTTGATATTGAATTTTGTACCAAGAACTTCCACATTCACATCATTGGAATGAACCACAAACCGGTCTTTATCCTGAGTTTTGGAAATCTGGAAATAGGCCTCACCTTTATCCAACCAGACCTCTCTGTTCTCCTTATCCCAATTTTCATATGTTCGTAAAGTTGAATTGGCATTCAATGTGATTTGACTGCCATCTGGCAGCATGATTTCTTTCTTTTGACCAAAGTCCGTCTGATACGTGATATAATCTTCGCTACCGCCAAACTGAATCACTGCAAATGCCACGCAAACAACCAATAAAGTGAAGATCACTGCAAAAGGCATCCTCTGAGCAATAAGAAAATTAGGCTTGGCGGAATCTATTCTGTGGTTTAATTTATCCCAGGATTTTTGAACTGTAGCCGGATCAACTTGCGACTCTGTTCGTGAAAGTGTTAAAACAGCCAGCTTGGCTTGTGTCATTAATTCTCGCGTCTGCGCATTGGACGCAAACCTTGCGTTCCAAATCTGATTTTCATTGCTGGAGCCATTGGATTTGGCCCATCGCTGAAAGGATTCGTCACAAATAAGTTCTTCTAAGTTGTAAGCTTCGAAATTGGGGTTCATAAAAACTAATTAAACGCGTTTGAACATAGAGACTGGTCAGTCTCCCTTTTGTACTGTGTAAATGAAAACTTTTTTTAATCTTTTTTTCAGGATAGGGAATTCACCAAAAATATTACCACCGAAAACAAGGTCTGGCGCAAGGCTTTGATGGAAACATGAACTGAATTACGAACGGACTGGTAACTGATACCCAGGACATCTGCGATTTCTTGATAATCCATGTTGCGATAAAACTTCAGATAGATGATCTCACGCTGGCGAGCAGGGAGTCGATCCAAGCCGCGATCCATTTTTCTCCGCAATTCAGTTGCTTCTTCGTCTTCCATAATCCGATCTTGTATTGACTCAGTCTCATGGATGAAGGCAAATGGATCAACTTGATTCTTTCTTTTTTGGACATCCAACCTCTCAAGCAGTGTGTTGCGGAAGGACTTGATAATGTATGCTTTGGGGCTAATAGCATCAGCCAGTTTTTCCTTTTTATTCCAAAATTTGAAAAATGTATCCTGAATAGCATCTTCTACTAGCTGCTCATCTTGATTGATTTTCAGCCCATAGTTGAACAACATGGAATAATATTTCTTGAAAAAGAAGGAAAGCGCTTCCACATCATGATTCCGCAGAGATGCCCAAATCTCAGCTTCATCCATGTTTTTGAATCGTTTTTCCTGTGTTCCCATGATATTACTTAATACCAAATTAAGAATAAACATTAGAAATACGCTGCAGACCTCTTTTTTATTGGCAACATAAATGAAAACTGTGGTCAGCTTGCTAATAAGAGTAAATAGCTTAGATTTTCCAGGTTTGCCCTTTTTTAAAACTTGAATTTAAAAACCTGTCGCTATTTCTTGTCAACCAACAAAAGGCTCAATTAAATGTTTGGTTAATAAGTACTTCCAATCATAAACCACAATCATTGATGATCTATAGAACAATTATTTTCCTGGTGCTGAACTTTGGAGCATTGGCAATTGGCGGGATATTTACCAGTGATGGTGTAGCTTCAGACTGGTATGCAAATATGGATAAAGCACCGTGGACACCTCCGGGTTGGGTATTTGGTGCTGCATGGACCACCATCATGATTTGTTTCGCCTTTTATATGGCCTTTTTATGGATCAAAGAACAAAACAGAAATAAACTGATCGGTCTGTTTCTGGTGCAGTGGATCTTAAATATCCTTTGGAATCCTGTCTTCTTCTATTTCCACAATGTGATATTGGGACTAGTTGTGATCAGCGGATTGACTGTGATTGTGGGTTATTTCATTTTCCATTATGCTCAGGAGCTAAAGCTGAAATCAATCCTGATAATGCCGTACTTCATTTGGTTGATCATCGCCACTTCGCTAAATGCTTATATTCTTTTGAATAATTAGGTGTGGATATTTCGAAACCTAAGAACCAAAAAAAGGGCGACCCAATGGGTCGCCCTCCAAATTTCACCGCATAAGTGAAAATCTGTTTTACTTAATTATCAGCTTGTCTATAGTTGATTTTTTGTTTTCATCCATGGTTTGGATCAGGTAAACTCCAGAATCCAAATCACGCACTTCTATCAATTGATTGGATACACCCGAGCGAATCAGGCCACCGTTCAAATTGAAAATCGAGATGTTTAAAGTCGCCTTGCTCTGCACCATTACAAAGTCTGATGCGGGGTTAGGGAAAATGCTCAGCACCAAATCCCCATTAAGCGCCAGCGCTTTGTTTATGGTAATTGTCAATGTCTGAGTGAATGTTCCGTTCACTTCACTGGTTTCACTTGCTGTGATGGTGAAAGTAGCAGTACCGGAAGCACCAGCCACTGCCGTGATGTTAAGCGATGTACCAGAAATGCCAATGTTCACTAGACTTCCATCATTTGGCGTAACTGTGTAGGTGACAATCTGATCCGTTTCATTGAAAGGAACAGCTCCAGCCAAAATATTCACTGTCTGAGTACCAGCGAAATCCTGCTCAAGTGAGATTTGATTTTCGCTCAAGCTAAATGCTGGTGCATCATTGATAGCAGCTATTGATACAGGCAGATCATAAGAGATTCCTGATTCTAAACTGCCATCGTTCGCCAATACACCAAGTGACATTGATCCATTGGCATCTGCAACTGGCGTTACTGTCAGGATATTTCCAGAGATTGAAGCATTGACAATGAAAGGCACTTCAGATTTAGGTGCGGCCAGCGTGAAAGTAAGCGCATCCCCATCATCATCAGAGAAAAGTGTGGTCAAATCTATTGTTTGTGCCGCGCCATCTTCATCAAAAATCAGTGAAGGCTGACTGATGATCATTGGCAGATCATTTACATTTTCTACGATGAAACTCACACTTTGATTGGTTGAAATTTGGCCGTCAGATGCAGAAACATTCAAGACAAAGGTTCCTACATTTTCATTAGCCGGTGTTCCGCTAAGCGTCTGAGTTTGCACATCAAAACTTAACCATGCTGGTTGTCCACTTACCGAAATCGTCAGGTTGTCACCATCTACATCAGAGAAGGTATTGGCAGGAATGGTATAACTAAATGGACTACCCTCCAATGCTACTTGATTAGGAATGGCTACATTCAAGATCGGAGCATCATTCACCGCACTTATTGAAACCGGAAGGTCGTAAGTTACACTTCCTACGTTATCTGATGCTGTGATTCTGATGATTTGGTTCCCACTAAGATCGGCTATCGGCGTTACTGTAAGCAAACCTCCTGTCTCCCCAAAATTTGCGATCAAAGGGTTTTCCAAATAGGTAACTGTGTAACTCAGAATGTCCTGATCTGCATCTGAGAAAAGAGTGGATAAATACAGTGTTTGCGCAGCACCATCCTCCACAAAACTCATGATAGGTGAAGACACCACTACTGGAAGTGTATTCATATCTGCAACTGTGACCAAGAATACATCCGAAGAACTCAGACTGCCATCTGTAGCAGTTACAGTTACGATTGTGATTCCCACATTAACCTGCGCAGGAGTTCCAGAGATCGTATTAGTCTGAGCATCAAAAGTTAGCCATGATCCGTCCGTACCATTTTGACCATTGAATAACACGGATATCGAAATTGCATCCATTTCTGGATCACCGAATTCGTCCGCAGGTAATGTCAATGTGAATGCAGTTCCTTCTGTTGTTGTTTGATCATTCACGGCGTTTTTCACCGTAGGAGCATCATTGACGGGAGAAATGGTTACAGTCAGGGCAGTGGAAACACTCAAAGAGGCATCAGCAGCAGTAAGAGTAATGGTTTGTGTTCCATTGGCATCTCCTAAAGGAGTGATAATCAAAGTAGATCCAGTAAGGGCTAAATCCACGATCAACGTGTTTTCAATAATGGAATATGTATAGGTTAAGACATCCCCATCTTCATCTGAGAAAATTGTGGCTATATCAATGTTTATTGGCTGACCATCCTCCGTTAGACTCTGTGTGGGTTGATTGGAAGCCACCGGAACATCATTTACATTGATCACCACTACATCAAAAGCATCAGTCACCGTCAAAGATCCATCGGTTGCAGTTACGTTTACAGTTGTTGTACCCACATGTGATTGAAGAGGTGTTCCGGAAATCGTATTTGTTTCCGAATTAAACGCAAGCCAAGAACCGGATATTCCATTTTGCCCAGTGAAAACTACCTCCTGAATGGTGAGGTTGTCTCCGTCAATATCAGAGAATTGATCAACAGGCAAGCTGTAAGAAAACAGATCATCCTCATTTGTATTTAGGTCAACAACCGCATTATCAACGATCGGTGCATCATTGACAGGATTTACAGTTACGAGAATTTCATCCGTAACACTTGCTTTTCCATCTGAAGCGGTAAGCGATATCGTGGCTGAACCATTAAAATTCGGAGCAAGTGTAATCGTCAACTGGTTGTTGGCGATTGACGGAATTACACCAGCCTCATCCGAGTTGGTACTATAGGTCAAAGCATCATTGTTGCCATCGCTGAATACTGCGGAAACATTATTGCTGAGGATGGTTGTGCCATCTTCATCAAGCGTAGCATCTGAAACTGCAGTAACTATAAGAGGTGGTAAATTGTCAACTACTTCCAGTGAAAATGTCTTGGAATATGTATTGCTGGCTCCTTCTCCATCATCAGCAGTAATCGTAAATACCTGATTACCTAACCCATCGGCAATAGGATCGATGCTGATTGCCCCAGTTGAAGAATTGAAACCAATATTTGCAAAATTAACAGATATCGGATCTAAACTGTAAGTGATAACCTGGTCTGATTCATTGGCAGGGGAGAAATCCTCAAGCGTTACTGTAATAGATTCGGTAAAGTTCTTAGTAAGCACGAGCGATTCATGAGACAAGTCAAATGCGGGAGCATCATTGATTGAAAGCACATCCACATTAAAGGTTTGTGACACGCTGATACCATTGAAAGCAGTCATTGCAATTTCAGAAAATCCAAAATAATCAGCATCAGGATTAACAATAAGCATCTGACCGTCTATATAGGCATCAATCGCCGGGTTGGAAGATGTTACAGAATAATCCAGTGCCAGTGTTGATGTGAAAAGTGTGCTCAAGTCGTAGAGTGAGGTAGGTCCTGCATCCTCATCGATAGTCTTGTCTATAGCAGTTTCTGCAACTACTGGTGGTTCAATGACCAGATTAGGTAATTGAGTGGCTTCATCAGCGGTGATGGCCCTGTTGTAAATTCTAAATTCATCTAAATCTCCCGTAAATCTCCTGGTGGCATCCACATTGATACATGCACTTCCACTGGACAAGCCGAAAGAGGCAGCATTACTGATATTGTAGGCTAAGTTGAAAGTCTGAACGGCCTCCAGATTTCCGTTGAGGTAAAGTTTCAACAAACCTGTGGCATTGTCCCTCACGAGTGAAACGTGTGTCCAGGTATCAGTCTGGATAGGTGCGCTCACACTTGCAGCCTGAAAGCTTCCAAATACTGTGGTGCCCAGAGACAATCCTATTGCATAAGAGTCCGTAGTTGAGCTATAGGAACAACCAACATTGACCTGATTAGATCCATTGCAAGCTGCTCTTTGTCCAGCCAATAACTGCTGCTCCTGTACCGCATCCCGTTTAAACCAAAAGGAGATTGAAAAAGATTGAGAACTCAATGGCAAGTTGCCTATATCAATATAATCACCACCGTCAAAGGAGTATGCAGAATTTGGATTTCCATTTCTGTCATCCACGAGCGTAGCTCCATTGACCACCCCATCATATTGATTCATTGCCTGGTTTTTGGCATCCCCAAGAAAAGGATAAAATACGTACATTCCTTTGTTGATATTGAATGTTTCAAAATTGAAAGTTCGGTCGGGAATTGGGTTACCATCGGTATCTTCCAGACCTGAGAAAGAAACAGTCACTTCTTCATCCTGCATAAAATCTGTATCTGGATTAATGGTAAGATTTCGCGTACCCCCACCAGTGATCACAGCGGTATGAGCACCTGATGCCGCTCCTGTCACCGTGAAATTTCCACTGATGGCTGTTGCGGTGCTCACAGGACGCAATAACTCCATGGTAAAAGTTTGATTCAGCTCGATCGCATCTGTACCGTCAAAAGGCTGAACAGCTACATAGAAAGGTGCAATTTCCTCCATTTCCTGTAGGGTGAATGAGCGGTTATAGACGCGCAAGTCATCCATTCTTCCACGCATATAGTCCTGGTCGAGACCACTGAAAATCCCTCCGATGGTTATGTCTCCCAATACGTTGATATTGATTGGTTGTGCATTTTCGGAGGCTGCCAACTTACCATCCACATAGATATTGATGGTTCCGTCTCGATCTGCAGAGAATGCAGCATAATGCCATTTGCTGTCGTCAAATCTTATTTGACCAGAAGTCTGTACATATTGTACCGATGTTCCATCATTGATGATTAACTGCAGATTACCACCACCCATAATCAGTGCCTGAAGCTTAATGGTATTTGAGATACGACTGTAGATCATCTGAGATCTTCCACCTGAGGCCACACCAGTATTGAACCAGGTGGAAATGGTGAAATCATTGTTCACTCCAAAGTTCATATTGGATAAATCCTCGGATGCAGCGGCAATTTTTAATGAATTTCTTCCATTGTTGAAATTAACCGCTTTGTTAGTTTGTTTAAATCGATTCTCAGCATAAGCAAAGGCAGCCTGTGAAGAGACCGCATGTGTAAAGAGGCTGTTGTCATTGGTAGACCCATCCAACGGAAGATGCAAAACGAGTGATTCTTCAACTGTGGCAATAGTGAATGCAATTGACCTGCTTACTGATTCGCCAGTGTCTGAAGTGATACCAGTAGCATTTACGATAAGGGTTTTTCCGGCTGGCCATGCATGATCTGGCTTGATAATAATGGAATCCCCTTTAAGACTTACGGTGTAATCCAAAGCCGCTCCACCTGAGGTAGTGATGCTTATATTTCCAGATGAAAAGCTGTTGGAGTTGATATCCTGATTGAAATCCAAAATAAAATTTGAGGTGGCGGATACGGCAGTAGCATTGTGCTGGGGTATGCTTCCTTCAAATCTAAAATCGACCAATTGATCCACTTCCAATGGGTCGATGGATCTTCTATAGAATCTAAATTCATCCAAATCACCATTGTAGGCTAGCCTACCATCCACATTTACACAGCCATTGCCATTGCCAAGAGCAAAGCTTTTGGTGTTGTTGATGCTGTATGCCCCGTCGAAATTAACCTCTTGCACCAACGACCCATTTTTGTAAATCCTCAACTTACCATCCTGGGCATCTCTTTCGGCCACTATGTGCGTCCACACATTCGGCTCAATCTCAGTTCGTACAAAGTAGGAATTGAAACCACCTACGATTTCAGAATTGGCAAGTACTACTTCGTATTTATTATTATATGGATTCCAGGGTGAAGAAAGCTCCATAAAAGGATTTCCTGTGCAACCATTTCTTTGTCCGGCAATTTCAACCCTTGCTTTGGTGTCATTTCGTTTCATCCAGAAAGCCATTGCGTAGGATTCTGTATCCAGTCCGAGTACCGCAACATCGATATTGGCATTTCCACCAAAGCTATAAGCACCATCCACAGTACCATCAAAACCTTCTGTCAAGGTGGCACCCGTGACTATTCCGTCATAATTGTCGCCGACAGCATTCGTGGCATCTCCATTCATTGGATAATAGAAAAGCATGCCTTTGTCCACATCGGCTGTTTCATAGTTCAGAGTACCACTTAGCAGGTCACCATTTTCGATTTGCAGGTTACTGTATGTCAGGGTCACGGTTTCATCGAGTACAAAATCAGTATCCGGAATCAAAGTGAAAATTCTCGAATCGCCACCTTGAAAAGTGAATGTTTTCGCACCAGAAACCGAGCCAGTAAGGCTAAAATTACCAGAGACGAGGCTAGCCACAGAGACCTTCTGTCCATATTCAAAAATGAATTTTGGGTCTTTTCTGATGGCAATATCTCCATCTAGTGGGGAGATGAATTCATGAACCGGAGCTAAGGCTTTTACCTCTGCTTGTGTCAGACAATTATTATAAAATTTGATATCGTCTAGCTGGCCATTGTATCTCAAGGTATTGGTTGGAGAAAAGTTAATGTACCATGGATTGTAATTTAGCAAGTTGAACGAAGCTCCCACTGCCTGACTGGCGGCAAGCATGCCATTTACATAAATTCTGTATTCATTGTTACGATCCGCAGTGATGGTAATGTGATTCCACAAATTGTCGTCATATCTGTTGGTTGTGACCAATTCCTGTGTGTTATTCGCGTCCGTGAGTTTGAATGAAACCTGCCCTGAAGCATTAAGTGAAACATTGACCACAGGAGCGCCAATTTGCTCCAGGATTGGACGAATTCTATTTTCCTGTGCGGCTTTGATCCAAAACCCTATGGTAAAATCCTGATGAAGACCAAATTCAAGGCTTTCGTAACCTGTCGTACCTGAGTATAAAAATATCTGAGAGTTGAGGGTAAGTGCTCCACCTGCTTCTTTAAGTCTATCAGTAATGAATGCGGGACTGGAGCCATTGAAGGTAAGATCATTACCATATCCTGATTTGTCAGTGATAGCCCCTGACAAGTCGTAATATGCGCGGAGTGCTTCTTCTTCAGTAGCTGTAGTGAATAAAAAGGATTGACTGGTCATAGAAGCTCCATCTGCTGACTCAACACCACTTACCGAGACCGTAATTTCTTCACCAGCCGGCAATCCACCTGTAAAATCTATCGTCACAGTGCTGGTTGAAGACCCTGTGAATATCGGTGTTAGTGCACCTGATGTTGCACCAGAAGCACTGATGTTGGTGGCGTTTACGGTGCTGGAATTTAAATTTCTGGTAAAGTTTAGTACGATTCCAGAAGTGATAGAAGCTCCAGTAGCATCGGCTGCAGGGAAGTTGCTTTCCATCATAAAAGGCACTATGATGTTCATTTCCTGCTCAGTGATGACCCTTGTGTGGATCCTAAGTTCATCGAGCATCCCGTTAAAGTATTTAGTGCTAGTGTTGTTGATGCATGGTGAATTAGAAACACCAAGCTGCGCCGTACTATTGAGTGAAAAGTCAGTATTGGCAGGGATTGTCCAGTTGGTATTGTTTACAAGCTTTCCATTGAGATAACATTTGGAAGTTTTCGTGTCATTGTCTTTGGTAAATGTGATGTGATTCCATGCATGAGGATTTTCCATAGCTCCAGTATTCACATGCCCGCTAACATTGGAAGCCCCTCCATACATTTCCATTCCTATAGCATAACCATAGGTCGTGGTGTTAGAGTATGCAATATCGAAGAGATTACCAATGCTGCATACGGATCTTTGGCTCAATATCCTGTAGCTCACTGAACCTCTATCAACTTCTGGAAGTTTGATCCAAAAGCTGATTGAAAATGACTCGGTGGTCAAATCGATATCTCCGAAAAGGATCTGGTCATTGATACCATCAAAAGAATAGGCGGAGTTCGTAGCTCCGTCAAATCCGTCCACAAGGACGGCACCAACGGCAGTTCCATTATTGATCCCGGAAGCCGCTGCATTGTTGGCGTTCCCATCGAAAGGATAATACACCAGCTGATTTAAGCTGAGGTCCTGAGCCATCGCAGATAGCATGACGATCAGGAGGGATGCTAACAGTAAGAATTTTTTCATTTTTATGCGGTTTAAGTAGAAATTAGGCTTAAAAATCTATGTAAAAACCGATGAGATGGGTACTCAATGAGAAGCCGTAGATGACGGATTAGAATTTGTAAATGAAAAAAGAGAATTCGTTTCGGAATCGAATTTTATTAGAAAGTGCTTTAATTATTTACAAAAGTTCAATTGCTTTGATCAGGAGATCTTTTTTTCGAACGGAAACTGGTAGGATGCCCCCATCTTTCATTTGCACGCTCCCTCCTTCTCTTTTATCAAAATGAGAAAAGAAATTGAGATTGATCAGGTGACTTTGGTGGCATCTGAAAAAATCATGTTCGGTGAGCAATGTTTCATATTCCTTGAGTGTAGTAGAAACGAGTATTTTTCGATTATCCGTGAGGAAAAATTGTGTGTAATTATCATCTGATTCACATCTGATAATTTCATCCACTCCTATCAGATAAACCTTTTCAGCATCTTTCAGCACAATTCGCTTCAACTTGCCTTTCCCCAGATTTGATTCAAGTGCTTTTAGCTGCAAACTTGATTCTCCAGCCAGAAAGCTCTTTTTGGCTTTATTAACAGCGCGCTCGAGCTCTTCTGGATCTACTGGTTTCAGTATATAATCAATGGCTGATAGCTTGAATGCCTTTACTGCATATTCATCGTGACCCGTGATAAATATCACAGCAAAATTCCTATCACGAAATGCATGCACAATATCAAAGCCTGTCCCGTCTGGCATTTCTACATCGAGAAAAGCAAGATCAGGATGCTCCTTTTGAATCAGGGTAATTCCTTCCTTAACACCTGCCGCCTGACCCACAACTTCAATATCAGGACAAAAAATGGATAGCAGGGTATTGGTAGATTCCCTGAGGGATGCTTCGTCATCAATGATTACTGCTCGCATGCCTTAAAAATAGATAGAATTGTGAATTGTTCAGTCAGTTTTTTATCACAAGGAATCATTCCATCAAGCGCCATTAACAGAACTTTAACAACACATTTGGAATTCGTTAACAATTTCTATCCAAACACCTGCATACTTTTGGTTCGCAATACTTAATTCTTGTTTTATGAAAAATCATTTCCTTTTCTTCTTTCTCATTTTGGTATCATTCTATCTCAAAGCGCAAACAGCACAGACTTACGAAAACGCCAGAAACGAAACACATCTCTGTGGCCCTATCACATTCTCTGATCTGCAAGACACTGCTTATGTAAGCTGGTATGACGAGAGTTATCAAGGGGTTGAGCTTTCTGATAAATCTCACAAGTGGTCAAAAAATCTGAAAGAAACAGAAGTTGAAATCTATATGGGAACGTGGTGTGGCGATAGTAGAACCTGGGTGCCTGCCTTTGTCAGTTTGTGGGATGAATTGGGACTAGATAAAAGCCAATTAAAATTGATCGCCTTGTATGATGGAGAGGAAAAATATAAGCAAGGACCAAACGGAGAAGAAAAGGGCAAAAATGTACATCGTGTACCCACTTTTATTTTCAAAAAAGGCGGAGAGGAATATGCAAGAATTGTAGAGTCGCCAAGCAATGATCTGGAGACAGATTTGGCTCAAATAGCTTTGGGTTATCCATCACAACCAAACTATGCTGCCGCCACCTATATGATGGATCTTTTGGAAAATAAAAGCAAAGAAGATAGGCAGGAAAACTTCAAAAAGTATTTGAATGCGGCATATAAACTGGCCTCAAAAAGCGGTGAATTGAATACTTTGGGTTATGTCTATTTATATTCTGGCAGAACAGAAGAAGCCATTACTATTTTCAAATACAACATGTTTTTCTTTCGACATGAACCCAACGTTTATGATAGCTATGCAGAAGCCTTAGCGATTGGCGGTTACACCGAAGAAGCAATAAAATATTATGGCAAAGTCCTTGAGCTGGATCCTGAAAATGAAAACGCATTAGCGCAGATTGAGAAACTAAAAACCAAGGGAGGTTAACCCATCTTAGGCGATAGGAATAGCAGGCAAGATCAAGCTAGCGTAGGTTCCAGAGCTATCTTTCTTATTCATTACTTCCATGGTAAACTCCATCTTTAATCTTTTGCTCAAAATTTCCAATCTTTCGCGGCTGATGATTGATGCCAGGGATTTGTGAGATTTGCTTGACGAAGCTGTAGATTGGATACCACTTCCATTATCTTCTACCTCAAGTCGGATGTTTTTGCCTTCCGGCGAAAATCTTATGGTGATCAGACCATCTGAGGTTTTGTCTTTCAGGCCATGTTCGATCGCATTCTCTACGAATGGTTGTGCAAATAGTGGGGGAATTTTCATTTCCGCTGGGTCAATGGATTTATCAATTTCAATCTTAAAATCAAACCTGTTTTTGAAACGTAGCTGTTGGATTTCCAGATAGTTTCGTAGCATGTCAGTTTCCTCCTCAATAGTGATAAACTCCTCCCTACTGTGTTCCAAAATCTGACGCATGAGCTTACCAAATTTGGCGAGGTAGCTCACAGATTCTTTGGTGTCACTTTGCAGTATGTAGTTTTGGATGGACGCCAAAGCATTGAAGATAAAATGCGGATTCATCTGCAAGCGAAGCATGCGCTGCTCCATATCTGATACTGCTTGCTGATGTTTGAATTTTCGCTGCTGATTGAAGGCAAATCCACCTAAAATCAACACCAATAAGGCCACACCAGCTCCAATCAATTGGGTATTCCGCTGACTGATTTGAAGGGCTTGAATTTGAGCTTGTTGAGAAAGGTTGTCTATTTTTTGGTCCTTCTGTGCTGATTCGTATTTGGTTTCCAGCATGGCGGTGTAGTTGGCATTGTTTTGAGAAACGAGGCTATCCTGCCAGTGGTGAAAAGCTCTATATGCCTGCAATGCTTCAAATGGCCTTTTCTTTTCCAAAACTTGTGATTTTAGATTTAGCCATTCGCCATAAAGAAATTTTGATTGCCCATCTAAAATGAGATTTTCAGCTTCTAAGAGTGCAGAGTAGGCTTCATCGAAATCTGATTTAGGATTATCCAGGAAGTAAGTGGCCCTCAGCATTTTCAATTTTGCCTTCAAAGATGGATTCTTATCAAGTGATTCTAAACTTTCCAATTCGTTTAAAATTTCATTCACTTTTTCCCATTTCCCTTGCTTCATGTACACCTTGGCAAGGTTCATCGCGACGCTGGTGTATTGATATTGGTTTTGATTTTCTCTTAATAATATGATTGATTTTTGCAGATAAAGTTTGGCTGAATCGTATATTAAAATCCTGTAGTAATAGCTACCTATTGAACCCAATACTTCAGCTAACTCATTTTTTTTCTCTGATAATGTAGCTTCGGTCAAGGCGTCTTTATAATATTTCAATGCTTGATCGTTGAGTCCTTGATCTTCACAAACCATTCCTACATTCAAAAAAACTGAACTTCGATAGATATGATCTTCTTCAGCTGTTAGTTCAAGGGTGCGATAGAAATTTTCAGTGGCCTCTTTGTAAGCACCAACCGACTTGTAATTAAGAGCTATTCCATTTATCGCTATTGATTTTCCAAGTGAATCCTGTGCTAAATCACGCACTTTTTCAAAACAAATGTTGGAAGAGTCAAGCTTGCCTTCACGTCTATATAAATAACCTAAGGTACTATATGCCAATTCTGATCCTCGTTCATATCCAATACTGTCCGCAATCTGAATCGACTTAATAAAGGAATCTTTAGCATCGTTATAATTCAAAACCCTATCCTCAATCTTTCCAGCCAATAAATAGTATGTGGCCAATCCATATGGATCGTCAGCTCTTTCCGAAAGTTTTCTGGTCAACTCTAAATAAACCCTGCTGCTATCAAGATCCGAAGAAATGAAGTGATCTGTAACCTGAACAAGAATATCAATGCTATCTATAGTTGATTTTGCTTTTGACAGCTCACTTTTTAATGCATCAATGACTGATTGGGCATCAGCTGCGATCGGTGAAATAAGGACTGAAAAAAGAAGCAAACAAAATATCCGCATGATCAATAAACAATGTATTAATTCATCGGTAAAGATAGAATAGCCAATGTTCCAGTACCCTGATTTTGAATCATCAAATCAAACTTCCTTTTCAGTTTACTTTCAAATATGGACAATCGCTCCCTCGTGATCACAGTCGCTAGTGACTTATGTTCTTTTTGAATATTCATTCCCTCAGATATTCCACTTCCATTGTCTTCAACTTCCAGACGGATGTTTTTGCCTTCCGGCGAAAATCTTATGGTGATCAAGCCATCTGAGGTTTTGTCTTTCAGACCGTGTTCGATAGCATTCTCTACGAATGGTTGTGCAAAAAGCGGGGGGATTTTCATTTCCGCTGGGTCAATGGATTTATCAATTTCAATCTTAAAATCAAACCTGTTTTTGAAACGTAGCTGTTGGATTTCCAGATAGTTTCGTAGCATGTCAGTTTCCTCCTCAATAGTGATAAACTCCTCCCTACTGTGTTCCAAAATCTGACGCATGAGCTTACCAAATTTGGCGAGGTAGCTCACAGATTCTTTGGTGTCACTTTGCAGTATGTAGTTTTGGATGGACGCCAAAGCATTGAAGATAAAATGCGGATTCATCTGCAAGCGAAGCATGCGCTGCTCCATATCTGATACTGCTTGCTGATGTTTGAATTTTCGCTGCTGATTGAAGGCAAATCCACCTAAAATCAATACCAATAAGGCCACACCAGCTCCAATCAACTGAGTATTTCGCTGACTAATTTGAAGCGCTTGAATTTGAGCTTGTTGAGAGAGGGTGGCTATTTCTCCATCCTTTTTCTCTGTTTCATATTTGGTTTGGAGTTCTGAAACTACTGCATTTTTTTGCTCATTAATATATTTGTCGTGTAGCTCAGTATATCGCAAATGAGTTTGATAGGCTTGTCTATAATCTCCTACCGCATCATAAGCCTCACTTAGAAATAAATTGGCATTAGCTTCATTTTTTAAATATCCCTCGGCTGAGGAGATTTCAATGGATTTTTTCAAAATGGGGATCGCCAGTTTCGGTTGGCCAAGCTTGTTATAGCAACTGGCGAGGTTATGAAGCACTGTGGCCTGATTTGAAAGTTGACCAGTTTGCTCATTGATTTCTTTGGCTTTAAGGTTATAATCCACTGCATCCTGATACAATTCCTTCGAAAAATATAAATCCGCAAGTCCCTGATATCCGTAAGCAAGCATGGGTAGATTGCCAATTTTTTCATGAATTTCTATCCCTTTTTCGACAAAGTACATCGCGGAATCGAGATCAAATTTTTCATAAATGCCCCCGAGGTTATTGTATAGATTTCCGAGGTTATATAAGTCATTGATTTTTTCCAAAAGAGGAAGGGCATCTCTATAGTAACTCAATGCTTCCGCAAAATTATTGGCTTGATAATGCGCCGCTCCAATGTTGACTAGAAATTGACCAATCAATTTATCGAGTTTGGCTCTTCTGGCTATTTCCAGTCCTTTCATTGAGTATAAAATGCACGAATCGTTGGCAGTTCTATCCAGAAAAATACTCCCTATTCCTTGATAAGTAGCGGCTAAAATCAAGGTGTCTTTCAAATCAAAGGCTATTGCTATCTGCTTCTTACGGAGGGTTATCGCACTATCCAAATACCCAAATCGATAATAGGCAATTGCCAGATTATTAAGCGTTGATGCTACTCCTTTAAGATCCTCAGATTTATCTAGGTAATTGATGGCTATGGTGAAATAACGAATGGAATTTTGAAGATCTCCACTACAAATTTGATTTGTAGCTTTATTTTTCCATGCATACCCAAGTGCTTTCAGATTTTCGGTCGTTTCAGCCATGCGAATTACTTCATCGGAAATTGAATCAGAAAGAGAAATATTTCTACACACATGCTGTTTGCTCAAATCATTTAGACTGTCCAGATCTTGGGCATTTAGGATCATTGTGCCAAGGCATAAGATAAGTATTAGTGAGCTTCTCATTGACTTTCTAAATCTTAGGTAATAATATCTTTGCACAGGTTCCATTGGCGTCACTCGCCAATTCCAAGAGGAATTGTTGTTTGAATTTTTTCTCAAATATGGACAGTCGCTCCTTCGTGATGACAGTCGCTAATGACTTATGTTCTTTTTGAATATTCATGCCCCCAGACATTCCACTTCCATTATCTTCCACCTCAAGCCTAATGTTTTTGCCTTCCTGCGAAAATCTTATGGTGATCAAGCCATCTGAGGTTTTGTCTTTCAGGCCATGTTCGATCGCATTCTCTACGAATGGTTGTGCAAATAGTGGGGGAATTTTCATTTCCGCTGGGTCAATGGATTTATCAATTTCAATCTTAAAATCAAACCTGTTTTTGAAACGTAGCTGTTGGATTTCCAGATAGTTTCGTAGCATGTCAGTTTCCTCCTCAATAGTGATAAACTCCTCCCTACTGTGTTCCAAAATCTGACGCATGAGCTTACCAAATTTGGCGAGGTAGCTCACAGATTCTTTGGTGTCACTTTGCAGTATGTAGTTTTGGATGGACGCCAAAGCATTGAAGATAAAATGCGGATTCATCTGCAAGCGAAGCATGCGCTGCTCCATATCTGATACTGCTTGCTGATGTTTGAATTTTCGCTGCTGATTGAAGGCAAATCCACCTAAAATCAATACCAATAAAGCAATGCCCGCTCCTATCAACTGAGTGTTTCGCTGACTAATTTGAAGCGCTTGAATTTGAGCTTGTTGGGAAAGTGTCGCTATTTCTCCATCCTTTTTCTCTGTTTCGTATTTGGTTTGGAGTTCATTGATTTTCTCAGCATTCGATACTTTAAAAATACTATCCTGAATACCAGAGAGCTTTTCGTGAGCATCTAAGGCCTGCTTGTATCTGTTGGTATTTTTATTCGCAATATAATCTGCGTCATAATATTCTATCAAAAGTTCATTATCCTGTATTTGTCCTTTTCTTTTTTCCGCTTCTCTCACAGCCTTCCACATTGAATCAAACTGTTTTTTTTCCTGATGAACCCTTGCTTTTGCTATTGCCATTTGGAAAAGATCAATTTGTGCGTCCATCGATTTATAAATCTTCTCAGCTGATTCAATTGCTTGAAAAGCCTCATCTAATTTTTTCAGATCCATGAGTATATAGGCCTGCATGCTATTAGCCTTGGCAACTCCAAAATCAAAATTCAGCTGCCTAGAAAAAATTTCAGTGCTGTCCGCATAACTCAGGGCAAGTTCAAACTGCTTGGCGCGCTTATATAAGTTAGAGATATTAAATGCGGTTTTTACAGTTTCCGGCTTGAGCGGCTGTTTTCTGATGGTATTATAATTATGGTTTAAAATGACCAAAGCCTGTTCAAATTGCTCCTGCTGAATGAGGATAAAAACGATGCGATTATTTAGGTCAATTAAATCAATTTCAGCATCAAGCCTTTCCAATAATTTTTTAGCTCGTAGATAATAATCCATTGCCAATTTCAAGTTATTGTTCGAATAATAACAGAGGCCAATCTCCGAGAGTGTTCTTGAAATATTCAGGCTATCAGCAGAGCGCTCATAGTATTCAAGGGCAACTTGATAATGAAGGATGCTGCTGTCAAGCTTTCTTTGATCGTAATAGATTTCGCCAACCACGCCACTGCTTCGTGCAATTAAGGTTTCATTACCAATATTTTTACTTTCGATCAAAGCGTGAATGCCGTATTTTCCAGCAGCCGTCATCGAATCAGTTTTTAATTCGTGGTAGATGCCCAATAGGATTTCTACTTTAACTTCAGGATTATCTGTCTTCTTTAAAACTTGTTTTAGACTATCAATATTTTGGGCATTAACAATGCAAACAGTTTGAATGAGAATAGATAAGAGGGCAATGATGAACTTCATGAATTGAGATATATCAACCTCAAAAGTCCTACATTCAAAGGAATTTTACTAATTGTATCAATTCCTAATCCTTCAGATTCAACTCACCTTCTGTTTGGGCGACCAAAGTAGCTACAGTTGCATCACCTGTTATATTTGCTACCGTTCGGGTCATGTCGAGAATTCTATCTACAGGAAAGATAATTGCCACCCATGCAGGATTCAAGCCCACGGTTTGAAGAATGATGATCAGCATAACCAAGCTTGCTCCCGGAACTGCTGCTGTGCCTATTGAGCCCATGGTAGCTGTGAGTACAATCACCAATTGCTGAGACAATGTGAGCTCCACAAAATGCAATTGAGCAAGAAATACTGCTGCTACAGCCAAATAAAGACTGGTTCCGTCCATATTGACCGTGGCTCCAATCGGCAAGACAAAGCTTGATACCTTCTTGGAAACTCCCATCCCCTCTTCTACACATTCCATGGTCACCGGAAGGGTTGCCGCGCTTGAGCTGGTAGAGAAGGCAAGAAACTGTGCCGGACTCATGATTCTAAAGAATTTCTTGTATGTCAGCTTTTTGATAAAAGTCCTTGCAACTATTGGGTAAAAAAGGAACAACATCACACTCAATCCTACCAATACCGTAATCGTATATGAACCCAGACTTTTGAAAATTTGAAAAACCTCAGCTGGACTGTTGGCCATTTTAGCTACCACTCCCGCCAATAAGGCGAATACAAAAAATGGCGCTCCTTTCATGATTGTCTCTACCATCCGTAGAAATACCTCATTGATTGAATCAATAAAGTTTTTGACGGAACCACCTTTTTCTGGCGGAACAACAGCCAACGTGATTCCAAAAAATATGGCAAAAAAGATGACTTGAAGCATCAACTTGTTATCCGAAATGGACAAGATGATGTTTTCAGGAACCATGTCAATCACAAACTGGAGTGGCGGTGTGTCTTTTTGTTTTTGTGCCAGCGCTACCTTTTCCTGCACATTACCTTCCTGACTATCATATTCGCCTGTAATCATCATCTGCTGAGCCAAATCTTTGTATTGACCATCAGCCAAAAGATTTTTCCCGTCCTTGATTTCAATGCCCGGAGTGTTTTGAACCCAAAGTTCATATGAGATTCTGTTTTTGATCCTTTGTGCCTCGTCTATGTGTGAGCCGGGATTCACAAAATTGACAATCAAAAGTCCGATAGTGATGGCAATGACAGTAGATGTGAGGTACATCAGCAATGTTTTGAAACCCATTCTACCTAAGCTGGAGGTATCATTCAACCCTGATACACCTGAAATGATAGAAAACAACACCAAAGGCACAGCGATGAACTTCAGCAATCTGATGAAAATCTGACCAAAGGGATCAATCCAGTTGATGGTAAACTGATTCCATCCCATCGCGCTGGAGATAAATGCCCATATGATACCGAGAACAAGACCTATAATTATTTTGACATGTAATGGAAGATTTTTCATCAGTTAATCTTTTGTTCTAAAATTTATTCGTCCTTGCCAACAAATAATAGTCCGCAATAACCAATGCCGCCATGGCTTCTACGATTGGCACTGCTCTCGGCACCACACATGGATCGTGTCTACCTTTTCCGCTTACCTTCACTGTATTACCATGTTTGTCCACACTATCCTGATCCTGCATGATTGTGGCAACTGGTTTGAAAGCCACATTGAAATAAATATCTTCTCCATTGGAGATGCCACCCTGAACGCCCCCAGAAAGATTGGTTTTGGTTCTTACTTTATCACCATCCTGATAAAATGCATCATTGTGTTGTGATCCTCTCAGCTTCACGCCTTCAAAGCCACTACCAAATTCAAAACCTTTTACTGCATTGATACTCAGCATGGCTTTACCAAGCTCGGCGTGCAATCGATCAAAAACGGGTTCACCTAAACCGACAGGAACGCCTTTTATAACACCTGTCACAATACCTCCTACGGTATCCTGACTTTTTCTCACTTCATCGATGTAATCATACATCTTCTTTGCCATTTCAGGATCAGGACATCTCACGTCATTAGTTTCCGTTAATGACAAGTCGAGTTGATCATGGGTTTTCTCCAGCTTCAAATCACCGACCTGAGAAACGTAAGCGTTGAATGTAATGCCTGCTTGCTTCAGCATCAACTTAGCGATGGCACCAGCTGCTACTCTCGCTGCGGTTTCCCTTGCAGAGCTTCTGCCTCCTCCTCGGTAGTCACGAATTCCATATTTTTCTTCATAGGTAAAGTCAGCATGGGACGGTCTGAATTTATCAGCAATGTGACTATAATCCTTGCTTTTCTGATCCTTGTTTCTAATCAGCAAGGCGATAGGTGTGCCCGTTGATTTACCTTCAAAAACACCTGAAAGAATCTCTACTTCGTCTTCCTCCTTGCGCTGGGTTGTAATTCTGGACTGACCTGGTTTTCTTCTGGTCAACTCACTTTGGATAAATGCTTCATCTATTTCAACACCAGCCGGACACCCGACAATTGTCGCACCGATAGCCGGCCCATGTGATTCTCCAAAGGTTGTGATGCTAAAAATCTTCCCAAAAATGCTTCCCATTCGTATTTACTTGCGGATTACAATTAGTACCGAGAGTACTAAAACTATAATTATTAAAATATTCGCAAAAATACGTATCCATTGGTTCCCATTGTGAGATTCCAGTTCATTATTTTCAAATTCGATTCCATCGTAAAATGATCCCATGTCATTTGACATGATATATTCGTTCTTTCTACTTTCTCCCTTAACCACCACTGTTTGCCTCGATTTCAACGTATCGTATGATTCTTTCATTGGGTTGAAATAGATCCATTGGATGAATTCCCCCAGATCATAAGAGCCTGGTTCATTTGGAATCCCATAGTAAGTAAAGCTTTTGGTTCCTTTTACCCGGCCATTTGAGCGGGTGATATCCTGCTTTACGTTTGGCGCGTAAAAATCAAATTCCTCCGTTTCAGGAAGCAAGGGAGCGTCAATGGCACTCACGTTTCCTTCACCAAGAATATTAAATACGTAATTGAAACTTTGACCTGTGTTGAGTTCCAGCTCACTGATGGATTCCGCCATGCGATAATTTCCAACGGCCACTCGGTCCTTCAATGGATGTGGAGGGAGTGGTTTTACTTTAACCACCTTTGCTTTGGAAGTAAAGGTTTCAAAATCTTCCTGCTTATTTCGCCCAAAAAAAGTAGGGTTTTTGGCCACCTTATATTTAATCATCTTCAGATCTACAGATGGGAAATTGATTGGTTCGAGGTTGAGTGGATAATAAGTTGCCTGAAATATTTTAAACTGGTTGTAGCCTTTGCCATTTAATGTGACCGGCTCGCCGTTGATATTATCAATGTTAAAGTTTTCTTCCCATGTATTTTCGGGCTTGATTTCCTTGACGATTTCTGTCAATTGATTCACCAGATCATAAAAGCGCATATTGGCCTGGTTGGATTCAGCCACATAAAAAGCCAAAGTTGTGGTAAACCCTTCACCCAGATACACTTCTGGTTTATCAACACTCAGCGCCAAAAATGCTTCTGCTTCCACATCAATATATTCCTGTGGCTGATTTCTTTGGAATGGATCGAATGGATCCAGCGGATCGTTTCTGCGTTGTTGCTGTCGAGCCGGAGTGACTTTGATGGTTGTTCCTGAAACGTTGAGCGTTTGATCATTGATTTTGATATTGAATGGTTTCAGCTCAAAAGTTCCTTCTTTGGTCGCTTGATAGTTTTGAGTCATGCTCTGACTGGATGACATTTTTCCATTGGTGAATGTGGTTGATGTACTTGAGGAGGTTCCTCTTTTAACAAATCCTTCAATCTCAGGAAAGCCAGAATACTCTTTTAGTTTGTTGTTTTGAATGGTAATGGTGATAGTGAAATATTCGTTGAGCGAAATCTCACTTTTGTTGTATTTGACTGCTACGTCCTGTGCAAAAGATTTGGGGATAAAAAGGATCAGAAAAAAACAACTCAGAATCCATAGTCTCGTTAGTATCATAGCAAAATGTTGCAAACGTTTTCTTCAGGTTTCCTCTCAGCCAAAAAGCTGAACATTAAATAATCTACAGGAAATCCTGGGTTCAAAGGAAAACGGCAAATTTACAGTCTAGTTCCATTCTTGTAATGGTCTTTAACAAAATTTAGAATTTATGTTAGAGTATTTTAAAACTGTCCTTTCAAAAGTAAGTTTCGATCGAAAACTCTTTGAAAAAGAGTTGATGAAGGCGCTAAAATCTCTTTTGAAAGATGAAATCAATGCGCTTCGGGATTGGTGTTATCAGGAATTTGGTGATAAACATCAGCCTGTTTTGAATAAGTGTTTTTCAATGACGCTTATTTGATATCGAAAACAGCCTCGTAGATTCTCTGCGGGACTGTTTTTTTGATTAGGTCAAATCAATAAAAATTCTTCCTCACACTTTCTGCCAACTTATTCAATTTCAACGCCTCCTTGACTAGCTCGGGAGATTGATGGTTTTTGTAAATCAATTGAAAAATATCTTTGACAGAAATATCACTTCCTTTTTCCAATAAAGTCATCTCATCGCCAGGTTTGACTATTCCTTCTTTCAGCACTCGCACGTAAACTCCGCTTTGTTCAGATGCAATGAAATCCTTCAATACCTTTTGAGTGCCAAATCGAATGCCCAATTTAAAACATGGTTCACGGGGTTGGGAAACCTCAATAACAGCCGTTCCAATCTGATAGGTAGAGCCAATGAAAATATCAGATTCGTCTAATCCGGAAATGGTTATGTTTTCACCAAACATGCCCCAATCCCATTCCAAAGACGGATATTTCTCTTTCCAAAAACCATAATCATCCGCAGAAAATAAGTAGCAAGCCTTGTCTATGCCACCATGATATTTACGATCTACAACCTGGTCGTTTTCGACATCTGTAGTTCCTAAATGAATTTGATCAACGGGCAATTTGAAAATACCAGTCTCAATGTTGCGTGATCGCCATTTGATCATTTTTCTCTCACCCGTATTGACAGAAACTACCTTCATGACTTACAGCAATTCATTGGCAATATTAGCCAACTCGGATCTTTCTCCTTTTTCAAGAGTAATGTGCGCGTACATCGGATGCCCCTGTATCCGGTCGATCAGATAAGAAAGTCCATTACTTTGGGAGTCCAGATATGGTGTGTCAATCTGGTGAATATCGCCTGTAAAAATGATTTTGGTGTTTTCACCAGCTCGCGTTATGATCGTCTTGATCTCATGCGGTGTGAGGTTTTGTGCCTCATCCACAATGAAGAAAATATTAGATAAACTGCGACCTCTGATATAAGCCAATGGCGTAATCATGAGTTTTTCCTTGTTCACCATCTCGGTGATATTTTTAAACTCCTTGTCCGTCTCCTTATATTGATTCTGAATGAGCTTCAAATTGTCCCAAAGTGGCTCCATGTATGGATTCAATTTGGACTTGATGTCTCCAGGAAGATAACCTATGTCCTTATTGCTAAGCGGCACGATCGGTCTGGCTAGATAAACTTGCTTAAATGCCCGTTTTTGCTCCAGTGCTGATGCCAATGCCAACAAAGTTTTACCTGTACCTGCTACGCCATTAATAGTTACCAGCTTGATGCTTGGATTAAGCATGGCGTGAATAGCAAAAGTCTGTTCTGCGTTTCTTGGCTTGATGCCATAAACTGTAGTTTTATCTACCTTCTCAATATTTTGTGTCTCTGGATTGTAATAAGAGAGCACGGAATTTTTCTCACTTTTAAGAATGTAATAAGTGTTGGCAATAACTTTTTTGGTTTTCAAAATAACCTTTTGCGCGATGGTGCCATGCTTAAACACCGTGTCGATATCCTCCGAAGAAACCCCATCGATCTCATATTTCCCTGTGTGAAGGGAACTTACATTTTTGATCTTCCCAGTTTCGTAATCTTCAGCACTGATATCTAGTGACTTGGCTTTGAGGCGCAGATTGATATCCTTGCTAACCAGGATCACAGTGCGATCTTTTTCTTTTTCCTTCAATGCCAATGCTGCATTGAGGATGCGGTGATCATTTTTATTATCACCAAAAACTTTTCGTGCGTCAATTGTGCTGTCGGACTCCATCAGCACTTTGAACTTGCCTTTGGATTTTCCATTCAATGGAATCCATTCTTGAAGCAAATGTCCGGCAGCTAGTTTGTCCAGCAATCTTGTAAATTCCCGAGCTTCAAAATTTTTAGTGTCGTTTCCTTTTTTGAAGTTATCCAACTCTTCGAGAACGGTGATTGGGATTCCTACATCGTGTTCGGCAAAGTTTAGAATTGAGTCGTGTGAGTAAAGGATAACTGAGGTGTCAAGTACAAAAATCTTCTTTTCAGTCGCGCGTTTCGCCATATCAAATAGTCCCGTAAAGATTCAACAAGGTGGTTATTGTAATATAAGAGAATTGCGATTTTTCTTCCTAGATTTTCCTGTTAAATCTTTCTGATTTTTTATTCAACAGCTAAATACCAGTCACCTGATTCCTGCGGGATGATTTTGAGGGCATTCGCCAACACCATATTGATCAAGATTTGAGAACATATTTTATACTCCAATCCAGTCATTTCTCTAAACTGATTGAGGGTGATGTGGTCATTGTGATGGAGATAGTTGAATAGCTTTTTTTCATTTTCACCATAAGCAAACTGTACATCGGTTGGCTTGTTGTTAAATTTTAAAATCTTGCGGATCTCAGGGCTGGCCTGAATGGATCTGTCATTTACACGGATAAATGCCTTTCCGTAGCGATGTTGCTTTTTTTCAAAAGCATAATGTGGCTTGGTGAGACTCGAAGCAATTTTATAACACAAAACAGAACGCTTTTCACTTAGCTCAATGACGAAGGTTTCGTATTCGATTTTCGGTCTGCAAAGTTCGCTTATGGCTTTTTGCATGAGGTAATCTTCCTCCTCTACATACTTCACTCCGGGAATAGTCCTGTCATCATCCACACCAACAAGCAATAAGCCGCCTTTGGTATTCGCAAAAGCGACAATTTCCCTGATCACCTTCTCGGGATGGGCAATTTTCCTTTTGAATTCTACGGTTTCATTCTCGCCTCCGTAGACCAGTCTTTTGATTTCCCGAAGCTCCATTGCTTTGCATTAATAATCCTCCTCTGCGTCTGGTCCCTCTGGCATTGAAAACATACTGCTCAGCAAATCTTTGAACTGCATGCCTCGCTCCAGATGATGTTTGCTTAACATGCTGTATTCTGCCAGGCCATGCAGGGCAAATTCCATCAGGAATAATTTGAATTCCAATCCCTGTTTTCCATTGGTTTCGGTCACCAATTTTTCTAGTCCGGGCACTTGCATGAGTTCTTTTTCGTATTCTTTCAATGTATAATCATTGAGAATATCGATCATGTTGCCATCACCAAACCAGTTGGTAATTGCTTTGTAAGGATTCTTTTCTCCCTTCGATTTTCTGATTTTTTCCGGATCGGGAAAATACTTGATGAACTGGCTTCTGATTGCTTTACCAACGAGATTTCTCGCTACAATACCCGGACCTTCCTGCTCTCCTTCATAAACCAATTCTACCTTACCCGTAATTGCCGGAATGACTCCAATGAAATCAGAGATTCTCGTGAAAGTAGATTTTTCTCCAGATTTTAATAATCTCAACTCTGCTGCGCTGATCAAGGTTTCGAATGCGGAAATCGTCAAACGTGCAGAAACCCCACTTTTTGCATCCACATATTCACTTTCCCTTGCCTCAAATGCGATCTGCTCGATCAGATCTTTCATCAAGTCAAAAACAACAATTTTGTCTTGCTGACTTTTTTCTAGCCGTGCTTCCTGATGCGTTATTTTCTTACCAATCTCAATTGATTTTGGATAATGTGTGATGATCTGGCTGTCAATTCTGTCCTTCAGCGGTGTGACGATACTACCCCTGTTGGTATAATCTTCCGGATTAGCCGTGAATACAAATTGGATATCAAGCGGCAAGCGCAATTTGAATCCCCGAATCTGAATGTCGCCTTCCTGCAATATGTTGAACAAAGCGACCTGAATTCTTGCTTGAAGATCGGGCAGCTCATTGATTACAAATATACCCCGGTGTGATCTGGGGATCAATCCATAATGAATCACACGCTCATCAGAATAAGGAAGCTTCAAACTGGCCGCCTTGATCGGGTCCACATCACCAATCAAATCGGCAATTGTCACATCAGGGGTAGCAAGTTTTTCGGTATATCTTTCCGACCGGTGCATCCACTCGATTTTTGTATCATCACCATGCTCACTCACCTCATCTCGGGCAAATTTAGAAAGCGGACTCAATGGATCATCGCTCATCACAGATCCACTTACCACTGGAATATATTCATCCAGAAGAAGTGTCATCATCCTTGCGATTCTGGTTTTCGCTTGTCCACGCAAACCGAGAAAATTGATATTGTGCTTGGCTAAAATAGCACGCTCTATATCTGGAATCACAGTATCCTCATAACCCCAAATTCCTTCAAAAACGTTATCCTTTTTCTTGAGCTTGTTGATCAGATTTCTTCTGAGCTCATCTTTGATAGAAGATGACTGATAACCAGATTGCTTCAACGCTCCAAGCGTGTGTATTTTCAGACGCTCCTCTGAACTGAGCTGTTCGTATTGTTTCATTCCCCGATTTTTTTTTAGAGATTTTTTCTTCGGTTTTTTCTGTAATCTTCAAAAATTAGATTTCCCAATCCTTTGAGACTACTGTAATAGGCATTCCCATTGTTTACCTGAGTAAATTCTTTTACAAACTGCTTCAAATATGGATCTGAAGCAATCATAAATGTAGTAATGGGAATGTTGATCCGGCGGCATTGAGCTGCAAGATTCAATGTTTTGTTCAATATTTTCGGATCGAGTCCAAAGCTATTTTTATAGTATTTGATCCCTTCTTTCAGGCAAGTAGGCTTGCCATCGGTAATCATGAAAATCTGTTTGTTTTTATTTTTTCTCCTCCTCAATATATCCATTGATAGCTCCAAACCTGCCACTGTATTGGTGTGATATGGACCCACATTGAGATATGGTAAATCTTTGATTTCTATCTGCCAGGCATCATTTCCGAATACAATGATGTCGAGGGTGTCTTTTGGATATTTTTTGGTTACCAGCTCAGCCAGAGCCATAGCTACTTTTTTGGCAGGTGTGATTCTGTCTTCACCATATAGAATCATGGAATGACTGATGTCTATCATCAAAACCGTTGAGGTCTGGGTTTTAAACTCCTTTTCACGGATGGAAAGGTCACCCTCTGTAAGTGTAAATTCTCCAAAACCATGATTGATTTGAGCATTTTTCAGGCTTTCGGTCAACTCTATCTGCTCTGGCGCATCACCAAACTGAAACTCACGAAAATCTGTTCCAATCTCATCTCCCTGGCCGGGGATATTCGTTTGATGTGACCCTTTTCCTGATTTTTTTAACTTGCCAAAAATTTCCTCAAGAGCACTTTTTCGAATAGTTTGTTCGCTTTTGGCTGTTATTTTAAATTCACCTTTACCCTCATCATCGGTGATGTATCCTTTCGACTTCAGGTCGTCAATGAAGTTGCCAATGCCATAATCAGGTGTTGACATACCGTATTGTCTATCCAGATTTGTCAACCAACTCAAGGCTTCACTCACGTCTCCGGATGTGATGGTCAATAGCTGCATGAATATTTGAAGCAAATTTTCAAATGCTGATTTATCCGGATCCTTATCAGGAATGTATTCCGTAAACCTATGTCCGATCATGGCTGAGTTTTAATTGAAAAGGTATAACTAAAATTAGAGAAGAATGATTTCGATAATGCGAGGATGTTGTGATTTCTTTCTAAAATCTGTCTTATTAAAATAGAAAAGTCTTTCATCTGGTTGGATTTTCACCAAATGAAAGACTCTGGAAAGTTTTTCGGATCAATTATTTTTTTGGCATGGTGCCAAAAACAAAATCCCAAAGAGGAGATGAAACTCCAAATGCATTATGCTGATCCTTGTAATGATGGATGCCATGATGCACCCACAATATTTTGAAAAAGTTCTTCGGCGGCTTGAATGCATGTACCATGTAATGAATGCCAAGATATGAAGCATAACCAAAAAGAAATCCGGGTAAAAACCCATAAACCAAATCACCCATGACTTGCATAAACAGCAAGTAAAACAAGAAACTCAACAGCAAGCTCAATGGGGGTGGCATGGCCAATCGATCTTTATCTTTTGGAAAATCATGATGCACTCCATGAACTGTATAAGCAAATCTTTCTTGCTTTGGGGTATGAGGCGAAAGATGGAATACAAATCTGTGAATGATGTATTCGATCAAAGTGAACACCAAATAACCCGAAATAAATAATAATGGTGCATTTACGACTGTAATGAATGATTGCTCTAGGCCATAATAAATCAGACTGAGAGAAATAAAACTAAAGATAACTAGAGGTACCGCAATATAAGTTCTGGTCAGCTTTTCCAATATTGGATTCTCAAAAAGGGCTTTGGTACCAGTGTTTCGAGGTTTATTTTTAAGTTCCATTGCAATAACTTCGAAAGTGTAAAAAAGGTGTATACGACTAATATAAATTAAACTGTTTGTGCAGCTTTTTTATTGTTTTTTGCCAATGTAGCGCTGTACAAATTTTCATACATTGGCAATATGTTACTTACGTCAAATTCTTTGGCTCTGTTTAGCGCTCCGATTTTAAATCGCTTCAGATTCGCATCATCTAATATATGACACGCTTTTTTTGCCATGGTTTCCACATCACCCACATTACAGGTAAATCCTGATACACCATCAACATTAAGTTCTGGTAAACCACCGGCATTGGTCGAGATGACCGGCACTTCACAAGCCATGGCTTCCAAAGCAGCCAGACCAAAACTTTCCTTTTCTGATGTCAATAAGAACAAATCACACACGGACAATACTTCTTCCACGGCTTCCAATTTGCCCAGGAATCTGACATCATCCAGATTGCAGGATTCCCTACACATTTCTTCGATGGCAAATCTTTCGGGTCCATCACCAACCATCAGTAGTTTAGCTGGAAGGACTTCCCTCACTCTATTGAAAATATGAACTACGTCCTCTACTCTTTTCACCTTTCGGAAATTGGAAGTATGAACGATTAGTTTTTCACCATTGGGGCAAATGGCTGTTTTGAAATGATCCTTTTTTTGCTTTTTGAAGCGCTCCAAATCAATAAAATTTGGGATCACCTGAATATCATTGGTGATTTTGAAATGTGCCAATGTATCTTTTTTCAAATCAGCAGAAACCGCAGTTACCCCATCAGATTCGTTGATGGAAAAAGTAACAACTGGTTCGTAGGTTGCATCTTTCCCAACCAAAGTAATATCCGTTCCATGCAGTGTAGTGATGAACGGAATAGATATGCCCTTAGACTTTAAGATCTGTCTTGCCATATATGCCGCTGACGCATGAGGTATGGCATAATGCACATGCAGCAAATCAATTTTTTCGTGCTCCACTACATCCACCATTTTGCTAGCTAAAGCCAGTTCGTATGGTGGGTAGTCAAAAAGTGGATAAGTTTTTACAGAAACCTCGTGGTAATAAAGATTTTCACTAAAAAAATCCAACCTGGTGGGTTGGGAATATGTAATAAAATGAACCTGATGACCTTCTTTGGCCAGTGCCTTTCCAAGTTCTGTAGCGACAACTCCACTTCCACCATAAGTGGGATAACAGACAATTCCTATTTTCATAATTTTCTCAATCGAACTGGTAACGTTCGAAATGTATTTAATGTTCCTAATTTATCCATTTGGATAAAATCGCTTCATAAACTACATCTTGCACTCTTGTACGAATGTCTTTCTGAATAAGTTTATAATTATTTGCATCAGGATATATTCTATTCGAGAGAAACACAAACACCAGATCAAATTCGGGATCAACCCAAACCAAAGTACCTGTAAATCCTGTATGTCCGAAGCTGCTGAACGAGGCTTTTGGTGCAGCATTACTGATGGTTTCGCTCTTTTTATCCCAGCCCAATGCTCTTCTGTTGCCTGGAAAATATTGTTCATTGAAATAGGAAATGGTAGATGGCTTCAAATACTGAATTCCCCCATATTGGCCATTTTGTGCGATCATCTGCATGAGGATCATCAAATCATGGGAATTAGAAAACAATCCGGCATGGCCAGCCACGCCTCCAAACACCGCGGCATTGCGATCATGAACCTGACCCCAGACCTGCTCATTTCTGAAATAAAAATCATATTCAGTTGGCGCGATTTCAAAGCGATTGACTCCCTTTTGCATCGGGTTAAACTTTAGTCGATCCAAATGAAGGGGCTGATAGAAATTAGCTTCAAGATAGTCTTCCATTGGTTGTTTAGTGATGGACTCTACCACCTGATGCAAAATCATAAATCCTATGTCAGAATAATTGTATCCTGGCACACTGTCATACTTCACCAAAGGTGATTTAAGAATCCAGTTTTTGAGCGAATCTCTTAACGCCGGAGTTGGCTTGATTCCATAAGATCGATTGTCGTTTTTCTCGTCTTCTTCTGTTTCATAATAGAAAGTTTCCAATCGATCTGCTCCGCCTAAAGTGCGCTTCCAAAATGGGACATATGAAATAAGACCAGCATTGTGTGAAAGCAATTGACGAATCGTGATATCTGACTTGTTGGACTCAGCATATTCTGGCAAATAAGTGGAAACTGCAGAATCAAGTTGAATTAAATTTTCATCATAAAGCTTCATCACTGCAAGTAAGGTGGCAGAAACTTTGGTCACAGAGGCCAAGTCGTAAAGTGTGTTTTTGTCCGACCGAATGGTGCTGTCATACGTCAGAAATCCGTATCCTTCTTCCAAAACAATAGACCCATTGACGGCTACTGCAAGCTGACAGCCTGGTGTACTTCCAGTTTCTACAGCTTCTTTGATAATTTCCCGCAATCGCGCCTGTGCAATTTCATCAATTCCGGAAATTTCAGGTGGGGCATATCCCAAAATGCCCAGACTTCTGATCGGTTCATTTGTATAATCACGATACGCTGGCAATTGGATGGGCATCACACCTGAGGCTTCTGCCGATCCGAAAATCAGTTGAGGCAGGAGATAAGTGTACATCTCATTGTCAATAGAAGTAAAAAGTGCTGCATCCAGATCCGATCCATATTGCTGCCCTGTAGGCAGATAACCAAGAAAAATGATTTTTCTGTCTTCGCCTTGAACATCCACCAGATCCGTAAAAAGATTATCTATAATCACTGGGGCATCACTTTTTTGAATGGCATCTGCAGATGTAATGAGGTATGCATATTTTCCTAACATTTCAGCCAAATCCCCGAAAGGTTCATTTGTGAGAAGACAAATGGTATCATTGGTAAGTGGTAGAACACCAGCATGATGCTGCAATGGAATAATGGAGGCTCGGCTCAACTCTACTGCGAGGCGATTGGGTAGTTTTCTTTTGGTGGGTACACCTATTGGTGTGTACTTGTTTCTGATACTGTATTTAATGGTTTTTTCTACCTCACTCAGATCAAGACGTTTACCTTGTTTTTTAATTACTTTTTCTGATTGCTCCAGATTATCTGCGGCCAGCACCCAGTAGTTCGCATAGTCAAACATCCTTGTGACTTCCTTTCTCTTTCGCAATTGCTCAAACTCTATCCTGTTTTTCCCAATAAAATAATACGGATCATAAGCTTCTATTTTTCCCAAAAGATGCTGATATGCCATAAGCGAATCATTGACATTTGGCAATACCATGTAGTTGATGCCATAGCTGCGCCCAATGGCTCTCAGGAAATCCAGATATTCGTTGAGCAGGTTGATGTCCCGAATGGATGACAAAGTGTTGAGTGTGGGCAAGTTGTCCAGATCTTCTGGTGCGGGATTGAGTCTTTCATCAAGCTGCACTGCCAGCGATGGAATGAAACCACGATTGAAAATGTATTCGTCAAAAGCGTGAAAAGGGTGATTCAGGTAAATGCCGCCATAAGTCTGAATGATTTCTTCATTGAGAACACTCAGATCATCATCATTGGATATTTGCAGCCAGATCAGCTGATTGATCTTTTCCGTATTTGAAAATGCGTCAAATACACTATCCACACTGGCTCCTATGGACTCAGCGGCCCGGGAACTCAGGGATATTGCACTCAATAATATTATGAATAGAAAACGCATTGGGTCAAATCTCTTAACTTTGAACGAATCAAAGAAGAGAATGCTTTGTTTAATGGAACTTAATCGATAAAAAGCGTCTTTTATCCTATTTTCGTGACAAATAAGCCCATTACCATAAAATCAAAACAGAAGTTTCATGAGGTTTCCATCATTGATCAGGCTACCAAAATACAAGAGATTCGAAATCACTCCGCGTCATTATGATCCTATCAAAGAAGAAATTGAGGCGCGGACAGCACGGATCAAAAGTGAAATGAATGGTGAAGAGCCTGCATACGTTTCTGGCAGGATAAATTTTGAGCGCAGGTCAAAGTCGATTCCAAATACATCCTTTCTTCAGTTGATCATAGCCGCAACTTTAGGTTTGACGGTAGTAGGTTGGCTGTATTTTGGCAATGTTGTATTCTATGCGCTTTGGCTTTTTGTGCCTGTTTATCTCTTTTTTCGTTTCCGAAAACCACGTCAGAGCAAATAGTTGATGGAAGATATTGTTCATCTTTTACCCGATAGCATTGCCAATCAGATTGCCGCAGGTGAAGTGGTACAAAGACCCGCATCCCTGGTAAAAGAAATGCTCGAAAACAGCATAGATGCAGGCGCGCAATCAATCAAACTTATAGTGAAAGAGTCGGGAAAAACGCTTGTGCATGTCATTGACGATGGCAAAGGCATGAGTGTGACTGATGCCCGCATGAGCTTTGAGCGACATGCCACCTCAAAAATCCGTACCGCAGATGATCTTTTTAAAATCATGACGATGGGTTTTCGGGGAGAAGCGCTGGCCTCCATTGCGGCGGTGGCACAAGTGGAGATGAAAACCAAACGCATCGTGGATGAGTTGGGCACGTTGATTCAGGTGGAAGCGTCTGAAGTGAAAAGGCAAGAACCCGCTTCAATCAAGGATGGCACCTCCATCGCAGTGAAAAATTTGTTTTATAATGTGCCTGCCAGACGAAATTTTTTGAAATCCAATCCGGTAGAACTTCGACATATTACGGATGAGTTTCAGCGTGTAGCGCTAGCCAATCCTCAAATAGCCATGACATTAGTCAACGGCGATTTGGAAATGTATAAGCTTGAAGGTGGAAAGTTGTCGAGGCGCATTGTCCAGCTTTTTGGCAAAAACTATCAGCAGCAACTCATTCCTTGTCAGGAAGAAACACCTCACGTGAAAGTGTCAGGATATATCGGCAAACCAGAATTTGCAAAGAAGACGCGTGGCGAGCAATACTTTTTCGTGAATAACAGATTCATCAAAAACAGCTACTTGAATCATGCGGTAACTGTAGCGTATCAGGGATTGCTCAAAGACGAATATTATCCATTTTATGTGCTGTTTATCGAGATGGATCCTGCTCATGTGGACATCAATGTGCATCCGACAAAAACGGAAGTAAAATTTGACGATGATCGCACGATCTATGGTGTGATCAGCGCGGCAGTACGACAGGCGCTGGGTTCTTTTAATGTGACCCCTTCTCTGGATTTTTCTGCTGATGTAAACTTCGAGCAATTTATGCGTCCTGCATTTTCGGAAGGCCGTGAAACGAATCAAGACAGACAATACGCCCAGTTTAAAAACATAGATCGCGACAGAGATAAGGCCAAAAACTGGGAATCACTTTATGACTTTGCCCGTCAGGAAGATATGGTCACCCCGGAGCAGCTGGAGCGTGAATCTGGTCATCTGGAACCTGAGGAAGTTCAAACTTTCTCTAGTGCGATCAATAAGCCCCTGGATTCAGACAATACTTCAAAAGCTTCACTGAGATTACATGATAAATATCTGATTCGTCAAGTGAAATCGGGAATGGTCATGATCGACCAAAAAGCTGCATTTGAACGGATTTTATTTGAGCGCTACCAGCAAAAATTAGAAAATAAGTCGGGCGCTTCGCAATCGTGTTTGTTTCCACAGCAAATTTCTTTGAACCCATCGGACTATGCACTCGTAATGGAAATCAAGCCTGAGATTTTGAGTCTGGGATTTGAGTTTGAGGAAATGGGCCAGCAGATGATCGTGATACAAGGCGTGCCTGCGGAGCTTTCGAGCTGCAATGAAAAGGAAGTGTTTGAAGAATTGATCGAGCAATTCAAATTCAATAAAAACGAATTGGGATTGGCTTCACGCAATGAAAATCTTTGTCGCTCCCTGGCCAAACGAACTGCAGCGTTGAAGTGTAAAAACATGGCAAGCGAAGAAGCAGAGCGATTGATTGACCAGCTTTTTGCATGTGCACAGCCCAACTACACACCGGACGGAAGTCCGACATTTGTTTTAATTAGTTTAGAAAAAATAAAAACCTGGTTTAGCTCATGATGAGAATGACCCCCATGGTGAAAAATATATTGATCATCAATATAGTAATCGCCTTGTTACAATGGATTTTGAAATTGCCATTGAATGATTGGCTGGCTTTGCGAGTGGTGTATTCCGCCGATTGGGCTCCATGGCAGTTTTTTACTTACATGTGGCTGCACGATACCCACGGCATGATGCACCTTTTCGGTAATATGTTTGCTGTCTTTATGTTCGGTCCCATGTTAGAACAGGTTTGGGGTTCCAAGCGGTTTTTAACTTTTTATTTGATCTGTGGGATTGGTGCCGGAGTACTTTATGGAGCGGTTGATTTCTTTGAAAAACTCCCATTAAAAAATGATACCAATGCCTACTTGCAAAACCCCAATCCAGATGACTTTCGGTTATTTATATTGGATCATAAAGTAGACAGGAGAAATTCTGAAATGCTGGTTGACTTTTCAGATGAATATTATGATCATCCTGAAGATCGCAGCTTGATTTCACAAAGCATGGCCTATGTGAGTCAAATATTTGATGTTCATATCAATGGCACGATGGTGGGTGCATCGGGAGCGGTTTTTGGCATTCTAATGGCCTTCGGAATGTTATTCCCAAACACGCAACTCATGTTGCTCTTTCCCCCGATTCCCATCAAGGCAAAATATATCGTTCTTTTTTATGGACTGTACGAACTTTATTCCCAATTTAGCCGTCAGTCAGGTGATAACGTAGCGCATCTTGCTCATCTTGGAGGGATGCTGATCGCATATATTCTCATTAAATATTGGGCTAGAAAAACCAATCGATTTTATTAATCAATGAATAATAGCATACTAGACGATTTTAAAAATGCATGGAATAAGCCGAACAATTCTCCGGCTCAGCTCATCATTATAAACGTCATCATTTATCTGTTTTTGGGCATCCTTGGTGTCATCTCACGAGTTGCGGGATTTGAGGAATTTTTTGGTGTGATTTATCGCCAGTTTTCAATTCCTCCACTTTTTGAAGATTTCATCACACGCCCATGGACGCTTATCACCTATGCTTTCGCTCATAGCCTGTCGGACATATTTCATATTCTGTTTAATATGCTTGTGTTCTACTGGTTTTCTAAATTGATTTTAGAATTTCTCGGGAACAAAAAAGTTATCAGCATTTATGTGCTGGGAGCATTGGCTGGAGGGATCGCTTATCTGATCGTCTATAACCTGATCCCTTTTTACAATGATCAGGCAGGAATGGTGCCCGGAATGGTAGGTGCTTCTGCAGCGGTTTATGCGGTAGTAATTGCCGCAGCGGTTTTCATGCCCAATTACACTTTCTTCTTAATGTTTTTAGGCCCAGTGAGAATCAAATATATCGCTGCATTTTATGTCGTACTTTCCATTATGGGATCGACTGGAGGAAATGCTGGTGGAAATATCGCTCATTTAGGTGGCGCATTGATGGGATGGCTTTATATCGCTCAACTGAAAAATGGGGCTGATATTGGAGCGTGGATCGTTGTTTTTATCGATTGGGTGAAAAGCTTTTTTGAGCCTCAGACAAAAATCAAAGTGACTCATAAAGCCGAGCGACCAAATGCCAGAAATACATCCGCAGGCAAATCTTCGGGTCCGAGCAAACCTGATCAGGAAGAAATTGACGCCATTCTTGATAAAATCTCTCAGTCAGGTTATGACAGCCTGACCAAAGACGAAAAGCAAAAGCTTTTTAACGCAAGCAAATAAATCACGCCACTTCTTTAAGAAAAATCATCGTTAATTACTTTACCAGTTAACTGAAAGGGAATTTGATTTATTGAAATAATACTTGCCCGATTAAATAAGCGCTTTTTGTTGCTGAGTTTTATTTGATAAATAACATCCCAATAACCCGATTCCACCTTGCGATGACCTAATATACTCTTTCGTTTTTCTTAAAAGTGGGAAGAACAAAACAAAGAGCCATGTATAAAGTCATTCTTTTTTTACAAATCTTCCTGCTTGGACTGAGTGGCTGGAGTCAAAACCTGAACTTGAAAATAGCTGGCGATGAAGCTCATGGTTTCACAGTCGACATCTACAACGGCAGCCAACTTTTAGTGAAAAACACGGAAGAATTTTCGCTTCAGATGGCCAACCTTGATTTAAGCGAAAATATCAATATTCCGACCTGGACAGGTGATCGCTGGATAGGCGATCAAGACAAAATCCAATTAACCAGAGAGACTTATGTGTCGGAGCTGGATTTGAATTTATCCATCAAAGTCACCTATGAAGTGATCAATGAGCTGGTAATCAGCAAGCAGATCGAGCTATTTCAATCTGGCATGCCTGCGTTGTTTTATACCCTGACTGAAACCGCCAAACCAGCCGAAATTCCAAAGAAATACATCACGTTCGAACATGATCAATTTCCTGGAGGATTTGCGCATGAGATGTTTCCATCAGCCGGATTTGTAACTACTGATAATCTGGTCGTAGGATTTTTGATGGACGCAGGTTATAAGAACCATTATACCCGAACCACGCGCAGACGATTAAACGGTCATGGTGGCGGATTTGTAGGCATGCGAAAATTGCCCGATCCGGCTTTGGTCTCCGTCGCAACTTTGACTGAAAGAGCCAACAACCAACATTACATCAAACAGACTTTTGGTGAAATGTATAACCTCAATGCAGGCACAGCAACCGAAGTAAAAATCGACGACAAGTTCGAAAAAGTAGGTGAGGTGAAAATCAAAAAGCAAAGTACATTGATCACGATGGATTGCAATCCCTCCGATCGAGCTGGCATTGAAATGCTGGCTCCTTTCAAAGATCAGAAACTGTACACCATCTCCTTTTTGGCCAAAGGAAATACACCTGTTGCGCTCAAACTTTTCAGACTTAAAAACGGCAAGAAAACCATCGAGTTAGAGCATGGCATCAAATACATCGACCAATTTCCCATTGCGGAAAAGGAATGGACACTTTTTAAAGGAAGCATCATGGTGCCCTACATTGAGCATGATAGTGTTTCGATGTTTATCGGCTCACAGTCAGGTAAGAAATGTTCACTCCAGATCAAAGATTTGAAAATAGTGGAACATCAACCTCAAATCGAACCTTACAATATCATGCCCATGGGCGAGACTGTCTCCAAAACAACCTACGTTTTTGTGGAGCCCTGGACCACTCACAGCAATTTTGCCATTGCCTCACAACTGCGTCTGGCCGAAGGGAAAGGATTTGAAGGCATGCCCATTGAGAAAATGATGTATGCCAATTTTAATATGTTGACATGGATTACGTCGATCAATGACATGACACCATTCAATGTGCCGAACATGAATTATTCGCCAGACATGTACAATCGTGATTCGTTTTTCTCAATCATCGCCAGTCACAACAAAGATTTAAATCTTAAAATCTGGAATCAATGGGCCAAAACGCAAACGGATAAAGGGGCCATTTGCACGATCATCACGCCTTATATGGGCACCATTGAAGTCAAAGACAATGAAGCCACGATCCAATGGTTGATATGGGCGATGATGAACAAAAGACGATTTGGTGTGACACTACCGGAAGCGCAAATAAAAAAGGCGGTGGATTACATACTCAATGAATTTGATGCGGATCGGGATGGGATCTGTGAATCTCATTTTACGCTGAGTCAGGTGGACATCATTGATTACAATCCCAAAACGGATCGCCTGGCTGTGAACCAGGGCATGTTTGCCATTGCTCTCCGAACAATCAAAACTTTGGGGTATGAGATTTCAGAAGACTATCTGGAAAAGGCTGAAGCAGCTTATCGGGATTTTTATGATGCAGAACGAAAACATTTGTTATTCGACAGGGACTTCCCTGATATCATTTCCCTGACGGATTTGGAACCGGAATTTTTCTCGCTTTGGTTGTTTGACAGACCGATATTGACCGATAGCATGGTCATCAATCAACTAGAACAAATGCCCCTCCTCAATCAATCGCCTGATGCTCCTCATCCTGAATTTGGAACCACTGCACCGATCTGTGTGCGCCTGATCAATGATGCGCCTGGTTATGCCTACATGAGTGCAGATTATCAACCTTTCGGGGAATTTGGAATTGCAAACTATAAAGACGGAACCAGAGATGGCATGTATTACAATGGTGGCAGCTGGATGCGTGCGGAATATTGCGCCTATGCCGTGGGCAAAAGACATGGCTGGAACAAAGCAGAAACGATGATGGAAAACCGTGCCTGGGCGGAAATTTACCTCAATCCCAAATGGCCATACAGCAAGGAATTTATCCCCACCAAATGGACAACTACAGATTCCTGGTGGGCCTCAACGCGAGGTTTGTGCTGGAATGTATTTATCCTGATGGCGAACGAAGTAGCAGGTCTGCGAACCCCTGAGATGGATCCGGATTATGAGGGGTTTTGAAACTTGAAATATGATTTGGTTGATCCTTTAAGACGCCCTAAACAGAAGCATTGGTAATTATAGTTTCTTCTATTAAATCACTGTCTAATCTCAAAGAAGGCCTTTCATTTCTTTTCTATCCTACGAAGACTGCTGGAGGCCTGTTGCCAAGCAATTAATTATATGTCAAATTAATTGCTTGGCATTTTGCTCAGATTTTTCTAACTAAATTTCGTCATTTCATTTCCGTTTCTAATACTGACGAATTCAATCCTTTAAAAATTAACCAAAGAGGAAGAATTAGTTGAATGAGCCCTATTGGAAGAAGCATGTTCATACTAATGCTATTTCCGAAAATCGAAAATAATATTTCAACAAACATAAAAATTACGGCTATTATCCCAACAATTGAAATGACTTTTGGAATTAATTTAGTTACGAATAAGGTATAGTATAAAATAAAAACAGGGAAGCAAGAAATGAGTAGACTCAAGTAGTGTGTCCACCAATGTTTCTTGTAAAACACAGTCCCTAATGTATTAAATATATCGAAATTGCCTGTTTCATTTTTGGTATACTCTATACTTAATTCTAACATAGACAGAACACTTATATTGTCAATTGATATAGCTATAAAGCCTAGTATACTAGATGCCAAATATAAAAATCCTAAAGTAATGCTATGTTTTTTAAAAATAGGCAATAAAACTGCGGCTATAATAACAGATGTTATGCCGCTTAACAATAAAAGTAAAGTCGAAATAATGATTCCTTTTGAGTTTACAGAAGCAGCAGTTAGAAAATCATCTGAAAATAATATTGGGCCTTGTAAAAATTGATAGACTATAATTCCTGTTGTAAAAATAAGTAGAAACAGTAGGCCTATAAGCCTTCCAGTTTTTTTGTTAGATTTCATGTTTTGAGGGATAAGTTGATTGATTAAGAATAGGACGTTGTAAGCTCTAGGATGTTTCAATGAGTTTGGTTTTTTAATTGCAAACATCAACCGGATAAAGTGATATTTAGGATGCATTATCAATTATCCTAAACAATATGGCTAGAATAAATCAACAAGTGCAAAGACACATGCCCATTCAAAAAAACTCAGTTAGTTTTACATCTTAATTTTGAAAACTAACAAATGAAATATCTTTTTTACGCCCTGTCTTTATCGCTCATCTTTTTCATCTCCTGTAAGGATGACGAAAAGATCGACTATGTCACGAAAAACGAACAGGAAATTATGGACTACATCACAACAAACAATCTGGATGCTGAAAGAAGCGCTACTGGTCTGTATTATGTGATCGATAACCAGGGAACGGGAAAAAAACCAACTGCCACATCCAGAGTAACCGTGCGGTATAAAGGCTATTTTCTGGATGGAACGGTCTTCGATGAAAGTGACAACAATGGCACAGCATTTTACCTTTATCAGGTCATTGCAGGTTGGACAGAAGGTATCGCATATTTCAATCAAGGTGGGAGTGGGATGCTGTTAGTTCCTGCACATTTGGGTTATGGAAACTATGATTTCAATGGCATTCCTGGCGGATCGGTTCTCCTATTTGATATCACTTTGATTCAGGTGAAATAATCTTTCGCTCAGGCTGAATTAATATTCAGAACGGACCCTAATTCCTATTTCGATAGCTTTCTGTAATGAAATCCCTTTTCATCGCTCACATGATCGCTGACCTGCTTGACTCCTTCTACGGTATAAAAAGCCTGAGGATTGTATTTTTTGATAGCGGAAATGGTGGAGACAAGATTGTCTCTTTTGATCACCGTAAATAGGACATTCACTTTCCCTTCATCTGAAACAGCGTCCACATTGGAATAGCGATAATGGTTGTTATTGAGAAAATGAATCAGCTCTGTGGCGGGTTTTCTGGTGATCACACGGATCAACACACTTCCCAAAGCCAGCTTTTCTTCTATGATCATTCCCACAAATACGCCAGAAGCAAAACCTCCGGCATAGGCCAGATAGGTGGCAATGCTGTTTACATTTTGAAAAATCTGGCTGATGGCAATGAGCCAAATCAATGACTCAAAAAAGCCAAGAATTGTGCTGATCAACTTTTTGCCATGAAGCATATAAATGATCCGCATGGTGTTGATGGAAACATCCATGATCCTTGAAAAAAAAATCAGGATGGGTAAAATTACCAATCCAAAAAACGCTGGATCAAGTCCCAAAAATTCAGCAATAGAAGAATTCATTCAACAAAGATGACTGCTTTTATTAGAAGTCCTTCATATTCGAAGCTGTCCATTCCAAAACTTGTGAACTTTTAATGCAACTTTGTGTTTCATATCCAAACAATCAAAAATCGAATGGAAGCTGCAGAAAAACCAGTCATCAATATATATACCGAGGCAAACCCTAATCCCAATTCTCTCAAATTCGTGCTCAACTTCATGCTACTGCCAGATGGCGTAAGCAGGGATTTTCCTGATAAGGAAAGTGCCAAAGAAGCACCACTTGCTGCAGAATTGTTTGATTTCCCTTTTGTGAAGCGGGTTTTTTACATGAGCAATTTTGTGACTGTCACTAAAGACAAGCTCTCGGATTGGCATGAGATCAAAATTCCTATTCAGAATTACATCAAGCAGTTTCTGGAAGATGACAGACAAATCCTCACTGAAACACATGTAGAAGAAGATCACAAAGTGAGTGATACTGATACAGACATTGAGGTGAAAATCAAAGGCATCCTGGACGAATACATCCGCCCAGCTGTGGAAATGGATGGTGGTGCCATCAGCTTTGATTCTTTTGTAGATGGCAAAGTGAAGGTGATGCTCCAAGGCTCTTGCTCTGGTTGTCCTTCATCTACTGTTACCCTAAAAGCAGGTATCGAAACCTTGCTTAAAAAGATGGTTCCTGAAGTGCAGGAGGTAGAGGCTGTGGGAGTTTAATTCCTATATGGTTTAAAGCAAATAAAATATGGCGACAAAATGGAGTGCTGTGCCTAGCAACACCCAGCCATGAAAAATGGCGTGGTTGTATGGCAGCTTGCGGATGGAATAGAATATCGCACCGATGGTATAACTCAGTCCCCCTGCGATGAGATAAACCAACGCTTCTATTTGCAGATTTTCATATAGTGGCTCAGCCGCAAATACAGCCACCCAGCCCATCAGCACATATCCTGCAGTAGAGATTTTGTCATATCGACCTGTATAAAACATCTTCAGCACAATCCCAACGACAGCCAATCCCCAGGTGATCCCAAATAGCACCCAACCAATGGTGCCGTTTAAAGCCACCAAACAAAATGGAGTATAAGTGCCAGCAATGAGCACGTAGATGGCCGAATGATCAAATACATTGAGTCGCTTGCGCAAAGTCTGTGATTTGGCGGAATGGTAAAGGGTAGATGCCAGATATAAAAGCACCATGCTGCTCCCAAAAATGCTGAAACTGACGATGTGCCACACATTGCCATAAATAGCACCAAAAACTACCAATATAACCAGTCCGGCGATACTCAGAATTAATCCAATGAAATGAGTGATGATATTGAGCAGCTCCTCGGTGCGAGGATAATAGGTAATGGGATTTTTGGTCATGATTGATCGTTTCCACTAGTAACGTGCAATATTAAATCATGGTGTAAAAGGATTTGATGACAATTATCAAGTTCGCACAACCTATGCTGACATAAATCAGCTTGCCATTGTTACCTATGTTACACGCGCCTTCGGTTACAAAGACCAGCTTTACATCCTCAATCAACACATATTAAATCATGGGCAGAAAAAGAATCATCATCATCGGCGGATTGTCTGCAGGACCTTCTGCTGCAGCCAAAGCACGGAGAACAGACGAATACGCAGAAATACTTTTGTTTGAAAAAACCGCACATATCAGCTATGCCACTTGCGGCATTCCTTATGCCATGTCGGGCAAGATCAAAACCCGTGATAAATTGATGGTGGTACAGCCGGAATTATTGGAAAAAAGATTTCAGGTGGAGGTACATCTCAACGAGCCAGTGATCAAAATCGATCCGAATCTGCATCATGTGCATACGGATAAAGGCATTTATGAATATGATAAACTCGTATTTGCAACTGGGGGTCGGGCGATCCTGCCGCCTATCAAAAACATCGAATCATATAACAATTGGGGTCACGCCAAAACCATTGAAGATTTTGATCTGGTCATGAAAAAGGGTGTGATTGAAAATTCGGAGCACATCACAATCGTTGGTGCCGGATTGATCGGGTTGGAAACTGCTGAGAACCTCGTTCATGCTGGTAAGAAAGTTACGGTCATTGAGCTTGGCAATCAAGTATTGGCTAACTGGGATGTGAAGTTTGCCCGTATGGCAGAAAAGATCCTACAAGAAAATCAAATCGATCTGAAGTTGGGTGTATATGTAGCTGGTGTCGAGCTGGAAACAGGCAATCTGATACTGAGCAATGGCGAAAAGATGTTTACAGATTTCATGTTCGTTGGGATCAGCGTGAAGCCAAATACAGAAATGCTGACTGCTCTTGGCGCGGTTCATCTGCCCAATGGCGCATTGGTGGTGAATGACAAAATGGAAACTTCCATCCAGGATATTTATGCTGCTGGCGACTGTGCGAGTATTCCCAATCTGATCACTGGCGAAAGTAGCTGGTTTCCTATGGGTACACATTCCAACAAAGGTGGTCGTGCGGCTGGCGCCAATGCTGCAGGTGGTAATGAAACGTTCACCGGCGCTTATGGCACAGCCATCATGAAATTATTTGATTACACCATAGCCCGGACTGGGATGGGGCCAAAAGCCTTGGAAAAATCTGGTATCAAGTTTAAATCCACCTTTATCATAGCGGGAACTACGCCAAGCTTTTTCCCAGATCAAACTGATATTTTCCTTGAAATCTACTACGATCCGGAAACACGTATTTTGCTCGGTGCGGAAATGATTGGTGAAAAAGGTGTAGACAAAAGAGTGGACGTGCTCTCCACCGCCATCTATGCCAAGCTTAAACTAGACGACCTGACCAAACTTGATTTGGCCTATGCTCCTCCATTTTCACCGGCGAAAGATCCTGTGATTGTGGCAGGATATGCAGCTGGAAATTCTCTTGACAATAGCTACAGCGAAGTAAATGTGATGGCCGCTGATAAATATTTCTCCGACTTGCTCAACAATGATTACGCGATTCTTGATGTGCGAAATCCTTCAGAACTACATAAAAGTGGTATGATCGACAATGCCCACAACATTCCGCTGGATGAATTAAGAAACAGATTGGGCGAACTTGATCCTAACAAGGAAACTTTTGTCTATTGTGCCAAAGGACTCAGGGGCTATCTTTCCTCCATGATTCTAACACAGCATGGATTTACCAATGTGAAAAACATTGCCGGTGGATTCACCGCCTGGGAAAAAATGGTCGGTAAGGTGAAAAAATTAACGTTGGTTTAAGGCTAATGTATGGTTTAAGTCTTTGACTTAAACCATAAACCCAAATCAAAAAATCATTCCTT
>CAYGUA010000018.1:0-36840 GCA_964353015.1 uncultured Marinoscillum sp. | reverse complement strand
GTATGGTTTAAGTCTTTGACTTAAACCATAAACCCAAATCAAAAAATCATTCCTTTTCTGCCATTCTTGGACCTTTGGCTTTGATGGTGTAAATCATGATTCCCAACCCAATCAAGGCCATCGGGATACTGAGAATTTGACCCATGTTTAATGTCAAGTTTTCTTCAAAAGCTTCCTGATTCATTTTGAAAAACTCATCAAAGAATCTGAGCGTCCAAAGCAAAAACATAAATAAACCGAAGGTTAATCCTGCCGGAAGTACGAAACGCTTTTCTTTCCAAAGCCAGAACAGAAGTAACATCAAAAGCACACAATATCCAGCTTCATAAAGTTGGGCTGCATGGCGCACTTTGCCAATACCATAAATCTCAAGAATATCCTGACCGTTCTTTTTAAAGAGTCTGTATTGCAATGGTCCGGCACCAAAATCGATGTGCTGACTAACTTCACTGTAGCGAACCAGTCCAGATCTCAGGGAAGTTTCAATGAACGTTTTTTCATTTAGATCAATGACGGCACCTTTCTTATACTTTACGACAGCAACTATTGGTACCTGTCCGGGAGTTTTTATTTTCCTGTTTGTGTCTTTTTCAAATGAAACGTCTTCTACCTTATCGTCATAATAAAGCAGCGATTCGGTAAAACCTGCATAGACAACTCCAGTATTAGAGTTGGTCAATACGCCTTCCATTTCCGAATTGAAAAAGTTACCAGTTCGGATCATGGCACCAGTGAGCGCCACCACGATTACCATCCTATCTACAATCCAGCTGAGTTTATATTGTTTGTATTTTCGGCTGAAAAGCCAAAGAGCTATCAAGATCCCAATTGCTCCGCCATGACTAGCCAAACCACCTTCCCAGATTTTGATGATCTCAATCGGATTTGATAAATAATATCCCGGATTATAAAAGAGGCAATGTCCCAATCTTGCACCGACAATGGTGGCCACCACCATGTAAACTGTCAATTTTTCTACATCCTTTTCTGGTCTTCCTTCCTTTTTGAAGATCCACATCAGCACTTGCTGACTGAAAATAAATCCTCCGGCAAAGAGCAAACCATACCATCGAACAGGTCTGTCTTCCAATCCTAAATATGAAAGAGGAATGGTAAACATGTCCGGATCAGGACTCCAGAGAAGGTAACTAAGAATAAAATTCATGTGTTAATTCGTTTTCCAAAAGAATGGTGTAAACAACATCAATACGGTAAAAAGCTCTAATCTACCTAAAAGCATCAATGCGGATAGCAGCCATTTTCCTGCTATTGATATGCTGGCAAAGTTATCAACTGGCCCGACATTACCTAGACCAGGGCCAATATTCCCCAGACAAGTAGCTACAGAACCAATGGATGTATTGAAATCGGCACCAAGCATGCCCATCATGATACTGCCCACCGCAAAGATGAGAATGTAGATCATGATGAAAGCCAAAATATTGAAAGTGATGTCTCTTGAAACCGCACTTCCATTGAATCGAACTGGAATTACTGCATTCGGATGAAGCTGACGTTTGAGCTCAAGCAAACTGTTTTTGATCAATATGATATGACGTACGATTTTTACACCCCCAGCTGTAGATCCCGCTGATGCTCCAAAAAACATCATGATAAAAAACAAAATGGTGATGTAGGGTGTCCACGCTGTATAATCTGCCGTGATGTATCCCGTAGTTGTAATGATGGAGACCACTTGAAATGAAGCATCACGAAACGATTTTTCCACCGTGCCTCCAGTGAGATAAACACCAAATGCCACTATTAATGACAATACCACACAAAAACCGAGGTAATAACGAAATTCATCGTTTTTGAAAACTTTTTCGAACTGTCCGTGCAAACCAAAATAGGTCATGGTGAAGTTGGTGCCGGCCAAAAACATGAACACAATAATCACATATTGGATGAATGCTGAATCGTAAAAGGCGATACTGGCATTTTTGGTAGAGAAACCACCTGTGGCCATCGTGGTAAGTGCATGGTTGATCGCATCATAGAAAGTCATGCCCCCAATCCAAAGGAAAACAGTTTCAGCAAAAGTCAATCCCAGATAGATCAACCAAAGTCTCTTTGCTGTTTCCTTGATTCTAGGTTGTAATTTATCTGGAGAAACTCCGGGTGCTTCTGCTACAAAAAGCTGCATGCCGCCAATTCCCAATATTGGTAAAATTGCCACTGTGAGTACAATGATTCCCATTCCACCGATCCATTGTGTCAGGCTTCTCCAAAATAAAATGCCCTTATGTACAGATTCAATATCTGTAAGAATCGTAGCGCCTGTGGTAGAAAAGCCTGAGATTGTTTCAAAAAAAGCATTGGTCAGATCAGGTATAGAACCGCTCAATATATATGGCAATGATCCGAAAAAAGACATAATTAGCCAACCAAGAGTCACAACCAAATAACCATCTCGCTTTTTAAGTTCTTTTTCCTGGTTTTTGAAAGTGCCGAAAAACAAAATCGCCCCTGTTCCCAAAGTGATTGCGCCGGATTCTAAGATTGCGATGAGGTCACCTTCATTATAAATCAATGAAAAAGGAATGCACAAAAACATAAACACACCATTCATCATCAATAGAATGCCGAGAATGTTCGCGATTACCTTGTAATTGAAAAGCATGATTATTTAAAAAATCCTTCTACTGTATGGATACAGTTTTGGTTTGAAAGAACTACTACTTTGTCTTTTACTTCAAATTCAAAGTTGCCCCGCACCGTGTAGCCTACATCTTTGCGGATCACTCCACCGATGATAGCTGTCTTAGGGAAGTTTAGGTTACGCAGTTCCTGAGTCAATATTTTAGAGCCGGGCTTCACCTCAAACTCAAGAATTTCGGCATCAACGCCGTGAATACTTGTAAGACTCAACACTTCTCCTCTTCTGATGTATCTGAATATAAAGTTGGCAGCAATGAGTTTTTTATTGATCATCGTATCTACTCCAATGCTTTGGGATAGATGAATATAATCCACATTTTCTACAGCTGCAATGGTCTTTTTCACACCATATTTTTTAGCCACCAAAGATGAAATAATATTCGTCTCCGAGTTACCCGTCACCGCGATGAAAGCATCCATGCGATCGAGTCCTTCATCTTTCAACAAATTAGTATCGCGCACATCGCCATTGATGATCATGGTATCAGGTAGCGAGTCCGCAAGGGCAAAGCATTTCTCCTTGTCCCTTTCTATCAATTTGATATTGTATTTCTTGCTCAGGTTTCTAGCGGTATTGATACCTACTTTACTTCCTCCTAGAATCATCACATTTTTGATTTCATAGCGCTCTTTTCCAGCCAGAGCCATCACACGCTCAATGCCGCTAGGTTCCGCGATGAAATAGGCGTGATCATTGAGTAAAAACTTATTATCACCATGCGGAATGATCGTTTTATTGTCACGTAGAATCGCAATGGTTGTGAAGTTGTGATCAGGATTTAGATAAGCCGTTTCCGTCAGGGTTTTTTCGCGAAGCTCTGAATTTTCATCCACGGTAATTCCTATCAGGGAAAGCTTACCATTTTCAAATTCAAACGTATCTGTCAAGGCTGTTTCCTTCAGGAGCCTTTTGATCTCTTTGGCTGCCAATGATTCAGGCGAAATGATTTCATCGATTCCGATATCCTTCAGGTTGAGCTTATCGCGCTGATGCAAAAACTCAATATTGGAGATTCTGGCTACAGTCTTGCGAGCGCCCAGACTTTTACCGATGATGGCTGTAGTGATATTGGTTTCTTCGATAGAAGTCACCGCAATAAGCAAATCAGCTTTAGAAACATTGGCTTCCTCAAGCACTCGAATGGATGTGGAACTGCCCTTGATTGTGCTTACATCGAGATTGTTGGCGGCATAATCCAGTGCTGCGCTATCCTGATCTATTAGAACAATGTCCTGCTCCTCGTAGGCTAATAATTTGGCGAGATGAAAACCTAAATCCCCTGCTCCTGCTATGATTATTCTCATTGACTAGCTAGTCCTTATTGGGTCACAAATATAAAGCAAACAACCACCAGCAAAACAAACTATTCGATCATTATAGCCATAGTAATGCTGAGCAGGAAAATTTATAGATAAACGGTTCATTTTTGTAATTTCCCAAAATACGCAATGGCTGCTGCTTTTACTTTTGGTGCAAGCATAATGGCCGCAATCATTGTTGGAAAAGCCATCAGGCCGTATGCCAAATCAATAAAAGAGACAATCGCTTCAAGACTGGTCACTGAGCCGAGTAATACCAAACCTACATACCAATAGTTGAAATAGGCTCCATATTTTGGCCCCACCAGATATGCGAAGCATTTTCTCCCGTAATATGCCAAACCAAAAATGGTAGTAATGGCAAAAATCAATACGCATATCAACAGGATATAAGGACCAATAAATGGAAGGCTAATGGAAAAAGCTTTCGCTGTAAGCGTAATGCCATTTAGATCACCGGATTTCCATGCGCCTGTTACCAATATGCATAAACCCGTCATGGTACAAATGATCAAAGTATCAATGGCAGGACCCAGCATCGCAACGAGTCCTTCACGAATAGGTTCTTTGGTTTTGGCCGCTCCATGCATCATTGGTGCGGTACCAATTCCCGCTTCATTGGAAAAAGCTGCTCTTCTTGCTCCAGTAATAATCAATGCGCCAACTGCTCCACCCAAAGCTGCCTGAGCGGTGAATGCGTCTTTGATAATCAAGGCCAAAGAAGGAATCACCTCTCCAAGGTTGAGAAGCAAGACCATGATCACGCTCCCAACATACAGCACGACCATAGACGGAACCAACCTTGCCGCGACGCTTCCAATTCTGGTTACACCACCAAAAATGACCAATCCTACAACTGTTGCTATCAGCACGCCAAGTCCAAGATTGAGTAAAAATGAGTCTTCTGTGATTCCATTCGGAACCAACAGAATATCCTTGACTGCATCAATCGTTTGATGTGTTTGGAAAACAGGTGTAGCGCCAAATGCTCCAACTACGGCAAAAAAGATGGCCATCGGCATCCATTTTTTTCCTAATCCTTCCTGTATGAAATACATCGGCCCGCCCTGGATTTCTCCGTTGGCGTCTTTTCCACGATACATCACTGCAAGACTGCAGGTAAAAAACTTGGTGGCCATGCCGAGAAAAGCGCTGACCCACATCCAAAATATGGCTCCTGGTCCACCGGTGGCTATGGCTACTGCCACACCACTGATGTTTCCCATGCCAATAGTGGCAGCTAAAGCACCTGATAATGCCTGAAAATGGCTGATTTGACCCGGATCGTTCTTGTCGTCATATTTTCCACGGAGCACATTGATGGCATGACCCAAATACCTGAAAGGTAGAAATCCAGAGTAGATCATGAAAAATGCACCTCCTCCCAACAATAAAATCAGCAATGGCGTGCCCCATACAAAACTTGCCGCCGACTCAAAGAAATGTTCTATGTTTTCCAGCATATTCAAAATCAAAACCCCGAAGGTATAAAGATTTGTAGATAGACCATTGACAATTCTAATTCATCGATCTATGCTGAACAAAATAACAAATGCCAACCTACATATTGTATTTCCGCTTTTTGATCCAGGCCATGACACTTATCACAACCAATGAAGCAACTGAAATATATACCCAGGTAGGAATGGGAACAGGATCACCAGCAGCATAGGAATGCAAGCCGGATAGATAGTAATTCACACCGAAATAGGTCATAATTACTGTGGCCAAGCCGAATAAAGTCGCCACGTTGAAATTGAAAAGGCTATTCAGCTTTGGAATGATGCGCATATGCAAAATAAAAGCATAAACCAAAATGGTGACCAGCGCCCAGGTTTCTTTGGCATCCCAGCCCCAATAACGTCCCCATGATTCATTGGCCCAAACTCCACCAAGATAGGTTCCGATGCTCACCATCGCCAATCCACCGATCAATGTCATCTCGCTGATATAGGTCATCTCTGTGATTCTTTGTTTGTTGCCCTAACTTTATCAATTTTTCATCGGAGTTTCAATAACGTCCGTTTCCTGTAAATGGAGGCATATTTTGGAGGTATCTCGCGTGTCCCGTTTCTGTTTGGTAGATTTATTTCATATTTGTGAGAACAAAGAGCAATCAATCGGGATCGGTTTCAGGGCAGGTTATTGATAAAAGTTTAGGCACTTACCCAGTCGTTAAAACTATTGGCAGCTCAGCGGATGATCAAGAAGTGTTGAAGTTCAAAAGGGTTGCCAAAGAATTTATTTTATCTTTCGAAGGACAGCAAAAGACGCGAGGAACAGGGAGAAGGGCTTAGAAAACCTGAAGAAGAAATTGGTATCCGAGAAATTGTCTAAAAAGCACATCAACAATAGAGGCTACAACAAGTACCTGAAATTCGAAGGTGAAGTGCTCATAAGCGTTGATAAGGAAAAATATACAGCCGATGGGGTTTGGGATGGATTGAAGGGATATGTGACCAACATCAGCTTTCCAGCCGAACAAGTCATAGAGAATTACCGTCAACTTTGGCAGGTAGAAAGAACTTTCAGGATCACGAAAACAGATTTAAAAATCAGACCTATCTTCCACTTTAAAAAAGAAGAATAGAGTCCCATCTAAGCATCGCTTTTGTGACTTGCAAGTTGTACAAAGAGTTTGAGCGGCAGTTGAAAGAAAAACAGACTGGACTGAGTGCTAAAAAAACAATTGATATCTTGAAAACCATATTTGGGATAACATTGAAACTACCCTCTGGTGAAGAAAAATTGATGTTACTCGACAAAACGCCCGAACAAAAGTCAGTTTTAGACCACTTCAGATGATTTTGGGTGTCCCAATGATGAAGTCTGGAATTGGGTTTGAAACTAAAAAATAACCGGAAATTTTCGATCCTTCTTGAATGAGCTACGGTCATGCTGATAACACAACTATACTGGCCGATTCTTATTTCAATTCATTTTGATCAGACACCGGTTTAAAGGAATTCAGAGTTTTAAGGTCGCTAAACACAATGCTTTTCATCACTAAATCTAAACCTTACAATTTTTTCCACCTCCTCCTGTTTTCCCATTTATTTGTTCAACTCCGTTACTTCAAATAAATTAGCCAAATGTATCGCCTATTGGGATTTATTTTTATGCTTTGTGGGCATTGGACTCATGCCCAGCACATCATTTTCGGTAAGGTGATTACAGACAAGCACGTACCGGTTCCTTTTGCACATATTGCCATTGAGGGTACTCCTTACGGCACCATAGCCAACAAAGACGGAAATTTTCGACTGACCGTGCCTAATCAGCTTCAGGAAATTAAATTGACCGTTTCCGCCATCGGCTACTTGTCAGCAACAATACCCATTCATAATACACAGACGGAAGTCACCATGGCACTCAGGGAAAGTGTGGTTGAGTTGGAAGCTGTGGTCGTAAAGCCAATTGATTATGGCCGCAAGCTGGTGATGGCAGCTATTAATAATATACCAACGAACTATCCTAGTAATCGTGAATTACTCACTGTCTTCACTAGACTATCCTCATACAAGGATAGCACGTTAAACACTCCATATTATATTATAGAAGGTCAATTTGAAGCACAGAAAGAGTCGTATGGTACAGCCGTCAATAAAAAAGCAGGAAACATAAAGGTTATAGAAAGCAGGAAGTTTGAATTTCAAGGAATTGATAGCCTACTTGCTCGCTTCTATGGCGGGACTCATTTTGTCCATTGGGGAGATTTGGTGGCTTATCGTGCCGGACCACTTTCCAATCCATCTCGTTATGAGTTTGAAATCACAGACACGCTATCCTTTGACAACCATCACATCTATAAAATACAATACGAATCTAATCGCTCAGGACGTGGAGAAATGCTCATTGAAGATGGTTCCTTTGCCATAGTCAAAATGTCGCTAAGTTATAATCAAACGGAGACCAGCAACCTTGCCACAGATGCTCTGGAAATGTTGAGAGGATATGATAGGTTGTTTGGAAAATATGAAATTGAATATTTCAAATCAGGGGAGAAATGGCGAATCAAATCTGGCACTTATAGTAGTGCTTTTGAAAATAAGGGGCAAATGATGATTTTCCTGAAAGACCAATTACTTGTTACCCAATATACGCCACAAGAAGAGGAAATCCCATATAAAGAAAGATTTGATTTGTATAAGCCACTCATTATGAATATTGGCATGTATGATTCTGCGTTTTGGGATGGGAAGAATATTCTGCTACCTGACGAAACGCTTGAAAATCTTTTGAAAACAAATCCCCTGAGAGACATTAATAAACTCAACAAGCGTGAGAGAATAGTTAATATATTATCGAAATTTTCACTGCAATACGGGGGCATGATCTTACCCCAACACGTAAATCAGGGATCAGTAGATTATCAGAATGAAGTAAACATACAAGAATCCTTGAGCGAAGGCTGGTCATCAATCTTTGCCTTCCAATCAAACATTTCTTACGAACTAAAACCTCACTTCTATCTTGGGATAGAAACTTGGTCATCAATTAAAAAAAACCTAATCACCGGAAATTTTCTAACCACACACTACGACTACCAGCTATTCCCCAATGTCCGGCCATTCTACCTCACTCCCGGATTGAAAATAGGGTATGTGAACTCCCGGCAGAAATTCACCACGATCCACCCTGAAACCACTTTCAAGCTGGATGGGAAAAAATTTGATGCCAATCAGGTAGATGTGTACATAGAAAACAGAAGCATTTGCCTAACTCCCTCCCTGTCACTGTCTATAGATAAAAACAGCAGGATGAGATTCTATCTGGAGGGTGGTTACAACTTCATGCTGGAAAAAAAGGAAGGACTATTTCTCATTGAGGATCAAATGTTCTTCAAAAGTAAAAAGGCATTTATCCCGTCGGATGATGAAAATCTCACCATGGATTTTCGTTCCCGCAACTCAATCCGAAATGACTTTTTCCTGGGTTTTGGTGTGATCTTTCAATTATAGGATTTCTTCTTTTTACTACTGGTTTCAGATTACAACTGAAACCTACGGATCAACCACCTCACTTTCAACCCCCTTTCACCAAAACCGGCTCAAGATATTGCCAGATATTTTTAGCTATGATCATGTGTCCTTCAGCGGTGGGGTGAATGCCGTCAGGTAAATTATATTTCGGTATACCACCCACACCTTCCAATATGAATGGGATAAGTACTGCTTCGTTTTCAGAAGCCAATTCTTGAAATATCTTCCGAAAACTATCTGTATATGTTTTACCCAAATTTGGTGGCATTTCCATGCCAGCAATGACCAGGTGCACTTCAGGATTGGCTTTTTTTACCTTATCGATAATCCCCTGAAGGTTGATTTTAGATTCCGCAAGATCCAAACCCCTCAACCCATCATTTGCGCCAAGCTCCAACACAAAAACATCAGGAACGGTATTCAGTACCCAATCAATTCTACTGAGTCCTCCAGCAGAAGTTTCGCCACTCAATCCTGCATTGATCACTTGATAGTCATATCCTGACGTGTCCATTTTGTCATTAATTAATGCGGGAAAGGCCTCATCCGGATCAAGCTGATAGCCTGCAGTAATACTATTTCCAAAAAACATCAGAACAGGTTTTTTCACTGCTTTGGCAGGTTGGTCTGCGGTCATAGATTGTTCTATTTGCTCCTGAGATGGCTTTTTTTCAGTTCCACAGGAAACCAATAGCATGATGATTACTAAGAATGAAAAATCAATTTTACTCATGAGGGATTACAAATTTCGAAGATAACAAACATGCGGCTGTCTATTTCGTTTTGTAAATCTAAAGAATTTACATGCCTATCATTTTAAAAGCCGAGTCGCTTACCAAATCATTTAAAAGTGGTGAAAAATCCATCAATGTCCTGGACAATATTGAGTTCGAAGTAGAGACAGGAAGCACGCTGGCCATTGTTGGCCCCTCGGGCAGTGGGAAGACAACTTTGCTAGGGCTTTGCGCCGGACTCGATCAACCCACTTCTGGTCGGATTTTGCTCAACGAGATTTCACTCACTGGACTATCAGAGAATCAATTGGCACAGCTGCGCAATGCGCATGTTGGGTTTGTATTCCAAAATTTTCAATTGATCCCCACACTCACAGCACTGGAAAACGTGATGGTGCCACTAGAGCTGAGAGGTGAAAAAAACATAAGGCCTAGAGCTGAGGAGCTACTTCAAAGAGTAGGGCTTGCTGCACGAATGAATCATTATCCTTCACAATTATCCGGTGGAGAGCAGCAGCGAGTTGCCATCGCCCGAGCTTTCTCCAATAAACCAAAAGTTCTTTTTGCTGATGAGCCAACCGGCAATCTGGACGATGAAACCAGTCAAAATATAGAAGCACTACTATTCGAATTGAATCAGGAAGAAAAAACGACTTTGATCCTGGTCACCCATGATCACGAACTTGCGAGCCGTACTGATCAGGTTATCCGTTTACGTGCAGGCAAAATCCAAAACGAATCATGACTGAAAAATTTCTTCAGGAGAAAATGACGGATCACAAAAATTCAGCTTACAAAGCATCATGGCCGTGGGTGATGGCTTGGCGAGATGCCCGAAAAAATGGAGGCAAATTATTTTTGTTCATCGCTTCCATTACGTTGGGCATTGGTGCAATGGTGGGCATCAATTCATTCCGTGAAAACCTGCTTGGCGAGATCAATGATCAGGCTAAAGAATTGCTTGGTGCAGATGTTGAAATCAAAGGTTCGCAACCACTAACAGATAGTCTATATACAGAATTTAATAGACGCGCACCTGAAAATTCTACTGAGCTCTATTTCGCCTCCATGGTGTACTTTCCTGCTACAGAGAGTAGCCGACTTATTCAGGTCAGGGCGCTAAAGGGAAATTATCCGTACTATGGAAATATCGAGACCGAACCTGCTTCCGCGGCGTTAGCATTCAAAAAAGGACGCTACGCGTTGGTTGATGAGAAACTGATGCTACAGTATAATGTGGAGCTGGGCGATGAACTCAAAATCGGGCAACAATCATTTACAATATTGGGCAAACTGCAGAAAATGCCCGGACAAAGTGGAATCGGAGCGGCGGCTTCTCCTGTCGTTTATATTCCATATCAATTTGCCGTCGATACGGAGTTAATTCAAAAAGGAAGTCGTGTCAACTACCTCAGTTATTTCAAATTTGATGTCGATTCTGATACACTTGGATTGAATAAATTGGTTACCGCTGCTGATAAACTCGGCTACAGCGCAGACGATGTGGAAGAAAGAAAAAAAGATACTGATCAGTCTTTTGGCGATCTGACAAATTTCCTGAGCTTGATTGCATTCATTGCCCTTCTACTTGGCTGTATAGGTATTTCCAGCTCGATTTACGTTTACACCAAAGAAAAAACAGCCATCATAGCTACACTCAGATGTCTCGGCATGAAAGCTCATCAGGCTATCTACATTTTCCTGATTCAAGTTGCATTTTTCGGTCTGATTGGTTCAATGATCGGATGTTTATTGGGAGTTGGTTTACATATTTATTTACCTGTGCTGCTTCAGGACTTTCTCCCGCTGACAATCACCTCCTCGTTATCCTGGACATCCATCCTTTTGGGAATAACTATTGGTGTTGTCACATCAGTGCTTTTTGCTTTGATCCCACTTATGTCAGTCAGAAATATAAGTCCGCTTCAGGCCATAAGAGCGGATTTTGAATCAAGTCGTGCCAAAATAGATCTGATCCAAATCAGTCTGATTCTGGTGACCATTGGTTTTCTGATATTGGTGGTATTTGTTCAAATCAGAGACTGGAAAGATTCACTCATTTTTACAGGATCGCTTATCGTAAGTGTTGCCTTGTTGTATTTGATTGCAGTTGGACTTACCAAGCTGATCAAACTGATTATGCCAGACAACTTGCCTTATGTAATGCGTCAAGGTCTTTCGAATTTATATCGCCCGCAGAATCAAACCAGATTATTGATCATCACGCTTGGCCTTGGAACAGCATTTATTGCCACTTTGATTTTTGTAGAAAATATGCTCATCGAGCGAGTTTCAATCTCGGGTGCTGAGGATCGACCAAACACTATACTTTTCGATATTCAACCAAGTCAAAAAGAAAATCTAAAGTTATTAACAGAGGAATTTGACCTGCCAATTTTACAGGAAGTCCCTGTTGTCACCATGAGGCTGTTGGAAATAAACGGCATAAGCAAAAATGAGGCAGAACAAGACACAACCATAAAAACAAAAGATTGGGTGTATACCCGAGAGTACCGCGTGACCTATCGGGATAGTTTGATTTCATCAGAAAAACTGACAGCAGGAAAATGGAATGGAAAGAAAAATCCTGAAAATGACAGCATCCTTGTCTCCATTTCGGAAGATTACGCCGAAAGAATGAATGTGATGATAGGTGATGAATTGTTATTCAATATCCAAGGGGCGGTGGTTAAAACCTATGTGGGAAGTTTCAGGGAAATAGATTGGCGAAGGGTTCAAACCAATTTTCTGGTAGTCTTTCCTTCTGGTGTTCTAGAAAAAGCACCGCAATTTCACGTGCTTATTACTAAGACAACCAATCCTCAAAATGCAGCAAGTTATCAGCAGGCTGTTGTCAAAAATTTCCCAAATGTATCAGTGATTGACCTGGAGCTTATTCTTAAAACTCTCGATGAGATTTTGGGGAAAGTGGCCTTTGTTATTCAGTTTATGGCTTTCATCAGCATAGCCACAGGTTTAATTATGCTTATCAGCTCTATCATACTAAGCCGCTTTCAGCGAGTAAAAGAAAATGTGCTACTGCGTACACTTGGAGCTACTGATCTTCAACTCTGGAAAATCATCACTTCAGAATACTTTTTTCTTAGCCTCATTGGTGGCTTGCTTGGTCTAATATTGGCTACTTTGTTTTCCTTTTTACTTGGAAAATATGTTTTCGAATTTGTTTTCATCCCATCGGCTATTCAATCATTACAAATTTTGGTTGGGATTTGTACAATCACAACCATCATAGGATTGCTAAACAACCGAAGCATTTTGAATAAAAGCCCGATGGAATCTATTCGAAGTGAAAGTTAAACCCCTAAAACTGATGATTTAAGACTCAGTTCTGTACCAAACTCTAAGCAACTGATACCATTGAGAGCTGGATTCACCACCCGTCCAAAGTTCTGTGTCCTGACTGCCTTCTTCATTGCTATCATGAATATTTGGGAGTACCACGGTTTCAATATTGACGACTTCAATATTGCGATTTTCATGAACCCATTGGTTCATCTTACCAATGACTTCATCAAAATTTTCAACCTTACCTGACTTAAACATTCCTCCTTTGGATTTTTCAGGCACGAAATCTTTTACTGCAATTGACATAGTGATCTAGATATAGTTGGGTTGAATTTAGTAAAAAAAATCATTCCGTAATCATTATTGTATAATGATTGCATCTGAACTAGTTGGCATTATATATGGAGTAAATATCTTTAGGTACAAATTCAATCACTATGAACAAACTATACTTCTTCTCACTTATTTCATTCATGATCATTTTTACTTCTTGTCAAACGGGAAAAAAAGCCTTAGAAAAAGGTGATTATGATCTGGCTGTGACACAGGCTGTAAATAGGCTAAAATCCAACGATGACAGCAAAAAAGCGTCGGCTACATTGCGTAAAGCCTACAAACTTGCTTTAGATATGCATCTGGATAATATCAACAGCGCTACGAACTCAACGGATCCATTTCGTTGGGAAAAAATGGCCAATGAATATACGTCTATCAACAAACTATATGACGCCATACGCAGATGTCCTGGCTGTTTGGATCTGGTGCCCAATCCAGTGAAGTACAACAATGAATTATCAACTGCCAAAGAAAAAGCAGCAGAAAACAGATATAATATGGGCGTAATTGCATTGAAGCAAAAACAGTCCCGTGCCAGCGCAATTGAGGCTCATCAGCATTTCGAAATGGCCAAAAACATGGTGCCTCGTTACAAAGATGTGGATGATAGACTCGCAGAAGCGCTATACTTCGCCACACTCAAAGTTGTAGTAGAACCCATTCCAAGCCCGGGCCGAATGCTCGAAGTAAGGCATGAGTTTTTTGTGAATAAAATCAACGAATATTTACAGCATCAACCGATCAATAAATATGTGCAGTTCTACACTCCAGGTGAAGCAGAAAACCTAAAACTCGAATTTGTGGATCATATCATTAAGATGGAATTTGATAGATTTTCTCTTGGTAATGTGTTTCAAAATAATACTGAAAAGGAAGTGTCAAGGGACAGTGTAGTTTTGGCAACCAAAGACGGTGAAAAAATATATGGCACAGTGAAAGCCACAATCCGTATCTCTGAAAAAGCAATAACTGGTGGTGGCGTTCTAGATTTCAAAATCATAGATAATGAAACGCAAAAAGTAATCACTCAGGAAAAAATGCCAAGCGAATATACCTGGATTACAAAATGGGCGACTTATAAAGGTGACGGAAGAGCCTTAGATGATGAACAACTAAGCCTGACTAAGAGGTCGGAAATAGGTATTCCCAACCCTCAGATCATGTTTGAAGAATTCACCGCTCCACTTTATGATCAAGTGGTCAGTAAAATCACAAATTATTATAGGGGATATTAATTATCCCCTTTTTTCTGCCAATTATCTCTTAATGTGATCGTTTGATTAAGAACCAGATTATCAGTTGTGGAGTCTTCATCCACACGAAAATAACCTACTCTTTCAAATTGAAACTGGTCACCAACTTTAGCACCTCGCAACGAGCCTTCTAATGCTACATTTTTGTTGATACTTAAGGAGTCAGGATTCAGATGCTCTTTGAAATCATCATCTATGTCATTCATGTTTTCCGTCATGAACAATCGATCATAGAGGCGGATTTCTGCTGAAATGGCATCACTGGCGCAAACCCAACCTAAAGTTCCTTTCACCTTTTTACCCGTGGTATCATGGCCACTTTTGGTTTCAGGGTCATATTCAGCATATATCTCTTCTATCTCACCAGACTCGTTCTTTTTGAAACCAGTACAATTGATGATATACGCGTATTTCAAACGCACTTCGCGATCAGGACCTAGTCTGAACCACTTTTTCGGGCTTGGTGGCTCTTCCATAAAATCAGCCCGGTCGATATAAACTACCCCATCAAATGGAATGTCACGGGTGCCCGCGGATTCATCTTCCGGATTATTGATGCCCGTGAGTATTTCTGTTTTCCCTTCAGGCCAGTTGGTAATCACCAGTTTCACAGGATCCAAAATTCCCATCACCCTGTTTGTTTTTTTATTGAGATCCTCACGTACCGCATGCTCTAGCAATGCCACGTCTATGATACCGTCTCTTCTGGCTACACCTATTTTCTCGGCAAAAGATCGAATTGATTCTGGTGTATACCCTCTCCTTTTAATACCAGAAATTGTTGGCATTCTAGGGTCGTCCCATCCACTCACATGGTTTCCTTCCACCAATTCCAAAAGTTTTCTTTTACTCACAATCGTGTAGCTCAAATTCAATCGTGCAAATTCGATTTGTCGTGTTGGGTATATTTCCAGCTCCTTGATTAGCCATTCGTACAATGGACGATGTACTTCGAATTCAAGTGTACAAAGTGAATGGGTGATTTTTTCCACACTATCAGACTGCCCATGAGCAAAATCATAAGTTGGATAAATGCACCAGGCATCTCCAGTGCGATGGTGATCCACATGTTTGATGCGATATAAAATTGGATCTCTCATATGCATGTTAGGTGACGACATGTCAATTTTCGCCCTGAGCACTTTTTCTCCATTCTCATATTTGCCTGCGCGCATTTCTTCAAAAAGTTTCAGGTTTTCTGCAGGTGAGCGATCACGATATAGACTGTGCTTACCAGGCACAGTCGGTGTTCCTTTTATTTTATTGAATTGCTCCTGGCTAAGGTCATCCACATAGGCACTTCCTTTTTTGATAAGCCTGATTGCATATTCGTATAGCGTATCGAAATAATCAGAGGCGAAGTATTCTCCATCCCATTTGAAGCCAAGCCATTCTACATTTTCTTTAATCGAATTGACATACTCTTCACTTTCCTTTTCAGGATTGGTATCATCAAATCTTAAATTGCATTTACCATTATATTTTTTGGCCAGGCCAAAATTCAGACAAATAGATTTGGCATGACCAATATGCAAATACCCGTTTGGCTCAGGAGGAAATCGTGTTTGAATTGAGACATGTTTCCCACTTTTCAAGTCATCCTCTATAATCTGCTCAATAAAATTCAAAGAAGCTTTTTTCTCACTTTCCATAAGTCACACTAAAAAATTGAAGTGGCAAATTAAGCGAGTTTTTCGCTCAGATTTCACACAATTGGGGATAAACGAAACGCATCTGCAATCAGAATGAATTATTCCTTTACCTTCGCATGAAAAATTGAATGATATAATGAAAAATCTTAGTGTAATTGTAATTGTTGCCCTTTTGGCAACTGTAGTCGGCTGTGATAAGGCTGGTACTTCTGGGTCAGTTTCACTTTCTTCGCTAGAGGACAGTGTAAGCTATAGCTACGGTGTACAAATTGGTAAGGATATTTTAAGAAGAAAAGTGGTTGGAATCAATCCTGACGTATTGGCTAAAGGTATGAAAGATGCCATTGCTGAAGGTGATTTAATGCTTACTGAAGAGCAAATGAATGCTTGCTTCCAGGCTTTTGATGAAAAAGCAAAAGAAAAGGAAAACGAAAGAAATGAATCTATGGTAAAAGAAGGTATCGACTTCCTGGCAACTAACAGTGAAAAAGAAGGAGTGATTACCACTGAATCAGGTCTTCAGTATCGCGAGATAATTGAAGGTGCAGGTGACTACCCGACTGAAACAGATCAGGTAACTGTTCACTACACAGGAAAATTGATTGATGGAACTGTGTTTGATAGCTCAGTAGAAAGAGGTCAGCCGGCCACTTTTCCACTTAACCGTGTAATCGCTGGATGGACAGAAGGACTACAAATGATGAAGCCGGGAGGAAAAGCAGAACTTGTAATTCCTTCAGATCTTGGGTATGGTCCAAGAGGTGCTGGTGGTGATATTCCCCCAAATGCAGTTTTGGTGTTTGAAGTTGAGTTGATTTCTATCAACGAAGGCGGAGAATAATATTAGTACTAAAATGATTTCTAAAGGGGGTTGTTTTTGGCAATGCTGAAAGCAACCTCCTTTTTTTATTTCAGTTGTTGGGCATCAAAGTGAAAAGGAAGTAAGATCCTGACATCATCAAGAAGGATAAAGTCACCCTCCTTTCTCTGCATCAAAATACGAATAGGGCTCTTTTGAAGGGAAGCATATTCCATCATCACCTGCCGGCAATTGCCACAAGGAAATGCATCGGCAAGATGTTGTTCTTGATTTTTGGCTAGAACCACAATGGTCTCAAGTGGTGTTTGATCCTGTGATTTTGCTGCAAATAATGCAACTCGCTCCGCACACAGCCCAGAGGGATATGCAGCATTTTCCTGATTATTTCCAGTGGTTATTTTCCCATTCATATCACGAACAGCACTTCCCACAGAAAATAGACTATAAGGCGCATACGCATTTTTCAAACCTTGTTCACCCGCAAGCACCAACTGTCGGTCATTGGCAGACAAATCATCAAACTCCAATATTTTGTAATTGATAGAAAGGTTTGTCATGTGATTTATTGAAATGGACGATAAGATAAAATTTGCTCAATGAATACAGGTCCAGCTCCCGGATACAATATAAGTGAAAAAATGACACCATAAATAGCTCCATATAAATGTGCTTCATGGTTGATATTGTCACTCATGTTTTTCCCTTGATAGTAGGAGTAAATCACATAAAGTGTACCTAAAATAAAGCCGGGAATGCAGAGTACTGCATACAGACATATATCGTTTAGCGGATAATACAAAATACTTGCAAAGACCATGGCTGACACAGCGCCAGAAGCTCCCAGGCTATTATATCCCGGATTGTTTCTGTTTTTAATGGCTACTGGTAAATCTGAAACGATAATTGCACTTATGTAAAATAGTATGTACACAATCACCGACTGGCTGCCCATGATCTGTCCAAATACCTGCTCAACCACATTTCCGAAAAAATAAAATGTAAACATGTTAAACCCCAAATGCACGTAGCTACCGTGTAAAAACCCCGAGGAAATCATTCGGTAATATTGATGCTTATGAATCACCATGTAAGGATTCATCAAGCCTTTTTGGAAAATATTGGCATTATTAAATGCTGCAAAACTTATCGCAACAGTTACGATGATAATGATGATAGTGACTGACATTACGATTCTCTTTTCATTAGTGCTAATGTAAACTGCATAAGTTGAGCCTTTGCTTTTTCGTCAGCCTCAATTTCATTCAAAATATCAAACGCCTTATCAAAATACTCATTCATTTTCTTAGATGTCAGTTCATAGATTCCGATTTCATCATAAACCCCTTTAATCGTTTTCACTTTTTCATCTACTGAAAAATCAAATTTGGCGATCCATTCAGATAAAATTGTGTGTTGAGCCGGATCTGCTTTTTCCAATGCTGTAATCAATAAATATGTTTTTTTATTTGAAACGATATCGCCTCCTACCTGCTTGCCAAATTTTTCCTGATCCCCATACACATCGAGCAAATCATCCATGAGCTGAAAACCAATCCCCATGTTGACTCCAAGTTCGTTGATTTTTTTTCTGTGTTCAGATGAAAAACCAGCAAGGAGCGCTCCCAATTCCAGACTAAATCCAAGCAAAACAGCGGTTTTCAATCGAATCATATCAATGTATTCCTCTACTGATACCACATCGCATGATTCAAAATTCATATCAATCTGCTGACCTTCACAAACTTCTACAGCACATTTGTTAAAAAGTCGCAAAGCTTCCGGCAAAAGATTCGGCGCTACATGCAGCATCAACTCATACCCTTTTACCAACATCGTATCGCCACTCAGAATGGCCACATTTTCATCCCACTTCTCATGCACAGTTGGTTGGCCTCTTCTTAGGGGAGCTTTATCCATGATGTCATCATGCATCAATGTGAAGTTGTGAAATACCTCCACTGCCAATGCTGGTTTGATGATGGATTCAACATTTTCATTTTTTAGCTGATAAGCCAGCAAGACGAGAAGTGGCCTCAAGCGCTTTCCACCAAGTGACATGATGTAAGATATTGGCGCATAGAGATTTTCTGGTTTGTCTCCATACTTGAGGGATTCTATCTCTTGGCTAATTAGTTCCTGGAGTTCAGGTATCGATTTCATTGACGGTCATTTGTTGGCAATCTTAACGAAAACTCTAAAAAGGAGTGAATGTTTCTTTAAAAGTCACGACATTAATAATTAGAAGTCCCCTTTAAAAGTTCAGACCTTTGAACTGTTCAATGCTCAGAATACCAAGTAAATCCAGAAAAATATTAATTTACGATATCTACCGGAGTTGTGATTGACATTAATTTGTTTTCAATCTCAAATCGCTAAATAAACTCAAAAATGAAATATAATTTACTCGGAAATACCGGACTAAAAGTGTCTGAACTATGTCTTGGCACCATGACTTTTGGAGGTCGTGGGATGTGGACAGCTATAGGAACCTTACCACAGGATCAAGTCAATGCTTTAATGAAACAATCTATCGATGGTGGCATCAATTTCATTGACACAGCCAATGTCTACAGTGAAGGTTTGAGTGAAACCATGACTGGCCAATCAATCAAGGATCTCGGACTGAACAGGCAGGATCTAGTGATTGCAACCAAGGTGCGTGGAAGAATGAGTGAAGGCCCAAACGGATCAGGATTGAGTCGAAAACACATACTGCAACAAGTGGACGAAAGTCTCACCAGACTAAAAATGGATTATATCGATTTATACCAAATTCACGGTTTCGATCCGGCCACTCCAATGGAAGAAACCATGGAAGCCCTTGATGTAATTGTGAAAAGTGGAAAAGCTCGCTATATCGGATGCAGCAACCTTGCAGCATGGCACATCATGAAAGCAAATGGTATTTCTGTTGAAAAACATCTAAGCAAATTCGCATCTCTTCAAGCCTATTACACCATCGCTGGTCGTGATTTGGAGCGGGAATTAGTGCCAATGATGCTGGATCAAAAAATAGGTTTGATGGTTTGGAGTCCTCTGGCCGGAGGTTTACTTAGTGGCAAATACGATAGAAAAATGGACCAGACGGAAGGTCGCCGTGTCAATTTTGACTTTCCACCAATTAACAAAGAAAAAGCTTTTGATATCATTGATGTGATGAAACCAATAGCTGAAGAAAAGAAGGTGACGGTTGCCCAAATTGCTTTGGCCTGGTTGCTTCATCAACCTGTGGTTTCTACAGTAATTATTGGCGCCAATAAACCCGAACAGCTCACTGAAAATTTGAGCTCGATAAATGTCAGCTTGACATCAGATGAATTAGCCAAATTGGACGAGGTGAGCAAATTATCGGCTGAATATCCAGGATGGATGATAGATAGACAAAGCGGCGATCGGCGATGATTGAAAAAAGCTGATGTCAGATTAACTGACATCAGCTTTTTTTCTTCTATTTCTTACCTGAAGTTTGAAGTTGCTTAGCCATGGCTGCTCCAATCAGGCTTTCCAATGGAGTTCCTCCTTTTTCATTACCTCCAATAATCATTGTTTCTGGAAATTTAATTTTCGCAATCTCCGCCGCAATTCTTACGTCACGATCCATCTCCATTCTCAATCTAACCTCTGGCGTAATACCTGCAGTCACTTTCTTTGAGATTTCATACGCCTCGGCATCAGCTTTTACTTTTTGTCTCATTGCCTGCAGTTTCTCCGTCTCCAACTCTATCGCAGCGAGCTTCTTATTGGTCTCTTCCTGCTTGAGCAAAGTTTCTATGGCAATCAGGGCCTTTACTTGTTCCTTCTCCTGAGCTACTCTTTCTGCAGCTTTATCCCTTTCTCCTTCTGCAATAATTCTTTGTTGGGCATCTTTTGCCGTTTCTACTTTTTGTTGCTCTAGCTGTCTTTTAGCAGATTCATCTCGTTGAGCTTCCAATCGCTGTTTGAAAGTAGCTTCCAGTTCAATATTATCTACAATCACCTGAGATACGATGATATTATTTTCACTCAACTCATGTTTGATCCTTTTCGGGATACCGTCCTCAAGAATTTTTCTCACTTCATAAGAGGTCTTTATTTCTTTGATCGTTCGGTTATCCTTTTGGATACTTGAGTAAACCGTATCTCGTTTTTCCAGCTTTTGAACGGCGTATGCTCCGCCTTTAAGTTGCTCTTCATAAGCTTGTCTGAAACTTTGAGCTTCTCCAGAAATGTAATTTTGTGCAGCAAACATATAAGCTGTGTTTACAAGCTGTTCCTTTACTGTAGGCACAATGGTGTTATTAACCAGATTGCTCATCGTTCGAAACTTTACTGCCAGATTGATAAAACTTACCTCATCTCTTGGTAATTCGAATCGTGTTGAAACATATCCTGATGCCGTTACCTGATCGATAAATCGCAGAGATATAGGTTTCATTATACCTTCAACCTCTTTACTATCAACCTCTATTCCCTGACCGACTACTTTTACATCTATGAATTTTTGCCAAGTGTCAATTTTGGCAAAACCACGCCATTTAATCCCCTGTTCCATAACGGCACTCATTCTTCCCGTCGGGTACACAAGTAAATAATTGAACCCACGATCAGCAAAGAAGAATAGTGAATTGAGTAAAGTAAGCAAAAGACCTAAAGCTGTAAGAAAAAGGCCTTGAGTTGCCTTAAATTTTTTCATCCATGCCAAAGCTGGTACAGTGATATCAATTTTTGATATAAGAAGAACTATTAGGCCAATAGCTAATAGGAAAAAACCAAGAGTTACGAACATAAAAATGGGTTTAAGAAAGGGTTAAATGGAATATTAGATTGGCTAAAATTATTAAAATAGTTGAAAAAATAAATTAGACTCATTGGTTATAAATCAAAGAAAATTCAAAAACTAATCACAGATCACTGTAGGATGGTTTTTTTTGGTAAATCAAGATTTCAAAAATGGTCTGTTGTCACAGGAATAAGGAAAAGATAATAGCATTTTGAGAGGCAAAACCAGAAATCAAATTGAAAAAATATTTTGTGCAGATTAAACCTTTTGTTTTTGGTGCTGTCAAAGAGCCGAAATTCAATTAAAACACAATTAATCATGAAAAGAATATCAATCATTGCAACAGCAGCTCTTGCCTTTATTTTTACATCATGTCAAGAGGATGCCTCTTCGCTTACTGGTTTGGATCAGAATGATTTGAACTCTACAACTTCTGCAATAGCAGATTCAGAAACCATATCCAATATTTCTTCAGAAACCCTGCAAGAATCAAGTTACGAATCAGTGGATCTGATCACTGATGAGGGAATAGAACATTTCTTCAAAGTGGCAGATAAATTCCGCAAAGGAAAACTTGATTGTGCTGTGGTAACAAGGGACAGCCTTACAAATACGATCACTATTGATTTTGGTGATGGATGTGAAGATCCTAATGGAACCTTGAGAAGTGGTAAAATCATTATCCAACACAGTGAGTCACGTCATGTTGCTGGATCATACAGAATCGTAACGTTCGAAAATTTTGTTTTGGATAGTATCATGATTGAAGGTACCAGAACGATGACAAACACCACTGATGCAACAATCGAAAACGGACCTGAAATTTTCGAAATTACATTGGTTGGTGGTAAACTAACATTGCCAGACGGTTCAACAATCACAAGGGATTCTGAGCATATTAGAAGTCTTTATGCTGGAGACACAGTTACTGCTAGTTATACAACGTTAACTGGAAGTGCCAGTGGAGTACTCCAGGATGGTACTGAATACACATCTACCATAATTGAAGAAATTGTCATCACAAGAGAATGTAACCTACATGTGCCTGTATCTGGAGTGAAAGAATTTCTTGCTGGAGAAAACAGTATAACAATTGATTTTGGTAATGGGGAATGTGACAATCTTGCTGATGTCACTACAAACGGTGTAACTGAAACCATCGAACTTGAAACCAGGGAAAATTTAGGACAAGGTAAAGGTGGAAAAGGTCAGGGTGGAAAAGACTCTAGAGGGGGAAAAGGTAAAGGCAGAAAAGGTGGTCACTAAACACCGATAAATCCAATTCTTTAGCAAAGTATTAATTGAGAGCTGCATCGTAATCGATGCAGCTTTTTTATGCCTCACTTTAAAATCAAACCTAATCTTTATACGTATCGGGATTCACAGCAGCTGAAGACCAATTTTGAAAAAATCCTGTTACTTTTTTGACATCATATCCCTTTCCTTCTTCCAGATAAGCTGAGTTTTGGGTGTGCAGGCGATTGCCCGCTGCATCAAGAATCACAAATACAGGAAAACCGAATCTGTTTGGAAAACCCAACTTGACCATCATTTCAGGATTTTTATTCTCCTTACTATAATTCAATTTGACAGGAACGTAATTGGCTTCAAACACTTTTTTCACCTCAGCATTTTCGTCTACAAAATTGTGAAAGAGCAAACACCAGGAGCACCAATTTCCACCAACCTGTATGAAAACATGCTTATTGTCTTTTTTGGCAAGAGCCAATGCATCTTCTATTTGTTGTTGTGCATTCGCTTCAGGATTATATAATTTAATTCCATCCTGAGCATATGACTTCAAAGCACTAACGGTTATCAGTGAAGCAATTAATAGAATTCTATTCATGGTGGAAATTTTAAATTGACTTCAAAAAAGGGCAATAAAATTTAAAAATCATACAGCTAGAATTAAATCAATGAAAATGTTATACAACTTATCCAGTTTATTTTCGTATCAATAATTCATGTATGTACACGAAATATTTATCTCACAATAAAACAACTTTATGCAAACATTAAAACAATCTCTTCTCGCATTGACCATTATTCTATCCTCTTTCGCTTTTGTCAATGATGCCAATGCTCAAGTGGATGTATCAAAAAGCTCCGTCAAATGGACAGGATATCATCTTGCCAAGTCATATGAACATTGGGGAAACGTACAAATCAAATCCGGGAATCTGGAAATGGAGGGTGATAATATCACTGGAGGAACAATCGTAATGGACATGACTTCAATTACCAATGGCGACTTGGAAGGTGGAAAAAATGAAAAGCTTGTTGGCCATCTTAAGTCTGATGATTTTTTTGGTGTGGAAAAATTTCCTGAGGCAATTCTTAATATCAAATCCGCAATAAAAAATGGAGATACCTATGACATTACCGCTGATATTACCATTAGAGGAATTGTGCAGGAGGTCAGTTTCTCCGCCACCAAAACTGAAGAAAATTCTTTCAAGGCATCATTTACTTTAGATAGAACGGTACATGAAGTGATGTACGGATGGACTGTGGAAAATGCCATGCTAGACAATGATATCAAGCTTGATGTGGAATTGGTTCTGGCTAAATAGATTTTAAAATTCGTTTCATTTTAATGAAAAAAGCCTGCTTGCATACTCAGCAAACAGGCTTTTTTATTGATGGGACATTTTGAAAAATTGCTTAGATCAAATTTCAATCCTCCCCTGTAACTAACATCAAATCAATCGTTCTGCGATCAATATCTGTCTTGGCTACTTTCACAGTAAGTTTATCTCCCAGAGTAATGATGCGTTTGTTTCTACGACCAATTACCCGAAAGTTTTTCTCATCAAATTCATAAAAATCATCATCCATGTCCGCCATGCGAATCATGCCTTCACATTTTGTAGAAGTTATTTCAACATAAATGCCCCATTCAGTAACTCCACTTACAATACCATCGAAATCTTCCCCAAGCATTGATTGCATAAACTCAACCTGCTTGTATTTAATTGAAGCTCTTTCGGCATCTGCTGCATTCTTTTCTCGCTCCGATGAGTGTACACATTTTTGTTCTACAGGTTCCATTTCTGGCGATTTCCCACCTTCCAGATAATGCCACAACAAGCGATGCACCATCACATCAGGATATCGACGGATGGGTGAAGTGAAATGTGTGTAATGCTCGAATGCCAAACCAAAATGCCCGATTGGTTTGGTTGTGTATTTGGCTTTTGCCATGGATCGAATCGCAAGCTGCTCCAGTACGCCTTGCTCAGGTTTACCTTCGATCTCATCCATGAGTTTATTCAAACTTCCTGAAATATTGCCAGCAATACTCATCTTGTGACCGAAGCGGGCGGCAAATTTGGAAAAGTTGTCAAGTTTTTCTGGATCAGGATCATCGTGAGTCCTGTAAACAAATGTATTTGGCTCATCTTTAGATGTCTTCGCTCCCCACTTATAAATGTGAGTGGCCACTTCCCTGTTGGCAAGAAGCATAAACTCCTCGATCATCTTGTGCGCATCCTTTCGGATTTTCGGAATTACCTCAAGTGGTTTTCCTTTTTCATCAAGTCGGAATTTGACTTCTGTGGTTTCAAAATTGACCGCTCCTTGCTGAAAACGTTTTGATCTTAAGAGCTTCGCGAGATCGTTTAGTATTTGCAGTTCCTTGGCATAATCCCCTTCTCCTGTTTCAATTCCTACTTGCGCTTCTTCATAACTAAATCTTCTGTCAGATTCAATGATCGTCCGACCAAACCATTTACCTTTTACTTTGCCTTCGGCATCCATTTTGAAAACGGCCGCAAAGGTCAATTTTTCTTCATTTGGTCTCAATGAACAGAGCCCATTGGAGAGCTTCTCTGGCAGCATGGGAATGGTCCTATCTACAAGATATACCGATGTGGCCCGCTGCAAAGCCTCCTTTTCAAGAATGGATTTTTCTTGAACATAATGTGAAACATCTGCAATATGAATCCCGATTTCATAGTCGCCATTATCCAGATATTCGATCGACAAAGCATCATCGAAATCTTTGGCATCTTCCGGATCCACAGTAAATGTAGTGATGGATCTAAAATCACGTCGTTTCTCCAGATCTTTCGCAGTAATCTCTGTAGGAATTTCCTCAGCTGCCTGCTCTACATTTTCTGGAAACTGAAACGGCAAACCAAACTCTGCCATGATAGAATGAATCTCCGCTTCATTTTCACCAGCCTGTCCAAGCACCATGGTGACATGACCAAGCGGACTTCTGTTTTTGTTGTCATGCCAATTGTCAATTTTCACAATGACTTTATCATTGTGTCGTGCACCACCTGTTTTCTCCGGAAACACAAAAACATCGAAATGAATTTTTCTATTGTCGGGAACGACAAAACAAAATTTGGGGGAAATCTCCACCCTTCCGACAAACTCTTCACGCGCTCTTGATACAATTTCCATGACGCGACCTTCTGATCTGAATCCATGACTTGCCTGCGATGTGATCTGTACTTTTACCCTATCACCATCCACTGCAAAATTCAGATCATTGGTTTTGACATAAATATCCTCCTCTTGATCTGGCACAATGACATAAGCAAAACGTGCATTCACATGATCCACGACTCCTTCCATTGTTTCCACTTGCATGGCACTGGTAAATCTGCCATCAGGTGATCTGGTGATCTGCTCATTGCGCTCCAGACTGAATAATAAATCTTTGAGTGATTCTTTTGAGTTTTTGTCTCTAAGTCCAAGGATTTTGATAAGCTGCCTGTAGGCAAAACTCTCGCCAGGATTGAGCATGAAAACCTCCCTTAATGCGCCTTTAATCTCCTTGCTTTTGGAATTATCTTTTTGCGGCTTTCCCGCTTGTTTTTTTCTTTTCTTACTCATGTAGAGTTTATGTAACTAATGTGATGTTGTTTGGTTGCACAAGGGGCAAAGATTTCATTTTGAGGTAAAGTTGTGCCGTGGCAATCACGTCTCCCTGACAATATTTGGCTATGCGTTCCAGGCCATTTTCTTCATTGTAATATACGTGGTTGACCTTAGAACCATCAATATCCGACTTACTGGATGGAATATCAAATATTGTGGTCAATAAATCGAGGGAAGTGAAGTTTTTTCTATCACCAAATTTCCACATTTCCAAGGTATCAAGAAAATTGACCTCCCAGGGCTTTTTCCCAGAATTATCTAACACATAAGGTAAAGTGAGTCCATTAAGCAGCATGCGTCTACTCAGATAGGGAAAATCAAATTCCTTCCCATTATGACCACATAATTTAAGTGTTTCTGGATCAAACTTGGTTTCTAGAAATGTTTTGACAGCAGTCAAAAGTTCCTTTTCATTATGATCGGAAAATGCTTTTACGCGCAATGCCAGCTCACCATCTTTCAATTCGTGAAAAATACCTACCGCCACAACAATCACTTTTCCAAACTCGGAGTAAATACCAGCCCTTTGCGAAAACAATTCTTCAGGGGAGAATTCATCTTCATTGCGGATAAAAGAAGCTTTGTGCTCCCAATGCTTTTGAAGACCTTCGGAAATATCATTGTAATTAGCAGCTTGTGCCACCGTTTCAATGTCGAGAATAAGCAAGTTTTTTAGTCGATAATCCATATCATTCATGAAGTACCCCTTCCATATCCAACTCTGGGATATATGAGAGGTTGTCCTTGACAATGCTGTCAGGTACAAATATATATTTCTTATCGAAGAGTTGTCCGTCAATGAAAAAACTTACCCAATATTCATTATTCAGATGAAATACTTTTGGATCTATCGACTCGATCAAAGCATATTCAGCGGGCTCTAACTTTGGTATCATGTGTCTCAGAACGGAAGTTTTTTGATCTTCACCTGCTTTATTTCCATAGCCTTTGGAAGTAACCAATACTGTATCCAACACATTATTGTTCCTATTGATAAGATATACTTTCCAGCTTTCCCCATCTGTGGCTACAGTGACAAGCACATTTTCAATCCGTGGAAGGGTTATGTCTTTTTTCATATCAACTCCATTTCAAATAATTCACTCATATGCTGTTTCAGTCTATATTCTACCTGACTCATGTCTACTTCCTGTCCAAGTTCCTTTTGCATAGAAGTAACCGCTTTGTCATCTATGCCACATGGCACGATGTTGTTGAAATAATCGAGATCAACATTTACATTCAAAGCCAAACCATGCATGGTCACCCAACGACTTGACTTCACGCCCATAGCACAGATTTTTCTGGCTTTGGTAAGATCATGACCATCTATCCAAACTCCTGTCAGGCCAGAAACTCGACCAGAATCAATCCCAAAATCCTTCAACGTCAAGATCACTACCTCCTCCAAAAACCTGAGATATTTGTGGATATCTGTAAAAAAATTATCCAGATCCAATATCGGATAGCTCACTAGCTGACCTGGGCCATGATATGTAATATCTCCTCCACGATTAATTTTATAAAAAGTCGCTTCCTTTTCATCCAAACCATATTTATCCAGAAGCAAATGTTCCGCTTTTCCGCTTTTACCAAGAGTGTAAACATGTGGATGATAGCAAAATATGAGGTAGTTATCAGTTGGTATCTGGTGCTCTTCTGGTAGTTTTCTATTGGAGATTTTCACTTCAACTACTTTGGCAAACAGACCTTCCTGAAAATCCCATGCTTCCTGAAAATCTTTTGTTCCCAGATGTATGAATTGGGTTTTTCTATTCATTTGATACCTCTCAATATTTTCCCTATTGAAACAACTTCAATGGTGCAGTAGTTCAATGGAAATTTTAAGTAACCGCTATATATTAATAATTATTTCGATTATTTTTAATCATGGACAACAAGGCGAAAGGCAAATATGGAGAAGATTTGGCTGTTTCTTATCTCAAGAAAAAGGGTTTTGAGATTGTTGAACGAAACTATCGGTACAGTCATGGTGAAATTGATATCATCGGCATGATCAAAAACGAATTGCTAATATTTGTAGAGGTAAAGTCCCGAAAGGGGAACAGCTACGGTGAACCGGAAACATTCGTATCGAGTGCACAACAAAAACAAATAATTTCCACTGCAGAGTATTACATCTATGCTATCAATTGGATGAAAGATATTCGCTTTGATATTATTTCAATTATTGGAGAAAAAGTTGTTCACATTGAAGATGCGTTCTATTAACTTGAGGGCATATTTGAAAAGGATAATTTAAAATCAACCAAAGATGCTAACACCACTTCAACAGCAAAAACAAATTCATTTCTTCAATCTCATTGATGTAGATAATAACGGCTTCATGGAGCCTGAAGATTGGGTAGAAATAGGAAAAAGACTTTCGCAGGTACGAGGTATCGCGACGGGGACAGAAAATTATAAGATCATCCAGGAAACAATGGAATTGGTATGGGCAGACCTTAGCCAATATGTAGATGGAATGCACCCAAACCGTGCCAGTCTAAACGAATGGCTGGAATTCTCAGATGCCAAAATTATTAATTGCGATGACGAATGGTACGACAACTATGTGAACAAAGTCGTGAGGGGCGTATTTGCAATTATGGATGAGGATTTAAGTGGCACAATTGAAGAAAGTGAGTATTATCAATTTATGTCATGTTTCGGTGTGACTGAATCTAATGCCAAACTTGCTTTTGATAAAATGGACCTAAATGGTGATGCTACTATTGATGAATCCGAATTGATTCAAAGTGTACAGGAATTTCTAAGAAGCGATGATCCAAATAGTCCTGGCAATTCACTTTTCGGCCCACTTCAATCTTGATTTCATCAAAAATTTAAAGCCTCCAAATCGGAGGCTTTTTTATCATTATTTTCTGATCTTCACTTTCTGTCTCAAGTATTGAATCACCTTATCGTATTCGGTATTTTCTTTATTTGAGAGCTTTAATATTTTCTTTTTACCATAAAGAATTTTGACTTCCCGAAACTCGCTGTTTCGTGTCTTCACCACCTCTTCACGCCAACCAAGAATTTCATTGACGGAAATTTTGAGTCTCATGCGTGTAATGAGAAAAAGCACTTCCATCTTTTCTTTCCCAAGGGAAACCACCTTCAGACTATTTAAAAATTTACCCAAGACCAATAGTCCGATAACCAAGACGATGGGCGATAAGATCAATTTCAAAATAAAATAATCTGGTACGCGTAACAGGCTATTAAGAAGTAAGAAAAACGTGATGAAAATCAACACTAAAAACAGCCCAAGAGCCATCGAAGTATTTGATTTTGGTTTCGAAACAATCATAAATATTGAGAAATTCTATGCTCTAATTTCGATTTAATATCCGGCCATTCTGATTTCAAAATGCTGAAGTAAACTGTATCTCTTCGTCTGCCATTCTGCACGATCCTGTTACTTCTCAAGATACCATCCATTTTAGCGCCTAGCTTTAAAATCGCGCTTCGAGATCGTGCATTGAGTGCATCTGTTTTATATTCTAACCTTGCAAAACCCAAAGTTTCGAAAGCATAGGTCATCAATAGCAGTTTACAATTTGGGTTGATCGCTGTTCCTTGAAATGGTTTTGCATACCATGTGCCGCCAATTTCTATTACAAGATTTGGTTCATCCACATTCAAATAACAACTCAACCCTACAGCCTTTCCGCTGTGCTTGTCTGTCACTAAAAATGGATACCAATGTCCCGTTTTGCTCAGCGCTACCCGCTCTTCCATCCACGTTTCAAACGCCGCTTCACTACTTAAATCATTTGGGAAAGCTGTCCAAATCGACTTCTCTGAAATAAACTCTGTCAATAGCTTCCAATCACCCGACATGAGTGGACTTAGCTTTACAGTATCATTTTCTAAAATGGTGATTGGTAACATATAGATTTAGAAATTAATGATAGTTGTAAATGCCATTTTCTGTAATAATCTCCACTTCCTTCTTGTTTGCTGATTCTACTCTACCAACAATCTTTGCGTCGATATTGAATGACTTGGAAATATCTATGGCCATTTGGGCAGATTGTTCTGGCAAATACACCTCAAATCGGTGACCCATATTGAATACTTGATACATCTCTTTCCAGTCCGTGCCGCTTTCTTCGTGAATCAGTTTAAACAATGGGGGAATTTCAAATAAATTATCCTTGATCACTTTCAAATTATTGATAAAGTGAAGCACTTTAGTCTGCGCTCCTCCACTACAATGAACCATACCATGTATGTTTCCAGCTAATTCATCCAATAGCTTTTTCACGACTGGAGCGTAGGTTCTGGTAGGCGAGAGTACAAGCTTTCCAGCATCTAAAGGACTATCATCAACCGTATCTGTCAATAATTTGCTGCCAGAAAAAATAAGATCACGATTTACACCAGGATCATATGCCTCTGGATATTTCTCTCGATAAATTTTATCAAATACATCATGACGTGCTGAGGTCAGTCCATTGCTGCCCATGCCACCATTGTATGAAGATTCATAAGTTGCCTGTCCGTATGATGCCATGCCGACAATCACATCTCCTGAACGAATGTTATCGTTACTGATCACATCCGATCTTTTCATACGAGCAGTTACTGTGCTATCGACTATCAAGGTTCTCACCAAATCTCCAACATCGGCAGTTTCTCCACCGGTTGAAATGATGTCCATACCTTGATCTCTAAGCATTTGCAGCACTTCCTCTGTACCATTGATAATTGCTGCGATCACCTCTCCCGGAATCAGATTTTTGTTTCTTCCAATAGTAGAGGACAAAAGAATGTTTTCAGTACAGCCAACACAAAGCAGATCATCCGTATTCATAATCACCGCATCCTGAGCTATTCCTTTCCAGACTGACATGTCACCAGTTTCTTTCCAGTACATATAAGCCAAAGATGATTTGGTGCCCGCTCCATCGGCATGCATAATGTTACAAAAAGCATCATCACGAGTAAGAAGGTCTGGAACTATTTTACAAAAAGCTTGTGGAAAAAGGCCTTTATCAATGTTTTTGATGGCCGCATGTACCTCGTCTTTGGTTGCGGAAACACCCCGCTGCGCATATCGATCACTCATGTGCGCAAATCTAAATAATTGCCGCGCTTTTGGTTGTGCTAATGAAATAAAGTAGCATCAAACTATTCATCAAAAAACCGATCATATTCATCAAACTCCTGATCTGAAGGCAAATGATCTTCATTTTCACTAGGATTGTATCTTAGCACTTTAAATTCAGTGCGTCTGTTTTTTTGATGTTCTTCTTCTGTCTGTGCATTTTTCACAATTAACATCGTCTCTCCGTACCCTTTAGCGGTGATTCTTTCGGCTTCCACGCCTTTCTTGATCATATACTGAACAGCAGATCGGGCTCGTCTGATTGACAAATTCATGTTGTAAACATCATCGGCACGGGCATCTGTATGTGAGCCCAGCTCTACATAGATCTCCGGATTGTCATTCATCAACCCGACCAAACTATCTAGTACAATAGCCGCATCTGGTCTAATATCAGCTTTGTCCAGGTCATAATAAATGTTATTTAAGACGATCGGTTTCTCCAATACAATTCGTTCCATATTGATCTTGGAATCAAACGTTACATTGGTGATAAACTCAGTCAATGTACTCCGATCAACAGACTTACCTACTGTCGAGAAATTAATTCTGGTCGTGAAGTAATCTGTCTTTTCGCCTATCAGATTATAATTTTCCTCAGAGTAAACCCTGAATTTAAAAACCCCATCCTCACCTGTAAATGACTCTCCAACAACTTCGCCATCTTCAGCATGAAGTGCAACTTTAGTATTGGGCAGAACGATCTCATTGCCTCCATCGTCTTTTGTAACCGTTACTCCTTCGAGGTAATAATTGACTATTTTCAAATCAGGATCATCATTGACAAATGTATAAATGTCATCATCGCCTTTTCCTCCTGGTCGGTTTGATGTAAAGAAACCTCTTGTAAGATCAAATTGATACAGTCCAAAATCATCAGATTGAGAGTTCATTGGTTGCCCTAGATTCGAGATATTGATTTTCCCCCTTTCTCTTTTGGCAACAAAAAGATCCAGATTGCCAAACCCTGGATGTCCATCTGAAGAAAAATACAAGCTCCCATCATCTGAAACAAATGGAAATACTTCATCGCCTGGTGTGTTGATCTGTGGACCGAGATTTTTGATATCAACCCAGCGTCCTCTTCTATTGAGCTGAGCGGAATAAATATCTGCTCCACCCAAACCTCCTTCTCGGGTAGAGGAAAAGTACAATGTACCGCCATCAGGACTTAATGAGGGGGTTGAATCCCAAGCATCAGGATCATTGACACTTAGAGGCCGAGGATCAGACCATTGACCATTTCGATATCTGGTGAAATATAAATTCACCTCTGTGTTTCCTGTGGCTTTACCTGAATTCCCTTTTGCAAAAATTATTGAAGTCCCATCTGGAGAAATTGCCACCGATCCTTCATTTGTATCATCATGATTGATCATCGGGTCAAGTAGCGCCAGAGTTTTAATATTCACATTGGCGCCTTGTGTCTGTACTGTGTAAATATCTGTGAAAGGAGTACCGGTAACAAGGTAGATTCGCTCACTGTTTCGGTTTGAAGTAAAATACAATAATCCATTTTGATAAACCGGTGAATACTCTGCCCGAGGCGTATTCAAAGCATCCAGATTTTTTATTCTGAAATAGTTTGTTTGCTCTATAATGATATCAAGATTGTCGAGATTGTCGAGCTCATATTGAGCCAACTCACGGTATTTCTTTTCACCGGCAGGCTTAGACAAATATTCATTCAGGATTTTTTCGGCCTCATCATATTGCTCATTTGCCTTCAGCGATCTGGCATAATTATATGGCAAAGTAGGCTCAGTGGAGCCATTTTTTGCAGCTGACGCATAAAATCGCGCCGCTTCTTTTAGTCTATTTGATTTACGATAGGATTCAGCAATCTGAAAGTTTCTATCAGGATCATTTTCATCCATGCCCTTCTTATACAATTCGATAGCACGTTCAAACTCACCTTTCTCAAAGCTACGCTGTGCGATACGCTGAGTGCAGGATTGTAAGATTAAAATGATGACTAAAAGTAAAGGGAGCTGCTTCATTTACAACAATTCTTTCAATGAAAACCGAATTTAAGCAATATTGATTATTGAAAAGATAACAAAGACGATGGAAGATACCACTAGCCGAAAAATCGACCAATCCAGCTACTTTTCGCTGGCTGTTGCCAATCCGCTTTCCACTGTCCTAAAGTTTGTACGGTATTATTAAAGATCATTGAATCAGCTTCAATTTGACCATTCTGAACATTTTCTTTTATGGAATTAAAAGCATAGATTCTGATTTCGCCATTTTTGAGAATAGCTACTTTGGTTCTATCAAGCAGACTTAAACCAAATTGATTCTCAATTTCGCGTATCAAACCCACTGAAGCATCAATGCTACAGCCACTTGCTGCGCTCTGAGTTTCATCTACAGCAATTACTATAAATTGATCAAACTCAATAGAGAATGATGCATTCAATGATGCACCATGAGCTGCCCATTGTTTCAGAAAGCTTTGAGTTAGTATTTCAATTTGAATTTTTTCTTCCGGGAGAAATGCTCTGTTTGACTGATAAACCCATAAGCGGGAAGTGTCAGGCATCTGATCTATTGCTTGTGTAATCATAAGACAAATTTAACCCGAATATCCGGGTGAAGGTTGAAAGTAAATGATTGGATTTTTTGTTTCAAACAGATTTTTTCCATTTAATCCATTGGTAACCATTAATTCAAACCTTCAGCCTCTGCAATGAGTTCCGCCAGATCCTGAACCTTCACATCAGATTCTCTTTCCTTATTTTTTACCCCATCAGTCATCATGGTCATACAAAAGGGGCAAGCCACAGCGATGGTAGATGCTTTGGTTTGTAAAGCCTCCTCAGTGCGTTCGATGTTAATTTCTTTATTGCCTGATTCCGCATCCTTAAACATCTGACCTCCTCCTGCTCCACAACATAATCCTGTAGTTTTACATCGCTTCATCTCCACAAGTTCGGCATCTAATGCCTCCAGCACCTTTCTTGGTGCTTCATAGACATTGTTTGCACGACCCAGATAACAGGAGTCATGAAAAGTAATTTTTCTTCCTTTAAATGATCCGCCTCCTTGCAATGTCACCTTTCCATCATCAATCAACTGCTGAAGAAACTGAGAGTGATGTATTACCTCATAATTGCCTCCAAGCTCAGGATATTCATTTTTTAATGTATTGAAACAGTGAGGACATGCAGTGACAATTTTTTGAATACTGTAACCATTCAATACCTGAATATTGGCCATGGCCTGCATCTGAAACAGGAATTCATTACCCGCGCGTCTGGCAGGGTCACCAGTACAAGTTTCCTCTGGCCCTAAAACTGCAAAATTGACTCCCACGTGATTTAGGATTTTCACAAAAGCTTTCGTTACATTTTTGTAGCGATCATCGTAAGAGCCTGCACATCCAACCCAAAAAAGTATTTCAGGAGCTTCTCCTTTTGCTACTAATTCGGCGACAGTCGGGATTTTTATTTCTACACTCATAATTCAGATTTTTAGCTTTTAGATTTTAATTCATCTGCCCAATTGAATCTATCAGATGGAGCAAATTTCCACGGAGCGAAATTCGTTTCAACATTGGAAAACATAGAATTCCATGAAGCTGGCGCAGCGGATTCTTCCATGGCCACAAACCTTCTTAACTGCAGAATAATTTCAAGTGGATTGATATTTACCGGACAAGCCTCCACGCATGCATTACAACTTGTGCACGCATTGATTTCTTCTTTGGTGATATAGTCACCAAGCAGATATTTTCCATCTTCAAATCCATTTTTTCCTTGCTGAATAGCCTGACCTACCTCTTCCACACGATCTCGTGTATCCATCATAATTTTTCTTGGCGATAGCTTTTTCCCAGTAAGATTGGCCGGACATTCCGAGGTACAGCGTCCACATTCGGTACAGGAATAAGCATCCATGAGATTCTTCCAGGTAAGATCATTGACATCTTTGGCGCCAAACTTCATTCCTTCTGGCGGAGGTGCAGCTTCGGTTTCCAACGGCATGCCAAGCATGATTTTCACCTCATTGGTGATCTCATTCATATTGTTCATTTTGCCCTTTGCTTCCAATCTGCTGTAGAAAGTATTTGGGAAGGCCATGAAAATATGAAGATGCTTTGAGTAGGTCACATACAGAGCAAATGCAAAAATCCCAACAATATGAAACCACCAGGCTGACCGCTCTAACAACAGCAGTCCACCAGCAGGAATTTGCTCAAATAATGGCATCAATGCAGAACTGATCAGAAAAGATCCTGTTACCGTATAATGTCCCATTCCTCTTTGCTGCAAAATCTGATCGGCGGCATTCATAGAAAGTATAGCCACCATCAAGACAATTTCAATAACCAGAATCAAGTTTGCATCAAGAGTTGGCCAACCCTTCATCTCAACTTTGTGAAATCTCCCAAGCTTGAAAATATTTCTTCTGACCAAAAAAACCAGACATCCCACAATGACCAAAACGGCAAGTACTTCAAAAAATGAAATCATCATGGTATAGAAACTACCTAAATAAGGTGCAAAAAGCCTGTGCGAACCGAGCAGTCCGTCCAATACAATTTCAAGCACTTCAAGATTGATCAGGATAAATCCAACATAGATGAAAGAGTGAAAAATAGCCGGCACGAAGCGCTTGAACATCTTTTTCTGACCAAAAGCGACAAGCATCATGGTTTTGATTCTTTCGGATTTGTTTCCATTGAGTTGGGCAGGTTTACCAAGATTTATATTCGATTTGATTCGAATGATTCTTTTGGCAATTAAAAAACCAAAAAACCCAAGAATCAGGATAAAAACCACTTGCGATATAAGACTCATTTTATCTTGTTTTAAAGCTCTTTTATTTTTTCAAAAAATATTTTTGTGACTCTCGTATAATTATCTACTTTTGCCCCCTCTTAAACGCGGTGCTGTAGCTCAGTTGGTAGAGCATCGGACTGAAAATCCGTGAGTCGGTGGTTCGAATCCACTCAGCACCACGCAAACCCTGGTCATCTCGATCGGGGTTTTTTTAT
>CAYGUA010000017.1:11193-111779 GCA_964353015.1 uncultured Marinoscillum sp. | reverse complement strand
GGCAAAGATAGATACTTAAACCCCTCTTCAACAACCTTTTTGTTGGGTTTATTTTAAAATTTTCTAAAAAGATTGAATTAGGAATTTTGCAGGTGAAATTTCAAGTATTTAGCAGACACAAGAGATGGCTTTGAAACCCTAAAAAGACCACTTTGCCAAATCCCTATATTGGCGGAAAGTCATATGATTCAAAAGAACTTTTAACCCTATTGTATTTATAGTCTAGGATTTGAATATCTATTTTCAACTACCAATCTGATACAAGCATGCTTCCCAAGGCTCAAGATCTATATTCGTGCCTTTTAAATTTTTGACGGATTTACTCAGGTTAGAAATTAGCAAATCAGATTTTTCCAAAACAAATTTTTCATCAACTTCAAATTCCTGATCAGAATCTGACATATTAATTAAGACAAGATACTTATCATCATCATCCCATCTCCAATAAGCAAAAACCTTGTCGTGATAAGGTTGAATACATTCGTATTCACCATAAACCAATGTGGTGTGTCTTTTTCTGATTATTAATAATTCACGATAAAAATTAAGGATTGAATCCGAATCCGAATCTTGATCCTCAACATTAATTTTGGTGTGATTTGGATTCACCTTGATCCATGGCGTTGATTCTGAAAAACCAGCATTCCTTGTGCTATCCCATTGCATTGGTGTACGGGCATTGTCACGACCTTGAATGTGCAGCATTTTCATGAAATGATGTAAGTCACCTCCCTGATTTTTTACCGTTTCATAGGCATTCCACGTTTCAACATCGCGATAATCATCAATGCTATCAAATGCAACATTGCTCATGCCAATTTCATCACCTTGATAAATGTATGAGGTGCCTCTCAAAGTTTGCAGCAAAAGTCCAAGCGCTTTTGCTGATTGTTTCCAATAAAGTTTATCATTTCCAAACCGAGAAACTATGCGCGGAAAATCATGATTACCTAGAAAAATACTGTTCCACCCTTTTTCGGCTACTTCCTTATCCCATTGGTTAAAAATCGATTTGAATCTCTTTAGATCATATGGTTTATAATCAAATTTGCCATTTGGCCCATGGTCTATAAACATGTGATCAAATTGAAATATCATATTCAGCTCCTTTGCATCCGCCGAAACATAATTCAAGGCATTTTCAAGCAGCACACCTGGTCCCTCACCGACGGTCATGATATCATAATGTGCGAGTACTTCCTTGTTCATTTCTTTTAGAAACTCATGTACTCTAGGCCCATTAGCATAGACTTTTTTGATTGTGTCAGCAAAATCGGAATATGTAGTGTCAGTGAATTCTCGTTTCGATATCAAAGAAATGACATCCATTCTGAATCCGTCGATCCCTTTATCGAGCCAAAATTTCATCAAGTTGTAAACTTCCTGTCTCACCTTAGGATTCTCCCAATTCAAGTCAGGTTGCTTTTTGGTGAATAGATGTAAATAGTATTCTTTGGTCAGCTCATCAAATTGCCAAGCATCACCGCCAAAGAAAGATTCATAGTTGTTTGGAGGACCACCATTTTTGCCTTTTCTCCAAGTATAATAGTCACGCTTAGGATTATCGATGGAAGATCGAGATTCCTGAAACCACTCATGTTCATCTGAAGAATGATTTACAACCAGATCCATAATCAATCTTAGATTGCGCTTTTTTATCTCAGCTAACAGATTATCGAAATCTGCCATGGTTCCGAATTCATCCATAATATCGGTATAATCACTGATATCATATCCATTGTCATCATTGGGGGATTTATAAATTGGACAAAGCCAAATGATGTCAACTCCCAGCTTTTTGATATAGTCAAGTTTTGCAATTATGCCTGGGATATCACCAACTCCATCGTTATTGCTATCATTAAAACTTCTTGGGTAAATCTGGTACACCACCCCTTCTTTCCACCAAATTTTATCCATTCTATTTTTTTTGAGTAATCCACAGCACCTGATAAGGTTCGAGGAGTAAGATTGCGTTTTTATACTTTAATTTTTTATTAGAAATCCTATCTATAACACCCATTTTCATATCAAAATGCATGTAATCCATCATTTCAGACTTTAATGGTTCTGGATGATCGTTTAAGTTACAAACTACTAGTGTCCTGTGATCATTTAATATCCTTGAATAAGCAAATAAATGTTCGTTGTGACAATCAAATAGATAACAGTTATCCAAATCTGCAAATTCGGGACAGTCATTGCGCACCTCAATCATTTTTTTGAGGCCTTTGAAAATTTTTGATTCAATGGTGTCCTTTGATTCTCTCATTTTGGCTTTATCCCAATCCATCATCGGACGATGCATCCATCTGTTGTCATTGGATTTGGTTTTATCTTTTTCGAAAGAATAATCATTGAGCATACCAAGTTCATCACCTGCATATAACATTGGAATGCCTCCGTATGAAAGTATCACACTATGAAGCATCAGGATGCGTCTGATGGCCAAATCGATTTGGAAAGTGTCATTCTCTAAAATGCCCCTTTCCAAACCAGTCATTGACGCTAAGCTTCCAGAGATTCTGGCATCACCTTTTATTTTATCTTCCATGAAGGTTCTACCGCGCGCAAAAGACCAGTCGATTTTACCGGTTAGAAAATCAATTATAAATTTTCTGTGAGACCAAGGATCATTGCCAGCCCACTGGGCATGCATATCTTCATAACCTAAACCAATGTCATCATGACATCTGACATAATTTAACCAGCTTGCTCCTTTAGGTTTTCTGGGAATATTATTGAGGGTGACCCATGTCAATTTATTGTTTTTGGTAACAATCGCTTCCCAAAGTAGAACCATCAAAGTAGCATTATAAGCTAAATCGCATTCGTTACTCACCTCATCAACCTGCCCAAAATATTTGATGATTTCATCTGGGGCGACAATGGCCTCAGCTAAAAACAAGGTACCTGGTGCTGATACTTTAGCACAAGACTTAAATGCTTTAATCAGGAGATGTGCTTCATCGAGGTTTTGGCTGGTTGTGCCAATTTTTTTCCACATAAACGCCAAGGCATCAAGCCTAAGCACATCGATACCCTGATTACTTAGGTTTAATAATGCATCCAGCATTTCAATAAATACTTCTGGATTGGTATAATTCAAATCCCATTGATAATTATTGAATACTGTCATCACCCATTTATTCATTTCAGAAGAATAGGTAAAATTGCCAGGTGCTGAATCTGGAAATACCTGAGGCAATGAATGTTCAAATGCGTCGGGAATCTGACGATCATTGTATGTATAATAATAGGACTGGTATTTTGTTTCGCCTTTCTTAGCGCGCTCAGCCCATTCGTGTTCATCTGAAGTATGGTTCAAAACAAAATCCATCATTACATACATCTCTTTTTTATGAAGGCTGGAAGTGAGATGCCTTACGTCATCCATGGTACCAATCTCAGGATTGATTTCTCTATAATTTGAGACTGCATATCCGCCATCATTGTGCTCTTTGGGAGCTTTAAGAATAGGCATGAGATGAAGCATATTCACACCTAAATCATCAAAATAGGACAGTTGATTTTCCAGACCTTTCAGATTTTTAGCAAAACGATCGACGTATAACATCATGCCTACAATACTCTGATTAGTAAACCATTGAGGATTCATCTGTCGCTTCTTATCAATCTCTATTAACTCCGCGGATCGTTGCAAATGGTTATTTATCAAAACCTGAACAAGGTGCTCAAGATGATCCCAAACATCATTACGCAAAGGATATAACCTGTGGAAATAATAAAAAATATCCTGGAAGTTGGCTGAAAGCCTAAGCTTAAATTCTTCATCCAGCACATTGCCTTTATCAGCACGCTGGAGAATCTGCATCAATAGTTGATTTGCCTGGGGATTATACACGTCAATCTTTCGGGTTAAAATCCATTTTGCAGTGAATTGATACGCTGCAAAATGGGTTCGGTGAAAACAATTTCTTACATCCTTATCAAGACCATAATATCATAATGAAGATCTACAGTCAGGACAAATTGTAATTGGCATAAATCAGGCTTGTATTCACAAAAAAGTGAACGGGGCAGACCCGATTAACCATCCAATAATAATAAGAAATGAACAAGTAAAAGACCTTTGAAAAGGTTATCAATCATTGATTTAGAATGAAAACGTTTTCATTTTTAAAATACCATTAAAAAGTTTGTGAGATCCAAATAATTGGAGCCAAAACTGAGATGTTTGAAGTCAAAAATCAGAATGAAATGGACCGATTCTAAAACTTCAATAAATGGGATTTTCCGAAAGGAAACCAAGATAAACTCCATTGGTCCAACCAAATCCATCCTGTGTAGGATATTCACCTCCTCCTGCTAATAATGTAGTATCGGTTACATTATATTTTTCCATCATCCGACCAGTATTGTTAAATACTTTTTTATTGATAGCAAGCCATCTTTGAGATATTTCAGATGCAAGTTCAATTTGACCATATTGCTCTAGACCTTTCGCGGCAATCCACTGTAATGGTGCCCATCCGTTTGGTGAATCCCATTGCTGTCCTGACTCAATTGATGTGGTGATTAATCCACCTGGCCGGAGAAAATCCTGACCGATGCGAACACCTTCGCTTAGCGCTTGATCCTGAGTAGCAACATTGAAATATAATGGAAATGCCCCAGCGAGTGTTAGCTGATCTGAAAGTGATCCATCTGTCCAAACAAAATCAGTGAACGCCTTTTGATCCACATCCCAAAATAGGGTTTGAATGATTGATTTTCTTTTTTCAGCTTTTTGGGCGAATATATCAGCTAAATCTATTTGACCATCAGCTCTGTAGAAATCACTTAAAATAGATTCAGTGGCAAACATCAGACAGTTTAAATCAACTGGTAAAATTTCGATGGTTCTGATTGAAGAAAAATCATTCTTATCCTTGAACCACCTCGTGCTATAATCCCAACCCGATGCAGCACCTGCTCTTAAATTTCGATACAGATTTTTTCTCGCAGATTCATCTAATTCTTCGGCCAGTTCATAATCTTCACGATAGGATTCAGGTCTTGGAAAATCAAGTTTATCCCAGTAGCGATTTAAAACTGCTCCGTCTGATAACAGAACAACATGATTGATTGCAGGATTTTCAGGAGTCAAGTCATTCTGACCTTCCATCCAAAAATCATATTCTTTTCTAATAGCAGGAAGATATTTCAAAGCCTGTTCTTGAGAAGTTAATTTACTGTAAAGCCTTACCATCGATGAGAAAAATGGAGGCTGGCTTCTACCCAAATAATAAGTTCTATTCCCATTGGGGATGAAGCCAATCGTATCAATCAGATAAGCAAAATTATCTATCATCGAGGCTATCAAATCGGTTCGGCCTGATTCAGCTAAACCAATCATTGTAAAGTAACTATCCCAATAATAGATCTCGCGGAACCTGCCACCTGGCACTACATATTGACTTGGAAGTGAAATTAGAGTGGTTTCACCTTCTTTTTCAGATGCCTGACGTGTCAAATGGTTCCACAGAAAATTGAGATGCTGTCCGATTACTTTGTCTCCAGGATCTGAGCAACCAACACAAATTGAAGTATCAATCTTGATTTTGGCTTGTTCTCCAGATGTTGGATCTGCTGGATCGTTGAAATTGTCGAGCACGAAAGATTTTAAATCAAACCCTTCTTTGACTTTTTGGATTCGATAATCTGATAGAATCTCAGTTGGATTTCGTTTGGGCGTGCAATCAACGAATGTTTTAGAATCAGGATAAACCCCAGCTAGTTGCACATCATGAAAAAGTTCTTCGAGCGAATACCAAGGCTGATAATAAGAATCATATTTCGCATTACTTCCATCTTTAGCTTCGGGGATGCAAGCTGTGATGAACAGTAGTAGAAATAAATATTGGTAATGTTGCTTCAAGAACTTCATTATTTTGGGGTTGGTTTTGAGAATTAATTAATTGAAGTCTGAAGATGGGCTACAACCCAATCTCCAACTTGTTCGCCCTGGCTAACACCATTTTCAATTGCCATCATATAGTGAATACCACCGTACAATCTACTGATAGCTGCCTCTTCCGATGCTTTCAAAAATGATGAAAATTCACGTGTCGGCAACCCGTATTCATTCTCCGTGGTATCAACGAAGGCAAAATTATCACCATAAAAATCTGTAAGTGTAACTGCAGCCGCGCGTGAAATCACGCTGTGCCCGCTTGTGTATTCGGGAAAAGGTGGGGTTTGCAACAATGGCAACCATTCTTCATCCATGTATTGGTTGATCAACGTTTCAGGACGAATGACGATGCTTCTCCATTTTTCATTCCAGCAACTAATAAAACCATCAAATAACGCAATAGAAGTTCTTGTATAAGCCTCAACTGTCTCATTGAAATCACTATTGGCGGAACGTGCTGCAATAGCCACAATTCCCATCCAATGCCCTCCTGGTGTTATTTTTTTAGTTGCGAACATGGCGTGTCCCTTATGATGAGAGACGAATGGATTGCAATCCCAAAACTTAGCTATTGCCGACTGTTCTTCGTCAAGATTGTTTCCAACATCATATACTTGTTTTAATTGCTTATAAAACTCACTTTTCTCGTCAAGTGTAAGTTCCAGTGGTGGAATTGGTGGAAACTGAGCAGCTGAATCCAATACCAAAGTCCTGATTTTATTCCAATGTGGCTCTATGCCTTCCATATAGTCGGGTGGTGTTGGTTTCCATTTGAATTGCTCTTTTTGAACGGTGTATTTGGGATATGTTCTAGTCTGCTTGTACATATCGCCATCAGCCCAAATCATGATGTGATCTGCCATCTTCGCGCCATATTCCAGAGACTTTTGCTTCACCGATGAGGGCAATCCATTTTCTTCCAATCGTTGATATAATTCATTTCTAAAATCATCCATGCGATCTTCTGAAAAAATAAGGTTTGTACCAACAATTAGAAATGCTTCAATGGCCGCAAGATTGGGATTGACACCTTCCTCAGGAGCTGCAGGACTTGTGAAATCAGTAAGCTGACCAGCCATTGATTTGAATCTGTCCGGATTAGCCTGCGCCAAGGTCTCAAATGCCGCAATATTGGCATAAGCATATACACGGCTAGCTACGGGTGGCGAAAAAATATCGTAAACAATCACATCACTGAGCTGCTTCATGGTCGCCTGATAGGTTTCAGGATCTTCTAGAATTTGTTTATATGCTGTGTTTTCCTTGCAAGCGTTTACAAACACGCTCAACAGAATCAATGAAAATACGAGTCGTTTCATGTCTATTATTTTAATATTATTTAGTCTTTTCAAATTGGATTTCTGGCTCCAAAATAAATGCATCCCTGTTATTAGGAATGACTACAAATTTACCAAATCCAATATTAGATATGGCTCTGTATTCATTATTGAATGGAATTGAAATTGATGCATCAACGGATTCCAATCGCTCATTTTTGAACGAAATAAAGCCTCCTTGTCTGGCATCATATTTTCCTATGGAAGTGACATTGCCGAAGAAATTTCCGACATAAATAATCATCCAGGAATTGTCTTGCGAGACAAGCTCCAAATCCTCAATTGTACTCATCTGCGCTGCTGTTGGAAATGGCATGAATTCAAAGCGATCACCTTGGTTTATAAATATCCCAGACCTTAATTCCTGAATCGAATTGATCGATAGAATTTCCTCAGGGGTTTTCCCGGTGAGCTCAGTTATGTTTCTGACTTGTGAAAATGTTTGGTAGCTTAAAAATTTCTTTTTCAAATATGGCAATTGCCTTACTAGTTCATCCTTGCCTGCAAAAGGAATATTGACGCCATTTTTCCAATAAAACAAAATAGGATCGAGCTGACCATTGTTATCAAAATCATCCAAATATAAATTTACTGGCTGGGCTTGATTTGCCTTTATTTTGCCATTGGTGCCACTGTTTCCTGCTATCAAATCAGGCATTCCATCACCATTTAGATCAGCAATTTTTATGGTATTCCAAAAACCGGAGGTATTCCCCAAATTGTATTCCTGAGTTTTGTCTAAAAGATTTTTTCCATCGTTATTTTTCAAAAAGCTGACATTCATCCAGTCTCCGACGATTAGTAAATCTATAAATCCATCGCCATCAATATCACTCCATGCTGCATCTGTGACCATTCCTAAAGACCATGATTTCAATTCTGAGAACCCTTTTCCACCTTCATTTTTCAAAAGATAACTGGTGGGTGAAAGTCCATATGCACCGGGGACTGATCTCGCGCCTACAAATACATCAGGAAAACCATCATTATCCATATCTCCAACGGCTACTGCACCTCCATTCGTAGTGGGTAGATTTATATTCAATTTATGAAACTGCCCTTGATCGTTGACATAAATGCGATCCATTAGCATGATGTTTCCGTCTTCTCTGTCATTGCCGCCGCTCATTACATATAAATCAAGATCCCCATCATTGTCAAAATCAAATGCTGCCGCATCCACATCTTCAAATCCCTGATCAAGTATAAAGTCTTTGACTCTGACTGATTGAAATTTAGAATTCTGATCCTGATAAAAAAGTGCGGCCGACTGATCTCTGGCTCCTCCGATGAAAATATCCGCTTTGCCATCACCATTAAAATCTGCCTGAACAAAAGCCGGACCTTCCGTTGATAATTTTTCAGGAATGAGGCCTTCCAAATCGTAATCCTTGTGATTGTTTTCATTATGCTTAAAACCAAGCATGGTAATTTTTTCCTCGATTAACTCCAGCTTTGGGTTTGACTGAACGGCTGCTTCACTGTTTTGATTTATAGTGAGCGTTTGATTTAATGCTGGATTTATAAGAAGCTGCTCAGAACCATTAGGCCAACGAATCAAAACTGAATCCACCTTATCGATTCTCCCTAATCCAAAATGCAAAATGGATGAGGAAGTTGACTCAAAACCTCTGGTGGTCAATGCTTCTCTTCTCCAGGTTTTACCATTTGCAAAGACATAAACGTCTCCTCCCAAAGCAAAAGGATTTCCATCGATTCCCTTTAGCCGAACTTTTAAATATTGATTTTGTAACAGCGTATCTGTCTTGTTCTCATAAATAGATGCCGCATTGTTGATATTGTTTACAACTAAATCCAGGTCACCATCATTATCCAAATCACCATAAGCCGCGCCATTAGAATAAGACGGATCTCCTACTCCCCACGACTCACCAACTTCCTCAAAGCTCAATCCCCCTTTATTCTGAAACATGTAGTTAGGAATTTTTAAGGTTGGCATGGTCTCAATGAGTTCTTGCTCCAAGCTATCCTGTGAGGCTTCATCATATTGTCCAAGGTTTACATTACTCAAGAAATTGATGTAATCAAGATCATTGGGACGCCTGAAAATACCATTGGTAATGAAGATATCTGACAATCCATCATTGTCATAATCCTGAAGCAAAACAGACCAGCTCCAATCGGTGGCGTATGTATTCGTCAATAATGCCACATCCGAAAATGACTGATTGCCATTGTTTAGTTGAAAAGCATTTCTAGCATATTGGTCCTTATAACCAAATTTCATTTTCACTTCTGTAACCTTATTGCCATCTTCTCCACCGGATTTCATCAGAATCTGATTGTCCGCCGGGAGCATATCAAGCGAAAAAATATCCAGCAAAGCATCGCCGTTTATATCGGCAATATCGACACCCATTGTGAATCTGGAAGTGTGATTTATGAATTGGCCCAAAGATTCCTCGAATCGTCCATTTCCTTGATTGAGATAGAGGTAATCATCTTCATGAAAATCATTTCCTACGTAAATATCCACCCACCCATCTTGATTGATATCGGCGACAACTAAACCCAATCCAAATCCTTGGGAACTGCTGTAAATTCCGGCTTCTTCTGTTACATCTACAAATTTTGAACTACCCTTATCTAGCTGATTTTGGAAAAGCCTGTCACCAGCGAGTGGATCAGTTTCCGATCTTGATGTAGCTGGGGCATAGCTTCTTGTGGTATGTACCGCATGATTCAACAGGTACAAATCCAAATCCCCATCCCGGTCATAATCGAAAAAAGCTGAATGAGTTGAAAAACCAGAAAAATTGAGTCCAAATTCCTCGGCTTTTTCAGTAAAAGTCAGATCTCCATTGTTGATGAAAAGTTGGTTGCTGCCATGCATGGTTTTATAATTTCCAACTTTACAAACATAAATATCCAAAAGTCCATCGCCATTTGCATCCGCCATTGTTGCACCCGTGGACCAATCTGATTTGTTTATGATTCCTGCGGATTCGGTGATATCAGAAAATGTAAGATTGCCTTGATTGAGATAAAGCTTGTTTGGTCCCTGATTAGCTGTGAAAAAAATATCCTCAAAACCATCGTTGTTGATATCGCCAATCGCCACGCCACCCCCATTGTAGAAATAGAGGTATTCCATAATATTTAGCTCTCCCATCGGATGCAGGTCATTCGAAAAATCAACACCTGTTCGGTCTGAGTTCAGCAAATTGAAAAGAGTCGGTTTACCATTTTCCCTATCAGCACACTCAAAAAAGAATGTGAGAAAGAATACTAGAAACCATATTTGATAACGCATTGAACTAGAATTCAAAAATCACCAATGAATCATTGTTTCTGGAAACAAAAATTCTATTTTCTGAAACATGGATGTCTCTCACTTCACCTTCCACTGAGAATCCTCTGCCTCCATTATATGCTTTGAATTCCCCTTTTCCTATATTCTCAAGAAAAACGCCATTGCTGGCATCATATCTACCAACTTCCGGTTTGGCACCATAAAGGTTGCCACCGGCTATGAAGTCAATGTCTCCATCATTATCGAAATCACCAGATTCTAAAGCATAGATTGGAGATAATTGCGCCTCTACGGGTAAAACGACAGGTCTAAATTTGAATCCCCCTTCATTGATCAGCAAGGTAGATGCAAAGGTGCGCGCTCGAAGTGTGGTCGCAAGAGCAAGCTGTTCATCAGTAAATACGTCTTGTATTGTTGAGTTTTTGAATGATTCGTAATCGGGAAAATTTTTCTTAAGTCCCTTGATTTGGTCAATCAAATTGTGCCTCAAGGCAAATGGAAATTCTTTTCCTGATGGGTCGGTCTGAGTCAAAATTGGATCCTGAAACCCGTTTTTGTCAAAATCATAAACATAAAGTGAAATTGGCTGATTTGCTGATGCTCTAAATCTGCTATTGAGGCCATGGTTGCCCAAAATCAAATCCAAATCGCCATCGCCATCAATATCTGCGGCTTTGATTGATTTCCACCATCCTGAAAGGCCTGAAAGTGTGGAATCATTTTTTTGAACCAGGGAGCCATTTACATTTTCAAAAACATGAACAGCTAAAAATTCACCAGTCACTACTAAATCATCATCACCATCTCCATCAAGATCGCTAAAAGTGCTCGCTGTGATCATGCCTATATCTTTCAATCCTTTGGTTTGGGCCATTTCAGAGAAATATCCTTTCCCATCATTCAGCAGCATATATCCACTACATGGCTGACCATAATTCAATGGTTTGATTCTTTCACCAACGAAAAGATCGAGATCACCATCTTTATCAATATCCGTCACGCTGACAGTGGAGCTACTTATATATCCACTAGCTATTGGAAGCTGCTGTGTGGATTTTGTGAATTGTCCTTTGCCCTGATTAAAATACAAACGATCCTTTAGGGCTGATGATGATTGAGAAAATTCCACCCCGCCACTACACACATATAAATCCAGATCACCATCTCCGTCTGCATCAAAAAATATGCTTTCGGCATCTTCTGAAATTTTATCTGCTTCAAAAATGCTCTGGTCCGTAGCACGTACATAGCCACCTTTTGCAGTGCCAAAGAGCAAAGTTCCTGCAAATTCCTTCGAACCACCCACATAGATATCTTCGATTCCATCGGCATTCACATCACCGACAGCCATTTTAGGTGCTTCAGTGCTATTCATGTGATATAGCAAACGATCGCGATCAAAGTCTATAAAGAGGTTTTCTTCATGCTTGAAATCAATCTTTAAATCCGCTTGCCTGAAAATATTTTGCTTCGATTTTTCAACTTCAGGATTGGTGTCTTTAGCTTCAGTTTCTGTAAGAGTTACCGTTTGATCCACCTTCAAGCCATTTAGAATTGTGACTTTCCCAGTTGGCCAGATGACAGTGATATCGACCGGATCACCGTTTTTCAATCCTACATTTGGTCTAGGGTCTACACTTGATTGAAATCCTCTGATTGGCTGCTGCTCTACATAATAGATATCCTCGCCAGCGCGAATCCTTATTTTAGCACCAATGGCAAAAGTATTTGGCGCATTACCTGCCAGTTTAAATTTGAGATAATGCCCCAGTCCTTTCTCACTTGTGGTGTTTTTGTAAACAAATGATTCCATGTTCACATTATTCACAATCAGATCCAAATCGCCATCATTGTCCAAATCTCCGTAAGCAGATCCATTTGAAAAGCCGGGTTGATTCAATCCGTAATAACTAGTTTTTTTATCAAAATTTAGATTGCCCATGTTTTGATATGCGTGGTTTTCTATTGGATTTGAAGGGATAATATCAATGAGTTTTTTGTAGTCAACCTTGTTGTTAGAGACAATTGATTTTAAAACCTCCTCGTTGGAAATGTATTGCAGATAATCTTGATTGGTAAGATCCTGATAGATGCCATTTGCAATAAAAAGATCTTTCATTCCATCATTTTCAAAATCAAAAATCAATGCTCCCCAGCTCCAGTCTGAAGCCTCTACTCCAGCCAGACGACCAATTTCACTAAAAGAACTGTCACCATTATTGAGCTGAAAAGTATTACGTGTGTATTGATGATAATAGCCATTTTCTATGTTGTATTGATAGCGATTCCAATCTTCAAAAGTCGTAACAGACCTGAGTCGCTCATTGTCAGATGGCAGCATTTCTGTCACAAAAAGATCATTGTAGCCATCATTGTTGATATCAGCCAAATCTGCACCCATGGATGCTGCGCTGATTGATTTGATTTCATTGGTGAGTTGCTCTGAAAAAGTGCCGTCCTTTTGGTTGATATAGAGATAATCCCTTTCGAAAAAATCATTCGACACATAGATATCATCCCAGTTATCACCGTTTACATCACCCACTGTTACACCCAATCCGAAACCGATTATGCTTCCGTAAATTCCGGAAGCTTCGCTGACATCAGTAAAAAGGCCATTATCATTTCTCATGAGTTTATCACCGCCAAGCGAATCACGTTTTGGCCGCTCATTCCTGCGCAAATCAAAAGATCCGATGGCCTGATAAGAATTATTTAAGATGTAGGCATCCAGATCACCATCTTTATCATAATCGAAAAATGACGCGTGTGTAGAATAGCCTTTATCATCGAGACCATATTTTCCTGCTGATTCCGTAAAAGTCAAATCTCCATTGTTGATAAACAATTCATTTTGCTTGTTGTCACCTTCAATATCACCAGAGTTACATACATATATGTCCATCCATCCATCACCATTTACATCCGCCATGGTCACACCTGTAGACCAGGCCTTAGTACCAGAAACACCAGCAGATTCGGTGATATCTTCGAATTTGAAGTTGCCTTTATTTAGAAAAAGTTTGTTTGAGCCGAGGTTTGATGTGAAATACACATCCATCAAGCCATCTTTATTGATATCCCCAATAGATACGCCCCCGCCATTGTAATAATTGCGATAGGTATAAACGTTGAACTCTTCATCGTAAGCCAGATCATTGCGAAAACCAATTCCAGTTTCTGATTTATCCATCAATTGAAACAAAGTGTTCGCCTTTTTCTCAGTGCATGAGAATAGAAGCAAGACCAGTCCAAAAGAAATTTGTAACGATTTATTGATTAAGCGCATGATTAAGACTGGTTATGATTAAAATCCATCTTTATACTTGACCGTGAGGTCTTCAATTTTTCCTTCCACCCATTGGGTGTCTTTGATAAACAATGTTATTTGTCGATTGCCATCCACCTTGACAAAGAGTTCTGAAGGTTGCTCGACATCCATATCTACCTTGATAAAATCATTTCCACCATACCAACTCATTAGTGTATCCTGTACTGCTTGCATTAATTTGTCGGAATTAAATCGATTGTTATTTAGTGACCACCCAAGATAATCAAATGAAAGATCCATTACATGAAGTTGATCTTCTTGAGTAAACTTGGGATAAAACAACATCCTAATTTGAGAGCTTCCAGGTTTACTTTCACCCATTATAAATTCGACATTCTGATTTCCCGGACCTTGCTTTATTAGACCTTCGCTATTCTGAATCCAACCTTTAGAAAAAAACGCTCTTCTCTGATCACCAAATTGAAAAGTCAGGAAAAGTGAATCATATTTTTTTCCAGAATTCAATTCACGCTTTACCGTTTTTGAATATTGAGATTCCCCACAACCTAGCACTGTTATCATCAGGCAGGTGATAATCAAACTATTTTTGAATTTCATATATATCAATTGATTCATTATTTTTTCCAAGGATCACATGGGTTTTTCCTTCCACTTTCAATGATTTAATATCTCTGATTTGTCCGAAAATTCCTGTCATTTCGACTTTTGGCTTTTCTATCATCTGATCACTTCCAAACCAAATAGTCAATGGAAGCGCATCATATCTTCCAAACTGTGGCTTGACCAAATATTGATTGCCACCAACTAAAATATCATCGAAACCATCTTCATTAATATCTTCGATAAGAATGGCGTAAATAGGAGCAAGTTGCATTTCTGATGGAATCGGCGATCTAATAAACCTTTCATTTTCATTGATAAATATTGAAGACTCCAGCACTGCCGCTTCTGAGATTTTTGCTTTTTTTAAAATCTCAGCACCGAGAAGTTCCGTGATATCCATGTTTGAATAATCACTGAAATGAAGGATTTTTTTCTTCAATCCTGGCAGCTGTTTAATCAACTCATCGCGATCAGCTATAGGATAGTATTGATCTCCAATTTTATGACAAATCAAATAATCTATCGTTCCATTTTCATCAAAATCATCCTGATAGAGCCGCGTATTATTTCTGAAAAAGCTGTTTTTCCCATGATTTCCGGCTACTATATCCATGTCACCATCGTGATCAATGTCTAATGTTTCTACCACATTCCACCATCCTGTGAATTGATCCAAAGTTGATTCTCTGGTTTTATTTATCAGTTTCCCATTTTCATTTATAAATAAATGAATAGCACCCCATTCTGTCGCTATGATCAGATCACTTGTATTATCGCCATTGATATCGGCCCAGGTTGCATCTGTGATCATGGGCATTTCTAAGAGATCGGGGCTATGGGAACTGGTTATGTCAGTAAATTTTCCGGAACCGTCATTTTGCAATAAATATCCCCTTACACTTTTTCCATATTGAAAAGGGTGAAATCTTTCTCCGACAAATAAATCAAGATCACCATCAGAATCATAATCATTAGCGACTACTGTCGCCGTGCTGAAATATTGTTTGAATGGAAGCAAACCATTACTTAATTGGAATTCACCAGTACCATTGTTAATGTGTAGCCTGTCGGCCAAGGCTGATGAGCCTTTAGAAAATGCCCTACCACCAGAAGCTACATATAAATCCAGATCGCCATCATTGTCACAATCAAAGAAAATATTATCAGTATCCTCAGAAAATGAATTTTTCTCTGAATCTGGCATTTTGATTTCCGTGAATTTTTCATGATTTGATAGAAACAATCCTCCAGAAAATCCTTTCGCTCCGCCGATATATAAATCATCGTTTCCATCTCCATTCACATCTCCAATGGCGATGGCTGGCCCGAGGTTATGGAACATTTGCGGCAATAATCGGTCACGGTCAAAATCCACAAAATTGTTTTCCTCATGTATGAATGGAATGGCTAAATCTGATTTTACAAGTGAAGAATATTCATTGCTTGTAGGTTTTTTAATATTTGATATTCCACTTTTAGTGATTTCGATTAATTGATTTGTAGGAATGTTATAAAACATCTCGGCACCATCTTTTGGCCAGATTATCATCAACGAATCGATATATTTATGGGCTCCAACCCCTAAATGAAGGGTATAATCAACTGAGCTTTCAAAACCTCTGGATGGAAAATGATCAACCGTGTATTGATCTTCACCTGCGTAGGCGATCAGCCTCGAACCAATTGCTCTTGTGTTTTTGCTTTGATCATAAAGGTTCACACGAATACTTCTATTTTGACTGGTGTCTGTATTGTTTCTGTAGACATAAGATGGCATGTTTACATTGTTCACAACCAGATCTAAGTCACCGTCATTGTCCAAATCACCATATGCACTTCCATTTGAAAAACTCTTCTCGCCAAGCCCCCAATCTTCTGATTTATTTTCAAATGTAAAGTCTCCTTGATTCTGAAAAGCAAAATTAGCCACAGCAGCCGACGGCATGAGCTCAATCAATTTCAGAATGCCTTCTTTCTCTGTATTTAAAATATTTTTTACGTTTTGATCATTCGCAGTAAATGCCAAATAATCTCTATCTAAAAGGTCTTTGTAAATTCCATTACTGACAAAAATATCCTTGAGTCCATCATTGTCCATATCAAAAATCAAGGCTCCCCAACTCCACTCTGTGGCTGAAATTCCCGAATATCTTCCAACCTCAGAAAATCCTTTAGCACCAAGATTTCGCTGCAAAACATTTCGTGGAAATTGATTGGCATAACCCAAATCTTCTGCCAATTGATAATGATCCCAGGTGTCAAAAACTGTTTTGGTTCTCATTCTTTCAATAGATGCGGGGAGCATCTCTGTAACCATAATATCCGGTAAATTGTCATTGTTCAAATCTGCAGCATCCGCTCCCATTGATCCCATGCTCATGCTGTGCAATGAGCTTTCTGAAGATTCCACAAAACCTCCTTTTTGATCATTTAAATACAAATAATCCTTTTCAAAAAAGTCATTAGATATAAAAATATCAGTCCACGAATCGCCATTAAAATCATTGAGAGTGATGCCAAGCCCAAACCCGATTTTACTTGAATATATTCCGGCCTGTTCGGTATAATCTATGAAAAGTCCATCTTCATTTTTCATAAACTTATTTCCTCCTCCATCTTCATCTGTTCGTTCACGTTGGTTTTTTATCAGATCAAAACCACCAATTGAGCGCATGGAATTCGTAAGAATGTAGCAATCCAGATCGCCATCCTTATCATAATCAAAAAATGCTGCGTGGGTAGAGAGACCATTTATATCCAGGCCATAGGCTTTAGATTTTTCGGTAAATGTGAGGTCTCCATTATTGATAAATAATTCGTTGTGCCGATTAAGTCCTTCTGGTTTACCTGATTTGCATACATAGAGATCCAGATAGCCATCAGCATTGATATCTACGAATGTGGCCCCTGATGACCACACCTCTTTGCATTTGACACCTGCCAACTCGGTAATATCTTCAAATTGCCAATTGCCTTTATTTAACAAAAGTTGATTGTCAACAATATTTCCAGTGAAATAAATATCCAACAAACCATCATTATTGATATCTCCTAAAGCCACACCGCCACCATTGAAAAAATTGCGATATGTATAGGGATTAAATGCTTCTGTAAATACGAGATCATTTTGGAATGTCATCCATGAATCAACCCCCATCGGCTCAAATACCAATTCAGGAGATTTTTTCTGATCACATTGAACTAGGATAATAATTAAAACTATAAATGGAAAAAGTCGCGGCATAAGCCAAAGAAAAAAAGGGCTACCGTAAAACTACGGTAACCCTCATAGTAAATCAAAAACTAAATATTAATTATAACCAGGATTCTGAGTCAATGGAAATGCTGCGTCAGCTGCTAAAATTGCAGCATTAGGAATTGGGAAAATATTCAAGGCGGCATTACTATGGGCATTCTTAAATTGCCATGCATCACCCCAAGCTCCAAATCTGATCAGATCAGTTCGTCTGCTTGATTCCTGAAACATCTCTCTTCCTCTTTCTGCAAGTAAATCTTCTTCAGTCAATCCTGTCCAGGCTGATACACCTGCTCTCTCCCTTAGCAGATTAACCAACGAAAGTGCTTCTGCGTCTCCAAAACCATTTAATCGAGCCAATGCCTCAGCTTTAGTCAACAAAATTTCACCATATCTGAATAGTGGAAAATCATTATCCATGTTGTCCTGCTGCCCAATTTTGAAGCTGAATTTACCCAATCTTGCTCCAGCTTGACGACTACCATTTGGAAATAACTCATTAATGGCAGGGGTGTAATTTATTGGCGCACCATCAGGATCTGCTTTATCAAAAGCCAAATCAAGGATTGGTGCTCCATTCAAGTCAGTCTGTGGACCAACAATGAAGTTATTTGTTTTTCTGGCATCACCATCTTCATAAGAATTGTAAAATTCTTCCAAGGTAGAATAACCATTCCATGGCTGAGAAGCCAAATCATAAGTCAACTGGCTTGGATAATGAAGGGTCATTTGGGCAAAGTTCATATTTGGCCCATTTACCTGATCAAATGGAACCACCCAAATGTGCTCGATATTTTCAACATTATCAGGTGCAAAAACTGAGGCATAATCAGTATCCAAATCATAAAGACCAGCATCAATTACCTCATCGGCAGCATCAATAGCCTTTTGCCATTCGGCAACACCGGTATATACTTCCGCATTTAGATATAATCTGGCTAATAAGGCATAGGCACCAGATTGATTTACACGACCATAGGCTTGCTTAGATGTTGATAGATCGGGAATAGCTGCCAACAATTCTGATTCGATAAATGCATAAACAGTAGCCCTATCTGATTGCTGAACATCTACTTCAGGAGTTGTTGTGATTTTAACCCCCCCAAAAGCATCCATCAATCTCCAATAGAAATAGGCTCTCAATGCCCTCAATTGAGCCGATCCTTCATCCGATGTTGATCCATCAGCTAACAATTGGTTACATTGTCCGATTCCCTTGTAGCAATCAGTCCATGCGTTGTTTAATCCAACGTGCGTGGACTGCCATGTATGCTGTTGCATATCAATCCAGATTCCGCCATCAAACCAGTCACCACCCTTCTGGGTTATGATCATTTCATCCGTTGAAATTTCAGATATGGAAAAATATCTTTCGTGGTTAGCAGTTCCATTAAATAACTCACCGAAAGCGGGACCTAGGCCATCTTGAGGCAAATCTTTGGTCACATTTGGACTATTACCTTTTTTAGATGCAGGGTCACCGGCATCTTCGCTATAATCCCCTTTCAAATCTTCCTCCAAATCTGTACAGCCATAGCCGAATACAAAAAGAGAAGACAATAACATTATTTTAAATATATTTTTCATTGTAGATCAGTTAATTAAAATCCAACATTGATACCAACTGTAAAAGTTCTGGCCGTGAAATAATTGTTCCTTCGGTCAATACCTGGAGCCAACACATCAGCAGCTCTCGGTACACCGAATGCATCTTCGAATCTATTACCATTGTCAACAGAACCTCGGTCTGCAAGAACTGGATCAGGATCTATACCAGCATATTTGGTAATAGTAAAAGCATTTTGTACACTTACGTATCCTCTGATGCTTTTGAAAGCTGATCCCGGATCAAGATTGAAATTGTATCCTAAGGTTGCGTTATCAAGTCTTAGGAAGTCTGCTTTTTCAACATACAGTGAACTGAATTGTGCTGAAGTTAATTCAGGAATTTGCTTGTCTGATTTAATTCTATTGTAAGAGTTGATCGCACCTGGATCGATTGGCTCATAAAAAGCACGGTAAGTATTTACAAGGCTGTGACCAAAAGCACCTCTAAAGAATGCATTCAAATCCCAGTTTTTGTAAGTAACCTGATTTGTCCATCCTAATTCCAGGGTTGGAATACCCGTGCCAAGCTGCTTAAAGTCTCCATCATCAGCCAACGCGCTACCCTGAGCGGCATTGATAGTACCATCACCATTCAAATCTTTCATGATTGGCGCACCATTGTCATCAATCTGACCAGAGAATACTGGACCCCAAAGTTGTCCCACTTTCTCACCCACTTTGATTCTTACCATGTTTGTAGCATTTTGACCTGGAGCACCAAGATTAGCCCTCATTGACTCATCTATAACATATTCCTCAAGAGTGGTAGCATAAGATGATGTTACTACACCAGTATTATAAGTAAAGTCCCCATTGTCAACGACAGAATAGTTCAAGGCAACTTCAATACCTTTCGTATTTAACTTGCCGGCATTTTGATATTGTCTTTCAAAACCGAAAACCGCAACATCAACTTCCCTTTCCAATATGAAGTCATTAATGTCACGGGAATAAACATCAATCGAACCTGTCAATCTGTTGTTCATCATTCCAAAATCAACTCCCAAATTAATTTCAGCCTTTTCTTCCCATGACAAATCAGGATTTGCTCCTCTTGTTCGGACGTAATCATCTGCAGAAAAAGTATAATCATATAAATCCTGGGCAAGACCTGATTGTGAAGGTAAGGAACCGGTCACACCATAACCTACTCTAAGTTTCATTGAATTCACAGGACCCATATCTATGTATTTGGTCAAATCAGCTCCTAAGCCCAATGCAGGGAAAAGCCCCCATTGGTTATCAGCTCCCAATTTTGTTGATCCTTCTCTTCTCAACGAAGCGTTGAAATAGATGGCATCATCAAACGTAAGGTTTACCCTTCCAAAGAATGCAATGATTTTAGCATTTGGAGAGGCATTACTTAATACTTCTATCAAACTTGCGCCACCAATTAATATGTTTCTTGAGTCTTCAAGTGAGTTGAATCCAAGTTGATCAGAAGGAAAGTCACCTAATTGAACTACAAAATTTTCATCTGATTGCTCCTGATAAGAATACCCCGCTGAAGCTGAAAGGTTAAATGAACTGAAGGAATTAGTATACGTAGTATAAGCTTCAAACAAAGAGAATTTGGTGTTTGCAGCAGATCTTCTTGCCAAACCACCTCTATTCAAACCTCTGAAGAATGAAGTTCTTGGATAATACTCAGCTCTTGTATCATTAGAATACTGTTGTGCATAATTGGCAGTAACAGATAATTCATCAAGAATATTATAAGATAACTGAGTATTGAAGTTAATATCTTTCTTCTCACCCAAATTTTTGTTCTGCTCAACAATAGCAACAGGGTTGAAGTTGTCAAACAAAATAGCCTGAAAATAGCTTCCATCAGGATTATTTATAGGAGCAGTTGGGTTGTAAAGTACAGCATATCTCAATGCCTCATTGAATGAATAATCAGATTCGCGGTTAGTCAAAGACATGTTGAATTTGATGTTCAATTTATCATTCAAAGCATAGTGGTCTATATTAGCACGTGCGTTGATTTGATCGAAACCTGATTTCCTGAGAATACCATCTACATTTCTAATGTTGGTAGACAACCTGAAAGTAGTATTTTCAGATGCACCAGTTACAGACAAATTGTGAACATTGGTGATACCTGTTCTAGTCACTTCATCAATCCAATCTGTTTCATCGCCAAGATCGTTACCACCAGCAGCCAAATATTCACTTTTGTTCATTACAGGCTGAGAATTGGCTATTGTTGCAGCAGCCACATATGTATTGTATGAAGCATTTACACCAGAACCTCTCTTACCTGATTTTGTGGTTACCAAGATAACACCACTTGAACCTCTACTTCCGTAGATCGCTGCAGCAGAACCATCTTTCAATACGTTAATAGTTGCAATATCATTAGGATCGACATTGCTCAATGATGCACCGATTACACCATCGATTACTACCAAAGGCTCAGTGTTTGCTCCGACAGTAGAGATACCTCTCAAGCGAATAGTTGCAGTTGAGTTTGGGTCACCTCCTTTGTTGTAAAGGCTTAGCCCGGGTACTTTACCTTGAAGTAGTTGAGAAGGATCATTTACGTTTCCTTTGTTGAATGCTGCCTCATCCAAAGTAACCACAGACGATGTGATTTCCTTCTTATCCTGAGATCCGTATCCAATTACAACAACTTCTGCCAACTCCTCAACATTTAATTCAAGAGCCGCATCAATTATTGACTTATTACCTACCGCAACTTCCTGTGAGATATATCCCACAAAAGAAATTTGTAGTACAGCACCATCCCCAACTGAGATGGAATATTTTCCATCAAAATCAGTGATTGTACCACTCGTAGTTCCTTTAACAAGAACACTTGCACCTGGTACAGTTTCGCCGTTTGACGCATCTGTAACAGTACCTGATATTGTACGCTCCTGAGCCCATACAGACACCACCAGGAAAAGCGACAATACAAAGAGTAAACTTCTATTCATATTACAACATTTGGTTAGTAAAAAATTAGTTCGTTTGAAATGATTTTGTGGAAACCACAGCATAATTCCAACCACCAAGAAAAGTAATTCCAATCAATAAAAAAAAGGATATTTCAATAAAAACAAGGCTTTTTAGGGAATATGGAAATGCAAACGTTTGTAATGAAATTAATTTTTAATTATTTTCAATGTTGATACTTTTCAAAGGATGGAAATAAGGAAACTTACCTTTCCAAATCATGAATATGTTACCAGAGAATCCTATCTTACCACGCTCCAATTAAAGATGAAATCATTAACTTAGAATTGATGAAAAATGGAAATGTAACTATCAAGGATATTGCTCGAGAATTGAACATATCAATTTCAACGGTTTCAAGAGCAATCGCAAATAATCCTGTAGTAAAACCCGAGACCAGATTGGCCGTACAGAAACTTGCTGAAAAATACAATTACACTCCAAACCTTACAGCCTTAAGTTTAAAGAACAGTAAAACGCGCACCATAGGTGTAATCATCCCTCAATTGGTGCATGAGTTTTTTGCTTCGGTTATCCGTGGCATAGAAGATTTCGCTTATTCAAATGAATATAGTGTGATCATATGCTCCAGCCACAACTCTTATGAAAGGGAAGTAATTGATTCGAAAACATTAATTAACGGAAGAGTAGACGGTTTGCTTGCTTGTGTCACAAAAGACACAATTGATTTTGAACATTTCCATCAATTTGCACGCAGAAGAATACCAATGGTATTTTTTGATTGTATTTGCGATGAAATAGATTCTCCAAGGGTTATTATCGATGATTTTGATGCTGGCTATAAAGCCACTCAACATCTTATTGATCAAGGATGCACACGCATCGCTTATTTAGGGGGGCCGCCTTCACTTATCATCAATCAGGAGCGATTTCATGGATATCAACAAGCCTTAGAAAAAGCTGGTTTGACTTATGAAAAGGAATGGGTACTTCATACTTCTGGAGGCGAAGATTTTGAAGAAGGACAAGCGCTAAGTGAGAAACTTGTGAATAAAAGAGTAATAGATGGTCTTTTCGCTACCACGGATATGCTTGGAATCAGCGCCATGAAAAAAATAAAACAAGCCGGCTTAAAAATTCCTGAGGATGTTGCAGTGATTGGCTTTAGTAATTGGGCTATTTCATCTATTTACGAACCAGCCATGAGTACGATTTCCCAACCCGGATATGAAATGGGATACAAAGCTGCGGAATTATTAATCGAACAGGCGAATAATAAAGGTGCAGAAATAAATAAGACCCATGTTCTAAGCACTGAAGTGGTCGTGCGTGAAAGCACCCTACGGAACTAAATCAAGAATTAATCCTCAATCAGCCTTCAGAAAAATCAGCAATCGACTATTTGATTTTAAAAATCACTGCTTGATATGGCTCGAGATTTAGCATGTTTTCATCTCGGGAAATTGATCCGTAATTATTGATCAATATATCAGTAGCAGTTATTTCTACAGGGATTTGGAAACTTACATTATCCTGTGCGAAATTCAGTACAATCAGCATTTTATCATCCCCTAATACTCTAGTGTAGGCATAAACCTCCTCGATTTCAGTATCTAATAATTCATACTTACCATAGACCAATACTTTATTCTCGTTGCGTAGTTTGGTCATTTTCCTGAAATGATTCAAAGTACTTTCGGGATTGGATTCCTGAGATTGGACGTTTACTTCCACAAAGTTTTCATTCACAGGCAGCCAAGGAATCCCTGTGCTAAATCCTGAATTCTCAGAGTCATCCCATTGCATAGGTGTGCGGCCATTATCTCTCGAAAGAAAGTTTAGTTTTTTCATAAATAGCTCCATATCCTCACCTTCTGACAATGCTTTTTTATACCCGTTGATGGCAGCAATATCCTGATATTGGTCAATATTTTGAAAATCAATGTTAGTCATACCCAACTCATCACCGTAATATATATATGGTGTACCTCTCATGCTGAGTAAAAAGGTATTTAAAAGCTGTGTAGAAACATCACGATATTCCGGACTATCGTTTCCAAATCGACTTACCAATCGTGATACATCATGATTTGCGAGAAAAATTGAAATCCATCCATTTTCTGCAAAGGCATTATCCCATTCTGAAAATACCTTTTTGAGATCGGCAACCTTGTAACCATCAAGAGAATTGACCAAATCCACTGTTTTGAAATGATAGGCCATATGCAATTCATTTCGATCTGCATCTACCAAATCATGTGCATCTTCAAATGTGCTCCCAGCACCTTCAGAAACAGAGAAAATATCGTATTTACTAAATACCTCCTGATTCATTTCTCTCAGATAGTCATGCAGATTTGGTCCCATTCCATACCATTTGATTACATCTTTCTCAAAGCCTTCTGGGAATTCAGGAAAAGTGGTGTCTTTACTCACAAACTGGAAAGCATCCAATCTGAATCCATCTACACCCTTATCCGCCCAAAATCTCATTATCTCATAAACTTCAGAACGGACTTTTGGATTTTCCCAGTTTAGATCTGGCTGCTCCTGAGCAAAATAATGGAGATAATAAGCATTCGTAAGTGAATCATACTTCCATGCATCACCTTTTGAATCAAATAAGCTGTATCTATAATTGGGCTTTCCCTTTTCGGCAGGCCACCAATGATAATAATCTCTATAAGGATTATCCCTAGAACTTCTTGATTGCTTAAACCATTCATGTTGATCACTGCTGTGGTTTACTACCACATCCAATACAAATTTTATGTTTCGATCATGCAGCCCCTGCAGTAGCTCGTCAAAATCCGCCATTGTTCCGAACTCAGGCAGGATAGCTCGATAGTCACTCACATCATATCCATTATCCACATTTGGAGATTGAAAGAACGGATTCATCCATACCATTTTCACACCCAAACTTTGGATATAGTCTAGTTTTTCAATGACTCCTCTCAAATCACCTACTCCATCCCCATTTGTGTCTTTGAAGCTGCGTGGATAAATCTGATAGATTATTCCTTCTTTCCACCAAACCTCGTCAGTCATTGGTGCAGTATTTTTGGATTCTTTCTGTTGATCACAGGACATGATTATTAAAATCCCAAAGAGGAAAAGAGCTATTGAAAGTTTCATGTTGAATGGGGTTTTCAGAGATCATTTTTAGTTTCTGTCTCAATTTTAAGTCAATTCCATGAAATAATTTAACAATAAAACAAGTGTGTTCACATCAACTAAACTACAATCGTTTGTATTTTATTTTTAATTATTTCACCCAACTTTCATTGCTACCAAACCCTGATAAAGGCAAAAAAAAGCCCAACAATCTAAATTGCTGGGCCTTTATTTATATACTTTCAATTCATTTATTCTGTAATGCCTCCTTTCATGATCGTTTGGGTTCTGTCTGGCCCAAGCGAAACCATGTTGATCGGGGCGTTTACCCTACTTTCGATGTAATCTATGTAGTCAAGCAATCCCTTTGGCATGGATGCATAGTCTTTAGCCACTGTTTTTCCCCAGCTTTTGAAAGTGTCGTAGCTTACTGAAAAATCTTGATTATCCAGATAAAGCGGTAACTCATCGGTTAGCTCGTTTTTATACATATAGCTATGACCCACTTGCAATTCACTCATTTGCTCGAGCACATCCGCTTTCATCATGAATAGTTGAGTAACACCATTTAACATAACCGTATATCTCAACGCTGGCAAATCCAACCAACCGCATCTTCTTGGGCGGCCAGTAGTTGCACCAAATTCGTTTCCTAGTTTTCTAAGTTCTTCGCCCGTGGCATCATGTAGTTCGGTAGGAAATGGACCACTCCCAACACGGGTACAGTATGCTTTAAAAATACCATAAACCTCACCTATTCGTCCTGGTGCAATACCTAATCCCGTACATGCTCCAGCAGCAATGGTGTTGCTACTAGTCACATAAGGATAACTTCCGAAATCAATATCAAGTAAAGATCCTTGCGCGCCTTCTGCAAGCACACTTTGACCATCTACTATTGCTTGATTGATTAAATATTCTGTGCTCAGGATGTCAAATTCCCTTACCATTTCAACTGCCTCAAAAAACTGCTTTTCTTCTTCTTCCAAATCAGCCTGAAAATCATACCTCTCCAGAATCTGAAGATGGAAATCTCGCAATTGCTGATATCTGGATTCAAAATCCGGCTCGTTGATGTCACCAATTCTCAATCCTTTACGAGCGGCTTTGTCTTGATAAGTAGGACCTATGCCTCTAAGTGTTGAACCAATTTTCTTATCACCTTTGGCTATTTCATACGCCTTGTCCAGCATTCGATGAGTGGGGATGATCATCTGTGCTTTGTTGGAAATCACCAAATGTCTCTTCAGATCAAGATCAAATGGCTTGAGGTTTTCAATTTCACGTTTGAAGGTAATCGGATCAAGCACTACACCGTTTCCAATCACATTGAGAATTCCTTCGTGAAATATCCCTGATGGGATTTGATGTAAAACATGTTTGTGACCGTCAAACTCTAAGGTATGGCCGGCATTTGGACCGCCTTGAAATCTGGCTACCACATCATATTTTGGCGCCAAAAAATCCACAACTTTTCCTTTGCCTTCATCCCCCCACTGAAGGCCCAACAGAATATCTACTGATGACATATTTATTATTTTGAAATTTTATTTAATGCTTCCTCCTCCGAATCCACAATATTGAAAATCGCTTGAAGTTTGGTGATGATCAATAGTTTTTTAACATGTTCGGATGGATTGATGAGATAAAGCTCACCTGATTTGTTTCGAAATTTGGTGAGAATAGTGATGAGCACTCCAATACCACTGCTATTGATATATCTCACATCTGTAATATCAACAAGACAATATTTCACTCCTTTATTGAGGGCATCATTTACCATTTCTACCAGATCTGGACCATTATTTTCTCCAATCAGATCACCTGTGAATACCAACTTAAAAAGATCCTTATTTATAACGTGTGAATATTTCATTCAATTAATTTTTAATTAGACTTTCAAAAGTCCGTTTTAAGATGGTTTGTTCTCACAATTTTCTTTGATACAATGACCATAGAGGATCAAAGAATGATGAATCACATCAAATTTGAGAAGCTCACCTACCATGTTTTGTATGTTTTGAATCCGAGGATCACAAAACTCTGAAACTTTATTGCAATCTGTGCAAATCAGATGATCATGTTGTCTAAAACCATATGATTTTTCGTATTGAGCGAGATTTTTTCCGAATTGATGTTTTGTAACCAAATCGCATTCCACCAAAAGATCAAGCGTATTATATACGGTAGCTCGGCTCACGCGGTAGTTTTTATCCTTCATGCTGATGTAAAGTGATTCTACATCAAAATGGCCAGTTCTGGAGTAAATCTCCTCAAGAATCGCGAACCTTTCCGGTGTTTTTCTCAACGTTTTCCTTTCAAGAAAAGCGGTGAAAATCTTTTTTACTTCTTCAAATATGACCTCTTGCTGCATTGCACCGCAAATATAGGGGAGACAGATGATTTATGTTTAACTATCTCTTGATACCGAGAATACTCCTTGAACCGCCTCAAGATTTTTTATAAGATGCTCAAGATGAGTGGTATCATTTACATAGAGTTCTATTTCACCCTCAAAAATCCCTCCTTCGGTATTGATAGATAAGGAACGCATATTGACCTTAAGTTCTGAGGAGATAATACGAGACACATCATTAATTAACCCCATTCGATCCGCACCAATAATTTTCAAACTGGCCAAGAATGAATTATCCTGACTTGACGTCCATCGGGCCTTAATTATTCTATATCCATAATTTGATAAAAGAGAAACCGCATTTGGGCAATTGGTCCGATGAATTTTGATTCCTTCCGAAACCGTCACAAAGCCAAAAACATCATCTCCAGGTATTGGATTGCAACATTTTGCAAACTGATACTCGACCACATCCATGTCCTCGCCGATTAAAAGCAAATCAAAGTCATCCTTCCTGACTTGTTTGATTTGATCCTTAAATGCGGTAGTATCTGAAACACGACCTACACGACGGGCTGGCTCTGGCTTTTGCTCATTGAATTTTTTAATCTCATTATGATCTATTTTACCTTTTCCAATTAGATAAAATAAATCAGTAGCGGTTTTCGTCTCGAAATAGGCTACCAATTGATCTACAACTTCCTGATTAAACGTCAACTTTAGTTGCTTGACTTTTCTTTTTACAACCTCTCTTCCTTCCGCAGCAAACTGCTTTTTTTCTTCTTTCAGGGAATCCCGAATGTTGTTTTTGGCCTTACTAGTGACGACATATTTCAGCCAATCCTCCTTTGGCCTTTGTTTTTTGGAAGTGAGTATTTCTACCTGATCACCATTTTTGAGTTCATAATTAAGTGGGACAAGTTTTTGATTCACTTTAGCTCCTAAACAGTGAGCCCCTACCTCCGAGTGGATATCAAAGGCAAAATCCAGTGCAGTCGCACCATTGGGCAATGTGATCAGGTCTCCTTTTGGAGTAAATGCGAAAACTTCTTCATGAAACAGGCTAGATCTAAAATCATCAACAAATTCTATAGCAGAGGCATCATTTTGCTCCAGGATTGCCCTCACCTTGGAAATCCACATCTCAAGTCCCTGATCTCCACTCGCATCTTTACTTTCTTTATATTTCCAATGCGCGGCATACCCTTTCTCAGCAATATCGTCCATCCGTCTGGTTCTGATCTGCACTTCCACCCACTGACCTCTCCCGCTCATCACTGTGGTATGAAGCGACTCATATCCATTGGATTTTGGCATACTGATCCAATCTCTTAATCTATCAGGATTGGGTTGATAATGATCTGTAACTATAGAATACACCTGCCAGCAAGCGGCCTTTTCGTATTCGAGCTCCGTATCAACGATGATACGTATCGCAAACAAATCGTACACTTCTTCATAAGGCACGTTTTGCTTGCGCATTTTATTCAGAATGGAATGGATGGATTTTGGACGCCCTTTGATTTCACAGACAAAGTCTAATTCATTTAATTCATCCTTAATTGGTTTGATGAAATTCCTGATGAACTTGTTTCGAGCGTCTTTACTCGCATTGATCTTATGGGCAATATGCTGGTAAGTCTCACGATCCGTATATTTCAAATAAAGATCCTCAAGTTCTGACTTAATTGCATACAAGCCAAGCCTGTGAGCTAATGGAGCATATATGTATATAGTTTCATTGGCAATTTTAAGCTGTTTATCACGCGGCATACTCCCAAGCGTCCTCATATTGTGGAGCCTATCTGCCAGCTTAATCAGGATCACACGAACATCATCCGAAAGTGTAAGAAGCATTTTTCTGAAATTTTCCGCTTGCTGCGAGCTCCCTTGATCAAATACTCCAGATATCTTGGTAAGGCCATCGATTATTTTCGCAACTCTTCGACCAAACAATCTCTCGATATCGGCCAGAGTCATATCTGTGTCTTCCACAACATCATGAAGCAGCGCAGAAACAATAGATGTAGTGCCCAGGCCAATTTCATCCACACATATTTGTGCAACCTCTAATGGATGAAAAATATATGGTTCACCCGATTTTCTGCGCATATCTTTATGCGCCTCAGCAGATATAGAAAAAGCTTTTTTGATGATGGCCGCATCACCACTTTTTAGGACTGGTTTGGCTCGGCGCAGCAGCTTACTATACCTTCTAATGATTTCTTTTCTCTCTTCTTCTAAATCAACATCTAAAATCATAAAATAAAATTAATCACACTATTGATGATTTTAAAATTACGGTTATCTTTGCACTCCTTTTCAGCGGATGTGGCGAAATTGGTAGACGCACTAGACTTAGGATCTAGCGCCGCGAGGCATGGGGGTTCGAGTCCCTTCATCCGCACATAAAGCAACCCTCTTTTCAAATACCCGATCCCGATAGCTCTCGGGCCGAGGAATGGGAAGAGGGTTTTTATTTTTTATCATTTTACACTTTTAATTTTCAATCAATTGGAAATCATACTTGAAAAAAAAGACAAGACAGAAGCCTCAATTAAAATTAGTTTAAAGGAGGATGATTACCAACCTGCTGTCACACAAAAGATTAAAGAGTTTAGCAAGAAGGCAAACATCAAAGGCTTCAGAGCCGGAAAGGTGCCTTTGGGTCTGGTCAAAAAGATGTACGGCAAATCAATTCTTGCTGAGGAATTGAATAAAATTTTGTCGACAAGTCTCAATAAGTACATCAAAGAGAGTGACCTTCATATTTTGGGGGAACCACTACCTAAAGAAGATGATTTCGAGTCAATCGATTTGGATACTCAAAAAGATTTTGATTTTGAATACAACATCGGGTTTGCAACTGACTTTGATTTGGTTATTGACAGCAAATTGAAAGTGGATAAAAACACGATCAAGATTGATGACAAAGTTTTGAAAGAAACTTTTGAAAACCTTCAAAAACAATTCGGTGATATTTCAAATCCTGATGTTTCAGCTGCTAATGATGTGCTTCATGGCGCAATCGTGTCTGTAGAAAACGACATAGAGAAAGAAATAGCCATAGATCTAGCAGAAACAGAATCTTCTATATCTAAAAAGCTTATCGGATTGAAGTTGGAAGAGACTGTGGAAATAGAGCCTAAAAAGCTTTATAAAGACAGCCACAAATTACATCATCAACTTGGTATTTCGCATGATTCCTTTGACAGCTTAAAGGGTAAATTAAATTTCACCCTGAAAGCAATTAACAGAACCACACCTGCGAAAATCGATCAATCGCTCTTTGACAAAACATTTGGTGAAGGTGCTGTAAAATCTGAAGCTGAGTTTAAGGATAAAGTGAAAGAGGCGATTAGCGTAAATTACAAAAATGAAGAAGAACATTTCTTCACGCATCAGCTGAGAGAAACTCTGGTAGAAAAAGCCAAAATTGAACTCCCTGATAATTTTCTGAAGACCTGGTTGATGAAAACAAACGAAAACATCACGCCAGAAATGATGGAAGTAGAATATGAAGCTTACGCGAATGAATTAAAATGGTCACTAATCCGAAATAAAATATCCAGAGATCAGAATATTCAGGTGGACAATGCTGAAGTGGTTGAAGAAGCTAAGAATATGATTCGTGCACAATTTGGTCAGGCAGGATTGATTGGCCAAATGGAAGACCAGCTTGACACCTTTGCCAATAATTATCTACAAGGTGAAAATGGTGAGAATTATATGAAAATCTATAACCAGGTTCTTGCTATCAAAGTATTTGAATATATTAAGTCTCAAGTTACGATTAAGGAAAAGGCCGTAAGTCTGGACGATTTCAGAAAACTTTGACGAACTTACTTTCGGTAAAATAAGTTTAAACTAAGTCCTTGCCATATGTTAAGGACTTTTTTAATTTTAATCAGTTAAGCTAAATTGAAACATGATCAATAAAGATGAGTTTAGAAAATTTGCAGTAAAAGGTCAAGGAATCAATGGTCTGACCTTTGATAGTTACGTTGAAAAGGTGAACAACATGACGAGAGCGGTTATCGAAGAGCGCCCTACCAATTTCAGAGAAATAGATGTTTTTTCTCGATTAATCATGGATAGAATCATATTTCTAGGCATGCAGGTAGAAGAAAACATTGCCAACATTATCACTGCTCAATTGTTATTTTTGGAGTCCGTGGATGCCAAAAAAGACATATTGCTTTACATAAATAGCCCAGGAGGATCAGTATATGCGGGATTAGGCATGTATGACACCATGCAATACGTGAGCCCAGAAGTTGCAACAATTTGCACCGGGATGGCCGCATCAATGGGAGCTGTTTTGATGGCAGGTGGAGCAAAAGGGAAAAGATCTGCATTGCCACATTCAAGAATCATGATTCACCAACCATCAGGCGGTATGCAGGGTCAATCCAGAGACATGGAAATCACGCTTCGTCAGATGCAGGAATTAAGAAAAGATCTTTATGAGATATTGGCCAATCATACCGGCAAAACTTACGAAGAAATAGAGCGCGATTCTGATCGTGACTATTGGATGAGAGCAAGCGAAGCGAAGGAATATGGCCTGATCGACGAAGTATTACAAAAAAACCCTAAAGGATAATGGCACAAGTAACTTGTAGTTTTTGTGGACGAAATAAAAAAGATGTTGACCTAATGATATCGGGCATTCATGCCCATATCTGTGATAAATGTATCACTCAGGCACAACAAATTTTGAATGAGGAGTTGAAAACAAAAAATTCTGTTGAATCTCCAAAGTTCAATCTGATCAAACCAGCCGACATGAAGCGACATCTTGACGAATTTGTAATTGGTCAGGATGAAGCCAAAAAATTCATATCTGTTGCTGTCTACAATCACTACAAAAGATTGATGCAAAACGACTCTAAAGATGATGTTGTGATTGAAAAATCCAACATCATTATGGTAGGACAAACAGGGACTGGTAAAACTTACCTTGCCAGAACATTAGCCAAGGTTCTTCAAGTGCCATTTTGTATCGCTGATGCCACTGTGCTAACAGAGGCAGGATATGTTGGAGAAGATGTAGAAAGCATTCTTACAAGACTGCTGCAGGCAGCAAACTACGAAGTAGAAGCTGCAGAACGTGGTATAGTTTACATAGATGAGCTAGATAAAATTGCCAGAAAATCTGATAATCCATCAATTACAAGGGATGTAAGTGGTGAGGGTGTGCAACAAGCATTGCTCAAATTACTTGAAGGTACTTCCGTGAATGTGCCACCACAAGGAGGTAGAAAACATCCTGATCAAAAAATGATCTCAGTCAACACCGAAAATATTTTATTTATCTGTGGAGGAGCATTTGATGGAATAGAAAGACATATTGCCAATCGTCTAAACACCCGACCAATTGGATTTTCTAATCAGGACGATTTTAAAAACTCACCTGTTGACAAAGAAAATCTACTTCAATACATCACTGCATTGGATCTTAAAAGTTTCGGATTGATTCCAGAGTTGATCGGTAGATTACCGGTGTTGACACATCTGGATCCTTTAAATTCAGAAACCCTAAAAATGATTCTGACGGTTCCGAAGAATGCACTTGTGAAGCAATACGAAAAACTCTTCGAAATGGAAGATGTGGAACTGAAATTTTTACCAGATGCACTTGACTACATTGTAGAAAAGGCACTTGAGTTTAAATTGGGAGCAAGAGGATTGAGATCAATTTGCGAGGCAATCATCACAGATGCCATGTTTGAAATTCCATCTTCGAAAGAAATCAAGGAGATTGAAGTTAGTAGAGAATACGCTCAAGAAAAATTTGAGAAGTCTAAGTTCAATAAACTCAGAGCGGCTTAAATATTTTTCTAGCCAAAATACTCAACATAGTTGCGGGGAGTTTCATAAAGCTTCAATGAATGAAGCAAACAGTTGCTACCTAGCATTTTTACCTTTGGTTCTAGAATTTTCCAAAATTCCATAACCAGATTTTCACAACTGGCCATTTTACCAATCATAAAATCTACGTCCATATTTAGATTTTTATGATCAACTTTGTCAGTAATATCTGACTTGACGAGCAAGCTCAGTTTTTTCAAATCAACAACAAAACCGGTATCCGGATCAGGATCACCTTTCACAGTGACAATTAATTCAAAATTATGACCATGCCAATTCGCATTGGCACACGGTCCAAAAGCGGCAATATTCTGCTCCTCAGTCCAATTTGGATTGTAAAGCTTGTGTGCTGCATTAAAATGTTCCTTTCGGCTGACGTAAACCATAACAGGGCGCAAAGATAGTAAAGGATCAATCTGTGTGAAAGCATTGATCAACTCATTAAATTTGAACTATGATATTAATCTTTATTGGCAAGAATGATTTTGGCACCAAACTCATCAAAGAATTAAACAACCGCAATTTCACAAATCTTATATTGGTTCAGAATGACATCCGTCATACTTCTCTTAGTGAGATGAAATATTGTGACGTAATCAAGTCCGGAAATGCAAATGAATGGATTATTGCTAACAGCGAAGAGATCGAGTTCATTTTTGATTTGAGAGAAAATGCAGCATTATCCAAACTCATCTGGTCACTTGGATGCAAGCATCAAATTCCATTGATCATTTTAAATTCCATGTCAGATTTTCAGATTTGGGCTAAAACACAAATAGACTCCCCTTTATATTGGGCAATATTCGATTCTATCCTTCAGGAAAATGCTATAGATGAAATGATCACTGAAATGCTTGAAAGAAAAGATTCAGGGGTGAAAAAGAAAAAATAAAGCCCCGATAGTCTAATACTATCAGGGCTTTATCATTGTGGATTTTCAAATATTTCAAAATTTTATTTTACAATCAACTTCTCAATTGTCTGCCCATATTCTGAAGTGATGCTGATGAAATAAATTCCTTTGGCTTTACTGGAAATATCGAAAGACAGGAGACCTTCTCTGGTATTAGTATGACTTTCCAAAAGCAATCTACCTGTTGCGTCCATTATCCTAATTACTACCGGTTCTGACAGTTGCTTTCTAAATGCAATGGATATCTGCCCGCCAGTGATTATTGGATTTGGATAAATAGAGAACATGCTTTGATCTTCAACCAAAGCTGTTATTACAGGCTCTATTGATGCGGAAATCACACAAGACCCTTGGGTTACATCAACGGTATAAAATCCCTCAATATTTGAAGTATAGCTTTGACTTGTTGCTCCATCAATAGCTTCGTCATTCAAATACCACTGATATGCATCCGCTTCATCAGTCACAGCGATTACAAATACACCACCATCATCAACCGTTTGATTAATGTTCGGGGTATGAATGGTTGATATTGAAACAGTCGAAGTTTTAGTTGTAGTACTATTTTGTGAATCTGTAGCAGTCAATACCACCACATATTCCCCTGCTGTATCGAATGTCACTGTATGTGGGCCAACTCCTTCGGCAGATGTTGGGGTTGCATTGGCACCAAAATCCCAACTTAAATTAGCAACTGAACCAGTCGATTCGTTTTTAAAGATCATCTCCACCCCTTCACATCCAAATGATCCAGAATTAACTTCGTAGGAAAATGACGGCACTACCAGACCACCAACTGGTCCGGTTAATTCAAAATCGTCAATGACCATTCCAACATCGGTTGATGCCAAATCCGTTCTAATATGAAATCTAAACCCGATTTGATCATTGCCACTTAAATCTGACAAATTCACCGTTTTGAGAACAAATCTGTTGTTTGTAGTGCCCGAAAATATAGGTGTACTTTTCCATACTGTATTTGGATCATCTGTGTTATTTTCCGAAATCACGTCATACCACCCCTCTTCTACATTTGGATTCAATTGCATCCATGAGTCTCCTAAATCCATAGAATAATCAACTATAAATCCATCCCATTTTTCTTCGAATGAGTATTTTGTTTGAAAAGTAAGAATATATTCTCCCAGTAGGCTAAAATCGAAAATCGGCGTATATAAATAGTTTTTTGATGCGTCCTGGTAGTTCGATTCGTCAATACCCAAAACCCATGCGTTATCTCCTGAAGTGGTTCCACTTTTACCTCCAATGGAAGATTTACCAAGTTGTAATCGGCTACCTGAAATATTTTCAACAAAAAAATCATCCAAATTGGATTCAAAATCATTGGTGTATGGCACCATTAATCTTGGGAAGTTGTCAAAATCAACAGGATTCAAAATTGACCGAATCAACTTTCGACTCTTGAAACCTGTAATCGTATCTTGGATTATCAATTCAAAAATGACGTTTTCCTGACCTATGTCTGAAGGCATTTCAAAAGAAAAAGCATGATTAAAGGTGAAAGACTGACCACTGGTGATTTCTCCAACACTTAACAAGGTATCACTATCGAATACAACACCTACATCAGTGACTTCAACTATGGTTACTGTTGTAGAAGAAGAAGTAGGATCCAACTCATTCACTAAGTTTAAATAAACATACGCTTTTTCCGATTTTAAGGGAATCTGTCCATTATCATTTATCACAGATACTGAATCAAACCTGACAGCAGGAGTAGATTTAGTTAAAGCATTGTAAATATTTAACCTCAGCCCAATCTGAGAATTATTTGCGTTTATGTTGGAAATATCATCTCCTGTATGAATCAAAAGCTGACTGATTTGGAATTGATTATAATCCGGATAAAAGGATCTCAATAAACCTGCAGCTCCCGCTACAATAGGTGAAGAAAATGAAGTCCCACTTATGGGGCCATATCTACTGTTCGTATTGGTACTGTATATAGATACTCCTGGTGCTGCCATATCTACCCACGAACCAAAATTAGAAAATGAAGCCTTCACATCATTATCGTTGGTTGCTGCTACAGAGATTACGTGATCATATTGTGCAGGATATTGTGCTAAATCCTCTCCGTCATTTCCAGCAGCTGCTACCAATACCACATCCATTTCAAGTGCTGCATAAGTGAAAATATCCTGTTCGAACTGGCTATATCCACTTCCTCCATAAGACATATTAATTACATCCGCACCATGCTCGGCTGCATATAAAACTGCAGAGATAGTGTTGTATAAATAGGCTGACCCACCTGGTGCAGTCTCGTCATTTTCAGGAGAACACTTCAAGGCCATATATTTTACATTAAATCCTACACCAGCAATACCTATTTCGTTATCTGTATTAGCAGCAGCACATCCTGAAACAAAGGTTCCGTGATCAATATTTGCTCCTTTTGCTATCGGATCATTGTCTTCGGAAATATTGTTTAGATCTGGTCCTGCAAAATCCCACCCATAATAATTATCAATGTAACCATCATTATCATCATCTATTCCATTGTCTGGTATTTCAGCGACGTTGAGATATATTTTATCCGCCAGATCTTCATGTTCATAATCTACACCAGCATCCACAATCGCTATAACAATATCCTCAGACCCCTTAGTGATACTCCATGCATCAAATGCTTTAATTGCTTCAAGAAAAGTCTGATTACCAATAGAAGCATCATTTGGCGTATAGGGCAAAGCAGCTACTTTTCGTTTAAATATTGGTTCAATATATTCTACCATATCAAGCGAACTAAAACCAGATATGACATTCTCAGGAGCTTCTGACTTTCCAGTTTGAACAAAATAGTATCGACTAAGATCAACACCTGATTTATCTTTTCTTGAGTTGGCCGAAACTCTTGAGGATTTAAACGCTTGCTTTGATTCTATTACCTTGAAATTGAGCTTAGAATTATTGGCATTAAAATCCTCTAAATCTGCAGCATGTTTGAACTTTACAACATACTGCCCAGGAACTATTTCATCCTTATTGATTTTACTTTTTGTCTTATTCTGAGCCAGAATATTTCCGGTGATTAAAACACACAATATTATTATGGAATATCTCATATCTTTTATTTTTCGACGGTTTTGGTCACGCGTTTGGCCCCAGTTAGAACATCAATAAATAATAATTGTTTCTCTACCCTTGAGGTACCTTCTATTAAAATCTCAGAGTCACTTGACCAGCTTACCCCAGATCCTATGAATCCACTTGACAATAATTCCGCTTTTGAATCAATATCAAACACACTATAATCATAGGTCATTGGATTCACCTCTGAATTTCTGATGCAAAGTACGAACTTGGTTGTGGGACTGAAAACGTAGTTGAAAAGGTCTCCGTTTTGATCAAACTTCGCCTCGAACGCCTGTTCATAGAACAGAGCAGTATCTTGCTTGACTTTATTGACTTTGCATGAAAATATCAAAGCCATCATGATTAAGGTTGTTATAGGTTTATTCATATTAACTGGAAAGCATTATTTAAATCCCGATACTAATTATTTGAAAAAATAAGGTCTTAGGTTTTTCAACTTCATTAGTTATAGTTTTTATTATCTAACTATTTTCTTTGTTTATCAAACTCCAACTACAGAAATCGGCCTTATCCGTAAGTCACTATAACAAATTTCATAAAAATCTAGGCGCCAAGCATAATTAGAAACAAAACAGTCCATCAATGAAGGATGGACTGTAATCGTTTATACAATCATTTCAACTTTTGATTACTGGCTGATTTTCGTATAGTTTCCCCCGTTTGAGTATTGTAAATCCAAATAAAATCTTCCTTGGATTGGGCTGTTGACACGATTCCAGGAGCTGAATAATATTCGACCTCAATATCACTAATCCACTTAACATAGCCAGCAACCACAGAAGCATCAAAAACGACCTTCTGCTCACTTTTATTATAGATTAGGAATACCAACGCACTTTCCACTTTATTAACTTCACCCGACGTACAAAGATCATAGGTTCCACTCTGGTTGGGCTTACAAGTCACTTCCCGACCTTCCTCTAAACCCAAATCGATTCTAGCCTGCTCAGATGAGTATTGTTTCGATCCCCTACAGGACAAGATGAAAATCAGCGTCAAAACCAATAAAATCCTCATCGCTTAATTATTCTTTTAGTGATCTCGCCTTTACTCGTTTTTACATTAAGCAGGTAAATACCATTTTCAAACTCAGTCAAATCCAGATAGTCAAGGTTTATTTCACGACTCGCATTCCATTCTCTCAATTTCCGACCAGACATTCCATAAATAGTAGCTGCTTCTATATTAGCTGAAAGATCGTCTAGCGAAATATTTAGAATTCCATTTGTCGGGTTGGGACCTATCGTAATCTGTTTTGTGATGTCAATGGAATTGATAACAGAAATTTTGACCGAGCGCTTTTCAGATTCAAAAGCAATTCCATCCAAATACCCTATTGCATGAACGTTTACGCTACCAATTTTATCCGTCGGAATTTCAAATGTAACAATACCAGTTTGATTAATATCGTTTGTTTCAAAAGCAACAACATCATCAACTAAAATTTCAATTTTTTCATAGAAATCCGGAATAACAACAGCCACATCAACAATACCAGGTTCAGTAGCATTCTGAGCTACTTTAAACAACAATGGAATAAAATTAAAAATTGTAAATTGCTTGGCAGATTCATACTTCACACCATTTTTGTAAGCAACCATTTGAATAGCCAATCTAGTATTCTTTGAAGCATACATAGGAACATTAGCGGTTGTTAATGTTGTGAAATCAACATCCTTCATCGTTTGACTCCATTTACCACCAGAATAAAACATCACACTGTCATAATCTGCACGAAAATCCAGAGTTAAATCAGCTGATCGAGGTACTTTGTATTCAGCCGACTTAATCAAAGATTGTGTAATATTTAAGTCGGACATAGTGACTGTCCAAATTCCCCGACCATAAGTTCCAATAATCACCTGGTTGTCAACTACTTTCATAGACTGGATAGATACTGCGGGCAAGCCGATATCAGCATAATGCCATGAATTACCATTGTCTGTTGACTCAAATACCCCTATATCGGTACCGACCCATAGAGTTTCAGGATTTTGGGGGAGTACTAATAAACAATTTAACATAACGTCAGGAAATCCGTTTGCACTCGTTTCGCCAGATCCAAAACCTGATATATCTTCCCAAGTTTCACCCAAATCCGTTGTACGTATGATCTTTGCTTGCTTAGGAAATGAAAAAAGAATGTATGCAGTGCTATCTTCAAATGGATGAGTGGCAATACCGCTGATATTTCCTGCAGATTCATTAAACTTATTTATCGCTTTATATGACAGACCTTCATTGGTAGAAACAAAGATATTTTGATCACGAGTAGAAACTTGACTCTTGAACATAGCAGAACCAGCCCATACTATATTATGGTTAGCCAATGAGACCTCTACATTATTTGCACTTGATGCAACTGGCTCACCAGTAGCAGTTGAATTGTATGTCCATCCTTGTTCAACTGATAATGCCACGACATTCCATAATTCCGCAAAATCTGTAGTCTTATAAACACCTTGGGCACCAACTGCGAACAAGACATCAGGATGTGTCCTAGAAGATGATACACGCGTCAGAAATGATCCATCTCCATCTATCCCTGCATAGGCGTTCTCCCATTCTTCAATATCTGTTGATCCTGTAAGTGTCCTCGAAAAATAGTTGTTCGTATAGGATGATAACATTTTATTCGGATCTTGGGCATGCCAGACTACCTCTAAACCGTCACCATCACTCACCTCAACGTAATGAGTTGATTTATCCGCCACAGTTCCGTCAAAACTACGCCAACCACCATTATCTTGCATGCCACCAAAATATACATCTTCCCCTTTTTTCTTATCTGCACCATAAAATTGAGTAGTGATGTAACCATCGGTAATCTGGGCCCATGTGGCGCCATTATCCATTGAAAGGCCAAGTCCTCCATCATTAGCATCCACTATCATAAACGACCCGGTTTCAGGATTCAGTGGTACCACTTGAAGGTCCAGATGGTCAACATGTAGTTCAGGATTAATTCTACCGTATTTAGTCCTACCACCACTTCCACTTGCTAATGGTGTAGGATAACCATTGATTAGAGTAGGCTTATCATAACCAATTCTCATACGGCCTGTCGAAAATTTAGACGGATCCCATGTGCTTTCAGCTGATAAAACAGGCCAAAAGAAATACATATTTTTAGCCAAATGTCCTCCATTCACAGAAACAAGACTGCTTGCCACAGTAGCATATTCAATATTGTGGATAAACAGATATTCTCTTGCAGTCAACAATTCAGGATCATTAACATCGTCCCTCGCATTCAAATTAAATATTCCATCACGTTGCTGATCCCGAAAGGATATCATTAGCTGTCTATTATTTGTCACATCCCAAACTTCAAATGGAACTTCAACATAGTCAGCAAAACCATATTGATCGTCAGGTACTCCGGCTCCACCATCACCATTTGCCCCACCTTCTGCCGGTACAGTAAAACGATGTGCCATTTGGGAAATGTTAGAACCGAAACGGATTTCAACTGAAAATAATTCAATAGACGGATCAGGACCATCGGCAATTGCCAAGGCGCCCCCGAAATAAGTTTGGCCAAAATTGACAAAGTCAAGAAAATCAACATTTTGCAAATTCACACCGCCAAAACTTGGCTCACCTTCCCTTGGTTCACCAGAAATTAAATACTTGCCCATGTAGATACCACCAATAAAAACCTCATTTTCGTTAAAGGGATTTACTGCCAAACAAGTATGTATCCAGCCTTGTTCATCTAAAAAATGACCATCAGCAGAGGCTTCTGGATCAAAATCCACAAGAACCCAAGAATCTGCCTGATCATCACTTCTGTATAATAATGTCTCATCTAAACCATTGGTTGTACTTGTGTAAACCAAGTTAGGATTAGAAGGAGTGGTTGCTATTTCAAATCTAGCACCTAAGCCGTTAGATGAAGAGGTACCAAGCATTCCTTCTGTTGACTCAATCCAAGTCTCACCTGCATCCACTGATTTCAAGATTCCCACAGCTACTAGAGCAGCATATTGAACATTAAAATCATTGGGAGCAAAACTAATATCATGAATTCTAGAATCAGTCTTTGAATATTTCTCTGCCCATGATATTCCTCCATCAATACTTTTATAAATACCCGTATTAGTAGCAACTAATACTACATTCTCATCAGAAGGGTTTACTATGATTTTGTGTACATCCCTAAATTCGTCTAATCCAGCAGTAGAAGATAATTGTTTCCAAGATCCAACTGCCCCCCTCTCTGTTGACTTAAATAGACCATCACCACTTAATGAAGCAATACCAAATGATCCATCTCCGGTCCCAACATATATTACATCATGGTTTGATGGAGCCATTGCCAAAGTATTAACGGATAAAATCGGCAAATCTTGAGACAGATCCATCCAAGAAATACCTTTATCAGTAGTTTTCCAAATTCCCCCACCGGAAGCACCTGTTATCCAGGTTGAATGAGTTGGGTCGTCAGGGTCAACTATTATCGCAGTTGTTCTACCTCCGACATTTCCAGGCCCCCGAGAATCAACTGATGTTATATTTAGTGTTTGAGCCAATCTTTTGGATTGGATTTCTCGTTTGGACTTAAAGAATTGATCTAACCGGTAATTTGGAGGATAAGTAACTCCATTTTTATAAGAAATTGCTTGCACATATTCAAAATACCCATTTGGCGATTCTTCGTGTGAATTAGCTACGGGCAGCCTTTCAGAATTTTTTGTCAATTCTAGAGCATTCCTTTCAGCAAGTCTTTGTTTGTTTTCATTACATCTCACTAAAACCAACAATAGCGCTATGGCAAGTAAAATATTTGACGTGATTCTCTTCATACGGATGTAGTCATTAATAATGCGATTATAACATAATTGCTTTCAAAGTAGTTTTGTTCAATCATGTACAATTCAGTGAATAAAATATATCCTAGGCTGGCTTTTATTAAAAAAATAAGCCGCCTCAATAATATTCGAGGCGGCCTATGTTATTAGAATATGGCCATTATTGACCTTAATTCATTTGATTAAAATTCAAAAGTAACAGAAAAGTTTTCGCCTGATTTCACTACAGTCAAAATTCTGTACATTGGAGCACCCCAAGCTGAGAAAGTATCTTGTGTATAATCGCCAAGATTCGCAACATTAAATGTTCCTTCAAAAAACTCAACTGATCCATCAGGATAACCGATACTCACTGTGAAAGGAATATCGCCATCTGGCACGTCATAAGGATCTACACCATAATAGTAAGTTCCATCATCATCTGTTTTCCATACACTTAAGTCAACTTCAGGGTTAGCTGAAGTTGCAGCAGCACCCCATGAACCAAGATCTGCATGCTCAACCAAGAAGTCGAAATCAGTGATATGCTCAGGATCACTCCAGCCAAATGCTACAGTAAGTGATGTATCATCATTTACGTTAGGAACATCAGCTGAGACAGAAACTACTTGTGATAATGGACTCAATTGGAAGTTCCACGTTAAATCCTCAGCCGCGCTAATTTCAAAGCTAGCAGCTTCAGAAACTTCTGGGAAATCATCAGCAAGGATTTCTACACTAATGGTTGTAGAAGCATTGAATGCACCTAATAAACCACCGGTGATTGAAACATCATCTGGTCCCAAAACAGAGTTTTCACCGAAAACAACACTGAATTGCACATCGTTGGCAACCATTTTGTCTACAGAAATCTCATATTCCAAAACGTCTCCTTCTTTTATCGAAGAATAGTCACCAGCAGGAGTAAAAGTTGCAATGCTATTGTCATCCGGAGAATCAATAGGCGATACACCTTCACTATAACACGAAGAAAGGAATATTACTATCGCGCCAAAAACTGGAATTTTATAATTAAGATATTTTTTCATAATACTAAATTAAAATGTTCAATAAAGTTACAGCTTGACGTAATCCGCAAAATATTCACGACAGTCAGAAGCACATATAGTGTATTCCAAATGGATGTCACCAGTTACAGCATCAACGCTGCTAGCACCAGGTACACCTTCTACAAGGTTTGAATATAAATTCACCAAGTTTTGCTCTGGAATAGTAATCACATTACACACATCGATAAGGTCAAAGCCCGGCTCGCCACCAAGATCAGCTACAGACCAATGACCTACAAAAGTAGTTCTGTATTGTCCGTCTCCAGTCTGAGTCCATGAATCAGTACGCGTAGTGGTACTTTGAAATCCACCAGAAGCAGCTCTGAAATAATCCACAGAAAGTGAATAATCACCAGCTAACTCAGAAGGACACAAGAACAACATGCTTACAGTAATTGGCTTAGCGCTAGCAACAACTTTTTCTGAAGATGAAGCATCTGTGATCTTTAAAATCAACACAGGATTCGCTTCAAGTGGTGTTACAACACCATCAGTCAACATTGTTACAGGCAACTTATCTCTATAACCCTTAGCAGCTGTAAGTGTAAACTGCTTAGACTCAATTGAGAAATGAGTTCCCTCAACTGCCGTTGAAGCCGCATCCACCTCAATCGTAACAGTAATATCAGCTGTAGCCGAAGAAGGATCTGGACCCACAAGATTCAAAGGAATCTCATAGTCTACAGTACGACCGTCAGCCACACCAGACATGTTAAAACTAGCATTAACGAATGCCGCAACATTTGGAGTGCCTGCGATTTGATCAGCCAATGATTCCTCATCGTCCGAACATGATATAACTAATGCTGCTCCTAAGAACAACAAGAATAAATATTTCAATTTTTTCATGATTTCAAATTTTAGTTTGCCCAAAAGATCTTTTCAGTAAACACATTTGGTTGTGATGGCAGATTGTTTCCATTACCACCAACTTCACTTGCAGGATATGCCAATCTCACAGGTCTAACCAAATTTGGTTGCTCGATAGATATTGGTAATCCTGAAGGAAAACCAGTTCTTGACCAATCAAACCAAGACTGTTCTGCTGTAATACCCTGGACACCAAGCCATTTTTGAGTAATGATTGCCTCAAGTTTATCAGTCGCATTTGCATATGCAATGTTATTACCACCTTGAGAAAGGTAAGTAGTAGCATCAGCAGCAGTTAAACCTAGATAAGTGAATGAAGCAGTCACACCAGCATTGTAGAAGGCTTCTGGATCTCCACCAAAACCTTTCAAGGCTAACTCTGCCTGGTTGAAGAAAACTTCAGCCAAAGTCATGATGGTTGCACTTTGAGATGCACTGATCAATAGACCAGGACCGATGTTAGAAACCTGAGCAGTACCTTGTGTGGCAGGATCAGAAGTTATTCCCTGAGGAACTCCTAAATGACCTGTTGCAGGCTCTTCAAACAATCTACCGATTCTAGTATCACCTGTTCCTTGAAGGTAATTGATCATAAAATCAGACGCACAAGTAGCATCATTTGTTAAAGTATTACTTCCTGTAACACCTTTACCAAATGAAGTCCAGAATGGATTTTGCTGATCTTGCTGATTCGCGTATCCTGGGTTGATTTGTGCCGGAGATGTAATATATCCCGAACCTTCAGCTGCAATAGCCGCAAGTTCAGCTGTGATATAAGCTGCATCTTTCACATCAGATACCCTTGTAAGAATTCTCAGTTTAACTGAGTTTGCAAACTGCTTCCATGCAGTCATGTCGCCGCTGTACATGATATCATCATCACCAGGAATAACACTTACAGGATCTGCCTCTGCAGTTTCTATTAACGCAATTGCCTCAGTGAGCTTAACGATAAGATCATCATAGACAACAGCAGCTGCATCATATTTAGGAGTAGCATTCAAACTTCTACCTAAAGCTTCAAAATATGGTATATCACCATAAAAATCTACTAAAAGCTGGAAGTGATAAGATTTCATGATCATGCTTATTGCCTTGTAAGCAGCATATTCATCACCTAAATCATCAAGATCTGAATATTGTTTCAAATCATCATGATAGGTATAATCGAAAATCTCATCATAGAATGTAGAACTAGTCAAATAAAGGAATTCATCATTGTACCAAGAGAAACCAGCTGATTCACTCCAATTGTACATAATCATGTTTCCAAGGTGACTAATACCTCTATCTTCCTGAATGATTCGTGCAGTATAATGCTGCGCTACAGGAAGGATTAACTCAGGCCCAATCGAAGTAGGATTGTTTGGATCTGTGTTTACATCTAACCAATCATCGCACCCTACTAATAAGGTGGCGAATAATATATTTAATATTAAAAATTTCTTCATCTCGATAAATTTTTAGAATTCAACATTTAGGCTAAATCCAAAAGACCTTGTAGGAGGACCTTGTAGATAACCACCAATACCAATACCATTCGCAGCATCTGATGACGTATTTGTACCAAATGTGGTTGATCTTGTATTTCTGAATTCAGGATCAGAAAAGTTGCTTTGAGACTTTGGTAATGATACCCAAAGGTTTCTAGCTACAAATCCAATGCTTAGTTTTTCCACTACTTTGGTTTTGGACAACAATGATTGTGGAACTGAATACCTAATGGCCAATTCACGAACCTTGAAAGCTGTAGCATCCTTTACATAGTTTTCCTTGATCTCATTGTAAGTGTTCTGCCAGAAGCCCATTACAGCACCTGTTGTTTGGATTCCTTCGTTTTTCACGTAAGAGCCATCAGCCAACTGATAAACAGAGTTTGGCCAAACGAAATCTTTACGATTTGAAGAAACGCTTTCTACAGATCTACCAGTGAATTCCATTGAATTGTGACCTTGTGAGAAATACACATGACCAGTTCTATAGTCAAATGTAGCAGAAAGAGTCAGTCCTTTGAATCCAACTTGAGTAGTACCACCCAGGATGTAGTCAGGAGTAACTTTACCCATTACTTCCACATCACCAACTATTGGGTTACCGTTTGCAGGATCAATAACAACATTTCCAGAAGGATCTCTTGTGTAAGCCTGAGCTTTCAACTGAGGGAAAGTTTTTCCTTCAATTGCATAAGTACCATAAGTACCATAGCTCTCAATTTGAACTTCTTTAGAATCCGGGTTATTCGGATCGATTTCGTTAACTACAGTTTTATATGTAGTGAAGTTCAAATTAGCCTGCCAAGTAAAACCACCTTTATTAATGATTACAGCTGACAAAGATGCCTCAGCACCTGTCGACTCTAGTTCACCAATGTTAGTCAAAAATGACTGAGCTCCTGAAGCCACAGAAGGAGTAGTGAATGTGATCAAATCAGTAGTCTTAGTATTGTATGCTGCTGCACTAAGGTTGATTCTGTCATTAAGGAAACCTAGATTCACGCCAATTTCAGTAGTATTCAATTTTTCCTTTTTGATTCTTGCATCAACAGTAGTAACTGATCTTTCGAAACCATTGATAGCTCCATATGGGAATGGGAATCCTTGGTTTTGACCTCTAGCATCTCTTACTGATCCTTGAGTATAACGCTCATTCAAAGCATAAACAGGAAGATCGTTATAAACAGTCGAATTACTAATCGTGACTTTAGCAAAGCTCAAAACATCATTATCAGATAATGCAGAAATAGCATCTGTCAGAATAATGTTTGCACTTACAGCAGGATAGAAATAAGCATTGTTATCAAGAGGCAAAGTAGAAGTATAATCTTGTCTACCTGCAAAATTCAAGAATGCCCAGTTTTTAAATCCAAAAGTAAAGTCTGCGAAAAGACCCAAAACTCTTTGCTGAGATTGATCAACCTGACCAGTCAAATTTCCTGTACCATTAGATATGTCATAAAATCCAGGGATACTTAGGTTGTTTGCCTGAATCTTACTTCTTCTTGATTCAGTATTGATGAAAGCTGCTCCAACTATAGGTGTGAAAGTGAAATCACCACCTAAATTGAATTTTCCAGTCAAATAAGCATTACCGTTAATCTCTGTGAACTGAGATTCTGATTCAATTAAGAATGAAGAAACATCATTACCAGCAGGCTGTAAAACTGGATTGTAGATCAATTCATCTCTCCAGTATTGTGCTGTTAGAGAAGAAGTGTTTACACCAATTCTAGTAGCAAGGGTTAGATTATCAAGAATGTCATAGTTTGCACTCATGTTTGCAACAAATCTGTTGCTTCTTCTTGTATCTCTATTTGTACCTATAGCCCAGTAAGGGTTTTCATAATAAGCATTATAATAGTTATCAGTATATCCATAACTAGCAGGATTGGTATAATCTTTATAGCTAGTAAGAGGAATGTTTACCTGAGTATTCAACAAAAACCAATATAACGTTCTGCTCTGAGCTCCAATATCCTGACCTACAACATCAGTTTCATCTGAAATGAAGTTTGAAGATACTGATAATGCTAACTTGTTAATTCTAGTGTTAGCATTTACTCTAAACATATATCTATCATATCTGTCATCTGGAATGATACCCTTTACTTTCTGATTACCAATAGACATGTAAAATCCAGAGTTCTGATTTCCACCGCTGAAATAAGCAGTATTTTGAACTGTTTGACCAGTTTCAAAAAAGTCTCTAAGATTGTCTTTGATAGGAGCATAAGCTAGTTCCTGAGTTTCCAACACATAACCTTCAGGGAATGTAGGACCAACTTGTCTTACAACACCATCCAATCTTGGACCCCAGTTAGTATTTTCGATAGGATCGTAATGACCATCCCATCCAATACCATAAGTATCCTGGAAATCAGGTAAGAAAGAAACTTGTTCGAAAGTAACAGAGCTGTTTAAACCTACAGTGAATTTATCCCCTGGCTTACCTCTTTTTGTAGTTACAACTACCACACCGTTTGCAGCACGTGATCCATACTGAGCACCTAAATTGGCACTTTTCATGATATCGATACTTGCAATGTCAGCAGGGTTGAGTGCACTGAATGCTGCGGATGTTGCAACTGCACCATCTATAACAATCATCGCCTCGTTGTTGGCTGAGATAGAACGAAGACCTCTTAAAAGAATCTGAGTTTGAGGATTTACACCATTATCCTGAACGTTGATTTGAGCTCCAGCGATTTTACCTACCAAACCAGTAGCGGCTTGAGTCTGCTGACCAATCATCAAACGATCAGAACCTATACTTTCCGTCTGGTAAGTAAGTTCTCTTGCTGCTCTCTCAATACCATAACCTGTTACAACAACTTCTGTTAATTGCTGAACATCTGACTCCATGGCTACATCAATAACAGAGCGTGCTCCGATTTGAACTTCCTGAGCCAAAAGGCCGATAAATGAGAACACCAATGTTCCTCCTTCTTCTGGTACACTTAGTCGGTAGTTACCTTCCAAATCTGTAGTAGTACCTGTAGTTGTTCCCTTTAGAACAACGTTAACACCTGGTATACCTTCCCCGTCCTCGGCGGAGGTAATTTTACCAGATACAGTTCTTTGCGCCATAGCTCCGAAAGCTACAACCAAAGACATGAAACTGAGTAGTAGAATCCTCTTCATATCATACTGTTTAAATTGTACATTATATTTCAGTTACTAAATTTATATCAATTATATGGTATTCAACAAAACCATCAAAACATTTAATGAATATCATCAAAAGCTTACTTTTTAGGTTAAATCATGAATTTTGCATGAATTACTTAACAATATTCAGGTTTTGAGCAATAAACGGAATATTCATCTTCGATTCATCAATAAACTTCGATTAAATTTTGATTCAATATTTGAAAAAAAAGTACAAAAAAATGTAACCTTTTACTTAAAGTATTACTTTAACACTCGAAAAGCAATTCTGCGATTAATTTGATGGGCTCGCTCTGTATCCGAAAAATCGATCATTTTTGAGGATCCATAACCTTTGACCTCCAAGCGATTTTTATCGATTCCTTTAGCTAATAAATAGTCGCAAACTGATTGCGCTCTTTTTTGAGACAAAGTCATATTATATTGTTTATCTCCTCTATTGTCTGTGTGCCCTTCAACTTCAAATTTTATTTCTAGATTTGATTTAAGGTAACTCACAATTCTATCCAGCTCATGAATTGATTTTGCATTCAGCTGAAACTGATCAAAATCAAAATATATGTTTTCTAAGATTACGGTTTTTCCCTCCTCTATTGCATTCAAAGCTATATTTATCGTATCTGGAGATAAAACTGTATTGCTATGAGATTGAAATGATAGATTCTCAAAAAGATATCCTTGGCGGTCTACGAAAACACCATACTCACGCCCTTCGGTCAATGTAAGGAAATAACCACCAGTGACTGCATCAGACCACACTATGTATATGTCGGAACTATCATTGAGATTCATCAGCTTCAATTGGGCTCGCAAAGGTTCCATCGTTTGCTGATCAAAGACTTTTCCAGTGACATAACTGGAACGATCAATATTGAGTGAATCACTTTCGATTTTAAATTGGACGAGTGTGCTGCTCAAAATTTGACCTTGATCAAAAACCTCCTTAGAATAATAAGCATCCCGACCATTTGCAGCTACAAATATTGAAACTTCATCCTGATACGAATTAATTGGAAATCCTAAATTTTTAACCCTTCCCCAAATGTTATTCTGTTTTTGACTGTAAAACAGATCGTATCCGCCCAATCCGGGTTTTGAATTTGAGGAGAAAAACAACAACTCATTGTTTGCATGTATAAATGGTGTGGTTTCATCACGAAAACCATTAATTTCTGGCCCGAGATTTTGTGGGGTTTGCCAGCCTTTATCCGTATAATTACTTTTCCACAAATCCCTTTTCCCTTGACCCCCTGGTCGGTTAGAAGAAAAATATAACGTGCGCCCATCGGCACTTATTGATGGTTGCGAATCCCAGTATTTAGAATTGACTGTCGAACCCATATTTTCTGGCTTTGACCATTCATTCCCTTCTCTCACTGAAAAAAACAAGTCACAACTCCCAAAAGTCCTCCCGTCATCACAACTGGTAAAAATTAACAGCCTTCCATCAGCTGATATGGTGCATGCTCCTTCGTTCAACTCGGTGTTTATCTCCTTTGAGATTGAGCCAGGTTCAGTCCAGATTCCGTTCACGTTCCTGCTAAACACAATATCCTCGTCTGCATCAGGTAAATTTGAATCTCTTTTGGTGTAAATGAGAACCTGCTCATCTACAGTCAGGATAGGGAAATATTGAAGTTGAAAACTATTGATCTGATCTGGTAAAGGAACAATATCAATTTCAATTGGCTTATTAATGGCTTGAAGTGAAAAGTCAATACTTTGTTTTATCAACTTCAAATCCGGATCATTGATGTGTTCTGGTTTATCTACTAAAAGTAGATTCATGTAGTGTTGAGCCAACTCATATTTTCCAAACTCAAAATTCAGATACGCTAAATTTTTATAAATTTTCCAGCTCACTTTATTGGCAGGCGTCACACGCACATATCCATTATAATAAATTAAAGCCGAATCTTTGTTTTGATAGAGATTGTATATTCCTGCAAGTTTTAAATAGGGCTCTTGGAAGGAGCTATCCCTTTTGATGGCCTGCTGAAATGAATTGATGGCCAATGGAAAATTGCGATCTATGACTGCATCTTCGCCTTTGTGATACAGCTTGATGCTTTTTTTATTTTCTGTAGACAGCTTTTGAGACCAAAGCGATCCAGATAGCAACAATAAAATGGTTACAATATATAGCTTTGAAGACCTTATCAAGGAATATCGAGATACTTGTGCGTCTGTAAAGATATCCTCCATTTTGCGTTTTTCTTTACGTAATCAACAATTAGCGGCATCATCTCATTCCGCTTTGACCATTCTGGTTGCATGAAAAACTCCATTTGTGAGGTCGCTTCTTGCAAATGCGATTCAGCCCACTTTACGTCTGCCTTATTATAAATCACAACTTTAAGTTCGTGACTTTTAGTATAATATTCTGCTAAAGGTTGTTTGAATTTTTTTGGAGAAAAGCAAATCCAATCCCAATTACCAGTCAAGGGATACACCCCGGCAGTTTCAACATGTGTTCTTAAACCTGCATTTTTTAATGCTGAAGTCAAAGCTGTTAAATCGTACATCAACGGTTCACCACCAGTTATGACAACTATTTGAGCACCAGTACTACTTGCTTCATCAACTAAATCTTGAATTGCTGTTTTGGGATGTATTTCTGCATCCCATGATTCTTTCACATCACACCATACACAGCCCACATCACATCCGCCAAGCCTTATAAAATAAGCAGGCTTGCCTGTATGATGCCCTTCTCCCTGAATAGTATAGAAGGATTCCATGACTGGAAGTGAAATATTGGTATCGAAATCAGGCATTAATATGCTGCTGCTCGTAAGCTCTAATGGTATTTAATAACAAGGAAGCAATGGTCATCGGACCAACTCCACCAGGCACAGGTGTGATATAAGAACTTAATTTTGATACTTCATCAAAATCAACATCACCAGATAGTTTAAATCCATTCTTTGATGTTGGATCATCTATTCTTGTCGTTCCCACATCTACTACGATTACCCCTTCTTTCACCATGTCTTTAGTGATAAGATTAGGCTTGCCAACAGCCACAATGAGCACATCCGCTTCACGTGTATGACTCGCGAGATTCTTTGTGTATTTATTACAAACAGTTACTGTGGCTCTACCCTCTTCAAGAAGCATCATGCTCAAAGGTGCTCCAACCAGACGGCTTGAACCAACTACCACACAATGTTTGCCTTCTACATCAATATTGTATCTGCGCAAGATTTCCATGACACCAAAAGGTGTTGCAGGAAGAATCAATGGATTTTTTGAAACAATACTTCCAAAATTTTGATTGGTAAATCCATCCACATCTTTCTCGGGACGAATTCTTTCTGTGACTTTCTCGACTGAAATATGATCTGGCAATGGCAACTGAACAATAAAACCATCTATGTCTTCATCATCATTGAGTTGATCAACATGTTTGATGAGTTTTTCCTCAGAAATGGTGCTGGCAAAATGCATCAAGGTATAATCGAAACCGACAGATTTACATGCCTTCACTTTGCCAGACACGTAAGTATGGCTCGCACCATCATCACCAACGATGATAACTGCAAGATTTGGAGCCCTAAGACCTTTTTCTTTATAATGTTGCACCTTGTCAGAAACCTCTGATCTGATGTCTGCTGCTACCTTCTTTCCGTCGAGAATTTGGGTCATTTTAATCTAATTTAAGAACCGCCATAAATGCTTCTTGCGGGATTTCCACATTGCCTACCTGACGCATTCGTTTCTTACCTTTTTTCTGTTTTTCCAAAAGTTTACGTTTTCTGGAAATATCACCACCGTAACATTTAGCCAAAACGTTTTTACGCATTGCCTTTACTGACTCTCTTGCGATGATTTTGGTACCGATAGATGCCTGCACGGCAATCTCAAACATCTGTCTTGGGATCAATTCTTTTAGTTTTTCACAAAGACGCTTTCCCCAATCATATGCCTTGTCTCTATGCACAATAGCAGAAAGTGCATCTACTTTCTCACCATTCAGCATGATATCAAGTTTCACCATGTGAGATTGACGGTAGCCTATTAATTCATAATCTAGAGAAGCATATCCTCTGGAAATGGTTTTTAACTTATCAAAGAAATCAAAAACGATCTCTGCAAGCGGCAACTCAAATGTGAGTTCAACCCGATCGCTAGTCAGATATACCTGATTTTTGATCTCCCCTCTTTTATCTATGCAAAGGGCGATTACTCCACCGATATAGTCAGATTTTGTAATAATCTGCGCGCGGATGTATGGCTCTTCTACGTGAGAAATAAAATTAGATTCTGGCAATTCAGAAGGCGCACTTACTTTGATAATGGTATTATCAGCTTTTATTGCATGAAATTGCACCGATGGAACGGTGGTGATTACCGTCATATCAAACTCCCTTTCAAGTCGCTCCTGAATGATTTCCATGTGAAGCATTCCCAAAAATCCGCATCTGAATCCAAACCCAAGTGCCATGGATGTTTCCGGCTCCCAAACCAATGACGCATCATTGAGTTGAAGCTTTTCCATGGAAGCCCTTAGTTCTTCAAATTCAGTGGTATCAACAGGATAGATCCCAGCAAAAACCATGGGTTTCACATCTTCAAAACCTTTCACCAGACGCTGAGTAGGTCTATCCACATGTGTGATGGTATCACCCACCTTGACCTCTTTTGCCACTTTTATTCCTGAGATAATATAACCAACGTTTCCCGCGGAAAGCTCCTTTTGTGGATCATGAGTCAACCTAAGAACCCCGATTTCGTCAGCATCATAGGTTTTGCCTGTATTTACAAATTTTACTTTGTCGCCTTTTTTGATTGTTCCATTGAAAATCCTGAAATAAACTTCAATTCCTCTGAAAGAATTGAAAACAGAATCGAAGATCATGGCCTGCAATGGCTCTTTTGGATCTCCTTTAGGAGCTGGAATACGCGCTACAATCGCAGCGAGAATATCCATGATTCCAATACCCTCTTTTGCGCTTGCATGAATGATATCTTCTTTATCACAACCAATCAAATCAATGATCTGATCGGAAACTTCATCAGGCATGGCGCCAGGAAGATCTATTTTATTGAGGACTGGGATGACCTCCAGATCATGCTCTAAAGCTAAATATAAGTTCGAAATGGTTTGTGCTTCAATACCTTGCGATGCATCCACTATTAATAGTGCGCCTTCACAAGCAGCAATGGATCGCGAAACTTCATATGAAAAATCCACGTGTCCGGGAGTATCAATCAGGTTCAGAATATAATTCTTGCCATCTTGCACATATTTCATTTGGATGGCATGGCTCTTAATTGTGATGCCTCGCTCACGCTCCAAATCCATATTGTCCAGCAACTGCGCCTGCATATCGCGACCCGTTACTGTCTGAGTAAACTCAAGCAACCTGTCGGCTAATGTACTCTTGCCATGATCAATGTGTGCTATGATGCAAAAATTCCTAATGTGATCCATATGCGCTGTTAAAAGTCTGCAAAGGTAGCATAAAGCAGACTGAATATTAATGCTTTAGCAAACAAGGATTGCGGGATTTTATTCTTTGTTTTGGCTGTCGATAAGAATAGTGACTGGCCCGTCGTTGATAAGACCCACTTTCATATCCGCTCCAAATTCTCCTGTTCGTACTTTTAATTCGTATTGACTTAAATTCCTGACAAAACTTTCATAAAGTGGAACTGAAATTTCCGGTTTGGCTGCTTTGATGTAAGAAGGCCTATTTCCTTTCTTGGTGCTAGCGTGCAGTGTGAATTGACTTACAACCAAAATGGATCCATGTATATCCAGCACGCTTAAATTCATTACGCCATCTTCGTCAGAAAAAATCCTCAGATTCACGATTTTTCGGCATAACCAATCAATATCTAATTCACTGTCGGCATCTTCGATACCCAATAAAATCAATAATCCTTTACCAATTTCTGATTTGATACGCGCATCGATGGTGACAGATGCCTCAAGCACTCTTTGAATTACAGCACGCATCGCGACTATTCAGTTTCAGCTTCTTCCCAAAGTTCAAACGCAGATACGTCATCCCGAATACTTTTAAGCACAAAGAGTACTATTGAAATGTCGTCGGTGAATCCGATTGCCGGAATAAAGTCTGGCAATAAGTCCATCGGTGTGATGAAATAGATAAGGGCAAAAACAAGCAACACAATTGACTGAATGGAAAAAGCTCTGTATTCACCGGAGATATGAGCCCGAATCATGCGAACGATCAACTGGAGCTGATAGGCCAAGGATTTTTTATCATCATTGCTTTCTGACAATTCATCAATTTTTTCCTTCCCTGCTTCCAATAGCCTTTTCATCCTTTCATTACTTGAAATGGTGTCTTTCGCTTTGGTCATGATCGATTCTAATTTCTTATTTGCCATAGATGCTGATAGAAAAATAAAGTCTGATCTTAAAAGTATAAAATATGAATGAAATGGTCGATCAATTTAATCAATTAGATCATTTGCAATTAGCTGAATATTAAGATTATCTTTATGACAGTTACTGTGATAATATCATGAAAAAATATTTTCATCTTCTTTTCATACTCTTTTCTGTCACTTTGAATGCCCAATTAAAAGTTGGTGTACAAGGCGGTCTCAACCATGCCAATATTCATCGGGAATTAACTAAAAATAGCAAATTAACACCAGGGTTTTCAATAGGGACCATCTTTCAAATCCCAATTGGTGACACCAGAATGAGTTTAAATACTGGTGCTTCGTATGCTAGATTAATTACCGATGATATCGCTTTAAATCCAGTTTTCATAAGTAATTACAATATCCAGGAACAAACCTCTCAAGGAATCTTTAATGCCTTAAATGTTCCACTATTTTTTAGAATAAATCCTACCAGAAAGTTCAGTTTCTTCGTAGGAGAACAATTAGTTTGGCTATTTGATTACAAGTACTCGATTAGCATAGATCCATTATCAATTATTAATAATACATATGAATATCCCTACAACTACATCAAGTCACTACATTTGGCGTTTGCTTCAGGTATTGATTTTCAATTGACAAATGAGTCGATGATTGGATTGAAACTAACTCGCACACATGGTGACTTTACAAAAGATTGGTCTGATGGAGAGGAAATGTTTGCTGGGATTTCAAAAAACTACGCTTCCAACAAAAAAGAGATATTAATGTCTTTGGAATTAAATATCACCTATTGGCTTCCTTAAATCAAAAAATCTCTGAGATTTCACCTTTCAAAAATCGAAGGGCTCCTTTGATCGTATCCTGATCATTTTTCATTGATTTCTCGAAAATAACTCTGGCTAGCTCAATACTAGGCGCATCTCCTGGTACTTGGTTTCCTGCTTCATTGATCATTGAAATCAACTGCTCCACCGCTCCAGACACAAACGACCATGCATCATCGGACATATAAACCTGCTGCGAAAGATTGTGGTTGAATTCACTTCTGATTTCAGTCGTCAAAGCTCCCTGAAGATCTTTTGCTGTCATCTCCGGATGATTAACTCTTGGTATGACATTGTTTGGAGACACTCGCTCTAATAATAAACAAACCCGTTCATAAGCCTGTAAACGAATAGGCGTGACTACTTCCTGATTTTTTTGTCTGATCATCAAGCGGTATTCTTCGAGTTGCTTATTCATAAATGATCTGACAACCATGAACACAGCATAAACTGCAATTAATGCTGGAAGTGTAATTTTCAGAAGGTCATAAACCATCTCCATATTATTGATGTTTGAGATTGAGTTAAAAATCAAAAATAACCATTTTCTTTGGCCGCAAGATGCAACCAGTCACAATTACAGAAAAAGCCCTCAAGGAAATCAAAAATATCCTAAACAATAAAAGCATTCCAGCGGATTATGGCTTGCGTGTTGGAGTAAAAGGTGGAGGCTGTGGCGTGACCTTCATTTTGGGTTTTGATAAGAAAAAAGAAAATGATCTGGAATATGAAGTGGACGGGGTTCAGGTTTACATTCAAAAGCGGGAAACAATGTTTCTGATTGGAAAAGAGGTGGACTTCTACGAAGGATCAGATGCACGTGGTTTTGTTTTCAACACACCAGAATCATGAAGTCAAAATATTTAATCAGAGAGGATTAAGCCATTTACAACTAGCATTCAATCAACAAGAAGTTTTTTAGTGTGGTTAGGTTGACTTTTACGAAGAAGACAAAAAGAGTGACCGTTTCGCCACTCATATTATCTTTTTATATCCTATTCAGCAACAATTCTTATCCTTCACTCCCATCCAACCCAGCATATCGTCCATCAGACACCATTTGGTAATAGATGATTGAAGCAAGTTTGCGCCAACGAATGCGGTAAACCAAAGCCAGTTGATGTTAACATAAATGGCTAAAAGTAGGCTGATGAGCACAAACGATCCCGCTACTGCTCTTACTATTCTGTTTTTCATTTCTTAATTTGATTTTTCAATATTTAACATGGTGACATGAATGTGAGATTGTGACTTTAGTTTGCTGTTGTATTCCTCAACTTTTTCAAAAACCTGATCTACCAGACTCTCTTCAACAAAAGCGTAGAACAATACAGATTCAAATTCGTGTGCATCGCTGGCAAACCAGTTTCCGCTCATCGGCTCATCAGTCAGATCTTTGTGGCCTGAAACCTCACGGTAGGAAAAGACTTTCACACCCGATTTTTTGAGCAAGACTTTGATATCCTTTCCAAACTCTCGCACTGCTGTGATCAATAATAGTTTCATTTCATTTTTCGTTTATTGCTCGTTTTGGAGCTTTTCCCATTTCTTCTTTTCAGTCATATAATAGATCAGCGGCACTACAATCAGCGTGAGCAAAGTGGATACAATCGCACCAGCAACCAATGAAATTGCAAGTCCCTGAAAGATGGGATCAAACAAGATGATCGACGCACCAATAACAACTGCTCCCGTAGTTAGAAGAATCGGAGTGGTTCGCACAGCTCCTGCATCAATAATCGCCTGCTTCATCGGTACGCCTTCATTTAGCCTGATTTCGATAAAGTCTATCAGCAATACTGAGTTTCTCACCATCACACCCGCCAGGGCGATCATACCGATAAAGGAAGTTGCGGTAAAAAACGCGCCCAAGACCCAGTGACCTAGCACGATTCCAACCAATGATAGTGGTATGGCTATCATCATCACGATTGGAGTTTTGAAGTTTTGGAACCAACCCACAATCAACATGTAGATGACAATAATCACTACCAAAAATGCAGCGCCAAGGTCTCTGAAAACTTCCAGTGTGATTTGCCATTCCCCATCCCACTTCACAGTAAAATCACTCTCATCTGATGGCTGATCCATATATAATTCGTTCATGGCATAACCCTGTGGCAGCTTTATCTGCTGAAGTTTTTCATTCATCCCGAGGATAGCGTAAACAGGACTCTCCAATCCACCAGCCATATCAGCAAGCACGTAAACCACGCGCTTTTGATCCTTTCGGTAAATCGACTTTTGAAGGGTGTCAATCTTTACCTTGACGATATCACTTATCGGCACCACATTGCCTCGGCTGCCTTTAATTTTCAAACTTTGAATCTCCGAAAGGCTCGATTTATCTGCATCATCAAGTGCCATCACAATATCAATCTGATCGCTACTTCTCTCATCATAAAGATTTGAAACTGCATATTCTCCGAGTAAATAGGTGAGGTTGCCAACGATCTGTGCCGGAGCTATTCCATTGAGCATCGCTTTCTCCTTGTCAATCTCTAGTTTGTACTCGGTTTGAACACCTTCTACCATCCAGTCTGCATCCACTACATCATCGGTGTTTTCGAGAATTTCCTTTAACTGATAAGCTACCTTGATCTGCTCATCATAGTCAGGGCCGTAGATCTCTGCAACGAGTGTTGACAATACAGGAGGCCCTGGCGGCACCTCGACGATTTTCACATTGGCACCATATTTTTTGGCAATTTTATGAATCTCAGGTCTTACAATTTTAGCAATGTCATGACTCTGCAACGAGCGATCGGACTTATCAAGTAAGTTGACCTGAATATCTGCCATATTACTACCGCCACGCACATCGTAGTGTCTCACAAGTCCATTGAAAGTAATCGGCGCTGATGTGCCTACATAGTTTTGATAGTCTACCACTTCGGGAACGGTAGTGAGATACTGCGCAATTTCTTTGGTCACAGCAGCTGTACGCTCTAGGGTAGTTCCCTCGGGCATGTCTATCACCACTTGAAACTCATTCTTATTATCGAATGGTAGCATCTTCACTGCTACTGATTTTGTGAAAAACAAAGCAACTGATCCGAATAATAAAACCACCGTGATCCCTAGCATCACCATGCGTTTTACTTTGCTATCGAGGAGCGGTTGTTCAATTTTTTTATAAATTCTATAAATCAGACCCGTTTCTAGGCCATGCTCTTCCTTGTGTTCATTCTCATCTTTTTCTCTCAATAAATGATAGCCCAAATAAGGCGTCACAGTCAGCGCAACAAATAGAGAAAGTATCATCGCGATAGATGCGCCAATAGGCATAGGGCTCATATAAGGCCCCATCATACCTGACACAAATGCCATCGGCAAAATCGCAGCTATCACGGTGAATGTAGCCAAGATGGTAGGATTACCCACTTCATTGATGGCGTAGATAGCAGCCTGCTTGAATGGCAGCCGCTTCATCTTGAAATGTCGGTGCATGTTCTCTGCAATGATGATACTATCATCCACCACGATTCCCACCACAAATACCAGCGCAAAAAGTGTAATTCTGTTGAGCGTGTAATCCAACATGTAATAGCTAAAAAGCGTCAACGCAAACGTCAATGGAACAGAGAAAAACACCACAAGACCACCACGCCAGCCCATCGCCAGCATAACTAAAACAGTTACAGCAATGATTGCAACACCAAGGTGAAGTAGCAACTCTCCTACTTTGTGAGAAGCTGTTTCCCCATAATTTCTTGTCACCTCCACATTGAGATCGCTCGGAATCAATGTGAGTTTTAAACTCTCCACTTTGTCAATGATCTTCTCAGAAATTTTCATTGCATCAGCACCTTTGACCTTGGCTACCGAAATGGTAACTGCAGGATATTCTGAAACAAATTTCCCGAAAGACTCATTGGCTTTTCCGTAACCGAAGGAGACATAGCTTGCCGGTTTCTCGGGTCCATCCAGAACCTGAGCTACTTGCCGCAAGTAAACGGGTAGGTTTTGATTTACACCAACAACCAAATTTTCCACATCCTCGACCGAACTCAAAAACTGACCAGTTGTGATCAAAAACTCCTGATCCGCCTTCACAAAACTGCCCGACTGAGAACTGTAATTATTAGCCTGAATCATCTGCATGATACCAAAAGGATCCACACCATTCTCAGCCATTTTATCTTTATCCAAAACCACACGCAACTCACGGTTACGTCCACCAATTACCTTGGTGATTGCTACATCTTTGATTTTTTCGATTTCTCCGGTGAGCTCTTCAGCTACTTCACGAATTTGAAAATCATCATAGTTTTCACTCCAAAGTGTCAGACCCAACATCGGCACATCGTCGATTGAGCGTGTTTTAATCATTGGTCCAATCGCTCCAGTCGGTAACAAATTCGGATGCTTCATGATCTCATCATAAAGCTTCACATAACTGCGCTCGACATCTTCACCAACATAAAACTGTACAATGATCATCGCTTGACCATTCATGGCCATGCTGTGGATATGCTCCACACCTTTGATATTGCCAATAATTTTTTCAAGTGGCTTCACCACTCGATTTTCCACTTCCTTAGGGCTTGCACCTGGATAACCCACCATCACATCGGCCATGGGCACATTGATCTGCGGCTCCTCCTCACGTGGTATTAACGTAGAGCTGTAGACCCCAATGATCATCAGCGCCACCATGAGCAGGATTGTCAGCTTTGAGTTGATGAAAAAGTTTGCAACCTTTCCAGATATTCCTTCTTGCATATTTTTATTTTTTGAGCATGCCCGTTAGGGTCGGGTGCGGCTAGCCAGGCTATTCGCTTATTTCCCTCACACGTTTAAATATTTATTATAAAGTCACTTTAGCGCCGTTGAAGAGCTTACCCTCCGCAGATGAAATATATGTTTCCCCACTAGTCAACCCAGATAGTACTTCTACCTGATTGCCATAAGTTTTACCTACGCGCAACCATCTGAGTATTGCCACATTATCCGATCCTATGGTGTAGATTCCAGTAAGCTGACCCTGCTTGACCAGAGCGGCATTTGGCACCATCACTATTGATTTTTCGTTTTTTGTCGTCACAGGAAACTGCACATTGACAAACATGCCAGGAAGTACATCCGCATTATCGCCGGGTAAACTGATTTTCACTAAATATTGACCTCCAGTATTTTTTGCCGAATGGCTCACTTCTGCTACCAAGCCTGTCAATATCTGATCCATGGTTTTTACAAGGACCAGAACTTCGCTTCCCTTCTTGATATTGTCGATATCAGATTCAGAAACCATTGCCGTCACCTCCAAATCTCCTTGCGCTTCCATGCTCACAAGTGGCATACCTGGATTGGCCATGTCTCCTTCTTTGATGAAAGTATTCGTAACCACACCACTAAAAGGAGCCTTGATATTGGCGTAAGCGAACTGCGCCATCACTTCTTGTTTCATCTGCTCTGAAGCCTCGAGACCAGCTTTTGCCATCTCATAGCGAGTGGTCATATCATCCAGTTCCTTTTGTGAAGCGCTTCCCTGATTGAAAAGGGTTTTGAACCGTTCGAAATCTTTTTTTGCATTTTCAAAGCCTGAAGTGGCTTGAGAGATTGAAGCTTCTACCTGGGCTTTTTTCGCCAATAAATCTGTGTTGTTGATGCTGATTAACAATTGACCTTCCTTCACATACTCGCCGACATTTACATTTAAATTTTGAACAAATCCCATCATGCGGGTGCTCAAATTGGCGCTTTTTTTCGCTTCGATTTTTCCACTTGCTGAGACGAAACCAGATTGATCTGACTCTGCAGTTTTGCCCACTTTTACGGCAATTGGAGTGAGTGTTGCCACTTCTCTTGATTCCCCTCCTCCACAACTCATTGCCGTCAAAGCAACGACTCCAATTATTGTATATATGATTCCTTTCATTTCTTATTTAGTTAAAAAGTCTAAGTAGTTTTTAGTGTATCGATATTCGAAAACGGTCTGCAGATATTCCAGCTCTTTTTGGTACATCTGGGTTTCAGACATGAGCAAGTCTGAGGTTTTTACCAAACCTTCTTCAAACCGGTCTTTTCTTATTTTGTATGCTTCTTTGGATTGCTGTAATGCCAGCTCAGCGTTATTGGCTTTGTTTTCTGCGTCTTTGAGCTGTCGGTAAGCTGTATAAAGTTCCATCTGGCTTTGAGCTTTATATTGATCGGCTTCTACCTCAGCTTTTTCATATTCTATCTTGCTTTTTTGAAGCTGACCAAGCGACTTGTATCCATCAAAAAGAGTCCATGACAATTGAGCGCCTACTAAATAACCTTTGGCATTCGTTCCAAATAATTGATCATCATACATCTGATAATTACCAAAAGCATTGAGACGAGGCAGGAATGTCATTTTGCCCGATTGCAACATTTTCTCATAGGCCTCAGATGACTTGTCGATAGCGAGAATGTCTTTTCTGTTTTCTGATAAGGAGAGATCAAAAACGGCCGTTTCAATCTCGGCATTCAATTCTTGATCAGGCTGATAAACCTGACTTGCGCCAGATTCATTCATCAAAAAGGCGAGATAGTCCGAAGCATTTTTCACATTGGATCGGGCAGCTTGGACGTGATTGGACACTTCACCCACGCGCACTTGCACATCTAGCAAATCTGTTTTCTGAAGCAAGCCCTGATCATAAAAATCATTAACCATCTTAAGGCTGGCCTGAGCTGTTTGATTTGCTTGATTCATAACCGCCACTGCTTTAAAAGCCAGTTGAAGTTGCATAAAGGCCTTGCTCACTTCTAATACCAGATATTCTTTGGTACGCGCAGCTTGTAAACCATAAGCTTCCATTTTTGATTTAGCCGCCTGACGTTGATAGATGCCATCTACATTGATCAGCGGCTGAAGCACCTCGATTTGCGTGGCATAGTTTTCGGTTCTCTTAGGATTATTAAGAAGATTCGGATCAAAATCCGCGGGAGTCAGTATCGCCTGATTCAGCTTGGAGCCAAATGCCATCAAAGGATTGGTAGTAATCATGGCAGTATGAGAAGCGGTAATATTGGGAAGAAACAATGCATTAGATTGTTGAAAATCTGCGCTTGCCGATTCGTACTGCTTCTCCGCTATGCGAGCCTGAAGGTTACTCTCCTGTACCTTGGCCTGTATTGTTTGTAAGGAAATTTGCAATGTGTCCTGAGCCCATGACTGTGTAATCAGGCCAGCGAGCATTACAAGTATTAATAGTTTCTTCGTCATTCGTCTCAATTAATTTTGAGCAAACCTAGACGGAAGGAAAATCGAGTTTGGTTACATATGTTACCAAGTGATTATATTCTCAATTATATTAGTTGATTCAAAATCAAGCGAATAGATATGTACAGCTTTTTAATCAGAGTGAAACATGAATGTCTGGATTTGAAGTGAATAGGCAATTAACCTAATTTTATTTTTAAGTTTTTCACTCAGAAATTGAAAACAACAAGCGCCTACATTTACAGAAAATTAAAAGCCATGCACATCCATCTGCCCGTAAACCACGACATCTTATTCAACTTAAGAGATTTACTAATCGTGATGTATGTAATCCTAATCATTCTAGGTACGATTGTATGTACGATTGAATTGAAACTATACTTCGTATGGGATATTCCTGGCGTGGATTTGCCTATTGACGAATGGTATGTCAGTGTCTTTAAGTAGCAGAAATAGTCAACAAAGTTATGCACTCTACTAAAGTGCAAGTCGGCAGATAAAAAGACATCATCTAGTATCAAATGATGTGTAAATGGAATTAAAATCGGATTCCTAGCCCTCCATCTCCACCACAGCTCTATGGCAAAGTCCCTTGATTGGGGGATTGTATTTGGAGACTTTCACCCAGCTTTTTTTGATTTGTGGGAAAGTTGATTTTAGCTGCTGAATGATCTTGCCAGCCAGATGTTCAAGAAGAAGTGCATCGATGGCCATGACCCCTGATACGATCTCATAGACTTTCTCATAATTCACAGTGCCTTCGAGCTTATCAGAATCTGCTGCATCAGAAAAATCGAGCTCGACGGTCACATCTACACTGTATTTATTTCCAATGATTCGCTCCTCCTCATAATAACCATGACGAGCATAAAATTCCATGCCTTCCAGCGATACTTTCCCCATGATCAATCTTCTAATTCGTCGAAAAATGAACCCCCTTCAGATTCTTTCACTGGGTCTTTTACCTTTAGTTTGGGAGTGTTTTCGGCTGGTTTTTGCTTCACGACAGCTTCTTCACTTTTCTTTTTTACTTCAGCCTGATTAATTGGCTTGGAAGGTTTATGCTTTATTTCGAGATTTTCTTTATCAATTCTTTTTTCTGATTCACGTACGATTTCCTTCACCTTTTTGGCGTGATCCTCAAGTTTGAAATCATTTTTTTGCTTATTGGTACGATCCACTCTTTCTACCAGATCTTCACAAAGATTTCGCAGATCAGCAATGATGTTTTCACGTAGATTTTCTAGCGTGCGATAATTCTGTTCCAGATCTTTGACAGCATCCTGCATCTCTTCTATGATCTCTCTGGCCTCCATTTCCGCCTTCTCAATAAGGTTTTTTGCTTTCGATTTGGCCTCACTCATCATGGCCTCAGCGTTCATATGAGTTTCTTTCAAATGCAATTCCGCCGCTTTATTGGCCTGATCAACCATACTGGCACCTGTATCTTCAGCCGTTTTAAGGGTTCTGAAGAGTGAGCTTTCTACTTCACGCAGTTTACGTACTTCTTTTTCTGCATGCTCTAGTTTGATTCTGTATTCCTTATTGTCATCGAGCACCCTTTCCCATTCATTGGAAAGGGACAGCAAAAAAGCAGACACTTCGTCTTTATCATATCCTCTGAGTTTTTTCTCAAAGTTTTTTTGCCTTATCTCTATTGGTGTAATCTTCATATCAAGATGTAAAATTAATATCCCAAAGGGAAATAGTACGATCGTCGCTGCAAGAAACCAAAGTTTCTTTGTGATTGAGCCACAGCAATTTATTAACGGAGGTTCCATGTCCGGCGTGTCTTGCCTTATCTATCACTTTCAATAATTTGAAAGTTGTGGCATCCCAAACCTTTATGGATTTATCCATGCTACAAGATACAAAATGTTGGTTATCGGGGCTAAATGTAAGATGATTGATCGTGTACATATGAGCCACTATTTCTTCTACTTGCGCATAATCATGATCTAAATCCCAAAATCTAAGTCTTGCGTCGCGTCCGGCACTTACTAAAATTGGTAACTGAGGATGATAACAAAGGGTAAAAACCGAGTTGGTATGAGCAGCATATTCTTTTATAATTGATAAATCGTAGAGATTTATAATCCGGATATATTGATCGCTGTATCCAACAGCGAGTTCATTCCTCTCCGTATTAATCGCAATGGATCTGACGCTTTTATCCGACAGTTTTGATTTAGCCAACACATTAAGTTCCCAATCCAATTGAATCAAACTACCATCTCCAGTACCAACATAGATGTGAGACTCAGTAGATTGAATATCATAAATCGCTTCGGACGTGAGCGCCAAAGATTTTAATTCCTTTTTTGTATCTACATCGATCAGATGCAATCCACTAAAATTTTGCCCAACGACTAAAAGTTTTTTTTCAAGATTGTAATCTATCGCATAAACTGACGCTGGCACTTTAACAATCATTTGCCCAACTTCGACATGATCTAAATCCCAAAGCACGACCATTCCATCACCGCCAGCAGATAAAAAATGTTTATCATCCAATGCCTTCAGCGTGTATAATGGCTCTTTATGGCCTGACAGGGTCTTAAGTTTAGTTACATTAATTGGAGACATATCGCTAGTTATGTTTTGAATCAAATGAATCAGAATGAAAATAGTTCCGAATTCATATGTAATTCGTAAATTCTTCAGGGGAATATATGCTAAATTAACCCCATTAATCAGGAATTGTCGATTGTGGTCGCCCCTTTGAAGTGATCGGCAAAATTTGCGATCAAAAAATCAAAATACAATTTAAATGCCTTTACTTCTTTCGAAATCTATAAATGCGTATTCGGCCTACGCAGTATGGAATATTCAGGAAACCAACGATGTATTGATGTCAATGTCGGCTGATGAAGCCCCTGAAAATTATCACCCATCAAAACTTGCCGAATGGATCGTGGGAAGAATACTAATTCAGCGGCTATGTTCTCAGTTCAATATTAAATATGAGGGCATTGAAGTCGAAGAAACTGGTAAGCCCATCCTGAAAAACCGACAAGCGGAAATCTCCATATCACATTCTTTCCCTATGGCTGCTGCAATGATTCATCTGAAGCACCCATGCGGAATAGATCTGGAACGCCCAAGACATAAACTGCTACAGATCAGAGAAAAATTCATCAACGGATCTGAAAAGGCATATGCTGATGACCTTGATAAACTTTGCGCTATCTGGTGCGCCAAAGAAGTGCTGTTTAAAATTTACAGCAGAAAAAAGCTGAGCTTGCGCGATGACACTTCAGTGAAATTCAGTTCGGATTTTGCGCTCGTGGGCACCATTAATAAGTTAACCAAAGGCTATCCCAAATCTTATAATATAGCCGTAGAAGAAATAAAAGACTATTTGCTGGCTTACAACACTTAATCAAATCCGATATATTGATCATCCAGCTTCTTGAGAATGATTTTAATCTCATCAGACTTGTGATAATCACCAAGCTTTTCAAAGGACACCACCAGGTTTCGCAACGATCTTAGTACTATGTCCAGATTGCGGCATGGCTTATAAAAAATGTCCTGCTTCGAAATATTCAAGTGTTCGAGATAATTATCAATATCATCTTTACTAAAGATCAAACCCTTGCTGAAGCAGTTGATATAAAAATCGGTATCGTTACTTTTATAAGTGACTATAAAAAGATTAGGCAGGTTCACACCGTATATTTCTAATCCCATTTTTTGAGCTACCAGCAAATACACCGAACAAAGCGAAATAGGATTTCCTTTTTTGGACTCAAGAACAGCATTGATCATGCTATTGGCCGGAGAATGAAAATTTTTGGTGTTGGCTCTGAATTTTAGTTTTTCAAACAGGACACTATTCAAGATTCGTACCTGATCGAATGGATTAAGTCCTTCCCTGAACTCACGCCATACTTCTATATACAATTCATGAACCTGCTGCCTGAGCTCCTCCAGATCGACATCAGGATATTGATAGGTTGAAACAAGCCACAATCCCTCAAGCAAGTCATTTTCACGGTTTTCTTTCCAATCCGTGAGTCTCTCCTGAACCAATTCAAATTGCAGCGTGTGTATGAGATCCTCTATTCTTCTTTGAATCAGAGGATTGAAATTTGTTTCCCATTCCCTTTCCAACAATGGAATCACGCCTGTGCCTATCTCCATTAATTTACGCTCTACATGAGAGACAATCTCTTCATCTTCATCTTCGAGAAGCGTCACAAGCGCCTTGAGTTCACTATCTTTTATCAATTCCTAAAGTTTAAAAATTCAAATTAGGGATTAGTCCTAATATTTCGAAGCGAATTTATATCTATGTCTGAATTACCCCAACATTCATCGGTTTTTCTATCTTGGAATGATTGGCAGCTTCAATGCCTACTGAGATTACCTGTCTGGTTTCAAGTGGATCAATGATTCCATCTACCCATAGCTGTGAGGCCGCATAATATGGGCTGAGCTTTGCGTTATAAGATGACTCTATTTCCTGCAAAAGTTCTTGTTTTTCTGTTTCGGTGATCTCTTTCCCTTTTGCTTTAAGAGAAGATATTTTTATTTGAAGCAAAGTATTGGCGGCAGATTTCCCGCTCATTACTGCCATTTTTGATGTAGGCCAGGCATATATTAGTCTGGGATCGTAGGCTTTGCCACACATGGCATAATTGCCAGCACCATACGAACTGCCAGCAATAATAGTGAATTTTGGCACGACAGAATTGGCCATCGCATTGACCATTTTAGCTCCATCCTTGATGATACCTCCTTGCTCCGACCGGCTTCCAACCATGAATCCGTTTACATCATGAATAAAAACCAGAGGTATTTTTCTTTGGTTACAATTCATGATAAATCTTGCAGCCTTATCCGCAGAATCAGAATAAATCACACCGCCTAGCTGCATTTCTTGCGATCCGCCCTGCTTTTTCGCTTTTACCACGGTCCTTTGATTGGCGACAATTCCCACACTCCAACCATCAATCCGAGTATAGCCACAAATCAAAGTCTTGCCGTAATCCTTTTTATATTCATCAAATTCTGAATTGTCTGCAAGTCTTTTAATCACTTCCATCATGTCAAAAGGCACATTGCGATCTACGGGGAATATCTTGTAAATCTCAGACGGATCAAGTTTTGGAGGTAGAGGTGTTATGCGATTAAATCCTGTATTATCTGGCTCACCTATTTTGTCGAATATCTTTTTGATTGCATCAAGGCATTCCTCATCAGAAGCGAATTTATTGTCCGTCACGCCGGAAATCTCGCAATGCGTATTTGCCCCTCCAAGTGTTTCATTGTCCACATCCTCACCTATTGCGGCTTTGACCAGATAGCTACCAGCTAGAAATATCGAACCAGTTCCTTCCACAATCATTGCTTCGTCGGACATAATAGGTAGATAGGCTCCTCCCGCCACACAACTGCCCATGATTGCTGCAATTTGAATGATCCCTTCTGATGACATTTTTGCATTGTTTCGAAACTGTCTTCCGAAATGCTCTTTGTCAGGGAAAATTTCATCTTGCATAGGAAGAAATACACCAGCACTGTCCACCAGATAGATTATTGGCAATCTATTTTCCATGGCAATTTCTTGGGCGCGCAGATTTTTCTTTGCTGTCATAGGAAACCATGCACCGGCTTTTACAGTGGCATCATTTGCTGCAATCACGCATTGTCGTCCTGATACTTTACCAATACCAACAACTACACCTGCGGATGGACATCCGCCCCATTCTTCATACATACCCTCTGCTGTGAAGGCACCTATCTCAAGGAAATCAGAAATATTATCCACCAAATAGGCGATTCGCTCTCTTGCGGAGAGCTTACCCTTGGCTTTGAGTGCGGCTAGTTTTTTATTACCACCACCCTGATGTACAGCAGCTAATTTATCATTAAGCTGATGAATCAGTTCATCAAACTCTGATGCGTTTTTGGAATGTCTTTCGTTCATAATTGGGGTATTTCATGAAGAAAGGAAAGATAAGGGTTTTCGAAGACTATTGTTGGGAAGTCGCTTCCAGCTTTTTGTGCTTCCTACCCAGAGGTTTCATAAAATCTTTTGGATATTGATCAAAATGAATTGTGAGCTTATCAAGGTCAACCAATAATTTATTCAGATTATTATATAGTGAATCTTCATTCATCAACTTGCCAACTGTTCCCTGACTTTCTCTAAAATAAAGCAAAGTCTCATTTAAGTTGTACAAGACTGTATCTACACCTGCCAAGGTCTTATTGATATTGATGCTACTTATGGAGTCCAAAACAGTCTCTGATTTTTCCATGAGCGGAACAAGCATATCAACTTTATTATTCAGATTATCAACCAAATAAGCCGTAGAAGCAATAATCTCACTGATGCTCCGCTGATTTTGACCAATCATTGCGTTGATATTTTTGGTCATGATTTGCAATTCACCAATGGTCGAATTGATCTTTTCACCACTTCCTTTCAGCCCAACCAATATTTCGTTGACTCTGGTTATGGTAGTGTTTATATTATTAGCAACCGGCGCTGCACTATCAATGATATCATTTAAACCACGATCAATTATGGCAATCAAGGTGTCTCCAGGTTCCAGCGGGTTTGTGATATCTCCTATTGTTATGATAATTCCTTTGCTCCCCAAAAAATCCGTGTTTGAAAGTGCTGCCTCAGTTGAGTGTCCGAGAGTAATATTTTCATCGATATCTAACTCTACAAGAATTTGATTTTTTTGTTGCTGAAGCAACCTAATCATACTCACCCTACCTACGGCCAGTCCATTAATAATCACGGGATTGGACTTATTGAGTCCATCCACATTCTCATAGATGACATAATACTTATTGGTTGGCGAGAAAAAATCTTTCCCTTTTAGGAAGTTGAACCCCCAGTATAAGATCGCTCCTGATACGAGGGTTATTAGTCCTACTTTAAATTGTTTTGACATAAAAAGGATTAATTCATGGATTCGATTTCCAGTTTGTAATCTCGAAAGGCTCTGTAGATTCCAGATGCGATGTAAACTTGATTTAGTTCATCATTCAGTTCCTTTTCCTCTTTCGGATTACTAAGATAGCCCACTTCCACCAAAACACTAGGCATTGCTGAATTCCATAATACGTATAAACTTGATTGTTTCACCCCGCGACTCTTACGTCCGACGCGATTTTTAAATTGATCTTCTATAGATTCCGCCAATCGCAGGCTTCTTTCCTGATATGCTGATTGAGTCAAATTAAATAAAATGTATGATTCTGGCGATTTAGGATCAAAACCATCATATCTGGTTTCATAGTTGTCTTCTAAGAGAATAACAGAATTTTCCCGTTTAGCGACTTCAAAGTTTTTACTTGCATTTTGAACACCCATTACATATGTTTCTGTTCCATAAATGGAAGGATTAGAAACCCAGTTGGCGTGAATAGAAATAAAAACATCCGCACCTTCCTTATTGGCTAATTTTGGTCGGGATTCTAGCGTAGGGAAGCTATCATCGCTTCTGGTATAAACCACCTGCACATCAGGCATATTTTCCTTCACAATGCGTCCTACTTCTTTGGCTATGTTGAGCGCAATGTCTTTTTCCTTTGAAATGGCGCCATGAGTTCCAGGATCTTTGCCTCCATGACCAGCATCGATTACTATCTTGCGCACTTTGTAAACCGGATTGCCCGCATAGTGAAATGAGGCCAAAACCAAAAACACTGTAATACAAAAAGGAATTGCAATATTTCTCACGGCTACTCGGTTATATATTAAAATCCGATATTTTTACGCAAAATTGTAAATTTTTCACCTGAATATAAAATCCGCGACGGCTTGAGGAGGTTAGTAGTATCAATTTTTTTCACAATTTTTTGGATTAATCTTTTCGCTCAGGTGGATAGTACGCAAGTGCAGCCCCCCAAGTTGGATACTTTAGTCCAGAATGAGGAGCCGCCCCTAAAATTAAAAAAGGATACTATCCCTTCAGATATCCCTGCTATTATTGGAATTGACTCCACCAATCCACCACCAGCTAAGAAGGCCCCAGCGCAAACTGGTGATATCGAGACCACAATCAATTATAGTGCTTCCGATTCGATGATTTTCGATGTGAAAAGTCAAAAACTTTTTCTTTATGGAAATACACACATCGATTATGATATCATGACAATTGAATCCAACAGTACGGTAATAGACTGGGATCAGCATACTTTAAGTTCAAAATATCAGGTAGACTCTACAGGTAGAAAAATAGGAAAACCAGTATTCACCCAAAAAAATGAAGTTTATGAGACTGAGGATATCGTTTACAACTTCAAAACAAAACGTGCGCTCATCAAAGGTGTAGTGACTGAACGAGATGGTGCATTCATGCATGGCGAAGATGTGAAAAAGAATGAAGATGATGAACTTTTCATCCGGGGAGGAAAATACAGCACATGCAACCTTGCAGATCCACATTTCTTTATTGAATCAGATCAAATCAAAGTAATACCTGGGAACAAAATTGTAACAGGTCCATTCAATCTTAAATTTCGGGAAATCCCAACACCACTTTGGGGACCGTTTGGTATGTTTCCTCAACCGAAGCATCAAGCCAGCGGTATCATCTTCCCATCTTATGGTGAAGACCAACGAAGGGGATTTTTCTTGAGAGATGCAGGTTATTATTTTGCTTTCAATGATTATGTGGACTTGCGCTTAACTGGTGATATCTATTCAAAAGGAAGTAATACTCTGACCGCCAATACCAACTATCGAAAGAGATATAAATTTTCTGGCTCGATGAATTTCTCCTACAACAGAAATATCACCGACAATGTGGAAAATCCTATAGAGACGAAAGATTATGCCCTTCAATGGAGCCACCGACCTGAAACAAGAGGAAACTCCAGTTTCAGCTCATCGGTGAATATCAGATCATCCACCTATAATGCTAACAGCAATCTGCTCACACAAAATTTTCAACAAAATATATCTTCCACATTTGCATCTAACGTGGGTTATACTCAGAAATTTCCAAGTACACCGTGGAATATGACATTAAACGCACGACATAGTCAAGATGTAGCAACAGGTTACGCCAATTTAAGTTTACCGGAATTTGCATTGAATATGAATAGAATTTATCCATTCAAAAATGTGGTCAACAACTCTAAATCACCTTTAGCAAAGCTTAGCTTCAGTCACAATTTTGTAGCCAAAAATGAATTTACCAATAGAGCCATACCTTCCGCCGGAAGTTTTAATGTGGTTAACAAAGCACCGACAGAATTGGAGCCGCTAGAACTTTTCTCAAATTTGGACAAGCTCTATGATCGTGCAAAAATCGGTGGAAGACATACCATTCCAGTTTCAACTTCCATGAATGTTTTGAAGTATTTCACACTTAGTCCAAGTTTCAACTATCAGGAAGTTTGGTACACCAGAGAATTGGATTACACCTTTATTCCCGAAGAAAATGGAGTGAGGATTGACACCTTGGAAGGTTTTAGTCGGGCAGGAAGCTGGAGTTCTGGAGCTTCTTTGAATACACGATTTTATGGATATCATGCCTTTGGTGGTGATCGAAAAATTCAAGCCATCAGACATGTAGCCACTCCAAGTATTTCATTCAGCTACAGTCCTGATTTTGGGTCGGAAAAATATGGCGTTTGGGAAAACGTGCAAGTCGACACACTTGGTAGAACAACCAGATTATCCAAATATCAAGGGTTCGCATACGGAGCACCAAACGGATCAAAAAGCAAAACCATGAGTTTTTCCTTGACAAACAACCTCGAAATGAAGGTTAAAGACTTGAAAGATAGTGTGGAGGAATATAAAAAGGTAAAACTCTTTGACAACTTCTCTATGAGCTCAGGATATAATTTTGCTGCTGATTCATTTAAGTTGAATAATATTAATTGGAACACACGTACTTCGTTTTTTAAAGGTGCACTTAGTTTGAGTGTAAATGGAAATTTCGACCCATATGTTTATAAGTTGGTGAGTGAGACGACCAATGCAAATGGAGTAACCACTATCAGAGACAGGAGACTGGATCAATATGCATGGAATCACGGTCAGGGTTTAGGCCAGCTTGCATCAATCAACACTTCCGTGAGCCTTCGGCTATCACCAAAAAAGAAAGGATCTGGAAAATCTGCTGAAGAGGAAGATCCATACAACCAAACTGGAAACTTCAATGGCCCAAATGATTTTTACGATCCAAATGCCATCGAAAATGCCAACTTAGGCACGGCAGATGAAATTGCCTATATGCTTCAAAATCCTCAGCAATATGTGGATTTCAATTTACCGTGGAGTCTTAATGTCCAATATTCCATCAACCGAACCAAGCGAGGATTTCAAGAATCAAACATTACTCAATCCATGTCAGTAAATGGATCCTTGGGGCTAACAACCAAAACTCAAGTTTCATACCGCACAGGCTATGATTTTAAACAGAACAAGGTTACCACCACCAGTATTTCCATCAATCGCGACTTACATTGCTGGTCATTGAGTTTTAACTATGTGCCTTTTGGTAATTACCAATCATTCAGTCTATCCTTAAGACCAAAATCCCCATTGCTGCAGCAGCTGAAAATAGACAAACGAAGAACATTCCAGGATTTCTTCAACAATTGATTCTTCAATTTTCTTCGATTCTTATATTATTCATATTTTCTGCCTTATTCGTCCATTCTTTAAAATAGAAGAGTTCGCTATTATTGCGGTAATTATGAATTCTCTCAATTGTATCATCATAGAAGACGAACCAGAGTTTGTGGAAATTCTGAAGTTTCACTTAAAAAAAATCCCTGAAGTGACCTTATTGGGATGCTATGGCGATACGGTGCAGGCTACTGTGCAAATTGAGAGAAAGAAGCCAGATTTCATTTTTCTGGACATTAATATCTCGGGATTAGAAGGTCCGGAATTCGTAGAACTACTGGAACATCAGCCAAAAATAATTGTGATATCTGGTCATTCTGAAGCATTTATGAAGCATTATCCTGAGGTGGAATACGTTGATTTTATCCAAAAACCACCTACACTTGAGCGTATCAAGTCTGCAATCGAAAAATGTAAATGACATTTTTATTCGTTTGGAAAAATTGACCAATACCAAATACCCGATTAATTTTACAGCATAATCCAACATACCCATGGGAAGAGCATTTGAATATAGAAGAGCTGCTAAAGAGGCTCGATGGGACAAGATGTCCAAAGTATTTCCAAAATTAGCTAAGGCAATCACGGTTGCCGCGAAAGAAGGTGGTGCTGATATTGATATGAATGGCAAATTGCGCACCGCCATTCAAAACGCCAAGGCACAAAACATGCCTAAGGACAATATTGAAAATGCCATCAAAAGAGCAACAGGAAGTGAGGCAGTAGATTATGTGGAAGTAAACTATGAAGGAAAAGGACCACATGGCGTGCTTGTATTCGTGGAATGCGCTACAGACAACACCACTCGAACGGTAGCGAATGTAAAGTCATATTTCAATAAATCAGGTGGAGGAATTGTACCAAATGGCAGTTTGGAGTTTATGTTTCACAGAAAGGCTGTTTTCGAATTGGAAAAGGCTGCTGATATAGATCTTGAAGAGTTGGAATTTGAGCTAATAGATGCCGGATTGGATGAGATCGAAGAGGATGAAGAAACGATCTTCCTTTATGGTGATTATACCAACTTTGGGACGCTATCCAAAGCAATTGAAGAAAAAGGCTTGATAGTTAAAAAATCAAGTCTTCAGAGAATCCCAACTACGCCAGTGGAATTTTCAGAAGATCAGATGGAGGAAATAGAAAAACTACTGGATAAAATCGAAGATGATGACGATGTGCAGCAGGTTTTCACAAATATTGCCTGATCCTACACATTCATAAGTTAAGTAAATAGGAAGCCTGTGAGAATATTCTTGCAGGCTTTTTTGATTTAATTACTTAAACTTGAATAAAACCTGACACCCAACTACATTCACAACCTTTTAGATGCAATGTGTGTCAAGTGTTTTGTACTCAAAAATAAATTCTCAGATGAAAAAACCCCTGATTGTTTTACTAGCCATCACTTTAATTTCCCTAAGTTCTTATGCCCAGGAAAAAGTCTATTTTCCGTTTTTCGAATTAATTAATGTGCATTCAGATTATCAGTACAGCACGTCCAAATTACTAAAAACATATGTAGACAATGCTGGGAGATATCAGTTGATCTTACCGGCGAGACCACAAGAAGGCAGTTATTATCCTGAGACATTTGCCGAATCATGGGAAAACGCAAAATCTCAGGGAGCGGCATATTTCCTTACCGGCGAAATGAATGCATTAGAAGAAATCCTGATTGTGAGTATTGGGTTATATCGTGTAGAAGATGGCAACCTTGTATGGAGCGATGTACTAAAAGCAGCATCCATGGATGACCTGGATCCTATTCTTATCTTGTTAGCAAAATCTCTTGGCACCAAGAACAAAGCATCAGAACTAGAAGATATTTATTCTGTCTCACAATTTGAAACCAATGAATTGACTAAAAAGGATGCGACGAGCACTTTCGGAATTTTTCTCGGTGGGTTTCAGACTTTTCACAGCTCAGCAAATCAAAATTTTTCAAGTGGATTTGGTGCCAAAATATCTTACGACTTGCGTGATCTTATATTGGATATCAATGGCGAGTTTTATTTTGGAGAAATCGAAATGTACGACATCAATCTAAGTGCACTCTATCCTTTCACTCAAGGCAGAAAATCACCATTTCTTGGTGGTGGATTAGGTTATGGAAAGCATACGATTGACTTAGATAACACAACCTACAATGGCTCTGTGAGTAATAGTGGCCTACTGGTTTATGGACATGCTGGCTATATATTCAGTCGCACATCCAATGTACAATTGAGAGGAACCGTTTCTGTATATTCTGCTACTTATGAGGTGGACAATGAAGTCCCTTTTGGAATGGGTTTTAACCTTACATTATCATTCTGATGAAAGGGGTTATTCCATTCATTTTTGGCTTATTGGTTCTGCTGAGTAGCTGTGGAACTACCCGTATCATCACTTCCCATCCAGATGCGGACATATATGTGAACAATGTAAAAAAAGGTCAGGGCCGTGTTGATTTAAAAAGAATGGGTCCGCCACAAAAATCACAGGTAAGAGCTGAATACCTTGGCAATAAAACTGAAACCATTGTAGTAAAAAGGGAATTTGACTTTGGAACCCTTATCCTTGGATTATATAGCTATGGTATTGGGCTGGTTGTAGGTTGGAGATATCCAAATGAAATATTAATTCCTGTGGCCATGCCAGAACCTCAATATAATTCAGAATCAGACCATGGATACCCGACAAGCCCCTGGATGCGTCCACCAAAAACTTGGGGATCTAAATAAAATGGCTAACTCTCAATTCTATTGAGAAAATCGGTTAGAGACTAAATTCGAAGAGTTTTTTCAGGAATAAATAGGTAGATTTAGTTCATGGCTTGTTTTATCCAAAAGCTACTACCATGAAAAATCCAACCTATATCTGCGTCCTGCTATCTATTGTTTTAATTCAATCATGCGCAAAGGATAAGGAGACAATTTCAGCACTTAACTATGATGGCAAGGCTTATAGTTTTTCTCATGGTCTGCAGGAAGATTGGGGCGCACACACGGGCACACATTATAATATGGATTTTACGCTGGTAGGTGAAAATACTTTTTTCGAACGGAATCAAAATGCACTAGGCGAAACCTACTTTACTTTTAATCAGGATTTTGATTTTTATGTTTTCGTAGAATTTTTTTCCGCAGGAACCGATCAATTCACAAATGGAAATTTTCGATTTTTAGGAAATGATGATTTTGCAGATATCACTGAAGAAAATGTTTATCGAAGATTTTGGTTTGGCTCCACGCCAGGTGAACTTCTCCGATCAACTGGTGGTACAGTTAAAATTTCCACTAGTAAAGCAGGCACCTATACAATCAGCTTTGATGTGACTTTGGATAACAATAAGGCTGTCAAGGGCACATTCATAGGGATACCTGAATATGTACTCAGCAATTGAGTATAGATTCAAAATCAAAAATCTTTTCCTGAAATTTCAAAAAAATTCCCACATCCCATTTCAGTCTGATTCTAGCTTTAATGATCCATTATACTATGAATTCGACGGTTTAAGGCTGTATCTTTAATATTTACTGCACATAGAATTAGACACGTTCTATAATTAATCAAAAATAAAAATTTGAGCCATGCAACCAGCCAGATAGGTATTGCATCTACAATAAGAACACCAACAACTAATGCTGCGAATTAACACATATAGTTCTGAGGCAGAGCTCCTCGATGACTGTCGCAAAGGCAGATCGAATGCACAGAAAGAACTGTACGCATCTATAGCGCCAAAAATGTTGGGTATATGTGTTCGATACATTTATGATCGGGAGGAAGCCGAGCATGTAATGATCGGAGGAATGATCAAGGTCTTTGAAAAACTAAATCAATACAATGGCGATGGAAGCTTTGAAGGCTGGGTACGTCGCATCATGGTCAATGAAAGCCTGATGTATATCCGCAAAAACAGAGCCATGTCACTAGAAGTGGAAATAAGTGAGGCGGATTCAGAGCCTGACTTTGAAACTCTGGGCAACCAGCTGGAAGCCGATGATCTCATGAAATTAATATCAGAGTTGCCAGTTGGTTACCGCACGGTATTTAACCTATATGCCATAGAGGGATTTAGTCATAAAGAAATAGCAGAAATGCTTGGCATCAATGAAAATACTTCCAAATCTCAGCTTAGCAGAGCAAGGAAGTTTTTACAAACACGATTGTTGACATTACAAGAAAGGGAACTGAAACAAAACAAAGAAAATGGCTCAGTTAAATAAAACAGACGATTTTTTCAAAAGTAAGCTTTACAATGCTGAAATAGAGCCTTCGATAGAAGCATGGGCACAGGTGCAAAAGACCATTGGAGAAAGTACAAAGCCATGGTATGCAGGATTAGGCAAAATAGCAGCTGCAGTTGCACTTATAGTAACAACTATTTTTATTTTCAATTCAACTAAAAAAGAAGAACAATGGGTAGCTGATGTCGTTGATCATCCAGTTTTAATTCCAAATAAGACTTTCGAAATCATAGTGCCTGAGATTGTGAAAAATACACAGCTTGTCAAAAATGAAATATCTGTTCAAAACCAAAAACCAAAGAAAAAAACAATTGAATTGATACATAATGCCCCAACTAAAACGCTGGAGAAGGATTTGATTGCCACGTTGGAAATTGAGAAAATAGAACCGGAACTAATATCAATCGAACTGGAAGAAAGGCTTCCGATTTTAAAAGAAAGTAAAAATAATTCAGCAACAAAACCTGTGAAAATTACTTACATAGCGGCAGGTGAAAACCCAGAACCAGATCAACCAATTGAGAAGTTTAGTCGTGTGGTAGAAGCAGCTCAACACGTATCGCCCTCAGAATTACTTGCAGATCTGAGAGATGCTAAAAACAATTTATTTGGACTAAATGGCTCGGGTATGAGCCGCTTAAATAGGAACTAACTCAAAATAAAAGGATTAATAATCAAATATGACTGGCTCACTTTCCTGGTCAAAACAATAAAAGTGAATCCCCATATTTAAAAATCAAAAGGATATGAAAACTATACTAACATCTCTACTCACCTACACCTTCATGCTATATGGTCTTCAGGCCTTTTCTAACGGCACAGAAGGTGATACAGTAATCATCGAACTCACCAATAAAAGCAAGATTGTGATCTATACAGAAGACAGAATGGAGCTTGAGAATATCGAAGATTATGATCTGAACCAAATGATCAAAGATCTCAATGATGCCCTGGGTTCTAAGAAAATTGAGAAAATAGAACTTACTGATGAATCTGGAAAAAAATACTTGAAAGACACCACGATCGTCATTGGTGATGATGGCGCCAAAACTCGAATCCAGATTGGTAATTTGGAACTATTGCTTGACGCTGATGAATGGGATGATATTGATGATGCTATAGAAGATGCGATGCAAGACGACAAAGTTAGAAAATATAGCTACGAGGAAAATTCTGTTAAACGCACTCAGGACAACTTCAATATTGATATTGGATTGAATAATTGGATTGAAGGAGGCTCATTTCCTGATTCCGACAATCAACCTTACACTTTGAGACCATTTGGAAGCTGGTATATCGCGCTCAACAACACAAATAAAACCTGGATTTCGGGACCACTATTTTTGGAATGGGGATTTGGTGCAAGTTGGTATAATTTCAGCCTTTTAGATACTGATTATATGATCAATAAAGGAGATACCAGAGTTGAATTTAACACAACACCTGTCGAGTATAACACAACCAAAAGCCGACTCAGCGTGCCTTATGCGAATATCTCCATCGTGCCTATGTTGGATTTTGCACAAGGAAGGAAAAAGGTGAACAATGTGGAAAAAGGCAGCTTCACATTTCGAACCTATCGAAAACAAGGAGCCAGAGTCGGAGTGGGTATGTATGCTGGCTACCGATTAGGCGGCAATTACAAACTAAAGTATAAGGAAGAAGGTGATAAGCAAAAAATAAAGGAGCAAGATCATTTCTATCTTCAAAATTTCAGATATGGTGTAAGGGCTCAATTTGGCTTCAAAGGACTGGATTTATTTGCCTGCTACGATCTGAACGAAGTATTTAGCGAAGGAAAAGGGCCAGTAGGCAGCACTGGTTTGAATGCAATCACCTTTGGAATTACGCTTTGATTAGATAGCTAAGTGCATTCAGCCATCTCATCCTAAAATCTGAATTTATCCCTGAAGAATCAAATTGAATCTTCGGGGATTTTTGTTTTTCAAGGCTATTCAGCCCCAGTTTTTACCTCGTAATATCCACCTGACGGATCTTCAACCCATCTGATGATCAAATCTCTTACTGCATCCACTTCTAATGGCAATGGGATCCTTACATTGATTTTGTCACCGGGATTTATTTCCTGACTAAATCCATAACCAACTTCTTTCACCTCATAGACCCTGAAGCTATAAATCCCGTCTTCTAATTCCCGAAGCACTTTTACATTCACCAGACATTCAGCCGAATTAAATGTGCTTTCATTTTCGGATTTAGGTATAATGGTAGTTTGAGCAGTGCTACTTTCCACAAATTTGCATTGTGGGAGCAAGAGGATTAAAAAACAAAATAGGACAATTGTGAGGCTCGATTTAATCATAAGTAAACATACAAATAACCTGTGAAATGGATTTTAATTGTCCGATTCTTGATTTTGAGACCAATCCGTTAAATCATCTTCCGAGACGTTGATTTCCCTGCTTACTCTGGCAAAAGAAGGACGGTGCATCGAAAACACAATCAACACGCCTACATATATGAATGAAAATATTTGTTCTTGCAGCAGATAGAATCCCAAAAGGGCAAAAAAGGCAGCTGCTTCGATCACCACAAACTGCTTCACTTTTTGAGTGAGATAAAGGCTCAACTTATTTTCAATGCTGGTTTCAACTCTTACAATTTCAAATAATTTTGGTCTCAGCCAATTTGAAAGAAATAATATACCTCCACACAAAGCTATCAAGCCCATTTTGGTGATATCAAACAATTGTCCATCAACTATTGGGGCTTGTGGCTCTTTTTGATTTTGTAAAAAAACCAAAGCAAATGGTATCAAGGAACTGGCAACAATGCCATTAAATATCATGTTGAGTTTATGATAAAATCGATCCCAGGCTGTGTATGGTTTGCTCATGTCGTGGATGAACTTACCCTATTTCCAATTTCACTTTATCTGTTAATGCTTTACCTACACAGAGCAAAACATAGCCATTTTTGATTTCGTCGGCGGTTAATCCCTCAGCTCCATCCAAACTCACCTTGCCTTCGAGACATTTACCACGGCAAGCAGTGCATAGTCCGCTTTGACATGAATAAGGCATGTCAATGTTTTTATCCAATCCTGCATCCAAAATGGCTTTATCGGCTGGCACTTTGATGACAAATTCTTCACCATCTAGCAAAATGGTGACTTCACTTTCCACACCTTTGGCTGGTGGTGAATCGGGAACTTCAATTAAATCTTCGGGTGAGGTCACTCCTGCTTTGAAGCTTTCCATTTTAATTTTTTTTGTATCTACATCCACCCTGATGAGTCCGTCTTTTACGACATCCATCATTTGCTGTGGACCACAGATAAAATATTCAGCCACATCACCAAAATTGATCTCTTGCAAGATATCACCAACCATGTCCGTAGTGACAAATCCATGATGATGAGTCAATCCGTTTGGATCATCTTCCAAAACATGGATGAGTTGAAATCTTCCGCCATATTCTTCAGACAATTGATCCAGCTCCTTTTTGAAGATGATATGATCTTCTCCTCTGTTGCCATATACAAGCGCCACCTTGCTGAAACTTTCTTTTAGAAGAACTGATCTGATGATCGAAAATAGTGGGGTTATTCCGCTACCTCCTCCAAAAAATATCACTTTTCTTACTGTATCATTATTGTATTGAGTGGTGAATTTTCCCATTGGCTCCATCACCTGAACAATGTCTCCTGGCTTAAAATTATCATTCACGTGATTGGACATACGCCCATCAGGTACACGCTTTACCGTAACGGCGGGATCATTGTCTATAAATGGAGTTGTGCAGAGTGAATAGGCACGACGGATTTTTTCGCCATTGATGGTATCGATCAATGTGATGAACTGTCCCGGCTCATATTGAAACTTGCTTCCTGGATTTTCGAAAACTACGTTTACCGCATCCATTCCCACTTTTATTACTTCTTTGACCGTCAGATCAAAATATCTTGAATCGTTGCTACTTTCCTTTTTTTTCTTTTTAAAAAATCCGAATGCCATAATATTGGTTTGTAAAATCTCTGCAAATGTAAATCCCATGGTTTTGCCTGACAAGTTTAATTGGATCACCTATTTTTGCAGCCTTAAAAACTAATCAGAAAAATGGAGCTCAACGACCTCACCGCAATTTCACCAATAGACGGTAGATATAGAAGTAAAGTAAAATCACTTGCACCATACTTCTCAGAATGGGCATTGATCCGCTACCGTGTCAAGGTGGAAATACTGTATTTCATCGCGCTATGCGAGCATCCATTACCTCAACTGGCCAATGTCAATAAAGTTGTGTTTCCAGATCTGAAAAAAATCTTTGAGCATTTCACTGAAGCTGACGCGCAAGCCATCAAAGACATTGAGAAAGTGACCAATCACGATGTGAAAGCCGTTGAGTATTTCATCAAAGAAAAATTTGATGCGCTTGGTCTTTCGGATTTCAAAGAGTTCATTCACTTTGGCCTGACCTCTCAAGACATCAACAATACTTCCGTGCCCATGCTTTCAAAAGATGCATTGTATGAAGTATTTATCCCGAAGCTTGAATCCATCGTTTCAACGCTTGAAAATCTGGCGTCTGAATGGAAGTCCATTCCACTTTTGGCAAGAACTCACGGTCAACCTGCTTCGCCAACGACTCTTGGAAAAGAAATCAGAGTTTTCACCACCAGACTTAATGAGCAAATTGAGTCACTAAAAAATATTCCGTTCGCGGCAAAATTTGGTGGTGCCACTGGAAACTTCAATGCACATCATGTGGCATATCCTGATACCGACTGGCACGCTTTCGGTGATCAATTTGTGCGTGTGGCGCTTGATTTGAAGCGCAGTTACCCAACCACACAAATCGAACATTACGATCATTTTGCAGCGCTTTTTGATTGTATGAAAAGAATCAACACCATTCTGATAGATTTCAGTCGGGATGTGTGGCAATATATTTCTGTCAATTATTTTGGCCAAAAAATAATCGCCGGTGAGGTGGGATCATCCGCCATGCCGCACAAAGTCAATCCAATAGATTTTGAAAATGCTGAAGGAAATTTTGGCATTGCCAATGCCTTATTTGAGCATCTCAGTGCTAAGCTTCCAATATCCAGACTGCAACGCGACCTTACAGATTCTACCGTGCTGAGAAATATTGGTGTGCCATATGCGCATAGTTTATTGGCGCTGACATCATTGGAAAAAGGTATCAGTAAGCTGAAAGTAAACGAAGCAGAAATTCTGGCTGATCTTGAAGATAATTGGGCGGTAGTTGCGGAAGCGATCCAAACCATTTTGAGACGCGAAGCTTATCCAAAGCCATATGAAGCTCTCAAAGCGCTGACCCGAACTGGACAAAAAATCACACAGCAAGTGATCCAGGATTTCATCACTGAGCTTAATGTATCAGATGCCATCAAAAAAGAATTGCGTTTGATTACACCATTTAATTATACTGGCATGTGATTCCAAGTCGATAAGGAATTATAAACGAGTTTGGAATCAATTGATAGGATTTACGAAGATGGGTTAGCACTGCTGAAGCTGGCACGTGTTTTGTAAATTCAGCCGTCAAACATAGAAATCATGAAAATCATAAAGTTACTTCCGTTGATTGCCTTTTTTATTTTACATCAGGCACAAGCACAAAAACGAACCATCGAAATTACCGGCAATGGTGAGATGAAAATCGCACCAGATCAGGGCATATTACAGATAAATATCAGAGCACATAGAATGAGCTTTGGTGAAGCCACAACCGCACTCAGCAAGAAAGAAGATAATGTCCTAAAGAAACTCGAAAAACTAGGTTATAAAAAAGAGGACGTGCGCACATCCAATTTCTCAGTGAATGAAAATATCATCTGGCGAAATGGGACCCGATACGATAGCGGGTTCATAGCCAGTCAATATATGACCATGGAATTTCCAAATTCTAAAGAACGCATCGCAAAAATTTTGAATGCATTTAGCGAAGGAAAAATGGATGCAGAGATCGGTTTTGGATTCAAATTATCTGACAAATTGAGAAATGAAATGAATGCCAAAGTGATCGAATTGGCTGTGAATGATGCAAAAATGAACGCAGACTTATTGGCAAAGTACACGGGTATTACCATCAAATCGGTCAATAAGATAGAATATCACACCTCACAAAATATGGGCGGACCAATTTATAGCAGAATGGAAATGGAAGATTATAGTGCACCTCAATTAAAATCAGCAGGAGGATCACAAGGTTTTCAGGCACAGGACATCACACTTTCTGATCAGGTCACGATTCATTACGAAATAGAATAATGGCTAATGGCTAATGGCTAATGGCTAATGGCTAATGGCTAATGGCTAATGGCTAATGAAGTGAACTTGGTTCTGCTGTTTTGGTTTCAAAAGACGAACTTCACTTCGAATTCTGATAGGCGAAACGTCTCTTTTTTGGCTCAGGTATTTTATTAGGAAATCCTCACTTTCTTTACCGTAAGTGAGGATTTTTTATGAATTAATTGCAGCTTTTAGGTCGGCAACTGCCTGATGCACCTGAGCGATGTATTCCTTGATATCCTGAGCCTCCTTCATTCTTATTGGTTCACCAATCGAAACGGTCACTTTCCCGGATGTGAGACGAAATTTCCCAGCTGGTAAAACTTTATCTGTCCCGTCAATTGCGACTGGCACAACAGCAATATCCGCCTTGGTAGCTAGCATGAAAGGTCCCTTTTTAAACTCACCAATTACACCTGTTTTACTTCTTGTCCCTTCGGGAAACATCAACACATCTTTGCCTTTTTTGATGAGCTTACCAGCACGATCTAAACTGGCAATGGCTTTCATGCGATTGCTTCTGTCTACAAAAATCATCTCGGTTGCATACATATACCAGCCGATGAACGGCACATATTTAATTTCCTTTTTAGCTACAAAATGTAAATTATGAGGGATCGCTCGAAACAAAGCGGGAATATCAAGGTAGGACAAATGATTGCTTACGAATACGTATGATTCATCTTGAGGGAGAGTTTGACCTCCTATGATTTCCAATTTCACGCCACATCCCCAAAGAATTCCTGGGGCAAACATGGTTCTTGCCATTCTTACTGGAATTTTCCTGTTGAATGTGAAAAGTAGCACAATCAGTGAACTGGAGATCATCAAGATCGTCCAGAAAATGCAAAAGAGGTATCTAAAAGGTGTCAGCAAGTGATTTTTAATTTTGAAAAGCAACAAAGCTATTGCCATTCATCCCTTCGTACAACACAATTTGTATATTAGATAAATGGAAGGAACTAACAGATCAAATATTCATCCCGGATTAGCTGTATCAATTGTTTTAAAGCAAGATCAACGCTCTGGGAAATTGACAGAAGGTGTGGTAAAAGACTTGCTGACAAAAAGCCCGTTTCATCCACATGGAATCAAAGTAAGATTGGAATCAGGTGAAGTAGGTCGTGTGAAGAAAATTCACAAGTAACCGCAAATCAGTTTAACCTGCTTTCTTTCCAGCAAGTAAATAAAGCACAGCCATTCTAATGGCTACTCCATTTTCCACCTGCTCAAGAATAATCGAGTGATCCGAATCTGCAACATCTGATGTGATCTCCACTCCTCGGTTGATTGGTCCTGGATGCATGATCACAATTTCTTTGTTGAGTGTATCTAACAACTTTTTATTTACGCCGTAATGCTGGGAGTATTCTCTCAAAGAAGGAAAATACCTCATTTTTTGGCGCTCAAGCTGAATCCGGAGAATATTTGCAACATCACACCATTCCAGTGCTTTTTTGATGTCGAGTTCTACTTTCACTCCAAGAGATTTAATGTGCTTAGGCAGCAAAGTGGCAGGGCCGCAAACCATCACTTCAGCCCCTAGTTTTTTAAGAGAAAAGATATTGGAAAGTGCCACCCTTGAGTGAAGAATATCCCCAACTATCACAATTTTCTTTCCTTCTAGACCACCCAGTTTGTTTCTAATCGAAAAAGCATCAAGCAATGCCTGTGTTGGATGCTCGTGCGTACCATCACCAGCATTGATGATATTGGCATCAATATGTTTAGAAAGGAAATGTGGCGCGCCAGGACTACTATGGCGCATCACGACCATATCCACTTTCATAGCAAGTATGTTATTGACTGTATCCAGAAGGGTCTCTCCTTTTTTTACAGAACTTGAGGAAGATGAAAAATTGATAACATCAGCTGATAGTCGCTTTTCCGCCAGCTCAAAAGAAAGTCTTGTTCTGGTTGAGTTTTCAAAAAAGATGTTGGCGATAGTGACATCTCGAAGTGAAGGAACTTTTTTGATTGGCCGGTTCAAAACATCTTTAAAATTGTCTGCAGTTTCAAATATCAGATTCATTTCCTCTTTATCGAGGTTTTTGATTCCGAGCAGATGTTTTGTTTTTAATTGGCTCATTCGGTGATATTGATTAACCAGATATTGTCCTTTTTGCTGCCCTGCTCCATCAACTCCACTTTGACCTTTTGAGAATCAAGTGTGTTTACCCTTTTTCCTACATAATTTGCCTGGATTGGGATATCTCGGCTGTACATTCTATCTATGAGCACAAGCAATTCAACTTTTGCAGGTCGACCAAACATCGACATTGCATCCAAAGCCGCACGCACTGATCTGCCAGTATAAAGCACATCATCAACGATGATCACATTTTTCCCTTCTATCAAAAATGGTACTTTGGTTTGATTTGGAGTAAGTGGACTCTCCCTTCTTCTGAAATCATCACGATGAAACGTGGTATCAAGATATCCAATGCCAATTTTAGTTTGTAATTGATCTTCCAGCACCTTTCTAATTCTTTCTGCCAGATAGATTCCTCTGGGCTGCAAACCAAGGATTACTGTATCACTAAAATCTTCATGATTTTCAATGAGATGTTGACACAATCTGCTGATTGTGATCTGGAGGAGCTTACTGTCTAACAGGAGTCGTTTTTGCATGATCAGACTTGCCGCAAATATAAGGGCATCTTACTTAATTTAAATTTTCAGTCTGATGATATTGTACTTTATTGATGTAAAAAATATTTCTGTAGATTTTTCCTCCTTCCCCTTTTTCATTTTTTATGCGCTGCTCACCATATGCGTACATGGTTTTTTCATACCAAGATTTCAAGCCTTCTATCTCTGGATCTTTGGTTTTTAATTCGTCATCCGCATAAGCCAGCTTTACAGGATTGAAGGTTTTACCTTCCAGCACCTCATTTTTACTTACCACTTTTGAATTCAGGTAATTTTCATCCAGATACATCAACACCACTTTTTCATCATAGACATTTACTGCCACAAATCCATCAAGACTATAGGTGAGCACGTTATCTATGGCGAAGCTATTGTCCCATAAGATATTGCCATTTCTATCAAAAGCAACTACGACTGCATGGGTAAAATTATAACCCATGAAACTATTCCCATATGCATTATGTGGTTGATAGCCGCTATAGTTTGTATATGGATTGTAGTTGTTTGAATACCGCGGATAATAGGCCTCAGCGATCAAAAGAAATTCATCACCTCGCTGGATAATATCGTGTACCAAAAGCCTGTAACTAAGGTTTGGATTTCTTCCATTTGCTACCTTCTTGCTGATGCGCTCTCTTACACGTTTCTCGCGTTTCGGATTCATATATGCGAAAAAATTATTCAAACTAGCATAGTCATAATACTTAATTACTTGCTGTCTACCGTTTACAAACTTGGAGATATACAGTCCCATACTATAGGTTGTACTTTTCTTACTATAAGTACCAGCCATGTATTGATATCCCCCATAAAAATTGGTGGAAACTCCATCAACGATATTTTTTTTATCACCGGGTTCTAGCACATTTTCTTGTACCAAATCACCAGAGGCCGTGAAAGTTTTAGCCAATACAGTGAAGCGTTTGTTGGGCATCCTTTCGGACATGATTATAGTGAACATCTGCAAATCGTCATCCAAAATCAAATCCAAAATTTCCCCATGTTTATCGTAGATGCCCGGTATTACCTTGGGTTTTTTCTCCCCAAGATTGTATGTCAACATTACTGGTCTATAGTTGGTGTTTCCAGAAAATAGAACCACCTCGCCAAGAACCTCAAATTCCTTTAATTGAATTGGGAAAACGGTATTTATATCATAATGAAAAATGCTGGCTGAATCAGAACCCACCTCATAGAGTCTCAATTCGGTGTTATCATATTTGGAATTGTTGAAAAGCAGATAATATTTATCGTCATAAAAATCATATCCAGTAAAATGACTATCGAAATTGGCATAAAATATTTTACTCCAAACCATATTAAGCGAGGTATCCAGCCGGTGAAGTTTCCATAAATAACCTTGAGTGCTGGTTTCATTGGTTTCCACTGCCACGAGCAATCCCGAATCCCCACCTGATATGATTTGGTAATTATCAGTTCCAAAACCCATATCAAATTCGATTCGATTTACTTGTTGGATATAGCTGCTAGTGTCGCGTACTTTCTTTTTTTGACCAAAAACAAAACTTAACATTAACAGACTTAGAGTATATAACAAGATTCTCATATGCTAACCAAACAATTACTTAAACAAAAGGCCTTATTCCTCGCTCATGGCAATGATCATATCAAACTCTTCTCTCTTTACAGGCTGCACAGAAAGTCGGGTATTATTCACAAGAACCATCCCGCTAAGCCGCGGTTCAGCTTTCACCATTTCAAGTGTAACCGGTTTTTTTAATTTAAAGTCGGGAGCTACATCCATCACCACCCAACGATCATCGTCAGTTGTGGGATCCTGATAAAATTCACCGACTACTTTAGCGACACCCATACAGCATTTTTGATTGACACTGTGATAAAACAAGCATAAATCACCCTTTTTCATATCTTTAATATGTATGCGTGCCGTGTAGTTTCTTACGCCATCCCAATGTGTTTTTTTATCCCTTACAAGATCATCCCATGAGTAGGTTCCCGGCTCAGATTTTATTAACCAATAATTCATAGATCAATTTTTATCCTATTTAAAACAATGGTCTAAGATACAACCAAAGCGGGACTCTCATGTTTGAATTTCTTATGACATTTGGTTACTGAACGCATCTCCACACAAATTGATTTCTTAATTGTAGATTTGCCACCTCATGCAGGATTACGAGCTAATAACATTACCAAACGGCATACGCATTGCACACAGGGAGGCACCCAACACCAAAATTGCCCATGTAGGAATCATGCTGGATATAGGAAGCAGGGATGAAAATCCAGAAGAACAAGGTATCGCACATTTTTGGGAACACATGGCTTTTAAAGGCACGCGCAAACGCAAAGCCTTTCATATCATAGACAGATTGGACTCACTTGGTGGTGAGCTCAATGCTTATACCACCAAGGAAAAAATTTGCTTTTATGCTTCTGTGTTGGACAATCATCTGGACAAGGCAGTAGAGCTACTCTGTGATATTACATTCAATTCTGTCTTTGCCCCAGCGCAAATAGACAAGGAAAGGATGGTGATTCTTGAGGAAATGTCCATGTATCTCGATACACCGGAAGATGCCATTCAGGATGATTTCGATTCGATTGTTTTCAATGACCATTCATTGGGTAAAAACATTTTAGGAACGATAGACATTGTTTCAGGTTTTCAGCAAAAGGATTTTCTGTCATTTATAAGCAGAAATTTAAATACTGAAAAAATCATCCTGAGTAGCGTAGGAAACTATTCCCTAAAAAAATTGCTCAAGTTTTCTGAAAAATATCTTAAAGACATACCACACACCACCCAGCCCAATAAAAGACAGGCATTTGATCAATATCACATTAGAAATACGGAGGTAAAAAGGAAGATCACCCAATCACATGCTGCCATTGGCTCCACTTCTTTTGATCTGAAAAGTGAATATCGTATCCCTTTTTTCCTATTGGTAAATATCCTTGGTGGGCCTGGCATGAACTCACGTCTGAACCTCAGCTTACGCGAAAAATATGGATTTGTCTATGGTATTGATGCCAGTTATGCACCTTATATCGATACAGGAATGTTTTCGATTTTTTTCGCAACAGATCCAAAAAACCTTAACAAAAGTTTCAGCCTGATAGAAAAAGAAATGAACCTGTTGAAAAACAAAACTTTAGGTGAACTTCAACTTCATAAGGCAAAGCAGCAAATAAAAGGACAACTGGCCATGTCCGAAGAAAATAACAATGCCCTGATGCTCATGATGGGTAAAAGTCTGCTTGATCTCGATCGCGTTCCTGATCTAAATCAACTATTCCACAGGATAGACCAAATAACTGCAATGGAATTACAGGAGTTGGCCAATGAATGCCTGAACATGGATCAGATGTGCCGATTAACCTATCACGCTGAATAGTCAATCTGCCACAAAAACCTATTAGTTTTGTACAATGGAGTTTTTGGAAAAAGATCTGCAAGATTATGTTGAGGCACACACTACGCCTGAATCAAGTCTGCTTCATCGGATCAATCGTGAAACCCATTTGGAAGTTTTGAAGCCAAGGATGCTTTCAGGTCATTTACAAGGTCGGGTGCTATCCATGTTTTCTCACATGATTCGTCCCCAATACATTCTTGAAATTGGCTCCTACACCGGTTATTCAGCTTTATGTCTGGCAGAAGGATTGTCAGAATCTGGCAAACTCATCACCCTTGACATCAATGACGAATTGGAACCTCGGGTGAATGGTTATATCAAAACTGCCGGATTTGAAGAAAAAATTGAAATGATCGTCGGTGATGCACGTGAGATTATACCCACATTAAAACATCAATGGGATCTTGTATTTATTGATGCTGACAAAGAATCTTATGGCACTTATTTCGATCTTATCATCGATACCATGAAGCCCGGTGGATTCATACTTATCGACAATGTGTTGTGGAGCGGGAAAGTTTTTGATGAAAATAAAAACGATAAGGTGACCGTTTCAGTGAAAGCATTCAATCAAAAAGTACATCTGGATGATCGAGTGGAAAATGTGTTGTTTCCAATTAGAGACGGATTAATGGTGTTAAGGAAAAAATGAGAGTTTTTCTTTGGTCAATAATTTTATTGATTTCATTCAATGCTGGTGCGTTCAACCCGACACCAAGAGTACCTGCTACAATAGAAATTGCAAACGTCAAACTCAAAATTACCGCTGATGCCCAGCGCGAAATCCAGAAAGATGTGGATGCCCTTCGTGCAAGTGACAAATATTTTCAAATCAAATTAGATAGAATCAATCTCTATTTCCCAATCATTGAAAGAGTACTGAAAGAGGAAGGTGTACCAGAAGATTTGAAATATCTTTCTGTTCAGGAAAGTGCGCTGATTTCAGATGCTGTCTCCTCTGCAGGCGCAGTTGGCTACTGGCAAATGAAGGATTTCACAGCACGAGAAGTTGGCTTACGTGTAGATTCCAAAATTGACGAACGTAAGAATATAACCGCTTCCAGCCAAGGTGCGGCCAAATATTTAAAGCGAAATAACTATTACGTTAAAAACTGGATGTATGCAGTGAACGCATATATGACTGGCCCAGGTGGAGTAAAGCGATATGTAGATGAAAAGGACATTGGAGCAGATCGCATGGTGATCAGCGGAAAGACACATTGGTATGTGAAACGCTTCATCGCACATGTGATTGCTTTTAAAGATGAAGTGGGAGCTCAGCATAGCGAAGGGTTGAAATTAGCTGAATATGTAAAAGGGAAAAACCAAACACTTGAAAGCATCGCAAAAGAGCTCAAAGTGGATGAAACGCTGCTTAAGGATTACAATAAATGGCTCGCTCATGGAAAAATACCAGATGATAAAATCTATACGGTAATCGTACCAGTCACTGGACGCGTTCCTTCAGGTCTAAAAGATTCCGGCGATCAGGGACCTCCTCCTTTGAGTAGAAAAATCGAGGAGCCAAAGGCCAAAGCAAATGGAACGTCAGTAGCCAAATCGAGTAAAAATGTATTTATAAAAAGAAATGACCGAAGAGCTGTGATGGCTACCGCATCAGATAATGTGGTTTCTCTTGCATTAAAAGCCAATATTCTGAGTCGCCAGCTCATTAAATACAACGATCTAGTTACGGGGCAAGGTATAGAAAGTGGAGAGGTGTATTACGCCCAAAGCAAGCGCAATAGATCTGAAATCCCTTTTCACGTGGCACAACATGATGAATCTCTTTGGGAAATATCTCAGAAATATGGGGTGAAAATGGATAAGCTTCTCAAGAAAAACCGAATGCAGTCACCAGATGAACTCAAGCCTGGAAGAGTATTATGGATGCACCACAATCGGCCAAAAGACACGCCTATAGCCTATAAAGACGTGAAAAAAATCGAAGTAACCAAGCCAAGAAAAGTGCTTGTGAATCCTCCAATTGAGTCACCATTAAGTGAACTTCCAGAACCTGAGCCAGATGAAAAAGTTGAAATTTCAGATAGTCTTTCGGCTGATCCCTTGACAGAATCGATTGACGTAAATCCAGTTAATATCGCTCAAACTGAAGTGGAAAATACCCTGAGAACCCATGTTGTGCAGCCCGGTGAAACTTTGTGGGGGATTTCAAAAAAATATGAATTGTCGATCGATGAGATTTCCAAATTAAATGATCTTGGAGCAGGACAAAATATACATCCCGGTCAGGAGCTGATTATCTCTGGTGAAGTTAAAAAAATTGGAGCATCCTCACCAACTCCAGATGTCACATATACAGTGCAGCCTGGTGATACGCTCTACGGAGTAGCTCGCAAGTTTGATCTGACGGTGGAACAACTAAAAAACCTAAATAACAAAAACGCCAATGAACTCTCTGTTGGCGAGGTATTGAAGGTCAAGTAGTTTATCAATTGAAAGGTACAGATCACCCCAACGAATTTCTTCCTTGATGTAATGATGATGAAATTTTGACTATTTGAAAATCAAATAGCATAGTGTCAATCCAATTGACTGATCAAAAATTCATTCAAAAAACCAAAAGCCATAAAGGAAACAAAAAGTTTAGCACATCGACTTATATTTGAATTAAGTAATGAAAAATCTAACCATTTGAATATTCTTGTTTTGGAACTAAATGAGAATCAAGAAAAAGGATTGTTTTCTAATAATAGCTTACTGGTTTTACACCCTTAAAAATTATCTATTCGATTAGCCCAAGCTTTATCTCATGCGAAGAACTATTATCCTATTTTTTCTTCTTATCTCCGCAGGGCTTTATGCGCAAAATGCAAATGATCGGTATTATGATAATTATTTCAATTTGAAGAATTATCTGACCACAGATGCCAACCCACAGCATGTGATCGATTACAGTTGCGCCATTTTTGTTTCACCCTCAGCCGAGCAAATCGAACAAATGAAAGCTGAATACGGGGAAGAAGATTACAATGTAGGAGCAGAAGATAGCAACTTCTATGCGCTTTTAGCTTCCAAATTACTTGACAACCTTCATGTGAAAACGGTTAAACTCGAATCAGGCGTAATCAAATTAGTTAGTAAAGGAAAAGGGTTAAGCTGGACATTGGACACAAGCAAAAAAGATGGATATGGTTGGAATCTGATCCTTTTTAATACCAATGGCACGCCCATGATGGCCTCCGCAGTTGATCTGACAGAAGCAGATATTAAGAAGTATTTCTATTGATCCGTACTACTGAAAAAAGGACTTGGAATAACAAACGTTTGCATACCTGTTCATTCAATCAAAAACCCTACTTGCCACAATAAGGTTGGAATTGTTTAAGAGTTAAGGCTATTTTATCTTAATTATAAACCAACCAGCACTCAAATGATTTCAAGAATTGTGATATCCATTTCCGTAGTTTTTTGCAATTTCATGTCATACAGCCAGGGAAGCACAACCATCTCAGAAGAAGCCGTTCCGATCAAAGTTGTGGCTAGCCATTTTTCCCAATATGATGGAAGTACAGTGCTTGCTTGGACCCAGATATATAATGAGGTTGACATCAAGTACAGTGCTTTAATCAATCATGGGGGAACTAGAAAAGAGGTGATCTACAATCAATATGGCAGGATCACTCAGGAAATGATTACGAAAGACAAAATACCAGTCATGCTGGTCTCATTTATTGAAGGTAAATATGAAAAGTATAAGATTCTTGAATTTAAATCAGTCAGGGATTTTGACAAAGCACAAATGCAATATCAAGTGCGGGTAAAAACCAAAGAGCATGGTGAATTCTCCTTACAATTTGATGATCAGTTCGAACCTGTAAATGGTGTCGGGGTTATTGCGTCCCAGTTTTGAACAGATACATAACTATAGAATTTACTAACCAATAGTTTTAAAATAATCCGTTAGCTGCTGCCTATATTGTTTTGAAATTGGAATATTGTTAATACCTATTTCAACAGAGGTTGGGGAAAAGGCATCAATCTTTTCTACATTGACTGCATATGATCTATGAATCTGCAAGAATTTATTTGGAGGAAGCTGGTTTAATAAATCTTTTAAGGTAGATCGAATAATATACTTTTTATTGGAAACGAAAATTTCGAGGTAGTTATCATCAGATTTTATGTAATCAACATCTGCGATTTTAACTTTCACAAATTGATAATCCTGTTTTACAAAAAAGCTATCCCTTATAATTATAGTTTCGTTTTGATTAGAGCCAAAAGACTCAGAAAACCGTCTCATAGCGACTTCAATGGCTCCATATAAATGCTGTTTTTCCACAGGTTTCAGAAGATAACCGTAAGGCGACATATTGACTGCTTGATCTATAGTGGCCTTATCACCATAAGAAGTAAGAAAAATAAATGGAAAATCCTTTCGATCTTTGATTTGCTCCGCAAGCCATATTCCTGATTCATCACCTTTTAGTCGGATATCAAAAAGCGCAAAATCAGGCGGGTTGTTTTGTATCAATTCAAGGGCTTGCTTCGCCCGAATACAAATGCCCATCACCTCATATCCCAGTTCTTCCAGCATGTCAGAGATGGACTCAGCTATGATCATTTCGTCTTCTACTATGAGTATTTTGAGTTTCTCCATTTACGCCGCAAATTTTAGTTTGAAATTCGTTCCTTTTTCAGACTGAAAACTATAATCTCCTTCCAGCTGCACGCTCAACATTTTTACCAGTCTCAGTCCTAATGATTTCGTCTTTTTGATATCAATTCCATCCGGAATACCCTTGCCATCGTCGGATACATTTAACACTATTTGCCCATTTTCCTTTTTAAGGGAAATAGAAAAAGTCCCCTTGTCCAGACCGCTAAAAGCATATTTGAATGCATTGGTTGCAAGTTCATTTACGATTAAGCCAAGTGGGATAGCGGTTTCCACGTCGAACTGGATATTATCGGAATCGACTTCCACAACAATTTTTTCCGTCGTTTGCCCAAAAGAGGCCTTGATTTCCCCAAGTAACTCCTGAAGGTATTCTCCAAAAGGTATACTTTTGAGATCATCATTTTCATAAAGCTTTTGATGTATCAAGGCCATAGAACGAACCCTTCCCTGACCTTCTTCCAGCACTCGTTTGAAATCTTCATTTTCAAATTTTCCTGACTGCAAATACAACAGACTGGCAATGATCTGTAGGTTGTTTTTTACTCTGTGGTGGATTTCTTTGAGTAGTGATTCGCGTTCTTTTAGTACTTTTTCAATAACTTCCTTTTGATCTCTGATCTCGGCAGTCCTTTCTTCAATGATGCCTTCGAGCTTGAGGTTTTCCTTTCTCAACCGTTGCGAATTCCAATCTACGATCAAATAAACCAAACCCACAAAAAGGAGAAAATAGAGCCCGTACATCCAGATAGTCTCATGCCATGGCGTTTCGATGACAAAGGCAAAGCTAGCCACATCACTCTCTTCCAGATAGGCATTTCGCGCCTTAACAACAAATGTGTATTTGCCCGGAGATAAATTGGTGTATTCTTTTTGATTCAAATCTGTCCAACTCGTCCAATTTTGATCGAATGGTTCCAACTTAAAGGCATAAAGGTTTTTATCTGAATATTGGTAAAAGGGAATAGAAACGGCAAACCGGAGTGCATTCATGTTTGGTTTCAATATTATTGGTTTAGGTACCTCCCCGATAGATCCAACGCCCACATGCTCTCCACTAAAAATTATTGAGTCGCCATCAGAAATCAACTCAACACGACGCACCATCGGATCAAAATCAAATTTTGAATTGCCTATTTTTCCTTTTGGAATGAAGTATAAACCGGTACTACCGGCAATCAATGAACCAAATCCTTCTACATATTCAATCCACGAATTGTTGCCTTCCAGAACTTTGCAAATTCCTGAATCCAAGGTTGCCAAACTTTGGCTTGAAATAGTCACCTTCCCCTTTTTGTAATTTCCCATGGAGTACCAATAAACTGAGTCGGATTCTTTAGAAAGAGTGACCAAACCTGAATCATCAAACAAATCGTGGAATAATGTGCTCTTCACGAACTGCTCCGAACCCGAATCGAACCGATAAAATCCATCCACCGTACCAAATCCAATTTCTGAATCAATCCATTGAAGCTTGTTTTGATCATTTGCCGGTAGCCCTTCCATTGTGCTATACCTGTTAAAATCAATAACCGAATCCAGGGAGGCGTTAAGATTAAAGCTAAAAACCTCTTGTTGATTGGCGCCCCAAATTCGGTTCGACTTTAAATCGTAGATCAGTCTTAATACTATATCTGGTAGGCTATCAGCATACAATGTTCTTTGGTGGCGCCATTGATTATTTATATATCCAAAAAGCTCAATGTATTTCCCGTTTTTTCCTGATGTAATGGCAAAAGATGAGTCTTGCAAATAGGTGATCGCATAAGCCTGATCCGATTGCTGCCTTAGCAAAACCTTGTATTCGTCTCCTTGTATAACACCGACTGTTCCTCCTGCCTTGGTGAGAATCTGCTCTTTCCCCCCCAGCATAAGGTCATTATACAACTGGGATTGCTTGACCTTAACAAAGCCTTTATTTAGCAAATTCTTCTCGTCCCTTGCCGAAGGGTGTAAAGGGCGTGTGTAAATGCCTTGTGAGCTGGCAACATAAATATCTTCATTGATGATTTTCACATCCAAAACATTTCCATCAACACCCAACCGAGTATCGATTATGGAATGTGCCGAAGAAATATCAACTCTGTACAAGCCTTCATTGGTTCCTAACCATATATTGTTTGAAGCATCTACAAATCCTGAATAAGCTTCACTGGTAAACCCATTCGACTTATTCAGATGAATGATCGGCTTCCAATATTTGTCAACAATAATAAGCCCATCCTGAAGCAACGTCATACCGTAGTAAGCATCAGAAATCTTAAAAAGAGACTTGGGATACTTGGATTTGTAATAGGGCAAATTCAATGCTGAAATCTCATAGGTAGTGTCATTGGAATAATAGTAAAACCCTTGATAGTATGTTGAAAATACGACTGCTGACTCATCAATATTTACGACATCCGAAACGACAATATCCTTAAAATACGCTCCTCCTTCAATAGCCACGAGTGTATCCGATTGAAGTTTTACCAGTCCCTTTCCTTTTATATGAAAGATGATTTCTTTATCAATAGAAAAATTAACTATGCTCAGTTCATCTGTATTGTTAGAGGTAAATTCATTGGTCTCTTCGTCATAAATCAAAATTGATTGACTCCCTGAAAACGCGATTTTACTACCATAACTTTCGGTAAACCCAACAATACCAAATTGAAAATCTGATGGCAATTGTTCTTTTAAAGATTGAAAACCCAAACTTCCTGTTGAGTCAACAGCCAAATAACCTAGCATGTCCCATCCGCAGACGTAAATTCGATTATTTTCGGTTTTGGTAAAGGACATGCCAATTTGCCCGGCCTTAATGGGAATACTCCTCCAGGTTTCACCATCATACTCATTCAGCGAAGAAGTAGTGGTGATGTAAATCAATCCTTTGTCATCCTGAATAATATCCCAGACCTGATCATTTCCCTGATAGACTTTAGAGGTATAATGGGTAACCGGAGGAATACCCTCCTCGTTGATTTGAAGTATTTGTTGTGCAAATACCTCGCTAAGAGTCGATAATAAGAGGAAAGCAAAGCAAACTAATTTAAACATGGTTTCTAAAATAAAGAAAACCAGCCAAACAAGTTGGCCGGTTTAAGGTTGCGGTGAACGCTAATACCTTTTAATTGAGTTTAATGTAAATCCACCCACCCACTTTCGCCTGTGGACACATATACACCAAAGGTCCAATCTCCGCCAGCACCCCAGCCCTCATTAGAATACTTTGCACCTTCAGCATAGTTATCCTGACCAGAATCAAATTGCACGTTGGTATCACCTTCTATAAAGAAGGTATATACACTACCCGAAGTAACGGGTATTTCGGTATCAAACTGAAAAGTGGTAGGACCTGTGGTGGATATTACAAATTCTTCATTAGCTAGCTCCGTACCTGAGATCCCCGCACCTTCCAAAATCCTGATAGTCATTGGCACATCCACGCCACCTAGAAGGTTATTTACCACCAATTTGAGTGCATATAGGTTTCCGGTAGTATTAATTGTGAACGAATTACCAAAATTCTGTAGCACATTGGAATTGCCATCAGCCAAATTATCAACGTCTATAGTACCTACAGCTTCCACATAACCTTGAAAACGATTGGTTTCTGTATTGTAAACCATAAGCCCACCCTTCGGATAAGGGATAGCGTCTCTTTGTGCAGAAGTCATGCGTGGAAGCAAAATACCTCCACTCGCGGAACCCATATCAAGTGAAGCACTTGGATCAGGAGTATTGGTGCCAATTCCTACTGCGTAATCATCACTAACATATAGACCTATCGATTGTTTCTCAGACATGTAAGACCTAAAAGATACATCCGTAGCGGCATAAGCCGTTCCACTTGAGTACCTAACTCCTCCTGCATACGGATCACCTTCTAATCCAAATCTGGCAGCTTCACCCGCCTGCACTTCCATTCTAAAAGTGTACACATTACCAGCTACCAGGGCTGGAGGATTTTGAAACTGCATAGATGTAACTCCTGTTTGACTGAGCGCGAACGTTTCAGTAGCCAACACGGCTCCTGAGTATTGCTCCCCTTCATAAACTCTTAAGGTAATGTTCACAGGTGTATCATATTCGTATGCCAGTACATCCAATCGACTAAGATTACCTGTAATTGTAGGCACGAAGGATTGGCCGATATCAGAGTTCACCCCACCACTAGTGGAACTCAGAATATCAATATCCAATACTTCATCAGGATTGTTTGACACTTCAAATCCTACCCCTGGACTTGCCTGCCCTATCCAAGCGCTTCCATCAAAATTTTGCACCTCCTTTACATCAAGGTTATAAATCAACAGACCAGTTGCAGGTTCAGCGATTGCGTTACGCTGAATTGTTGTCATTCTTGGGATTAACAAGCCTTTTTCCGTTGAAGAAATGTCAAGTGCTGCACTTTGATCTGGATCTACTGTACCAATACCTACTGAAAGATTTGTTACTGCTAATGTTGGTTCCAACTCGGCTATATAGGTTGTAAATACCATGTCTTGAAACTCCCGAATAGTACTTCCTCTATATAAGTTTCCTCCCGCATAGATATCATTTGCAACCTCATAAGCTATATTGTGTTGACCAACTACTGTTTCACCTTCTATATACTCCAACTTAAAGGTAACCTGCTCATTGGCAGTCAGCTTAATACCGTCATTTAGGTAAAGTATCACAATATCCCCATTCATTTCGGGTATAATTTGCTCTGAGGAGATCATATTTCCGTCAAAGCCATTTCCCTCATAAAAAGTAATAGTAACTATACTTGGCGCATCAAAAACACCCAAGCTCACTTTATAATCTATCCGACCAAGAGTTCCGCTCTGATTTGGTGTGAATGATTGACCATTTACATCCCCTGCGCCATTAACGCCTGTTGGTTGGTCTACATCAACCACCAAGTTCCCATCAGATTTCACAACAAAATCCCCACTTTCATTTAGGAGTTTATTGAGTTGGGCATCTACTAATTCTATTTCAATATCAACATAATTTTTAGTTGCAGCATCCTGCGCTGCTGTTGGGTCGGCGAGATTGGAAATGACAACCGCTCCGGCATCTGCACCATAACTTAAAACATCGGATAGATTTTGCTCATCTGTATTATCAAGATAAGGACTTAAGTCAATAGTGGTTGGGTCATTCGTAAGGGAAAGGATGTCTCCATTTAGTTGCAAATCCTGCTCATCCGTATTGTCCAAATATCCTGACAGATCCACATTACCTCCATCTTCCAATTGCAATGTGTTATCAGTAAGGCTAATAACCTGATCATCTGTTTCTACAGTTAAATATCCATTGTTATCAACAAAGGCGTCCACTTCCGCTTCCGTCAATTTTGTATCTGTATCATCCAAGAAAGCAGAAAGATCAACCGTTCCTCCATCTTCAAGTGTAAGTA
>CAYGUA010000017.1:0-11093 GCA_964353015.1 uncultured Marinoscillum sp. | reverse complement strand
TTCCAACCAAGGAAATAGCCTGATCATCGGTTTCAGAGGTTAAATATCCATTGTTGGCCACAAATGTATCCACTTCTGATTCAGTCAATTTTGTGTCCGTATCATCCAAGAAAGCAGAAAGATCAACCGTTCCTCCATCTTCAAGTGTAAGTATATTTCCAACCAAGGAAATAGCCTGATCATCGGTTTCAGAGGTTAAATATCCATTGTTAGCTACAAATGCATCAACTTCTGATTCAGTAAGCTTGGTATCCGTGTTGTCAAGAAATGATGTAAGATCAACACTGCCACCGTTTTCAAGCTCAAGTATATTCCCGGCTAAAGAAAGTGCCTGATCGTCTGATTCTACAGTTAGAAATCCATTATTAGCTACAAAAGCATCAACTTCAGCTTCTGTCAACTTAGTGTCTGTATCGTCCATATATGGAGAAAGGTCTACAACTCCGCCATTTTCCAATTCAAGTGAATTACCTGTAAGCGTCAAAGTTTGAATTTCATTTGTAGGATCTGCATCAGCATCTTCACCATACAGCGCGTATGGAACTGAAGACAGCTCGGAAACTCCGAAATCTTCGAAACCGGAACCAAGATCAACCTCTACTTTCACAAAATAAGGACCGGCTGCCCAGTCAATGGCAATTAGGGAGCCTACACTGACCGTACCTCCTCCAATTTTGGCATTGATTAACCCAAATCCATTTGATGAAACAGCATGCGACTCTACATAAACTGATGCCCCTGAAGCTGAGCCTTGCAATAGCGAAAACTGTATGTTAAGAGCCTGATTGGCAATGGCATTGCCATCTGTGTCTCTCAACACTCCTTGATAATCAAAATTTAGCGGTGATTGGCCCTGTACGAGTGTGATTACAAATAAGAGAGCCAGATTGATAAGTATTAATTTTTTCATTGTTTAAAGCGGTTAGTTTTTTGAAATTTTATATAGATAAGATTTACCATCATACAGGATATGTAGCAGGTAAATACCATTATTAAGCTCGGAAACGTCAAGAGAAGATTGTTCCAAGGACAGATTGTCTCGATTGATTATTTCCCTTCCTTCCAAGTCAAAAAGCCTGGCAGAAATCGCCCCCCTTTGCTCCGATCTGATGTTGATTTGATTTACAGTTGGGTTTGGATAAATCTCAATCTGAGGGTTGAGATTCTGAATATTAAACAATGCTGCAACTACCTCTAGCGGCTGATAAATACCAGAGAGTAACGCTTCGGTTCCATTTCCAAGGGTTAGTGATACCGTTTGCCCAACAGTCCAATCCATCTTCGCATCAGCGTTGGACCCATTACCCGTTGCTACTGCGAGCGTTTTTTGATCCAAATCTTGCGCAAGCAAAAGCACAGGAAATGAGAGTAGTACAATTAAAAAGTGGAGTTTGTTCATAGTCTTTACAATTGATTCGACCATGAAATTGATTGATCCTGATACGCTTTGGTCTAATTTTGTGGCGAATGAACCAGATTTTGGGGTGAATGAAATATTCCGAGTTGAAGCAGCTCCCAAAATTGACAAATTCAGAAATTGTCAGAGGTAATTACTTTAATATTCTAATTAATGGATTAATTAACTTTGATATAAAGAATTGGCATGAAACCATACATAGCTATTACGATAATAATGCTTTTTGGCAGCACTGTTGCTTTAGGACAGCAAGACAGCATCAGATCCAGTTTTGGGGTTGCCATATCGGGCCTGGGAACTAACGCCGAACTGTCAAACCTAGGTATGGATGGAGCACCCGGATATAAAGGAAATGGTTATTTCAATCTGGAATTGACGTACTTCAAATCACTCAATATGAAAACTCAGCTTGAAACAGGTATTGGTTTTGCACGACATAGTTTTATCATATCGCCCAATCTGCCCCCACAAAGTTTTGAAACTAAAAGCAAAGAACAAATCAGTATAATAACAGTACCACTGATTCTGAACAGAGGCTTTGGGCGTTTTCTATTCCTCAATGGCGGAATCATATTAAGTGCTGGTTCCAGTAGTCGTTCGCTCGATGCACCTAATGGAATAGGGGCATTCCTTGGGACTGGCACAAAATATGACTTTAACTCTGCGATAAGCATCTTTATCAATCCTTATCTAAAAGCCCTCTCTTTGATATCCTTTTCGGCTAATGGATCGGATGTAATTTTTGAAAGCGGATTTCGGTTTGGTTTTAACTACCACATTGGCCAATAAGTAAGATCAATACTCAAAATCCAAACCAAGACGCTCCTTCATCTCTTTGAGCGCCGGGTTTTGCTCCGCCATGTACTCGAATTTGTCTTTGCTGGTGTAGAGTTTTTTGGAAGTCTCTTGTTCCTTTACTTCCTTTTCCATCAGGATAGCAGCGTTTTCAAGTTTGGTTCTCAAAAAAAGGATGATTTCCTGCTCGGCTCTTTCAAGAATATTGGTTTCTAAAGGACTAGCGAGTGAAATCATCACATTGTTTTCACCCACTTTTCGTACAGCACGATTGAGAACCAATTGCTCCATATCACCCACTCCATCAGCATTGCGCTTTTCCTTATACGCCAACCAAGCTTCCTGTAAATCACCTTCTGTGAAAGGATTGGTTTTTTGTATCTCTGCCTGATTCTGCTTAGCTGCTTGCTGTTCCTCGGTTTTATCTTTTCTTCTAAAAAGACTTGGCGTTTCTTTTGGTTCGGCAGTGAGTTTTGGAATGGTAATCTTTGGTGTATGAGGAATCGGTTCCGTTGTTTCTATGACTGGCCTTGGAACCTGCGTCGTGGTACCTTGAAATTGATCTGCTGTTTTCGGTGTTGCCTCTGGCGATTGTGTGCTTACGCTACTTTTTTTTTTGCCCCATCTTCGGAGCTGACATTGGCAAGTTTGATGGCCTTATTAAGGTTAGATAGCTTCATCAAACAAAGCTCTACATGCAAACGCTGATTCTTACTCGATTTATAGTTGAGGTCAGATTGGTTCAGCATATTCAGTGCGGACAGCAGGTAAGAATTACTCAAAGCTTGTGATTGCTCCAGATATTTCTTTTTAAGATTTTCTGGAACTTCAAGCAAAGAAAGTGTTTCAGGTTTTTTCCCAACTAATAAGTTTCTGAAATGCTCCTGCAAACCAACAAGGAAGTTATGCCCATCAAATCCATTTCTTAAAATTTCATCAAAAATGAGCAAGGAGCCTGACATGTTTTCTTCCCTAAAAAAATCTACCACCTTGAAGTAATAATCATAATCAAGGATATGCAGATTCTTAATTGTATTCAGATAAGTGATTTTATTGTCGGAAGAAAAAGTAACAATCAAATCAAACATAGAAAGTGCATCCCGAAGGGCGCCATCAGCCTTTTGAGCAATCAAATGCAAAGCTTCCTCTTCGGCTGTAATACCTTCTGAATCCGCAATTTTTTGTAGCTGGCGTACTATGTCAATGATTTCAATTCTATTAAAATCATAAATCTGACATCTCGACAGAATAGTAGGAAGCACTTTGTGCTTTTCAGTAGTCGCAAGAATGAAAATCGCATATGAAGGCGGCTCCTCCAATGTTTTCAAAAAAGCATTAAATGCAGCTGCCGAAAGCATGTGAACCTCATCTATGATGTACACTTTGAAGTTTCCTTGTTGCGGAGGATAACGCACCTGATCAATCAAGTTTCTGATATCGTCTACAGAGTTGTTGGAAGCTGCATCAAGTTCGTAGATGTTGAAATTGTTGGTTTGTGCATCGCCATTTTGCGCTTCAAAACCATTTACCATGCGGGAAAGAATCCGTGCGCAAGTGGTTTTACCTACTCCTCTCGGGCCACAAAAGAGCAGCGCCTGAGCCAGATGGTTGTTGTCAATAGCGTTTTTGAGTGTAGTGGTGATGTGTTCCTGCCCCACTACTTCATCAAAACCTAAAGGTCTGTATTTACGCGCTGATACTACAAATGATTCCATCCGGCTTGCAAGATAAAAAACTAAGCCATTTTAGAAGGGATAAGACAAGAGATAATTATTAAACTTGGAAATTGAAATATTGCAAGCGATGAATAAGCCAAAAATAGGAGGCATCCTCCAAATAGGAATTGGAGTAACTGACATGCCAGAAGCACGCAGCTGGTATCATAAAAACCTGAATTTCTCCGCTCAGGTGCTGGAAGAAAAAAATGTTACTGATTTGATGACTGCATACACAGGAGGTGTCGGTCATGAACGGCAAGCTGCTGTGATCATGAACATGGCGGGATCTGGCGGTCTGGAAGTGTGGCAATACCTGAGTCGGCAACCAAAACCTCCAAAACAAGCACCGCAGCTTGGTGACTTTGGGATATTTGCAATCAAGTTGAAAACACCGGATCTGGCTTCAACAAGAAGGAAACTTGAACTTAAAAATCCCACAGGCCGACACGAAACCATCTCAGGAAAAAAGAGCTTTTTCTTTTGCGACCCTTATGGAAATTGGTTTGAAGTAATAGAGGGTGAAGGATATTTTGAAAAGCCGAAAGCGACTTCCGGTTGTTTTGGCGCCATCATCGGGTGCGGTGATCTGGATCAATCCATCAAATTTTATACTGAAATACTAGGGTTCGAATTGATTAAAAAAACTGACTCAGACAAGGTAGAAGCCTTCGAAAAATTGCCAGGAGGTAACCATAAATTCAAAAGAGCCTTACTTACAAAACCCAAACCTCAAATCGGTGGGTTTTCCAACTTCCTTGGCAATACCGAAATTGAATTGATTCAAAGTACAGACTATTCTGGAGTGAGAATGTATGAAGATCGCTACTGGGGAGATCCGGGATACATCCATATCTGCTTTGATGTACGCGATATGGATGAGTTAAAATCCTATTGTGAAAACCTTGACTACCCATTCGTGGTGGACAGTTTCGATACAGAGAAAGGACAAAGCTTCAATATGGGAAATGTGACGAGTCGGGTGGCGTATATTGATGATCCCGATGGTACTGCAATTGAATTTGTAGAAACACATAAAGTGCCCTTGATTCCTGCTTTGGGCATTGCAATCAATTTGAAAGGGAAAAAATCTAATAAGAATGTGCCGAATTGGGTTTTGAAATTGATCCGATTAAATAAGGTAAAAGGGTAAACCGCCCAATGACTCAACAGATCTGACATGGATGGTATCCAATTACCAATATTGAGTTGAAAGAAATAAAATACATTCCCATCAAGCCAATAATGCGATTTTCAACTAATATCCTATTGAGCGTGTCAGATTATCAAATCAAGCGAAATGAAAAAATTTAACACCCTAATTTTTATAATAGCCGTGACTTTAAGTTCGTGTGATGATGGCCCTAAACCAGTATCAGATTGCCCAGATGAAGAACTTCTGGTGCAATGCGCTTGCACCAAAGAGTATAATCCAGTTTGCGGTTGCAATGGCAAAACTTATGGAAATGCATGTTCAGCGGAATGTCTAGGGATCAATTCTTATCAAATTGGGGAATGCAATTAGTGAGCTCCAATAGTTTGGAACCACTATTTCAAATACACATCTACCGCCTCATTCCGATTCTGAACATGAGTATTTAGGGTACTAATGGCTCCTGTAAAATTCCCACCTTCTTGCGATGCGTAGCTTGTCAAGATCGATTGATGTTTTGCGAATAGAGTACTCATTTTTGCGGTTGTGAAGTGCTCATCGGTAAACTGCCTTACATAGGATTGATATTGTAATTCATAGGATTCAACATCCATCACATATCTAATCAATGGCCAATTATCACCCACCTCAGACATAGACAAGCTTATCGCTCCTCCCATTTTACCATCCTGCATGGATTCGTTATTGTCCCATGGTATCCAAACCAATTTCCCTAAGTCATTATAAAGGAAATAATTATGTGTCATAACTCCATAAGTATCCCAGTTTTGAATCACTGTATTTACTGCCAAGTATTTCAGGTATTGATCCACATTAAATATGCTTTCTAAATCCGTTTTCCATTGACTCGCATTTGAAGTTCTCGTACTGCTTTGCATCAGGTCATAGAGTTGCTTCACGTCAGAATAATCTCCAAGATCCTCATTTGTCTTCAAATCCATTTCACTTTCGTCATAAGTTCCGGCGGCAAACGAAGCGGCATCTCCATCTGGCTTATACAGGTTGCCATTGTTATCAGGAAATTGTGAATCTGGAACCGAATCATCTACTTCCTCAACCAAGGTGTACATCCCAATAAAATTGGATCCATTCCCACGATCTAAATAGACCGCACAAAAAGAAGCTCTTGGTGCCGCCACACCAAAAGCGCGAAACAAATCACCTGCAACTTTTTCTCTCATGAAAGATGGGTCGTCGTAATTATTACTCAGGTTCAATTGTTTGAAACCATAAAATCGTTGATTCTTAATCGCAGGATAAGTTTCTTCGAATTCATCGAAATCAAGCTTAAATGGATATTTGTCGCTATTATTTTGATACGCATTTCTCAAAGTGGAATTGCCCTTGTAGCGAATCCCTACCTGATACCAATCCAAACCATCAAAAGTAAAGGTACAAGGCACCCAAACTGGTGTGAAGTCAACATCTGCTCCACCCCCACCCGGACCTCCGGATGATTTGAGATTTTCATCCAAATCTGCTTGCATGGCTGCCCAATTAGCTGCACTAATGGTGATATCTAATCTTAGTACTTCATCATCAGGGAAAACAATGTCATAGTCAGGATCCACATCGTTGCTGTGAGTAGCTTCTGACCAATCAGGCGTTTCCAGATCTTGTGTTTCTTCCAAATCTGGGATTACAGTTGCGTCTTTTTCTTTGTTGCAACTGGCCAAAAGACTCAGGATTAAAAGGAAAGCAATATTGAGATACTTCATGGATTTTTTTTTAAATATGCTTGAGATGGTAAAACGGTGAATTGCTGAAATACCCTATGATTAAATCCCAATTTATTTAAAATGAAAATTAGTTAGATGGCTTCAAAAACGAATTGTCCTTTTGGAGTAAGGTATGGATACCATAATCGGAATGCCTGACGGGCAAAAAACGAAACTGGCTCTATAATTGAAAATAAATAAACAGATGTAAGCCATGAATTGATCATTACCTGATACATATCTAGAAAGCCGGAAATCTGACTATCGTTAATATCCGGTCGGAATATACCATCGGACTTCAACTTGTCAATCACAAAATACAGTTGCCTTTTCTTTACCAGAATGAAAGCCTGAGTTTCTCTTTTGATTTCAGGGATTCGCCTCCATATTATTTCCCGATCCAGAAATAGAAATCTGTATCGATGCATCCAATCAAAATTTCTTTCCAATGAATTCTCTATTTCTGCCAATCCAAAATTGCCAGTCGAATATCCGGATCGTTCAGAGAGGCCTGTTTTAAAATCATTATAGAGTTGTCGGATGACTTCATTTTTATTGGAAAAATGATAATGCAAGTTACCCTGACTCATACCTAGTTCAATCGCAATATGACGGGTAGTCACATTCTCCAAACCATGTGTGTTAAAAAGCTTCAAGGCAGCTGCTAAAATTTTTTCTTTGGTATTCACGGATTAAAAATAGCTCAAATGAACTGAATTTTGTATATTAGTTCAAATGAACTAAATATGAGATCGCTTGCTCCCGTCCTTTTCTGCTTGCTAATAATATCCTGTTTGGGTAAAAAGACAGAATACAAATCATTGATCGAACCAACAGAAATTGGACCGAACTATGTGATCACTAATGTGGCAGTATTCGATGGAATAGATTCTGTGTTGTTAATGAATCAAGATGTTCACATTGAAGATGGATGGATTGTAGCCATGGGGAATTCGCTCACTATACCTTTAGATTTCGAAACCATTGATGGAACTGGGAAATATCTATTGCCCGGATTTATTGATTCCCATGTGCATATGATGGCTAGTGGATCGGCTCCCTGGGCAATGATCCGACCAAATCCTGAACATAATCTGGAAGCTTGGCTTGCAGCTGGTATAACTTCTATTTATGATTTGGGTGGCATTGCTTCACAATCCAAAAAATACAAAAAAAAAATTGAGAATGGTGAATTGATGGGTCCTCATGTCTATTATACGGGTTCACCGATTACAGCACCAAATGGTCATCCCATAGTGGCATCCAAAGCCTTGCTGCCCTTTCCTCTTTCTTTATTTGTTGGATTTTTGATTGAAACAGCTGATGAGAAAACGAATGTCAAAAAGCTGATTGCAGAATGTGCTGTAGAGGATGTGAATTATATCAAAATCATCAATGATCAGCTGCCGGAAGGAATTTCCCAAATCAATCCCAATGTGATGAAGGCACTCGTTGATGAATCACATGCTAGCGGCTTTAAAGTATTCATACACATAGGGGACTCGGATGATATTGAATCGGCTGTAGCATCCGGTGGTGATGTATTGGCACATTTCCCATATCGAGATGCTCTTGACGAATCAATGGTACAAAAGATCAAGGATAACCATGTCAAGATGATTTATACAATTATAGGTTTTGAAAATACATATCAAATGAGTATTGGGAATTATATCCCAAGTCAACTTGATAATAAGTTGCATCCTGCTTCTTTGCTAGATCCTGTAACTGGAGAAATGGGTAAGCATATTAATTCGACAGCAGTGCTAGATCAGTTCAGCCAAACTCTGGTAGAAAATCATGTTCAATGGAAAAATACCTTCAAGGAGTTGAGAAAATCAGAAATATCTTTTGCCATTGGCACGGATAGTCCACTCCCGGGATCGTATCCGGGAAGCAGTTTTCATGAAGAGATGCGTATGCTGTATGAAATAGGTTATTCGGAATATGAAATATTAAAAGCGGCAACATCTGTAGCTGCAGGGCTATTTTTGACAGATCCAAAATTTGGCCGCATAAACATAGCACAAATGGCAGATCTTGTACTTTTAAAAAGCAATCCACTTGAGGACATCAAAAACACTATGGATATTGAACTGATTATAAAATCTGGTCAGGTATATCGACCAACATGGTGAGTCACCATTTTCTGGCACCAATATGGGCCATTAGCCCCGATAGGAGATAGTATCCTTTTCTTTTGGGTTGGGTGAGAGGTGGGGGAAAAGATACTTCGGATAGCGGGTGCACTTTTGACTCTGGCTAATCCTTGTCTGCTTCAAGTTTAACAAAACCACATTTCCATAATATTCAGTATTCCATAAAATATATTTATGATTATTAGAATAAACATATATGTATAATTATGTGAAATTAAAATCCTAAAACCGACATTCGCCGTAAAAGGGATAAAATGAAACTCCTCAGTCAAATATTAGTTTCTGTTTTGATTCTACTTGTTGTAGGTGGAAACCAAGTTGAGAATGGTTTTGTGAATGCCCGACAAAGCACAGAAACGGCTCTGGAATCAGAAGTTCAGATAATAGAAGAACAAGTAAATTCCTCAGTTCTTTTTTCTCAAAGTAAAGACAAGCAACCGCTAAATAAAGGTTTAGCTCAAACAATACCTTTTCCACTTGCGGCGAATTGCACTTTCAAACCCCAATCAATATCCCCCACTATCAAGCGAATAATTGCTTATTGCTGCTATCTCCTTTAAGTTAAGTCAGCGTTTTTGCGGTTAATGTCATCATTCTTCAGATGACTCCAATCCATTACTAATTGGTGAATTTTATTCAAATAAACGTTACATCCCATGAAAAATAAAGCAACCATGCTCGACTATTGTAAGCATATACTAAAGGCTGTTCATTTCGATCAGAAATTATTCAAAAAGGAGTACAGAAAATCACTAAAGTGGTTACGTAGAACAGAAGTCAGTGAGCTAAAAGAATGGATTAGAAACGAATTCAAATCCACTCAGGTATCACCTGCTTGATTCCAATCCTCAATATTTAAATTCAAAATCATGAAAACTATAAATATATTATCGCTTGTGCTCATCACTTCAGTCTTGATGAGTTGCTCTGTAATCCGCCAAGGGGAAATCGGTATGAAACGTCGCATTGGCAAGTTGGATCAAAACATCATGGAACCTGGTGCAGTAGTTTATAATCCATTCATTACTCGTGTGATTAAAATGCCAATAAGAACAATGAATATGGAGATTAATACTAATCTCCCGTCAAAAGAGGGGCTGAATGTCACTGCCGTGATTTCTATCCTTTATAGAATTGTGCCTGAAAAAGCTCCTTCGATTGTTGAAAATATTGGCGTAGGTAACGAAGTGAATGTAATTGCGAGTGTTTTCCGCTCTTCGGCAGCAGATGTCTGTTCAAGATTTTTCGCCAAGGACATGCACTCTGCACAACGCGCTTCGATCGAAAAAGAGATCACCGAACAAATGTCTTCAATACTAGAATCGAGAGGGTTTGAAATTGAGGCTGTGCTGTTGAAAAATATTTCTTTGCCGGCAGGGTTGGCCCGTGCTGTAGAGGAAAAACTAGAAGCGGAACAGATTGCGCAGCGTATGGAATTTCTACTTGACCGTGAGAAACTAGAGGCTCAGAGGAAAATCATTGAAGCAGAAGGTGTACGAGATGCACAGCGTATAATCTCTGAAGGCTTGTCTGATAAAATCATACAATGGCAGAGTATAGAAGCATTTCGTGAGTTATCTCAATCACCTAATACGAAAATCATAATGACTGATGGATCGACTCCACTGCTTCTAAATACTGAGATGGAGTAACAAAAAAATGGTAACAAAAGAACTAAAAATGCGAAGATAGATGTTGCTATCTTTGCAGTCAGGTTCTTGGGGCCGACCGGAATCGACAGGAAGTGCAGATGATATGCTTGCGTGTCGGGTGTTGAGTGCACACACGTGATCAAGGTGCTCAAACTATAATTGGCGAATCTAATTACGCCATGGCAGCTTAATCATTACTTTATTGTGATGATTTACCAGGGTTGAGACTAGCGTTTCCCCCTGCCACATCCCTCCAAGTCTCCGTCCTTTAGGCTGGATCAAGGGGTGTCGAACTTTAGGACTAGTGTGGGTGAGGCTACTAAGCCCATGCGAAATTCAGTGGCTGGCAGGATAAGTAGGTTGTTATTCACCGGCTTGCCTGTAAGATCAAATGAATAAATATGCATGTAGACGGTATATGATTTCCTTTGCTGGACGAGGGTTCGAATCCCTCCGGCTCCAC
>CAYGUA010000016.1:105682-113589 GCA_964353015.1 uncultured Marinoscillum sp. | reverse complement strand
ATCGCACCGCTACAACCGCCTACCCTTGCTACCTTCCGGTCCTGGGGGATTCAGCAGGAGCTGGTCGTACCTGTTTGCCCGAGCGCAAAGTTAAGCAAAGAAATATTGTATGAAATAGCTTTTTAGAAATTATAAGTCAGAGATAGATCTGAAATAGCTATCAGTTTTGATATCGCTCTGATTGTCATCATCCTCATCCAAAATATTGATCCTGTTAAAAAAGGCATCATCCAACACATCGTCTAATTCTGATGTGTCTTCATTTATGTTATCTTCCATAAAATCCATTTTTTAGCAAATAACATCATCCCTTGCCAGAAGGAATCCAAAAACAAATCATGATTTGATTAATAGAAAATTAAATAATCTGTCTGTTTGGATTTGAATTGTAAGCTCAAGGTAATATTGGAGGTCTTCCATAGTTTAGATTAATATTGCGTTTGAATTCATCCCGATGAAATATTTCATTTTTTCAGCTCTACTTTTTATCCAGCTTTTGGCTTTTAGTCAAACTAAGACCTATGTGGGCTTCAAGGCTGGAGGTCAATTGGCATCCGCCTATATTGAGCATACCATTAATACGACATTCATAACTACCGATTTTGTGACTGGTTATAATGGGGGAGCAATCGTGAAGATTTTCACGAAAAAACGAAATGCAATCGTAAATCCAGGGTTTCAGACTGGTCTTACATTTGATCAGAAAGGTTGGGGTCAGGTGTTTTTAGATACCGAAGAGCCAAAATACCGTGTGAAACTGAGCTATATCCAACTGCCAATGGAAGCTATCATCAATTTTGGTAGAGGAAGTACAAAGACTTTCTTTTCACTTGGCTGGTATCTTGAATATTTGTTAAATGTCAAAAAGGACGATACACCTGATTTGGCTGTGCTGGCTTCAAAAGGAATAGACTTTTACACATATGACTCATCCAGAGATAGAAAATTAGGATATGGCGTGCGAGCATCTGTCGGTGGGCAAAAGGATTTTAGTTTTGGTGCAATCAATTTGGATGCCTTTGCAACCTTCAATATTAGTAGTGTGATTGATCATCAGGATTTTAAAACTGGGATTCCTGATCTTTCAAATCTTTATACCATTGGTTTTTCTGTTGGCTACTTAATTCCATTCGGTAAGTTGGATTATTAAGTAACTTAAAATGTGCTTATCTGATTGAAAGCTCGTTTTGTTGTTAAAATTACAACAAAACAGCTCTTTTATTTGTGAATAATCCATTAAATATTTAATTTGTTTGGTTTTTTCATAATTATAACTCTAATTTTGCTTGCGAATCACAAAAAACAACTACAATGGCAGCAGAAAAAATTAAAAAAGCTCTTGAGGCAGCAAAAGACAAATTTTCAACACTTGGTATTGAAGAAGCGCTAGTTTCCGAAATCGAATGGTGTTTGGGTAGCTTTGCTCACGATGGAAACGCAGAAGGCCTTTACATTAAAGGTGCACAAGCCGTGAAAGCTTTGACAAAATTTAAAAAGACTAACGACAAAAAAGTTTCTAAGAAACTTATCGAAGATTTAGAAAAAGCTTTAAAAGCTTAATAAAAAAGCCCGATTAATCGGGCTTTTTTTATTTTCTAGGCATCAGATGCGAATCTGCAATCGATCGTAAGTAACTTCTTTTTGTGCTTATACTTGGATCTGAATAAATGTAGGCTGATAGATCCGCTACAACTCCAGGTTTATATCCTAATGCCATCGCAAGTCGTTCACAAAAGTGAATTTCCTTTTGATGAACCTTTTTATCAATCTTCATCAACTGGATCACATTGTGTAAATATTCAAATTTCTCATCAGGAATAAGATTATTCAGATTAGGAACTGGTTTAGGATTTGCGATAATGTGCTCGACAGTGTCTACACTCATGCCACTCTTTTTTCCTATATCGTGTATTAGTTCTTTTTCTTCTTTTGCAATGATTCCATCTGCCATTGACAGGTGGACAAGCATACTTAATTGATCTTCTATTGGTAACATATATACAAGTTAAATCAATATTTATAAATACTAAACAAGGTCTAATCGCTTGTTTTTAAATAAAAATTAATTTCTAACTGCCTAACGAGTTTTTCGATCATTTTGATATTTTTTTCTTGAATCGTTGGATTTATTTTAAAGATCGAATTAGCTTAGCGGCATGAAAATAGTAAGAACATACTGGTGGTGGAAAATAACACAATGAAAATGTGAATAGCCAAGGTATGTCAATATATAAATAAAAAGCCCGCTGTTCACAGTGGGCTTTTTTATTTCACAAAAAACAAAAACAAAAATGTATAAACTCAAAATCAGAGAGAAAAAGCTGTTGGCAGACACAGTAACTCCCGTTGGTCTTTACTTGAAATTAAGAGATCATTATGCCAATTCTTTTTTGCTTGAAAGCTCTGATTATCATGGCGCTGAAAATAGTTTTTCTTACATCTGTTGCGATCCGATTGCCTCATTTGTTTTGAAAGATGATAAGCTCAATACTTCCTTTCCTGATGGTAAAATCGAAACGGAGGAATTGAAAGTAAAGGATGAGTTGCTTCCCAAATTGAGGAGTTTCATCGATAAGTTTACAATGCCAGAAGCCTCTGGAAAATTCATCAAAACAGGCTTGTTTGGTTATATGGCTTATGATGCAGTTCAGCATTTTGAGGAAATTCAGTTTCAGAATACTAAAACAGCATCTTCAGAAATACCTCAAATACAATATCAACTCTTTCGCTTTATCATCGCTCTGGATCATTTCAGAAATGAATGTCATGTGATTGAGTGCTATTTGGACGAAACAAAAGATGAAGCATTTAATGAGCTATTCACAATTATTTCTCAGCAAAATATTCCTGCCTTTTCCTTTAAAAAATCTGGAGAGACGGAATCGAACTTTACTGATGAGAGCTTTCTCGAGATTGTGAAATCTGGCATAAAGCATTGCGATATAGGGGATGTATTTCAAGTAGTTTTTTCCAGACAGTTCAAGACTTCCTTCAAAGGAGACGAATTTCAGGTTTATCGCGCCCTCCGCTCAATCAATCCTTCACCTTATCTATTTTATTTTGATTATGGTGGGTATAAAATCTTTGGTTCATCACCTGAGGCTCAAATAGTAGTGAATGGTGGTAAGGCTGTGATTTATCCAATAGCTGGGACTTTTAGACGAACTGGAGATGATGCAGCAGATGCAGAATTAGCCAAAAGACTACTTGAAGACCCTAAAGAAAATTCGGAGCATATAATGCTTGTAGATTTAGCCAGAAATGATTTGAGTAAAAGCTCAGAAAATGTGGTAGTTGAAACATACAAGGAGGTTCAATATTATTCTCATGTGATTCATCTTGTTTCTAAAGTTAGCGGGCAGCTAAGACCAGAAGCTGATCCACTGGAAATCGTAGCGAGCACATTTCCAGCAGGCACCCTTTCCGGAGCACCAAAATACAAGGCAATGCAGTTGATAGATGAGCATGAAAACATCGCGCGTGGATTTTACGGAGGTGCTATCGGATTTATGGATTTTGATGGAAATTTTAATCATGCCATCATGATCCGCACTTTTTTAAGCAAAAACAATCAACTATTCTTTCAGGCAGGAGCGGGTATTGTTTCCAAATCGGATCCAAAAAGCGAAGTACAGGAAGTTTATAATAAGCTGGCAGCATTAGAGTCGGCCATGGAGACGGCAGAAAAACTGAATGATTGATGAAAAAGGTACTCGTTATAGATAACTACGATTCATTTACTTATAATCTGGTACATATCCTGAGAGAACTTGGTATGGCAGATAGTATGGAAGTGCATCGCAATGATAAGATTACCGTAGATTATGCGGATGCTTTTGAACATATCCTCCTGTCACCTGGCCCAGGTCTCCCAAAAGATGCGGGAATCATGCCTGAAGTAATCAAGCGCTACGCATCGACCAAAAACATACTTGGAGTGTGTCTTGGTCATCAGGGAATATCGGAAAATTTTGGTGGTTCATTATTCAATCTTTCACAGGTGTTTCACGGAATAGCAACCAAGGCTTATTTGACTAAAAATCAAGATGAACTTTTTGCCGGATTGCCGGAAGAGTTTATGGTGTGCCGATACCATTCATGGGCTGTGGAGCCAACTAACATCCCATCTGAATTACTAGTGACCGCTTTAGATGATGATGGAAACATTATGGCAGTGAAGCATCAGAAGTTCAACGTTCGGGGAGTTCAATTTCATCCGGAATCTATTATGACTGAGCACGGCATTCAAATGATTAATAACTGGTTGTCAATAATTTAAGATGAAGGACGTATTAAATAAACTTTTCAAATATCAATCGCTATCCAAGCAGGAGGCTTTTGAAATACTTTCGAATTTGGCTACAGGAAAATACAATCAGAGCCAGATGGCTGCATTTCTGACTGTATATATAATGCGCAGTATCACTGTAGAGGAGCTTGAGGGCTTTCGTGATGCCATGCTCGAACTGTGTGTGCGTGTGCCGGCAGAGGATTACAATGCGATAGATCTTTGTGGTACAGGTGGTGACGGTAAAAACACATTTAATATTTCTACCATTTCATCTTTTGTAACAGCTGGAGCTGGTCAGGTTGTCACGAAACATGGAAACTATGGTGTTTCTTCTGTTAGTGGTTCTTCAAATGTTTTGGAAAGTCTGGGAGCCAAATTCACCAACAATACAGACATCATTCGGAAAAGTCTTGATGAATCGGGAATCTGCTTTTTACACGCACCTTTATTTCATCCGGCCATGAAAAATGTTGGTCCAGTGAGACGTGAATTAGGAGTAAAAACTTTTTTCAACATGCTTGGGCCCATGGTAAATCCAGCCTTCCCTAAAAATCAGTTGGTAGGTGTTTTTAGTCTTGAGCTTGCAAGGTTGTATGGTTATCTGTATCAAAATACAGATAAGAATTTTGTGATTCTTCATGCGCTGGATGGTTATGATGAAATATCCCTGACAGGAGGATTCAAAATGATAATGAAAGACAAAGAGGAAGTCTACAAGCCATCTGATTTGGGTTTGAAAACATTAACTGAAGCAGAACTTGCCGGGGGAGAAAGTGTCGAGGAAGCAGCTAAGATATTTATTAGCATTCTGGAAAATAAAGGAACAGAGGCACAAAACCATGCCGTCTTCGCAAATGCAGGATTGGCTATCGCAACAGGAAAAGAAATTAGTATTCATGAAGGTATAGCTGAAGCGAGAGAATCATTGCAGTCAGGTCGTGCGCTGGCTTCATTCAAAAAATTCATTGAAATCAATTCATAAAATGAGCAATATTCTAGACCAAATTGTAGCAGATAAGCGCGTAGAAGTAGAAAGGAACAAAAGTTTGTATCCTGTGAAATTGCTTGAACAAAGTACTTATTTCGGTGGAAAAACTGTTTCGCTCAAAAAGTATATCCGTAGGGAGGATAAGGTGGGAATACTTGCGGAATTCAAACGACAGTCGCCATCCAAAGGTGTGATCAATGGTACAGCGTCAGTTGAGAAAACAACCATTGGCTACATGCAGGCCGGAGCGTCAGGCTTATCTGTGCTTACTGATACCAAGTATTTTGGTGGAAAAAACGAAGACCTGATAACGGCACGGAGCTTCAACTTTTGCCCAATTCTAAGAAAAGATTTTATCATTGATGAATATCAGATTCTTGAGGCAAAATCAATTGGAGCCGATGTGATACTGTTGATAGCCGCTGTGTTATCGCCAGAAGAAATCAAAAGCCTTGGTGGATTTGCTAAGTCGCTCGGTCTGGAAATCATCCTGGAAGTGCATGACGAGGAAGAAATGAATCGCTCGGTCAATGAGCACGTGGATATTTTAGGTGTGAATAATCGAAATCTGAAAACTTTTGTCACGGATATAGCATTGTCTAAAGAACTTGCTGATAAAATACCAGCTGAATTTTTGAAGATGTCAGAAAGTGGAATCAGCGATCCAGCAACTGTGGTGGAGTTGATGTCATTTGGTTACGAAGGGTTTTTGATAGGTGAAAATTTCATGAAGAAAGGAAGCCCTGAGAGAGCAGCTAAAGAGTTCATTGATAGCATTAAAAATCTGAGAAAAAAGTGAAAATGCATCTCAAGGTTTGTGGCATGCGAGAAGCGGACAATATCAATGCTTTGGTGGGTCTTGAACCGGATTTTATTGGCTTTATTTTTTATTCAAAATCACCAAGATATGTTGTCGGAAATGAATTGCCAGCGATCCCCAAACAAATCAAGAAAGTAGGGGTTTTTGTCAATGAATCCGAAGATTACATCATGCGCATGGTCGCATCATATGATTTGGATATGGCGCAGCTTCATGGTGATGAAACAGCTGAATTAGCCAATTCATTAAGAAACAAAGGAATTGGTGTGATCAAAGTGTTGAGTGTATTGGATGAAATGCCTCATTCCGAAATAAGTGCCCATCAGCAAACCGTGGATTATTTTCTTTTTGATACAAAAACGCAAAAACATGGCGGCAGTGGTCAAAAGTTTGACTGGAGCATTTTGGAACAATATGAATCTGAAACACCATTTTTTCTAAGTGGAGGAATTGATTTGGATGATATTGAAAGAATAAAAACATTGAACCTGCCAAAGCTATTCGCTATCGATGTGAATAGCAGATTTGAGTTGGAACCAGGTGTTAAAGACATAGAAAAACTAAGAGCATTAAAACATCAACTATGAGTGAATCAGCTTCAAAATATTTAGTAGATCAGCGTGGTTATTTTGGGAAATTTGGAGGGGCTTATATTCCTGAAATGCTCTATCCCAATGTGAAGGAGTTAAATGATAACTATCTTCAAATCATTGGCGATCCACAATTTAAAAGTCAGTATGATCAGCTTTTAAAAGATTTTGTGGGGCGTCCTACACCACTCTTTCTTGCCGAAAGACTGTCAGAGAAATTTGGCGCAAAAATATATTTGAAACGCGAAGACCTTTGTCATACTGGAGCACACAAGGTCAATAATACCGTAGGTCAAATATTGGTGGCTCAGGCTTTAGGAAAGAAAAAGATAATAGCCGAAACAGGAGCAGGACAGCATGGAGTTGCTACTGCAACTGTATGCGCTTTGATGGGATTGGAGTGCATTGTGTACATGGGCGAAATAGACATGGCCAGACAAAGACCCAATGTCGAAAGAATGAAAATTCTTGGAGCAGAGGTAAGACCGGCCACATCAGGAAGCAAAACACTCAAAGATGCAACCAATGAAGCGATGCGCCATTGGATCAACAATCCATCAGACACACATTATATCATCGGTTCTGTAGTTGGTCCACATCCATACCCAGATATGGTTGCACGCTTTCAATCCGTAATAAGCGAGGAGATTATTACGCAGCTCTTAGAAAAAGAAGGAAGAACAGATCCTGATTACATATTTGCTTGCGTAGGTGGTGGAAGCAATGCAGCAGGTGCATTTTTTCATTATCTCGACAATGAAAATGTGAAACTAGTGGCGGCTGAGGCTGCAGGACTTGGTAACGAGACAGGTAAATCTGCAGCTACAACAGCTTTGGGAAAAGAAGGTGTGTTGCACGGAAGCCGCACGATTCTGATGCAGACAAATGATGGACAGGTAGTTGAGCCCTATTCAATCTCAGCTGGTCTGGATTATCCGGGTATCGGGCCATTTCACGCGCACTTATTTGATACTGGCAGAGCAAAATTTGAAAGTATCACAGATGAGCAAGCGATGACTTCTGGGGTGTTGTTGAGTAGGTTGGAAGGTATCATACCAGCGGTCGAGTCGGCTCATGCCATTGCAGCACTTGAAAATTACAATTTTGATTCTAGCGACATTGTAGTGGTTAATTTATCTGGAAGAGGGGATAAGGATTTAGAAACTTACATCCGCTGGGGGAAATATTGATTTTAGGAATTAGGAATTAGGAATTAGG
>CAYGUA010000016.1:0-105582 GCA_964353015.1 uncultured Marinoscillum sp. | reverse complement strand
TTAGGAATTAGGAATTAGGAATTAGGTTTTTTCATGAGTATTAAGGGAAATATTAAGTGTACTCATCCCCAAAAGTGAATAAAATGAACAGAATAGATCAGGCATTTGACCAGAAAAAGGAAAAATTGCTAAACGTATATTTTACAGCAGGATATCCAGAATTGAATGACACCATGCGTATTGCCAAAGCTTTGGAAAAAGGCGGAGCAGATATTCTGGAAATAGGATTGCCGTTTTCTGATCCAGTGGCTGATGGTCCAACTATTCAGGAAAGCTCCACAAAAGCTTTAGAGAATGGAATGACCTTAATTACACTTTTTGAGCAATTAAAAGAGCTTCGCGCCAGCGTAAACATTCCAGTATTGATGATGGGATATATCAACCCGATTATTCAATATGGAATTGAAAATTTCTGCGCCAGCTGCCAGGAAGTAGGTATCGATGGACTGATTTTACCTGATCTTCCTATGTATGAATATGAAGAAATGTATCAGCAGGTTTTTGAAAAATACGGCATCTACAATGTGTTTCTGATTACACCACAGACTGCTGATGACCGGATCAAAAAAATAGATGAACTATCGAATGGCTTCATCTACATGGTAGCAGCGTCTAGTATCACAGGAGCTAAAAGTGAAATATCGGATGTTCAGATCAACTATTTCAACCGTGTAGCGGCTATGGGAATTAAAAACAGACGAATGATTGGTTTTGGTATCTCCAATAACCAAACATTTGAAAAGGCCTGTGAATATGCTGATGGTGCGATTGTAGGCAGTGCTTTCATCAAACAACTCGGAGAAGATGCTTCTGATCAGGCCATTACTACATTTATTCACTCAATAAAATCACCGAAATGATCATTCAATTAAGTGCCGATATTTCAACTGATCAAAAAGAACAAATCGTATCACAGGTCAGTGAACTAAAATATAAAACCACCGAGGTAAATACACAGAAAGGAACCTATCTGGTAGGGATTGGTAAGACCAAATTTGACGTGCGGGCCATCGGTCATTTGCCAGGAATATTGGACATTCATATTGTATCGGATGATTATAAACTGGTTTCCAAAAAATGGAAAGTGAATGAAACGGTGATTGATCTGGGAGATGATGTGAAAATTGGTGGTGGACATTTTGCCTTGATGGCTGGTCCTTGCAGTATTGAGGGAGAAGAAAACATATATAAAACAATAGATCATCTCAAAGCTAATGGATTGAGAATCATGCGAGGTGGTGTTTTCAAGCCAAGGAGTTCTCCATATTCTTTTCGCGGAATGGGAATTGATGGTTTAAAGATTTGGTATAAAGCAGCCCGGGAAAACGGTATTAAAATAGTCACTGAGGTCATGCAAGTCTCCCAAATTGCCGAGATGTATGATTATGTGGATATGTATCAGGTAGGAGCGCGTAACACTCAAAACTTTAATTTATTGGATGAATTGGGTAAAGTTGATAAGGCTGTGATGATCAAAAGAGGCATTTCCGGAACAATCGACGAGTTGATGTACAGCGCAGAATATGTTTTCTCAGCTGGGAACGAGCGGTTGTTGCTTTGCGAAAGAGGAATCAGAACATATGAACGTGCTTCGAGAAATACGTTCGATATCAATGCTATTCCGATCCTTAAAGAAAAAACGCATCTTCCAATTATAGCAGATCCATCTCACGGTGTTGGTATTAGAGATCATGTCGGTGCAATTGCCCTGGCGTCAACTGTCGCGGGTGCAGATGGAGTCATTTTCGAAATTCACGATAAACCAGAAAAGGCCTTATCGGATGGTCAGCAAACACTTGATTTCGATGAGTCAACCAAACTCATAGAGAAGATTAGAAAACTTCGTGAGGTGCTTGTCTGATTATAAAAAAAAATGATCGGGATACGTCATCAAATTCAAGTATCCCGATCAAATTCATACTGCTAGAAATGCAATCAACATACAGCAGATTGCAAGGAGTTTGATAATTAATGAAATCATAGCATTATTATTTACAGCTACTAGATTCACTCAACTCCCAAAAGGTTGGAAAAAATATAATTAAATCTTTATTTATTTTGATTTTATTAATATCCTGAAAGCTGATGTCGTGTCAATTGTAGGTTTTAAGCGTTTTAACCAATGATTTATCATCTGCTTCGATTGATTTGAAATGAAGAATATTTCCTTCAGAATCAACGATTAAATATCTGGGAACCCAGTCTAGCACAATTGCTTCACAGAAATAATTGCTCCATCCCTGATCAATTCTGTAATGATCACCATTAATTTGAAATCGCTCAATTCCGCGTTTCCATTCATCTTCCTTTTTGTCAACTGATAAATACAGATAAGCAATCTTGTCATATTTGTTTTGATATTCTTTGATTTTGGGAAAACCAACAATGCAATCTTTACACCAAGATGCCCAGAGATCAATGAAAATGGCCTGATTCTCATAATTTTTCAAAACAGCTCCCAGCTCGTTTGATTGTCCGTTTTCATCAAACAATTTGGAGGTGAGTGCTTTCTCGTCAAGTTTTTGGCTTTGACTTAAAGCCGTGGTACTTAGCAGAAATAGGATGATATAAAGCAGTCCATGATGGAAAATGATTGAATATAGTTTTGTGAGAAAGCGATTCATATCTTGGGTGTTGATCTTCTTAAAATTAAAGAATTATTGGTTTTAAAAAATTCAATCAGTCATTCAATCAAACGATAATTAAAATTTGATTTAATCTGGGGAGTGAAAAAAAAGTGATTTTTTTATATAGCAATTGAATGGCAGATCTACATTTTGCAAACGTTTACAATTGATCGAAAGCTGGATTAGGGGTGAATTTGGCCGTTTTTTTGAAAATTTCATAAATTTAAAACGAACCTCTATATTTTGTAAATACACCATTTCGAATTAGTTTGTATCCTCATTTATTTTAAAAAATTTAATAATCCTGAACTTTGAAAAATACAACACTTCGATTGAGTCTCATGATGTTTCTCCAGTTTTTCATTTGGGGAGGTTGGTTCGTGACTTTAGGTACATTTCTTGGTAAAAATCTAGCAGCCTCAGGTGCACAGATTGGAATGGCTTTTTCCACGCAATCCTGGGGTGCCATTATTGCCCCATTTATCGTGGGTCTAATAGCAGATAGATATTTCAATGCAGAACGAATTTTAGGGGTATTACATTTACTTGGAGCAGTTTTGATGTATCAAATGTACGCTGCAGCTGATTTCGCAGGGTTTTATCCATATGTATTAGGCTACATGATTGTTTACATGCCAACGCTGGCATTGGTTAATTCAGTCGCCTTTAGAACCATGACAGATCCATCTAAGGAGTTTTCTAAAATCAGAGTATGGGGCACAATTGGCTGGATTGTAGCGGGATTGGTAATCAGCTTTGTCTTTTCATGGGATTCTCAGCAATCCATTTCAGACGGCCTATTGAAAAACACATTCCTGATGTGCGCAATCGCCAGCTTGGCGATGGGTCTATTTAGCTTCACTTTACCGGCCACCCCTCCAATTGTAGAAAAGGGCGAGAAATTAACTATTAGCGATATTTTAGGATTGGATTCATTGAAATTATTGAAAAACGGAAATTTCGCCGTGTTTTTCATTTCCTCAATTTTGATTTGTATTCCTCTTGCATTTTATTATCAGAATGCCAACCCATTTTTAACTGAAATTGGAGTGACAAATCAGACTGGTAAAATGACAATTGGTCAAATTTCGGAAGTAGGATTTATGTTGCTTTTGCCTATTTTCCTGAAAAGATTTGGGATCAAAAAAACATTGCTTTTTGGTATGTTGGCTTGGACACTAAGATACCTGCTCTTTGCATATGGCAATGGAGACAGTATGGTGGTCATGCTACTCGTGGGAATTGCCCTTCACGGCATCTGTTATGATTTCTTTTTTGTATCTGGCCAGATTTATACCGATTCTAAAGCGGGTGAGAAATTTAAGAGTTCAGCTCAAGGCATGATTACTTTAGCCACCTATGGTGTAGGTATGCTCATTGGATTCTGGGTAGCTGGAAAAATCACAGATTATTTCTCTACAGATGGCCTTCACAATTGGGAAAATATATGGTTGTTCCCAGCGGCTTTCGCCGCTGTAGTGATGGTAATTTATGCCATAGCGTTCAAGCCGGAAAACATAGAATACGAAGAGAAATAAATTATGAATAAGGGAAGAATAAAGCTTGGATTGATAGGAGGAGGACCCAGGTCTTTTATAGGTATTGTGCATAGAATCGCCTCTTATATGGGCGAAGATTATGTGTTAGTTGGAGGTGTTTTTGATGTTGATCATGAGCAAGGAAATCAATTTGCGGAAAAACTGGAACTGGATGTGACTCGATCTTATCCTGATTTAGATACTTTTATAAAATGCGAGAATGAGCTTCCTGAAAACGAGCGAATTGAGGTTGTCTCAATTTTAACGCCTAATTTTCTTCATTATTCAATGGCAAAAAAACTGGTTTCGGCTGGATTTAATGTCATTTGCGAAAAGCCCATTACTATCACTGCTGCTGAAGCGATTGAGCTTGAAAGCTTAGTTGAAAAGCAAAATGTTGTTTTTTGTCTTACCCATACCTATACGGGCTACCCGATGGTACGCCAGATGAAGACCATGATTGCAGATGGACTTATTGGTAAGATTCAGAAACTGGATGCTCAATATTATCAAGGTTGGATCAATCCATTCATTCACGAATCGGCGAAACGAAAGCAAGTCTGGAGGTTGGATCCAGCAAAGTCTGGTCTAAGTTGCTGCATGGGAGATATTGGCGTTCATGCCTTCAATATGATGGAATATACTTCAGGATTGGAAGTTGATCAGGTGCTAGCTGATTTGGATAACATGTATGACGAAAACCCACTTGATGTAGATGGAACTGTTTTGGTTCGCATGAAAAATGGGGTGAAAGGAGTCGTTCGTGCAAGTCAGATTGCCACCGCAGAAGAAAATAATATCACCATTGCAGTATACGGGGATAAGGGCGGACTAAAATGGTGTCAGGAGAATCCAACTTATTTGACTTTTATGGAGGAAGGAAAACCAGCCCAAATTTATAAACCTGGAAACGCATACAACAGCGAGTTTGCCAACGAAAGTACCAAAATTGCACCTGGCCATCCTGAAGGAATTTTTGACGCGATGGGTAATATCTACAAAGGAACAGCTCAGGCAATTCGTGGTAAAGAATATAGAACAGGTTCGTTTCCTACGATCAAAGAAGGCGTACGTGGAATGAAGTTTATCGAAGCTGTGTTGGCATCCAATGAAAAAGGTCAAACCTGGGAAAAGATCGACTGAAATATTTCGATCGCATTGAGAAAACCTACTGAACGTCCGAAAAATGAAAGCATTTGGACTGAAATCTGAAGATAAGAGCGCTTAAAAATAAAATACAAATCAATGAATACAATCAAAGGACCCGGCATTTTTCTGGCTCAATTCGCTGGTGATCAAGAGCCATACAATAACCTTAGAAACCTATGTAAATGGGCAAAAAACCTTGGTTACAAAGGAGTTCAAATACCAGCTTGGGATGGTAGGTTGATTGATGTTAAGAAGGCTGCCGAAAGCAAAACATATGCTGACGAGATCAAAGGAATCGTCAATGCAGAAGGTTTGGAAATCACTGAGCTTGCCACTCATCTTCAAGGCCAGCTTGTTGCAGTACATCCTGCTTATGATCAAATGTTTGATGGTTTTGCTCCAGAGCATCTCAGACGAAATACCAAGGGCAGAACGGATTGGGCAATCGACCAGGTGAAAAGTGCAGCAACAGCTAGTAAAAATCTTGGGTTAAACGTCATGGCAAGCTTTTCAGGAGCATTGATGTGGCATATGATTTATCCATGGCCCCAGCGTCCAACAGGATTGGTTGAATTGGGTTTTGAGGCATTGGCTAATAAATGGCTTCCAATACTCAATCATGCCAAAGATGAGGGTGTAGAGATTTGTTATGAATTGCATCCAGGCGAAGATTTGCATGATGGCATCAGCTATGAGCGTTTTTGGGAGGCTACAGGCAAACATAGCTCTGCTAAAATTCTTTACGACCCTTCACATTTCATTCTTCAGCAGCTTGAATATTTGCAGTTCATAGACATCTATCATGATAATATCCGCATGTTTCATGTGAAGGATGCCGAATTTAATCCAACTGGAAAATCCGGAGTTTACGGAGGCTATCAAGGGTGGGTCGATCGACCAGGAAGATTCAGATCACTTGGCGATGGGCAAATAGACTTTGGAGGAATTTTCTCCAAACTGAGTCAATATGGATATGATGGATGGGCGGTATTGGAATGGGAATGCTGCATCAAATCACCTGAACAAGGTGCTGCCGAAGGATCGGGGTTCATCCAGAATCATATCATTCAAGTTACAGAAAAAGCATTCGATGATTTCGCTGGTGGAAAAGCGGATGACGACTTAAATAAAAAAATATTGGGATTGTCCTAAATCAATAATCAACTTAACCATGCATAAATATTTACTCTATTTAACCCTGGTGCTGACTTTTATCGGCTGTCAAAAAAAGGGAATCAAAGAAAGACCTAGATCCCCATGGGTTTTTCGCTCTGTACTTGATGTAAAACCACGAATCGTAACTGCAGCCCTGAGTGATGAAATCTGGGTGGCTTATGATGCACGTACTGCAAGTTTATATAAAGCATGGAAAGGGGGAGTTAATTTTGATGGAGCTGTATATACAACAGTTCATGGACCACAACCAACCAGTGAAGGTTACGCCTATTACACAGATGATGAAGAAAATGTCGAGTGGTTTGTAATTCAAAATGGAGTAAGATTAGTTCCTGAAATCATTTATAAAGGCCACCGATTTGAGGATGGTCAGGTAATCTTCAAATACCAATTAAAAGTTGGGGATCAATTGATTACGATCAATGAAACTCCTGAATCAATTAGTAGAGGAAGTCAAAATGGCCTTTCAAGGATATACAAACTTGATGGTGTAGAAAATGCCAAAGTTGGGTTTGGAATCAAATTATCATCATTAGCATCTGAAAAAGATTTTATCACCAATGGCGATTTCATTCGTGAAAAAAGTGAAATAATAGATTATGAAAATGGGTCAGTGATCAATCTTCATGGTGATTTTATTTTAAATGAATCTGAGGATACTTATTTGAGGGTCTATTACCATTCTGGTTTTGATAAATTAGAAAATTTATCTGTTGCTGAAGATTCTGAATCTTCAGGATTGACTGTTGGAGCACAATTGATCGAAAGAAGTGATTGTAAATCTTGTCACAATGAGAATGTCCAGACTGTGGGTCCGGCCTATATTTCTGTTGCAAGAAAATACAATGACAGTGATGAAACTGTAAGTATGCTTGCCAGCAAAGTGATCAAAGGCGGTAGTGGCATATGGGGTGAAGCAATGATGACACCTCATTTTGATTTAGATCAATCTGATGTGGAGCAGATGATTAAATACATACTTTCACTTGATGACAATGAAAAGCAAGGTGCCAGTGGTGCCTGGCATTTGGGAGTGAAAAGTGCTCCGCTAAAGTTTGAGCAGGAAATTTCAATTTCAAAAGAAATACCTGGTGTAGCTGCTTATTTATACCTGTATAGTGGCGACTCGCCTAATTTCAACTTTTTAAAAAAGGAAGATGCTCCAATAAAGGCTGCTATCGCTCCAATGGTTCATTTTAGATCAGAAAAGGACCTTGGTTCCATAGTCGAGCGTGTAGCAATTCTATTCAAAGGCAATCTTAAAATTGGCAAAACAGGTAGCTACAGCTTTCGATTAATTTCTGACGATGGCAGTAGATTATATGTCGATAATAAAATAGTCAATGATCATTGGGGTGTACATGGAAATGAAACCAAAGATTCTGAAATCTATCTCAATGCTGGTAATCATCCGTTTGAAATCGAATATTTCCAGGGTGGTGGTGGAGCCAGTTTATCTTTGCAATGGTTCAATAAAGAAATTGGCAAATTTGAAGTCGTACCTGAATCAATGATGTTTGTTTCATCTGCAGATTATGTTGAAACGGAGGAATACATTGACGCCAGTTTATTGGTTAAAGCCATTCCAGGTGATAAAATATGGTTAGATGGTGTGCATCCAGCTTTCGACTTATTTCAAGCACGTCCGGATAGTTTTCAGCCTAGAATTGGAGGCATTGATTTTCTTTCCGAATCAGAAATGCTTGTTTGTACCTGGGATTCTCTCGGCCCTGTTTATTTGGTGAAAAATTTTCAGACGGGTAATCCTTCAGAAATGACAGTTGAAATGATTGCATCGGGATTAGCAGAGCCACTGGGCATCAAAGTGGTTGATGGGGAAATTTATGTTTTGCAAAAGCAGGAGCTTACCAAACTAATTGATCATGATGGGGATGGTAAAATTGACGAATATGAAACAGTCGCAGATGACTGGTCAGTGTCAGCCAATTTCCATGAGTTCTCTTTTGGGTTGGTTTATAAAGAAGGCTATTTCTATGGCGCATTGGCGACCGATATTTTACCTGGAGGAGCATCCGCACAGCCTCAACCAAAAGATCGTGGTAAGGTCATAAAAATTTCTAAAGAAACGGGAGAGGTACAGTTCATCGCTGCTGGATTGCGTACTCCAAATGGTATTGGCATTGGTGTAGATGGTGAGATTTTCGTGGCTGATAATCAGGGCGACTGGCTACCAGGATCTAAAATTAACCATGTTCGGGAAGGAGCGTGGTTTGGTTCAAGATCAGTAGATCCTATCGGAACCAAAGATATGATTCAGGATGAACCTTTGGTCTGGTTGGTTCAGGATGAAATTGGTAATTCTCCAAGCACCCCGCTCTACATTGACAAAGGCCCATATGCTGGCCAAATGATACATTGTGAAGTCACCCATGGAGGTGTGAAGCGGGATTTTGTTGAAAAAGTGAATGGTAATTATCAAGGTGCAGTATTCAGATTTTCTCAGGGCATAGAAGCGGGAGTAAACAGACTTGCATGGGCGCCAGATGGATCTCTTTTACTTGGAGGAATAGGTGTTTCAGGAAACTGGGGACAAACCGGAAAGCTTAATTACGGCTTGCAGCGCATGGTTTACAATGAAAAATCTGTGTTCGAAATGCTCAAAGTAAGTGTGCGTTCTAATGGTTTTGAAATTGAATTCACCGAACCGATCAAAGATGGACAGAATGTTTCTGCAGAAGATTTTCTTGTTGAACGATTTTATCTGAAACCGACAATTGAATATGGTGGGCCTAAAATCGATGTAACTGAATTAAAACCTAAGAACTTCTATCTTTCAGAAGATCGTAAAAAAATCTTCATGGAACTCGAAGGACTGAAGGAAAAACATATGGTCTATTTCAGAATCAAAAGACCTTTTGTAAGCGAATTGGATCATGAGCTTTGGACAACAGAAGCATGGTACACCCTGACAAATATACCAGAAGATAAGCCCGGGTTTACCAATGATTATAAGGTGGTTCAAAATCAGCTTACGGCCAAAGAGAAGGCTGATGGTTGGAAATTGCTATTCGATGGAAAGACTATAGACGGTATTCGAAATTATAAGAGTGAAACACTCGGTAAGAAATGGCAGGTTCAAAATGGCAGCTTGCATTTTATAGGCAAAGGTGCTGGTGATGCTGGATGGCAAGCGAAAAACGGAGGGGATATAATCATCACAGATAAGCCTTACAAGAACTTTGAGTTTTCAATAGATTGGAAGATCTCAGAAGGAGGAAATAGTGGGATTATTTACAATGTAGTAGAAGATGATCAGTATGAATATGTATGGCAAACAGGAACTGAATATCAGGTTTTGGACAATGCGCGTCATGCTGATGGACAAATATTTAAGCACCGTGCGGGAGATTTGTACGATTTGATTCCGACTAAGTTTGTAACAGTAAATGCCGTTGGTGAATGGAATAGAGTGCGAATTGTTGTCAATGAGAATCATGTTGAGCATTGGCTCAACGGGTATAAAGTAGTAGAATACGATCGAGGAACTCCGGAGTGGGATGCTTTGATTGCAGGTAGTAAATTTGCCGAAATGCCGGGCTTTGGAAAGTCTGATTCGGGATTCATAGCACTTCAGGATCACGGGGATAAAGTGTGGTTCAGAAATATTAAAATCAGGGAGTTATAATGAAGGGATTATTTGTGAGTTTGCTCATTGCATTGACTATTGCATCATGCGTAGAGCATAAGATTGAGGCGGATCAGACAGCATTAGAGCCACCACAGGCCAGTAGATTTTCTAAGGAGGTTTTCGTAAATAACCTTTTTGAACCAACTGAACTTGTTGTTTTACCAAAAGGGCAAATTCTATTCACACAAAGAAGAGGTGCCATCAAACAATTTGATCCAGCCACCAATGATCTGGTAGATTATGATTCTATCCCTGTTTTTTTCGAAAAGGAAGATGGGCTGATGGGCATTGCAATAGATCCGGATTTCAATAACAATAGCTGGGTTTATTTATACTATTCCCCCGTGGGAGAAAGACCTGTTCAATTTCTTTCTCGATTTACCTATACGCCTTCAGGGTTGAGAAATGAGAAGCTTATGCTCGAAGTGGATGTGCAAAGAGAAGAATGTTGCCACACTGGTGGATCGATCGAATTTGGTTCAGATGGCTTACTCTATCTCTCCACTGGGGATGATACCAATCCATTCAATTCAGACGGTTTTGCCCCAATAGATGATCGGGAAGGTAGAGAAGCCTGGGATGCCCGCCGATCATCATCCAATACTAATGATCTAAGAGGAAAGATTTTGAGAATAAAGCCGGAACCTAATGGTTCATACAGTATTCCGAAAGGAAATTTATTTGAAGACAATGATCCTCTTACAAGGCCAGAGATTTATGTGATGGGTTGTAGAAATCCTTACCGCATATCCGTTGACTCTAAAAGAGGATGGCTGTTTTGGGGTGATGTAGGGCCAGATGCAAAATCTGATTTGCCAGAAAGAGGACCAAGAGGGCACGATGAATTCAATGTTGCCATGACCGCAGGCTACTACGGCTGGCCGCTTTTTGTTGGTGACAACAAAGCATATCAGGATTATAGTTTCAAGTCCAACAAGTCCAGCGGTGCTTTCGATCCTAAAAAGCCAATAAACGATTCTGAGAATAACACCGGCCTGAGAGAACTGCCACCAGCTCGCCCTGCCAAGATATTTTATCCTTATGCCAATTCCCCGGAGTTTCCTCAATTGAAAAATGGCGGAAGGAATGCCATGGCCGGACCAGTTTATTATTCAGACGAATACAATTCTTCGGATAAATATCCCGCCTATTTTGATGGAAGAGTGTTTTATTTCGATTGGATCAGAGGTTTCGTTTTCTCCCTTGGACTTGACGAACAGGGCAATCCTGTAGATTGGTATCCCTTCATGTCAGACCACAAATTCAACAATTTAATGGATATGGCATTCGGGCCTGATGGACAATTGTACATTCTTGAATACGGCACAGGTTGGTTTTCGAGAAATCCAGATGCCAGACTTTCACGCCTCAAATACAATGGAGGAAACCGACCTCCTGTTTTGAAAACAGAAATCTCTCAAACCAATGGTACTGCGCCTCTAAATGTTACTTTTGATGCCTCGCAATCATTTGATTATGACGGTGACAAGCTTACATTTCAGTGGATCATCGATGAGCAGAAATTCAACGATACCACTTTCACTTTCACTTTTGAGAAGGAAGGTATTTATTATCCTGAGTTGATTATTCGTGATCAAAGTGGCAATAAAGTTAGAGAGCAATACACCGTGCAAGTTGGAAATGAAGCACCGAATGTCAAGGTAACTATTGAAGGAAACCAGACCTTTTACTGGACAGGTAGAAATGTAACCTACAAAGTGGAAGTAACAGACAAAGAGGATGGAAGCCTGGGCTCGGGTATTCAAGCGGAGGCAATAGAGTTTGCAATCGAATATTATCAATCCCTGGATAAAGCCGAAATTCTTGGACATCAGAAACCAGTAAATAATGGCCTGACGCTTATTGAGTCGCTGGATTGTAAAGGATGTCATAAGATGGATGGAGCTTCCATTGGTCCTTCATATAAACAAGTAGCTACCAGATATCATAAGGATGCAAAAGCCGTGGAGTATCTCAGTCAAAAAATCATAAATGGTGGCGGTGGAGTTTGGGGAGAGCAGGCAATGTCTGCGCATCCTGAGCTGAAAAAAGAAGATGCCAAATCAATTGTCAATTACATTCTTTCTATGGCAGAAGAAGCAAAATTGCCATTATCCGGGAATTATAAAACGGAAAAGGCTGAAGGAACCTATTTGTTTGGAGCCAGCTATCTGGATCAAGGTAAAAAACCACTAGGCTCTATCGAAAGTTATCATGGCGTCTCCCTCAGATCAAATCGAATTTCTGCTGCCGATTTTAATTTCTCTGAAAATGTTTTGGTGAGGATCAATAATAAAAACCAATATTTTCTACAAGATATTTACAATGAGTCCTATTTTGGATTCAATGACATTGACCTAACGGGTATTGGTGATATCAAATTCAATATTTTGGAAGCGATTCATGATTTTGACCTAATCGTTTCTGATGTAAAAACAGGTAAAGAGCTGACAAAATTATCAGTGCAAAAGGGCAAAGCAAACCAATGCTGCAATCAAGTGAATATTCAAAGTGAAGGTATTTTGGATATTAAGTTTACATTCAGTAATCCAGATATTGATAATGCACTGGCTCGAATCGAATCTGTAGAGTTCCTACCTAAATGACCAAAAAGATGAAAAACACAAGACGTGAGTTTATCAAACAAGCTTCCATAGCCGCAAGTGCTGCAGTTCTATTCCCATCATGTATGACAAACGGAGAAAAAAAGGTAATACCTCAGATCGGTCTTCAGCTATACACAGTTCGAAACCAAATGGATGCTGACGCAATTGGCACATTGAAAAAAGTAGCTGCTTTAGGATACAAAAAAGTGGAGACTGCAAACTTTATAGATGGCAAGTGTTATGGATATTCGGCTCCTGAAATAAAAGGCATTATGTCTGATCTGGACATCCAAATGGTAAGTGGTCATGTTGGTCTGGATATTTTCAGAAATCAATTTGATCAATATCTTGATTTTATGGCAGAAGCGGGACAGCAATATGCCGTTTTGCCCTGGTTACCGACAGAGGACAGATCATCAGCTGATCAGTTTAAGCAATATGCCGCTTTGCTGAATATTTCCGCTGAGAAGGCAAATAAATTGGGTTTAAACGTATGCTATCACAACCATGATTTTGAATTCATCGAGCTGGATGGTGAGAAACCGATGGATATCTTGCTTCGTGATACTGATTCGAATCTGGTACAATTCGAACTTGACCTATATTGGATCACTAAGGTTGGTCTTGACCCAGTTGATTTTTTTGAACAAAACAAAGGCCGGGTTTCGCTTTGGCATGTCAAAGATATGGCTGATACTGAGAACCGGGAATTTGCCGAAGTTGGCACTGGAACCATAGATTTTAAGCGAATTATGGCCAAGAGCGAATTATCTGGTATGAAACATTTCTTCGTAGAGCAAGATCAGTCAATTGATCCAATGAAGAGTATAGAGGTTTCATACAATAACTTGACGAATAAAATATTGGTCTGAAAAATACCCGAAAATGAAATACTGGTTTGGGCTGATCTTGGTGATCAGTGTGGAGATATGTGGCGCTCAAACCGTCTCAGGAAAAATCTACGATAAGGCATCTCAACTAGTTTTGGTTGGTGCCAATATCAAAGTGCTTGGAAGTGAGAAAGGCTCTATTTCTGATGATCAGGGAATATTTGAGCTTTCAGGTTTAAAACCTGGGCGTATTGATATTGAAGTCAGTTATCTCGGTTATGAAAAAATAAAGATCCATGACATTTGGATCAAATCCGGTGTGACGACTACTCATAATATTTATCTCGATCGATCCTTTTCAAATCTGGATGAAGTGGTGGTCTCAGTAGGAAATTCAATGTCTGTTCCAGGTCGGGTCACCATCACGGAAGAACAAATCAATCGTTATGCCGCGACATATTATGATCCCGCACGGTTGATCACAAGCTCGCCAGATGTAGCCATCACCAATGATCAGAATAACCAGATTTCCGTTCGAGGATTGTCTCCCAATTACAACACATGGAGGCTGGAAGGCGCTGAAATTATTAACCCCAATCATTTATCGAATTCCGGAACATTTTTAGATCAGCCTTCTGCAACAGGTGGCGGTGTAAATATGCTCAGCGCACAAATGCTCAGTAGTTCTGATTTTCTGTATGGTTCTTTCGAGAATCAATATGGCAATGGGATAGGAGGAATATTTGATATGCACATGAAAAATGGCAATTTGAATAAAAAACAATATACCGCGCAAGCTTCATTGATTGGATTTGATTTGGCATCCGAAGGACCTTTAAAAAATGGAAGTCCGATTACTTATGCTGTCAACTACCGATATTCTTTTACAGGTCTACTAACCAATTTTGGTGTGGATTTCGGAGGTGAATCCATCGGGTTTCAGGATCTGGCTTTCAATATAACTTCTCCATTGGGTAATCGAACCAAACTTAAGATTTTCGGAGTGGGAGGTTTGAGTTTCAATGATTTTGAACACCAACCTTTTGAAAAATCGAAGGTTGAAAAGGATAGAAATGATATCAATTATGACAACCAAACAGGAATCATAGGAGCTAAAATGAGCACCGGTTTTGTCAATGGAAATCTTAATAATACCCTGGTGTATTCCGGATACGACAATCAGCGCGATCAGGAAACCTTCGGTCCAAATGATGATTCAAACGGCTTATCAGCTAGCCATCAATCTCGATCTGTGCTGAGCTTCCATTCACAATACATGCATTATTTTCAAAGGTCCAAATTGACAATTGGTACCATGCTCAATCATTATCATTGGGAAAGAGTGGCTGACTCATTCAATTCCAACAACTACAATCAATGGTACATTCAGCCCTATGCACAGTTGACTTTTTCCATTAATAATGTTCTTTCCTTAAATATGGGGGTTACACAAAATGCGGTGGAAGCGCATCAGACCATCGACCCCAGGTTGAATCTACTATTAAACCTTGGAATGAAAAGTTCATTATCTGCAGGTATTGGATCCTATAGTCAACTCAAAAATCCTTTCAACTATATATTCAGTAATCCTTATGGAAACGAAAGATGGAATAATGGCAACTATGGATTCATAAAATCTCAGAGATATACACTGGGTTATCAATTTGAAAATGAATCTTTTGGTTTAGGAGCTGAAGCATTTTTTTATCAATTCCCCCAAGTCTCGAAAGTTTCCGATGGAATTTTAGAGTCTGTACAAGCTTCAACCTATGGTGTCTCATTATCAGCGGAGCAATCATTTGCCAAATATTATTATTACAGATTAGGAGGTAGTCTTTTTCAATCGACCTTTGATGATGGCAGTAATAATCATAACAACACGAAATACAATTTAAGTTTATCAGGAGGAAAGGAATGGCAAAGAACTAAAGGAGAAAAACAAAAATCATTCGCTGCGAATTTTAAATTGCTCTATCAAGGGGGGCAATATTATGATGGATTGCCACTTTACTCAAACCTCACCCAATTTATTTATTTGATAGATGCACATCGCATTGATCCATTTCTGCGCATCGATTTGCGATTGATCTGGACCAGATATAGAGAGGGGAGAACATCAAGCATTTCGCTCGATATTCAAAATGTAACCAATTACCAAAATGAATCATTCCGTTATTATGATAACTTTACGAATAGTGAAGAATCACAATACAACCTGGGTTTGATTCCTATTTTGACTTATCGGGTAGAGTGGTAATTATGAGTTTTTCACCCAAACCTTGCCTTTGGTTGGATAATACTTATCGTACAAATAATAATTGATACCGTCTTTAAGTCCTATATCTGGCACATAGATAGATTTCGCACCAGCAAACCGCATCACACCAAGATAAATTTCAGATGCAGGAATAATCACATCTGCTCGATCCGGATTCAATTGTAGTTTATTCATACGATCCTCTAATGTCATTTCTTTCAAAAAACCCTGCACCCTCATCAAGGTAGTAATAGACATGATCCGCTTGCTTTTCACCTTCGAAAGCTCATAAAGTTTATTGATATTTCCTCCGGTTCCAATCCCTATTATTCTACCCTTATATCCCTTCAGTTGATCATGAATCCATTTTTGCATCGATTTCCAGACCTGCGGTGAATCATGGTTTTCGAGCATTCTTACCGACCCCACTTTGAATGATTTTGAAAGGACCTTTTCCTGATTTTTATAAAAATTCAGTTCCGTACTTCCGCCACCCACATCAATATGTATATAAGTTTGATGATCCAAATTCAGGCTGATCACGGTGTTGATCATTTCAGCCTCTTTCTGACCAGAAATGATATTGAGTTTTAAACCAATCTCATTTTCCACCCTGCTAACAATTTCTTTACCATTTTCAGATTCTCTCATGGCAGAGGTGGCGCATGCATAGTAATGCTTGATCTCATAAAGATCGATCATGTTGCGGTAGGCATTCATCAACTTCATGAATGCTTCTTCCTTTTGCTGACTGATGCGCCCATTATTGAATACATCATGTCCCAGTCTCATTGGGAAACGGATGTACTCCAGTTTTTTAAATGTTATCTGATTTTCATATTCCAAGATCTTGGTAATCTGGAGTCTGACCGCATTGGATCCGATATCTATCGCAGCTATTTTCACGAGGCAAAATTATGGTTTTTCAATCAAGAGCTAAGATTATTTATTCCAGTAATTCACACATTTTCAATTGACTTTATTGGTATATTTGCGGCCACATTTATCGAGAAAGACCGAGGGATTGGGCCCTTTGACGTCTTGGCAACCTGTCCAAATCATCAGGATTTCGGTGCTAACTCCCACTCAGTTTTGGAATTGTCCAGACTGAGAAGAGATAAGTGGTTCCCCTTCAAGGTTCCTTTCTCCATAACTGTGTTAAAAATATCAAGATGAATAAGCTAAAAGAAATAGCTCAGGAGCGAATACTTGTACTTGATGGAGCCATGGGAACCATGATTCAGCGCTACAAACTCAGCGAGGAGGACTTTCGAAATGAGGAGTTGAAAGATCACACTTTTCCTTTGAAGGGTAACAATGACCTTCTTTCTGTGACACGTCCTGACGTGATCAAGGAAATTCACGCAGCATATTTTGAAGCAGGCGCTGACCTTGCCGAAACGAATACTTTTGCCAGTACATCCATTGCTCAGGCTGATTATGGACTGAATTCAGATTATTGGATTCACAAAATCAATTATGAATCAGCTAAAATCGCTCGTGAAGTAGCAGATGAGTTTACTGCAAGAGAACCAGAAAAACCAAGATTCGTCATCGGATCAATGGGGCCAACAAACCGTACCGCAAGCTTGTCGCCTGATGTCAACGATCCCGGCTACAGAGCAGTAAATTTTGACGATCTGAGAATTGCATTTAAAGCTCAAGCAAAGGCATTAATGGAGGGTGGAGTAGATGCATTACTTGTAGAGACTGCCATTGATACGCTGAACGTGAAAGCCGCATTATTTGGAATAAATGAATTATTTGAGGAATTAGGTGAAAATGTACCTGTGATGGTTTCAGGTACGATCACTGATGCTTCCGGCCGAACTTTATCTGGCCAGACTACTGAAGCTTTCCTGATTTCTATCTCTCATATGGATCTCTTGAGTGTGGGTCTGAACTGCGCGTTGGGAGCTTCCGAATTACGACCATATCTACAGGTTTTGGGTGAAAAAGCCGACTTTATGGTCAGTGCACATCCGAATGCTGGTTTACCAAATGAATTTGGTCAATATGATCAGACACCAACAGAAATGGGTGAGCATATCAGAGATTTTCTTTCACAAGGATGGTTGAATATCGTAGGTGGATGTTGCGGCACCACACCTGATCATATCAAAGAAATAGCTCGCATAGCCAAGGAATTTAAGCCACGCAGCATTGACGCTGCGCAAATCGTTGAATCAAATTGATTAATCCAAAAAAGAATATGATTGTCCCGCCTTTAAAGCTATCCGGACTTGAGCCACTGGTTGTTACTCCTGAGACCAACTTTATAAATGTTGGTGAAAGGACAAACGTGACTGGTTCGGCGCGCTTTGCCAGATTGATACGTGAGGAGAAATATGAAGAGGCACTGGAAGTAGCTTTAGATCAGGTACGTAGCGGTGCGCAGATCTTGGATGTCAATATGGATGAAGGCATGCTCGATGGTGAAAAGGCCATGGTCAAGTTCTTGAATCTTATTGCGTCAGAGCCCGAAATTGCCCGCATTCCTGTAATGATAGATTCATCCAAATGGGAAATCATTGAGGCCGGTCTGAAATGCATTCAGGGAAAGGGAGTGGTAAACTCTATTTCATTGAAGGAAGGCGAGGAGAAATTCCTTTATCAGGCGAAAAAGCTGAAGCAATATGGCGCGGCTACAGTTGTGATGGCTTTCGATGAAGACGGTCAGGCAGATACTTATCAGCGTCGAATCGATATCTGCAAGAGATGTTATGATCTGCTAGTTGATGTTATAAAATTCCCTAGACAAGACATCATTTTTGATCCCAACATATTTCCTGTGGCAACAGGAATAGATGAGCACAACAATTACGCGGTTGACTTTTTCAATGCGACAAAATGGATCAAGGAAAATCTTCCGGGAGCCAAAGTAAGTGGCGGAGTAAGTAATGTTTCTTTTTCTTTCAGAGGCAATAATATAGTTCGGGAAGCCATGCATTCTTCATTTCTATATCATGGAATCAAAGCGGGAATGGACATGGGTATCGTCAATGCTGGTTTAATCGAAGTGTATGACGAGATTCCAAAGGATTTGCTGGAGCACGTGGAAGATGTCTTGCTCAATAGAAAACCTGACGCCACAGAAAGATTGCTTGCATTTGCAGAGAATGTGAAAGGTGATGGAAAAGTAAAAGTAATTGACAATAGCTGGCGCGAAACCTCAGTTGAGGAGAGGCTCAAACATGCACTTGTAAAAGGCGTGGTTGATTTCATAGAAGAAGACACAGAGGAAGCCAGACAAAAATATGACAAGCCACTTCACGTCATTGAAGGTCCTTTGATGGACGGTATGAATGTGGTCGGTGATTTGTTTGGTTCCGGAAAAATGTTCTTGCCTCAGGTGGTGAAAAGTGCCCGAGTAATGAAAAAATCAGTTGCTTATCTCATTCCATATCTGGAAGAAGAAAAGCGCAGATCAGGCGACACCAAAACGAGCAAAGGCAAAATCCTGATGGCAACCGTAAAAGGTGATGTTCATGATATTGGTAAAAATATCGTTGGGGTGGTACTTGCTTGCAACAATTACGATATAGTGGACTTGGGTGTCATGGTGCCCGCTCAAAAAATATTGGATGAAGCCATTAAAAATGAAGTAGATATCATCGGGTTAAGTGGATTGATCACACCTTCACTAGACGAAATGGTTCATGTAGCGGAGGAAATGGAAAGAAGGAAAATCAATCTTCCATTGTTGATTGGTGGTGCGACTACATCCCGTATTCACACAGCGGTTAAAATTGCACCTAAATTTTCTGGTTCGGTCATACATGTATTGGATGCTTCCAAAAGTGTAGGAGTCGCGACGAAACTTATGAGCGAGACCAAGCAGGAGCTGATAGATCAAGTAAAGGAAGAATACGCTTCTCTCAAAGAAGGCCATGAAACCAAACAGGATGAAAAGGCAAGTGTTTCTTTTTCACAGGCCATCGCCAATAAATCCAAAATAAATTGGGAAGCTTATCAGCCACCAAAACCAAATTTCATTGGTGTAAAAACATACGATGACATTTTATTAGAAGATATCAGGCCGTTCATCGATTGGACACCATTTTTTAATACATGGATGCTCAAAGGGAAATATCCATCCATTTTTGAAAATCAAATCATAGGCAAAGAAGCAAGGAAACTTTACGATGATGCCAACATGATGGTGGATGAAGTCATTTCCAATGGAAAACTCAAAGCCAAGGCGGTTGTCGGCATTTTCCCGGCAATAGCCGAAGGAGAAGATGTGAAGATTTTTGAGGATGATTCCAGAACAAGGGAGCTCTGCAAATTCCATTTTTTACGTCAGCAAGGAAAAAAAGGAAAAGACATTCCAAATATTTCATTGGCTGATTTCATAGCGCCATCTTCCACTGGACTCAAAGATTATTTTGGGGGATTTGCAGTCTCAGCAGGTTTTGGCACGCAGGAATTAGCGGATGCTTATGAAGCAGATCATGACGATTACAACTCAATCATGATCAAATCAGTCGCGGATAGATTGGCTGAGGCATTGGCAGAAATGATGCATCAAAAGGTAAGACGTGAGCTGTGGGGCTATGCACCTGATGAGTCGCTGGGAAATGATGATTTGATAAAGGAAAAATATCAGGGCATAAGACCTGCCCCGGGGTATCCGGCTTGTCCTGATCATACCGAAAAAGCGACTTTGTTCGATTTGCTCAAAGCTGAGGAGAATACAGGCATAGCATTGACAGAAAGCTTTGCAATGTTTCCAGCAGCATCAGTCAGTGGCTTTTATTTCTCGCATCCAGAGTCTAAATACTTTGGCTTAGGGAAAATATACAAAGATCAGATAGACGATTATGCCACTAGAAAAGGCATGGATAAAAAAGTAATTGAACGTTGGCTTGCGCCGAATTTGGGATATTAAAGTGTTAAAGTTGGATAGGTATTCAAGTTTAAATAGTTGATAAATGTCGAAAATTGAAAACTTTGAAGATTTAGACTGTTGGAAATCGGCAAAAGAACTTACGATACTAATATATCATCTCTGTGAAGGTGAAAAATTTAGAACTGAATTTACTGCTAAGGATCAGTTAAAGCGAGCAGCTTTATCATCTATGAATAATATAGCCGAAGGTTTTGGGAGATTTTAGAATAAAGAGTTTATCAGATATTTAAACATCTCAACAGCTTCGATTGATGAAGTTCACAGTATGATTTTGCTTTATCATGAATTGGAATATTTAAAAGAGGATCAAAAGGAAAAAATTATTGATGTTTTAAAGAAAACTAAATTTCAGGCGCTTGGATTGATTAAATATCTGAACTCCAAACTTTAACACTTTAAAACATTAGCACTTTTATAACATATTAAATGAAAGTAGTAGAACACATAAAAGCATCAGAGGGCAAAACCCTTTTCTCACTAGAGATCATTCCACCTAAAAAAGGTGATAGCATAGAAAGTTTGTTTGCGCATATCGATCCACTGATGGAGTTTAAACCTCCATTTATTGACGTGACTTATCACCGGGAAGAATATGTTTACAAGGACAGAGGTAATGGACTGCTGGAGAAAAAAACCATTCGTAAAAGACCTGGAACAGTAGGGATTTGTGCGGCCATAAAAAACCGATATGAAGTTGATCCGGTTCCTCATATCATTTGTGGTGGATTTACCAAAGAGGAAACCGAAAATGCATTGATCGATTTAAATTTCCTGGGAATCGATAATGTTTTGGCTTTAAGAGGTGATGCGATCAGCTCTGAAAAGTCCTTTAAACCTGAAGCCAATGGAAATGCTTTTGCCATCGATTTGGTGAATCAGATCAGCGGGATGAATCAAAGCGAGTATTTGGATGACGAATTGCAAAATGCCGTACCATCTAACTTTTGCATTGGTGTAGCGGGATATCCGGAGAAACATTTCGAAGCTCCCAACATGAAGTCTGATTTGAAATTTCTGAAGCAAAAGATCGATGCAGGTGCCGAGTATGTGGTTACCCAAATGTTTTATGACAATCAGAAGTATTTCGAATTTGTAGATAAATGCAGAGCTGCGGGCATCAACGTGCCAATTATTCCGGGTTTGAAACCGATTACTGTCAAGAGTCACATGAATGTGCTACCTAGTATTTTTCACATTGATATACCAGACGATTTACTCGCGGCAGTTGAGAAATGCAAAGACAATACTGCTGTAAAAGAAGTAGGTGTGGAGTGGGGAATTCACCAGGCGAAAGAATTGATGGAGGCAGGTGTCCCTGTTCTTCATTTCTATTCTATGGGAAAATCTGATTCCGTTCAGAGAATAGCCAAGGCATTATTCTAAGCTATATTTACAAAAAGCACCCCAATGAAAATCATCGAATGTCCCAGAGATGCCATGCAGGGAATGGATCAATTCATTCCAACTGCGGCGAAAGTGAAATACTTGAATTCACTCTTGAAAGTTGGATTTGATACGATTGATTTCGGAAGCTTCGTATCACCAAAGGCCATTCCACAATTGGCCGATACGGCAGAAGTGCTTGATCAGCTGGAACTGAATCTTTCTACAACGCAACTGTTAGCAATCATTGCCAACGTGCGTGGTGCGGAGACAGCAGCAGATTTTCAGGAGATTCAATATTTAGGTTATCCACTTTCTCTTTCTGAAACATTTCAGCAGCGCAATACAAATCGATCTATTGAAGTAGCGTTTGACAATGTGGCCGAAATCCAGGATATATGCGAATCAAATGACAAAACATTGGTTGTTTACCTTTCAATGGGTTTTGGCAATCCTTACGGCGATCCATATGAATTGGCTTATGTGAGTGACTTTGTAGATAGATTAGATGCACTGGAAATCGATATTATTTCACTTGCCGATACCATCGGTGTTTCCACGCCCGAAACCATTGGTGATCTGTTTAGCAACTTGATTCCAAAATTTCCGCATATTGAGTTTGGTGCACATTTGCATGCTCATCCAAATCAGGCATCAGAAAAAATTATAGCGGCTTATGCTTCCGGCTGCCGCCGGATAGATGGAGCGATTCGAGGTTTTGGCGGATGCCCAATGGCAAAAGATGAGCTTGTTGGAAATATCGCAACGGAAATGATTATTGAAACACTTAAAAATGAAGGACACATTCCGCAGATCAATATGGATAGGTTTCAGAAGTCACTAATTCTTTCCAATGAGGTTTTTAGTTAGTTTGGTATTCATTTAATCACAAAATCACGCAATTTGCATCCATGGGAATTGAAGCCATCATCGTTTTAATTGTTGTACTTGTGGCGGTAGTTCTTTTTGCTACCGAATGGGTGTCCATTGATTTGGTATCAATGCTGATTATGCTCAGTTTAGTGATTACCGGAATCATCAGCCCACAAGAAGGCTTGGCTGGCTTCAGTAACCCCGCGACCATTACCGTGGCTTTCATGTTTGTGATCAGCTACGCCTTGTTAAAAACAGGTTCTTTGCAGCGCATCGGTCCGGTATTGAGCAAAGTTTTTAGGAAGAATTTTAATCTGGGCATATTGATGATGATCCTGTTTATTGGATTGTTTTCTGCATTTGTCAACAATACACCCATAGTGGCCATGTTTATTCCAGTAATGGTGAGTGTAGCGAATATGTCCAACATCAGTCCATCTAAGTTGCTGATTCCTCTTTCCTATGCATCTATTTTCGGGGGAACCTGTACTTTGATTGGTACATCAACGAACGTATTGGTGAGTGGGATTGCAGAGTCGAATGGGTTAGATGGATTTTCAATGTTTTATTCCGCACCAATTGGAATCGTTTTTTTGATTGTTGGAGCGACATATATTTTCCTATTTGGTAAAAAATTGCTTCCTGATCGAAGAAAGGACATGGCCTTGTCTGATCGATATGAGATCAGAAATTACATTACGGAAATTGAGATACTGGAGGGATCAGATTTTGTTGGACAAAGAATCATGGATTCGATGATTGCCAAGGAAATGGAATTGGATGTGATCGAGGTTAGAAGGACAGAATCTGTTTTCGCCTTGCCAACAGGTGATTTTATCATCAATAAGGGAGATATTGTAAAGGTTCGTTGTAATGTCGATAAGATAAAAGAACTCAAAGACCGGTTAAAGGTCAGCCTCAGTTCCTCAGCCGTGAAGATCGGCGACAGTGAATTGCAGGTTGGAAACACGACTATTTTGGAGTTGGTGATTACCACTGGATCTGAATTTGCAGGAAAAAATCTTCGCCAAATGGATTTTCGACGCATGTTTAGAGCTGTGCCATTGGCTATTCTGCACCGTGAGGAGGTATTGCATGAAAACCTACATGAAGTAGAGCTCAAGCCCGGCGATGTGGTGCTAATCGAAATAAAAACCCATCGGGTTGAAATTCTGAAAAAAATGGAAATGAGTCAAAACAGCCCATTTATCATTTTATCAGAACAAGGGATCATAGATTTTGATAGAAAGCGATTTGTGATTGTTTTGTCTGTCATCGCTTCTGTTGTTGGTTTGGCGGCTTTTGGTGTTTTGCCAATCGCCATTACTGCAGCGCTTGGAGCTTTTATGTTGGTGGTTACGGGCACCATCAGTATGAGAGAACTTTACAAGTCAATCGAGTGGAGAATAGTATTCTTGCTGGCAGGTGCGTTGAGTTTAGGTGTAGCTATGAATAATAGTGGCTTAGCGGTTCTTATTTCTGATTCACTCATAGGAAATCTCGGTATGTGGGGACCTGTAGCGATTCTTTCTGGACTTTATATCGTCACTTCATTATTGACAGAGCTCATGTCTAACAATGCCACGGCGGCATTGATTGCGCCGATTGCCATCACAACGGCGGCAAAATTGGAAGTGAGTCCTTATCCGTTTTTGATTGCTGTTATGCTTGCTGCATCGGCCTCATTCATGACGCCAATTGGCTATCAGACGAATACCATGGTTTATAGTGCGGGGCAATATAAATTCGGCGATTTTTTTAAAGTGGGTGTTTGGTTAAATCTGATTTTTTGGGTGCTTGCGACATTCCTCATCCCAATGATTTATCCTTTTTAAACCAGTTGATATTTCTTTCCAGGCAAGCTTTTTACCAAACCCTGAAATTCTAAAGTGAGTAGGATAGAGGCCACTCGATTGATGCCGATTTGTGCTTTCCATGCAATTTCATCTATCGCAATTCCTGATTCATTGGTCAATAGTATTTGACATACATTTCTCTCTTCATCACTCAGCTGATCAAAATTCCGACTTGGTATTTTAGGAGCTGTTGAATCCAAATCCCAATTGAGTTGATACACAATGTCTTCTGGTCCTGTATAGATGTATGCTTTCTGATTCCGAATCAAATAATTGCACCCTTCTGAGTACTTGTGTTCCAAATCCCCAGGCACAGCAAATACGGGTTTATCGTAAGAATCTGCGATGTTGGCAGTAATCAATGCGCCACCTTTTATTGCTGCTTCCACTACGATTGTGGCGTCTGATAATCCAGCGATAATTCTGTTTCTTGCTGGAAAGAAATGAGCTTCTGCCTGAGTATCGGGTGGATTTTCGGATATGATCAAACCATTTTCCTGAATCTGTTCCGCTGTTTTTTTGTGTACCGATGGATAAATTTTATTTAAACCCCCTGCTAAAACTGCAACATTTGGAACACCTGCCGCAACTCCTGATCTGTGTGCCTGAATGTCAATGCCGTATGCGAGACCACTGATGATCGTTGCGTTTAGGATACCACAGGAAACAGCAATTTTTTCAGTGACATCCTTGCCATATTGAGTGGCGTTTCTGGTGCCTACAATCGCAAGTGTGCGATCTGGATTAAGTGTGCCATTTCCCTTGGTATAAATGATATTTGGGCAGTCCGCGATTTGTTTGAGCCTGCTGGGATAGCTTGATTCTGTGTAATGAGATATTTTGATGTTGGATTTTTCGCATTTCCTGATAATCTCCTCGCTTTCTGATAATACGGTTTGACTTTTCAATGCGGTAATTACTTTTCCCCCAATTCCAGGAATTTTCATCAGATGGGGCTTTTTTGCTTCAAAAACACCTCTAGCCGAACCACAATAACTGATTAAGTTTTTGGAATGGACACTGCCAATACCAGGAACCAGCTCTAAAGCTACCTGATACAGTTTTTCTTCCTCCATGATTTAAGGAAGTTCTGCTTTGATTTTGGTTAAAAATGCTCTGATTTTTTTGAGCGACTCGATCATTTCCACTTTGCTTGTGGCGGCATCTGCATCATTCTTGATGAAATCTCTTGCACCCTGAAGCGTATAGCCCTTCTCTTTTACCAAATAGTAAATGAGCTTTACGTTCTTAATATCAGCTTGTGTAAACTGTCGATTTCCTTTGCGATTTTTCTTAGGTTTGATGATGTCAAATTCACCTTCCCAAAATCTGATAAGTGATGTCGCGACCCCCAATTCGTCAGCTACTTCACCAATTGTGAAGTATTTTTTTTCTATTTCTTTCTCTTTGTAGGGCACGGTGGTGATTTTCAGTTTTGAATATAGATAATTCTTCCTTTTTCGTCAACGAATATTTCATTTTCAGGGAAATCTTCTTGAGATAATTTCGAAATCGTCTTAGAAGTGGTCAAATTCGGATCATATTTAGGTCCATCGTCATAAGTTTGCTTGAAGGAAATGATTTGTCCGGTAAGAAACTCACCCTTAGCATTGACCTTGCTGATAAGTAACGGTGCTTCTGCATTGGCTCCTTTGAGATTGAACCTTCCGTAAGTGCAAAAATTACCTAGCGAGTAGGCGATTATCCGTTCTTTATAAACTTCAATCGCTCGTGGTACATGAGGTCCATGACCAATTATTACATCTGCACCATTATCGACCATGAGGTGACTGAATTCATAAATATTCCCTCTGTCTTCACCGAAGTAAAATTCCCGCTTGCGGGTGAGATGTTGATTGGCAGCACCTTCGGCTCCACCATGAATGGAAACCATGACTATATCCGATTTTTCAGCCAATTCTTTCACAATGGAAATGGCACGCGCCGTATCATAAAACCCTAAAGTCCCTTTATTTGGTGCAAAGGCCACAAATCCGATTCGCATACCATTTATTTTGGTAACGGTGTAGGGATTCTCGATAGAACCGGCAGAGATAATTCCCAATGAATCCAGCGTCCTTTGTGTGCTGATTCTTCCCACTGTTCCAAAATCATTGGCGTGGTTATTCGCCAAGCTCATCAGATCAAAACCACAATCCACCAAATTAGAAGTGATTGCAGTTGGCATTTTAAAGAGATAACAAGCCTTTGGATTTTTGCAGTCTTTGGGATCTCCTTCACCATTAAGCACTGTTCCTTCCAGATTACCAAAGGTGATGTCCGCATTTTTCAGTATTTCGCGACTATCGTTCCAAAGAAATTTTCCGTTATTGGCAGGTAAATAGGACTTGTCAGGAAAATGTGTTCCCATCATGATGTCTCCAACGGCTGCTATAGAAATAGTATCTGGTAAAATCCTGGAGATTTGAATATCAACTTCCAAATCCAGTGACTCCAATGTGTCTCCTTTTTGAGTGATGAAATAAACCGGTTTAGGAGTCTCGATTGTGTCTTTTTCGTCTGGAATAGGTGAACTGGTTGTCGCCACCTTGGAAACTTTACAGCTGGCAAGAAACACACTGATAATAATGAAAAGAAATTTTCCCTGACGCATAGATCCCCGACGAATTAGGCTTCAAAATTATAGGGAATGACCAAGCCTGCCCCATTAACTTATCCACAAGTTTTAGACAAAAAAAGCGAGAATCATTCTCGCTTTTAATTTCTTCAATAAATTTTAGTGCAGTGAGGTGTCTCCACTTGACTTTGTCTTGCTCATCAAAAATTACAAGCTAAGAATTAATGAAGGCAGTTATATGTTATAAGGTGATTTTTTTTGTAAATTAGTAGGAGGACAAATTCAAGAGTCGGGTGGAAACACCCGACTTCATTTAAACAAATTAAAAATAATTAAGGTCAAGTTATTATGAGACCATCGACACGCTTATCACTAATTTTTCCTTTCATGTTTGTTATGATTATCAATTGTTATTGCCAGTTAGAAATTGGTGCACAATTGACACCCGGTTATGTTAATTATATAAAGGCCGTTGATAAAGGTGCTAAGCCATATAACGTTAATGATGAAGAACCCACATTCGGATTTGAAACTGGATTCATTGTACGCATGGCTTTAAACCAGGATATATACATAGAGAGCGGAATTCGCTATTCAAGGTTAGGAATTAAGTTTCAAAGTGATTTTTTAGTTGATGGGGGATCACGAAAAGTAACGGACTTCATAATACATAGATTCGATTATATAAATATCCCTATAATTATACAGTTGAATCTGTTGCCAAATAGGCGACTAGCACCATTAATTAAAACGGGGTTACAGAATTACATTTTCCTTGAAGAATATTTTAAGTCTTCTGGTAAGCTTCTGGTTAACAAAGAAGATCAGAAGGCTGTCAAAGAATGGCAAAAGAACGATGCATGGGCAAATCGAATTTATACTCCCGGAGTTTCTCTCGGAGTAGGGATTCAAGGAAAGTTGGGAGAACGGTTTAAGTATTCTGTTGTTCCCACTATTAATTATCAATTATTGAATATTGACGGGAACCGACCCCCGATTCGCAGAAACATTTACTTAACCGGAGTGGAATTTATGGTGACCTATCGGCTAAATAAGAAAGAGGCCAAATTCAAGAGTCGGGCGGAAACACCCGACTTCATTTAAACCAGATGAAAATATATCTTAAATTATTCTTTATCCTATTCCTAAGTTTTTGTATGTCCTGCAATGATGAAGCGGACATTTCGGAAACGGAACCGTATATCGAAATGTGGGAGCAATTGTTTCAGCGGCAAAATGGTATGAATTCGAAATATTTTGCAGAGCACATTAAACTGAAATCGAGTGAACGATTGAACAACGAATATGGCGAATATTTCAGGGTGGATTATACTGTAAGCTTCGATTGGTTTGAAGCCCACGTGGCTGATTCTTTTATGATTTTTATTAATGGTGTGCCGGATACAAGCCTGATCATGCCTAAAAACCAATATTTGTGGTATGCAGTTGTAGATCAGTTAATCAAGTCCGATTTGTTAAATTCGCATATCTCCTATGTTGGTAGCTGGGATCAGCTCGTATACACTGATCTGGATGAGGCTAAAAAATATTTAAGTTTGGTGGTAGGAGACTGTGAAAAGGAATACTTAGATATGGTGGTCAGCCAGCGTGATATTGAAATCAATGGATCACTTACTAAACAAAAAGGAGATCCCTGCATACTATTCTTATGCGACAATTCAAATATTGGGAAGCCGTGTTCATCCAATCATATGAACCTTATAAGTACAATGCTGAGCAGGCAAACGGTTCAATGTGATTGACCCTCACTTTCATTCAGTCGGGTGTTTCCACCCGATTTCACTTATATCAATAGGATCATGATCAATATTAAAGTATTATTAACGCTTTTGGTTCTATCCATTTCATTGGACTGCCAAAGTCAAATTTCAAAAATTAAATTGGGCGGTTTAAGCACTTTTCATACTCCGATTCGTATTGAGGGAACTCATGAAATAAGTGAATATGAACGTTTCATTGATTTTGGATACAATAAAACTTTCAGTTTGAGTGTCATCGCAGAATATCCTATCATGAGTAGAATTTCTGTTGAATTGGGATTGAATTATATTCAAAGAGATTTTGAGTCCAGATATATTTGTGAATGTGATTATGATCTGATTTGGGCGATAAGAAAATTTAACAATAGATTTTTAGCGGTTCCAGTCTCGACGAAAATTTATCTATCGGATAATCGAATCAGTCCATTTTTATTGTTGGGAGTTGTAAACCAGTTCAAAATTAGTGACGGTATTGAACTAAAAGAAAGAAAATATTTACTTACAGGAAGAACGGGACTAGGTGCTGAGTTTGATATAAATGATGTCTGGGACTTGTTTTTTATATTCGATTACACGCGAGCTCTGAATAAATTATATGTTGATCAATATATGAAAAATGAGTTTTTGGGATACGGTTTTGGCTTAACTCTAAAGCCTTGGAATTAAATCCACATACAAATGGTGGAAACACCCGACTTGACTTAAACAGCGCACAAAAAAAAGCGAGATTCAATCTCGCTTTCAGTTTCTTCAATAAAATATTTGCTTTTAATACGACCCAAAGGCCTGATTCTCAATAGAAGAGATTCTTAGGATTTCTTTATATTCTTCAGGATCTATATCAAGGTAGAAATAATGTACAGGATCTTTTGGTACCCTGTTTTCATGCACTTCATAATGCAGGTGCGGCGCAGTGGATTTTCCAGAGTTGCCACTATAAGCGATCAGTTCACCACGTTTCACTTTCTGTCCTTTCTTCACCATAAATTCATTCAGGTGAGCATATTTGGTTTTATACCCAAATCCATGATCTACTTCTATCTGCTTTCCATATCCTGTGTAGCTTGACTTCACCAGACTCACCGTGCCATCTCCAGTAGCATAAACAGGTGAGCCTTTTGGAATAGAGAAATCAACGCCACGATGTGGTTTTCTGATTTTCAGGATCGGATCAATCCGATAACCAAACCCACTTGAAAGCCTTTTTAAATCTTCTTTAGAAACAGGAGGAATAGCCGGCAATGAAGCCAATAGCAATTCATTGTCTTTGGCAAGATTTAGTATGTGGTCGTACGAAGTAGTCTGCACATACATTTGTTTTTTTAGTTGATCGATTTTCTTGAAGTTGCTAATGATCAATTCTTCTTTTTGTAGATTTTGATCCAGCAGATTCATGTATCGGTTCGCACCACCGAAACCGGCTTTTCTGATTTCGTCAGGAACTGGGTCAGCGCCAAGAATCACCCGGTAAATGTTGTCATCACGCTCCTGAAGTAGACTCAGCATTTCATTGCTATCATCCATTTGCTTGCTCAAAAGCTCGTAATAAAGCTTCAGTTCTTCATTTTCCTTTCTAAGAAGGGCTTCTTCGGGCGACTCAAAATAAACGATGTAAACGAATGTAACAGCGCCCGCTAGAAGTAGCGCGAGCGTGAAAAAACCCAATCCATTAAGGATAATATCCCAGGTGGAAACCCTGATTCTCTCGTATCTGCAAGACTCTGTATCGTAATAGTACTTAATCCTGGCCATAAATCGATTTTAAGGTAATTTCAACTAGTTTTGCCTCCTTATTGGTAAGACACAATCAACAAATTACGTGTTTTATTGAATTAAAAGCAAACTCAAAAAGTTAAAAGACTAACGATCAGTACGTTACATGGAGGCAAAAGTTGTCAGGCAGAAGTTCCTGGAGTTTTTCGAATCAAAAGGTCATAAAATAGTTCAGTCCGCACCCATCGTGGTTCAAAATGACCCCACATTGATGTTTACCAATGCTGGAATGAACCAGTTTAAGGATTATTTTCTCGGAAATAAAAAGGCAGAATTTACCAGAATCGTAGATACTCAAAAATGTTTGAGGGTGTCAGGCAAGCACAATGACCTGGAAGAGGTGGGATTTGATACGTACCACCACACCATGTTTGAGATGCTGGGCAATTGGTCTTTTGGCGATTACTTCAAAAAGGAATCAATCGAGTGGGCATGGGAGCTTTTGACAGAAGTTTATCAACTGCCAAAAGATAGGATGTACGCCACCATTTTTGAAGGTGATGATGCTGAAAATCTGGAAAAAGACGAGGAAGCAAAAAATATCTGGAAGCAATTTCTGCCAGAAGCACGCATCCTTAATGGTAATAAAAAAGACAATTTCTGGGAAATGGGTGACACGGGTCCTTGTGGTCCTTGTTCCGAGATTCACATAGATCTCAGACCTCAGTCTGAAATAGATAAAATCCCTGGCGATCAACTCGTAAACAATGATCATCCACAGGTTATTGAAATCTGGAACCTGGTATTTATTCAGTTCAACAGACAAGCGGATAGCTCATTGAAAAATCTTCCACAAAAGCACGTGGATACAGGAATGGGATTTGAGCGATTGGCCATGGCCATTCAAGGGAAAAAATCGAATTATGATTCTGATGTTTTTACTGGAATGATCAATACCATAGCTGAGAAAGCGGGACTGACTTACGGATCAGATACCAAATCAGATGTAGCTATGCGTGTGATTGCTGATCATATAAGAGCTATTTCATTCACCATCGCTGATGGGCAGCTTCCTGGCAATGCTAAGGCTGGCTATGTCATACGTCGCATTTTGCGCCGAGCTGTCAGATATGGTTATACCTTCTTAGGTTTTCAGGATCCTACATTATATACGCTCGTTCCACTTTTGGCTGATCAATTCAAAGATGTATTTCCAGAATTGGAGGCTCAAAAGGATTTTGTTGGCAAAGTGATCAAAGAAGAGGAAAACTCATTCTTGAGAACTTTGGATAAAGGATTAAAAAGATTTGAAACGATCAAGGCCGAATCAAAAAACAACATTGTTGATGGTGCGGTAGCTTTCGAACTTTACGATACCTACGGTTTTCCACTTGATTTGACTTCACTTATCGCAAAGGAAAATGGTTTGGAAGTGGATGAAAAAGGCTTTTCATCTGAAATGACCAAACAAAAAGAAAGATCAAAAAGTGCAGCGCAGCAATCAGCTGGCGACTGGATCGAGTTGGATTTTGCTGGAAATGGTTCTGAGTTTTTAGGATACGATGAAGTAGAAAGTGTTTCTCAGATTACGAAATACAGAGAAGTCAACCAAAAAGGAAAGACCTTCTTTCAACTTGTGTTGGATAAAACCCCATTTTATGCGGAAAGTGGTGGTCAGGTAGGAGATTCAGGATATTTCGATTTTGGCTCGGAGAAACTTTCAATTTTTGATACAAAGAAGGAAAACGATTTGATCGTTCATTATGCAAACAAACTTCCCGAGGCACTTGATCAGTCATTTAGAGCGGTGGTAAATGTGAAAAAACGTCGATTGACAGAAAACAATCACAGTGCAACACATTTGCTTCATGCAGCTTTAAGACAAGTCTTAGGTGAGCACGTGCAACAAAAAGGATCACTTGTCAATGAAAATATATTGCGATTTGATTTTTCACATTTCGCAAAAGTGACTGACGAAGAAATCAGTAAAATTGAAGCGATCGTAAATCAAAAGGTACGTGAAAATATTGCCTTGGATGAAAAACGTAATGTTCCAATAGAGAAGGCAAAGGACCTTGGCGCAATGGCTTTGTTTGGTGAAAAATATGGTGATTTTGTAAGAGTTATCACTTTCGATAGCCAATATTCTGTTGAGTTGTGTGGAGGAACACACGTGAAAGCGACTGGCTCTATCGGTCAGTTCAAAATATTGAGTGAAAGCTCTGTTGCTGCTGGCGTAAGGAGAATAGAAGCGATTACAGCAGATAAGGCTGAGGCTTATTACAATGAAGAATTGGATTTGTTAGGACAAATCAAAGAGCTTTTGAAAAACCCAAAAGATCCAGTTAAAGCCCTGCAATCTTTGTTGTCAGAGAAAAGTCAGCTGCAAAAGGATCTCGAAGCTGTGAACCAGCAAAAGGCCAAAGGTTTGAAGAAAAACCTGGCTCAGTCTGCGATTCAGATTGGTGATAGCCATTTGATCATGAGTGAAGTAACACTTCCAAATGCAGATGTATTGAAGCAATTGTCTTTTGAATTAAAAAATGAAATTTCTGGTCTAATTCTTATTCTAGCTGCAAATTTGGAAGGTAAACCAATGCTAAGCGTGATGGTCGATGAAAACATCGTTCAGGCCAAAGGATTGGATGCCTCTGCACTTGTGCGTGAAATGGCAAAGGAAATCAAAGGTGGAGGAGGAGGACAATCCTTTTATGCCACAGCCGGAGGAAAAGAAATAGAAGGGCTGGTAAAGGCATTGGAAGTAGCAAAAAATATTGTTGAAGAAAAATTGAACACCAAAGTATAAATGATCTCAGCTGAATTAAGATCCAAATATCAGGTTGTAATAGGGTTGGAAGTACATGCTCAATTGATGACCGAATCCAAAATATTTTCTGGTGATGGAAATGCTTTTGGTAATACGCCAAATACCAATATCAGTGCAGTTTCTCTTGGGCATCCGGGAGTAATGCCAAAACTCAATAAGAAAGCTGTGGAGTTGGCAATAAGAATGGGCTTGGCTTGCAATTGTGAGATTACGAGGTTTGGATATTTTGACAGGAAAAATTATTTCTATCCTGATTTGCCGAAAGGCTATCAAATGACTCAGGACAAAACGCCTATTTGTGTTGGAGGATCTGTTCCTATCGATATTTCTTCGGGTCAGGATTCAGTAAGCTTGAATCGAATTCATTTGGAAGAAGATGCAGGTAAATCCATTCACGTAGATGGTCAGCCAGATTCTTTGATAGATCTTAACAGAGCAGGAGTGCCTTTGATTGAGATCGTAACCGAACCTGAGATTTACACCAGCGAAGCTGCTGGTTCATTTTTGACTGAAGTACGCCGTTTGGTAAGATATCTCAATGTCTGCGATGGCAACATGGAAGAAGGTTCCATGAGATGTGATGCCAACGTGTCTGTGAGATTGGTGAACGAAACAAAGCTTGGCAAAAAGGTGGAAGTCAAAAATATGAATTCCATCAAAAGCGTGATGAAAGCCATCGATCATGAGGTAAATCGACAGATCAAATTGATAGAAAGTGGTCATGAAATTATCTCTGAAACCAGAACATTCAATCCCGATAAAGGAACAACTACTGGGATGAGAACCAAAGAGGAACTCAACGATTACCGCTATTTTCCTGAACCAGATTTGAGTCCTTTGCGTGTCAGTGAAGAATGGTTGCAAGAGATCAAAGACAAAATGCCTGAACTTCCTTCAGAAATGAAGGAGAGGTTCAAGACGTCTTATGGTTTGAATGAATATGATGCGGCCGTGCTTACCGACCAGCGCGATTTGGCTTATCTTTTTGATCAGTTGTGTTCCGAAACATCTAACTATAAATCAGCCGCTAACTGGTTGATGGGACCGGTGAAATCTTATATAAATGAGCATGGCATTGCTTTCGGAGATTTGCCAATTAAATCTGTTAGAATCGCCAATTTAATTACCCTGATAGACGAAGGTAAAGTGAGCTTTACCGCTGCAAGTCAGCAGTTGTTGCCATACCTATTTGAGCATCCTGAAGAAAATGCCTTGCATGCTGCAGAGTTACTGGGAATCATTCAGGATTCAGATCATGAAAATATTCAGTCAATCATTGATGATGTTCTCACTGCCAACGAAGGAAAAGTGAAGGAATACCGCAATGGTAAAAAAGGTTTGGTAGGGATGTTTATGGGGGAAGTCATGAAAAGAACCAAAGGCGCAGTTGATCCACAAATCGCCAATAAATTATTACGAGAATCACTTGAAGCATAATTTTGATATTAAGATGAAGTATTTGAAAGTCAGTTTACCTCTTGTTCTATTTGTCATCATTTTGGCGGGATGTGATGCCAAAAAAGAAGGTGTGAAAGTTTCAGGCCAAATAGAAAATCCTGTTTTTGGTCAATTGGTGATCCTTCAAAAATATGCCGAATCCGGTCTGGAAGCTGTAGATACAATTGAGGTATCAGAAACGGGGGCATTCAAGACATTTGTGAAAGTAAAAAATCCAACTTTCTATAGAATCAATTTTTACAACAGAAAGGTGGGCAATTTGATTTTAAATGGTTCAGAAAAGCATGTTGAGATCACCGCAGATATGAAAGATGTAGCAGGCAGTCCTGTTATTACTGGCTCTCCTGATACCGATCATCTCAATGCATTTGATCAATTGGTAGAAAACATGAAGGAGGATCAGGCCTTAATCAATGAACAAGGAAGGGTGGCTTCTCAACAAAATAATGAAGCAGAGATCAAAGAACTATCTAACGAATACATGTCTTTGCTCGATGATTTTTATGTTGATGTGAAGGCTTATGCCAATAAAATCAAGCCTTCTTTGGCTGTTTTTTACGGTATCGGTTCGTTAAAACTTGATGATCATTTTGAATTTTATGATAGTCTCGCAACTTATTATGGTGAGGTCATGCCAGATCATTTCTTCACAAAAAATCTTGTTGCTCGTGTAGATGCGGAGCGTGGAGTTGCGATTGGAGGACAAGCACCAGAAATCGCTCTTCCAAATCCAGATGGCGAGATTGTAAGTCTTAGCTCACTTCAGGGTAAATATGTGCTGATAGATTTTTGGGCTGCATGGTGCCGTCCTTGTCGTCAGGAAAATCCGAATGTTGTAAGAATGTACAACCAGTATAAAGATCAAAACTTTGAGATTCTGGGCGTATCGCTCGATAGAGAAAGAAATGCATGGTTATCTGCTATTCAATCAGATGGTTTGATATGGAAGCATGTTTCTGATCTTAAATATTTTGATTCAGAAGCGGCTGCTGATTATAAGATCAACGCGATTCCGGCCACTTTTTTAATCGGGCCTGACGGTAAGATCATAGCTAAAGGTTTGAGAGGACCAGCCTTAGAGGCAAAACTTAAAGAGATATTTGGTTAAATTGTGAATACTAATTCCCACGGGTGCAAATAACTATCAAAGATATCGCCAGAGAAATTGGAGTATCAGTATCTACTGTATCTCGAATTTTAAATGGCAAATCAACACAGAACAAAAAACTCGTTAAGCTTGTCACTGAAAAGGCCAAAGAGCTTAATTATCAGGTAAACACAGCCGCTGCAGGCTTACGCACAAACAAGACCAAATTAATTGGCATTGTCGTGCCCGAAATAAGCAATGACTTTTTTGCTGAGGTGCTGGCTGGTGTGGAAGAAATGGCTGAAGCTGCTGGTTATAATCTGCTCATTTGTCAATCCAAAGAATCAGGTGAAAAGGAATTAAAGTTGATAAAATCATTGATTTCCTGTAATGTTGAAGGGATTATGATTTCAACTTCGCTTCATCATATGCTTTCAGCAGATGGACTCTCAAACGCTGTTTTTCAAAATAAAAAGGTTGTATTATTCGATAGGGTTCCTACGGGTACAACATTGCCGTATGCAACCATTCAGGATTTTGAAGGCGCATATAAAGTCACCAAGCACGTTTTAGAACAAGGCAGAAACCGCATCCTATTTCATGGCTTTAAGCAAAACCTTAGCAACGATAATGAAAGATTGAGGGGCGTTCGAACTGCGCTTGATGAGGCTGGAATTTCAAATCTGGCTACATTTTATTCAAGAGATGTGACAAGTTTGGCTGAGGCCATCAGAAGTGGAAATCACGATGCATTGATTTGCTACAATGATGATATCGCTTCTAAAGATGTTGTGGGATTGGTTAAATTAGGGTTTGAAATTCCTGAGGAATTGGTAGTCACTGGGTTTGACAACAGATCTATTTGTGAACTGATTTCTCCCACTTTGACCACTATCAATCATTCATCAAGAGATTTGGGAAGGAAGGCTACACAAATGATGCTGTCTCTGTTGGATTCTGAGGAAGAAGTTGAGAATGTGGTACTTTCAGCAGAATTGATCATCCGTGAATCAACTTCAAGCATCAATTGAGATTATTTTCAAATTTTTAAAATACATTAAAATGCAAAAAATTCTGGTAACAGGGGGTGTGGGATACATCGGATCGCATACTTCGGTAGCGCTAATTGAATCTGGTTATGAGGTAGTTATTGTTGATGATCTTTCAAATACTAAGATTGAATTGCTGGAAGGTGTCAAAAAGATAACAGGAGTTTCGCCTGTATTCTATGAAGGCGATCTCAAAGATGCGACGCTCGTTGCTAAGATTTTTGCGGAGCATAAGATAGATGCCATCATTCACTTTGCAGCCAATAAATCCGTTGGCGAGTCTGTCGAGAAACCACTCAAATACTATAAAAACAATTTTTTGAGTATGGTCAACTTGCTTGAACAGGCTGTAGACGGAAAAATACCATTTGTATTTTCCTCTTCGTGTACTGTCTACGGCAATCCTGACAAACTCCCAGTGACAGAGCAAACTCCAGTGAAGCCAGCTGCATCTCCTTATGGAAATACAAAGCAAGTTGGTGAAGAAATAATAGTGGATACGGTGAATGCCTGCAAGGAATTGAAGGCCATTGCCCTGAGATATTTCAATCCAATCGGAGCACACGAATCTGCAGAACTTGGTGAATTGCCTCTTGGTGTTCCTAGTAATCTTGTGCCGTATCTGTTACAAGTTGCCGCCGGTGAAAGAGAATCATTGTCAGTTTATGGTAGTGATTACAACACTCCGGATGGTACATGTATCAGGGACTACATTCATGTAGTGGATATTGCGGAAGCGCATGTGATCGCCGTGGAAAGATTATTAAAGGATAAAAACAAAGACAGATACGAAGTATTTAATCTGGGAACAGGACAAGGAAACAGTGTATTGGAGTTGATCAATACTTTCGAAAAAGTAAACGATATCAAATTGAACTATAAGATCGTGGATAGACGCTCAGGTGATGTGGAGCAGATCTATGCGGATACTACTTATGCCAACGATGAACTTGGTTGGAAAACCAAATTGGATTTGGCTGATATGCTTCGATCTGCCTGGAAATGGCAAAAAAAGCTTTCTAATCTATAAACCAAGAATATGCAGATAGGAGACAAGGCTATCACCCCGGAGCGTAAGGCTCATGGAGAGCGATACAAGCAAATGAAATACAACCGATGCGGTAAAAGTGGCGTATTGCTTCCTGCAATTTCGCTTGGTCTCTGGCATAATTTCGGTGGGGTAGATGATCTGGAAAATGGTCGAGAAATTCTAAAAAATGCATTTGATCTGGGCATTGTTCATTTTGATCTTGCCAATAATTATGGGCCACCATATGGATCAGCAGAGGAAAATTTCGGAAAAATATTTAAGAAGGATTTCAAGCCTTTTCGTGATGAATTATTCATTGCCTCCAAAGCAGGTTATGATATGTGGCAAGGGCCATACGGCAATTTGGGTTCGAGGAAATATTTGATATCCAGTTTTGATCAGAGCTTGAAAAGAATGGGATTGGATTATGTGGATCTTTTCTATCATCACAGACCTGATCCGGATACGCCATTAGAAGAAACGATGATTGCCTTATCAGATATTGTTCGTCAGGGAAAAGCACTTTATGTTGGAATTTCTAATTATCCTGCAGATCAAACTGCAGAAGCATCTCAAATTCTGAAGGAATTAAAAGTTCCATTTATCATTCATCAAGCGCGCTATTCCATTTTGGATAGATGGGTAGAAAATGGATTGTTGGATACTCTTGGTCAGGAAGGTTTGGGCTGCATTGCTTTTTCGCCTTTGGCTCAAGGCATGCTCACTGATCGTTATTTGGAGGGTATCCCTGCAGATTCCAGAGCCGGAAAATCCATGACATATCTGGATAAAGCGGCTGTAGATTCTTCCATGGAGAAGGTACGTGCGCTTGCTGGCATAGCGGCAAATAGAGGTCAGAAACTATCTCAAATGGCCATCTCATGGCTATTGAACAGACCAAATGTGGCTTCAGTATTGATTGGTGCGAGTTCTTCACAGCAATTAAAGGAGAATGTGGCTGCATTGGATAATCTTAAATTTTCTGATGATGAATTGATGCTCATTGATAAGCTGTCGAAATAATCAAATCAACTTTTGGCATAGCATTTGTAAATAGCCTTTTGCTTGTTAGTAATTAAGCTTTTCAGTTAGTAAAGCTTTTTTGGTTAGGTTGGTTTTTAATATGCTAAACACCTTCGGATTCCGAAGGTGTTTTTTTTGTGCAAGATAGTTTTGATCGAGCTTCGGAAATTTGTTGGATTCTCACTAGATTCATTCCACCCAAACGTACCCAAAATATGTGTCGATTCACCTTCTATCAGGGCAAGCCTATCAGGATCAGTTCCTTGCTGTTTGAACCCAAACATTCTTTAGTCAATCAAAGTTTTTCGGCCAACGAAAGAGAAGAGCCACTCAACGGTGATGGATTTGGTTTGGCGTGGTACAATCATCATGTTTCTGATGAGCCGGCCTTATTCAAGTCAATTTCTCCTGCCTGGAGTAACAATAATCTCTTCGAACTCAGTCGAATGCTAGAATCGAGTTGCATCATGGCTCATGTTCGTGCGGCTACACAAAGTCTAAGTGTCTCTGAAGCAAATAGTCATCCATTTAAGTGGGGCAAATTTGCCTTCATGCACAATGGAGATATTGGCGGTTTCACCAGTATCCGCAGGCATTTACTTGAGCAACTTTCAGATGATATTTTCAATCACATCAGAGGAACTACCGATTCTGAGCACTTTTTTGCGCTGCTGCTTATGGAGTTGATAGAATATCAAGATATGGAGCCATCAGATCGTTTGGCTACTTCCATGATGATCGCGATCAAAAAAATTATGAATCTGATAGATCAATATGCGCCAGGTCAATTGAGCTACATGAATATGGTTGTGACAGATGGTGACCTTTCTCTGGCTGTAAGATTTACCACTGATATACCCGAAAATGCAGATTCCCTTTATATGAATTTGGGAAAAAAATATGTTTGTGAAGACGGAGTTTGCTATATGAAAGATCCGGGTGAACATGAGCGATCAGTGATTATAAGCTCTGAACCTTTGAGCACAGATCCAGGTTGGAGAAGCATTCCTGTCAATTCTATGGTATTGATTAAAGATGGACACATCTTAAATCAGATGGATATCGTTCTTAATCACTAATTCAAAATATCATTTCGAATTTATCGTTTAAAATTGCGTCATATAAAATTCAAAAAAATGCTCAAAATGAAAAGAATTACAATTATTGCAGCCTTCTTGTTTGCTTCTTCATTTGCTTTTGGACAAGCCAAAGTAGAATTGGGACTGAAAGGTGGGCTTAATCTCGCTAGTCTTTCCACTGATCAAAGTGGAGTTGATTTCAACAATAAAACAGGCTATCATTTTGGTGGTTATGGTTTGATCAAAATTCTGAGTTTTGGAATCCAACCAGAGATTCTTTATTCCACGCGAGGTTCAGAGTTGAAAGTGCAAAACGTAGCAGGTACGCTTTCTCAGGATTACAGTTATGTCGATATTCCAATCATGTTTAAACTCTATACGGTAGCAGGATTAAATGTGCAAGCTGGACCTCAGTTTGGCATGTTGCTATCCACAAGTGGAAAAAATGCTGATGGTTCGAAGCTAAGCAAATCAGATTTTGAAGATTCTGATTTGAGTGCAGCATTCGGCTTAGGTTGGGATGCACCGTTCGGATTGAATCTTACAGCAAGATACGTTTTAGGACTAACCGATGTATCTATTGTCAACAGTAACAAAAACCGCACATTCCAGCTTTCTGTAGGTTACAAATTAGTTGGGTTTGGAAAATAATAGCATTGATAAAATCAAATTAAAAGCCGGTTTACCGGCTTTTTTTATGTCATTTCAATTCGCCATTTATTCGTTTTTAATATTTTGGAATAATCAAAATGATAACAAATCAGATGCGAAAAACTTCAATACAAATAAGTATCAAATTTCCACATGTTGAGATTTAATTTTCGATATGATTAATGTTATGTTCCTGAGGTTGTATTGGTCAGTACCTTTGTTGAGGAGAAAGAAACTGCTGATTAAAATCACAAAATTTCATTAAATTCTAAATCGGTACATTTCTTTTTTTGAAACGCAGAATACTAATTTCCTCATGAAGAATTCCATCTATATCAATCCAACAGAAGCTTATTGTGGTAAATCTCTGATCACATTGGGACTCATGGAGCACTTGCTTCGAAACACTCAAAAAGTTGGTATTTTCAGACCAGTTATTAAAAACACAGCAGGTCTTAAAATGGATCAGGATATTGGATTGATTCTCGGTCATTTCAATCTGAATATTGATTATGAGGATACCTATGCCTTTACTGAAGAAAGACTTCACGAATTAGAAAATCAAGGCAAACATGACGATATCATAGATTACGTGATTCGTAAATACAAAGCACTTGAAGAACGATTTGATTTCATTGTAATCGAAGGATCTGATTACGAAAGTAAAAATTCAATCTATGAATTTAATCTGAACGTTGAGATTGCCAAAAATTTAGGAAGCCCGGTAATAATCATTGGAAAAGCAGACGAAGAGGCGTCTATTGAAAGCCAGGCCTATCTCATTCATCAGACGGTTGATAGTTTTATTCAAAAGGGATGTCAGGTGCTCAAGGTAATTGTCAATCGTGTCCCTGCGAAGATAGAAGCCGATCTGGCTAAGGAACTTAAGAGCAAACTGCCAAAAGACTTGCTTGATTTTGACTTTATACCAGAAGACCATGTGCTTAGCAGCCCCACCATTGCAGAAATTGCTGACGCGCTCAATGCGAAAGTACTTTATGGCGAAAATCAGCTGAACAGACTGGCGTATTATTACACCATTGCTGCCATGCAGCCTCATAATTATCTAGCCAGAATAAAAGAAAATTCCTTAATCATCACTCCTGGAGATAGGGGAGACATTGTCATGACTTCCTTGCAGGCGCATCAATCAGCCAACTATCCTTCCTTAGCAGGAATCATTCTTTCCGCAGGATATGAATTGGAAGATACATACAAGAGGTTGTTGGAAGGCTTGACGGACATTGTGCCGATCTTATCGGTAGAAACCAATACGTTTGATACCGCGAGAAACCTTTCAAAAGTACATTCCTATATCAAGCCAGGTAGCCACAGAAAGATTGGTTTGGCCTTGCAGCTTTTTGAAAAAAACGTTGGAACGCAAAAGCTTGTAGACAGGATGAAGGTGATGGCACCAACGAGTGTTTTGACTCCTAAGATGTTTGAATACAATCTATTCAAAAGAGCCAGATCCAATAAGAAGAGAATCGTATTGCCGGAAGGTGGAGATGAAAGAATCTTAAAAGCAGCAGAAATTTTGGCGTCCAGAGAGTTGGTGGATCTAATCATTTTAGGTGATGAAGATCAAATCCATCACGATATCCAAAAACTTGGGTTGATCATGGATTTGACTAAAATACAAGTAGTGAATCCATTGAAACATCCGAAATTCTCAGATTATGTAGTGGCACTCTATGAGCAACGAAAACACAAAGGTGTCAATACGGACATGGCGAAGGATTTACTAAGCGATGCTACGTATTTCGGTACGATGATGGTACATATGGGTGATGCAGATGGTATGGTGTCTGGTGCGATCAATACAACTCAACATACGATCCGTCCTGCTTTGCAGCTAATCAAAACAAAACCTGGCTACTCTGTTGTATCTTCTGTCTTTTTCATGTGTTTGGAGGATCGAGTTTTGGTTTATGGAGACTGTGCTGTCAATCCGAATCCTACGGCAGAACAACTTTCAGAAATTGCTTTGGCATCAGCTGAAACAACTATCGCTTTTGGTTTAGAACCAAAAATCGCCATGCTTTCTTACTCATCTGGTGCTTCAGGAAAAGGGGAAGAAGTGGAAAAGGTAAGAACCGCCACTGAATTGGCAAAAGCGAAAAATCCATCACTTAAAATTGAAGGACCAATACAATATGATGCAGCAGTAGATAAAGCAGTTGGTCAGTCTAAAATGCCGGGATCAGAAGTTGCCGGACAAGCAAGTGTCTTGATTTTCCCTGATCTAAATACCGGAAACAATACTTATAAAGCTGTGCAGCGTGAAACAGGAGCCATTGCTATCGGACCTGTACTTCAAGGTCTCAATAAGCCAGTAAATGATCTAAGTAGAGGATGTACAGTTACTGATATTGTCAATACCGTAGTGATTACTGCTATTCAGGCACAAGATCAGCAGCATAAATAAAACAAATTGGTAAAGTTCTAGCGATGAAAATTTTAGTAATCAACACAGGTAGTTCATCCATCAAATATGTACTATTTGAAATGAATCATGAACAGGTTTTAACCAAAGGATCTGTCGAACGAATAGGTGAGAATTCTTCTGTAATCTTTCATTCGGTTTTCAAAGATGGCGTGGAAACGAAGATTAAAAGGGAACTTCCAATCAGCGACCATGAAGAGGGGTTGCAAAATGTGGTTCAGCTATTGACAGATGCACAAACTGGTGCAATCAAGGACACCAGTGAAATTGCCGCAGTTGGTCACAGGGTTGTTCATGGGGGTGAAACCTATCAGGCGGCAACAGTCATTGATCAAAAAGTGAAGGACAAAGTGCGCGAATTGATTCCATTGGCACCACTTCACAATCCACCAAATTTGCAAGGGATTGAAGTAGCTGAACGTTTTTTTCCTAATGCAGTGCAGGTTGCGGTATTCGATACTGCTTTTCATCAGACAATGCCTCCTTCTTCGTTCATGTATCCTTTACCAAAGGCGCTTTACGAAAAAGAAAAGATCCGTTCCTATGGCATGCATGGCACTTCCCATGCCTATGTGACCAAGCAAGCATTACAAGTCATTGGCAAGAAAAAAGAAGATTCGGCGATCATCACCATACATTTAGGAAATGGATGCAGCATGGCAGCTGTAAAAGGTGGAAAATGTATGGATACAACCATGGGACTCAGTCCACTTGCTGGCTTGATGATGGGAACGCGTACTGGTGATATTGATCCATCTATTCCTTTCTTTTTGGGAACCAAGCTGAAAATGTCTTTTGAAGAAATCGACAAAATGCTCAATAAAGAGAGTGGACTAAAAGGTATAGCCGGCTCTAATGACATGCGTGATGTAATGGAAATGAGAGCCGCTGGCAATCCCGACGCGATTCTGGCCATAAACATGTATGTGCACCGAATTAAGAAATTCATTGGTGCTTATGCTGCAGAGATGGGAGCTTTGGATGCGATTGTGTTCACAGCAGGAATTGGAGAAAATAGCTCAGAACTAAGGGCTTTGGTTTGTGAGAATATGAAAGTGTTGGGAATAAATATTGATCCAGCGAAAAACGACCAAAGAATTTCAGGAAACAGAGCAATTCACTCCGTAGATAGCACAACGCAGGTTTGGGTGATTCCAACCAATGAAGAGCTTGAAATTGCACTTCAGGCCAAAGCATTTGCTGGATAACAATCTATTGATTGCTTATTTATTGTTAGAATAGTTGTTAATAAAAGGTAAACCCCACCAAGAAAATGAGCAAACGAGTAAACACAGCCATTGAAGCTGTATCATCAATCAAATCTGGTGATCATGTTTTTATCCATACCGCCGGAGCTGCACCACAAGCGCTGATTCAAGGCATGACTGATCGTGCAGATGAGTTAAGAGATGTGAAGATCTATCACATGCATACCGAAGGTATTGCGCCATATGCAGATGATCGATATGAAAAAAGCTTTCTTGTTAATTCCATGTTTTTGGGTGCCAATGTGAGAGAGGCTGTGAGCCGTGGAAGAACCGATTTTATTCCCAGCTTTTTTAGTGAAGTTCCTTTGATGTTTAGAAATGGAGTCATTCCTATTGATGTGGTGCTGATCATGGTCTCGCCACCAGATAAACATGGTTATTGCTCTCTAGGCATTTCTGTAGATACTACCAAAGCGGCAGTTGATTGTGCGAAAAAGGTGATTGCTCAAATCAATACTCGAATGCCTCGTACACATGGTGATGGATTGCTCCATATCAGCTCTTTTGATAGCTACCTTGAGCTAGATCAGGAATTGCCAGAAAGTGCCAATCATGAGGTTTTGCCTGAAGAAAGACGAATAGGAGAACATGTTGCAGGAATCATCGAAAATGGAGCAACGTTGCAGATGGGCATAGGAGCGATTCCTGATGCGGTGCTTTCTTGTCTCGGTGGTCACAAAGATTTAGGTGTACATACTGAAATGTTTTCTGATGGAATCATACCCTTGGTGGAAAGTGGAGTTGTGAATAACAAAATGAAAACCAAAGACAAAGATGTCATGGTTGCAGGCTTCCTGATGGGATCAAGGAAACTTTACGATTTTGTGGATGATAATCCACTAGTTCGGATGCTTGATATTCAATATGTAAATGATACCGCGGTGATTCGTCAGCAACCTAAAATGACCAGCATCAATAGTGCCATTGAAATAGATATTACCGGGCAAGTTTGTGCGGATTCCATTGGTACCAAAATGTTTAGTGGTGTTGGCGGTCAGATGGATTTTATAAGAGGTGCGTCCTTGTCTCCAGGAGGCAAGCCAATTATCGCGTTGACATCTATAACCAAGCGAAATGAATCCAAAATCACACCTTATCTCCGCCAAGGAGCTGGTGTAGTGACTACTCGGGCGCATATGCATTATGTGGCTACCGAATTTGGTATTGTGGATTTATATGGAAAAAACTTACGGGAAAGAGCCAAAGCTCTTATTCAGATAGCTCATCCTGATCACCGCGAATCATTGGAGCAAGCCGCATTTGAGCGATTTAAGAGGTTTTGAGTAGATTAATTACTGAAAATACTTGCGAATCAATTCGTGGAATTTTACTAGGTTGTTCTAAATCTATTTTCACTTATTCACATTCCCATGAGGCTGTATTTGATTGCGATTATCTTCATTCTAGCTAGTCTGATTGTTAGTTATCTGTTCTTTTATAACCCAAGTGGGTCACAGCTTCATTTTCGTTTAGAATCATTTCCCAAATCAACACCGCCAAATTCAATCATCTATTTAGCCTCTAATATCAATAATTGGAACCCTGCAGATGAAAATTTCAAGTTTTCTTGGGATGTAAATGGTTTTTATTGGCTTGATATTCCAATAAGAGAAGGTGTTTTAGAATATAAAATAACAAGAGGATCATGGCAATCATCTGAGGTTGATGCGAATGGAAATTCATTGCCCAACCGAACATCTATTTTTACTGAAAATGATACTGTTCATTTGACTGTATCTGGGTGGGAGGATTTAGACGGAAAAGTTGAAAAACCATCTATTGCAAATGAACAAGTCAACGTTTGGGACGAAGCTATGTATATGCCGCAACTGGATAGATATAGGAGAATTTGTATCTATCTACCAAAAAATTATGAAAAGTCAAACACCGCTTACCCTGTTTTGTATATGCTTGATGGACAAAATATTTTTGATTCAAAAAGATCCTATAGTGGAGAGTGGGGAGTAGATGAAACTTTATCAAAAATTGAAGATGAAGGTGGCCGTGCGGCGATCGTAGTAGCCATCGATAATGGAGGAGATGCACGAATTGATGAGTATTCACCTTTTGTCAACGATGAATATGGAGGAGGAGAAGGTGAAGCGACGGTTAAATTTATCGTTGAAACGCTCAAGCCAAAAATCGACACAACATTCCGAACGTTAAAAGATTCACAAAACACAGGCATCATGGGGTCCAGTTTGGGTGCTTTGTTGGCACATTTTGCATGGTTCAAATATCCTGAAGTGTTTGGCAGAGTTGGGATTTTTTCTCCGGCTTATTGGTTTTCACCCGAATTTCAAGAGCTCACAATTCGACCCAAAAACGCAGTGAATCCAAAGATTTATATCCTCGCTGGTGAATTGGAAGGAAATGGTGATGTTGCTATTCAGGTACATGATATGCAAAAGCGCCTATTGGCCGGGGGCTTAAATCCATCAGAATTACAAATACATCTGGTGCCGGAAGGTCAACATAGAGAATGGTTTTGGGCTCAGGAATTCGAAAAGGCTTATTTGTGGTTGTTCAATGAGAATTGAAATCAATCCGTGCCTCTTACAGGATATTCTTAGGTAAAATTTTTCTTGTCCAGGTTTTCACTTGTTTCATATTTCCAGCTTCATCATCTGGATTTGAAGTCAACGTAGTTTGCCAAGAATTTTCCGGCAGGAATTCTGTTTCCATTCCGGAAAGCACGCCTTGCGCCACCTTTTCAGAATGAATAACTGTAATGCACTCTGTATTCAAATTGGCACTCCTCGGATCTAAATTGAAGGTGCCGATCACAGTAATATTTCCGTCTATTACCATCGATTTGGCATGAAGTCCAAAAATGGGCTTAAAGTCTATGGTTTGTTGCAATTCTCCAGTCATGATTTTTGTTCGTTCGGCGGCATCTGGTCGAAATTCAAAAATTTCAACTCCAGTTTCCAGTAGTTTTTGTCGATCTTTCTGATAACCCGCAAATGCCTCAAGATTATCAGTAGAAGCCAGACTGTTGGTAAGAATCCGGACTTTGACACCACGGTTCACTGCTTCACGAAATAGGTTTTGACCGAGCGCTGTAGTCACAAGATAAGGCGACTGAATGTCAATGGTCGTGGAGGCTTGTTGGATTAATGCTATCAAAGAAGATGTAGATTTCCCTCCGCCACCAAGTCCTTCAGAACCATCATTTTTACCTGGGTTATCAGATATGAATGAAACATCATCAATCCAGACCATTTTGTCGGCATCCTTGATGTATTGAATGGTAGAAGGGAAATTTTCGATTTTCAATCGAATTTGAGGCCAAAAATTATCCGGGTTGCATGCGTATTCATGGAGTTTGTCGAATATAATCTCATTTTCCCGATTAGATTTTTTGTCGACCAATTGATCAGGCGAAACACTCAAGGTGCTGTTCCAAAAATCTTCGAAGGACGAGCTAACGTCTTTGGTCACTTTGCCAACCAAAAGCACATCCCGATCCCGGAAATTGTATTCATGATTGTAGTCGAAATATTCATCAGCAATATTTCGACCTCCTGTTATAGTTATTTTATCATCCACAATAAACGTCTTGTTGTGCATGCGTTGATTTGCTGATCTGTAATCTGTAGCGAGTTTTTTTAATGTGCCGAAAATATTTTTGCCCAGATTCATCCCAGGATTGTAGATTTTGATCGTGATGTTTTTGTGCGAATTCAGAGTGATAATATCTGATATGTCTGCATCTACCATCATGTCATCCAGTAGGATGCGCACCTTTACTCCTCGATCCGCCGCACGCACCAAATAATCACAGGCAATTAACCCAACATTATCTGTGGAGAAAATGAAATACTGAATATCTATCGTGTTTTCAGCGTATTCACTCAACCAGGCACGAGTCACGAGAGAGCCACCGCCATCTTCCAGCACATAAACTCCTGTTTTTTCATTCATCAAATGAGCAATACTTTCGAGCTGGGAGGTGAGCGTAATTGAGTCATTTCGATGAATTTTATCACAGAAACTTGTTTCCTCAATGGTTGATTTTTTGACTGGCGAATTGCAGCCAAGTATCAAGAGCAAAATGGTGCTGTAAAAGGATATTTTCATTTTAAGGCGGGTTGGTGAATCGAATGAATGTTGTTTTGAAAACTTGCGCTTCAATCATAAATATAGACATATGCGGCCAGGGTTTTATGGATCATATATTTCAACAGTTTTATTTGGTTAATTTATCCCCAACAATTTGCGTAAATTCAACACGTGAAACTCACCCCAATCTTTTTGCTGATGCTTTCTTCATTTTCTGTACTGGCGCAGCAAAGTATCGATTTATTCACGGCTTCATTTAGACATGGTTTTACCCAATCTACAAGTGATGTAAAAGGAAATGCCACAGAAAATGTAGGCATGGTCAATCTGAAAGTCCCCATCGTTTTATCAGAAACAACCATATGGTTTTCGGACATCAACTATCAGGCTTTTTATGTAGATTATTCGGCCGGCTTCACAAACACGATTGATCCAACCAAAATTCATGGATTGATCATTCAAACGGGGTTGGTTAAAAAGCTCTCACAAAATTCAGGATTTCAATTGCTTTTTGTGCCGAGAATGATGTCAGACCTGAACAATATCAACAGAGAGCATTTTCAATTAGGTGGTATCGGATTGTATGAAAAGCGATTTAGCAGCGACCTGATGATGAGATATGGTTTGATGTATAATCGGGAAAGATTTGGTAATATGTTCGTGCCTGCAGTTTATTTGGATTGGAAAATGGGATCAAAATGGTCCATCGCAGGGTTGCTTCCTGTTTATGCGAAACTGAATTTTCAGGCTACAAATAGGTTTGGTTTGGGGCTCAGTCTCTTTGGGTTGATTACCTCATTCCACATAGGCGATCAGATTTATGCCAGTGATTATATTGAAAGAAAATCTATTGACTTGACACTTTTTGGTCGATACAAACTTGCAGGGAATCTGTATTTCGAAACCCGATTTGGTTATGCAATGGGGAGAAGTTATACCCAATATGCCAATGGAGATAAAGTCGATTTACGCATTGCGATATTCACGATAGGGGATGACCGAACCCAGAAGAATGTCGCGTTCGATCCCGGCCCGATCATAGATTTTCGGTTGGTTTATAACTTGCCGATAGATTGATTGGGTAGATTTAGTAATCCACATGTTCAAATTTATAAATTTGAACATGCTTCATCTATGCTTCAGAAAAATCAAATTTTGTTATTTAAAACCTGATTTTTCTAATGTCATCTGCTTTTAACAAGGTGATCTGACTGCCATCTATTTTGATCAAACCATCCTTTTTAAATTCTGATAACACTCGAATTACCGATTCTGTAGCAGTTCCGACCATACTAGCCAGATCATTTCTACTCACCACAATTGCCGGCTGGTCGTGATTGGCTTCCAGCAATCTGATCAGGTTATGGGCAGTGCGTTTTCTCAATGTATCGTATGCCAGTCCGATGAGTTCCTGTTCCTTTTCGATGATGTCTTTTGATAGCATTTTGATGAACTGAGAAGCAACATCTCTGTTTTGAAATACAAGGTTTTGAAAATCAAGCCGAGGGATCAGAATGATTTCGGTTGGCTCCAAAGCTTCTGCGAATTCGGTGTGATTCACATCCTGAATGAGTGCGTGCTGCCCCATAAATTCGCCCTCAGTCATCACCTGATGGATAAATTGCTTGCCATCTTCATTGATTCTGAATGTCTTGACTTTGCCGGTTTTTATTGCATACAGATAATGAGGAAAGTCGCCTTCCTTATAAATGGATTCTTTTTTATCGTAAACTCGCGTTTTCCTGTTTTGCTTCAGACTTTCCAGACTTTTATAATTGGTAGCAGCCATATCAAGAAAAGTTTCTACGCCACCTTTTCTCTCAGATTGTAGTTGATCATATTTTTTCAACCTTCTCTCTATTGCTTCGAGCAACTCCATCTCTTCAAAAGGCTTGGTGAGGTAGTCATCTGCGCCAAGATTCATTCCCTTTCTGAAATCTGTTTTTTCAGCTTTTGCGGTAAGGAATATGAAGGGAATAGCTGATGTATTAGGATTTTGAGATAGCAAATAGAGCACTTCATAGCCGTCCATCACTGGCATCATGATATCACATACTATTAGATCTGGCTGTTGGCTGATGGCGATTTTTACACCATCCTTACCATTGGCGGCTTGAAAAACTTCATAATTGCTGAGATCGAGTAGCTCAGCAATATTGTCTCTCATTTCTTCACTGTCTTCAATGACTAATATTTTCTTCTTTTCCATTTGGTAATGTTACAGTTATGGTTGTTCCTTTTCCTTCTTCGCTTTCCAAATTAATACTTCCTTCCAGCAATGTCACATATTTATGTACTATATGCAATCCTAGTCCAGTTCCCTGAATGTTAAAAGCATTTTTGGCTCTAAAAAATCTTTCGAAGAGATGTGCTTGTTCTTCTTTTGGTATGCCTATGCCCTGATCCTGGATTTTAATCGATATATCTGACTTATGTTGAGTAACCTCAATGATTATGTTTGAATTTTCTTTAGAATATTTGATCGCATTGGAAATGAGATTGATCAATACATTTTTCAAAAGTTTAGAGTCACAAACAAAAGTATTGATTTTGGCATGCTTCAACGTGAAGTTCTGTCCCGGTTTTTTAATTCCACTCAGCTCATCTAAAATTTCTTCCATGAAATTGACAAGATCGATTTTCTGATAGAAGAGTTCCATGACCCCCGAATCGAGTCTTTCAAGCGATAAAAAATCGTTGAGTATTTCTGTGAGATTTTTTACTGCCGACCTGATCCTGGTTAGATGTTTGTCTCTTTTATCTTGCTGATCACCATCCTGATATTTGGAAATCAGATTAGTAGATGAAAGAATCGTACTGAGTGGTGTGCGAAATTCGTGTGAGGCCATAGAGACAAAACGAGACTTCATTTCGCTTAACTCTCGTTCGCGTTCGAGTAGTTTTCGCATTTCTTTTTCTGCTTTTTTTACTTCTGTGATATTTTCTTCTACCACAAGTATTTGTTCGGGAATTCCCTTTTCAAATGTGATAGGCACTGCATGTACCATGATTGAGTCTTTTTTGGTTTCGTAAACCCAAGATATTTGTTCTCCCTTCACACATTTATCTAGATTGGATTTTGATTCTTCTCTTACACTTTCTGGTAATTTCTTGATGAAACTATCTGGCTTTGTGATGAGCCTTTCATTTTCATTTAGACCTTTACCTTCTATGAACAGGACTTTGAAATCCTGATCTATGATGCTGACCGTGCCTCCAGGAAAATTTTTGGCCACTACTTCATAGAGTTTTTGACTTTTTCTCAATGCGATTTCTGCTGCACGCCTTTCCATGACTTCACGCTTAAGGCCAAGATTTAGATGTTCTAGTTCCTGGGTGCGCTCTTTTACCATCTCCTGGAGCTGTGAGGCATATTTTTTTAAAGTCTCTTCACTCTTTTTTCTTTCGGTGATATCATTTACAAATGCTGCTACAAATCGATTTTCTTCCTGCGCAAAATGGCTCAGACTGATTTCAATCGGAAAAACTTTACCGTCTCTTCTTTTGCCATTCAGATCTAAACCAATACCCATAGGTCGTGGATTTGGATTTTTAAAGTAGCCTTCCCTATGTGCATGATGCATGCCCCTTACCGAGTCAGGTACCAGATCCTCAATTGTTATTCCCTCAAGACCGGATGCCTCATACCCAAACATTTTTTCCGCCATGGGATTAGCTGAAATTATTCTCCCTTTGATATCAGAAATGATGATACCCTCAGAGGCAGAACTGAATACAAGTCTTACCAGGTCTAATCCGGAATCCATAGTTTTTCTATGATTTGAATGTGGGTTGAATTTAAAATCTAACTACAATCTGTAGAAGTCTACTTTCGATTTTAATTAATTATTCACATTACGAGGACAAATCTATCCAATCGCTATTGTGTTGAGCCGAAGATAATCAATTACCATAGTGATAAATGTCATACTTAAAAAAATCTGATACTAGCATATTTGAGCTGTTGATGAAAGAAAATGGATAGTATTAAAGGAGTTCTTGTACCTACAGATTTTTCACCCACGGCCTGGCAGGCGGTGTTGGCCGGCATTAAAATTGCTCGGATCAGTAAAGCTCCGCTAAGTTTGGTACATATCACCCAATCTAATGATGACAAGGAATATGAAGATGAGGTGAGAAGTAGACTAGAGAACATTGCGCTAAATCTATCGGCCATATATGATGTTTCCATTGAAGGAATCATTATAGCTGGAGAACCAAAAAGTGAAATAGAAAAATTGATTACAGTGCTGAATATAGATATGGTGGTGATGGGTTTGAATGGGACAGGTGGAAATGAAATCGGCAGCCTTACCGGATATATCATGCATCACTTAAACTGCCCGGTAATGGTTGTGCCAGCCACAAAACAGGAAGCAGCAGTTGCTTAAAAATCTTCTATTTATTTTACATTATATAAAAAAGACCCGCATTGCAGGTCTTTTTTATTTTGAATGTTTAGTTGAAAAATTTATTATTCTCTCTCTTTGAGAACAAACATAATTGGTACTCTTTGGTAAACCCGCACTGGATTTCCACGCTGCTTGCCAGGGTTCCATTTTGGAGCATTCTGGATGACCCTCACCGCCTCTTCATCACAATCTTCAAATAAGCTCTTAATCACTTTAACATCAGTAATACTTCCGTCTTTTTCCACTACAAACTGGATGAAAACACGACCAGTAATATCCAAGCGGGCAGCTCGAGATGGATAGGTAAGATTTGCAGCGACATATTCGTAGAAGGCCTTATATCCGCCAACTGGCTCAGGCTGGGTTTCGACAATATCGAAAATTTCTTCAGCTTTTTCGGCTGGAGCTTCCATGTTAAGGTCGAAACTTGCGGTTTCCTCGATAATCATATCTTCGGTCACTTCCACATCTATATTTAGTTCTATGTCTTTAAGTATTTCCTTATCATCTACCTCCCGAATCACTGGGGAAATTATATTTTTTGGAGGTGGGGGTGGAGGTGGCTGATCTGTTGGAGGAATCTCAATGATTTCGTTGAAGTCATTGGTAACTGTACCAAGATCCACTAAGGCGTCTTGTTCGTATGTTTTCCATTCAAATGCGAAAACCACAAACAATAAACTTATTGATAGCCCGATCGCAAAAAATAGCTTGGATTGTTGGTGGTCTCGGGCTGCACGATCATTTTTCAGCTGGATCAAACTAGATACAAATTGTTTTTTGGAAGATTTATGCAATACTGCGTCTGCTTTTTCATCCAGCGGATGGCATATCAAGCTGACATCCGTTTTTTGTTTTTTTTGATCTTTAACTAGCATGACTCTGTTCGTTTATTTATTGGTATTAAGTAAGCTAATTCTTAGTAAAAACTGAATGAGCCACGTCATGTAGCCAGTTGATTTTAAGCGGTTTAATTCGTCCTTTCTAATTATTTTTTTCAATCTGATTTTTTTAATAATTCAATATGTGTCAAATAGATTTTTAGGAAAAAAGATGAGATTGCTCGTTATTTGCTGCCGAATTATTGATCAATATATTTTCCCGAAGCATCATCTATGCTTTTCAATTCCATTGAGTTTCTCGTATTTCTCCCAATTGTTTTTCTCCTTTACTGGCTGATAGGTGTGAGGCGTATACGGGCGCAGAATATCTTGCTTTTGATTTCGAGCTATATTTTTTATGGTTGGTGGGATTGGCGATTTCTATCACTGATATTTTTGAGTTCGCTCATTGATTTTTCACTAGCACAGCGATTATCAAAAGAAACACTTGATAACCGGCGAAAATGGCTACTTGGATTCAGCCTGATTGCCAATCTTGGCATGTTGGGCTTTTTTAAATATTACAACTTTTTCATTGAGAGTTTTAGTGCGGCGTTTACCTTTTTGGGATATTCGTTTTCTCCTGATCGGCTCAATGTGATTTTGCCAGTTGGAATAAGCTTTTACACTTTCCAGACGCTCAGTTACACCATTGATGTTTACCGTCGCAAAATGGAACCGACCAATGATATGGTTTCATTTTTCACTTTTGTGAGCTTTTTTCCACAATTGGTGGCAGGCCCCATCGAAAGAGCCAGCAACTTGCTTCCTCAGTTTCAAAAACAAAGACATTTTGACTATGGACAAGCCATAGACGGTTCGAGGCAAATTTTGTGGGGATTGTTTAAAAAGATTGTGATTGCCGACAATCTTGGCAGATATGCCGAATACATTTTCAGAGATTATGTAGAATATCCTGGATTGATATTGTTTTTAGGAGCTGTGTTTTTTGCTTTTCAGATTTATTGTGATTTTTCTGGATATTCAGATATCGCTATTGGTACTTCCAGACTATTTGGGTTCAATCTGTTGCGAAACTTCGCATTTCCGTATTTCTCCAGAGACATTGCTGAATTTTGGAGAAGATGGCATATTTCCTTGTCTACTTGGTTTAGAGATTATCTCTATATTCCACTTGGTGGAAGTCGTGGTGGAAAATGGATGCAGATACGCAATACCTTCATCATTTTTCTAGTGAGTGGATTTTGGCATGGAGCAAATTGGACATTCATCGCATGGGGAGCCATCCATGCTGCCCTGTTTTTACCCCTGTTAATCTTAGGTAAAAATCGAAAACATACCAACAACGTAGCGGAAGGAAAATGGCTAGCCAATGGTCGGGAATGGTTTCAAATAACTATCACTTTTACCTTAGTCACCATTGCCTGGGTTTTCTTTCGTGCCGATAGTTTAGCACATGCTATTTCTTATCTTCAAGTAATGTTTACTGGATTATTTGATCCGATTACGCTAAAAAGTTTTGGTTTTGCCAATTTATATCTGGTGGGCGACTTACTGATTTTGATGCTTTTTGTAGTTGTAGAGTGGTTTCAAAGAGAAAAGCAGCATGGACTGGAGCTTACCGGCACACGAACTAACAGACTTGGCCGATGGAGCATTTATATCGGACTTATTTTTCTCATCTCTATGTTTGGTCAGACAGAGGAACTTCCATTTATCTATTTTCAGTTTTGATGAAAAAGTACATTAAAAATATCTCCATATTTCTTGTGCTCTTTCCGATAGTGTATGCTTTTATCATATTTATCTATGGCTTAACAATGCCGGCAGTATTTAGAAAAAACATGCCATATGGTTCTGTGAAGGGGTTTTTGTATACCAGACTACAGGAAACAGAAACCTATGGAAAAGCTGATGTGGTAGTGGTAGGTTCCTCACACGCATATCGTGGATTTGATCCACGCATTTTCGAAAGTCGAGGGATCAAAATGTTCAATCTTGGGAGCAGCGCACAAACACCGGTTCAGACAGAAATATTACTGCATCGGCACTTGGATAAACTGGATCCTGATCTGGTAATTTTTGAAGTTTATCCAGCTGTTTTTCAAAATTCGGGCATTCAACCTGCCATCGATTTGATCTCAAATGATAAAATTGATTTAGAGATTGTACAGATGGTGATGGAAACAGGAAATATCCGAGTTTTTAATACATTGATTTATGGGCTGATCAGGCAATGGTTTGGAATGGAACAGCATGAATCAAAAACCAATAAAAGAGATACCTATATTTCAGGTGGATATGTTGAAAGAGAGATGGAGACTTTTGTAGAGTCAAATGCTTACGAACCACTCAGTTGGGAATTTGATATTATCCAAGTCAAGTCATTTGAGAGGATACTGGAAAATTTAAGACATAATCAAATTGATTATTTATTGGTTGAGGCTCCCATTTCGGAGCGACTTTTCCATGCCTATCAAAATAGTGATGTAGTCGACCAATACTTCCAGACATTAGATCCAGGCTTCATCAACTACAATCGCATTGAATTACTGGATGATCAATACTTTTATAGTGAAACACACCTGAATCAAAATGGTGTGGAGCGATTTAACAATATCTTGTTGGATACGCTCATAAATCGTGGGATCCCTCAAAATAGGCGAATTTATTAATGTTTGATGACAAAAATCAAGCTAAACCGTGACATAGGTAGTTTCGGTATTGATATGCTGATTGTATCTTTATTATACTTAAAAACAAGGCCATGAAAAAGATAGTAATACCCTATGATTTTTCTACAGAAGCAGATTATGCGCTTGATGTAGCTGTTCAGTTTAGCAATAAAATTGAAGCTGAATTGCATATCATTCATGTGATTGAAGTGCCGTCAAGTTATTTGAGTTTGTATCCGGAATATGGCGGTTTGGAGATTGATAGTGTCTACAGTGATGATATCCTGAAAGCTGTGGAGCACAAATTAGAATTAGTTGTGGATAAAATTAAGGACAAAGGAGTAAAAATCACCTCAGATGTGGTGCATGGGAAACCATTTGAAAGTATTCAACAAACCATAATAAGCGAAGAAGCACACATGATCATTATGGGCTCAAAAGGAGCAACTGGTCTTAAAGAAATATTTGTTGGCTCAAATGCAGAAAGAGTGATCAGATATTCAAAAGTACCTGTGTTGACTATTAAAAGGAAAACTGATCTTTCGGAAATGAGTTCAATGGTTTATGCAACTGATCTAGTTGCAGATAATTCTGTAAAATTTGCTCAGGAAATTCAGAAGATGTTGGGTCTGAAAATACATTTATTGAAAGTATTTAATACCAATGAATGGTCATTTACAGAAAGAACTGCCATTGAAAAGACTGAAGTATTTGGTGTGGATAATGGATTTCATGAATACTCCGTACACGTGGTAGATTCACCTTTTGTAACAGATGGAATTCTCAAATTTGCACATGAGAAAAAAGCTGATCTAATTGTGATGGGCACACATGGATATCATGGTGTTGGTCATTTGATAGCTGGATCGAATGCTGAAGGGGTAGCGAATCACTCCAGAATTCCAATTTTCACCATTCACAAAGACTAATCAGATAAAAATTAATGATTAAGACAGAAACTGAGATTTGACAAAAATCTCAGTTTTTTGTTTTTATGTAATTAGGTAAAATGTCAATCATTGATTTCATAATGCCCAAAGTAGACAAGACGTTTTTTTCCATTCAATTCTGTTTTTTGGTTGAAAACATTTAATTTTTCTGCGATAGGATATTCTGGATTTTCGCCTTTCTATCTTCCAAATAAGCGTTTTAATTGTGTTTTTAGGATCAAGTATTTAAAAGAATTTGAGAATATTAATTTTGAAAATACCACTCTATTTTATGTCAAAAATTATTATTAAAATTTTCGCATCTTATTAGCATTATTCACCGTAATAGCATCAATCAATTTTCATAAGTGATATTTTATTATCAATTAATACGTCAAAACTTTAGGGATTATAACAATGCATCTTGCGAAATGAATAAAGTTGGAATTTATGTTTTTGGTACTCCACTTATAAAATTTATATATTTGACATAATTAAATGAAAATTGATTTAAAATCCATATCTGTTTCATTGCTGGCAATCACACTTGCCATACCCTTCTTATTTAGTTTGAATGATTCATTATCCCTTCAGGATGATGATGTAATAGAGCTGGAATATGAAGAAGAGGTAAAGGATGCCAATGAGTCCAGATTGGAATATTTTAAATTACTACTTGATTCTGGTTCGAAAGATGGTAGCTCGGGATTCATCGCCGAGCAATTTTTCTTTTTATTTCATAAAGGGAATAGTCAATTTCTGGTATCAGACGAGTCTGCTGAATCCATTATTACATTACCACTCTATTTACTATTTTGTAATCTCAAAATCTATTTAGCCTAAATTCTTTGTTTCTACTCTAGGGTCAAATCGTTTTTGATCACCAGAGATTCTTAATTAGAATATTTCAAAGAATCAAATAAATAGAATATGTCAAATCATCAATTCCAGGTAGATCATTGCCTGGAAGAGTTGGCGCATTATCTGCCATCGCAGGCGCCACTAAAGGACTTTGTACATCACAATACATTACATGCATTTCAGGATCAAAAATTCGAAATTGCCATCCGAAATGCAGCCAAAATATTTGGATTCAAGGTTTCTCTGTCTCTTTATGAGTTTAGAGATCTTTATGAGAAAAAGAAAGTCAGGCAGGATGTATTGCAGCATGTAATTGAAAAAAGGCATGAAAAAGAAGCATATAAAGATTGGCTTGATAAGCTTCTTTATGTGCATTATGATCTGCCAAATAACCCACGTATAGGTAAACTGAGAAAGGTGTGGAAGGAAAAATACCACATTGATCTCAATACGATTGTTAACACCAACTTATTCAGAATTCTAAATAGCTATCTGGATCAAGGTATTGCTATTATAAAATTCCCTGTAGTTGATGATACGTTTCTTGGCTCAATCAGACGTCTTGAGCACAACAGTTGGGTGAGTTTTTTTAAAACTGATCGAGCAAGAAAGCTTCTTTTTAATACAGAAGTTGAAATTGTTGATTTATTGGAGATTTTAGTAGGTGACGAGCAGTTATACGAACAATATCTTTTTGATCAGCAATTTGGTCATCCAGGTTGGTCTGGTCTCGTGTCAAATATTGAGCACAATCCTCAATCACTTCTCGATGGTCGCAAGATCAGCCTGAAAGAGGTCATCTTTCTGGAGCTGTTGTTAGAGATTGATAATCTGGATAATACGCTTGGAAATAAATGGAAGCCGGTAGCTCAAAGTGGTAATTTTGAACCATCTGAAATTTTAGGATCGATACCACTTACGGAGCTTGACGAGGTATTAAACACTTGGCAAGAAGCGTATGAATGGAGTTATTACGACAAGGTGTTGTCTGGTATCAAATATCAGAACAAGCTAGCGCCCAAAATAGAAACTCCTTCTTTTCAGGCCTTCTTTTGTATTGATGATCGGGAGTGCTCGATCAGACGATACGTGGAAATCGAAGATTCCAAATGCGCTACTTATGGTACGCCAGGTCATTTTGCGATTGATACCTATTATCAACCTAAAGATGCCAGGTTTTATACCAAAGTATGTCCTGCTCCATTGAGTCCTAAGCACTTGATCATGGAAGTGAGTATCAACCGTAAGACTGGTTCTGATATGCATTTCACCAAAACGACGCAATCACTTTTTAGAGGATGGCTGATTACCAATACATTGGGATTTTGGTCTGCGATCAAGATGATGTTTAATATTTTCAAACCAAGTCTTAGTCCTGCGTCTTCATCATCCTTCAATCATATGGATGAGTTTTCAAACCTTACCGTGGAAAACAGAAGTGCGGAACACATGAAAGATGGTTTGCAGATAGGATACACCATTGAAGAAATGGTTGATCGGGTAGAGGCCGTTTTAAAAAGTACAGGGCTTGTTTCAAATTTTGCTCCACTTGTCTATATGATTGGTCATGGTGCCAGCAGTGCAAACAATACGCATTATGCCGGATATGATTGTGGCGCATGCTCTGGTAGACCAGGTTCAGCAAACGCACGTGCTTTTAGCTATATGGCTAATCATCGTGGAGTGAGAGAGCGATTGGCTGAGCGGGGCATTGAAATTCCTATTACTACAGAGTTTGTTGGTGGTTTGCATGATACTACGCGCGATGCAATTATTTTCTACGATGAAGAATTGCTAACACCACATAATCTGGAGAGTCATCATAAAAATGTCGGGTCATTTGCGAAAGCATTGATGAACAATGCGCGAGAGAGATCACGCAGATTTATGTCTATCAATTCCAAAAAATCATTACAAAACGTATATCAAGAGGTACAGAAAAGGTCTGTTTCGCTTTTCGAACCACGACCAGAACTGAATCATGCGACAAACTCTCTTTGTATTGTAAGTAGGAAGGAACTGAATAGTAAGCTTTTCCTGGATAGGAGAGCATTCCTGAATAGCTATGATTATAAAGTTGATCCTGACGGAAAATATCTGCTCAATATCATCAATGCTGCAGCGCCTGTGTGTGGTGGAATCAACCTTGAGTATTTCTTTTCAAGAGTGGACAATGAGCGCCTTGGTGCTGGCAGCAAGCTTCCTCACAATGTAATGGGGCTGATCGGTGTGGCTAATGGCTTTGAAGGTGATTTGAGGCCAGGATTGCCAATACAAATGGTTGAGGTTCATGATCCGATAAGATTGATGTTAATCATTGAGCAGATGCCTGATGTTGTTCTTTCCACTATTCAGCGCAATCCTGCTACTTATGAATGGTTTATCAATGAATGGGTGATGTTGGTGGTGGTACATCCGGAATCGCGTGATATCTATCATTTTCAGGAAGGAGTCTTGCATTTATACGAGCCAATCGCCAAAGAGATTGATGTACTTGGTCCAGAGGAAATTCAAAAGTTGATTGAATCAAATTCAGAGAATTTACCCGTATTTCAAATAGGAGGATAATTGATGGCTATGACAGATTTAATTTTAACTTTATTCATAATTATTCCTTTTACGGGATTTATTATAAGCGTTTTCGTGCCAAAACAAAACGAAACGCTCAACTCCTGGGTGGCGTTCAGTACAGCAGCCATTCAACATTTGGCAGCTCTGGCTTTTGTGATCTATTGGATATTTTTAGGACATCCTGCTCTGAATGTAAAAGAGTTTGTGTTGTATAAAACCGAAGAATATGAGTTTTTAATTGACTTATACTTCGATTATATCACTGCTACTTATCTGCTTGTTGGATCCTTTCTTACTTTTCTGATCACGATGTATAGTCGCTATTACCTGCATAGGGAAAATGGCTACAAGAGGTTTTTTAACACCATTTTGTTCTTTTATCTCGGATTCAATATCACGATTTTCGCCGGTAACTTCGAAACGCTATTTATTGGCTGGGAGGTACTGGGAATCTCATCTTTCTTGTTGATTGGATTCTACAGATATAGATACATGCCGGTTAGAAATGCCTATAAGGTGTTTTCCATCTACCGATTAGGCGATATATGCATGATCCTTGCGATGTGGATGAGCCATCATTTATGGCATCATAATGTGACGTTCCTCGAACTCAATAATGCAGCGGCGGTCAATGCAGAATTGCAAAATCATTTCTCAATGGCCTTGTTTATATCAGTGATGATCCTGATTGCGGCCTATGTGAAGTCAGCTCAGTTTCCATTTTCATCATGGTTGCCAAGAGCGATGGAGGGACCAACTCCATCTAGTGCTATTTTCTACAGCTCATTGTCGGTTCATATTGGCGTATTTATGTTGCTAAGGACTTTTCCTTTCTGGGAAAATCAAATTGAGTTCAGATGGGCTGTTGGAATTTTAGGCGCATTGACGAGTTTCATTACAACCATGGCCGGTAGAGTGCAGTCATCAGTGAAATCACAGGTGGCTTATTCGTCCATTGCACAAATTGGGCTGATATTTATAGAGGTGGCTTTAGGACTGGATATTTTGGCACTCATACATTTTGCAGGAAATGCATTTTTGAGGAGCTACCAGTTGTTGGTATCACCATCTGTGGTGACCTACTTGATCCGAGAGCAACAGTATAAACTAAGTCCTGTAGAGAAGCCTAAAGGAAAGTTGATTTTTGATGTCCTCACTAATTCCATGTATGTGCTAAGTGTGAAAGAATGGAATCTTGATACTTACATGTTCAGATATTTATGGAATCCAATGAAGCGCGTAGGACGCAAATTGGGATTGATTGGACCTGTTTCTTTCATGATTGTTTTCATACCAATTTTCATTTTGGGTTGGTACATGCTACTTAATGGAAACTTGCCAGAAGATGCCCAATGGGTACATTTTCTTCCAATCCTATTTGCATTTATCGGTCTGCTTTTGGTGATCAAATCTTTTACGGAAAGACGAAACGTGCAGTTTAGTTGGTTGCTTGTAGCGTTCAACCATTTCTGGATTGCATTGGCTGTGTCCTTCAATGAACACTTCATTATATCACATATTGTCATTTATCTCTCAGGTGTGGTGTTTTCCGGTGTTTTGGGGTCAATAGTGCTCATGTGGCTCAAAAAGAAAGAAGGCCCATTGAATCTGAATGATTTTCATGGTCATGTCTATGAATACAAATGGGCAGGATTCCTCTTCCTTATGGCTTGTCTGGGACTTGCTGGATTTCCGATCACCACCACTTTTTTAGGTGAGGATTTGATATACAGCCATATTCATGAAAACCAATTTTTCCTAACCTTATTGATTTCCGCCAGTCTGATCGCTGACGGTCTATCTCTTATGAGGATTTACTCGAGGATTTTCTTAGGACCACATCAAAAGTCCTATCACGAGATTCCACATCGATCAGCTTAAATATTTAATAAAACATTAAAATAAATAGAAGAAATGAAAGCAAATGTAATTCCTCAGGATGGCCTGAAAGGCCTGAAAGAAAACTGGAAAGTAGATGCTATTTCCGGATTTTTAGTATTTCTCCTCGCTTTACCATTGAGTCTTGGTATTGCAAAGGCAAGTGAATTCCCAGCAGCAATGGGTGTGCTCACCGCCATGATTGGTGGTTTGGTGGTTGGTATTTTTCAAGGTGGTAAATTGACCATCAAAGGACCTGCTGCCGGATTAATCACGGTTTGTGCTGGTGCCGTCATAGAAATGGGCGGAGGTTTAGAAGGATGGCACATGGCCTGCGGTGTAATCGTAGTGACAGCCTTGTTTCAAATGGTACTAGGATTTTTCAAATTTGGCTCTTTAAGTGATTTTTTTCCTCATTCTGCGGTGCACGGCATGCTTGCTGCAATTGGTATCATCATTCTTGCGAAGCAAATCCCTGTACTCTTAGGTGTTGATCCTTCTTTGGCGAAAGGTTTAAGTCCGATTGAGCTTTATACACATATACCTAATTTTATTACCCATGCGCACGGCCATATAGCCTTGGTAGGTGTGATCAGCTTGTTGATTCTTTTTGGTTTGCCTAGTTTCAAAATCGCATTCCTTAAGAAAATTCCAGCACCAATGATTGTACTTGCAGTAAGTATTCCTTTGGCGGCATTATATGATTTTAAAAGCACTGAGGGCGGCTATTCACTCGTGAAAATTGGGAATTTCTGGGAAACTGTAGGTTTCAATGCGAACTTTTCAATGATTGGCACCTTTGTATTTTGGAAATATGTATTCATGTTCATGTTTGTGAATAGTCTTGAGTCACTATTGACGGTAAAGGCCATTGATGATTTGGATCCATTTAGAAGAAAATCAGATTTCAATAAAGATTTGACCGCACTTGGCGGAGGTAATGCAATCTCTGGATTACTTGGTGGCCTTCCTATGATTTCCGAGGTGGTTCGTAGCTCTGCTAACGTCAATTTTGGAGGTCGTACCAGATGGTCTAATGTATTTCATGGCTTATTCTTATTGTTGGCCATGTTGCTTATTATTCCACTTATTGAGATGATTCCAAATTCAGCACTTGCGGCTATGCTTATTTATGCTGGATACCGTTTGGCTTCACCAAAAGAATTCATCGGTGCGTATAAAATCGGACCGGAACAGCTGGTTATTTTCCTTACTACCATCATCGTTACTGTGGCAGAAGATCTGTTACTTGGTGTGGCATGTGGTATTTTAGTGAAGCTAATCTTCCATATTCTTAATGGAGCGCCACTATCTACGCTTTTCAAAGCCAAATATGAACTGGAAGAAACCAATGGCAAGTACAACCTCAAAGTACTTGGCGGTGCTACATTCTCTAATTTCCTTGGGTACAAAAAACTTTGGGCAACTTTCCAGCCAGGTAAAAAAATTACATTTGATTTTGCAGAAGCAAAGCTCGTAGACCATTCTTTCATGGAGCATCTTCACAGATTTGAAGAAGACTATCATCATAATGGAGGTGATGTGTTTTGGAAAGGATTGGATCGATTCAATACTTTTTCTGATCACCCATTGGCTGCACGTAAAGCTGCAAGGGAAGCTGCTAATAAAATTGAGTTTAAACTTGATAAGCGTCAGATGACACTTAGAGAGTTTGCTGATGAAATTGGTTACTCATATTACCCGCAGAAAGTTAAAAATTCAGCGAAATACAGAGGATTTCCAATCATACAAGGAAGTAGATTTCAATATGAGGAGAACGTGATTGCTAATTATACCGAGGTTGGGAAAATTGAGATTTCTGATATCATTTTGACTGAAGGAGTAAATACTGAAGACAATCATATCACAGTAGTGAATATCACTGAAACCAATTTTGTACTACCAGATTTTGCTTTAGAGCCAGAGGGCATTCTTACTAAATTATCCGAAATCACTTTTGGAAAGGATATTGACTTTAAGGAATATGAGAAGTTCTCGAATAGATATTATCTCCATGGACACAACGAATCATTGATCCGGGCATTTTTTACACCTGAACTTGTTCGATTCTTTGAAGATCATGATGATCTATGCCTTGAGTCTCATAGAAATAAACTTCTTGTATATAAAAAAAGATCATTGCTTGAGCCAAACGAGATTCAGGATTTAATTGCCTATGCAGAGAAATTTATTGAAGTGGTCGAAGCGAATCAGGCTCCTATAACCGCATAAAATCATTTTATTCTTAGACTAATTGAATCGTCATGTGAATGCATGACGATTCTAAAGTCTTAACATGACGAAAAGAAGATGAACAGTAAACGACTTTTAATCATTTTTCCTGACAGTAAGTTTGACTATAGAGCGTTGAATTCGATCAGAGGAATCAATGATATCTTAGTTGCTCCGGATCTGTTTGGAGAGCATATTGATCAGGATTTCATTTCAGAAATCAATGCGATGGTTGAAAAATCAGAGATAAACGAGATTTCAATTGGAATGACTACAGAAACTAAGCATCACTTGGTATTGCCAGAAGATAAGGTAATTGATCTGCTGGAAAAAAACATAAAGGTGTTGCAACAAGAACCTGGATTGTCAAATATTTTGAATTCTGGTATGCTTAAGATCAATGCTTTTGTCTATAATGCGGAGACAGGACTATTCTCAGATGTAGCCTGTCCTTTTGGTGAGCGCTCAATGAATTGAGTTTCATCCCATCATTCAACTTAAAAATTATTAATATGAAAATATTTCAAAAGATATACCTGTGCCTTTTGGTTTTTATATCTCTGTCGACTTTTGATGTTACAGCTCAGAACAAAGCCATAAAATACGATCTTGACGATACAGGTGATCATTATGTGCGTTTCACTGGTCTAGCTCAGATTTGGCTGAGAGATACCCAGATGAATCCAGGAACAACTATCAACGGCCAACCTAAAAGTAGCTACAGTGATATAAGCATTCGCAGATTGCGGTTTCAGATTTATGGACAGCTTACAGATCGAGTGTTTTTTTATTCTCAGTTTGGACAAAACAATTTTAATTATCACTCAAATAAATACACTGGAGCATTCTTTCATGATGCAATTATTGAATATTCATTGGTGAAGGATCAATTAAGTATCGGAACCGGCTTGACCGGATGGAGTGGGCTTTCAAGATATTCAGCACCTAGTGTTGGGTCATTTCTTACGTTGGATGCTCCACTTTATCAGCAAGCTACCAATGGTATAAATGAACAGTTTCTTCGGAAACTCAGTGTTTACGCGAAAGGACAAATAGGTAAGTTTGATTACCGCGTGGCGATTACTCAGCCAATGACAATTACGGGATTGTCTGCCGCTGATCTTTTGCCAGTTTCTACAGACTTTGCGTTCTCCAATATGCCTGCTAACAAGCAATATCAAGGCTATTTCAAATTTATGTTTATGGATAAAGAGTCAAATTTGACTCCATATCAGGCAGGTACATATTTAGGTAAAAAGAGCATTTTTAATATTGGTGCTGGCTTCATTTACCAGAAAGATGCCATGTGGGCTTTGGATGGGACTGGCAAAGTTCTTGAAAGTGATATGGCGTTATACAATGTGGATATATTTTACGATAGACCAATTTCAGATAACAAGGCATTAACGTTTTATGGAGCATTTTCAAACTTTGATTTTGGCAAAAATCACTTCCATAATGGTGGTGTAAATAATCCAGCTACTGGATCAGTTGGAGGATCAGTTGGAGGATTTGGCGATTCATTTCCAATGGTTGGAACAGGCAATACCATCTATAGTCAAATTGGATTTCTCTTTGGCGAAAATATCCTGAACGAAGGGGGGAAACTTCAACCTTTTGCGGCAATACAGTATTCAGACTATGAATTTTTGACAGATAAAATGGCCATGTATGAGCTTGGAACGAATTTTTATTTAAATGGAGATCAAGGTGCTAAGATTAGTCTTGTGTATCAGAGCAGACCTACATTTAAAACTGTTTCAGGTGAAAATGTTTTTGATACAAGAAAGGGAATGGCTGTGGTTCAATGCCACGTGAGTTTTTAATAGGTCATCAAAATGATTTGACTTATTATTAATTGCTTGATCAGGGAATGATTGGTGAAACACATTTATTCCCTGATTTTTTTTGAGGTACGAGAATGTTTTACTTCAATGTTTATATTGGTAGACTGATCTCAAATCTTTGTTGTTGTTGGCAGAAATGCCTAAATCTTTGATCAATCCATCTTTCAGACTGTAAACCCAACCGTGTACATATGGATATTCTCCTTCTTTCCATTCTTCCTGAATAAAGGATATTTTGGTAAGATCATGTACCTGTTCAATTACATTGAGCTCCACAAAGCGATCAAATCTCGCAGTTTCATCTTTGATGCCATCCAATTCATCTTCATGCATGCGATACACATCTTTGATATGTAGCAGCCAGTTGTTTAGAAATCCATAGTCCTCATTGGTCATAGCAGCTTTCACTCCTCCGCATCCATAATGACCACATACAATGATATGCTTCACTTTTAGCACCTTCACAGCATAATGCACCACGCTCAGCAGATTGGTATCAGTATGCACCACCATATTTGCAATATTTCTTTGCACGAAAATAGAACCCGGCATGGCATTCGTTATTTCAGAAGCCGGCACACGACTATCCGAACAACCAATCCACAAAAACTGTGGAGATTGCCCCTGTGACAATTGCTCGAAAAACTCTGGATGTACTTTGAGCGTGTTTTTTACCCATTGTTTATTCCCATCTAAAAGTCCCTGGATTGTCTCTGGCATAATTACAAATATTTATCGCTTGCTAATTGATTGTTTACTCTTGTTAAAGAAAGAGAGTATTTATTGAAATATCAAAACTTGAGATTTATTCAGTGAAATTATAAGATGAGGAAACTTAAAAAACGATTAATTATTAAAACGAAATTATTTCCTCTCATTCAATGACCAGTCATATTCGTAAAACTGTATTTTATAATCAGTTGGGACCTTATAAAACCGGTATTTATTGATGAAGTTGATGAGAGAACCAGCGTTAAAGCTGAATTGATCCCCGTACCATTCAAAAATTTTATTCAAGGTTACGGTTTTATTTTTCTTATCAACAGTGACATAGTTAGGTCTATCGATGATAAGCTGAGCACGAAACTCCAGTTGCTCTTCAACATGCTCGGGTCGAAAGGCATTATCATAAAGAAAGGGGCAACTTATAGCCGCACACCCTAGGGCAAAATGAACTCGCGAATCTTTATACGGATTCATGATTTTTTCAAATTCTAATTCATCCAATGTCAACAAATCACCAGCAACTTTGAATTTATTTTTTTTGAAAAAGCCATCAACATCAAATGGGCTAGAGATAGGATAGTTATCTACTACTTGTTTGATGACCCAGAGGTTATAGGCATTGAGATAAAATGCCTTCTTATAGTTTTTGTCCTTATCAACTAAAGATGCATTCTCTATCAATTCAATAATTCTATTTAGTGTTTCTGGATTTTCCTTAAGTGCTTGATAATTAACCTTGCCTTCATCTACTTCGCTGATTAAGAAGCTATTTATCATGTCGAATAAATCTCCGGATTTGTTCTGTGCATTAACTGCAATAGACAAAACAAAGAATAGAATAGGTGCGATTGATTTTATCATCCTATGATCATTTTCACTAAATATAGCGAAGGATCATATACAAATCAATAGGTAATAGGTGAGTGTAACACCAATTATCAGGTAGCTGACTTAATACCATGAGATAATTTGGGTATTAATTATTCGGTGAAGAGGAAAAGAAAAAGCCGGGAACTTTGGTAAGAACCCGGCTTCATTTTTTTTTTAAGTATTAACAAAACTCGTTGTATACTTCTACAAGATGATTAGCGATCATTTCTGCTGATCTTCCTTCAATGTGGTGACGCTCCACAAAATGCACCAATTCACCGTCTTTGAAAAGGGCAATAGATGGTGAAGATGGGGGAAATGGTAAAGTAAATTCTCTTGCTTTTGCAGTGGCAGCCATGTCAACACCTGCGAACACAGTGGCTAAAGTATCTGGCTTTTTGGTGCTTAGATTCAAAGATGAAATCACACCTGGTCTGCAAGTACCAGCCGCGCATCCGCATACAGAGTTGATCACAATCAGCGATGTACCTTTGTGATCTTTCAAATGATTTTCTACAGCTTCAGCTGTTTTAAACTCCTCAAAACCCACATGTGTGAGCTGAGATCTCATTGGAGCTACTAGTTCTTCTGGATACATATTTTAAAATTTCAAATGACAATTAATAAACTACAATATTTAAATTTTTCTAATCTTACATAAATCCAAGTTCGAGCTTGGCCACTTCTGACATCATATCTGTTGTGTATGGAGGATCGAAAGTAACTTCTACTGTCACATCATTCACCTCCTCAATTTCTCTAATCCTCATTTCAATTTCTCCCGGGATACTTTCTGCCGAAGGACAGGCAGGAGAGGTGAGGGTCATGAGTATATGTACATTGTTGACCGGAAAAACATTGATTTCGTAGATCAATCCAAGTTCAAAAACATCTACTGGAATTTCCGGATCATATACCAATTTGATCGCGTCAAGTACGTGATCTTTTAATTCTTTTACCGCTTCTTGTTTCTCTTCCATTATGCGCTGGTTTTAGTGCTCAAAGCAAGAGCATATAGTTTCATTTGTTTGATCATAGCGGCAAAACCATTGGATCTTTGGGTTCCAATAAATCGATTCATTCCAATTTTTTCTGGAAAGTAAATATCTTCTTTAAGAATGGTATCTGGTGTTTGATTTGTCAGTACCCTCACAAGAAGACTTACTAGTCCCTTAGTGATAGCGGTATTTGAATCTGCATCAAAATGCACCAGATTGTTTTTTAAATCTGCTGCAAGCCAAACTTTTGATTGACAGCCTTTTACCACATTATCATCCGTTTTTTTATCAACTGGCAATTCTGGTAATTGTTCGCCAAGTTCCATGATGTAGTTGATAGACATTTCCATATCTCCATCTAGCATAGAGAAATCCTCTATGATTTCATCCTGTATTTGTCGGATATCTTTCATTTTCGAAATTTCTTTATTATTTCACTAAGCGAGTAAGCAAACACATCTATTTCTTCGATTGTGTTGTAAACAGCAAATGATGCCCTAACCGTTCCTTCAATACAGAAAAAATCCATCAAAGGTTGAGTGCAATGATGTCCTGTCCTTACGGCAATACCTTTTGCATCCAACCACATACCCAAATCGAATGGATGAACACCATCAATATTGAAGGAGATCACACTTGCTTTCTTTTCTGCAATTCCGATAGGAGTGAAGCCATCTACTTGTGATAGAACATCCGCACCATGTCGAAGTAATGTTTGCTCATGGTTGTGTAAAAAATCAAAACCAAGTGACAACATAAAATCTATTGCTGCCTTAAAAGCTATCACATCTGCAATGTTTGGTGTGCCAGCCTCAAATTTGTATGGGATATCATTATAAGTGGTGTTAGCAAATGTCACTTCATTGATCATTTCTCCACCAGCTTGATAGGGGTCCATTTTTTCCAAAAGAGCGCGCTTACCGAAAAGTATTCCTACTCCAGTGGGGCCGTACATTTTGTGAGCTGATAAAGCCAAAAAGTCACAATTTAATTCCTTGACATCTATTCGGTGGTGAGGGGAGGCCTGAGCGGCATCAATCATGACTTTTGCACCAAATTTATGTGCGGCGGTGATGATTTCTTTCACAGGGTTAATGGTGCCCATTGCATTAGAAATGTAAACAACGGATACAATTTTTGTTCTTTCAGAAAGTAAGTTCTGATATTCATCGAAAATGATTTCTCCCTTGTTATTGATTGGAATCACTTTCAATATGGCTCCTGATTGCTGACAAAGGATTTGCCACGGTACAATGTTGCTGTGATGCTCCATGGCTGAAATGATTATTTCATCCCCAGCTTTAAGGAATTTTCTACCATAGGCCTGAGCCACGAGATTGATCCCGTCTGTTGTTCCTTTGGTGAAAATAATTTCTTCGCTTTCAGGAGCATTTATAAAAGTTTGAGCTGCTTTTCTGGTTTCTTCATAAGCAGAAGTCGCACGTTCTGCCAACGTGTGAATACCTCTATGAATGTTTGCATTGTCAGATGAATAATAATGAACCAATGCATTGATGACACTTTTTGGTTTTTGGGAAGTGGCAGCATTGTCAAAATAAATCAAAGGTTTCCCGTTGACCTGCTGGTGCAAGACAGGGAACTCTGATCGGATTTCATTTATAGACATTGTTGAAGCAAGGTTCATCCTTATCCCAATTTGTTGAGAATAATGTTTTCAATTTCGGTTTTCACTTCTTCACATTTCACCTCAGCCAAAGTTTCTGTGGAAAAGGCATTAAGCATCAATGCTTTTGCTCGTTGCTTAGAAATACCTCTGCTTCGTAGGTAAAATATTGCCTCTTCATCTAGCTGACCAGTGGTGCATCCATGAGAGCATTTCACATCATCAGCCCAAATTTCCAATTGTGGTTTTGTGTTAATTACTGCTGTATCTGAAAGCAGAATGTTGTTGTTAGATTGAAAAGCATTCGTCTTTTGAGCATCAGGGCGTACGTAGATTTTTCCATTAAAAACACCACGGGAATTTTCTGCTAACACACCTTTATAAAGCTCGTTGCTAAACGAATTTGGCTGTTTGTGATCTACCAAAGTGTTATTATCAACATGTGTTTTTCCTGTAAGGAGATAAAGCCCATTCATATGGCCTTCACAATTTTCACCATCTATATCTATAACAATATTGTTGCGAATCAATGCGCCATTAAATGAATATGTATTCGTATAAAATCTGGAATCTCGACTAGCTGAAGCATAAATTCCTTCGATTGTATAAAGTGAACTTGCGTAATTTTGAAGTTTGGTGAACCTTACTTCTGCATTCGCTTCAACCTTGCATTCCAAAATTGCATTGATTAGTAATGGTGCCTCACCATTAGAAAATGTTTTCTCATATACATCCAACATACTACCTGATTCTGCTTCGATCAGGATTCTGGGCATTGCAACACCTTGATTCGTATTGTTATCATAGTAATGATAAATGAATACAGGAGCGTTTTGGGCTTTTTTATTTGTTTTAAGGAATAACCCGTCTGAAAAACATGCAGCATTCAATTTGGCGAATGCATCATTTGATTGATTTGATATTTTCCCTAGCAATCCAAGATTCGATTCGTCGATCAATTCAATATGAAGATTATCAGATTTACTTGAGATAATCGAATAAGAAGACTTGTATTTTCCATTGATGAAAACCAAATGGTCGGCTTCTTTAATTTTGAAAAATTCGGATTGACACAATTCTTTAGACCAGCCACTTTCTGATACTTCCGAAAGCGGAACTTCAAAAGTCTTATTCAAAATACGGTCTATTTGAGTGTATATATAAGCTTCTGACTTTCTGTCCGGGAGACCAAGCTTTTGAAAATAAGAAAAAGCATCATTCTTAAATGAAGCTAAACCTCCTGCATTTTGATCTGAATTGACGTCAAAAATGTTGTTAAAAATATTTGTGAGCGTGGTTTCGTTCATAATGATTTAAGCTTCTGCGGCTACTTCTTCTTTAATCCAGTCGTATCCTTTTTCTTCCAATTCCAGAGCTAAAGACTTATCACCTGATTTCACTATTCTGCCTTTGTAAAGCACATGTACATAATCTGGAACGATGTAATCAAGCAATCTCTGATAATGAGTAACTACGATGGTCGCATTGTCTGCGGACTTAAGTTTATTTACTCCATCTGCCACAATCTTCAAAGCATCAATATCCAATCCTGAATCTGTTTCATCAAGAATCGCCAATTTTGGTTCAAGCATGGCCATTTGAAAAACTTCGTTTCTTTTTTTCTCTCCACCGGAAAAACCTTCATTGAGCGATCTGCTGAGCAGTGCCTGATCAATATCTACAAGTTTCATTTTCTCCTTCATTTCTTTCAAAAATGAAACAGCATCAAGAGGTTTCAGGCCTTTTGATTCGCGAACCTGATTCACTGCAGTCTTGAGGAAATTTGTTGTAGAAACGCCAGGTATCTCAACTGGATATTGAAATGCTAGAAAAATGCCCTTTCGTGCACGATCTTCAGGAGCAAGATCTAAGAGATCTTCACCCATGTATGAAACAGATCCACCTGTAACTACATATTCTTCTCTACCTGCAAGTACAGAAGCAAGGGTGCTTTTTCCTGATCCGTTTGGTCCCATGATCGCATGTACTTCACCAGCTTTCACTTCCAGGTTGATACCTTTTAATATTTCTTTATCTTCTATTGAAGCGTGTAAATTTTCAATCTTAATCATGTGCGTTTATTGAGTTTTATTAACCAACACTTCCCTCAAGGGTCAGCGCTAATAATTTTTGGGCTTCTACAGCAAATTCCATTGGTAATTTGTTCATTACTTCCTTTGCGAATCCATTGACGATGAGTGCAACAGCACTTTCTTCATCAATACCGCGCTGCTGGCAGTAGAAAATCTGATCTTCACCAATTTTGGAAGTGGTAGCTTCGTGTTCTACTTGAGCAGAGCTATTTTCAACATCTATGTATGGGAATGTATGTGCTCCACATTTATCACCCATCAGAAGGGAATCACATTGTGAAAAGTTTCTTGCGTTTTCGGCTCTTTTCATAATCTGCACTTGCCCTCGATAACTATTTTGGGATTTGCCCGCAGAAATTCCTTTAGATACAATTCTTGATTTGGTGTTTTTACCGATATGGATCATTTTAGTTCCAGTATCAGCTTGCTGATAATTATTAGTCACAGCAACTGAGTAAAATTCTCCCTGAGAATGGTCTCCTTTTAATATACAAGATGGGTATTTCCATGTCACTGCAGAACCAGTCTCTACTTGTGTCCAGCTGATTTTAGCATAATCACCAGCGCAGATTCCTCTTTTTGTTACGAAATTGTAAATACCACCTTTTCCGTTTTTATCTCCAGGATACCAGTTTTGTACAGTTGAGTATTTTACCTCGGCTTTTTCTGCTGCATAAATTTCAACTACTGCCGCATGAAGTTGGTTTTCGTCCCTCATTGGTGCAGTGCATCCCTCAAGGTAGGAAACATAGGATCCAGCTTCTGCCACGATCAATGTCCTTTCGAACTGACCAGTATTGGCTGCATTTATTCTAAAATAAGTTGAAAGTTCCATTGGGCATCTTACGCCCTTCGGTATGTAACAAAAAGAACCATCTGAGAAAACAGCTGAATTTAGGGCTGCAAAATAATTGTCTGTAGCTGGAACAACGGAACCTAGATATTTTTTAATTAATTCCGGATGCTCTTTTACTGCCTCACTGAATGAGCAGAAAATAACACCAAGCTCAGATAAAGTTTCTTTAAACGTGGTAGCAACTGAAACAGAATCGATTACAGCGTCGACAGCAACACCAGTGAGTCTTTTTTGCTCATTCAATGAAATACCGAGTCTCTCAAATGTTTTGAGAAGCTCAGGGTCTATTTCATCCAGGCTTTTGTTTTGATTATTCTTTTTAGGAGCAGAGTAGTATTTAATACCCTGATAGTTAATCTCAGGATACTTGATATTCGACCATTTCGGTTCGATCATCTCTGTCCATTTGCGAAATGCCTTAAGTCTCCAATCTAGTAGCCATTGTGGTTCTTCTTTTTTGGCAGAAATGAATCTAACTATATCTTCATTGATCCCAAAAGGGGCTTCATCTGCTTCAAAATCTACTGACCACCCATGTTCGTATTCCTTGGAAGTGAACTCTTCTAAAATATGATCGTCTTTGCTCATGGAGTTTATTTGATTCTTACTTACTTCATTAACCGATCATCGGTCAAAGTGTTCCACAAAAGTAACACTTATTTATAACGAGTCTAAATAAGAATCTAAATAAAATGAACAGACGTGTTCTACTTTATTTAGAATTGAAGATGTCGGTTCAGACTTTCCTCCAAAGAAATGAACGTTTCAGTTCTCTCTATACCTTCCACTTTCTGGATTTTGTCATGCAGAACATCCTTTAAGTGTTTTGTGTCTTTACAATGTATTTTTATAAAGATGTTATAATCACCAGTGGTATAGTGGATTTTCACAACCTCTGATATTTTTTTCAAAAGGTCAACAACTTGATCATACATTGAACTTTTTTGAAGAAAAATACCCATGAAACAAGTTACATCGTAACCAAGCTTAGAATAATCCATCTGAAGAGTAGTGCCTTTAACCACACCCATTTCTTCAAGCTTTTTCATTCTGACATGAACGGTTCCTCCAGAGACAAAGACCTTTTTAGCCACTTCCGTGTAAGGAATCTTGGCATCATCCATCAATAGATTCAGGATTTTTAAATCTATATTATCAATTTCGTAATTTTTACTCATTTTAGAGATTCCTTTTTTTAAATGCGCAATGAATACAATGCAATTTTAGATGAGATATAAATATTAACCAAATTTATTAAAAATATTTTAATAATATCCTAATTAGTCTTAATTTTGAAACATCAATACGTTCTAACACACAAGTCACATACTGTAGGGTGATGAAATTGGCAGACATGCCCTCCTGTCTCGGGGGTGGAGATAAGGGATAAATCCCGGGTGTTTCAAGATACTTCTGGTTTTCAGATTTGTCTTGAAACATCGGGGGCTAACCGCTCTGTGGAGGTTCGAATCCTTCCCCTACAGCCATCATTTTTGGGTTAATGTTGTTTATTTGAATCTGGTCGTAGTAGGGGTGCTACGGCCTTTTTCATTTTCTACCCACTCTTCTATTATTCTATTTCGATCATTTTAGCGCTGAGGCTTTTTTATTGTATGAGCCAGATGGGTTTGGTAGTATTAGCGGTGCTAGTCTGCCGACCCGCGACCATTTTCATTTTATATTCACTCTTCTATTATTCTATTTCGATCATTTTTGCGTTGATGTTCTGTGTTGGATTTAGCAAATGAAGCTAATATTTGAAGCAGGAATAGTATGCTAAATCAAGTTTTTTATTATTTGTTTGCAAGCTTTCTCCTTTCAAATCCACCAATTTTCTATTCTGATTAAATCATTTTAATGAAGATCTCGGTGAACCTTCTGTATTTTTTTGGAATTACGACTTATATTTATTTCTTAAACCTGAAAACGAATGAGCACTACACCCTGGCTTGAACATTACCCAAAAGAAGTTCCGCAAACTATAGATGCGGACACTTACAACAATATTCCGGATCTTATTGCGGAATCTTCCTCGAAATATGCTGAGAAAGCGGCATATGAAAATATGGGGAAAATTTTGACCTATGCTCAACTTGATGAATATTCCAATCAATTCGCATCCTATCTTCAAAATGTTTTAAAGCTAAAAAAGGGGGATAAGGTAGCTATCCAGATGCCAAACATCCTGCAGAATCCGATAGCAATACATGGTGTACTGAAAGCCGGAATGGTGGTGGTAAATACAAATCCACTGTACACACCATCCGAAATGAAGCATCAGTTCAAAGACTCAGGGGCCAAAGCGGTGATAATACTTGCCAATTTTGCATGTAACCTGCAGGAAATTGTCAATGAAACTGAAATAAAACATGTTGTCGTCACAGAACTTGGTGATATGCTCGGTGGAGTGAAAGGTATGCTAGTCAATTTTGTAGTTAAATATGTAAAAAAACTAGTGCCAAAATTCAATCTCCCAGGTGCTGTTTCATTCACAAAATCATTGGCACTAGGTAGCAAACATAAATTTGTGAAACCTAAAATTGACAGAAATGACTTGGCCTTTCTGCAATATACGGGAGGAACAACAGGTGTGTCCAAAGGTGCTATGCTTACCCATAGAAACCTGATTGCGAATTTGCTACAAGTAGAAGCCTGGCTCAAGCCTGCTGGCTTGAACTATGGTGAAGAAAAATTTATAGCGGCATTGCCACTATATCATATATTCGCACTTACTGCTCATTCCTTATTCACAGCTCGCATCGGTGCATCTAATGTGCTCATCACAAACCCGAGGGATATGAAAGGCTTTGTAAAAGAGCTATCAAAGCATGATTACAACGTTTTTACAGGTGTCAATACCTTATTTAACGGTTTGCTAAATACTGAAGGTTTTGCCGAATTAAATCACTCTTCGGCAAAGGTAGTCTTGGCTGGTGGAATGGCATTGCAGCGTTCCGTTTTTGATAGATGGTATGAGGTCACTGGTACGATGATTTCTGAAGCTTATGGATTAACTGAAACATCCCCTGGTTTGTGTATTAATCCATCCGGCGATTTGAATAGAGTAGGTACTATCGGTATGCCTTTGCCGAGCACAGAGATAGTGCTGCTTGATGACGAGGGTAAAGAAGTAGGATCAGGTGAAAAAGGAGAATTGTGCTGTCAGGGACCTCAGGTATTTTCTGGATATTGGGAAAGAAAAGAGGAAAGTGAAGCCAGTTTTATCAATGGATATTTCAAAACGGGCGATATAGCCACCATGGATCCTGATGGATATTTCAGAATAGTTGATAGAAAGAAAGAAATGATTTTGGTTTCGGGCTTTAACGTTTATCCAAATGAGGTGGAAGATGCTGTGGCATCACATCCTAAAGTACTGGAAGTAGGAGCGATCGGTGTTCCTGATTCCAAATCTACTGAAGCAGTCAAAATTTATATTGTCAAAAAGGATCCTTCTTTGACAGAAAGTGAGATCAAAGAATACTGTAAGGTGAAATTAACGGGGTATAAATGTCCGAAACATGTGGCATTTACCAGTGAACTTCCAAAGTCCAATGTGGGTAAAATCCTTAGGCGCATCATTCGTGAGAAGGATTTATTAGAGAATACTTACGATTGAGAAATTGGTTAAAATCTGAAATTTGATTTAAGTTCCGAGAACGGGATATTTATTTCTGTGGGTCCTTTAGAATGGGAGGCTATCTCATAGCTATTGTAATAAATAACCAATCCCTTTTCATTGAATCCAAAATTATCAGAGATTTCAAATTTGTTATCAGCAAACATAAAACCAGCATCGGTAAGACTCTGATCTGCACTCAGCTTATTCTGTTTTCTGAATTTGGCCTCTGCAAGTTCCTTAAGACTGACTTTATCTCTGAAGAAGTAACTCCATTTTTCAATTTCCTTTCCCCTCATATTCATATTGGAGTAGATCCTTTCTTCATTGTTATGTGCTCCTCCTGTATAACAATTTAATTCAAATCTCATAGAGATAAACTCCTTTGACTCATAAGATGGGATGGCCGTTATTTCCATAAACCATGGCGTATGCGCTTCTGGAAATGTTGTTTTGAAATCTTCATATCCGGAAATAAATGCATCGATGATTTCCTGTATGGTGTTTGTTTGGTTCGATTCCATGACAAAATCAGACAATAAATCACGAAGTTTCATGTCTATCATTTTGTTGATATGCTTGTAATTAGCATCCTGGCCATTATATACGGGATATTCTAATTTTACTCTTGCACATTCATTATTTACGCATTGTTTCGATTTTTTCTCAACCAATTCCATTTTGAATTGTTGATTTTTTGAAGGCTTATTAATTATGATTTGCTCCTCCTTTTTCGTTTCGTTAATCTTATCGCTGTTTTTTTGGGTTTTATCGCATGAAAATATGGATACGGCTAAAAGTCCAAATGCCAACAGAGATTTTGTGTAGTTATGCATCCGCAAATATTGTTGTTATTGGGAATATTTGAGTTGTTTTGCGTCAAAATTGAAGTAGAATCATATTATACACCGTCTTAATAAACATTAATTAATATCAATCATGAAGTTAAATTTTAAATTATTTGCATTGGTTTTATTGGCTGGTCTTAATGCCTATGCTCAAACATCTGATACGACCTATTGGTCTAAAGGTGGTTTTGGATCATTAAGCTTTTCTCAAGTGACTTTGAGCAATTGGGCAGGTGGGGGAGAGCCTTCTGTATCTATTAACGGAATAGTGAACCTATTTGCAGACCTCAAAAAGGAAAGAACTACATGGGAAAATTCACTTGATTTAGGTTATGGATTGATTAGACAAGGAAACAGAGGTGCTTTAATCAAGTCTGATGATAAAATAAATCTGGTTTCTAAGTTTGGATACCAGATTCAGAATGGAAATGAAAAATGGCTTTACAGTGGCCTTCTTGATTTTAGAACACAGTTTGCTGAAGGTTTGGCAATCAATCCAGTGACTGGACGAAATGATGTAGTCATTTCTAAATTTATGGCACCAGCTTACCTGACATTAGGATTGGGAATTGATTACAAGCCAAGTGATGCTTGGTCATTTAACTATATACCACTCACCGGTAAATTTACTTTCGTAAATGATCAAACGCTTGCTAACGCGGGTGCTTTTGGAGTGCCAAATGGCAATAAGGCACGAGGTGAATTTGGTTCTTACTTTAGGGTGAAATTTAAAAATGATCTTTTTACGAATGTAAATCTTGATTCTCGTTTAGAATTGTTTTCAAACTATGTGAAAGAATTCCCTACTGTGGATGTCAACTGGCAAAATGCACTTGTTATGAAAATTAATAAATTCATGACTGCAAACTTCTATACACAGTTGATCTATGACAAGGATATTCGACCAACCAAAGATAAAAATGGTAATGGAACCTTAGAGCTATCTGAGCAAAAGGCGGTTGTTCAATTCAAATCTGTACTTGGTGTAGGTTTGAGCTATGCAATAGGAGCCAAAAAGGGTTAATTTCAAATTCAAAAAAAAGCAGAAAAGGAAAATTCCTAAACAATCAAGGATTATGTTAGGAATGATATTGATTCTTGTCATTTAGTACCATGTATGATAAAATAACTTTGTATCGAATTCAACAGAGGATTATGAAAGTTATTTACAGGATTTTGATGACAGTTCCTTTTCTGCTTTTCATTTTAAAACCTACTTTTTCACAAGAAAAAAATTTAGTTAACCAAGGTCAGTATTGGTTTGGCTATAGTCTTTCAAAAAAGATTAATGAGGATTGGAGTGTCAAGGTTTCAACAGAAGATCGAAGATACTTTATCAATAATCGCAATCACATGTTTTATGTGCAAGGTGATGTATCATATAAGGTAAATGATAAATTGAGTTTCACCACAGGTTTGATGTTCTTTCAGTTAAACAGACCTTCCGATCCGCATATTGAAACAATTGTCAACCAACCAGAATTCAGACCTTTCCAAAAGATCAGTCTTAAACTAGCTTCTAATCCCAAACAATCTGTGATTTATAGTCTTTCGTTGGAAGAACGCTTTCGCATGCATATTGCCAATAATGAGCAGCAAGATTATTACAACATGTATTTCCGATTTAGAAATAAGCTACAATACAAAAGACGCTTGAGTGCACCATCTGCTTCTCATCCAATATCTGCCTTTGTGTATGATGATTTTATGATTCATTTGGGCAGCACTGTCAAAGGAAGTCCTTTTGATCAAAACAGATTTGCTTTTGGATTGGAATGGAAAGCATCCTCTCATACTACACTTCGAACAGGCTATTTGAATTGGTATCAGGAAATAGCTGGAAGTACAACTGTATTCGAAAGAAACATTGTCACTTTCTCAATGGCTCAGTCATTCTGATTTTACTCAAAAGCGAAACTTAAACAAGTCGAAATTAAATGAGACGGTTCTGATTTGTAGCTTATTATCTATTCACCTCACACCCGATTAAAAAGATTTTACAATTTCAATTCTGATGAAAGATCAGTTGATTTGGGATTTATAATATGAATATCTCGTTGTGGAAATGGTATTTCGATACCTTCTTCCTTGAATCTTCTGAATATTTCGAAATAGAGTTCGCTTTTTAAAACTGGTGGTTTATCCGTATGAGTAGTCGTCCAAACTGCGAGTTTAAAATTGATAGAACTATCTGCATATTCGTCAAAGAACACATATGGTGGTGGGTTTTTCAATATATGCGGATTTGACTCAGCAACTTCCAATAAAATTTTCTTTACTTTTTCAGGATCTTCCTTGTAACTCACGCCAACAGGTATTCTGAACCGAATATTTCTGTCATTATGACTCCAGTTGATCACTCGACTTGAAATAAATTCTGAATTGGGCACGATCACAATGATATTATCATTGGTTCTAACTTCGGTAGCCCTAAAGGAAATATTCATCACATCGCCATGCACATCACCGACTTCTATCCGATCACCAACTTTGATTGGTTTTTCAAAAAGTATTATTATTCCCGAGATGAAGTTGTCGGTTATATTTTGCAAACCAAAACCAATACCCACACCTAAAGCACCTGCAATCAAGCTCAGTGCACTTAAATCTATACCGGCACTTTGGATGATGATTACAGTACCAATTGCCAAAATCACAAACCGAATCACTGTACCAATTGAAGCTCTGACTCCCTGCTCCATTTGTGTTTTATTCAAAACACGCTCGACGATTAGTCTTCGTACTCTTTTCGAAACATATGAAAGGACGATAAATGCACTTAAAAAATAGATGATCGTCGCGAGGCTGATACTTCCTTCTCCCAGATTGAATAATGGTTTTGAGAAAACTTCAAAAAAGCTCTCTATACTCTGTGTGATGTCATCCCAATAATTACCCAACGTTTCTTTCATTGTTTCAAATTAATCAAATTATGGTAGAAGCAGTGAGCTATCTCCATAGCTCAAAAATCTGTATTCATTATCCAATGCTGATTGATATGCCTTTTGCCAATCTTTGCCAATTAAAGCTGCAACGAGGAGGATAAGAGTTGAGCCCGGTAAATGAAAATTCGTGATCAGTCCATGGCAAATTCTGAATTTATAACCGGGGAAAATGAATATCTCAGTATGACCACTGAGTTTTCCGATGTTATTTTCAGACATATATCCAAGAACAGCATTTAAACTCTCACTTTTTGATATTGTTCTTTCGGCTTCATATGGAAAGAGTTTATCTATAAAAAATTCGGATTGCGGATTATCCAAAAGCTTCACACCAAACCAATACAGACTTTCCAGCGTACGCATGCTTGTAGTGCCAACGGGAATGATTTTTTCGTTTTTAAGCAGCTGCTCAATATTTGATTTGGTAATTATAATTTGTTCCCGGTGCATCGGATGTTCTTCTACACTCGCTGCTTTCATCGGTTGAAAAGTGCCAGCAGAAACATGAAGCGTCAGATAATCTGTGCTAATTGATCGGGCTGAGAGTTGTTCTATTACTTCATTAGTAAAATGCAATCCGGCAGTAGGCGCAGCTACAGCACCTTCATGGTGGGAATAAACTGTCTGATATCGTGGTTTGTCGTCTTCTTCTACTTCACGATTGAGATAGGGCGGTAATGGGATATTTCCTATTGCCGAAACTATTTCTGAAAAGCTGAGATCACCTGTCCAATTTAATTGTACCTGATCATTGTCAAGCCGAGTTGCCTCCACTATATCTCCAGTGGTAAGTGCTGTTGTAAGGGTTGTGTTTTGATTCCATTTTTTGGCATTACCGATCATACAATGCCAGATACAGCTGCTTTTTGCAGCCATTACCTCAACATGCAGATTGGATGGAGCCATAGGTTCAAGTAAAAAGATTTCGATTCTTGCACCCGTTTCTTTGTGAAAAATCAATCTTGCAGGTATTACCTTGGTGTCATTGAAGACCAGATGACATCCCTTTGGTAGCATTTGTGGTAATTCAGAAAATATTTTATGATCGATTTTACCCTGCTTAAAGATTAATAATTTTGAATCTGACCGATTATTTAATGGATGCTTCGCAATTTTATCATCAGGGAGTTCGTATTGAAACTCAGACAGATCCAGATTTTTAAACATCATACCTATTTATCATACTTATGTTGAAACTCGAATATAAGGACTACTCACTTGATTTTAAATTTGAAGCGGGTACATCGCGAGGTGTTTTGAAAAAACATCCGGTTTATTTTATCCGTGTTTCAAAAGCGGGACTTATGCCATTTGGCTATGGAGAAGCTGCTCCGCTAGATAGGCTGAGTGTTGAGAATTATGCTGATACAGCTTTGGAATTGGAGAGAATTTCTCACCTAATCTCTGAATCCAGAATTCCTTCTAATGAAACTGAGGTATATCAGCTTGTGGGTGAGCTGGTATCTGTGAATTTTCCAAGTGTAAGATTTGCTTTGGAGATGGCTCTATTAGACATGATAAATGGCGGGAAGCAGTTAATCTTTAGAAATGATTTTTATGAAAATGGAAAAGAAATTCCAATAAATGGATTGATATGGATGGGGGAGAAGGATTTCATGAGAAAACAAGTTGATGAAAAATTAGAGGCGGGATATCAATGTATCAAAATAAAAGTTGGTGCTATCGACTGGCAAGATGAGTTGGAGCTTATCAAATATCTGAGATCGAAATCACGGGATGTAATAATTCGGTTGGATGCGAATGGAGGATTTCCTACTAATGAGATTTTTTCCCGACTCAAAGAATTAGAGCAATATGACATTCATTCCATAGAACAGCCCATCATGCCGAAGCAGCCAGAGGCCATGATGCTCATCTGCGAAAGATCAAAAATTCCTATTGCACTAGATGAAGAACTAATAGGAATCAATGAATCAACTGAAAAGCTTGCCTTATTGCGTTACATAAAACCAAGTTTTATTATTCTCAAGCCCACGTTGTTGGGTGGTTTTGCTGCAACTACTGAATGGATTACTATTGCTGAATCTCTAGGTATTGACTGGTGGATTACTTCTGCACTTGAATCGAATGTTGGTCTCAATGCTATCAGTCAATACGTGGCATCTTATGAAAACATATCTTATCAGGGCTTGGGCACGGGCCAACTTTATCATAATAACATCAAATCACCATTGCAAATAATAGGTCAAACATTGAGATACAACCAGCAGTTGAATTGGGATTTAGGCATGTTTTAATTTTTACTTTTTGTTTAAAGATTGATACGACTTGCAACTGGGATTTCTACAAGGATATTGGTGCCCGCACCAAGGTGACTTGATATATCCAAGGTTGCAGAGATCGCACTTGCTCTACTTTGCATAGAAGATAGGCCAAGTCCGTTTTCATAAAGTCCCGGATTGTTTGTGTCAAATCCCTTCCCATTATCTTCTATTGTAAACAGAATACAATCCTCATATTTCATGAGCTGAATAGTAATTTCTGTTGCATTGGCATATTTGAATATGTTATTGAGCGCTTCCTGACAGATGCGATATAAGCTGGTTTCAATGATAATATCCAACTTGGTTGCTCCAAGATTTTCGTAAAAATTGACTACTACGTTTTTGGTCTCTGTGATATTCTGAGATAGACTTTCAAGAGTTTTTACCAAACCAAAATCCTGAATTGATTTTGGCATAATGCTATGCGCTATGGATCTTGTTTCCTCGACTCCATCTTTTAGCATTTTCATACCCAGTTTGAAATTTTTCGCTTTATCGGCTTTTAAGCTTGCCATTTCTGATTCTACTGATTGTAGAGAAAGCATAGCTGAAATAAGGGTTTGTTGAACCCCATCATGAATATCCTTAGCAATACGTCTGCGCTCATCATCTTCACCTCTTAGCGTGGCATTGAGTATTTTTTCTTCTGTTTCGGCGATATCTGTAATATCTGTAATTGTCCCATCTATCAAAATAATGGATTTATCGCTTTCAGAATTTCTGATGCTTCCACTTTCCCATATCCATCGTTCCTCGCCTGATTTGGTTTTGATCCTATATTTTACTTCATATTCCTTGATTGAATCCAGGGCAGATTGTAAAGTTTTTCGTACTTTTTCTGCATCACGCGGATTTATAATAGATTCAAATGTTGTCCTTTTGGAATAGAATTCTTCGCTGCTGTAGCCTGTGATATGTTTACATTGATCACTGATAAACTCCATGGTATAATCATCATCAAACCTACATCTGAATACTATTCCTGGTACATTTTTAATGATATTGCGGAGCTGAAGATTTGCTTTTTCCAGTTCCTTCTCTTTTATTTTTTCATCATGGATATCCCTAATGATGCCATCTGACGAAAGAATTTCCCCATCTTCACTGAATTCGTAATCCACATTTACTTTGATCCATTTTTCTTTACCTGATTGAGTGATAATTCTATAATCTTTAGTGAATTTTATTTTTTCATCAAAACATTGCTTGATTTCATCCATTACTTCAGTTCGATCTTCCGGATGGATGATATCAGGAAATTGACTTAATTGAGTAGGTATTTTGGATGGCTCCAATGCTAATATTTCTATAGCCTTCTCAGACCAAATTATTTCGTCGGAAATGATTTGATGATTGAATCGACCCATTACAGCTATTTCCAGTGCTTTTTCTAGACTCCTTTCATTTTGCTCTAATTTGTTTTGAGCTTCTTTGCGCTCGCTTATGTCTTGAATTATACCTACAATCTGAAAGATCTCACCATTTTCATTGAGTTGAGCAAATGAATTGATTAAAATCCATTTATTGACATTATCGGAGGTCACCTTTATCTCATAATTCTTAGGGCTTTTTTTCAATGTAGTCGTTAACCAATTCGGCAATTGCTTTGATGGAATTCTGCTATTTTCATCTGGCCTTTCAATATCATGTCCTATTGCACCTTTTACTATTTTTTCTGCTTCCTTGGAAAAACCAAAGACGTTTTCACTCACATAATATTTCCAGCTGCCCAACTTAGCGATCTGCTGTGCGTCCTCAAGCTTACGTTGGTTTTCATATAGATCTGTAACATCCTGGATAATGCCAAAAAGCATACTGTCTTTTTCGGTATAGCTACTCGGCTTCACATAGATATGTCTGAGTTCTCCTTTGGAGTTAATAATGCGAAGATGTGTTTGATTTTTAAACGTTTTGTCGTGCGCAAGAATATCTAAAAAAGATTGATATTTATCTAAATCCTCAGGATATACGTACTTCCGAATTATGTCTAAGTTCATCCATTTATTAGAATGAGCTTTGTTTAGTACGGCAAATACGCCTAATGAAAATTGCACTTCATTTTTCTCAATATCCCAAATCCAGCTACCAATTTTAGCTGCAAGATGTGCTTCAGTCATCAAAGCAGCATTTCTTTTTTGTTCCTTTTCTGAGGCTATTCTATCACCAATATCTTTGACGAAAGCCAAAAAATGTGGCTTGTTATTATAGGTGATTTTTCCAACATTAATTTCTACAGGAATGCTTCCTCCAAATTTGGTTTTATGGATACTTTCAAAAGTAATTGAGCCTTGTTTCAAGACTTGATCCCATACTTTTTGTGCTATTCCTAATTCATTATATTGATAATCCAGGGCATTTATATTGGTTTCCAATATTTCAATCTGACTATATCCCAGCATATCCATTGCCTTTTTATTTGTCAATAGTATTTTACCAGAGTAGTCGTGAAGATAGATTGCCGATGGAGCATATTGAATGATCTCTTTAAATTGCTCACGTGACTTCAATATCAATGTGATGTCACTATTGATGCCACGAAACCCAATCAAATTGCCTTGTTCGTTTAGAATGGGCCCACCACTAGATTTAATCCAAATTTGATGACCGGATTTATGCTCGTGAATATTGATTTGATTTCGATAAGTTTCTTTTCTCTCAATATTTCCAAGCATTTGGTTTTGAGTGGCATTTCTAATCCCTAAATCTATTAGATCAAAATATGATTTCTTATTAATAACTTCTTCTGGGCTATATCCAAGTATGTTTTTTATGGCCGGACTTGAATAGGTGAAAACCCCATCTTTATCAATTTCCCAAATCCAATCCCCGGCAGATTCGGCTATTTCCTTGAAGCGTTTTTCGTTTTTAATAAGGAGTTGGGTTGCTTGATTTTTCTCCATATAAAGGGAAACAAGCTTCATGAAAGACTCAAATACTTCTTGATCTAACTCTGGATTGTCATTTACGCCAGCAAAGACCAAACTTCCAAAAAGTTGATCCTTGGTTTTAATACCAGTCACATGTATATGATCCAGACCCAATCCTTTGATAATTTTAAAAGTCATCGCTTCACTTATATGATTTCCAATAAGCTTTGTTAGATCAATGGGCAATCTGTGTATTTTATGATCCTGAAGTAAATTGATCAAATCATCATCTACTTTGGAGCGAAATCCTATAATGGGTTGTTTGAGAAGATTTAGAACAAGTTTTAATTTGGAATTAATTCCTTGATATGCCCTGATTTCATATTCTGTATGATTGTTAATGTATTGGCAGACAATTGTAAACCCTTTTTTATTGAGTAGCTCGTGAGTCTTAACAGCGATATACTGCATCACCTCATCTACTGAATTCATTTTTAACAAATCAGTTGATGCATTGACCAGAAAACGCATGTGTTGCTCATTGATTCTGAGTTTTTCCTGCTCTTTTTTTCGTTCCGTTATTTCTTCCTTTACGGCCAGGTATTTGATGACTTTTCCTTCATCATCTTTGATGGGATTGATTGTTGAGCTTTCCCAAAATAGGTCGCCAGTTTTGGATCTATTGACTATTTCGCCATACCAAGATTCTCCGGCGACAATTTTCTGCCACATATCAGCGTAAAACTGATCTGAATGAAGCCCAGAACTTAAGATGGATGGGTTTTTCCCAAAAGCTTCTGCCGCACTGTATCCAGTTACTTTCTCAAATTTTTTATTTACATATTCTATTTTACCGTCTAAATCGGTAATGACTATTGAGTTTTCGCTTTGTTCTACGGCCGATTTGAATTTTATCAATTCCGCTTCCTGACTTCTAAATCTTCTTGATATTTCTATACGAGATAAGCCACAAAAAATGGCTTTCTTAAGTTGATTTTCGTTCAGATTGTCCTTTTTCAAAAAATCATGCGCTCCTTGATTGATATAGTCGTTTCCAGACTTTAGATCATTTAAATCTGTTAATACAATCAGACATGTTTCTGGATAATGATCAGAAAGTTTTTGGATATCGGATATGTCCAAGATGTTTTCTGAAGAGTGACTTAGTAAAATTATATGGATGGATTTTTTTCCAGAATAGGCGAAAACCTTACTTATTTTTTTTTCGCGGCTAATATTAAAGTTATGATGGCCATCACTAATTAATATGGCTTTTATTCTTGATGCTTCAGAATCATTTTCTTCAATATGTAATATTTCATAATTCATCTTCTCATCACGATAAACTAACGCCAGGCGGACATTCAAAAGCTTTTTTTCGATGCTAATTCCGCATATGAACAGTTTGGATTGACTTATTCAATTTAATAAAACTTCACATATTAGTTATAAGCGATTGATCAATTTATATATAGGTGTTTTACCTATTTTTCCATTAAATCTTTAAAGCTGCTGAACTAGCGATTGGGTGGGTCAATATACAATGTTAATCCTGATGGTAATAACATGTGGGGCTACTTCATCTCCGCCAAAAAAAGGAAACAGCATATAATATGCTCCGGTGTTGCATGGTTTTTCACGTTTGATATAAACCTGCTCGCCATAATTGAGTGAGAATATATAAGAATCATCAGTGAGCATCAGCTCCATATGGTTGGTGACATTAAGTTGGATGGTGCCTAATTCTTGTATGATTCTCTCTTCGTTTACATAACAATATGCCAATATTTCAAGTTGATCGTTGAGCCATCTCCAGCCAAATCTGGCGCTGTTATCATGGTGATATGAATTGCAATCTGAAAAGCCTAATAATTTATGTGTGTCCCATTGATTTTCAGGTAAAACGGATGTATAAATAGCACTCTCGTCAAAAATAACATCAAATTTTAGGAGATCAGATTGTAGCATCTGTACGGGGAAATTTTTGGAATGCTCACCTTTTGGGATCACAAAAGTTTCGAATGGTTCCCAGGCTGGTTCACAAGAAATCAGAATACAAATCAGAATTGGGAATATTATTCTTTTCATCTTAATCTATTGGTATAATGTTGGTGTCTATTTCATAGAGTTCAGAAAGGTCTTTTCCAGTTTCTATTACTCCATTAGAATTTGCAGGTGCGAACCAGTTGATATTTACGTGCATTCCTATTTGGTGATAGTGGCTCAAGTTTTTGTACAGGGTGTACAATGATTGGATGTTCTGACTATTGAGGGAAGCAATACTTATGTAGCATGTGAGAGAATCATGAAGGAGAAAATGTTCTGATAATAGAATCGGAATGGTCAATTTGAAATCCTCAACATTGAGTTTGTCCAGGTTTCCTTTTAACACTAACAAACCTGTAGCTCCATTGTATCTAAGCAATGGAATCATGGTTGGTTGGTGGTGTGATATTTTGTTGTTTATGTTGAAGTGATTTACTAGTTCGATTGGGCTTTCATTTTTTACAGGAGTTGCGAGCGTGTTCATGATTGTAGAGATTAGAAGGTGGAAAGGATAATTTTGCCAGATACGGCCGCTTGTCTGCTTCGCATACCTGCACCAATTGCCACATGTAGGAATTTCCAGATTTGGATTCGGGTTTCAATTTCTGGTGTGACTATTAAGAATTGATTGTTGACAAGCCCGGTCTTGATATGACCAAGAATTGACATGGTGCCACAGTTCTTGATCATGGCGGAGAAATCTACGCTGGTGAACGGGTATGCTTGTGGACCTTTTTCCAAAGGCAGGTTATTGGATGATTGATAACAAATGGCTGCTCCGATACCTTTTTGATTTCTAAAGCCGATTTCATAACCTTTTTGAGGACCCATCACAGTGCTTTGTATAGAATAAGATGCTTCTATATTTTGTGCTCTTAAATCATAAACTGCCGCCAATAATAATAACATAAGTAAGGCGAGGGTGAGAAAAATATTTACTGTAAATCGTTTCATGGCTTTAGGATTTGAGGGTATTAATTCACAGCGACATATTCTACTTCGTGATGTCTATTGTTCAGGTTGATGCTAAGTGAAGCTATCAATGTAGGTCTGAAAGACCTTATACCTAATCCACCACCAATGTTGATAATTGGGATCGGTTTGAAATTGGCAAGAAGACTTGGAGTAATGACAAAGTTTTCACCGTTGGAGACTCCAGATCTTACATTCAATTTAAGATTGGTGTATCTGGATGTGACTAGTGGATAAGCAAAATATAAACCGCAAAATTCCTCTTCGGTAATAATTCTGCTCTGATCGCTGGCTATTGGTTGCTGACTGATGTGCTGATAAAATCCACCAACTTCAAGAATGTTGTTGAATTCATAACCTACACTGGTTCCCAATTTTGGGTTCATGAAAGTTTTTTCTACATAAGAAGTGGCCTTCAAACCCTGAGACTGCACAAATCCGATACTTAGGATCAGGATTAATAATGTTGTGATTGGCTTTTTCATGACTTTTTCTTTTTATCAAAGTTGCGTCATGAGTTGCTCCTGTGTTAGAGCAAAAAACCTAAATATAATTTTAGGTGAAATGGTAAATCGTATAGGTGTTTTGGTTATTTAAAAGCAGTAGGAAGGATAATTAAGCATTAAACGTACAAAAAAGATAGAATTACCTACAGGCTTTTTATAAGTGATTTGCCTAATAATAAAATGTGGTTTTTGACTGATAATTTATGAGTGAGGTTTCTTTCAGATGTTGTGCTCCATGGCGTAGACTACAAGTCCGGCGATGTTTTTACAGCCTGTTTTTTCAAGCAAATTTCTCTTGTGTGCATCTACGGTTCTGATGCTTATAAATAGCTTATCAGATATTTCCTGATTCGAGAATTCCTTAACTATCAATTCTAAAACTTCCTTTTCTCTAGGTGTAAGGGGCGTTTCCAACGTCAGTCTGTTGACCGTTTGTTTTTTGCCTGCCATACCATCCATGATGATTTTGGTGACTTCTCCAGAATAATAATTTTCACCATTGATTATGACATCAATGGCATGCATGATTTCATCACGATCAGAATTTTTCAGAATGTATCCATTCACTCCGGCTGATAGCATGTGTTTTATATGCTGATTTTCACCAAGCATTGTCAATGCCATTACTTTTTGGGTAGGATAGCTTTCCTTGAGTTTTTGGGTAAATGTGATGCCATCCATTACAGGCATACTGATATCTGTAATTACCAGATCAAAAGATTGATCTTTAAGTATTTCAAGAGCGTTGCTGCCATTATCAGCTTCAGCTACTACGTCATACACTTCACTATCCTCAAAATATAACTTGAGTCCATCACGAATAATCTTGTGATCGTCTACAAGCATGATTGTTTTTTTGATTGACATAAAACAGCTAGTTGATATTTCGAATTAAAAATAACCAAAAAAGGTTCTTTGATCTTTCAGGATTTTGATAGTTAAATATAAGAAATATTAAAGCTTCATGTTCTTATTTAAAGAGGAAATGTCAAGAAATATGGATTAATAGACGTTTACTTTCGATCGTTGATTTTGCTAATTGTTTTTCTAAGTTGCAGTTGCTGTTCTGGTGTGCATATTTCTTTTAATTCCCGAAAATGATTAAGCATTTCCATTTCAGCTTTGCGATTTAAGATGTCAAGATCATTTAAAATTTCATTGACAGCAGCCGAATCATAATCATTCTGCAGCATGTCTTGAGCGAGTTTTCTTTTCTTTTGGTGGATAGCTTGTTCCAGGGAGTCTCTTCTTATTTTATGTTTTTCAAAAACTGGCTTAAAGGACGCCCGCTGTTCATCAGTTAGATTTAGTCTGTTCATTAGAAATTGAGCACCTCTGTTCTCGACTTTATCACGCTCCATACGTATTTTGCGAGTTTTGAATTGTGGTGGAAGCAATAGTAAAGCAATTAACACTATGTTGATGAACACAAGTGTCAATACGCCAATCGTCAGGTATTTGATTTTCTTCTCTTGCATTTCAGTAGTTTAAAATTGATGTGTTGCTGTCGAAGTATTCTGTGCTAAAATCTTCGATGGTAGAAATTTCCTGTGAATCATTTTGAAGTATGATATATCCATTCAACACAGACATCACAATCATGGCCGCTGCACCAATTTTTAAAAGGTTAAACCATTTGTTGCTGATTTGAGTCGTAAAATTTAACCTGGCTTCCAGCTTTTCATATAATCGGTCAGGAGCATTTGCTCTGGAGATATTATCCAAACTGTTGAGGGTCTTTTCCACCTCGTTATCTAAGTTATTTTGCATCATAATAATTTTTTAAAAGTTCTTTTAACCTTGATTTTCCTCTGTGAATTAGAGATTCTACTGATGACAAACTCTTGTCCATTATTTGTCCGATTTCGTCATAACTGAGTCCTTCTACTTTATTTAAAGTGAAAGCTATTTGTTGCTGATCAGGTAGCTCTTCGATTGCATTGAAAAGAATGGCTGCTCGCTCTTTATTTTCCAGTGTTACACCGGGATGATAAAAATTAAGGTCTGCCTTATCAATCAAATTAATATCCAACATTGCAGCATTTTGATTCCTTTTTGTTTTTCTCAATTCTTCCAGACACTTGTTTACACTGATGCGATAGATCCATGTTGTCAATTGTGATTTGCCTAAAAATGTATCATATGATTTATAAACCTGCATGAAAACTTCTTGCGCGACATCCTCAGCATCTTCTTCATTCTTTAAAAATCCAAGACAGGTATTGTAGACCCTGTCTTGGTATTTTAATACTAAATCTCTGAATTCTGTTTCCCGCACTAATGTTTATAGTTTAACCTTTTGATGGTTTGCCCATTGGTCCGCCAGATGGTTTTCCTTTTCCTTGTGCTCGCTTCTCGTGACTCATGTCAAACATCATCTTTTGTTTGTCTGTAAGCATCGCTCTGATCGCAATTTGATGATTTGTTTTTGCTTTGAGAAGAGAAGTTTCCAATGTCCCAATTTCACCAATTACTTTGTCGATTTTCTTTTGATCTACTTGATCTGAGGTTGTTAACGACTTCAATGCTACTCTTTTTTCTGCCAATTCATTCTGAATCGGTTTCATCACTTTATAATTTGCCACCATCCACTCATCGAATTTGCTTTTCTGCTCTGGTGTCAATTCCAGCTATTCTGCGATGCGATCCAATCGATCACCATTTTGGTTTCTATTTGGACCCTGACCATCTCTTCCTGGTTGTCCCGGTTGTGCCATGATACTTAGTGTCATTAGCATAATCATTCCTAAAAATAAAACTTGTTTTTTCATGTTTATTTGCATTTTAGTTACATTCATTTCTTTAGATGTAAAAGAGCCAATAAACTTGCGGTGCATTTTGCGTTTTTTTTAAAAACCTTCCCGAATTAATATCAGTTGGTAAGATTCAACCTATTATAGATGATTTATATCCGTACAATATTCTTAGTAATTCTTGCATTTTCAACATCCAAGGTTTTTTCGCAGGTACCCAAAGTTCACCCCACAGGCGATATACTTCAGCAACTGCATAAGCTCAATACGCTTGGTTCTGTTCTTTATATCGCGGCTCATCCTGATGATGAAAACACGCAATTGATCTCATACTTTGCAAATGGACTTCATTTGCGATCTGGCTATCTATCAGCTACGCGAGGGGATGGAGGTCAAAATCTGATCGGAACGGAAATACGCGAGTCACTTGGTGTGATTCGTACGCAAGAACTACTTGCTGCGAGAAGGATAGATGGCGGGGAACAATTTTTTTCTAGAGCGGTAGATTTTGGTTATTCCAAAGATCCTGTTGAGACTTTCAATAAATGGGATGAAAATCAGGTTTTGGCAGATTCTGTTTGGGTGATCAGAAATTTCAAACCAGATGTTATCGTAACAAGGTTCAATACCGATCCAGGCACCACGCATGGGCATCATACAGCTTCAGCAATTTTAGCCAAAAAGGCATTTGAAATGAGCAATGATCCATCAGCATTTCCGGAGCAGTTGGATTATGTGGATTTATGGGAAGTAAAAAAAATATTCTGGAATACAAGCTCATGGTTTTACCAAAGAAATAAGATTCCATTCAATCCTGATGATTATGTGAAGGCAGATGTAGGCCAATACAATTCCTATTTGGGTAGATCTTATACTGAAATAGCAGCCGAAAGTAGAAGCATGCATAAAAGTCAGGGATTTGGAAGAATAGGCACACGAGGTGCTGAATATGAGTATTTGGAGCAATGGGGCGGACCTGAAACAACGGATATATTTGGCGGTATTGATATAACCTGGGGAAGAATTGAAGGGACTGAGCAAATAAGCTATTTTCTTGATGAAGCCATTATGAATTTTGACGCAAAAAATCCTGAACTGATCATACCTGATTTATTGGATGCCAGAAAGGAAATAGAGAACATAGAAGATGATTTTTGGAAACAAATCAAACTGAAACAAATCGATGAGCTCATAAAATCTGTGACTGGAGTTTATCTTGAATTTGTGGCAGATGATTCAGAATATGCACCAGGAGATACAATTACAATAAGTTTTGAAGCTATAAACAGAAGTAATATTGATATGATCTTAGCTGGAGTTTCCTTCTCCAGATGGAGCGAAAACTATATTTATGATTTGCATTTGTCCAATAATCAGCTCAATACACTGAATTATTCTCTGGAATTCAGTAAAAGAGTGCCAATTTCAAATCCTTATTGGCTCAAATCACCCGGAACTGAGGGCATGTATGATGTTGGAAATCAAGAGTTGATAGGATTGCCTGAAAATCTACCAATTGTTACCGCAGATGTTACATTGAAGCTGGCTGATCAGTTTTTGGAATTTGAAATCCCTGTTGTATTCAAAAGATCTGACAGGGTGAAAGGAGAGGTTTATGAGCAACTATCAATGACGCCTCCGGTCATGGTAAATATGGATAAGAAAGCATTGATCTATTCCGAAAATGAGGCTAAGGAAATAGAAGTAACATTAATTGCTGGTAATAAAAATAAATCAGGGAAAGTAATGCTTCAGACGCCTGATGGATGGAGATCAGAACCAAACCATCAAACATTTTCACTTGCTCAAAAAGGTGAGGAGCAGGTTTTTAAATTTAAATTGTATCCATCATCACAAGCTTCTGTTGGTGTCATTCGCGCATCAGTGGAAATAGATGGTGAATTATTCGATTTAGGGAGGGAGGAGATCTCTTATGATCATTTCCCCACTCAAATTAGCTTTCCAAAATCTGAAACCAAAGTTGTGAAACTTGATTTGATGAAGTCAGGTGAAAAGATCGGATACATAATGGGTGCGGGCGATGAAGTGCCATATAGTCTGGAGCAAATTGGTTATCAGGTTGATTTATTGCAAAAAGAAGAGGTAATAGCTGAGAATCTTGCGCAATATGATGCGGTAATATTAGGAATCAGGGCATTTAATACCCTCGATTGGTTGACCTTCAAGAATAAGGAACTGTTTAAATATACCGAGCAAGGAGGGACCGTCATCGTGCAATACAACACTAACGGGACGGTAACTGATGAATTAGCTCCTTTTCCAATGAAAATCTCCAGGGATCGTGTGGCCGTAGAAGATGCCGAGGTGAGGTTTTTGGTAAAAAAGCATGATGTCCTATCCCGTCCAAATAAATTATCGAACATAGATTTCGAAAACTGGGTACAAGAAAGAGGTCTATATTTTCCGGATGAATGGGATGAGAATTTTGAAGCAATTTTAAGCTCAAATGATCCCGGTGAATCACCGAAAAATGGAAGTCTATTGGTTGCCAGTTATGGTAAAGGTTATTACATCTATACCGGACTATCATTTTTTAGAGAACTCCCAGCTGGAGTTCCTGGTGCTTTCCGTTTAATGGCAAATATGATCTCAATAGGAAAAGAAAATAAGCCCAAATAGAATGATTGATAACCCTAGGTCTATAATAACAGATTTCAAGTCACCAACAATCTTCGAAAAATGGGAATCCATTTATTTAATTGTGCTGGCTTATCAATGCGTTTTATTAACAGTTCTGTATTTCTTGAGTATCGCTTTTAAATGAATTACCTCGATTTATTTGTTCTATTTGGAACCCTGCTTTTTATAGTTGGTTATGGCGTTTACAAAACACGCAATCAACAAAACATAGAAGGTTATCTTCTGGGAGATAAAAATCTCAAATGGGGAACCATTGGTTTGTCAGTAATGGCAACTCAAGCGAGTGCTGTAACTTTTATTTCTACACCTGGTCAAGGATATGAGAGTGGAATGGGGTTCGTTCAGAATTACTTCGGAATGCCCTTTGCACTTATCATTGTCAGTGTGGTTTTTATCCCCATCTATTATAAACTCAAGGTTTATACCGCCTACGAATTTCTGGAGAGCAGATTTGACCTCAAGACCAGATTACTCGGTGCTTTTTTGTTTTTGATCCAAAGAGGTTTAGCTGCAGGAATTACGATTTATGCGCCTGCCATTATTATTTCCAGCATACTCAAATGGAACCTTACGGCAACAATTTTGGTGACTGGTATTTTGGTTATAATCTATACAGTTTCAGGAGGAACAAGAGCGGTCAGTTTGACTCAAAAATGGCAAATGGCCGTCATCATGGGAGGTATGGTTGTAGCATTTTTCATCATTCTGAGTTACATCAGTGATTACATGTCATTTGGAGAGGCATTTACAGTTGCTGGTAAGTTGGAAAAACTGAATGCAGTAGATCTTGATTTCAATTTTGAGAAACGCTACACCATTTGGTCTGGATTGGCTGGCGGGCTTTTCCTTTCGCTATCTTATTTTGGGACGGATCAATCTCAGGTCCAAAGATATCTTGGCGGAAGTGACGTCCGTGAGAGCCGGATGGGGCTGATGTTCAATGCAGTGTTTAAAATACCAATGCAGTTTTTTATCCTTTTCACAGGGGTAATGGTTTATGTCTTTTATCTGCTACATCAGCCACCGGTTCATTTCAAAGAATCCTCAGTGCTTTTATTGCAAGAATCAGAATATGCCAATCAATATACACAGTTGGATGAAGCGTATGGTGTATTGACAGATGAGCGAAAAACTGTAGCGTTGCAATTGGCAAAGTCTGAATCAAATGATCAGGATTTGGTTACGAGACTCAACGATTTGGATCAGCAATCCATCAAAGTGAGAAATGAAGTTAAAGAGTTGATTACAAAAGTGGATCCTTCAATTGAAACCAAAGATTCAGATTATGTATTCCTCACATTTGTGTTGAAATACTTACCACATGGCTTAATTGGATTATTGATTGCCGTTATTTTTTCTGCCGCCATGTCTTCAACTTCATCCGAATTAAATGCGCTATCTTCAACTACTTCCGTAGATTTTTACAAGCGTATCATTACTAAAAACGGTTCGGAGCGTCATTATCTCAATATGTCAAAAGGTTTGACTCTGGCCTGGGGCATTTTGGCAATCATGTTTGCGGTTCTGGCCAAAAATTCGGAGAATCTAATTGAAGCTGTCAATATCGTCGGTTCTATATTTTACGGAACCATCCTGGGTATATTTCTGGTGGCTTTCTTCGTGAAATTTGTAAAAGGTACGGCCATTTTTATCGCAACTATTGTGGCTCAAATTATTGTGATTGCATTTCATATGTTGGCTATGAATGGGATAATCACAATTGGTTATTTGTGGTACAATGCGATCGGGCTTGGGATCACAATGTTGTTGAGTGTGATTCTACAATTGGTATTGCCACAAAAAGCAAAAGCGTAAGATTTCTCCTACGCTTTTGAAATTCGAAATAAACTGAATTATTTCTGCTTCTTTTTCTTCCATTCTTCAATAGAAGCTTTGTTGAAATCGACATAAGTTTGGTTACCAGCTTTTTCAGCTGCTGCTAAACTCAAAGTTGCTGTAGCAACAGCTTCTTTGTATTTTCCAAGCTCAGCTTCAATCAGTGATTTGGTTCTTGACATCCAAAATGCATTTGGATTCAAGCTTGTGGCTTTCGTTGCAAAATCCAGTGCTTTTTCCAATTCTTTCTTTTCAGAAAGCAAATATGAAGCTGCAGCATTGTAATCATTTGCTCTTTGTGCATCTGAATTCTCCTCATATTTATTGATTTGGGCCATCACACTAGCATCTGCATTTACTTCTAGTGGTATAGATATTTTTGTGTTTTCCCAGCTGATATCGATGGTTGCTGAGCTATTTCTTAAATTATTGATATCAATTGTTAAAGACTCAACCTTATCTGAAAGTTTTACTGGTTTTACCGATGTTGTGGCAAGAGCTTCTTTGCTAAAATATGCACCAACTCCATTGCCGCTAAATTCATAAATATTAATTTTCCAATCAGATTCTCCGGGTACAGTCAGAATGACGTAATCACCAGCTTTTAAATCATTTCCACCTAAGTTGACGTCAGTGCTAAAACTCAATTTAGTAGCACCATTCGCACCTGTTCTCCACAATTCTCCATATTTTAACAGACCGCCAAAAATGGTTCTATCTTTCACGCTCGGTCTTGAATAGTTGATTGTAACAGTAGTAAGCCCGACTTCTTGAGTTAAAGTAGCCGATGGGCTTGGGGCTGGGGTATCAATTTGTGAATGTGCTGAAAATGAGACGATAAACGCCAATAACATTAATTTTATGCTCTTCATGTTTTTTTGTTTGTTAGGTTTTAAAATTTGAATCTAAAATGAATATGGATGAATACGAAAAATTACCACAAGCGTTCTATTTAGGCAACAATGTAGTTGAAATAGCTAAAGAATTACTTGGTATGGTGATTTTCACTTTCATAGATGATCAACTAGTTGCTGCAAAAATTGTTGAAACAGAAGCCTATAATGGTAGAAATGATAAGGCATGTCATGCTTATCAAAAACGTACTCCTAGAACGGAGATCATGTATGGAGCAGGGGGCAAGGCTTATGTTTACTTGTGTTATGGTATTCATCATTTGTTTAACATCGTTACAAATGTCGAAGGTATGGCTGATGCTGTGCTAATTCGAGCAGTGGAACCTATCCTTGGTTTGGATATCATGAAAAGAAGGAGAAACACCACTGCCTTAAATAAGTTGACTTCAGGGCCTGGTTCATTGAGTGTCGCACTTGGAATCAAAAGTCACATGACCGGTGCTGATCTTAAAGGTGATTGTATTTGGATCGCAAAATCAAAATCAGTGCAAACACAATTTGAAATAGTCGTTGATGTTCGGATTGGTGTAGACTATGCAGGTGAGGATGCTTTTTTACCTTGGAGGTTCTATATTAAGAATAATAAATATGTGAGTCGTATAAAAAAAGAAAGCCCGGCTTGAGCCAGGGCTTTAATCATACAGAACCTGTTTAATATTGTTGCTGGTGAGACCTTATTGCATACACAATGCAATAATATATCAAATTAGTTATATTCTACGTTGGCTATATAAATAAAGTTTAAAAAAATATTAAAAAAGTTATAAATGAGAATATTGGGATGTTTCGTGATGTTGGTTTTATGGGTTCTAATAATTCCGAAGGTTGTAGCACAAGTCACGTTCTATTCTAATCCTGAGCCTGTCCATGGATTGAATTCAGCAGATGCTGAAAATTATTTATACCTATCTGAAGATGGAAGTGAATTGATCTTCACCCGTGAAAAATCAGTCGCCAATGTTGGAGGTAAAGGTAACCCGGGTGATTTGTGGTTTGCCATATTAGCACACCAGTCTTTGATTGATTCTGCCAAAGTCAAAACATTTAATAAGACGAGTGTTTTTAATTCTCCATTAGGATATTCCCCAGACGAAAGATTTTTCTTGTACAATGAAGTGATGCTTAGACAGGGTGCTTATGAAGGAAAAATCATGGCTCATTCCATTAGCTCAGGCAACAATTCTAACGTGGATATTCCATATTTTCAAAGCGCCAGTCCTCTACAAACTGGATATCTTTCAAGAGATGGACGATTTCTCATCATGAGTCTCGAAAACCAAACAGGTTATGGAGTGGAAGACCTATATGTGAGTATCCAGAGTGTGGATGGAAGATGGTCGTCACCAAAAAATTTAGGCTATGACATTAATACTGACAAACAGGAAATCACTCCTTTTTTAAGCGCAGACAATAAGACTTTATATTTTGCTACAAATGCCAGAGGAGGTTTTGGAAGTTTTGATTTATACGTTTCCAATCGATTAGATGACAGTTGGCGAAATTGGTCTGAACCACGTAATCTAGGTTCAATGATTAATTCCGAAGGTTCTGAAACATCTTTCATGTATAATCCTGATTCGGAATATGCCTATTTTATTTCAACCCAAAACAGTGATGGATATGGGGATATTAAAAGAATTAGAATATATCCAACAAACGAAGGCTTACCAGTCAAAGCAGATACATCTGAAGTAATAGCTACAAATCAGAAAGCGGTGTACCAAAAGGATATTGTGTTTAATGTAAAAGATGCGAAAACAGATGAAAATTTAAAATTTACTTATACTGGCAATATTATTTCCATCAGTGAAACAAAAAGTCTCAATGCCTTTGGCGAACTGGTTTCTGAACTTAAGATTGGCTTGAATGAAGTTGATGTTATTGTTTTAGAATTTAAATCAAAAGGTTATTTGTCGGAATCAATTAAAGTGAATTTTAATGATTTGATGAGCCTTGAAAATCAATACACCATCCGACTTGAGCCTCTTGAAACTGGCAGAACGATTACTTTTAAACATGTACTTTTTCATCAAGGGAAATCTGAATTTATAGAAGGAACCATTGGTGAACTCGATCTTGTCGTGGAAATGCTTGAGGAAAATCCCGATGTTCGGATTTTCCTAAAAGGCCACACGGACAATGTTGGCAATAAGGTTCTAAATATCCAGCTTTCTCAAGCCAGGGTCAATGCTGTAAGAGATTTTTTGATAGAGAAAGGTATAGACAAGAGTAGAATATCCGGAAAAGGTTTTGGTGGAATCAATCCAATCGCGGACAACCGCAAAGAAGAAACCCGAAAATTAAATCGTAGGGTAGAATTCGAGGTGATAAGAGACTAAAATCCAGCTGCAAAATCGTCTCCTCGAGTATGGTCTGCACCACCTTCAATCTTACCGTCATCGTAGATTAAAATACAATCGTTTCTTCCTATTTTAGATACAATTTCAAATTGATGACCAAGTGTGGTTAATGCATTCATGGTCTCTGAATTTAATGCGTTTTCTTCCATTTTGATGCGATCGGGCAGCCATTGGTGATGTATTTTTTTCGCATTTACCGCTTCCTGCATCGTCATACCATAATCTATCACATTCAATGTGCTTTGAAAAACTGAAGTAATTATTGTTGAGCCACCAGGTGATCCAAGAACCATTTTCAACTTGTTATTTTTTTCGATAATTGTTGGTGTCATTGAGCTAGTCATTCGCTTGTTTGGTGCGATTGCATTGGCTTCTGCCCCAACTAATCCAAAATAATTAGGTATACCTGGCTTAGCACTGAAGTCGTCCATTTCGTTATTTAATAAGAATCCGGCTCCTTTTACTAAAACTTTGCAACCATAGGCAAGATTCAATGTGGTAGTTATGGAAATGGCATTACCCATTGGATCAACTATTGAAAAATGAGTTGTTTCATTTGATTCCTGAGGAGGCATTTCACCACAAGATATTTTGGAGGATGGTGTGAAAACATCAGCTTGAATATTTTTCAATCTTGACTTGACATATTCCGTGGAAATCAGTTCATTAATCGGAACATCGATAAAATCAGGGTCACCTATAAATTTTGCTCGATCTGCGAAAACGCGCTTTTCCAACTCAGTCATAAGATTTACAGACTTAGCACTATTGTGAGGGAATTGGGTGATGTTCAAAATTTCTGCACCTTGTAGCAACTGGATTAAAGCCACTCCACCACTAGAAGGAGGGGGAATACTGATTACCGTATGACCTTTGTAACTGCCCTTAATTGGGTCGCGCCAGACAGGATTATAAGCTTCCAAATCTGATTTTGATATGATACCATTTGAAGTTTTCATTTCTTCAATTATTAATTCGGCAACAGTCCCTTTATAAAAACCATCTCTTCCAAAATCTCGAATGCGATTTAGTGTCCTCCCAAGATCCGACTGCTTGATAATATCACCTTTTTTCCAGCCTGAATTATTTATTACCCAAGGAGAATGAGTATTTGCTTTTATAAAATCAGGTTGTTTATCATTGAGCGCATCAGCTTCATTTTGTGTGATTTCAAATCCATTTTCAGCGATTAAAATGGATGGTTCAATCAGATGTTTCCAGGGAACTGACCCAAATTTTTGGTGTAATTCCCACATGCCACCAACACTTCCTGGAACGCCTGCAGCCAGATGCCCCAACATGCTTAAATTTGGAATTACTTCACTTGAATCATCTAGATACATATCTTTTGACGCCAGAGCAGGGGCCTTCTCTCTAAAATCAAGTGCGTGTGTTTCTCCGTTATTGAGCCTTAAAATAGAAAAACCACCACCGCCAATATTTCCGGCTCTTGGATAAACAACAGCAAGTGCAAATTGAGTTGCTATGGCAGCATCAACCGCATTTCCTCCTTCTCTTAATATCTGAATGCCTATTTTAGATGCAATTGGATGTGCTGATACTACCATCGCGCTATCTCCAATAGTTCCAAAAATATGATCTTGTATTGAATTTTTGGTCTTGCTGCAAGAACAAACAACAATTACAATAACAATTAATAACTTAATCTTTGACATCTATGCCTTTTGTGGATTTTAATGATTTCATCTTCACAGTTTTAATTCGCTTCTTTTTACTGTCTTTTGAAGCATCATAATAACCAAAATGCTTTCTTGGCTTGGTGACTTTTACTTTGTAATAGCTAGCGTGACATGCAGATAACATCAATAAAATGAAGACATATGTAATTGCCAAACGGTAGGCTCTCATGTTTGATTTTGTTTTTGAAAAGCTAACGAATTCTTGAGAGCAAAATACATAACTCTTTCAAAAACCTATTTTTTAGCGCCATTTGATTTATGCATTTCTACTTTGATGTTTTTATTTTTCGCGGTAATACAGAAATCGTCTATCGTCTCTATAATATCATGGTCAATGAAAATTGAATCCGATTCTCTGAAAATAACGGTTGAGTTATTAGGGATATCTCTCAAATTTTGTCTTAAAAAAGCCTTATTCAAAAAGCTTACATCTTTAACCAGATTGATATTGTAAGTATTTGGATCAGAAACATTTACTACTATACCTCGCGTCAGGTTGGCCTTGATCACAAAAAAGATCCCTACGGCTATCCCGATGCATATTCCGATGAGGAGGTCAGTGAATAAGATAGCCAGTATTGTTATAATAAAAGGTAGAAATTGATTCATTCCCTGATTGTAGACAGACTTGAATAAGGATGGTTTTGCCAATTTATAACCTACCATAAGCAGAACTGCTGCAAGGCCGGCTAATGGAATCAGATTTAGAATTGTTGGAAATAAAGTAACACTCATCAGTAGCAATAGTCCATGAAAAATGGCCGATACTTTTGTTCTACCACCAGAGCTAATGTTTGCTGTACTTCTAACAATTACAGCTGTAACTGGTAATCCGCCGATCAAACCCGAAATCATATTTCCGGCACCCTGTGCCCATAGCTCTCTGCTGGCTGGCGCTATGCGCTTAAGTGGATCTAATTTGTCAACAGCATCCAAACTAAGCAATGTCTCTAAACTGGCAATGATCGCAATAGTGATTGCTACGATGAGAATATCAGGATCTAAAATTCCGCTAAAATCAGGAAAAGTAAGCTCATTAAAGAAATCCGTGGCACTTTCTATTTTGGGTAATGAAACCATATGTTTCCCGGAAAGGGAAAGTGAAGGAATTGCTTTGGTATATATGATACTATTTGTAAGCATTCCAAAACCTACCGCAACCAAAGGCCCTGGAATTACATTTGTCCAACCCATCCCGCTAAAAGTTCTTGTTTCCCATAACACAAGTATTGCAATTGAAATGATGCAAATAATTAAGGCACCAGGCTCGATATTTTGAAATGCAAGTGCTATTTCTGTGAATGTATTTTCTCCATCTGATTGAAAGAAGGCCTCATCGCCTTCATAATCTTCATCATCACCCAGCGCATGTGGGATTTGCTTAAGTATCAGAATCAATCCGATAGCAGATAACATGCCTTTAATCACAGAAGATGGGAAAAAATGACCGATGACGCCTGCTTTGGCAATACCCAGAATTACCTGAAAAACCCCTGCAAGAAATACGGCTAAAAGAAATGATTCAAAGGTGCCAAGATCTGCTATTGCATTCAATACAATCACTGTCAAACCAGCGGCTGGCCCACTGACACTTAATTGTGAACCACTCAAACTTCCAACAACAAGTCCTCCAACAATGCCAGCAATCACACCAGAAAACAGTGGAGCACCAGATGCAAGAGCAATACCCAAACAAAGAGGGAGTGCGACTAAAAAAACCACCACACCGGCAGGAATGTCTTTCCCTAAATTTTTGACATATATATTCATGATGTTTTCATTCTTTACCAGCGAGTATTTTCAAGGCTGGCTCAAAAATGTTGTAATTTTTGATCTAAATAAAATAACTAACTGAATAATTGCTTTTACTTTAAATTATGGAAACGTTATAAACAATATAAATATCAAAGTGACATAACTATCTCTTTATCAAGATGAACAATTAGCATAGATAAAGTGGTTTTTCCTTGAATTATTTGTATTGTCAATTTAAAATAATTATATTCCAACGATATTAATTTTACCCTAACCAGTAAAAATCAGCGAATGAAAAGATCTCTCAATGAATCTATAGAAGTGGATGTACCGAAAGGGTACAGAGCCTATAGAATCAAAGGTGTTGACCACACCATAATTTCCCGCAAAGGCGGTCCGAGTGCCGAACAAATGAAAACGGAACCAAACTACCAGGTAGTAAGGGATAATCAGAAGGAGTTTGGTGTGGCCTCAATTATGGCAAAAACGCTAAGAAACTCACTTTCTGATGGTATGTCAGAAATCTGTGAGTCATATGTTTCTGGCAGGTTAACAGCTCAATTTCGCAATCTTGCTAAATACGAGGAGGGTAAAACAGGTACAAGACCCATGTATGTAAGCAAACATGGTCATCACTTAAGCGGATTTGAGTTTAATACAACCGCACCTTATGAAGAAATTTTTGGAGCGAAGTACTTTATCAAACCTGGTTCGGAAAAGGGTCAGGTGATCATTCATTTTCCAGCCTTCATCCCTGATAAAACTTTTGTAAAACCGGATGAAGCTACCAATTTCAAAATCACAGCGAGACTCGTGGCGCTATCTGATTATCAATACGATATCGAGGAGAAAACATATAGAGCAATTAATCACGAACTCAATGGTTTGTTTGGATCCTATGAGAGTAAAATGTATCCAATATTAAAAATTCCTGTGGAGCCAATGACTACAATGGTTTCGGTGAATTACAAAAATTTCCCTACCGATGCAGCTTTGTTTTTGGTGATGGCAGTTAGTTTTTATAAGTATGAAGATGGTAAGTTCGTTCATCTGACAAAAGACAGCTCCATGACTATTAAGCGCGTTTATTGATTGTAATTGAGGTTATACTGATATAATTTGAAACATGTCTTCACCATTTCGTTTAACACGATTGTGAAGACATTTTCATTTATAATCATCCTGATTCT
>CAYGUA010000015.1:0-120282 GCA_964353015.1 uncultured Marinoscillum sp. | reverse complement strand
GAATCTAACAGTGTTTCAATTTCTCGTGGTGGCTCTATTCCGCGCGGATTGAGAGGAAATATGCTGAGATATATGCGTTCTAATCAACTTTTGGCATTGCTACCGGGAACGAAGAAAGAAGTCGGATTGATTGATAGTCTTTACCAAGTTAAAAATGTGGAAGTGACCACATATCTCAGCAATGAAGCGCTTGAAGAAAGTATCAAAAAAATTAATAACCCAAAAGTGCTGCATATTGCTACTCACGGATTTTTCTTAGAAAGTCAAGCCGGAGATGGCAATACGGATGAATACATGGAAAATCCACTTCTAAGATCTGGGCTTATCCTCGCCGGAGCAAACAGCTTCATAGCCAATGGTAAAATTTCTGAAACCCAAACTTTCGCGGAGGATGGAATTCTCACGGCATATGAAGCAATGAATTTAAATCTTGAAAATACAGAGTTGGTAGTTCTTTCTGCATGTGAAACAGGTCTGGGTGAGGTCAAAAATGGTGAAGGAGTTTACGGTTTGCAGCGAGCCTTTAGTGTGGCCGGTGCAGAAACCATGATCATGTCTATGTGGACAGTAGATGATGAGGCCACTCAAGAACTGATGACAATTTTTTATGAAGAATGGCTCAGTGGTAAAACAAAACAACAAGCCTTCATAACCGCGCAAAAGAGACTTAAAGCAAAATGGAAATCTCCATATTATTGGGGCGCCTTCGTGATGGTTGGCAATTGAAAAACTATTGATCTAACTTTAGTATGGGTTCATAAGAACTCTCTCTGATAGATAAAAATGCTAGAGTCAAAGGTTATGGATAGAATTCCGTATCATTTTGAAAAATCTCTTTTCGAAATGATATGTCTGATGATCATCATCGTTATGATGCATGGATTGATTCAGGGGGTAATATTATTTGGGCTAAATATTTTACCTGTTATTGAACTTGTCATTGCTCTTGTAGCTGGCCTTTTTCTTTACCTTTCACGCTATAGGGGGAAATTCGAATTACTTCGAATACCTCTAGTCATCTTCGCAAATGCATTCTTAATATTTTTCTGGTTTTGGCTTTCCGGATACAATGGCCCCACAGGCATTGGTGCAGTAGGAATTGGAATCATTTCAATCGTGATATTACCCAAAAAATGGCGTCTGACATTTTTAATCTATTTAGCTGTGTTGCTTCTTTCACTTGTCGTGATTCAAATGACAACAAATTGGGTACAAACCAAACCTACAGATTATGAAACATTGCCGTATGATTATTTGGTAATTCTATTTAGTGTGCTTTTAATCGTCAACTATCTCAAAAATGCCTATGAAAAAGAAAGAAGAATCGTTTTTAAACAAAATAAAGAATTAGAAGGGCTGAACCGAGAGTTAAAGAACGCCATCTCTGCAACCCAGGAAACTTTGGAAAAGCTAAAAACTGCTCAAAAGAGACTGGTTGAATCAGAAAAATTGGCATCAATTGGTAGGTTAACCGCTGGAATCGCTCATGAACTCAACAATCCTTTAAACTATATTGGCGGAAGTGTCCCGCCGATAATGAAGGATCTCGACGAATTAAAGGATTTCATTGACCTACCTAATAATCAACCGGCCCAGTTACTTTTTGAAGAAATTGCCCTATTACTCAATAATATTCAAAATGGATCGCACAAAGCATCCATCATAATTGGCAATCTCATTGGTATATCTCCTAAATCAATGTCTTTTGAACCATCCATTATCAACCTAACAAAATTGGTGGATGAATGTATTGCGGTATTTTTAAATAGCCATAGCTCAATTTTATTTACTAATGAAATTGAAGATTCCGTTATCATCAATGGCAACATAAATGAAATAAGTCAAGTTATTATGAATGTGCTAAAAAATGCAGTTGAAGCAGTTGAAGTTAATGAAAAAGGTAAAATTAAAACCCGTCTATATTCAATAAAATCGACTTGCATCATCGAAATAACTGATAATGGCTCAGGTATTAAAAATGAACTAGAAGCCAATCTTTTTGAACCTTTTTTTAGTACAAAAGATGAGGGCAAAGGAAGCGGTCTTGGATTATATATGGCGTATACCATAATGGAAAAGCATGATGGCAAAATCCAATTTATAAAATTAAAATCCGGTTCCAGGTTTAAGATTTCATTTCCACTTGCATAAGCACCTAAGTTCTAATTGATAATAACTGATTTAGTCACAAGGTTTACTAACAATTGTCATTTTCAAGTGTTACAACTTTCTGTAACTTGATAATCCAAAGCTGTAAAAATGAAATTTAAGATCGTCCTTTTTTCCTTATTGAGTATTGTGGCTGTTGTTTATCTAATGGTACATGATAAGGGACTGAACAAACCAACAGAATACATTGCCGTTTGCTCAGGTCCCGAGCAATTTGCAGGTTTTTCAAATGATCTTTCTTTCAGAAGTATTCATCCCCTACCAGTTCCCATACAAGATTTTCAACCGAAAGGACAAATGATAAAATATGCGGTTTCAGATGGAGAAAGAGCCAATGCCTATTTTATAAGATCTGAATCAAGAAGCAAGGATTATCTTTTTGTGATTCATGAATGGTGGGGACTCAATGAATACATCAAGCGCGAATCAGATCGACTGTATGAAGAGCTTGGAGACATCAATATAATTGCGCTGGATTTGTATGATGGAAAAGTGGCATCAACAAGGGAAAAAGCCATGGAATACATGCAATCTGTGACAGAAGAAAGAGCCCGGATTATCATAGCTGGCGCTAAAACTTATGCAGGAAGAAATGCCGATATATTTACAATCGGTTGGTGTTTTGGAGGTGGTTGGTCGCTACAAACAAGTATTGAGTTAGGTAATCAGGCTTCAGGTACAGTCATGTTTTATGGCATGCCAGAGCAAGATGTAGAGCGACTTAAACTTATTAAATGTGATGTTTTGGGTCTTTTTGCGGCAGAAGAACAATGGATCACACCAGCCATTGTCAGTAAGTTTGAAAATGATATGACGTCAATAAACAAAACGCTCATCATAAAATCCTACCAGGCAGAACACGGCTTTGCTAATCCAAGCAATCCAAAATTCGATAAGGAAGCCACAGCTGATGCCAATAAGTTAGCAATCGCTTTTATTCAGGAGCGACGCTAAATTTTCCGTTTCATTTCACTCTTGCTTCATTTACCTTTACCCACATGAGTGAGAAAAAGAAACTTTTTTTGCTTGATGCATTGGCTTTGATTTACAGAGCACATTTCGCGTTAAGCAAAAACCCACGGATTACTTCAAAAGGCGTCAATACAGGCGCAATCATGGGTTTTACCAATACCTTATTGGAGATTATAACCAAAGAAAAACCAACACATATTGGTGTGGCTTTTGACACGCATGCGCCTACTTTCAGGCACATCGAATACAAAGAATATAAAGCGCACCGCGAAGCACAACCAGAAGAAATCGGAGTTGCGATTCCATATTGTAAAAAAATTCTGGCAGGAATGAACATTCCCATCATTGAGCTCGATGGATATGAGGCAGATGACTTGATTGGAACATTGGCCAAAAAAGCTTCGAAACTTGATTTCGAAGTATTCATGATGACACCAGACAAGGATTATGCTCAGCTGGTAGAAGATCATATTTTCCTTTACAAACCCGCTTATATGGGTAACGGGGTTGATATTTTGGGCATTCCGGAAGTGTTGGCAAAATTTGATATTGATCGTGTAGATCAGGTCATCGATTTTCTGGGACTTAAAGGAGATGCCGTAGATAATATTCCTGGAATTCCCGGAGTTGGCGATAAAACTGCTTCCAAATTGCTCCATGAGTTCGGGACAGTAGAAAACATTGTGGCGAATGCTGATCAGCTAAAAGGTGCACTTCAAAAGCGGGTTCAGGAATTCGGCGAACAAGGGATTTTTTCAAAAAAATTGGCAACAATCAAAATCGATTCACCTATAGATTTTGATGAAAAAGCATTGGAAAAAAAGGATCCAATAAAAGAAATTCTGGTGCCAATATTTGAAGAATTGGAACTAAGAACGATCGCAAAGAGGATTTTCGTTGAGCAAATAGTATCAGCTCCAAAAGATGCGGCTCAGCTGGGATTGTTTGGAGGAAATAATTCATCAGAGGAACTGGAATCATCTAAAAACAAACTTGATAATAGCAAATCAAGCTATCACCTGGTGAAAACCTCAGAACAAAGAGCAGATCTCATCAAAAAACTTGCTTCTCACGTCGAATTTTGTTTCGATACCGAAACCAACAGTCTTGATACGCTGGAAGCGAAACTTGCTGGTATTGCATTTAGTGTAAAAAAGGGAGAAGCATATTACGTGCTGATCCCCGAAGATGATACTGAAGCTAAAAAAGTGGCACAAGAGTTCAAGGCACTTCTGGAAAATGAGGACATCCTTAAAATTGGCCAAAATCTGAAATATGACATTCAGGTTCTTCGCAATTATGATATTCATGTGAAAGGCAAAATCTTTGATACGATGCTTGCGCATTATCTCATCGACCCTGAAACACAGCATGGCATGGACATTATGGCTGAAAATTACCTCAACTATAGGCCAATAAAATTTGAAGAACTGGTAGGAAGTGGTAAAAATCAGAAGACGATTCGCGAGGTTGATGAAATTGCAGCTAAAGATTATGCTTGTGAAGATGCCGACATTACACTCCAACTCAAAGAAAAGCTAGAGCCGGAAATCAAAGAATTTAACCTAGGAAACCTCCTCCACGAAGTGGAAGAACCATTGTCTTTCGTTCTGGCCGACATGGAGTACGAAGGTGTAAAAATCGACGAAGCGGCACTCGCAGTAATGTCTAAAGAATTGGAAGTGGATAGTTTGCGCGCCCAAGAAGAAATCTTTGAAATTGCCGGAACAGAATTCAACATCGCTTCACCTAAACAATTGGGAGAAATCTTGTTTGACAAGCTCAAGGTGATGGAGAATCCTAAAAAGACCAAAACCGGGCAATATGCAACAGGTGAAGACATCCTCTCCAAACTGGCCAATGAGCATGAGATCGCTTCGAAAATCCTTGAGTTTCGTGAGTACCAAAAACTAAAATCAACCTATGTTGACGCATTGCCAAGATTAGTAAGCAAAATTGATGGGAGATTGCACACAGATTACCGTCAGACGATAGCGGCAACCGGGCGACTAAGCTCTAATAATCCCAACCTTCAGAATATTCCTATCAGAACAGCAAAAGGAAGAGAAATAAGGAAGGCTTTTATCCCCAGAACGGATGAATTTGTGATCCTTTCTGCGGATTATTCACAGATCGAATTACGTATCATGGCTTCATTTTCACAAGATGAAAGTATGGTTGAAGCATTTAAAAATGGAGTTGATATTCACACAAATACCGCAAGCAAGGTTTTTAAAGTTCCACTGGAAGACGTGGATTCTGCCATGCGTCGGAAAGCCAAAGAAGTAAACTTTGGAATTATTTACGGTATTTCCGCTTTTGGCCTGAGCCAAAACCTAAACATCCCAAGAGGTGAGGCCGCTGAGATCATTGAAGCTTATTTCCAGCAGTTTCCAAGGATCAAAGAATACATGGATAAAACCATTGCGAAAGCCCACGAACAAGAATTTGTAGAAACAATCCTTGGCAGACGCAGATATCTTAGAGATATCAATACCAAAAATTTTACGCAGCGTGGCTTTGCTGAAAGAAATGCCATCAACGCACCTATCCAGGGAAGCGCCGCAGATATGATCAAAATGGCGATGATCAAAATTCACAATTGGATGAAAAAGGAGCAGCTCAAATCAAAAATGATCATGCAGGTTCATGATGAATTGGTCTTTGATGCTCACAAAGACGAAGTAACTTTACTAAGAGAAAATGTGGATCAATTTATGAAAACCGCACTTGAGCTTGATGTCCCAATGGAAATTGGCATAGGCCAGGGCGACAATTGGTTACAGGCTCATTAATAGAATAATTGACTAATGGAAAAAGTACCCGGTTTATCGGAAATCAAACGCGCACATACGCGCATTCAAAAATACATTGAGACCACTCCTGTGATGTTCTCGAACTCCATCAATGATATGGTTGGGGCCAAAGTCTTTTTTAAATGTGAAAACTTTCAAAAAGGTGGATCATTTAAAATGCGTGGTGCGACTAACATGATTATGGGATTTACTCCGGAAGAAAGAGTCAATGGTTTTGCAACTCATTCATCTGGAAATCACGCACAAGCTGTTGCTCTAGCAGCAAAGCTCATTGGCACAAAAGCATATGTCGTCATGCCTAAGGATTCTACCAAAGTGAAAATTGAGGCAGTAAAAGAATATGGCGCTGAAATTACTTTTTGCGAACCAAATGAAAAGGCAAGGGAGGCTGCTTGTGATAAAATTTTGAAAAAAACCGGCGCAATATACGTGCCTCCATTTGATGATTATCGCATCATCGCTGGTCAGGCTACTGCTGCGCAGGAGTTGATCGAAGAAGTAGATGATCTCGATTTTATACTTACACCTGTAGGTGGGGGTGGTTTGGCTGCTGGAACTGCACTTGCGGCTGATGCTTTGGATCCAAATATTCAAGTAATCCTTGGTGAACCAAAAAATGCAGATGATACATTCAGATCATTCCAATCTGGCAAAATGCAGACGGTGGATGCACCGCAGACCATCGCTGATGGGTTGCGAGTTTCGGTAGGAAAAAGGAACTTCGAAATCATTCAAAGATTGGTCAAAGATGTCATTACTGTAGAAGAAACAGAAATTATAATCGCAATGCGCATCATCTGGGAAAGGATGAAAATCATCATTGAGCCATCATGCGCAGTGCCTTTTGCCGCGATACTGAAAAACAAAGAACGTTTCGCAGGTAAACGCATTGGACTGATCCTTACTGGTGGAAATGTGGACGTCAATAATCTTCCATTTTAACTTTCGGTTTTGAAAAAACTGTTTGTTCTGGTCAATCCGATCTCAGGAAAGCATAAGTCACATAAGGCTTTGGCTTTGTTAAAAAAATCGCTTCAGACAAACCAAATATCACATGAGATTTTCCAAACCGAAGAAGATAAAAACGGCTGGAAAACTGTTCAATCTGAACTAGACGCTAGTTTCACTGACTTGATTATCCTTGGTGGAGATGGCACCATAAATGAAGCTATCAACGGATTGAAATTCGATATTCCGGTCGGGATCATCCCTTGTGGATCAGGCAATGATTATGTGAAATGTCTCGATCTTGGAGCTAATCTGGACGAACAGATTAATTCTGCCATTTTTGGAAAACCAACACATGTAGATGTAGGAGTTTGCAACGGTCGAAAATTTCTGAATGGTGTGGGAATAGGGTTTGATGGACAAATCGTCTTTGATCTGGTCAATCAAAAAACATGGATCAAAGGCGCGATGAAATATTATTATCACGTATTGAAAATATTATCCTCCTATCGCGCCAAACCTTTTTCGTTTCAAGTCGATGGACAAACGCATTCCAAAAATCTTATCCTACTGTGTATTGCCAAGGGAACGACATTTGGTGGTGCATTTCGGCTTGTGCCGGATGCAAAACTGGATGATGGCAAATTGCATATTTGTGAAATTGGCGACCTAAAACCTGTAAAAAGGTTTCTAAACATAGGAAGATTGGGAAAGGGCTCCCATACCGTCTTGAAAGAAGTGGAAGTTTTATCAGCCGAAAAGATTTTTATTAAATCCCAACCACAATTGCATGCGCACATTGATGGTGAATATTTTGGCAATCCTCCTTTTGAAATAAATATCCTTTCAAAAGCATTGACGATCAGGACAAAGTCTTAATCAATTACTTCTATGTAATGAGAAGATCCTTTTCCATCAGCTCCGGAAATCCACTTCCAATTAAGTAAAAGATTGATTTTTTTAGCATCATCCACAAAAATGGTTGCAGATGCTTTACCAACCTTGGTTTCATTATCTATGGTAATGCAGTGATAGACCATTTCCATCTTATCATCATTTATCAATGCGAGAATATGACCAGACGCTATTGTCCCACCAAAATAATCCGCCCTTACAATGTTTTTATCTTGATAAAAAAGAAATATAGTTTCTCCTGAAACTTCCCCTTTCTGACCGTTTTCAATTAATCTGAATTTCCGATTATTAAGATCAAACATGCCATTAAAACAAATTGATTTTTCTAAATCTTCTTTTTGTTGTATCCAAGATAATAAGCAACTCCAGCAGCCAAAATCACCAAAATAGAGATGAACTGTGAATGCGATAACCAATCACCAATAATAAATCCTCTAGCCAAATCTCCTCGGAAAATCTCAATGATAGCTCTACCTGCAGCATACATGGTCACATATACAAAAATGAGCCTGCCTTCCAACCGGTGGTGTCGTTTCAACATCAGCAACGTTACCAGAATGATCGAAATCATGGTCACTGAATAAAGTTGTGTTGGATGCAATGCCGTATTGAGCGGCTTGGCCTGAGACTCAGGATCACTAAAGACCATTCCCAAAAAACTATCCGTTGGCACACCATAGCAGCAACCTGCAAAAAAGCATCCCATCCGCCCGAATGCATGGATGATACAACCTGTAATGGCTATCCTATCTAGCATTGGCCAAAGTGGAAATTTCTCTTTTCTGAAATACCAAACAATAGCGGGGATGGCAAACAAAAGCGATCCGTAAAACACAAAACCAGTGCGGAAATTTTTAGCCATGTGATCCCATGAGGAAAAATAATACCCGGGCTTTTCGAAGTAAAAAAACAATTTGCCGCCGATAAATGCAGCAACTATAATGATGATAGCCAGATTTTGTATTTTGTCACTGGTGATTCCAAGCTCACGTGCAGAAACGGTCGACATATATAAATATCCCATGATCGCTCCAAGCATGATCATAAAGCCATATGTGTGAATCGTCAGACCGCCAATTGTAAAAAGTTCAGGATGCATTTTTAGTTGTTTATTTACTGGATACGAATATCCCTAAAGTCTCTATTATTTAAAAGGATTACTCCCTTGATCAGCTGCACTGTCATATACTCGTATAGCAATAACATCTGCTTGTGCTGTCAATTCCCCATTGGAAAACACCTCGCATTTCAATACGGTCTTGCGATTTTTAACTTCTGATACTGTCGCTCGTAGTTCTATGGTATCATTATTAGATGTCGGTTTGAGGTATTTCACTGAAAGCGTGCCAGTAGCATATCGATATACCGGCTCGGAATCTAAATCACGATTTTCCAACTTGTAAGCATGCGCCATAGCTGTTCCCATACAATGACAATCTACTAATGTAGCCAAAACACCCCCATTGAGTAGGTTGGCCCAGCCATGATACTTTTCTTCTGAATCCCACCGACAGATAGAAATATCACCATCCCAATAACTTTTGATATTTAACCCCTCATGGTTCTTTCCACATCCAAAACACACATTCTCAGGCATATGATCCTGAAAGTAGTCCTTATTGCCCATAATTTTTGTTAGTTTGAGTGAGCAAATAAACACAAAATGATTCACGTACTAGATTTGAATTTCCTCGGCATTGATCATGCCATTGCCGCTTTTCTGATCGAAACCTCAAATGAGCCCGTGCTGATCGAAACGGGACCTTATTCTACTTTTGATTCCCTTCAATCGGAATTAAAAAAACTTGGATATCAAACATCAGATATCAAACATGTCTTTTTGACTCACATCCATTTTGATCATGCGGGAGCAGCCTGGGCTTTGGCTAAAACAGGAGCAAACATCTATCTGCATCCTTTTGGCGCTCCACATATGGAAGACCCAACGAAACTCTACAACTCTGCTAAAATGATTTATGGTGATGAAATGGAGCGGCTTTGGGGAATCATGGAAAAAATTCCAGCAGCCAAGTTGATTTCACCTGTCGATAATGAAAATGTCACAATCGGAGATAAAACTTTCAAAGCCATTTATACACCTGGTCATGCGAAACATCACATTGCCTGGCAATTGGATGATATTATTTTTACTGGTGATGTGGCTGGAGTAAAAATAGGAAATGGCCCTGTTGTACCTCCATGTCCTCCTCCGGATATCAACCTGGAAGACTGGCAAGAATCTATTCAAAAACTGATAAATTCATCAGCCAGCAAAATGTATCTGACTCATTTTGGAGAGATCACCAACAAAAAAGATCACTTAGCTGATCTGAATGAAATACTCCATGACTGGGCTTTTTGGGTGAAGGAAAAATGGGAAGAAGGACAAGATGCAGCACAGATCACACCAGCATTTAAGGATTACACTGCCAATCAGCTAAAATCGCGCGGTGTGAATGAACTCGGGCTGAAACAATACGAAGCGGCGAACCCAAGCTGGATGAGTGTGGCAGGATTAATCAGGTACTGGCAAAAGCGGCAGAAATAAAAAAAGGGAGCTCAAAGCTCCCCTCTTAACCAGCGATGTTAATAGATATTAACAAGACTAAATTAGCCACTATATAAACACCAATTAGGTGCTAATCGACCAAATGGACTAATAACAGGACGAGTATAATCGTTTTGTCTTTCAAGTCAGAAATCGACTTTTTGCTTGGAAATTATGCGAAAATTCAAATATTTATTGCTGTATATAATGGCCTTACAGGCCTTTTTAGATAACTGAAACAACAACGACCGAACTTAAGAAAATGTGATTTTTTTATACTTCCTGTTACATTTTTTTTCCTCATTTTCACAGGCGCAAAATGAGTTTAGGCTTCCTATTGAAACCTACGACCCAGAAGATGTCTCAAGTGTTCAGCTTACTACCATAGGCCAATTTGGTTTGGAAAGAATTGCGAGAGAAAAAATACCTGCCCATTTACACACTGGGATTGATATCATGCGGCCTAAAAACAATTATTTAAATGCAAAGATTTACCCCATATCCCAAGGAATTGTAATTAGTAAACGCATTGATGGACCATATGCACAGCTGATCATTGAGCATGATCAGGAAGGTGAAATATTTTGGACTGTCTATGAACACATTTCTGAAATTGAGGTAGCACTTCACCAAAAAGTTAATGTCCACATGCCTTTGGCCCGTTTTTTCAATCGCGAAGAGTTGAACCAATATGGCTGGCAGTTTGATCATTTTCATTTCGAAATCCTGAAGCAACCTGCTCAACCCATAAGACCTGCTTCAAAAAACCCTGAAAGAAGATTTAATTCTTATACCCTCTCGTGTTTTGATCAGGAATCTTTGAGTTCGTATTTCCACAATCCTCTTGTTTTTTTGAAAGAAAAGTTAACCCAACAATAAATTCACACAGAAATACATTTATAAAAATCACAAAAAACTCAGCTTGTATTATATTTCGGTAAACATTGAACCCTATGCGAAAAATCACCTACCTAATTTTATCCCTAATACTTCTTTTGGCCTGTTCCGACGACAAGGGGAATCAGACAAAAAAACAAACATCAGCGTCCATCACACAACCAAAACCAGATGACTTCAGCAGTCCCAAAAGCTTGTTTGTTGATTATGTGAGTTCATTCACAGGAGGAGTTGTTTCAGTGAGTTCCGATATCAAGTTGAAACTAACCAAAAGTGTCGCTGACTCACTCGTTGGTACCTCCTTGTCAAATATTTTTTCAATTTCTCCAGAAATAGAAGGCATCACTTCATGGGAAGACAATAAAACAATCGTGTTTCAGCCCACCGACTGGCTAAAGGCAAATCAGAAATATGAAGTTAAGGCCAACTTAAAACCGCTAATAAAAGACCTTGATAAAGAAAAAGAAACCTTCAAATTCGTTTTCCAAACCTTGATACAAAACTTTGAGGTAACAACCGGTGGTATCAAACTTTATAGCAATAATGACTTAAGCAAAGTCAAAGTAGAAGGTCAGATTCAAACTGCTGATATCGTCAACGCTGCTGATATTCAAAAAACAATTACAGCAACTCAAAATGGATCACCCCTTTCCCTCAATTGGGAAAACATAGGCAAAGACAATGTTTACAACTTCACAATTGAAAATGTAAGTAGGGTTGCAAGTCAGGGAATAGTGGATCTGGTAGTAGATGGCAAACCAATCGCCGTAGACAAATCTGAAAAACTCACAGTGGAAATCCCGGCATTGGATGATTACAAAGTTGTTTCAAGCAGCATCATCAGAGGTCAAGACAATTACATTTCCATCCTGTTTTCCGATCCATTGGATGCTCGTCAAAACCTGACCGGACTTGTAAAACTATCTGGGACTAAAAATATTCCTCGCGTAGTGATCAATTCCAATGAACTCAAAGTTTATCCCACTCAGGAAATCAAGACTTCTACTGAGCTTACGATTAATCAGGCAGTAAAAAATATTGCCGGGTTTAAGCTAAAATCAGATTATAAAACCACCCTCCAATTCACTCAAGTCAAACCAGAAATCGAGCTAATTTCTGATAATAATAAATCCATTTTGCCAAGCTCAAAAGGACTTGTGTTGCCATTTAGAGCTGTGGCATTAAGCGCAGTAGATGTTACAGTCATCAAAATTTTTGAGGAAAATGTATTGCAATACCTTCAGGTCAACTCTATTGGCGGACAAAACCAACTTACTCGGGTAGGCAGACCTATTGTGAGAAAAACCATCCCACTAAATACGAGTGGCGTGACCAATCTCAATTCATGGAACAAATTCACATTGAATCTTGAAGATGTTTTCAAAAGTGAACCTGGAGCTATCTATCAGATTCAGTTAGGCTTTCAAAGAAAACATTCGCTCTATTTCTGCGGTGAGAATAATCAGATAGAAACACTGGATGAAGTAGACGAATGGGGAGCGGAAGAAGAAAGCTCATATTGGGACAATTACGAATATTATTATTCATCAAACTACAGCTGGGAAGATCGGAACAACCCATGTTCTGACTCTTATTATGGAAATAGAAAAAGTGTCAAAAAAATGCTCTTTGCTTCTGACTTGGGAATCATCGCCAAGAGGCGAGACCAGGGAGAATTAAGCGTTTTTGTGACTGACCTGACCACTACCAAAACATTAAGTGGTGTTGATATTGAAGTTTATGACTACCAGCAGCAGCTAATTGCATCAGGTAAAACAGACAGTGAAGGCAAAACTAAAATTGCTGTTGGATCAAAACCGTATGTTTTAATTGGGAGAAAAGATAAGCAGATTGGCTATCTTAAAATCGATGATGGCTCTTCCCTTTCCCTGAGCAATTTTGATGTGTCAGGTACATCCGTAAAAAACGGATTGAAGGGGTTTGTCTATGGAGAACGAGGAGTATGGCGTCCGGCTGATACGGTTCACCTCGGTTTCATTGTTGAGGACATCACACGATCACTTCCGGAAAATCACCCTGTGGTTATGGAGCTCTACAATCCAAACAACCAGTTGACATTTCGCAAAGTAAGCAGCGAGGCTGTGGGCAATATGTACCGATTCGACTTTATCACCGCCTCTGATGCGCCTACAGGAAACTGGCGAGCTACAGCCAAAGTGGGTGGTGCTTCCTTTTCAAAAACTGTGAAAATCGAGACCATCAAACCAAACAGGCTAAAAGTAGACCTCAAGTTTGACAAAGATCGCTTCAGTGCCAGCGACAGAAATATCTCTGCCGACCTGAATGTCCGTTGGTTAAGCGGAGCAAAAGCATCAAATCTCAAAGCAGAATATGAACTCAAACTCAGCCCGGTAAAAACTACATTCAAAAACTATAATAACTTCAGTTTCGACGATCCATCAAAATCATTTTATAGCACGAGAGAAACCGTATTTGAGGGCCGAGTCAATGACCAGGGATTTGCCAAAGTGAACATTGATCTGGGCAAAACCAAAAATGCTCCCGGAGCATTGACTGCCTCGCTTTATGGAAAAGTCTATGAAGAAGGTGGTGAGTTCAGCATCAGCAACACCAATATTCCATACTATCCATATACAAGTTTTGTGGGTTTACAAACGCCAGAAGGTGACAAAAGGGGCATGCTGTTGACCGATAAAGACCACACAGTAAATATCGCAACCCTCGATGCTGATGGAAACCCGGTAAGCAGAAAGGACCTAAGAGTGGAAGTGTATAAACTCAACTGGAGATGGTGGTGGGATCAATCCTATGATGACATCAGCAATTATGTAGGAAGCTACCACAGAGATCCTATTGAAACAGAAAAAATAAGCACTACAAACGGAAAAGGAACTTACAAGCTCCGCGTGGATCATCCAAGCTGGGGTAGATATTTTGTACGGGTTGAAGATCCTGTTTCAGGACATTCCGCAGGACAAGTTGTCTTTCTCGACTGGCCGGGTTGGGCCGGTAAAGGAAAACGTGGTGAGCTGGGTGGAGCCAGCATGCTCGATTTTGCGGTAGAAAAAGAAGAATATAAGGTTGGAGAAAAAATGGTTTTGTCCATCCCATCTACTTCCGGCAATAAAATCCTTGTGAGTCTCGAATCTGGAAGTGAAGTCCTTCAGACATTTTGGGTAGATACCAAAGATGAAAACACCAACATTTCCTTTGATGCTACATCAGATATGGCTCCTAATGTGTATGCTCATATTACGATGATTCAGCCACACGGACAGGAAAAAAATGATTTGCCAATCAGGCTTTATGGTGTTCAGTCCATAAAAGTCGTGGATCCAGACACGGAGCTCAGCCCTGTCATTAATATGCCAAAAGAACTGAGACCAGAACAAAACTATACCATCGAAATCTCAGAAAAAGCAGGCAAAGCAATGGCCTATACCATTGCTATTGTGGATGAAGGACTTTTAGATATCACAAATTTCAAAACGCCATCACCTTGGTCTAGCTTTTATGCACGGGAAGCTCTCGGCATCAAAACCTGGGATATTTATGATGACGTAATGGGAGCTTTTACTGGAAAAATGGATCACCTTCTTGCCATAGGGGGCGATGGCGAGCTGAAGCCAAAAGAGGAAAAAGAAGCCAACAGATTTAAACCAGTTGTGAAATTTATAGGCCCTTTCTATCTCGAAAAAAGCAAAACAGCCAAACATTCCTTGAAAATGCCGCAATACATTGGAAGTGTAAAAACCATGGTTGTCGCGGCAGCCAATGGTGCATATGGAAGTGCCGATGTTGCCACACCTGTGAAACAGCCACTCATGGTGCTTGCTACACTTCCACGAGTAGCTGGTCCTGGAGAAACGATGAAATTGCCTGTAAACATTTTTGCGCTGGATGATAAAATCAAAAATGTGGATGTTTCTGTTGAAGTATCTGGCATGCTAACCTTAACAGGGCTGAAAACCACATCCGTAAGTTTTAGTGCCTCAGGAGATAAGGTGATCTATTTTGATGTGAAAGCTAAAGAAGCTTTGGGAATAGGAAAAGTAAAGGTCACAGCAAAATCAGGTTCGCTAGAAACAAGCTATGACATAGAACTAAATGTCATGAGTCGAAATCCTCATTCCACATTTATCGATGATAAAATAGTGTCGAATGGCGCCACATGGGACATCAACTACTCACCTCTTGGCCTGCTTGGAGAGAATACTGGAGCCATTGAAATTAGTTCCTTGCCTCCACTCAATATAGAAAAGCGATTGAATTATCTCATTCAATATCCGCATGGATGTATCGAGCAGACCACCTCCTCCGTCTTTTCACAATTGTTTCTTAAAGAGTTAGTAACACTGACTGAAAAGCGCGAGCAGCAAATTCAACGCAATGTGGAAGCTGGCATCAAGAGACTTAAATCCTTTCAGATTAGTTCAGGAGGATTTGCCTATTGGCCTGGAAACGACTATGCCTCAAACTGGGGATCAAACTATGCCGGACATTTTATGATTGAGGCCAAAAAAGCAGGTTATGCTGTGCCTGAAGGCATGATTGCCAATTGGATCAGTTTTCAAACCAAAAAAGCAGATAACTGGTCGATGTTAAGTACCGATGATGACGATGATTTGATTCAAGCCTATCGGTTGTATACTTTGGCGATCGCCGGTAGCCCATCACTTGGCGCCATGAATCGCATGAAGGAAAACGGAAAAGTTCGCCGTGAAGCCAAATGGAGATTGGCGTTGGCCTATGCGGAAGCAGGATATGACAGTCAGGCCGCTAACCTAATCGAAGGATTATCAATACAGGCAGATTCGGTATTGCGAGACTATAGATATTCATTTGGGTCCCAAACAAGAGACAAAGCCATGGTCATGGAAACTTTACTTGGGCTAGATAAAAAGGAAAAAGCTTTTGAAATATTGATGGATATCGCCAAAGAGATGGGCGATAACAGCAGATGGATGAGTACCCAAACTACCGCTTATTGCTTTATTGCGATAGCCAAATACACCAAAGGTTTTGGATTAGAAGCACAAACGAATGTAACTGTGGATGTGGGTGGAAAAATCTCTGAAGCAAAAGGTAGCGATTTTGTGAATATCGTATCACTGACTGATGCCGACACAAAAACAAGCATCAAAGTCAGCAACCTGGGTGATGCGCCTGTCTTTGCCAGATTGATCCGAACTGGAGTTCCTTTAGAGGGTACTGAAACAGAATCTGAACGAAACATCAAACTTGTGGTAAACTATCTGGACATGGACGGTTCACCAATCAACATCAACTCACTGAAACAAGGAACAAATTTTAAAGCTCAGGTGAAGGTGATTAATCCTGGACTGAAAGGAAGATACGATGAGTTAGCATTAACCCAAATTTTTCCATCAGGTTGGGAAATATTAAATACGCGTTTGGATGGTTCGGAAGAGCAAAACAAAATCGTAGATTATATGGATATCCGCGATGATCGGGTGATGCATTATTTTGATCTCAAGCCAAATGGGGATGGGGAATTTACGGTGCTTCTCAATGCTTCTTACCAGGGTATGTACTATCTGCCTGCAGTAAAAGTTGAGGCGATGTACGACAATTCTATTTTTGCCAACAAATCTGGAAAATGGGTCAAGGTTATTCCCGAAAACTAAAAACCAATTTCTATAGATGGTTTAAAGGAAAATGGGGAAAGGCAACTGGCGTTGTACTACTTGCCTTTCTTCTACTTTTTCTAATCACTCCATTGCCTGATCCTCTTTTTCAGGATCCTTATGCCACAACACTGCGCGATCGTGACGGGCTTTTACTTTCCGCAGCGATTGCCAGTGATTATCAATGGCGATTCCCACCTTCTGACTCCATTCCCAAAAAATTCAAGGTGGCTATCCGGTTGTTTGAAGATGAATATTTTCAATATCATCCGGGCATCAATCCCATCAGCATTATTAGAGCCATCAGGCAAAACTTTCGAGAAGGAAAAATAGTGAGCGGGGGCAGCACGCTATCTATGCAAACTGTGCGAATGGCATTCGGAAATCAATCCCGAACATACGGACAAAAGATACTTGAGATCTTTTCCACCATCAAAATGGAATTGATCTATAGCAAAAGAGAAATACTCCAAACCTATACCGATCATGCTCCTTTTGGGGGAAATATTGTAGGAATCAATGCCGCTTCATGGCGATATTTTGGTCGTCCTCCACACCAACTTTCATGGTCTGAAACAGCCACATTGGCGATTTTACCAAATAATCCAGGTTCAATATTTCCTGGTAAAAACCAAAAATTATTACTCGCAAAAAGAAATCGGCTACTAGATAAAATTTTTGATCGCGGATATCTAAGTACAGATGAACTATTCCTCTCCAAAGAAGAAAAACTCCCTCACCACATTCGTGAGCTTCCTGACATGGCGTACCACCTACTGCACAGAAGTATGAGCGAAGGACTTGAAGGCACCAATGTAATAAGCACCCTTGATGGTAGACTACAAAACAATGCATCGAGAATTGTGAATCAACACAGCCGACACATGTCCGAAAATCAGATACAAAATGCTGCTGCAGTTATTCTAGATCTGAAAAGTGGAAATACTCTCGCCTATGTCGGAAACACCAAAAATCCTGGTGATCATGGACAGCATGTGGATGTGATTACCGCCCCAAGAAGCCCCGGAAGTCTATTAAAGCCTTTTCTATATGCATCTGCCATGGATGAAGGTTTGATCTATCCGCGGCAGCTTTTGCCGGATATTCCTGTGTTTTATAAAGGCTTTGCACCCAAGAATTTTGACAAAGAATATCGGGGTGCTGTGCCTGCAAACGAGGCTTTGACGAGCAGTTTGAATGTCCCTTTTGTTCACTTGCTTATAGAATATGGATATGAGAAGTTTCATCAAAAACTGCAGCAAATTGGATTTGATAAATTCAATCAACCAGCCACACATTATGGGCTTTCGATGATTTTAGGAGGTGCAGAAACCTCTCTTTGGGAAATCACATCGGTTTATGCAGGATTCGCTCGTGTTTATCAAAACTTTCTTGAGCGTCCTATTGGCCGTGGATATTCCCGGTCAGATTTTCACCCAAATCAATATATCAATCAGATCAACGGTGATGACAAGTTTCTGGAAACAGATGGATTGATCAGAGCTTCTTCTATTGGCTTTGCCTTGGAAGCCATGCAGCAGCTTCAGCGGCCAGATGAAGAAAATGGCTGGGAAGTTTTCAATTCTACAAAACCAATTGCCTGGAAAACAGGAACCAGCTTTGGTTTTCGGGATGGATGGGCGATTGGTCTCAATGACCAGTATTTGATTGGTGTATGGATAGGCAATGCAGACGGTGAAGGCCGCCCGGGACTCACAGGAATCAAAGCAGCAGCTCCATTATTGTTTGAATTATTTGATCTGGTAGGAGGCCAATCCATCATTGAAGAATCCTTCGGAACTTCTGTGCCAATCTGTACTGAAAGTGGCATGCGGGCCAACAATAATTGCATCAATTCCTATCCCATGTCATTACCAGAATATATGAATTTAGAGTCTTCATGCCAATATCATATAAAAATCAATCTGAATGAATCGGAACAATATCAGGTTAACAGCAGCTGCTATCCTGTGGCAAAGATGAAGCAGGTTTCCTGGTTTGTGTTGCCACCAATACAATCTTGGTATTATCAGAAATATCATCCCAACTACGAGAAATTACCCGAATACATCTCCGAATGTGATATGAAAAACGCTTCAAGATTGTTTGACTTGATCTATCCCAGACGTTTCGCAAAAGTTCACATTCCGGTAGAGCAAGATGGTAAATTTGGTAATGCTGTTTTCGAAGCAACACATGAAAATGCTGATGCATTGCTCTTCTGGCATCTGGATGATGAATATTTAGGATCTACCCAAAGAAATCACCAAATGGGAATCCGCACTACAAAAGGCATTCACACCATTACAATAATTGATGAAAGTGGCGATGAGATTTCTCAGCAATTTGAGGTAGTCAACTAATACACTTCTTCAACGATGTTTTGATATTCAATTGGTGGACGAACATAGGATTTGTTTTCCGGCAAAGGAGGCAAAACTATTTCATCAAAATGCATGCGTTCATATGGTATCTGATTGAGCAAGTGATAAATACAATTCAACCTTGCCCTTTTCTTATCATCAGAGTTTACCACAAACCAAGGGCATTGCTTCGTGTCAGTATGGGCAAACATTTCATCCTTCGCTTTAGAATATTCTTCCCATTTAGATCTGGATTCTAAATCCATAGGACTGAATTTCCACCTTTTCATCGGGTTGCTCACGCGTGCTATAAATCGCTTTTCCTGCTCTTCATCGCTCACAGAAAACCAGTACTTTAGTAAAATGATACCGGATCGGACCAGCATTCGCTCAAATTCTGGACAAGACCTCATAAACTCATCATATTCAGCGTCTGAGCAAAAGCCCATTACTTTTTCAACTCCCGCCCGATTGTACCAGCTTCTATCAAAAAGCACCATTTCTCCCTTAGCTGGCAAATGCTCAACATATCTTTGAAAATACCATTGGCTCTTTTCCCTTTCTGTAGGTACTCCTAGTGCCACAATCTTTACAACCCTTGGGTTAAGGGGTTCGGTGATGGTCTTGATGACCCCTCCTTTTCCTGCCGCATCCCGACCTTCAAAGATTACTACAACCTTCAATCCTTGTTTTTTGACCCATTCCTGTAGGTGAACCAAGTTTTCCTGTAATTGAAAAATAGTGATATCATAATTATTGCTGTTCATAATCAAGGGTGTTTTGGTGCAAGTTCAATTTATCATTCATTCTTAAATCGTATCATGAATTGGGTCAAAACTTTTGATGACTTATATCAAGAATCCACTAAATTCCGAGTATGAAAAGAGCTCTTTATATCTTTCTTGTTGCCTTCTTATTGCTAGGATACTTCATCTTTAAACTCCTTAATTCCACAGGATTTTTTCGTGAAATCGAGACAAAACTTCCTGATGGCGTAATCTCAAAACTGGCAATCTCAGGTGCAGAAGATATGGAAGTCTTGCAAGAAGGATTGCTTCTGGTTTCTGCTGATGATCGAAAAGCCAGACGACTGGGTCAGTCCTACCAAAGTGGGCTTTATTTGATCGATCTGAAAAATGAGGAATATCAGATAAAACCCATCTCAGAGCATTTGGAGATTGAATTTCACCCACACGGCATTTCGCTATTGAAGCTGGATTCTGCCAAATATCAGGTGTTGGTTATCAATCACGTAGACGGTGCTCAATCCATCGAATCATTTATACTTTTAGGAGATAGTCTGGTTCATCAGAAAACCTTCAAGGATGAGTCGCTGATTAGTCCAAATGATGTAGAGATCGTAGCAAAGGATAAATTCTATTTCACGAACGATCATGGAACTAACTCGAAATTGGGAAGGATCATGGAAGATTATCTTGGATTCGGAAAAGGAAATGTGGTTTACTTCGACGGATATGAATATAAACCCGTGGCAACAAGTCTCGATTATGCCAATGGCATTAACTATGACAAAAAGCGAAATCTTCTTTTTGTAGCACTTTCTAAAGGATTTAAAATCAAGGTTTATCAAGCCGGTTTAAATGGCGGACTTGATTTTCTAGAAGACATTCCATTGAAGACGGGACCTGATAATATCGATTTTGATGATGAAGGAAATCTATGGATCGGTTGCCATCCAAACCTGATGGCATTCGCCAATTATGCCAAACTTAAGACTGAGTTTTCTCCATCAGAAATTATTAAACTGAAGTATCAAGGCAAATACAACTATACCATTGAATCTGTATTTGTTGATGATGGTCAGTTGATTTCGGCCTCCTCTGTGGCATGCAAATACAAAAACAAAATGATCATTGGGAACGTGATGGATGATAAAATGCTGATCTTGGAATCTCCCCAGTAGGTTGACATCAAAGTTTTTTTGTTCGGCTGATTTTATCCAAATGAACCACTGTCCCTGCGCCAATTGAGGGATCAAACATGGGTTCAAAATCTGCATCTATGATTAAATCATGATAGTTATAATCATGAATCTGATGTACATATTGATTGAAAGTTTCATCAAAGCCTTTGAGTATCACCAGAAATTCAACTTGCTCCTTTTCCAATTCTGATGTGCTTTTTTCAAAAAGCGGACTTTCTTCATTGATCGGATGTACGATGGTCCAGGGTAAGGGAAACATATTGATAAATCCGATTTCCAAATCAAGATTCATGTACCTCCTTTTTAATTCCCCTTTATCCTCTTGCAAAAAGGAATACATGAGCTTCGCTTCCATATCAATCAACTCATTTCTGCGTGTATTTGCGATTCGAAATTTCAGCCCTTTTATCTCCTTATAAGGGCTAACCAAAATATTTTCACTAAAAATAACCTTTGATCTAGCTTTGGAAAATCGACCATAAAGAATCCCTGTTGCAAAAGCGAAACCCAGCAAGCCGATCATCGCTTCAAAGGATGATATAATATTGACCATTGGGGTGATCGGACTAATTCGTCCATAGCCGACGGTTGTCAAAGTCTGACTTGAAAAATAAAAGCAATGCCAAAACGGACCAACTGTTGTTTCATCAAACTCAGTGAGCTGATTTGCCCCTATGAAAAAATAAACTGTTGCAAAAAGTAAGTTGACCAGGACATAAGAAAAAGTGACAAATAGAAAAAATTGTGTCCAGGACATATTTATCATCGCATGATATAAGGAAAAACTGTGCAGCCCATATCCTCTGCGAATCACATTGAATCGCCCATCCTTACCTATCAACTTGTCGTTAGACAGCCGCTTGGTTCCTAAACCTAGCTCACGAAATCTGTCTGAAAAGTTTTTTTGACTCGTTCTAATTTTTGCCACGTTGTGCTCTAATTTATGATCGCTAAATTACAATCTAAATTGAATTCTTTTTAAATGTCCAAATTATCCCGCACATTTCATTTCAACCTAAGAAGAGCCATAAGAGTTGTTTTTATGATATGCCTTGGCGTGATCTCGGCAGCTTTTGGATTGGAAAGTTTCCTGCTACCAAACAATGTGCTTGATGGTGGAGTAACAGGTATATCTCTGCTTTTAGCGATTATTACACATGGCAGACCATCCATATTTATCTTTTTGATCAACATCCCATTTCTGGCTTTGGGTTGGTGGCAAATAGGAAGAGACTTTGCCTTGAAAAGTTTTGTGAGTATCACCCTCTTATCATTGATCATATACAATTTCGACTTTCCAATATTGACAAATGATCCTCTTTTAGTGGCTGTATTTGGTGGGTTGTTTCTGGGTCTTGGTATTGGTTTTTCTATTCGTGGTGGAGCCATCATTGATGGCACGGAGGTTTTGGCCATCTATTTGGGCAAAAAAACCGGATTTTCTATCGGCGAGCTTATCTTGATTTTTAACGTTTTCATTTTTTCGTTCGCAGCTTATTTTCTTTCATTGGAAACAGCCATGTATTCCATCATCACATATTTTGCAGCTTCTCGTACTGTTGATTTTGTATTGGAAGGATTCGATGAATACATTGGTGTCACGATCATTACCAATGACCATATAGAAATCCGCGAGATGATCTTGACGAAATTACGGCGAGGTGTGACCATTTATCACGGTAGTAAAGGCTTCAGTGTAATGCAAAATGAAGAAGCCAAAACCAATATTCTTTATACTGTCATAACCAGACTGGAGCTCACAAAACTAGAAACTGAAATTATCAAAATCGATCCCAGTGCCTTTTTGGTGATGTCAAAAGTCAAAGACATTAAAGGCGGAATGATCAAAAAACTGCCATTGAAAAAACTCAAAAATCAACGTTAAAGTATGAAAAAGTTATTCTTCACCTCTTTTTTAGTGCTGTTTTTTATAAATGGATTTGCCCAAATCAAAGTGGCTTGTGTTGGTAACAGCATAACATACGGGGCTGGCATTGAGGGTCGTGATTCATTGGCCTATCCTCCTCAATTGGAGAAAATTCTCGGAGCAGATTGGGCAGTGGCCAACTTTGGCCATAGTGGAGCAACGCTATTAAAAAACGGTAATAAGCCATATTGGAATCTGCCTGAATTTGATTCTGCCAAATCATTCCAGCCCGATGTTGTGATAATTATGCTGGGAACAAATGATTCAAAACCTATCAATTGGGTTGATTATCAAGCTGAATTCGAAAGTGATTATATCAAAATGATTCAGGAGTTTAAGTCCTTGCCTTCCAAACCTGTGGTATTTATATGTAGACCCATACCTGTTTTTGGGTCGGCCTGGACCATAGATGAAAATGTGGTGGCAAATGAAATCCCGCCTAAAATTAAAAATATCAGCAAAAAGGAAAAAGTGAAGGTTATCAACCTATATAAACCGCTTCAAAATAGACCAGATCTTGTACCTGATAAGGTGCACCCAGATGCTGAAGGTTCCGCGATCATGGCTAAGGAAATTGCCAGGGTTTTGATTAAATCAAAAAAGAAGTTCTGATTGATCTGGGTTAAAAACTTTGGAGGGAAATCTGAGATGACTGAATGACTTTGAACGAAATTTTCTGATCCCGCTATAGTGGCATTCCCCAGGCAGAAATGATCAGATTACGCGAACCTCCATAATCACGATGTTCACATAAGTAAATGCCTTGCCAGGTTCCTAGATTCAATCTTCCATTTGTTATCGGAATCAAAACTGATGCACCAAGCAATGATGACTTGATATGAGCAGGCATGTCGTCTGATCCTTCATAATTATGTTGGTAATAAGGTGCGTCCTCGGGAACCATCTTGTTGAAATGAGATTCAAAATCTTCGCGAACTGTAGGGTCTGCGTTTTCATTGATTGTAATAGAAGCGGACGTATGCTGAATGAAAACCTGAAGCATGCCTGTCTTAATCTCTCTGAGCTGAGGCAATGCAGCAACTATTTCTGACGTAATCAGATGGAACCCTCGCCTTTTAGATGCTATTCTGATTTGTTCCTGAATAAAAATCATCTATCGATTCTTTCGTAAGCGCCAATATCAGGTTTTGAATCCCTCGGTCTTCCAAGTAGATCATATTCGTAACCCAAATCAATACCCCGATCACGAGCAAATGCGAGAGAATCTAAGCGGTAATCAAAATCAAAAGGATCGGCGAAACCAGGGAAATTGTTTTCTAATGAGGTGTAGTTAGTTGTTCCTAAGTCTAAAGTTGATCGGATAATATTGCTCTCCAGTTCAACAAGCACATTGGATTGTCCCAGAATGTTGATATTCAGTTCGTCCTTATTGGCTCCCCAAACGATACAGTTTCTCATATTAAAGCTTAGATCAGAATACAACACATCACCCGTTGAAAGCTCCAAATTGTCTGCTATGAGAAATTTCGGGTCTTCATTAATAAAATCACTTCTGTAATTGGAAAATGTACATTGTTCATAAACATATGTACCGCCCAAAACACTAGCCACTAATCCCAATCCACAATTGTAAACTTCTGTATTCGATGCAAACACATCTGACGTAAGTGCCAGAATTCCATATTGCGACATGTGTCTGATACTTGTATTCTTTAAGGTGACATCAAATGAATCATCTTCATCAGGTGAACCAATTCTTAATCCAGTGTTGCCATTTTCGATATCCGTATATGAGATTTCATTATCCTTACTTCCTTCTAAAAAATATATGGCATCCCATTGACCGGGTGCTTTGATATAGTTTTCGTCAAATCTTGTATTACGAATAGTGACATGATTTCCAGAATCTCCCAAAATTTTTAAGGTTCCTTTCACATAAAATGGCACATTATTATCGAGATATATTCTGGCCCCTGCTTCTACAGTGAGTGTACAAAGCGAGTCTACCAAAACGCCATTATAAATCACATAGGGCCGTTCTGCCGTCCATGTTTGATCGCAGATAGTTTCGCCATTGATATAATTCGCATCCTGTCCCCAAGCTACAAGCTTCACATGGGCGCTTTGCCCATTCCAATCCACAACGATAGAATCTTTCACTATGTAAGGAAGGTTTTTGTCTAATGGATCGATATCCACATCTACTAAAACGAGCAGGCTGTCTCCACCAAAAAGCACCTCATCCTTTATTTCTTCACCAAATTTTCCATTCGCAATTATGGTATAGGACGATTGCTTGCCTTTTCCCAATCGGATGCTGGAAATAGAAACTGCGTTTTTTGACGGATTGAAAATTCGCAACCTTTTCGTAATACTGGTTCTGGCTGTTAAGAGTGTATCGAAAATGACTGTATCCGTGCTAAAAAAAAGATTGATAGACGATGAACCTGAAATTTTTTCTTCTTCCGGCTCACAAGAGATTGTGAGCATGGTCACAACAACCAAAAGCAAAATTAGAATCAGGTTTTTCATAGATTGATTTTGGAACGATGAAATCCGCTTGTTATTCCTCAGAACCATCTTTCATTCTTTCAGTATTCTCCGCAATTCGTAGTTTTTCTATAAAATCATCTATCTCTCCACCGAGTATTGACGGCAGATTATAAACAGTATGTCCTATTCGGTGATCTGTGACCCGACCTTGTGGAAAATTATATGTTCGGATCTTATCCGATCTATCACCTGAGCCTACGAGAGATTTTCGATGAGAACTGATTTCATCATTGTGTTTTTTAAGCTCCATTTCATAAAGTCTGGATCTCAAAACTTTCAAGGCTTTATCATAATTGGCATGCTGCGAACGTCCATCCTGACATTCCACAACCAAACCTGAAGGCGCGTGAGTCAATCGAATGGCCGACTCAGTTTTGTTGATATGCTGACCACCTGCTCCCGATGCACGAAAAGTGTCCTTTCTTATATCCCCCATATTTAGCACAATATCCACTTCCTCAGCTTCCGGCATAACCGCCACTGTGGCAGCCGAAGTATGCACGCGTCCTTGTGATTCTGTACTCGGAACTCGCTGTACACGATGTGCTCCTGATTCAAACTTCAACTTAGCATACACGTCTTCACCAGTCACGCTACAAACTATTTCTTTAAACCCACCAACAGTACCTTCAGTGAGGCTGACAACAGAAAAATTCCATCCTTGATTTTCAGAATAGCTTTTATACATATTAAAAAGATCTCCGGCAAAAAGGGCTGCTTCATCACCGCCTGTTCCTGCGCGAATCTCGAGAATCACATCCTTGCTGTCATTTGGATCTTTAGGAATCAACATGATTTTAAGCTCCTCCTCCAGCTCCTCCTTTTGGGGCACTAATTCATCCAACTCACCTTTTGCCATTTCTCTAAACTCTGGATCTTTCTCTGTTTCGAGAACATGTTTGGCACTGGCAATATTTCCTACTACAAGATTGTAGGCGTCATATTTGGTCACAATTTTTTCTAAATCGCGATATTCCTTGTTCAGCTTGGTGAATTTATCCATGTCGGTCATGGCATCCGGCTGCACAATCAAAAGGCCCACTTCCTCAAATCTTTTCTTAATCGCTTCTAATTTGCTAATCATGTGATTATTGAAATTTCAACCCGCAAAGCTATAAAAGGTAAGTGTAAGGCTCACAATTTGAACGATTCGCATTTCTCTGTTTAACTTTGTGTTCAATTAAGCGTTTCGACTGCTATGTCAATACAACCAAAGTTTAAACCAAGCGTCAAATCCGAGTTTTCCAGAGTACTCAGAGAGCGCGTCAACGGGTATTTTAAGGAAAAAGGAATTTCTACCCACGCCAATACGGAGATGGTAATCAAATCCATTCTTTTGGTTATGGCCTGGCTGGGAACTTACGGTATTTTAGTTTTTGGCAATCTTCCTCTTTGGATGACTTTTCCCGTTTGGGCGATTTTAGGTGCCTTGATTGCGCTTGTATCCGTAAATATTGGCCATGATGCCATTCACGGAGCATATACCAAAAAGAAATGGATCAAGGACATACTTTGCCACAGCTTCAATATCAATGGAGCAAGTGCTTACATGTGGAAGATTTCTCACAATCATGCGCATCATACATTTACCAATATTCACGGACACGATGCGGATATCAATCCTGGTGATTTCCTGAGAATTTCGCCGAGCACCAAACTGAGACCGATTCATAGATTCCAACATATCTATGCCTTCTTCTTTTATGGATTAGCCACTTTGAGTTGGGTTTTTGCAAAAGATTATATTCAGTTTTTTCAAAATGAAATCAACAATTACGATAACAAGAAACATCCTGCTAAAGAATATTTCTTCTTGTTCTTCTACAAATTTCTGAATTACACCATGTATTTGGTCATTCCTCTTTTATTCATGCCTTATAGCTGGGGTGTGATCTTGGGAGGTTATGTCATTATGCATTTAGTCTCTGGTTTTTACCTCGCCATTATATTCATGCTGGCACATGGAGTGGAAGAAGTTCATTTTCCATTGCCAGATGATGAAGGTGTGATTGGTGATGACTGGATGGTACATCAAATGTACACAACAGCCAATTTTTCTACCAACAGCTGGTGGGCTGGATTCTTAACAGGAGGCCTCAATACTCAAATTGAGCATCATCTTTTCGCCAACGTATGTACTGTACATTATCGTTCCATTGCCAAAATTATACAGGAAACATGTAAGGAGTTTGGCGTGCCTTATTACGATATTCCTTCATTCGGAGCAGCGATCAAATCACATTATAACTTTTTGAAAAACATTGGTAAAAATCAGGATTACAAACCAAAAACTCCGAAACTCACTCCTGATAAGCTTACACTTGCCCATGCCTGAAGCAATCAATGGTGTGATCATTGATCATTCCGATGGCTTGCATGTGAGCATAAATTGTGGTTGATCCTAGAAATTTAAAACCTCGCTTTTTTAGGTCTTTGGCTAGCAAATCAGATTGTGGCGAGGTAGCCGGAACTTGTTCCCGCTTTTGCCAGTGATTAATGATTGGCTGAAAATTCACAAAAGACCATATGTATTTGTCGAATGTTCCAAATTCGTTTTGAACTTCTATGAATTTTCTGGCATTATTAATTGCTGCTGATATTTTTTGTTTGTTTCTGATAATCCCACGATTCTGCACCAGCTCATTGATTTTATCATCATCAAAAAGAGCTACAGCGTTCACATCAAAATTTGCGAAAGCTTCGCGATATCCTTCTCTCTTCCTCAAAACCGTACTCCAACTCAATCCGGCTTGTGCACTTTCTAATACCAAAAATTCAAAATGTTTACTGTCATCATGAATGGGCACGCCCCATTCCTCATCGTGGTAGCGAATATATTCTTCAAACATTCCTTCTGCCCAATCACATCTTCTTCGATCCATGGATAATACGCTTGCGCTTTATAGGTTAATATATAAATTTATCGCTCGTTAGAAAATCATGCACATCGATAGAATAAAATTTACCCTGTTTTTTTCCCTTTTGATAGCTATTGGCCGATCTGCCATGGCGCAGGTTCCCGCCGACCTGACCTCTAGTCGCGCAGCAGTTGTGATCTCCATACCAAATGAAACTAATAAGGGATTTGCTACAAGGGGAGATTGGAAGAAAACTGCACGTGAAGCCCACGAAAGTTTTAGAAAAATTGGAATCGATGCGGTCGTTTATATCTATAAAGATGACCTGACTGCCGGACCAGAAATAACGAAAGCTTATAATGAAGTGCTTATCAAGCGACAAATATCCAACATCATATTGCTGGAAATCAGTGGGATCGGTTATAATCTTGAGTATGAGTTGAACATTTTCGAAGTGAAAAATGGCGTAGATCTAAACCAACCAAAATACAGAATTTCAGCAAAATCAATGAATGAGCTTTTACTTGTTTTGGGCAGGCAGGTTTTGCGACAAGATATTGCAAGAACAAATTTTTTGATTCCAGATCAACCGGAGTTTTTGGATGATTTGGTATTGTACACGGGTACAAGGTATGTAAATGTGCCCGGCCGATTAAGAAGTCTCGGAATTGCTGTAGTTAAGTTTGATACCATTACAATCCCAGATGGGATTTCTGAGGTAGATCGAAATGCATTGATTAAGAAAAACATTGAGATCGATCGAGCCAACTCTGAACTCGATCAAATAATGAAAACATATCCTTTTCAATATGAATTGGTAAATTTTACGGATGTACAATCCCTATATCAAAAAGGATTTCAATATGTCTTGATGCCTGTGATCAGCTCAGGAAGGACGATCAAGCAAATGTTGAATTATAAAACAAGCGCTTCGGAAACCGTATTTATTTCGGAAATTTCTAAAAAAGGAGAGAAAACCACTTTGAAAAAAATTCCTGCTAATGGAAACATGGCCAAATATTACATCAAACAAACGATCGTAATGGACGTTCATGTTGGCAGCAGATGGGATGCAGATGTAACCTGGCAAAAGGCATTGGAAAATTTTATTGAAAACCTGAAATTCGATTTCAATATTGAATAACGTGAGCCATGTCACGAAGACTCAACTACTTCCAAACACAATCAAAAATAAAGGCTATCGAAACGGAGGCCTATCTGGAAAGACTGGGGTTGGATTCGGAACTTCATGATCTGAATTTTCTGAAAAAAATCCATAAGGCTCATTTGCTGAATATCCCATTTGAAAATCTCGACATCCATTATCACAAAAAGATAATGCTCGACATCCAACGGATATTTCAAAAAGTAATCAGAGAAAAACGCGGTGGATTTTGTTATGAGTTGAATGGGCTCATGTACCATTTGCTTTCTAATCTCGGATATGAATGCCGCTTGCTTTCTGCAAAAGTGAATGGAAAAGAGGGCTGGGGACAAGATTTTGATCACATGATTGTGCTTGTGGAGCTCAACAATGAAAAATGGCTTGTTGATGTGGGATTTGGTAATTTGTTTGTTGAGCCAAAAATATTGGTTCTGAATGTTCCACAGTTGGACTATAACTATTACTACAAATTCGAAACAGATCCCGATGACAACTGGATTTTGAAAAAATCAAGAGACAACTCCACATACAACACCATTTACATGTTTGATCTGAAACCACATGAACTCATTGAGTTTTTGCCAATGTGTAATTATCATCAGGAATCAGAAAAATCTATGTTTACCCAAAATAAGCTCATCACACAGCTTTTCAGAAATGGAAGAATTACTCTTACAGATAGGAAATTGAAGCTTGAGTTGAATGGTGAAATAGACGAAAAGCCCATCATGAATGAAGATGAGTTTATATCAAAGCTGGAGCAATACTTTCAAATAGATGGAAGATCCTTGATCATGAGGCGCTTCGAAAATTGAGCTCATGCTGACTATAATTTTTTAATTTTGCCCTATGCTGGAAATAATTGCGATGATCTCACTAGGCAAAACCATCCGAAATATAGTGAGGGAAAAAGGCCTGAAGCCAACAAGCTTTATTATTAACATGATTCTCATGTGGATTGGGTTCGAGATTATGGGTATTTATGTTGGCTTCAGTCTGTTTCATAATCCATTTGGCGCGTATTTATGTGCCATGGCTGGGGCTGCATTAGGTGGATATTTTTCCTACAAAATGGCGGTGAATGCCGAACCACAAATAACAGATTAGCAGCAGGTGATATACGAGACCACTTACAGTAGCCGGGAAATAGCCCTAGAAATCAACAAGCTTGTAGGCAAACCATATTCCCTTTTGGAAAGGATAAAAAAGGGCGGTATTGGATCAAAAAGAATGCCCATACACAGCATTAGCGAAGAATATGCAGAATATCTCAACGCTGAGCATTACATCACTTACGCCAATATCGAACTCCGACCAAAAGGAATTGTGGTACATTTTAGATATAAGCTGGAATCGTACTCCTGGCCTATGGCTTATGATAATTTGACCATTGAAAAAGCACCGGCGCTCACCCTCAAGTCTGAGGATAGGTTTATATCATTTAAGGATGGTTTGATGCTGAATGAAAAGTTTGTTGAGAAAATTATATTTCTTTCCAAAAATTGAACACCTTGTGCTTTTCGTAAATTGTGTTTTTCTTTAAACAAAAAAAATTATGATACTAGGTGTTTCCGGCTGGTTCGGTAAAAAAATTGGGATGAAAGAAAGCGTCGTAAGAATAGCTTTCGTTGTAGGCATTTTATTCTTTGGAGTGGGGTTAGTTCTTTATCTCGTTCTTTGGTTGGTGAAAATGCTTTCAAAATAATCGCGATTTTCTATTCTCTGCTCAAGCTTTGAAAATATATGTTTTCACAGCTTGAGCCAATTTATCTACACTTCCGGGATTCATCCTAAGCCATATATCCGGCTCTATCAATTCTAGCTCTACAAGTACAAGTTGATCGTAATCGTCTCTGGCTACATCTACACGAGCATATACAGGAACTGTTTCACAGGTTTTTATTACTGCCAAAGCAAAATCAATTTCCTCCCTCGAAGGCTGATGGGTTTGTATCGTACCACCAAAATCACTTTGCACTCTAAAGTCTCCTACTTTTGCTTTTTTCAATATGGCATGGGCATATTCACCATTGATGATCACCAGAGATATTTCTCCATTTTCAGAAATATTTTTAAGAAATGGCTCCACAAGCATACATTCTTCAGAAATCAGTTTTTTGAAGATTGATTCCTGTTCGGCTAGGTTTTCCTTTGTAACCAAATAGGTGTGTCTGGCTGTTCCGGATACTGCTGGTTTTATGATCAACTTTTCCGATGAAAATTCTTGTAATAGGTCTTTCAGTTCCACATTTTCATTTGGCTCTACATAAACCGTAGGAACTATGGAAATTCCATTTCTTTCCAAATCTCGGAGGTAATGCTTGTCCATATTCCATCGAACCAGACTCAAAGAATTGATAAAACTCACTTCATTTTCCCTAAGCATCAACCAGTTTTGAAATTGGTTGATCTTGTAGAAATAATCCCAAGTGGAACGAAACATCACATAGCTGACTGATGTCCAATCAAAATCCTGATCGGTCCAACTTACTCGTACAGAAGATATTCCTTGTCTTTTTAAAGCCGAAGATAAGAGTTGATCTTCCCGAAGAACTTCCTTTTTATATTGTTCACTCGGATTTGCGTCGATGTATCGGTCCTCTGTAAGAAGAGCTATATCAGCTTTCATTCTGGAATCTCAAGCCGAAATTTTATTTCTTCTTTTCGGGATATGTATATCCGTAAAGTTCCGTGATTTTTTTCTTTGGCATCATTTCTACTTCCATAGTCATATAAGTATTTGCCTGTGGCTTATCCATTCTCCCTGTTTTTACGGCGGCAATTTTATCAATCACATCCAGTCCCTCTACTACTCTGCCAAATACCGTATATTCTTTATCAAGATGTGGTGCCCCGCCTACTGTTGTATAAAGCTCCAATCTCTCAGGTTCAATTTCAAGACTTACATCTATTCCTAGTTCCTCTTCTACCAAATCCTTATTGGCCATTGCCAAATCATTCATTCCTTTAAAATCTCTTACCTTAGATAATTCCTGAAACTGACTCATCAAATCTTCAAATTTTGGATCAGAAAGCATTTTGGAGATCCCTTGGTTTAATTTGACTTGATCTACTGTCAATTCATCTTTCGTGTATTTTTTGCCATGAACGATATAAAACTGTGTTGAAGATGATTTTTTCCCAGGATTTACCTGATCGCCTTGACGTGCCGCAGCTAAAGCTCCTTTAGTATGATAAAATCCACTTACAATCTCAGCCGGAATACGATCTTCATCTGATTCTCTTGTGCCTTCTTTCGCATTCACATCACCACCTTGAATCATGAATTCATTAATTACTCTGTGCCAGGTAGTACTGTCATATTTTCCAGCCTTAGCCAACTCAAGAAAATTCTTTTTGTGAAGAGGTGTTTCCTCATACAATATGGCCTTCATATCGCCATATTCAGTATGGATCACTACTACAAAATCCTTATTGTCATCACAAGCGCTTAAAAAGCCTGCGAGCACCATTGCTATTGCTATGAATCTTTTCATTTTAATGTAATTTATTTTTTAAGCTGTTTTTTAATTTCATTCAAAATATGGTCTCCACCTGCCTGAAGGAGGTTTTCTGCCAATTGCAACCCAAGTAATTCGGGATCTGTGCCTGATGCGGATTTCACTATTCTCACTTTACCATCTAGACTAATAATACCTCCTGTGATAGAAATAATATCACCTAGATGATCCGCTAAAGCAAAAACAGGAATACTACAACCGCCTTCAAGTTTTTTCAAAAAGGCTCTTTCAGCCAATAGTCGTTTTTCTGTTGACGGGTGATTAATTAGCAACCTTATTTTTTCTCTTTTCTCTTTAGAAAGCGATTGATGCGATTCTATCGCGATGCTACCTTGTCCTACTGCAGGGGTAAATTCATCTAAGGAAAGTTGATGTTTGACCAAATCATGATATCCCATTCTATGGACACCTGCATAGGCCAAAAGCAAACCATCACAAAGTCCTCCTCTCATCTTCTCCAGCCTTGTTTGAAGATTACCTCTTACCTCAACCGTTTTTACTTTTGGGTAAAAATGTTTGAGCGTAGCAATACGTCTGGTTGAAGAAGTGCCTAAGACCATTTCTTCATTCAGATCAATCGATTTTTCTGCTACGATTACATCGTTAACTATTTCTCTTTCACTAAATGCAATAAGTTCAAATCCCTCATCAAGTGAGGATTGCATGTCTTTGGCAGAATGTACCGCTATATCAATATCACCTTTCGCAAGTTTCTCTTCAAGCTCCTCAGTAAATACCCCTTTGCTACCAATTTTTGAAATGGATACGTCCAGCACTTTATCTCCGATTGTTTCCATTAAAACCAGTTCGGTTTTTAACCCGCCTTCATTGAGTTTCTGGGCTACATATTCCGCCTGCCAAAGAGCAAGTTTGCTTTTTCTGGTGCCAATTTTTATCAAATTCATTTTGCTGTTTTTTTGGCCAGACTTTCACATATAGAAAGTGAAAGATTCATGAATGTAATTTTTGCATTGGCGTTTCTAGCCAGATTTCGCAGCGCTTCACTCAACTCCAAATACATGTGCTCCAGCGCTTCCAATGTCACGGCTGCTCCAAATTTTACAATAAAGGTTTTTTCCTCACCTTCCCTTACGATGAATGTTTCTCCACCTGATTTAGATAGTATAGACTCACGTACCAGAGTAAGTCCAAACTCCAACGTATTGCGTTGATCCGGCTTGGAGCTTTTAGAAAATTCTTCACTTAATTGGGCCAAGCCAGCATAATCTCTGGAAAGACATTGCCTCATCCAGCTCTGAAATGATTGATACGCTACTTCGCCAACCACTTCCAACTCCCTAATAGCTTTACCAATACTTCCGCCAGACATGCGACTGACTTGCTTTGCTTTTGATGGATCTGAACCAAGGTTTTCTACCAGATAATTATAAACCTCTTCATCGGTCAAGGGCGCAACCGAAAAAAGCTGAACTCGAGATTTGATAGTTGGTAATAAATTTTCGTAAGCATAGCTCACCAATATATAAATCGTTTGTGTTGGCGGCTCCTCCAGCACTTTCAATATGCCATTAGCAGCTGAAGGATGCATATATTCAGGACACCAGATTAGGAGAATTTTGAAATCTCCCTCAAATGACTTCATACTAACCGTACGCGTGATTCTTCTGCTTTCTTCCTTGGTAATCAACATGTTTTTATTGTCGAACCCATTTAAGGAAACCCATGAGTTCACACCACCAAATGGAGTATTGGCAGCAAAATCCCTCCAGGTCTTCTGTGTTTCGGCATGATGTTTTTCTATGTCCGTTGCTTTCGTGAAACTAAGCTTTGGAAAAAAATAATGAACATCAGGATGGATGTGCTTTCTTACTTTTTGACAATTGGAACATGTCCCACATGAATCATTGGCCTGTTTGTTTTCACAAAGTAAAAATGTAATGAATGCCAAAGCCAAGGGAAGCGCACCTCCTCCTTCCACACCATTGAAAAGCTGCGCATGAGCAATATGATTTTGCTCGTATGATGAAATGAGTGATTGTTTTAAATCTAAAAGTCCTGGGATTTCTGCAAACTGCATATCAGCTTATTCGATCTTTTTTGACTGAAAAGAATAGTTTTCAAAGATATGGGTAAGTATGGCTTTATCGCCTTCTGTTAACGATAATTTTCTGCGCTGCGTGACAAGAATAGCCGTTTCAATTGCTCTTTCCAGTTGATATACCGAAAATCCACTGGCCCCACCCCATGAAAAAGATGGGATAAATGTTCGCGGAAACCCGGGACCAAAAATATTAGAAGAAACACCAACGGTGGTTCCCGTATTGAACATGGTATTGATTCCCGTTTTGGAGTGATCACCCATAATCAACCCACAAAATTGCAACCCAGTATCCACATAGGTCTCCTGGTTGTAATCCCACATTTTAACTGGTGCATAGTTGTTTTTAAGATTAGAATTATTGGTATCCGCACCAAAATTGCACCATTCGCCAATAACTGCATTTCCCAAAAATCCGTCGTGACCCTTATTTGAGTTGCCAAAAATCACCACATTGGATACTTCTCCGCCAACTTTGCTAAATGGCCCGATCGTTGTATCGCCGCGCATTTTCGCTCCCATATTCACTACAGAGCCTTCTCCCACAGAAAATGGCCCGCGAATCAATGCGCCTTCACTAATCTCTGCGTTTTTACCTATGTAAATAGGACCATTTTCAGCATTCAAAACAGCCGCTTTTACCTTTGCTCCTTCCTCCAGAAATATTTCTGTTCCATAAACGATGGTGTGCGGATCCTCAATTTTTTGTGACTTTTTGCCTTTTGTCAATCGAGCAAAATCTCGTTTGATCTCTTGTCCATTCTTTTGAAAAATATCCCAAGTTCTACTTATAATAGATAATTCCTCCGCGTACTCCTTCTTATTGGCCGATTGTGCCTCAACCAGGTTTATACCTTTATAGGCTAAGAGCAAATCATTTTTTATCAAAGCCGTCCCTAATTTCAATTCAGAAACATTTTCAATAAATGTCTGATCAGGCAACACACCTGCTTTAATCCAAAGCGAATCGGAAGAACTTTCTGAATTTGGAAATTTTGAATGAAGATAATCAGCAGTGCGAACTGTGATATTTGATTCTGGAAGAAGGTTTTTCCACTTTTCAAAAATAGTCAAGATACCTACACGCACATGACTTATGGGTCGGGTAAGGGTAAGTGGATATAATTTTATTTGATCCTCTGGGAGGTCAAAAAGGATGACATGCATCCGGCAAAAATAAAAAAGTCTTCAGGATAACTCCCGAAGACTTTCAAATCTTCTATGAAAATAAAATTATTTGGCTTGCTTGTATTTTTTGTTGAATTTCTCAACTCTACCAGCGGTATCCAAAAAGATCTTCTTACCTGTATAAAACGGGTGTGATGCTGAGCTAACCTCTATTTTGATAAGAGGGTATTCATTACCATCTTCCCATTTAATAGTCTCGTCACTTGACATTGTTGATTTTGTCAAGAATTTGAATTCACTTGAAGTGTCTAAGAAAACAACTTCTTTATATTCCGGATGAATGTCCTTTCTCATAATTACTGTCTTTCTTTAAAAAGGACTGCAAAGATAGAATAAAAAGAAGGATATTCAAAAGCTCCTTTTTTATATTTTTACAGTCGTGAGGTACATCTACATATTCTTTTTCCTATTTGCTGCAGCCAAATCATTTGGTCAGTCCACAGATTTACCCCTCAACAGCCCGGCGTATCAAGTCTATGATAGGTGGGATTTGTTATCTGAAAAATCATATTTTACTACCGTAAAGCCTGTTTCCAGAAAGGAAATGGCAATTGCTGGTAAAAACACAAATGCTGATTTGACCCGAGCAGAAGAATATGATCTGAACTACATACAACAAGAATCACGCGAATACCTTGATTCTGCTGAGCTGAATTTCACAGCCCGATCAAATCGATTTTTTAAATATCCATCAGATTTTATTTCTGTTTCTGACCCAGATTTTGATTTTCACATGAATCCGGTGGTTGTTTTTGGTGCTGGAAAAGAATCTTCGAACACTGATCTGCTCTTTCAAAACTACCGAGGATTCGAATTGAGAGGTACCATAGATAATAAAATATCTTTTTATACTCTCCTGACGGAAAACCAGGCAAGGTATCCGACATATATTCAGAATGTCACTGATTCAACACTTGGTGTGCCGTATGAAGGCTTCTGGAAACAATATGATGTGACAGGAGTGGATTTTTTACGTGCCCAGGCCTATATCGATTTCAACATATCCAAACATATCAACGCACAATTTGGCTATGGAAAAAACTTCATTGGGAATGGGAAGCGATCATTGATTCTATCCGATTTTGGAAATAATTATCCTTATCTCAGACTCAAAACTCAAATCTGGAAATTTCAATACACCAATATTTTTGCTCAACTCACAGCTCAAACAGCTGGAGGATCATTCGGTTTGTTAGGCACAGGCTCTTTTCCTAAAAAATTCCTGGCGCTTCATCATTTGGAGTTCAAAGTGACGGATCGCCTGAATATTGGGTTGTTTGAATCCGTCATTTATGGAAGGCCAGATTCTCTTGGAACAAATAGCCTTAAATTGGAATATATGAATCCGGTAATTTTCTATCGAGCATTGGAGCAGCAAGATGGAAGTGCAGACAATGCCCTTCTGGGATTGGATTTCAAATGGAACATTTTCAATAAAATCTCTCTATACGGACAACTTGTAATCGATGAATTGATCGTAAGCAAAGCTTTTTCAGGCGATGGTTATTGGGAAAACAAACAGGGGTTCCAACTTGGAGGTAAATACATAGATGCATTTGGAATCAATAAATTATTGATCCAATTAGAATGGAATCAAGTGCGGCCATATACATATTCACACCAGAATAATTTCACATCCTACAGTCACTACAATCTTCCTCTTGCTCATCCTTTGGGAGCAAATTTTAGAGAAATAATTGTTTCAGGAAATTATCGAATCTCCCCTAAGCTGACTTTAAGCGCCGATTTTCTGATGGCTCAATATGGAAATGATCTTGGGGAATCCAGCTATGGTAGAGATATTCTCAAATCTTACACCCTTAAAACAGGATCCGTTGGCATTGATCTTCTTCAAGGAGACAAAACTAGTTTGTATCTGACTCGAACACTGCTGTCATATCAATTGAAACATAATCTATTTACAGAAATCGAGTTTACATCAAGAAATGAATCCTCGAAATCAGGTAATTACGATTCAAATAACAAAATTATTTCATTCGCCTTGAGATATAACTTTCCACATCGTCCTTATTTATTCTGATAATGAAGAGGGAAAAAATATGTCAATGTTATTATACACGTTATAATTTCTCTAACTTTTCGCACCTTTAGTAAACGTCGTGATGAGAAAATTCAAAATCTTCTTCTACCCCATATACATAATCATCACATTGTTGGTGCTTTATTTCAGTATTGATTTTTTGTATCGAATGGTTTCAGATATTGATGCCTTTTATACTTTCCTAATGAAGCAATTTGGCCTGACGAATCTGCCACTTTACGGTACCGTCACATTTTTAATTTTAAGCCTTTTGATGACAACAGGCATTATTGTAGAAAACACCCATATTCTATCCTTGAAAAAGAAGTTAAATAAAGCTGAACAAGATGTTTTGAACCTAAAAGCCAAGCTTTACGACAAGTCACAAACCGTAGAAAATCCTGAAACTTCTACCGATAAAGAAGAAGATCAAGAATAAGATCAATCGAAATTTTCCAAACAAGTCGTTGTTCAGTTATTCAAGAAATTGATATATTCGATTTATGCTTGCTAAAACTTACGGAAGTGCGGTATATGGTGTAAATGCGCATACCATTACTGTAGAAATCAATGTTGTACAAGGAACCAAATTTTACATGGTTGGCTTGCCTGACTCGGCTGTAAAGGAAAGTCAGCAAAGAGTTGAATCCGCCGTGAAGCAATTAGGTTATCGATTTCCCAGGCAAAAAGTTGTAGTCAATCTCGCCCCTGCTGATATTAAAAAAGAAGGCTCGGCATATGATCTTCCCATTGCCATGGGGATTTTGCAAGCATCAGAACAAGCGTTGTTTCCAGATCTGGAAAAATATGTCATCATGGGTGAATTGTCACTTGATGGAATCTTGAGGCCAATAAGGGGTGCTTTACCTATTGCCATCGAAGCAAGAAAAAACGGGTTCAAAGGATTTATTCTCCCAAAAGAAAATGCGTCAGAAGCTGCTATTGTAGACAATATTGAAATCATTGGTGCTGAAACATTGAAAGAAGCCATTTCACATTTGGATGGATCAGAGCCAATCGAGCCCTTAAAGTTTGACACACGTGATGTGTTTTTCCACGATAGTTCTCATTTTGAAACTGATTTTGCGGATGTTCAAGGTCAGGAAAATATCAAAAGGGCGATGGAAATTGCCGCAGCTGGCGGTCATAATGTAATCATGATTGGTCCTCCTGGCGCAGGCAAAACAATGCTGGCCAAGCGACTTCCATCTATTTTGCCTCCACTCACATTACATGAAGCTTTGGAAACCACAAAGATTCATTCCGTTGCTGGCCGACTTGGTGAAAATGGCAAATTGATTGCAACTCGGCCATTTCGCTCCCCACATCATACGATCAGTGACGTGGCACTTGTTGGCGGTGGAGGTATGCCACAACCTGGGGAAATCTCCTTAGCTAACAATGGCGTGCTTTTCCTTGATGAGCTTCCAGAATTTAAAAGAGCAGTTTTGGAAGTAATGCGTCAACCATTGGAAGAAAGAAGAGTGACGATTTCAAGAGCAAAAATATCCATAGATTATCCTGCCAACTTTATGTTGATTGCAAGCATGAATCCGTGTCCATGCGGATATTACAATCATCCCGAAAAAGAATGTGTTTGCGGTCCGGGTATTGTGCAGAGATATTTGAATAAGGTCAGTGGCCCTCTTTTGGATCGAATTGATTTACATGTGGAAGTCACGCCTGTTTCTTTTGATCAAATGACTGCAGAAAGAAAAGCGGAATCAAGTATGGAAATACGCGAGCGTGTAGTTAAGGCCAGAGAAATCCAAAAAACTAGATTTGAAAATCATAATGATGTCCATTGCAATGCAATGATGGGATCGCCTTTGGCTAAAGATGTCTGTAAAATAGACTCTGGTGGCAAAGTTTTGCTCAAAACAGCAATGGAAAAATTGGGGCTTTCTGCAAGAGCTTATGATAGAATATTGAAAGTATCGAGAACCATTGCCGATTTGGATGGCTCTGAATCAATCAGAATAGAACATTTGGCAGAGGCCATTCAATACAGAAGTTTGGATAGAGAAGGTTGGGCAGGATAAAAATCCACTATAGATTAGAAGCATGAACCTCGATATTCAAAAACCAACACTTCTAGTGAATGAAGAAGTTTGTAGAGCCAATATTTCGAAAATGGCCACTAAAGCATCCGGCTCTGGAGTGGTTTTTCGTCCACATTTTAAAACCCATCAGTCAGCGGTCATTGGTGAGTGGTATCGAGATGAAGGCGTCACCAAAATCACAGTTTCATCAGTAGAAATGGCACAATATTTTGCCAATCATGGCTGGGATGATATTACGATTGCATTTCCTTATAACCCAAGAGAAGCAAATGCAATCAATGAATTAGCACAGAAAATCAAACTCAACTTATTGATTGAATCGAAAGATGCCTTGGCGCATCTCAACCAAAATGTGATTTCGGAGCTGAATTATTTCATAAAAATAGATGTGGGTACGAAACGGACAGGTGTTGATATAGATCACCTTGACGTGCTACCAACACTTATCAGTTCAAAAAACCCGGCTCATCACTTTGTCGGTTTATTGGCTCATGCAGGACATGCCTATCAAATCCTGGATCAGGAAAAAGCCCAGTCTATTTATGATTCGAGCATTAAGATTCTCCATCAGGCGCAGGAAATTATTGGAACTGACGTTTTTCTGTCTTACGGCGATACACCGACTTGCTCCCGCCTTAGTTCCTTTTCCGATGTAGATGAAATCCGACCTGGAAATTTTGTGTTCTATGATCTGACACAACATTCCTATGGTTCTTGTTCGTTTGATGATATTGGTGTTTGTATGGTTTGCCCTGTGGTGGCTATCCATCCAGATAGAAATGAAGCCGTGATTTATGGGGGAGCGGTTCATCTATCCAAAGATTACGTCAAAAGTTCACCTCCATCATTTGGATCAGTTGTCAATTGTTTAACAAATGGATGGGATTCAGAGGAGTCTGCTAGTTTAATTAGGCTTTCGCAAGAACATGGCATCATAAGTGGATCAACTGAATACATCAGCTCTTTGAAAATAGGACAGTTGGTTGGCGTGATACCGGCACACTCATGTCTATGCGCCGACCTCCAACCTTACTACCTATCTTTATCGGGCCAAAAGATTTCCAAGCTGAATAAGTTCTAAATATGAATAAGATTTTGATTAGCCTAATTCTGTGTCTTTTCACTTTTTTCATCCGTGCACAACCGGTTGATTCCTTGGATATGATGATCGGTCAAATGATTATGATCGGGATCGGTGATTTTGAGGTTTTAGATAAAAATGCTCCAGTGTTTAAATCATTAGAACAAGGAAAAGCCGGAGGAATAATTTTATTCGAAAAGAATATTTCATCAAAAGATTCAAAAATAAACCTCCAATCCATCATAGATTACGCCCAAAACATGTCTACTGTTCCTCTTTTTGTTAGCATAGATCAGGAAGGTGGACGAGTAAACAGGTTAAAGACAAAATATGGTTTCCCCAAATCCGTCTCAGCTCAGTATCTCGGCAAGATTGACAATCTTGATTCAACACGACATTACGCATTTCAAACAGCATCAGCACTTGTTGAGGTTGGCATTAATTTAAATTATGCTCCGATTCTTGATATAAATATTAATCCTCAAAACCCCGTAATCGGTAAAATCGAAAGATCATATTCATCCGATTTCTCAAATGTAGCAAAACATGCCTCTGCTGTTATTCAAATGCATGATAGCCTAAATGTTGCAACTGCGGTAAAACATTTCCCAGGACATGGTAGCTCAAAAAATGACACCCATCTTGGTGTGGCAGATGTGTCTGAAACATGGCAAATGGAAGAGATTTATCCTTACAAGGTCTTGTTGGATTCTGGTTTGGTGAGAATTGTAATGACAGCCCACATTGTAAACCGAATTCTTGATTCCTCCTTGCTTCCTGCCACTTTATCAAAAAAAATAGTGACTGGTCTTTTGAGAGATTTTCTAAACTATGATGGTGTGGTGATCTCCGATGATATGCAAATGGGAGCGATTAGCAAAGAATATGGTCTTGAAGAAGCAATTAAACTATCCATAAACGCAGGGGTTGATATCCTCATGTTTGCCAATAATGTGCCTGAATCTGAACAGGTTACGGCAGATAAACTCCATCAAATTATTCGAAGCAAGGTTGAAAACAACGAAATACCAATCTCACGGATTTTAGAATCCTACGATAGAATAATCAAACTAAAATCTGAAATGGGTTTTATTGATCCTAGATAGACTTTCTTGTTCTATGATTTCTATTGAAAATCCCTTTATCTTGATCGCATGATCCAATACAACCCTAAAACTTGGTTCTCTCTAATATTTGATTTTTACAGTCGCTATGTCATGCGATTGCTATTCCCATTGATCTTTTTTGTCGGGGTTTTTACGCTTTTGCTTTGCTTTTTGATCCTTGATGTATTCAAGTTTCATTATGGGGGTACAATTGCATTTCATTCCATTTTGGGTGTAATCCTTGGGTTGTTCCTTGTATTGAGAACAAATACAGCATATGACAGATGGTGGGAAGGAAGAAAGCTGTGGGGTCAGCTTGTAAATGATTCCAGACATCTGGCTATCAAGCTGTCTATCTACCTGCCCTCTGAGATGATCGAAGAAAGAGCTTTCTTTAGAAGAATGATTCCGAATATGGCTTTTGCCATGAAAGAACATCTACGAGACAGCATCATGGTGGGGGAAATGGACCTAATAAATGACGAAATCAAAGGCACCATCATTCAAAGTAAACACAGACCTAGTTGTATTAATAAACTGCTTTATGGTCGCATATTCCAACTAAGAAATGACGGAATTATTTCTGATGAACAATTGATTATCCTTGACAAAGAAATTAAAGGTTTTACTGATATTATCGGCGCTTGTGAGCGAATCAAATCAACACCGATTCCTTATTCATACAGCATGTTCATCAAAAAGTTTCTTTTTATTTATTCCATAACCTTGCCTTTCAGCTTCATTTGGGAGTTTGGTTATTGGACTATTCCTGTTGTGATGTTGGCTTTTTATTTTCTTGTAAGTGTGGAGCTAATCTCCGAAGAGATTGAAGACCCTTTTGGGAATGATATCAATGATTTGCCTTTGAATGAAATCAGCCTGAAGATCAAAAGCAATGTTTCAGAAATCCTGCATTGATTAGGATTTTAAGGTGTCAATAAGAACTTGGCTTGATTGACGAAAGAATTCATCAAGGATTTCCTTTTGATTCTCTTTACCAATAATATTTTGCACAAGTAGAACAGAACCAGTCCAATAATGTTCATGCCAAATAGCACCATTTGGCATTTTTGAAAACATGGCTGTATCAACATGTGGCCAAGTGTTGACATAAAAATATGGCGTTTCAAACTCATCATCTCCAGGAGACATTCCCAGAGTAATCGTTGAGTTTGTCTCTATATCTCCTGTGTCTTTTACAACGATGGTCATTGCAATATCAAAGTGATGAGGCCATGTTCTGATCTCTGGAATATCATCAATCAATTTCTTAGCAATGTCTCTCACACATATAAATGTGTTGTGATAGTATTTTGAAAATTCATCCGCCAATTCCAGATCAACCAGGAAATTTTCACCAGCCTGTGTTTGATATGAAGGAATAGTATAGGGCAGGTTCAAAGTTAAATCAGAAGCATCAAGATCAAGTTTTCCAATCTGTTCCTCCATCCAAACTAGTAACTGAGTCTGGTTTTTTCCATTCAATAAAAATTTGGAAATGGTATTGACTTTTTCATCAACCAGATAAATACCAAAATCATTGAAACTAAGTGATGTCCTGAATGTTCTGTTGCCTTCTACCCAATTTCCAGCAAGCCTTGTTAAACCCGGCACCCAAATCAAATTGGCATTTTCGTCATTTGCCGAGTAGTCACTAAATTTTCTTCCAACAGCCGCTACCGTTTGAATTGCTTGATGAAATTGCTTTTTGGTTATAATTAATTCGTGTAAATCAACAGAGTTGAAGTCACGCCATTCAAATTGCTGCATGTTACATAATCACAAAAAAACCCCATAAGGGGCTTGATTTAATTCTCATATTTCGAAACCGCCCTTCGAAGAGCATCTCGATTAGATGTTATTGCCGGATCACTGAATATACGTGAAGATAGTGCAGAGATCACTGTCCTTTTATATCCTAGTTTTTCTGCTAGTTCTTCGCAATACTTAATTTCACTTAGATAAACCTGGCTATCTATTTTCATCAGTTGAACAATGTTATATAGATATTCAAATCTATCATCCTGTGTCATTGTCGAAAGTGGTGGAAGTGGCTCAGGGTTTGCAACTAAATCCATGATTTCTTCTTCTTTCAAACCATTGGCTTTGCCGATCATTATAATCATTGCCTTTTCTTCACCTGCAAAATCTCCGTCAACATTTGCAAGCTGAATTAATGTGCTTAATTGGGATCTTATACTCATCTTGATTTTTATTTTGAAACGTTTAATCTACTACAGTTTTTGAACTTAAGCTTCTATAATTCAAACTTTTTAGCCTCTTTTATCAGTCTTGAGCGATCCGAAGTAATACTTGGATCAGAATATATCCTGCTGGACATGGCTTTTATAACCTTTTTATCGAATCTGAGATTTTCCGCTAATCCCTCACAGAATCTAATCTCACTTAAGAAAACATTGCTATCTATTTTCATTAATTGAATTACATTATACAGGAAGTCAAATCTGTCCTCAAAGGAAAGTGAACCAAATTCTATCTCAATGTTTCCTTTATTCTTGATGTTTTCTTCTATCAAATCATCGACTATACTCTTATCCAGGTTGTTTGCCGCGGCAATGCTATATATTTGGATTTTCTCTTCTTTGTCAAAGGTCTGATCTGTCATAGCAAGTTGTATCAAGACCCTTATTTGGTTTTTTAGCTTATCCATTTGTTGGTTATGGTTGGTTTTATAAAATTAAAAAAATTGACTCATTAATGCATATAGCTTCCTGCGTTTACATCAAATGTTGCCCCAGTAGAATGATCTGCCATTCCACTGGCGATAAATGTTATTAATGGCGCCAAGTCTTTGGGTTCAGTCATCCGCTCAAGAGACAAATCCCCTTTAGCATGATCTTCACCATATCTTTCCATGAATTCCTTTGCCATATCAGTTCTCACAAAACCTGGTGCCACAACAAATGCCTTTACACCATCTTTACCAAAAGCCGCGGCAATTGATTTTGTCAAAGCAACCAAGCCCGCTTTAGAGGCGGCATAGGCCATATAATCCGCCTTTTCTCCCTTGAATGCGGCTCGTGAGCTTATATTTATAATGCGCCCAGACGATTTTCTTTTCAAAAAATGCTCAACTGCCTTTTTACATAAAACAGCTGATGAAGTAAGATTGACTTGAATAGTATCATTCCATGATTTTAGCCAGATATCATCTGAAGAATCCACAGTTGCCGGAATTGCCACTCCAGCATTATTTATCAAGACCTCAATACTTCCCATTTCCAGCACTACTCTATCAAATAATTTTGAGGCTTCATCTGGTTTTGATAAATCCGCCTGAAAAGGTCTTGATTCATTTCCTAAAATATGGCATAGGTTTTCTGCTTCCCTTATATTTTTATTGTAATGCACTGCTATGGTGGCCCCAGCCTCAGCAAGTTTAGTCGCCAAAGCCTTGCCTATTCCACGACTTGCGCCCGTCAATAATATGTTTAGTCCCGAAAGATTTATATACATCCTAGAATTCTATTTAACAAACAAGAAAATTAAGTAAAGATCAAGATTAAGAAGCCAGACAGATCATAATAATTTTAAAACAGATAGACTCTAACTGATATGAATCAGATTTTGGTGTTTAAAGAATGAAAATGTTTTACCTAATATATTATCAAAAGCTAACCGAATTAGATAAAATTATTATCTTAGTCCTCCTCCAGCTTATGAAATTAGGTAATTTTCCACCAAACTCTTAAAAATGGGCATAATCATCCCCTTGATATTGATCGCTATTTGTTGCCTTGTAATTTGGCGCGCAGGCGATGGATTTATGACTGGATCAGAATACATAGGACGAAATTTGTCCGATGGTGTTCGAGGAGCCACAATCAACGCTATTGCGAGTTCCATGCCTGAAGTATTTACCACTTTCTTCTTCTTATTTATAATGAAGGACGCTGAAGGTTTCTCTGGCGGAATAGGAACAACCGCTGGTTCTGCGATATTTAACAGTATGGTCATTCCTGCCGTAGTAATTTTAGCTGTGGTTGGTGCTGGTATTGTGAAGAACATTCAGGTATCAAAAAAAGTAATGTATCGTGATGGTATTTCTTTGCTCATTGCAGAATTTATATTCATTGTTGTAATTGGCGGAGCAAGTCTCGATTGGTATCATGGATTCCTTTTGATGATGGTGTATGTCGCTTACATCATTTTTATGTTCTGGTCAATGGACAAGACCGAGCGCGATCATATGCTTGAAGAGGGTCAAATAAGTGAAGATGAATTCGACAATGAAGAACGTGCACAAAAGTCTTTCATGCTCGCTTTAATAACACTTGATCTAGAGAGAGTCTTTGTTGGTCGCAATAAAATCACAACTTTAAATGCCTGGGCCTTATTGATTTCGGCAACAATTGCCATCGCCTTGGTTTGTTACCTTTTAGTGGTAGCATGTGAATGGATCGGCGCAGATACTTATACGGTTCCATTCTTGGGTGAATTTCATGGTTTGGATATTCCTGTGATGTTTGTTGCATTAATACTTGCATCCGCTGCATCCAGTTTTCCTGATACTGTATTGTCTATTAAAGATGCACAAAGAGGAAAATATGACGATGCAATTTCTAACGCGCTTGGAAGTAATATTTTCGATATCTGCTTTGCTCTTGGTTTCCCGCTATTCATTTTTACTTTGATGAATGGACCAATTCCAATGCCTCAGGAAATGGTTGATTTGAGCAGTGAACTCAGATTTTTATTGTGGTTGCTTACAGCCGCTGTATTGATCTTATTTGTTTCTGGTAAAACAATGGGACGAGGTAAAGCAATTTTCCTTCTGTTCTTTTATTTCATGTTCGTTTTGTATGTCATTGGTAGAGGCTCTGGAAACGAATTTGCGCAAAGCATTGCTGATTGGTTAGTCTCTGTCGTGCGATTCTTTAGTATTGGCTAATACTTAGTAACAGGTCTCCATTTTTATTAAAATGTACTTGGTAAAAATGGAGATCCTTACATTGACCTTCTTCCTCTTTTCCAGTTTTCAAATTGAAAGTATAGTGGTGCAAAGGGCATGTTAATTGGTTTTCGAAATTAATATGTCCTTCATTAAGAGCATATCCTGCATGCGGGCAGTGGTTGTCAAATGCTACAAAACCATTTACAGTTCTGGTTACCGATATTCTCAAAGAATCAACCTTAAACAACTGGATTTTCCCTAGGGGGAATAACCTATTAAAATCTGTTGAATGGTCTAGTAATAGAATCTCTTGAGCCATATTCTAAATTTATACTTTTTAAGAGGATACAAGAAAAGTGATATTTGTTATCTTAGCCCTCTAAAATTTAATTCAAATGGAAATTACCAATCCTGCCGTAACTGACGGAGTTAATTTGTTCGTAAATATTGTGATCTTTCTAATTGCTTTTGGAGCAGCTATTTCATTCATTGATTTTAAGAAGGAAAGCTCCAAAGACTGACGTTAGCATAAACTCTCTCGGGTTTTTACGACCTAATTTACTCTTATGAATCGCATATTCGTCATAGGAGATATTCATGGATGTTTGAATACATTCAAACATTTGGTTGCCAAACTGAATCTTACAAATAGAGACCATCTAATCTTATTGGGGGATTATGTTTCCAAAGGTCCTAATCCATTGGAGACCTTGGAATACGTTATAAATTTGCAGGAAAATTACCAATTGACTGCCTTGATTGGTAATCATGATTTAAAGGTTTTAAATCACCTAATCAATCCTACATCCCAATCTACTTCAGAGATTATTAGCCTTGGGAATAGTGTTTTTACGAACCTTCTAGAATCACAGCAAGAACCGCTGATTTCGTTTTTACAAAGCCTTCCTTATTATCTTGTTTTAGAGGATTCAATATTCGTGCATGCGGGGTTTAATTTTTTCTCCTCAAATCCATTCGAAGAAAAGGAGAGTATGACCACTATACGCTCATTTAAATATCATAAAGATCACGCACAAGGAAAAAGAATATTTCATGGACACGTGCCAACTCCTCTCATCAAAGTTCAGGAATTAGTCAATCAAAAAGCACAGATCATACCTCTGGATAATGGTTGCGTTTATAACAACATTGAAGGTTTAGGAAACCTCCTGTGCCTTGAGGTAAATAGAATGAAGCTAATTATTCAGGCTAATATTGGCTAGGGTCAAACGTGATCTTTTGGGTGATCGCTCACTTTTTCATTTGGTAGAATGTATGGACAAACAATTGCCAAAATGAATAGAAAAATAATAATACCGAGCATTTCCATATCTGAATCAATTATAGGTTGGTAAATATACCCCCAAAGTAATTTCTTACCCAAAAAAATTCAAGAAGTAGTGCAAACTTGAGAACGATCAGTTTAAAATAACGAATTCAAAATACTCTGCTAAACATGAGGCAACATTACCTCGTTATACTTACAGTAACAAACCACCAAATTCATGTATACGGCAAAAATTGACTCAGCCATTATCAACAAAGTGATATCGCTGAACCTAAATCAGAAAACTGAAGTATTGGACTATTTGGATACAATTCCTAAACAAATTCACAATACAAGACTTTACAAGCGCAGAGCCTTGAAACAAATCAGAGAAGCTCTTCAGGAATTTTAAACCTTTAGCTCTTTCAGATCTTAATCTTCTGAAAGGACAATAATCCTGTCTTCCTGAGACAATGTGAAGCTTTCGCTCTTTTTAGGGTTCACGTAAACCCCATATCCTTTATTGGAGTTTTTGGATTCCTTAACTATGCGATATCCTATTGCGACTTCATTTTTTCTTGCCGCAGATTCTAATACTGTGTAAAAGTTAATTGGCTCTCCTACTTTTACATATTCTCTTGCCGGCTTGATGTATATTTCTGAACCATCAGCATCAAAAAGGTCTTCAAACACGCGCATCAAAAACTTGTTTTCCGAAACCTGACTCATCAATAAACTGATAAGTTTATCACTTACAATAAAGTCATCAGCACTTGTAATATCAGCAAGCTGCCTGTTTCTGATATCCAGCATTTCACTGACTATTTTATATTTCTCACCATTTCTTTCGGTAAAATTTCTCAAATGCAACAATGTGATTAATGTCTGTGCATCCGCCTCTTGAATTGGAAAATAATTCTGATAACAAAGCAATATGATATAGTGGTAACCACCCAAATGCATTGACTCTAATGTCTCTCGATCTGTGGTGTCCATAACTTCAAATTCGAGTGATATATTTTCCATCTTCGACTCTAATTTCTTAACAATTGGAGCTGCGTCACCAAATTTGGAAACTATTTTAACATGGGACCCAGGCGGACAATAATAATCCAATTCCTTAATAATGTAACGCGCGCGATTGTTCCAACCAACAATTAGAATTTGTTCGCTACTCGTTGGGTCTGGCTCGGTATAAACTATTTTCTCTTCTTCGAAATTATATTCAGCCGGTGCATTTGGTATCAGTGTATCATCGTCTTCAGTAATTCCAATCACCCTATCACCTTCTTTGAAAATTGTATCCATAGGTGGATTTATTTCCACTGACTCATCAGCATATTGAATTCCCATGATTGCGGAATCCTCATAGGAAAACAATATCTCCCTGAATGTTTTACCAACCAATAACGATTCTTCCATGAAATAAATCTCATCACCACCAAAGTCCATCAACTCGATGTAAACAACACTCAGTCCTGACTGACGAGATGTTTGAACCATAATTCTAGAGATAATTTCATCTGAGAGAATCAGCTCCACTTCGTCTTTGCCCACCATCTTAGCAACTTCAAGGTTCTTTTTGTCCTCCATCTCTGCTGTGATATGATAAGGTGCTTCCCGACGATCTGGATTTGTAACAATGGCAACAATTGTTTTTATAATCTGAGAATCTGAGTTCTCATTATCCTTGTCAAGAATAATTATAGACTTTGTGTCAAAAGGGTTAGCAATATATAAATCGTGTACATCTATAGGGTTTCCCGTTCGGCAAATCACTTGTGTGTTTGCTGTGTTACCAACTTTATCTCTAATTTCATCCTCCATGTCCACTTTATCCATATCGGCAAGGATTACGATACAGCCTCTTTTTTGATTTTCATTCGCTATAACTAACTCGGAAATAATTGTGAATATTTTAGATGACCACCCGAGGATCAATACATGGTTTTCCTCTATTACAAATGATCGCCCTTTTCTTAGATCATCAATTTTTGTTAGGATACCATTGGAAACCAAACCAATCAATGTAGAAACTACAACCAAACCCAGGATGGTTACCATGAACATGAAAAGCCTGAATGGCCAGTTATTTTCATGATTACCAACTACCCCTGGATCCAATACATGAACGGCATTGACCCAAACAGATTCAAAAAAATCAAAACTCGCATCTGCATCTGGATGGAATCCAATCACGAGTAAAGTGACAGCAAATACCAAGATCAAGAATAAAGTGAAAACTCCCAATCCTGAGATCATGGAAAGGGTACCTTTAGAAACAAAATTGTCAAATTTATACTTCAGGCGACTAATTACGGGAAATTTACTGCTCATTTAAGTTGATCTTAATGGTCATATAAGGTACGCAAAACTAATTCAAATTCTAAATTAAGGTGTCGGTGAAGATTAGTTGATATTTTTTATTAAATAATTGGTTATTTAGGCGAATGCAATAGGAATATCGTGATGTCAGATGACCGACAAGTGTAATATGAAAATGTATATATCTTGCCAAAATAAAATTAGTAAAAATGTCCGTCAAATACCTCAAAAGATGTGTTTATGGCCTGATTTTCACAATTGGGCTCATTTCCAACTCATGCAATCCTACGACCCTAGATTTTACTATCATATATTCACCAGATGAGCCTCTTGGAGAAATTACCAAGCAACTAGAGATCGTACTCGAACGCAACTTTAATGTTGATATTATTCTTTCAATAGGGGAAGGTTCAGAATCAAATATTGATAGTGTTGCTTCTTCTAAAATAGATTTTACAATTGCCGAAAATCATGTGCCTTTTAAAGAAGGTGTCAGCAGTGTTTTGGTATTGTACCCACAAATACTTCACGTTTTTCATTCGAAGACATACGAACCAAGTTCTTTTCAGGAATTGGTGACAAACAAAAAAGTTTATATCGGAACAGAGGGATCGGGATCCTATCGCTTTATGATGGACTTATTTGAATTCTTTTCTGTGGATGTCAGTACGGTAGATGTATCAACATCTCCCTGGGATGATTTTGATGTTTATGCTGGATTTAGTGATGTTTTGTCTAAGGAAGATTTAATCAATCTTAGTAACATGAAATTGTACTCTTTTGATGATGTGAATAACGTTGGAAAAGGATCAATAGTTGATGCCATTGTTTTAAAACATCCATTAGTAGATACATACATAATTCCTGAAAGTGCATATGGCGATATTACGAAAACGCCAATTGCTACCATTTCCTCTGATGCAGTTTTGGTTTGTCGTAATGATCTTTGGGACGAGACTATTACGGATATGATAAAAACGATTTTTCAGGAAAAGCAGATCTTTAACAACATTAGTCCACTCATATTCAAAAGTCTTACTGAAAACTTTGATAGATCTCGGTTAAATTTCCCCCTTCACAATGGTGCAAGAATATTTCTAGAACGTGATGAGCCTTCATTCTTCGAGCGCTATGCAGAAATGTTTGGGGTCATTTTGTCCATAACTATTGCTCTGATATCTGGTATCATTTCACTATCCAAATGGCAAAAACAGAAAAAGAAAGATCGTGTAGATGTATTCTATAAAGTTCTTCTTGACATCAAACAACAATTACCTAACATCAAAACAAGCAGCGAGGCAATCACCAAAATCAAAGAGATTAAAGACTCTCAAAATAAGGCTTTTGAAATGCTTATCAATGAAGAACTCATAGCTGATGAAAGCTTTAGAATTTTTACAGAGCTTTCGTCTGAAACGATAGAAGAAGTAAAAGATCGTGCAAGATTTCTCAAGCGTAAAGAATCCGGTGTAGGCTAATTATTCTTTAAATATATCTTTGAATTTTTTATCTGCTACAATTTTGTTTATTTCTGGATTCTTTTCCCATGCTGTCTTTCCATTAAAGAAGGCCTTAACTTCAAAAAACATAAGTTCCCCATTTTCGACCTTAAAGTGATTAAAGTCTGGCTGAACCAGCGCACCATTGGTCAATGCGATAGCACACCAACCACCATAAGCAGGTAGATATTTTTGTGGGTCATTTAAGAAAAGATCCAAATTGGATTTCGTTGCAAATTGTAAGCTCAAGCCGTCATAGTTTAACGAAAACTCCGGATTACCCTTAATTGGATTACCTAAATAATAGGTGATCAAATCATTTCCATAAAATGCCTGTTCATCAGAAGAACAAGCATATTTCTGTTGTGCTGATCCAAGAATCGCATTTGCAAGGATAAATGCGAAAAGTAAAATGTATGATCTCATAGTTGTGTTGGTTTAAAAGAAATAAACCGAGCATAGAGTATCACAGTTTTTCTAAATCAACACTTGGTCTGCAAATTGACAAATGTGGATTTGATCTTTGATGGAAACATTTTTAAAAAATTCTTGAATTGCATAAAAATGCCTTAATTTGACATGCAAGGTGAACAATTATATGAATGACGCTCTGAATGTATTGATTACAGATGATCATACACTCTTCCGGAAGGGGATGGTAATGATGCTCAAAACATTCCCGGGAATTAAAAATGTTTTTGATGCCGAAAATGGGCAGTTGGCACTCGACCTTATGAAGGCACATCGTATTGATATCATTCTTTTAGATATCGATATGCCAGTATTGGACGGTAAAGACACGGCTCGGAAAATTTTATCACGATTTCCTGACTGTAGAATCATCATGGTATCAATGCACGATTCTTTGAGTACGGTTTCAGAACTTATAGATATTGGGGTTCATAGCTATATTTTAAAAAGTGCAACTCCTGAAGAAGTGCAAACAGCTATTCAGTTTGTTAGAAACAATGACTTTTATTACAATCAGATTGTCGCTAAAGCCTTAAAAAACACTGATGAAAACAGCTTGATTGAAGGTGAAAAATCCGGCGTGACCAAACGCGAATCTGAAATACTCCGGTTGATCTGTGAAGAGCTTACCATGAAAGAAATCGGTGAAAAATTGTACATCAGCGAAAAGACAATTCACACCCACAGGAAAAATCTAATGAAAAAGACACATGCAAAAAATGCTGTTGGGCTGGTGAAATATGCAATCCAACACAAAATTGTGTCATTCGAATAAATTAAAAACAGGGTTGCGGTGAGGCGGATGACCGATCATCTATCGAACCCTGTTCATCATGGTTGACCTAGTTCAGAAATTCATAAATACCAGCGACACCCTGTCCACCACCAACACAAGCCGTGACCATGCCGTATTTATTTTTCCTTCTTCTCATTTCATTGAAAAGGGAAATGCTAAGTTTTGCTCCCGTACATCCTAATGGATGACCTAAAGCGATAGCTCCACCATTCACATTCAATATTTCGGTATTCAAATCAAGACCTTTTATAACCGCCAATGATTGCGCAGCGAATGCTTCATTGAGTTCAATCAAATCAATATCATTTTGTTTTAATCCTGCCTGTTTTAATGCTTTTGGAACTGCTGCCACAGGACCAATGCCCATAATCCGCGGATTCACACCAGCAGCACTATAGCTCACCATCCTTGCAATAGGTTGAAGATTGTATTCTTTCACCATTTTTTCTGACATCACCATTACAAATGCGGCTCCATCTGAAGTTGGTGATGAATTGCCTGCTGTTACTTGTCCACCGGCTTTAAAGGCTGGCCTCAGACCTGAGAGTGAATCCAAATTTGTATCCGCACGAACACATTCATCTGTATCTACTACAAATGATCTTTTCTTTCTTTGGTCCCCATCCATGAAAACTTCTTCTACTGTGACCGGAACTATTTCGTCTTTGAATTTTCCATCAGCAATGGCTTTAGCTGCTTTCACATGTGAGTTTACGGCAAATTCATTTGCCGCATCTTTCGAAATATCAAAATCAATGGCAACTTCCTCTGCTGTAAGTCCCATACTGAGATAATACTCTGGATTGTTTTCTGCTATTTTCCAATTGAGGGCGGTCTTATATCCAAGCATCGGAACCAGAGACATTGATTCTGTCCCGCCGGCGATGATACATTCTGCAGTGCCCGAATGAACTCGGGCACAAGCCAAATGAATCGCTTCTAATCCTGACCCACAATATCTGTTTATGATCATTCCTGGTACTTCTATTGGCAATGACAAAAGTGAAATCATCCTTCCCATTTGCATGCCTTGCTCTGCTTCAGGAATTGCATTTCCTACAATCAAGTCATCGACTCTTTTGGCGTCAAATCCTTCTATTGAATTAACCAGGTGTTTGATAACGTCTGCGGCCAGATCATCTGGTCGGTAAAATCGAAAACCCCCTTTCTTTGCTCTTCCAACTGCTGATCTATAACCTGCTACTATATATGCATTCATGATTCTTAGATTTAATTTTTTGAATTCTTAATTTCTCAATGGTTTTCCTTTAAACAAAATACTTTGGATTCGTTCGAGTGTTTTCGGTTCGCCACAAAGGCTTAAAAAAGCTTCTCTTTCAAGATCCAATAGATATTGTTCTGAAACCAAGGTAGGTGAAGTCAAATCTCCTCCATTCATCACCCAAGATAATTTCCTGGCGATTTTGGCATCATGCTCAGAAATATATGCTCCATATTTCATCCCTGTGACACCCGCATCAAACATAGCCATACCAGCTCTGCCTTGTACTTTGATATCCTTTCTCATTACTGGTTGTGTATAGCCTGCTTTTACTATTTCCAACGCTCGTTGTTTGGCATCTGCCAAATGTCTGGCTCTATTGAGTGAAATGCGATCTGAATCTCTCAGGATATGCATACCTCGTGCTTCCTCAGCAGATGTAGCCACTTTTGCGGTTGCAATATTCATGAAATATTCCTGTAGGGTATTGAATTCCGGATCGTTGGGACCATAACTATCAGACGCTCTCATGGTAAGTTCTTTTGTTCCTCCACCACCAGGGATTAAACCAACACCAACTTCAACCAAACCAATATATGTTTCTGCATGAGCCTGTATGGCATCACAATGCAACGAAAGTTCGCAACCTCCTCCAAGGGCTAATCCGGCTGTTGCTGAAACAATAGGAATAGATGAAAAACGTGCGCGTGTCATTGTGTTTTGAAACTGGCGAATCATCAAATCGATTTCATCGAATTCCTGATCCACAGCAAACATGAATAACATGGCGAGATTGGCGCCAGCTGAGAAATTAGAAGATTCGTTACCGATAACTAATCCGTCAAAATCCTTTTCAGCCATATTGATTGCAGTATTGATACCTTCAATCACCTCTGCGCCTATGGAATTCATTTTTGTATGAAATTCCAGATTCAAAATACCATCACCAACATCGTAAAGGGTAGCTCCATCATTCGACCATACTTTATGATCAGCCTTGAATGCATCCAAATAAATGAATCCGTCAGTGCCTGGAATTATTTTATAGCTTTTTGATGGGATATCGTAATAATGCTTTTTGCCCTTTTCGTATTTATAAAATGTTTCATGACCCGCTTGGAGCATTTCATCCACCCAAGAGGCCGGAGATAAATTCATGGATTTCATGTTTTCTACACAAGCGCTTACGCCCATGGCATCCCAAGTTGCAAAAGGCCCCATTTCCCAACCAAATCCAGCAGCTACGGCCTGATCAATTCTATAAAGCTCGTCTGCTATTTCTGGGATTCTGAAAGTACAGTATCTAAACAGATCAAAAAATGTCTGTCTGTAGAAATCACCTTCTTTTCCTTGATCCTTAATAACTATTTGAAATCTCTTTTTGAGATCTTCCTCATTTTTAGTTTTATCCAACACGTCGAGTTTTACTCTGCCTTTTTGCTCGTATTCAAATGTGTTAAGATTCAGTTCCAAAATTTCCTTAGCGCCACCTTCTTGTACTTTTTTATAGTAGCCTTGTTTGGTTTTATCTCCCCACCATTTTCGATCATATAGTTCCTGAATTATTTTAGGAAGCTTAAAGGTGTCTCTTGACTCATCATTTGGTAATCCGTGATAAAGCCCTTGTGCAACTTTCACCGCCGTATCCAGACCCACTACATCCATCGTTCTGAATGTTGCAGATTTTTGTCTTCCTATGACCGGACCTGTTAGTTTATCTACTTCATTTACGGTAAGGCCCATTTTTTCCACTGTGTGCATACCAGACATGATTGCAAAAATGCCAACACGATTGGCGATGAAGGCCGGTGTGTCTTTACATAAAACCGCCTCTTTGCCTAAAAAAAGATCTGCATAATGGAGAAAAAATTTGGTAATCTCCGGGTCAGTCTTTGTGGTAGGTATCACTTCAAACAACCTGAGGTATCTCGGCGGATTGAAAAAATGTGTTCCACAAAAATGTTTTTGAAAATCCTCACTTCGACCATCAATCATTAAGTTGATTGGAATACCCGATGTATTGGAAGTAATAAGCGTACCTGGCTTTCGGTGCTGTTCTACTTTTTCAAAAAGAGATTTTTTAATCTCCAGATTTTCCACAATGGCTTCAAGCACCCAGTCTGAATCTTTGATTTTAGATAAATCATCATCAAAATTTCCGGTTTTTATTAAGCTCGCATTTGTCGTTTTGTAAAGGGGTGCTGGTTTTGACAAAACCGCAGCTTGAAGTGACGCATTGACTATTCTGTTTTTTACAGCAGGGTGATCAAGATTGAGTCCTTTTTTTGATTCCTCTGGGGTCAGCTCTTTTGGGGCAATGTCCAACAGCAATACTTCAAGTCCAATGTTGGCAAAATGACAGGCAATCCTTGAACCCATGATTCCAGATCCGAGTACGGTGACTTTCCTGATTTTTCTTTTCATGTGTTTATTGTTTGGTCTTATTTATTTCAATGTGCAGCATAATCTTTATCTGCATTTTTAATTTTATGTTTAGAATTATTTTTTGGGGATTTCATAAATGAATTCTTCCGCTAGTTGATTGAACAATGTTTTATTTTCAATCAGCTGAGTGACTGTCTGAGTCACCTCTAAAAAGTTTTTGATCTTTTCCGCAGATAGTAATTCGTGAATCTTATTATTGAATTCCTTGACCGCTTTTCGAGAGAACTCCCTTTTTACTTTTCCGAGATCAGTAAGAAATATCCTCACCGATCTGCCATCGTCTGGGTCCTGTTCTCTATAAATCCAACTTTTCTCTTCCATGCTTTTCAACATGCGAGTGAGTGACCTTGCTTCCATACCCATCATTGGTGCAATCTTAGTTGCCGGAGTTCCGTGTTCCACATCAATATTTAGAAGCACAAAACCCGTCGATGCGGTCACGTCAAACTCTTGTCCGTATTGATTATACATCCTCGATATAGCATGCCAGGCCACTTTTATACTGTAGTCGATTGTCTCTTCTTTCTTCATAATAAATCGGTGGTGATTTCAAAGATACAAAAAATATGTTATGCATGCATACTATTTTTGGTCACGAAAAGTTCCCCTGTTCGCTTAATTGGAATTAGCTTTAAACTTTCAATTGCGTGATATGGACGAGCATTTATATAGAGATATTCCAAAAGAGTTTTATTCAGCGTCTACCGGATCGCCATTTGATCGATGCATAGAATGCGACAAATTTTTGTTGGATGGAAAGACGGAATATCTGATAGAAAAAGCGGTGAAAAACTATCCTGGTTATCAGGCACAGGATACCCTTTTTGACTATGCCATTTGCATGACATGTGCACAAGCTATGCACGCAAAAATGTCAAAAGAATCGTTGGAAAAAATGCAGCAATATTTCGCTGATAATGTAGATCTGAAAGAGCGGCAAAAAGACTCGGAAATAGAAGATCTTGGTATTTTGACTCAGAAATGCATGATCAAAAAGACATCAATAACTGAATCAACTGAATTTCAACTTTATGCGCATTGTGTCGGTGATAAAGTTTTCATGGGCAATCCTCCTTATTTGATTTCTGGTGAAGCCATGGAAGAAGTGATGGAGTTATTATCTAAAGCAACCAAGGATGAGTTAGGTGGTTTTTTTGAAAAGCATTTTAGTCCTGATCCTGATTTATTTGAAAATGATCCAAGTAGGAGATTGATTCTGATATAAAATTGGTGCCGCTGCTTCTTCAGTAAACAGCGACACCAATTTTATTCTTTTAAAACTTCAAACTATATACAATATTTGGTAAGAATGGTAGCTGTGGCGAACCCTCGATTTCGCCAGTGCCATGAACGTAATATTCGTTTACTTTTCCCTGGTTATTTGTGACGTTGTTGATGTCAATTTTGAATTCCTGCGTAGTTTTCTTTTTGTTTTTTCGTGTTCCAACAGAAAGATTTACAAAGAAAATATCATCACCTTTCTTCGAATATGGCCGGTCTTCATATCTCACCTCATCACCAAGGAGCCTTGAAGCTTCCAGATCGATTGGTGTATAAGGTGCTCCTCCGAGTAGTGCGGTTTTGACATTTACGAAAAACACTTTGTGCTTTTCTGTTTTGCCAATTGGAAATTCTTTCCCTCCTAAAACGTTCAAAACATAATTCCCATTGAAGGCTGTGCTCCTCTCCATTCCATCTTGTGCGGTGTACAAAGAATTGTAGAGCGATAATGTGGACATATAATAAAAACCATTGTGCAGGTACCTTTCGAGTGTAAACTCCAAGCCATAGTTTCTACCTAAGCCGGAATTCGTGAGTGATCTAATCTCAAAGTTATCTGTAGAATTGATCAATGAGTAGGTACTTTGAGGGAGGTTTTCTTCAGGAATATTATAGAGGTATTGATAATAAGCCTCTGCTTTGAAATGCGTATTAGTATTTATCATTCTGTCATATCCCACCACAAAATGAGCTGCTTTGGATGGTTTCAAATTTTGGTTTGGTTGTATAACCGATCCGTCATCCAAAGTGCTTTTGGTTTTATAAATGGAAATACTCTCTAGCTTACTATGCAGACCAGCGCCCAAAGAAAAAGATTGCTTAGGCGCAAAATCCCACTTCAATCCAATTCTTGGTTCTACAGAATGACTATTGGCTAACCCAAAATGTAGATAATGAAAACCAGTGTTCATTGTCCATTTATCATTGATCCTGTATTTCCAGCTTGTAAAACCCTGCAGGGTATATGAGTTTCCTGCATCTGAAAGCACATTTTCCATTACTTCTCTTTCAAAATTATATGTGTTTGTCACGGCATCATAACTTAGTATACTATAGATAATACCAGTTTCAACTTTGTGTTGCGCATTAAATTTGTGATTTAAAGTGGTTGCAAATCGGTATGTTCCTTTATTAATATTGGAGTTTCTGGCGTTGAAATAACTATTGTCTTCTTTAGGCAAATCGTCAATCTCTGTAAGTCTTGTACCTTGAAATGAAACAGTGTTTTTTACAAACGTGTTGTCATCTGTGAATATGGTATGTGAAAGTCCGATGATTGCTAAATCAGAATCAAATGCTCCACGATAAAGTTTATCGCCGTTTTTATCTGTCTCATCCACATTGATACTACTCAAACCACCCAGTCCAAAAACAGATATTAGTTGATTATCGCCTACTGGAAGATTGATTTTGAAGGACGCATCCTGATATTTTGGTACACCGCCGAAATCAAGAATGCCGGCATCTGACAAAAGCTGCAAGGACGAATACCTATAATTTGCAATGAATGATCCGCCATAATTTTGACTGAAAGGACCTTCTGCAGTAAAGTCTATTCCAAAAACGCTTGCGGTTGTCGTATACTCTCTTTGCTCGTTGTTTCCCTTTTTGAATTTCATGTCGAAAACACCAGAGGTGGCATTGCCATATTCCGGAGCAAATGCACCTGAAAAGAAATCGGAATCGCTCAGCATGTTTGCATTAAGTGAATTTACGGGTCCGCCCGTGGCTCCATCGCTAGCAAAATGATTTGGGTTTGGAATCTCAACACCTTCTAATTTCCAAAGAATTCCTTTGGAAGAATTTCCGCGAACGACAATGTCGTTGTTGCCTTCTGCATTTCCGGTAACCCCAGCAAATGAAGCAACCATTCTTGCTGGGTCGCTTAAGGCTCCTGCGTATCGCTGAGTTTCCTCCACAGAAAAACTGCGCGCACTCACCAGGGCCATTTCATTGAGTACTTCTGATTTATTCTTTTTTGCTGAGATTACGATTTCTTCTAAGCGCTCCAGCGATTCTTGAAGTGAAATATTCAGAATGCTTTCCTTGGCCGAGTTAACCAAAATGTTGGGAATGACTTTTTCTTCATAACCAACATAAGTCACAAAAAGCGAAATTCTACCTATGGCCACATTTCCAATTCGAAAGTTTCCATTTGTATCTGTAATCGCTCCGACAATTGGATCAGCATCTATTACTTGAATTGTTGCTCCGATTAATGGGGATTGAGAATCCTGATCGATTATGCTTCCCCTTATGGTTTGGGTCATGTTTTGGGCAAAAGCCTGTGATGTCAACATCACCAAAATGATTGCTATAATATTTTTCATTCTTGTTTTTTTGAAATGATTGAAATGAGTTAAAACCAGATACCGACATGATAACCAACCCACATTCTGGTGTTGGTTCCGTGAGAGGTTTTATCAAAGAAATTGGAATTGTCAATGTTGAATCCGTATGTTCCTATTTCCTTATTGAATGCCCGAGTAACGTAAATATTTAAAACAGGCCCAGCATTAATTAAAAACCTGTTCATTTTATATCCGACATTTAGCGATAAGCGGTTAAGGATATTCAAATCTTGCTCAAGGTTTCCTTCTGTTTTGTTGATAGATGATCCTGTAGCTTCAATTGCTCCAAATACTTTGTCTTTTTTGATATTAAATCTTGTACCAAAACCCAAACCCGCGATCCACAGAGGTTCGGCTGTTGCCTGAATTCCTGATGTGAAAATTCCGTAAAGCGTATTGCTTCCTGATCTGAATGAAAGGTTTATTGCCGCAACATCATTAGAGCTAAGTTCGAATTGATGGATACCGGACTTTACAATACTTATAAATCCAAAACTGGCGCCATGCTGAATACTATCCGCTATGTTGATAAAGCCAAGTTGAAATCCGTTTACATTTTTAGCATAATTAATCATACCGGAAACCTGAACACCCTTAAGATCAGAGGTTTGATTTGCAAATCCTGCAAGTTGTAATCCATTGGTGGTTTGTGAGGAATTTATTAATCCACTTATCTGGGCGCCTTGAAGGTTTTCACTTCTGTTGAAGATACCAGCAGCCTGAACACCTGTTGATTTTTGACCCACCCAATTTATTAGTCCTGACAATTGAACATATTTGGCATCTGATCTCGTGACATTTATAAGACTCCCAATCTCTGCTCCTTTTATTGCATGATTGTATCCCGCAAGAATATTGATCGAAGCATTGTAAGTGATTGAATCTGAAAATTTGTTGATTGAAATGGGAGTTATCCAGGCTATTTGCACCGGTTTGGTTTCAGTTGATTCTCTCTGAGCATATGCAGTATTAATTGACACTGAGATTAAGAGTATTATTAATGACTTTTTCATTTTCCTAGTTTTAAAGTTTCTACACTTATTAGGAAACTGAAAAGAATTTTACCCCCACGCCTACTTAATAAATTTTAGAATCTAATTCCAACTTGGTAGCCTATCCAAGCTTTTTGTTTTGTGTTTTGGGCAAATGGTTTGAAACCAATGCTTTCATAAAAGGCTTCATTTTTCGGTCGGGAGTCAGAAAAAAGATAGTAGTGAACTACCGGACCTGCTTTGATAGAAAGATGTTCCTTAAATTGCAAAGAGTAGGCAATGTTTAGTCGATTGTCCATCGATAATCCACTGATGTATCCGTTGAGAGATTGGATGGTATTATTTGTTGCTTCTACCCAGATTGATTCTTTTCTTTTCGCCCAAACCTGACTACCAAAGCCTAAACCATAAGACCAAAGTCTTTCAGGACCAGGTGAAATGCCCGCAGTAAATACATTATGAAAAATCTTCGTTCCTGTTTTTAGGCTTATGTTGTAATCTGTTAAATCATTATGGTCTAGTTCAAATCTGAAAATCCCGTTTTCAAAAGCTACATTAATAAGACCGATCATAATTCCCTTATCTACCTTCTTGGCAATGTTGACTACTCCGAGCTGAACTCCGTTCAGTTCACCAGCATAGTTTACGGTACCAGAAAGCTGAAACCCAGACATTCGGTATTTGACATAGTTATATGTTCCAGCTATCTGTGCTCCATGAAATGCTCCAGAACTATTCATCACACCAGAAAGTTGTAGACCAGAACCGTAGGTAAAGTTGGTGTTTGTTACTCCTGCAATCTGCACACCATCCATTCGTTCTCCTACAAGGTTGGAAACTCCTCCAATTTGTGTTCCAATCATGTTTTTTCTGTTCATGTTGAGGACACCACCTACTTCTACACCGTTAGTTCCATATGAATAACCGGCAATTACATTAAGTGACGTTTTGTTGCTGACTTTTCCTCCAAGAACACCGTTGCTGCCGAGTACTGGTAAAAAAGAAATTTGGGCAATTCGTTCTTCTTCCAATTCGATGTTTCGGTTGTGCAACTTGACATCCTGGTTTCTGATGAATTTGCTGAAACGTGATTGTAGATTCGTCTCTTCTTTTGATTTTTCTGTCGGTGTACTTTCAGTAGAAATTCTTTCCAAAGAAAGTACAATTGGTTTGTTGGTTAATGAAGAAACCGTAATCAATGTGTCTTTGTAATGTTCCTTGCTTATCGCCAATATGGTAAAAGGCTCAAATGTCTGAGCCGCCAGATGATAGGAACCATCTTCTCTTGAGAGTGCTGCAGTCAAATTATTTACCTCATAGATGGATACATTTTCGATTTTGTCACCTGTTTTAGAATCTACTATCTGCCCACTTACCTCTATTTGGTTTGTTTCTTTGGAATGGTCATCATGCCGACGCTGAATGATAAGATAAGATCCACGGATTTTATATTCAAATCCTTTCCCTAAAATTTCATTAAGAATGAAACCGATAGGTTTATCAATATAAGATTGTGTGTGTTTGCCATCTGGAATTGCATCTGGATTATATGAAAATCTCCAGGGTGTTTGTGCCTGAAGCGCTTCAAGAGCTGACTTGTTATCAATATCCGAAAACTCAATTGTTATTTTCTCGTCCGACAGCTGTTGACCAAATGTGATAAGCGAAAAAAATAATAACAGGCAGCTTAATCTGATCCGCATCCTTCTCCGATCAAAGTGATCTGGTTATTATCATTCGAGACTTCAAGCTGAAGAGTGAGCGCAATAACTTCCAGAATATTTTCTAATGAATCATTTTCAAAACTCACATTCAAGCGACAATTAAGTAAATTTTTTCCCTTTAATTGGATATTTGACTGATAGGCTGTGTTTATGGTTTCAACAACTTTGGAGAGTTTTTGACCCGTAAATCTGAGCTGACGGGTGCGCCAAAAATCATCTAATCCACTTTGATCATCGTTCACTTGAAAAATTGATTGTTGATTTACAATAAGGGTTGCTTTTTCTCCTGCCGTTAATATTTTCTCTTGATTTTGATAAGCAAACCGCACTTTCCCTGTGCTCACACCGACAGAGACAGTATCTAGATTTTTTGAGCTTTTAATGTTGAATGAAGTTCCCAAAACCTTGACCGATGCTTGGCCAATATTTACGATAAAGGGTTTGTCAGGATTTTCACTGATTTTGAAAAATGCCTCCCCTGTAAGATTTACTTGTCTGATTTCCTGTTTGAATGTTTCAGGATAATTCAATACACTAAAATTGTTAAGCGTGATTTCAGAACCATCTGCCAACGCAACCATTTGAATGTTTTCGGATGTTTCGGCAATAAGAATTTGTTCCTTTTTATTGAGCTGATTGATGACTGCAAACATCCCGAGCACTAATAGGATAGATGCTGCGATTTTTATCCAGCCCCATGAATTGGTTAAAACTTCTGGTTGCAGATCCGTTTTCCTAAGTTTTAATTTCTCCCAGGCTTCATCGGTGTTAATTTGAGAATTTTTAGCAGTAGTATCATGTATCTGACCAAGATCTTGCCAGATCATTTCATATTGAAGAAGTTCTTCTGCATTCTCTTTGTCTTCAGCCAGCCAATTTTCAATTTGTGTATTTTCATCAATAGATGATTCACCCGCAAAATATTTTGCTAGTAGATCGTGAGTAATATGTTCGGGTAGATTTTTCACTGCTTATCTATATCGACAACTAATTTAAAGTTTACCCCCATGAAGAGAGATTAGGAAAAGCAGAATAGGTAAATATTCACCTAGTTCTTCACGCAATATTTTTAGTGCTTTCCCCATTTGGTTTTCTACTGTTTTGAGTGAAAGATTTAGTTCTTCCGCAATTTCCTTGTACCGTTTTCCTTCAAATCTATTCAACTCAAAGATCTCGCGACATTTAGTTGGAATTTTATCCATGGCTGCTGAAATCCGCTCCTTCAACTCATCGAGCTCCAAAAAATCTACGTGCTCCGGTTGATTAACCTTAAGCATTTGCTTATCTACATACGCTTGTCTTACTTTTTGATGTTTCAAAAAATTCAACGAAGCATTTCGAACAGCACCAAAAAGATATGATTTAATGGTCGTGTGAATGTGCAGATTTTCTGACTTGGACCAAATATTTAAGAATACATCTTGTACAATTTCCTCAGCTGCTTCCTGATCCGTGACATATTTAATTGAAAAATTTACCAGAGCAGGATAGTGTTTACGAAACAAGGTTTCAAAAGCCCTTTCATCACGAAAATGAAAAATGGATGATATGGGGTTAGGTTGATCCAAAAGACTCTTGATTAGGCAACTACAAGATTAAGAATATTTATATCAATTGATATAATCTCCACGAAGTTTGCGAATTCGTGTTCTTGCCTCGGCAGTATACAAACTGCCTGGATATAGTTTTAAAAATTCAACCAAGGTATCAAGCGATTTTTGCTCATCCTTCACATAATCAGACAGGATAATTGCCTTTTTATAAAAAGCATCGTCACTCAAAACATCATATTTATATTCTGAAACAATTTTATCCAGATATGTAACCGCTCCAGTATAATCCGCTTTTTCCATGGACAATTGTGCCAAAATCCAATAGATTTCATCAGTCAATGAATGTCCAGGATATTCTTTAAGCATTTCATTCAATGCCCTTTCGGCAAAAGGTTTTTTGTTTTGAAAAATCATCAATTCAATATTGGCAAACTGTTGCATGACTATATCTGTAGAGTCAAAGACTGTATTGTCCTGAATGAGAACTGAAAGTGAAATGGCATCATTTGAGATGTCTCTGGTGGTGGCAAGCTTGAGTATGTCCAGATGATCTTTAGCAAGGGCGAAATTACCAGTGTAATAATTTAGTTTCGCATTTTTCAATTTGGCCTGATAACCTATGGACGATTCTTTATCTGATTTTTCAACTTGAGAATACAGCAAAGTGGATTCCCACGGTTGACCAGACAAAAGATAAATATCTCCCAAATCAAGTTTTGATTCTGAAATCAAGTTTCGAGGCGATCTTCTGTTTTCAATAACCTGATTAAGAATGTTGATGGCGGTATCCAACTCATCGAGATAAAATGCATGTAGCAAAGCTTTGTTTCGCAAGGCATCTAACGTGTTTGGATTTGAGCCCATTTCATCATACAAATCCTGATACTCACTTGCTAGATTTCTAATCATGTATTTATTGACTGGAAACTCACTTTTGACTTTTTTCTCTTTGGCCTGGATATAAAGACTCTTCGCGGTTATATAGTTTCTGCTTTCTGGATAGGTCTTTATGACATAATCATAAATTTCGATTGCTTCATCCCACGATTTATTATCGGCAGCAATTCTTCCAATTCTTAAGCACTCATCTCCAGGGTTACCATTCCGCTTATCCAGAGCTCTGGCTTGTACAAATGCTGAATAGAAATTTTTCCTCTGAATTTCAAGCCAAATCAATAACTCGGCATAAAGTGTAACTTCAGGCTGTCTTTGAATTTTAGTGATCAGAGATTTCTCCAAATAACTTTGGTCTTCCTCTTCTACCAGAAGATTTTGAAATAGATTTTGTACATAGGATAAATTTCTAGGATTTGACTCTGCATAATTGAGGTATTCTGCGGTCATATTTTCCATATCATTTTGCATCCTGTATATAGCTGCAAGATCCAAAGCAAAAGCCGAGGGGTTGTTACTCGTTTTTCTAGACTTCTTGAAAAAATATATGGCGTCAGTGAATAACTGCTGATTGGATAAACTTTGAGCCAGCATATTAGATTGAAATTGGTTTTCGCCGAATTCTTTGTCTAGCTTTTTAAAGTACTTTTCTCTTTTATCCTGTTGATTACTGATATCATATAACTTGAGAAGACTAACCTGAAATTGAAAGTTGTTCGGGTAATCTTTAATGGCATTATTCAGAAATTTTTCAGCGCGGCTATAATTGGCTTCTGACATCAACAAACTAAGGTAATTGGATTGTATTAGCGGAATAGCAGCAGTTTTATTCTCAAGATCTTCGAATATAGCCTTAGCTTTTTCAAAATCTCCCTGTAAATAATACTCGTTTGCCAGCTTCGCCTGGTCTGTTTGAGCCTTCAAAGGAAAAAGGTACCCGATGAAACAGATTGTTATAATTGATATCCTTATTTTTTGACTTATTAACATATAGACATGATCTATTTAAATAATTTGAATTTTGAATAAATCCTCTTTTTATTAATATGATGTGGATTTGTGGATAATATTAGAAAATATATTTTGGATTAATGAAATGTTTATAAGGTTATGCTTATTCATATTTATTCACACCTTTTTATTATTTATTTGGTTGATAATCTGAAGGTTACAATTATATGTTGATAAAGTTAGATTGCTTATTGTTCATTGTCGTATTTAACCTTTTTGATGTTTATGTTGTGGATAGATGATATTGAAATGTTGGTTATTAATTTATATCAGCTAGTTTAATCTTCATTGTTAATACGTGTTGATATTGTAAACATTAGTTCACATGATGTCAACAGAAAGTCAGAAAGAATACTCTAATTCTAAAGTCCAATTAGCTCGCAATGCAGACTTATCGTTAAAATCTATTACGTGTTCTGGTTCTATAGATTTACCTATATTTCCTACTTCCCAAATTCCATTATTATTATCATCAATAAGGATTCTAATCGAATAATCACCTGGCGCAATACTAGTGAATTTACAATCTTGGCAGTTATATTTTTGTTCAGATACTTTTCCTTGACCATTTATTAGTTGTACAAAGAAGCTCTTTTGTTCAGTAGTAAGTTTTAGATTTATTATTCCGTATTTTTCTGGTTCATAAAAGAGATAGGATTGTGATATAGCTTGTGAAGAATCTGACTCTACGGATATGAATGCTTTCTTGCTGAAGTTTAAATCAAATTTGTGCGTAGGAATTCTGGTTAGGATGTAATGATATATGAGTTTTGAGGAATCAATATTTGATGTATCTGGAGTGTATAGGTTTATGTACTTGTTAAGGGTATCAAGATAGGTTAGTTTATCTAAATCTAAACTGAATGAAAGTTTTGTTCTCTTATCGTTCCAACGAAGGTTTAATGGTTTTAAAGCAAATTGCATTAAGGTATCAAAAGAGTAAGAGACAAAGTTTGAATCTGCTTGAATGATAGGTTTGTTAAACTCTAATGAGTAAACAGTATTTTTTTGAATGGGGCTACTTTTTGCTGGAGTAAGCTGATGTTTAAATTTACCTGATTTTCTTACTGATGAACGGAATTTGACATATACTGTATCCATTGTGTAATTGCCGACTGTGTCTATCGCGTGAATGATTGCTGATGTACTGTCTTTCTCTGTAAAATTGTCAAAATTGTAAAATCTGATTGCGTCTCGTTCATCGTTGAAATTGTGATACACGATTTTTGCACTATCAAGGGTGCGTACGGTATACTTGTTAATAATTTTACTATATCTAGCATCAAAATACTTTCCTGATGGTCTAGCTGATATGAATTTTAATTGCGATCCGTCAATTTTTACTGATCTTAGATATGTACTGTCTGGTTCTACTGAAGGTTTTATTGTGTCATTGATAAAAGCGTATTGTTCAGTAGCTACGTCTAATTTTAGGTTTTTATTCTCGTCATTAAATGCTGCGACTTTGTACTTACCAGTTTTGATATTTTTGATTTCAAATGATCCGTTTTCAAGCGTAGTTACAAAGTAATATGGAGCGTCCAGTAAAATATTTAAAGTATCAGTTAAAGGATAAAGTGCGACGGTAGTTTTAGATGAAGGTTTGTTATTAAATAGATCTCTTACTGACCCTATTACTCTAAGCGAGTCAATGTAGGTACCTGTGCTAAATGCTATAATAAGATTTTCTGCTGGATTCTTTTCGGTAATATCTGTCACTCCATCAAAGAAGTTGAGCGTGTATGTTGTACTATCGGCAAGAGGTTGATCAAATTTCAAGATCAAATCTCTTCGTTTCACAAGGTGTTTATACTTGATATCCGTATTAGGAGTGATGATTAGTTTTGATCGTAATTTCTCTGCATTGATGAATTCATCAAAGTACAGTCTTATTTCTTGGCCGTTGAATTGAATGGTCTGATCAAGTGGATTTGACAATAGTAGTGTTGGTGGAATAGTGTCTTTAGGTCCTCCTGATGGACGTAATGGATTAGCACATTGCTGAAGAGATAACTCAGCGATTATTATAAGTATGATTGAATATATAATCCTCTTCATTTACTTAGAACGTAGATGATACTAGAATATTCACCCTTCTTTTTGGCTAGTTGATTGGATTTATATCCGTTTTGTATGGCTTTAATAAAATTCGATTTCCCTGTAATATTCCTTTCACTCAGTAAGGAGACATAGTATGAATCAAATTTCATAGGGATAGTATCAACAAGATTGAGCTTTTGTGATTTAGCTAATCTTTGAAATGAATCTAGATGGAAATGATATAAATGTCTTGGCACGTCATAAGCTGCCCAGAATTCCTTATAAATCATTGCATCATAACTATTGTGATTTGGTAATGCAATGAACATGAAACCATTGGATTTAAGTTTCTTTCTTAGTGTTCTTAGCGTATCTCGTAAATCGTGCACATGTTCTAATACATGCCATGCGGTAATTACATCGAACTCTTCTTCTTTGTTAATTTCAGAAAGAGAATGATGTATTGTTTGATTTAGTAAACTGGCAGCTTTTGCACTTGTCCCAGGATCAGGTTCAAGACCTGCTATTTTCCATTTGTTAGGATTCATGATTTTTAGAAAATGACCTGTTCCGCATCCATAATCTAGTATGTGACCATTTTTTTTGTACTTTTCAATGTGACCTCTTTTTTGGCGCAGAGTAAAAATCCTTACAAGTTTATATAGCAGGTTGGTAATGTTTGTTACTGCATTGGTATGCGAAATGTAATTTGCACTTTTATAATATGATCCTATTTTGCCCAAAGTAGGTCTCGGATTTGTAAAGACTAATTGGCATTTGCTACATTTAACAAGCGCAAAACTTTCCTCAGAAACTGTATAATCTTTGCAGATCATGAAGTTGTTAAACTTGGGATGCTTACAAGAAGGACATTCTTCTAATTTTTCGTACATATTATTTACCCATATAAACCATTAATATTGAGACATCTGAAGGAGAAACTCCGCTGATTCTAGATGCCTGGCCTAATGTAGATGGTTTTACTTTAAGTAATTTTTCGCGTGCTTCTGATGACAATGCAGAAATTTTGTGATAATCAAAATTTGGGTTGATCTGGTGATCTTCAAGGCTTATCATTTTTTCAGAGTTTTGTTTCTCTCGCTCTAAATAAGATTCGTATTTGATCTGAATTTCAGCTTGTTCTTGAACCTCAAGATTATATTTTGTTTCAAACGAACTATCACCTGACAATTTCAAGACAGTGTTTATGTCTAAATCTGGTCTTTTTAGAATTTGGTATAAAGATGATTTGTCTTTTACCGGAGCTGAGCCAAGTTCTTCTAATTTTGGATTTATATCTTGTTGTTTGTATTTCTTCTGTTTAAGATCATTGATGAGTTGACTTGTTTGGTGCATTTTATTCATTGCTTTGGAAAACCTCTCTTCTGTTGCGAGACCCATTTTATAACTCATTGGTGTAAGTCGAAGGTCTGCGTTATCTTGTCTGAGTAGTAATCGATATTCTGCTCTTGATGTGAACATGCGATAAGGCTCATTTGTGCCTTTATTTATCAAGTCGTCTATAAGTACTCCGATATATGCTTCTGATCTCTTTAAGGTGAAAGATTCTAATTCTTTAGCTTTTAAATGTGCATTGATTCCTGCCATCAATCCTTGACAGGCGGCCTCTTCGTATCCTGTTGTTCCATTGATTTGACCTGCAAAAAACAGGTTTGAAATGATGTGGGTTTCTAGTGATGAGCTAAGTTGTGTCGGTGGGAAGAAATCATATTCGATAGCATATCCTGGCCTAAACATTTTCGCTTTCTCAAATCCCGGTATTTGTATCAATGCTTTTTGTTGCACATCTTCTGGAAGAGAGGTAGAAAAACCATTAACATACACTTCTACTGTGTTCCAACCTTCTGGTTCTACGAATATTTGATGTCTATCTCTTTCTGCAAACCGGTTAATTTTATCTTCTATAGAGGGACAATAACGAGGACCTAAACCCTTTATTCGCCCGTTAAACATTGGCGATCTATCAAATCCGGTTTGTAGTGTTTCGTGTACTTCTGTATTTGTATATGTTATAAAACAACTTTTTTGTTGTTTTAAAGGCTTTGTTTCATCGGAATAGGAAAACTTAGAAGGTTGCTCATCTCCTTTTTGTTCTTCCATTTTTGAGTAGTCTAGTGATCTTCCATCAACTCTTGGCGGTGTTCCGGTTTTCATTCTTCCGGCCTCAAAGCCAAGTTGAACTAATTGTTCTGTAATTCCTGTTGCTGCTTTTTCTCCAGATCTTCCACCACCGAAAGTTTTTTCGCCTATGTGAATGATTCCGTTTAGGAAAGTTCCATTAGTCAGTACTACTGTTTTTGAGGGAATCTCTATTCCTAAACTTGTTTTTACTCCCTTTACTCTGCCATCTTTTACGATTAGACCAGAGACCATTTCTTGCCAGAAGTCCACATTTGTTATACCTTCTAGGGTTAGTCTCCATTCTTCAGCAAATCGCATTCTATCGGATTGAGCTCTCGGACTCCACATCGCTGGACCTTTACTTTTGTTTAGCATGCGGAATTGTATCATGGTTTTATCAGTGACAATCCCTGAGTATCCGCCTAAGGCATCTATTTCTCGAACAATCTGTCCCTTTGCTAATCCGCCCATAGCTGGATTACATGACATCTGGGCGATGGTATTCATGTTCATCGTTGCAAGAAGCACTTTTGAACCCATGTTTGCTGCTGCCGCTGCTGCTTCGCAACCAGCATGACCCGCTCCTACTACTATTACATCGTATTCTTGAAACATATTAGTAAGGTGTTTCACGTGAAACACATCAATTGTTTGTTTTTGCTGTTCCACGTGGAACAGTTTGTTTTACCGCAAAGATATATAGGTGTCTTCTTTTTGTCGCATCACAGCTTGTTCCGCATCTTGCTTATCAGTGTATCCGCATAAGTGAAGTAAGCCATGAACCAGTACACGATTTAATTCAGTTTGAAATGGTTGGCCATAGTGTTCTGCATTTTCCTGAACACGATCAACACTTATAAATATATCACCCATAATTTCCGCTGGTTCTGTTGAATTATCGAATGTGATGATATCTGTGTAATAATCGTGATTTAGGTATTCCTTGTTTATGTTCAGCAAATACTCATCAGAACAAAAAATATAGGTTAAAGAAATTAACTTATGATTCTCTTGTTTAGCAGTGTCTTTTAGCCAACTTCTCGTTTTGGTTTTATCTTTTAGTGAGAAGCTTATATCCTCGGTAATGAATTGAATTTGATTCATTTATAGATAAAATGACAATTCTACTTCTCTACCTTCATTTTTGAATGATACTTCATCGCTCAGATGTTTCATAAGAAAAATTCCTCTTCCTCCTGGTTTATCAATATTCTCTGGAGAAGTTGGGTCAGGTAAGCTATGAAAATCAAAACCTGATCCTTCATCAGTTACAATGAATTTTATAGAGCTATCTTCAAACAGAAGCTTCAGCGTAACATTCTTGTTTGATGTTAATTTATTGCCGTGTTGAATGGCATTATTAACCGACTCTGTTACTGCGATCATTATGTTTCCATAAATGTCGTCATTTAGTGAATATTTGTCCTTGGCATTGTCGATGAAACTTTCAACAATCCGGATGTTTTCACTAATTGATGGAATTTGAATTTGTATTGTTTCCATTACTTGTCTTGTACGCTTAGTCTTCTGAAGTAATCGTTTACTTCTTTTTTATAAAATGGATTTAAATCTAATGGAATTGAGTTTAATAATTCAATTTCACTTTCTCTTGCTTTAAGGTATTCTTCAAACGCTGGCGGATACTTACGTTTTATTTGGCTCGCTGTTTCTCCTTTTCTTTCAGGGTCTTGTTCTTGCTCTCTCATAGATTTCTCAGCTTCCAACATTCTTGTAATTATTTCCTCCTGCCTATTAATGAGGTTTTGAGTGAGTCTTTTGTTCACAAGGTCAACTTCATTTTGCTCCATCTTTTCAATGGCTTCTTTTAATCCATTGCCATTTTGTGTTCCGTTTTCATTTTGTCCTTCTAGCTTTTGCTGCATTTCTTCCATTTGCTCCCTTATCCGAGCTTGCTCTGCTGCCATTCTTGCCAACTCCTCAGACAAAGGTCTCCCTGATTTTCCACTTTTTTTAAGATCTTGAATTTGTTGACTCAATTGTTGCTGCAGTTGGCTCATGCTAGGTTTTTTTCCTTTTTTAGAACCGGAGCTGCCGCCAGGTTTGGACATGGCCATTTGCATCTGTTGAATTACATCATCAAGCAAAAGAGCCAGGTTGTTCATAGATGTCATAGCAAATTGTTGATGACTTGTGGCCTGTGGTTTTTGTCTTTCTTTGATAGCGTCTAAGGCACTTTCCAAACTTCTATTGATTTGATTTATTTCCCTTGTCACGAAATTGCTGATTTGTAGAACTCTGCTGGCAAGAGATAGTAGGCTGTCTTCTATCACTTTTGAGTTATCAATAAGTCTCAATTGATCTTGTGAAAGTTCCAAAAAACGAGGGTCGCTTTGTGAAACAGATGAGAAGTCTTGAATGATTCGTTCTTGTTCAAAAGATGTCTTTATCAAGTTATCCAAGATGTCTCTTAATTGTTCCAGATTTTCCTCCATCATTTCCATTTCCATATTGTTTTGCATTTCGGCCATCTTTCCGGCCATTTGTTTCATCTGCTTACCGGTATTTTTTTGTTTTGTTGGAGTGTTTTTTGATGGTTTGGTTTTTAATTCTTCTGTGAGGTCGTCTAGATCTTCCTGGATTTCCTTTTCATCATCGTGAAAATCTTCTAGAGGTTCAGGGTTTTTCATATCCTGATTTAATTCTTCAATTTCTTTTACATCTTCTTTTACATCTTCGAACGCGGTGTTTATTTTTTCTTGTTCTTCAAGTGATTCTTCTTGATTGCTCTCTTTTTGGTTTTTCTCATTTTCTTCTCCGAGCATTTCTTGTTGTTCTCCGAGTTTTTCGAGTTTATTAGCCGTTTCTTCGATTTTCGTTTCAAGCTTTAACTTTTTAAATAATTCAATGGCTCGCTCTAGTTCTTTCTCAAGATTGTTTTCGCTCGGCTTGATTTTCGCTAGCTGTTTATTTACCTCATCCAGGCTGCTTTTTTCTTCCAATAATTTCTGAAGCTCATTATAGAGTGCTTTCGTTTCATCGTCTAATAGCTCCTCCATTAGTTTTTGAAGTTGTTGAGATTTTTCAGCTAGTTTTTCGCTTTGCTTGTCGAACTGCTCTTGTGAAGCAATTAGCTCTTCGTGTTTCTTTTGAATTTCTTCTATCGACTTCTGGATTTCTTCCTTTCTAGATATGATATCTTGAATTAATTTTTCTTCTTGCCATCCTATTTCTGTTTTGTTCTTTAATCTGTCTTCTAATTCTTCGAGTTGATCATTGAGTTTCTTGGATTCCTTTTCAGCCTTTTTTAGCTCGCTTTCGGTTTGGTTTGAATTTTCTGAAATGATTTTTTCAATCTCTTCTTCATTTGGTTTTTTAAAGAAATACTTGCTTGATGTTGTTTTTTTCGCACCATTAACGCCATCGTTATCCCAAACTTCTACCCAAATTTCTACTGATTCGTGCTCAGCAAACATAGTAGAATCTCCATCCCATCTGTGGACGAAGTTCTGAGTTGGCAGACCTCTGTTTATTTTCAAAGGAACTGATGTTGTTTTTCCATCAGGTAGTGGTTTTTGAAATAAACGCAATTGGCTAAAACCGTAATCATCGTTGATTTTACCTGCTACAATTATGGAAGAAAATCTAATAGTATCATTTATAAATCTTACATCAATTTCTGGAAATTGATCCTTTATTACATCGAGAGTATAAGCAATTGGTGTTTTGTTTTTACCGAATTGATTGATCATATCGATAGCGTATTCTTGCGATTCAAAAATTCGCCTATTGAAGGTAAACACTTCATTTTCAACATGTTGAAAAGGGAAACGACTCTTGTCAATTATTATCTCGGCTTTATCTGTATCCATGGTTTTCAATGCCCAACTCACTTCTGTTCCCTCTGGTATTGTAGCATTTCCAATATTTTTGAACTGCTCATCTGTTCTGTTAATATATGTTGGATAGTTCAGTTTCAAAGTGAAGTCGGTGATCTCTGGTCTGTTGATAAGATTGATCTTGTAATCTTTCGAGATATATCCTGCTCCTTGAATGTTGAATGAGGTAGGTATTTGAATATTTGCGAAAGTGTATCTATATGTCTGATTATCAGCACTTAGCAGTTTAATTCTTCTTTTATTTTCTAGAACCAAATAAATGTTTTGTGGAATAGTTTCGCCTGATATTTTAACCTCTAACTCAAAATCTTCATTCTTATATGCTCTAAGCATTTCATTTGATATGGCAATTTGAAACGGCATTGGTTTTTCAAAATCATCCTGAAACTGGATTATTCTTGTTGTGCCTCCTGAAATCAGAATCGGATTTATAAAGGAGAGTAATCCCAATCCTGTGATAACTATAAGGAAGAGATACAGATATTTAAGATTTACCCGTAAATCAATGGCTGATGAAAAGTCTATTATTTTCAGCGATTCTTCTTTCTGTCTGATTGAAGCAGCTATTAAAGAAGACTCATTATGACTCAATTGATTTAATTCAAGCAGATTCAAGAGTTTATCGTCAACCTGAGGAAAGTATTTACCAATTTCCAATGCAATCTGCTTGTCGGTAATTCCTTTTCTTAATTTGAAAAGCTCAAAAAGTGGTAATAACACCAATGAAAAAATCGGAGCTAAAAAGGAAATTATTAAAGTCAGAAGAAAAACAAAGCGGACGGAGCTATTGAACCAAAAAAAGGATTCTAAAATGTTGAGTAGAATAAATAATCCAAGGAATACGCTCAGAGCAAGCAATAAGCCTTTACTTAATTTCTTATAGTAAAATTTACGCTTGTATTGTTCTAAACCCGCTCTGATTCCTTCTATTGTCATAGCCCTTTATACGATCAACTCTGTTTTAAGATCAAATATCAAATTTAAGTTCTTTGGTAAAGTATTCTAATACATGCATTTTTAATAATTTCTCCTGCTCTACCAGATCTAGATGAGGTAATTCCTGCTTTACAACCCAATGTGGCCATCCTTCATTATCCAGGCCTTCCAGTTCATAAAAATCTGAATATGAAAGAATCTTGCAAGTAGCAATATGCATCAAATCTTGTTTTTCTTCTTTTGAAAAAGGGCGAACACCTTTACCTAATTCCTGAACCCCAATAAGAAACAAAATTGCATTTAGATCTTTAGGCTTTTTACCCATTACAGGTTCCAACAACCGCAACAGTTTTTGCCAACTTATTTCCAGCTCAAGGTCTTTTTTGTATGCCATTTAACGGAAATTGCTATATTTATTATTGATATGTTTGTTTCCCCAAAAGAGATATTCAACGACTTTATTTCCTTGTTTTTCCCAAGGATTTGTTTCAATTGTAAAAAACCGCTTGTTCATCAGGAAGAAATTCTCTGCATTGGTTGTAAATCTTCCCTTCCTGAAACCAATTACCATCTTGATAAAGAAAATCCTCTTTATCAAAAATTTGTTTACGAAAATAAGGTAAAATTCGTCTCGGCCTATCTTTTTTATAACCGCAAAGGTGTGGCACAAAAGCTGATTCACACCATGAAATACCAAAATATGCCACAAATTGGAAATCATTTAGGTGAATGGTATGGTCATAAATTATTAAGTATTGGGTTTAACGCGGATGTCATGATTCCTGTACCAATTCATAAAAAGAAATTGGGTTTGCGCGGGTTCAATCAAAGTGAAGAAATATGTATAGGTCTATCCAAAGTTCTCGGTATTCCTATTGATACAAAATCAGTTATCAGAAAAACCAATACTTCAACTCAAACTAAAAAGTCAAGAATAAACAGATGGATGAATGTAGACAGTATTTTTAAGGTAGTAGATCCAGAATCAATTAGAGATAGAGAAGTAGTGATTATTGATGATGTGCTCACTACTGGAGCCACAATAGGTATCATTGTAGATGCACTTGTTAAAGCTGAAGTTAAAACCATATCAATTGTGACTATAGCTGCTGGAAAATAAAAAGGGCCTCAATAAATTGAAGCCCTTTTGAATAAAGATAATAGGTTGTCTTAATAATTTGTACCTGCTCTGATCATGGCACATCTAAACCCAATGGTTGATGTGGCTGAATCTTCGAAAAGAGCTCTTCTGGTTCCTGGAGATAACCAATAAGCAACATCAGCCCAAGATCCCCCTTTATAAACTCTCATTCTTTTCATTGGAGGGCTATCAGGATCATAAGATTTTTGAAGACCAGTATTTTTGACCCACTCTTCTTGTGAATATTCTCTTTCGTTTCCAATGAATGTATAAGAACCATCATAACCATTTTCGGGATCACCAACTGCATCTCTTCTCGCTGGATTCATATCATCCATGTCTTGGAATGAAAGTGGTCTGTAAACATCCTGAACCCATTCGTTGACATTTCCAGCCATGTTATAAAGGCCAAAATCATTTGGAGGATAGTCATAAACATATGTTGGAATCATAGCTCCATCATTCAATTTACCAGCTATACCGGCATAATCACCTTTACCTCTTTTGAAGTTTGCAAGGAAATAACCCATGCTTTTTCCATATGGATTTCTCAATGCATGGCCATCCCAAGGATATAATCTTCTATGTGTTTGGTTTTCGTCTAACCACTGAGTTCCAATAAGCGCTTGAGCAGCGTACTCCCATTCAGCTTCTGTTGGTAGTCGATAGTTTGGAAGCACTACACCAGATTCAAGAGGAATTCTTTTAGGAGCAGCACCAGCTACAGGATCACCACCTTCTGCACCTGCAAAAGCATCATCGTCTGCCGCCATTGGATCCAAAAGACCAGCTTCATCAGCCAGTTTCATATTTACAACCAAAGTTCTCCACTTGCAGTAATTGACAGCTTGTCTCCAGTTTACACCTACAACAGGGAAAAATCGGAAACCAGGATATCTGTAATAATGATCTACATAAGGATCATTGTAGGCCAAGTCTTTTGCCCAAACTGTAGTGTCTGGCAAATTGTTTTTCCAGTAATAAGCATCTGAATCTTGTTTGATGTAAAACTCATACTCCAACCAGTTGATATTGGCTACTTCAGTTTCATCCATGTAGAAAGATGCTACTGTCACTGCTCGCTCGATATTGTTGTTAGAGTTTAATACGTCTTCTTCAAAACTCCCAAGGACAGTTCTTCCTCCTTCAATGAAGATCAAATTGGGACCATCTGGCTGTCCCTGAAAATCATTTACCTGAAAACCACCATCTTCATTAAATTCAAGACCGGTAGTTGTGCTAATACCACCAGGACTTGAGCTGGTGGGCGCTCCGTTGCTAAAGCATGAAGCAACGATTACGGCCAACGACAACAACGAAGCTGGATAGGCCGCAGCTTTAACTAATTTTTTCATAACCTGTTTCTTTATTTCAAACACCCAAAATAGCAATAAATACAAATATTTCAAAAATAGACCTTATTGGCAATAAAAAGGTGCTTTCATTTATTATTTAATAGAAAAACAAAAGAAATATTGCCCAAACATGGAAAAATCATTCGATTGGATTGCCCAACATGCCCTCTAATACATTGAAAGCGACATCCACGGAATCTACGTTTTTTACACTTATAATCAGTTTATTGTTGTTTTCTTTCATGTTACATCGACCCGGATGCATCTGAACATACTGCAAAATTTTACCAAAAGTCTTTGATTGAAAATATTGTTCTTTTTTCTTATCCGATAAATAACATTTCAAAATTGAATTTTTTATCAGAACTTTTTCAAAACCTAACTTTTCGGCCAGCCATCTCACTTTAACAGATTCTATCAGGTTTAATGCTGGTATTGGAATAGAACCGAACCTATCTTTAATCGAACCGGTGAATGCTTCTAAATCCTGGATTGATTTAAGGTTGTCAAGCTCAGAATATAAACTCAATCGTTCAGAAATATTAGAAACGTATGATTCTGGGATGAGTATTTCTAAATCTGTTTCGATCTGACAATCCTCAACTAACAATTCTAATTGTTCGTAATTAGGATCTTTTTCGAAAAGCTCTTGGAATTCGGACTCTTTAAGTTCCGCAACAGCCTCATCCAAGATTTTGTGATAAACCTCAAAACCCATATCGTTAATAAATCCACTTTGTTCGCTTCCAAGTAAATTTCCAGCTCCGCGGATATCCAGATCGCGCATGGCTACTTTGAAACCATCCCCCAAATCTGAAAACTCTTCAAGTGTAGTTAACCTTTTTCGTGCTTCTGCAGAAAGCCCAGCTGTAGGTGGAGTAATTAGATAGCAATAAGCTTTCGTATTTGATCGCCCAACACGACCTCTCATCTGATGCAGATCTGATAAGCCGAACATGTGAGCTCTATTAATAATTATCGTGTTTGCATTAGGAATATCAAGACCGGATTCAATGATATTGGTAGAAACCAATACGTCATATTCGCCTTCAATAAATTTGAGCATCACTTTTTCAAGATGCTTTCCGTCCATTTGTCCATGAGCGAGTCCAATTTTAGCATCTGGAACCAACCTATGTATAATATTTCCAATTTCTTCAATGTCACTAACTCTGTTGTGCACAAAAAACACTTGTCCGCCTCTTCTAATCTCATGACTAACCGCATCACGAATTATTTCTTCGTTGAAAACCTGTATTTCTGTAGTTACTGGTCTTCTATTTGGAGGTGGTGTAGATATAATAGATAAGTCTCTGGCTCCAAGCAAAGAAAAATGTAAAGTTCTTGGTATGGGTGTGGCTGTCAACGTTAGTGCATCAACATTGACTCGCATTTCTTTCAACCGTTCTTTGACTTTAACACCAAATTTTTGTTCCTCGTCAATTACCATCAACCCAAGGTCTTTGAATTCAATATCCTTGTTTACAATACGATGAGTGCCAATTAGGATATCAATTTTTCCTTCTTTGGTTTCCTTTTTGATTTTGGTTATGTCTTTGGTTGTTTTGAATCGATTGATATACTCAACCGTAACCGGCAATTGACTTAACCTTTCTGAAAAGGTGTGGTAATGCTGCATTGCCAAAATTGTAGTCGGAACTAAAATAGCCACTTGTTTGCCATTGTTGACTGCTTTGAATGCCGCCCTTACAGCGACTTCTGTTTTTCCAAAACCAACATCACCACAAACTAACCGATCCATCGGATGAGCTAGTTCCATGTCGTGTTTAACATCTGCAGTTGCAGAAGCCTGGTCGGGAGTGTCCTGATAAATGAATGAAGACTCCAACTCGGCTTGTAAATAATCATCTTTAGCAAATGAAAAACCAGGAGCTGCTTTACGTTTAGCATAAAGGCTGATTAGGTCCTTGGCAATATCCTTAACGTGTTTTTTAACACGTTTTTTTTTGTTTTCCCAATCCTGACTACCAAGTTTATTTATGGAAGGAGGCTCACTGTCCTTGCTAGCATATTTTGAAATCTTATGCAGAGAATGGATACTTACATAAAGCAAATCATCATCACGATAAACTAACCTCAGCGCTTCTTGCTTGTTTCCACCGATATCTACGGTATCTAAACCGGCAAATCTACCGACACCATAATCTATGTGAACTACATAGTCACCAGGGTTAAGACTTTTCAGTTCCTTAAGAGTAAGTGACTTTGCGTTTGAAAATTTTTCTTTCTTTCTATAATTATGAAACCGATCAAAAATTTGATGATCTGTATAACAAACAGTTTCAAGTGTATGATCAATAAATCCTTCCCGCAAACTGCCTTTAATTCCATTGAAAGAGATATCGGGATTAATTTCTTCAAAAATGGTACTCAATCTTTGGATTTGCTTTGCAGACTCGGCTATTATTAACGTTTTATAATTTTTCGTTTGGTAGTCGAATAAATCTCGGGAAAGCAGATCGAAGTTTTTATTAAAATGAGGTTGTGCTTTGATTTCGAAATTATATTCTTCTTCAGGCTTGAGATAATATCTGTTTCCAAATTCTACAATTCCAAATTTCTTCAATATCGAATCAAACGATTTTTCTGAATCAAATAGATCAATAGGACTAAAAACCACCTGTGTGTTTCCACTTGCTTTCATCATTTGCTGAAATGATTCTTCAGCTTTATTGTATCCTTTTTCAATCAGATCAAGCGTTTCTCGATAATCTTTGATCCAAATGGTTGTTTTGGGGTTCAAAAACTCTAAAAAAGATTGTCTCTTTTCTTTAAGAAGTTTGGTTTGAATATTCGGGATAAGATTAACCTTGAGAAGGGAGTTTTTACTCAATTGATTTTCTGGGTCGAATTCACGAATACTTTCGATTTCATCTCCAAATAGCTCTAATCGATATGGATAGTCATTTCCAAAAGAGTATACATCGATAATCCCCCCACGAACAGAAAACTGACCAGCTTCATATACAAAATCTACTTTTTCAAAATCATAACTTATAAGTAGTTCTGTTATAAAATCGACATCTAATTTTTCACCAATTGAGATATTAAATGTGTTTTCAGAGAGAGAAGCTTTATTTATTACTTTTTCATACAATGCGTCCGGATAGGTAATAATTACCATGTTTTTACCCGAATCAGAGAGTATTCTATTCAGAACCTCAGCGCGAAGTAAGATATTAGCATTGTCAGTTTCTTCAAATTGATACGGCTTTTTATATGAACCAGGGAAAAGTAAGCAACTATCTTCATCGATGAAATTTTTGACATCATCAAAGAAATAGGCAGCTTCTTCCTTGTCATGAAGCACAAATAAATTGGTGTTTTGATTACAAAATGACACAGACGCACCAATCAAAGCATCTGAACTGCCTGATAATCCCTTAAGCCTTACGATCCTTTTTGTGCCAATAGTTGAGGCAATAGACTGTATTAAACTGTTGGTTTTGTATTGATCAAATAAATCTTGTATTACCACAATTGAATATAAAAGAGGGCAAAAGTATAATAATGATGTTATCAGAATTGATTTCTGTCAAACTATAATGTCAATGGAACTTCAGAAAAAGAATAATTATTTTTATATTTTTTTGAAACATTTTTATACTACTTGAGTATAATATGTCTGAAGACACGTAATAAGATGCAATGTCTTAGCGTTCAGTAAGTGTTTTCAAATTAGGTTAGGTTGGTGATTAAGGCGTTCGCAGAGGTGCGGCGCCTTTTTTTATTGTCAATTTCTTAACCGATCCAAGGCTGCAAACATCATATTCATTTAGTTAATTTGTGAGTATGAAAAGATTCTTGATAATTCCATTTTTATTTTTAATAATCGTTGAATGTTCTGCCTGGGGCAAAACCGGTCATAGAATAGTTGGTCAGATTGCTGAAAATCACCTAACAAAAAAGGCTAAGAAAAAAATTGATGCCTTGTTGGGTAATGAATCTTTGGCGGAAGTCAGCAATTATATGGACTTCATTCGCTCAAACTCGAAATATGACCATATGGAAACATGGCATTATGCTACAATTCCTGATAGTTTGACATATCAAGAGGCAGGAATACCAGAAGGAAGTGATGTAATAACTCAGATAAACAGGATTATTGAAGAATTAGAATCAAAGAAATTTACTGATGAAGATGAAGCTTTTGCACTTAAGCTTTTGGTTCATTTGATTGGAGATCTCCATCAACCATTGCATGTTGGAAATGGAAAAGACAAAGGAGGGAATGATTTGAAAGTTGATTATTTCTGGTCTTCATCAAACCTTCATAGGGTCTGGGATTCAGGCATCATAGATGGTCAGCAATATAGCTTCACAGAATATACTAGCACACTTGATCATGCCACAGAGCAGGAAATAAAACAATGGCAATCATCAACGGTCTATGATTGGGCAAATGAGTCAAAAGATTTGAGATCACAAGTTTATGACTTGCCAGAAAGCAAAAAAATAAACTACCGTTATGACTATAAAAACCTTGAAATTGTTAACAAGAGACTTCTGCAAGCAGGTATTCGACTTGCAGGCGTCTTGAATAAAATTTATGGTTGATTTTGCTTAGAAAACGGTCATTCTCAATTTGTCTGCAGCATGTTCAAGGTCCACAAGAGCCTCAATTGCTACAACAGCATCAATACTTACGTTGAGAATTCGGGCAGCTTCCATAACTTGCTCTTTTTCTTCAAGGGCATATTCACCATCAGCAGATGACATCCTTATTGCATCATAAATTAGCAATTTGTTGAAACTAGCAAGAGTGGAATTATTAAATGAACTAAAGATTTCCTCAAGATCCGCTTGATCGTAATCAAATTCTTCCCAGTCGGAAATCACATCATTAGGAATCCCTACATGTTTGCCCATATCTACAGTGAGCCATTCAAGCTCAGGATCAGAAACAATTCCATCAGAACCAGCGATTGTTAGAAGTGCATATCCATATTCTCTCCAGACATTTTTAGGAACCAGAGAAATCCCATAAAATACAGGCGCAAAATTATTTAGATCAGAATCCATACGATTTATTCATTTATGCTTCAAATTAATCACTAATATTGAAACTGAAAAAATTGAATTAAGCAAACAGCTAAATTTTAGTTATATCCCCTGAATAAAATCCAAAAAAATGAGCACGTTTACTGAGCAAGACAAAAAACAAATTTTGAATCAAGGGTTGAGCCTAGAACAGGTTGATTATCAAATCGACAAATTCAAAAGTGGTTTTCCTCCATCCGATTTACAGAAGCCAGCAATTGTAGGAGATGGTATCATAAAATTGACAGAAGAGGAAATTAATACTTCAATCAAGTATTATGAAGACAATCTATCCTCTTTAAACATTGTCAAATTTGTTCCAGCTTCTGGAGCGGCCTCAAGGATGTTCAAAAATCTTTTTTCGTTTATGGACGAGTACAAGGGGACAGAGGAAGATTATACCAAGTTAATTTCCAAGCAAAGCAAAGGATCCATGTACGCCTTTTTCAAGGATTTGGAAAACTTTGCTTTTTATTCAGATCTAAAGGCTCAGTTTAAAGATCAATCTTTGGAAGAAACTCAACTTAAAAAGGAATATGTAGAAATTCTTGCTAAGCTGTTGACGGAAGATGGTTTAAATTATGGTAATCTGCCAAAAGGGCTTCTTCAATTTCACCAATATGGAGATAAATCAAGAACACCCGTTGAGGAGCACATGACCGAAGGCGCACAATATGCTCAAAACGCTAAAGGTGAAGTGAATATCCATTTCACGGTTTCTCCAGAACATCAAGAAAAATTTGAAGAACATATTGCCTCGATTAAATCGATTTATGAAAGTGAATTTGGAGTGAGTATCAACGTTACTTACAGTCAGCAGAAACCATCCACCGACACAATTGCTGTAGATCTTTTTAACGAACCATTTAGAAACCCTGATGGCACGTTGCTTTTCAGGCCCGCTGGTCATGGTGCTTTATTGGCCAACCTAAACGAAATTGATGCTGATTTAATTTTTCTAAAAAATATCGATAATGTGGTTCCGGATAAACTGAAACCGGAGACAATCACCTATAAAAAAGCCATTGCTGGTGTATTGTTGGAATATCAGCAAAAAATAAAAAAAGCTGCAGCAAATCTGGAAAACGGAGGCGAGATAGGACTGGCTCAAGACTTAATCAAAGAACTTGGTTTGATTTTTCCTGAAAATTTCAAATCCTTATCAGATTCTGAAAAGCGGGAAATTTTAATCGACAAACTCAAAAGGCCATTACGTATTTGCGGCATGGTCAAAAACGATGGTGATACTGGTGGCGGTCCTTTTTGGGTGAAAACACCAGATGGAGCCGTATCGCTTCAAGTTGTAGAAACCGCACAAATAGATTTGAACAATGCTTCCCAAAAGAACATTGCTGGACAAGCGACTCACTTCAATCCGGTTGATGTTGTTTGCTCGTTGAAGGATTATAATGGAAATAAAATTGATCTGATGAAGCACCGCGACATGGATACATGCTTTATTTCTCAAAAATCAAAAGACGGTAAAGATTTGAGAGCAATGGAACTACCAGGATTGTGGAACGGATCAATGGCCGATTGGAATACCGTGTTTGTTGAGGTGCCTTTGATCACCTTCAATCCTGTAAAATCGGTAACAGATTTGCTTGAACCAGAACATCAGGGATGATATAATGTAACTGGCGGAATCAGCGCTTAGATTGATTCCGCCAATAAAATATGCCGACAAACAGTGATCATCAACTCTATTTTGTTGCTCTCGTTCCCACAGAGCCAATATTTTCAAAGGTGATGACATTGAAGCATGAAGTACAATCACTTTTTAGATCCAAAGCAGCACTGAATTCTCCGCCCCACATCACCCTTCACATGCCTTTTAGGTATAAGGAAAGCAAAGAACAGGTGATCATAGAGACCTTATCGAGATTTTGTTCCAAACATAAAACTCTGCTAATTTCTCAGAATGGTTTCGGGTCCTTTGAGCCAAGAGTCATTTTTATCAATGTGGAAAAATCTGATTCACTGAATCTTCTTCAAAGTGAGCTGTTAAAAACGATGAGGATAGAACTTAAAACGGATAGCTCAAACTACAAAAATCAAGGGTTTCACCCTCATATGACTATTGCTTTCAGAGATTTAAAAAAGGCGAAATATCAAGAGTCCTGGGAATATTATAAAAACAAAACTTTCACTCAAACCTGGTCAGCAGATGCGATTCAATTGCTAAAGCACAATGGAAAATACTGGGAAATTCTACAAAAGTTTGAATTGCAGTAGCATTGAATTCTTACAACACTACTTGCCTTATATCTGTTATCAGTACATTCGTATCATCAATAAAATCTAAAATGATGAGTTTTCAATCCATTGCCTCTGCCTGTGTTTTATCCGCAACAATATTTTTCATTTCCTGTAAAGGTCCAGCAACAAATACCGGAAATGCCAATATGCCTGGCGCGATTGTTTACAATAATCCACCAGCAGAAGGATTTGATATTGATGGATCAAACCCAATAGCCATTTTGCTGGCTGATCAGGTAATGAATGCGATGGGAGGTCGTGAAAAATGGGACAACACTAATGTGCTTTATTGGAATTTCTTGGGAATCCGAACACTACTTTGGGATAAAAAAAACAACCGCGTGCGCATCGATATTCCAGACAAAAAAAAGGTTTTGATACTGGACATGAACACTAGTTCTGGAAAATCCTTTCTAGACGGAACAGAAGTAACAGATGCTGAGACTTTAAAAACGGATTTAGATAATGCAAAAAGTATTTGGATCAATGATTCATATTGGTTGGTTATGCCTTTTAAACTGAAAGATTCTGGTGTGACATTAAGTTATCTACGTGAAGAAGAATCACAGTCGGGGGAAAGATGCGATGTGCTTGGTTTGACTTTTGAAAATGTGGGCGTAACACCGCAGAATGGATACGAAATATGGATAAGCATTGATACACGGCTTGTGAAGCAATGGGCTTATTTCAAAAATGCAGAGGATCAGGAACCAGCTTTTATCAAACCTTGGGATGATTATAAGGATTATAATGGGCTATTGCTAGCTGGAGAGCGAGGTGAAAGAGATATTACGGACATTAAGGTGCTTTCGGAGGTTCCGAAAGGAAGTTTTGACGGCCCAGAACCAATCATTTTTTAAATCAATCCGGCTTGGCGATACAGGTCGATTCCTATTTTTATCATCTGGTTGATTTCGTCTGCTAGCGAATCGGACAATGACTTGATGTGGAAGCAACTTTTGCCTTTCAGGCATTTGCGCAAATCATAACTAATTTTTTCAAAAGCGTCAGGGTGTGTATAGATTGGGAAATAATAAAGACGAATATCTTTTGGTTTAGGAACAACACTAGCGAAGTAAAAGCCATCAACTTTTTGTTTGCCTTGCATAGTTTCAATAGTCCCGGCAACTTCAAAAACAGTGTCATTGTCTTTTCTTATCTGCAATAGAGGGATATGTGCACGCAGCATCCCTTGAAGCTGGCTCTGAATATTCAATAGATCTTCATTCATCTTTAAAAATAAATTGGATTACACCATTTTCAAACCGAAGGATGATTTTCGCTATTTTCACCAAATGAAGCCTGAATCTATAGCATCAATCAAAAAAGAGCTGAAAGATAAATCTAGAGAAGAGTTAGAAGCTCTTTGTCTCCGCATTGCTAAGTACAAAGTTGAAAATAAAGAGCTCCTGAGTTTTTTGCTATTTCATGAATCAAATGTATGGGCATACAATCTTCAGGTAAAAGAAGAAATGGATCTCCTTTTTGATGGAATAAACAATGCCAATTTGTACTGGGCGAAAAAGAGCATTAGAAAGATTTTGCGATTAGTGAATAAGCACATCAAATATGTTTCAGAAAAAGAAACAGAGATTGAATTGTTGATTTATTTCTGTGAAAAATTGAAATCTTCAGAAATCCCTTTTCAAAAAAGTACGGCTCTTTTCAATATCTATGAACGACAACTAGTGAAAATAGAAAAGGCAATAACTACTCTTCATGAAGACTTACAATATGATTGGAATCTGGCTTTAGATCAGAAAAACTTAAGATTAAGCTATTTTTAAGAGACGGCAGCCTCTAAAAAATGTAATTGTCCTTTGTCAGCATTTAATTCTGCTGAGATGCCAATAGGAATCGTTGCATTATGTGACTCATGACCTATTGGAAAACCTTTAGCAACAGGCACACCAAGCATTTCAAATCTGTTTTTAAACACTTCATCTAAAGAAATAGAATAATCAAAATATGGATCGTCTGCTTTCGTATCACAATTAGTGAAATAACCCAACACGATTCCTTTCACCTTATCCAACTTACCCGAATTTAATAATTGTGTCAGCATTCTATCAATTCGGTAACTCGATTCACCTACTTCTTCAAGAAATAGGATGTGATCATCATAGATCACATCGAAAGGAGTGCCAATCAAGCTGCAGAGTAAGCTTAGATTGCCACCAACTAATTTCCCTTCACCTGTTCCATTAAAAATTGGCGCAGACTCATCATTTTTGATTTTCACTTTTTTGCCTTTTTGAACAACATCTGTAAAACAATCGACAGTAAAGTCATTGTATTCCGATGCGCCAACAGGGCCATGAAAACCAACGATTCCAGCTTTCTGATAAAATGCAAATAGCAATGCCGTGATATCGCTGTAACCGACAAAAACTTTCGGATTGTTTTTTATTATGTCATAATTAATCGCAGGTAATAATCGTCCGCTACCATATCCGCCGCGTCCACAAATTATGGCGTCCACAGAATCATCACGAAAAGCATCATTTATGTCCGAAATTCTTTGCTCATCCGTTCCGGATAAAAAACCACTCCTGACTCTGATGTTGTCAGAATATTTCACCTTGTAACCAAGAGTTTCCATATTTTCAATGGTCTTTTCAAAACTCGTTCTGCTCAATGCGCTGGCAGGAGTGATCAGTTGAATGGTGCCATTTTTAGGTAAGGCAGGAGGTTTGATTAATGTGAATTCTTTTTCTCTAAACCCGCTCGAAATCAAGGGCACTCCAAAACTTGTTAAGATTGAATTTCGAATAAATTTTCTTCTTTCCATATAAGTTCAAAATAAGCGAATCTGGAGACTTTTCGGCGAATTAGCTGAAAAAAAACAGATTATTACATACTGAGCCAATCATTCTTTTGATTTGGCTATAACTTTTAAATTGATGGCACGGCTTGTGTATAAATGATGATCGGAATTCATCGACTTAGATAATAGCAATCGACAAATGAATAAGAGGCGTCTTCTCAAAAAACATACAATTACCTTCTACGTATATTTGAATCAATAAAAAATGAGCAAATGACCATTGCCAAGCGGATATTCTTAATCACAATATTTACAATATTTTCCTTTGTGACTTTCTCACAGGATTTAAATACGATCTTGAAAAACCATTTTCAAGCTCACGGTCAAGAACTTTGGGATCAAATAGGAACAGTCGTTATTGATGGTGAATGGGTTACAGAGGAATTTCAAAAATTTCCAATGAAACTCACATTCAAATCTCCTAATAAAACAAGGATAGAGGGAACATGGGGAGGAAAACGATATGCTGAAGTAACCAATGGCAAAATCGCTTGGACAGTTGCTCCTTGGTCAGGATCGTCCAAACCGCAACTCATGAAAGCTGAGCAGCATTTGATGATCGAAAATATTTACAGACCGGGAAGTTCTTTGAAACTATATTCGAAACAGGTCAAGTTGGATGGTCTGGAATTGTTTGAAGGTGAATTATTTATAAAACTTACGGTTGAAAATGATATCGAGAAACGGGAGTTTTATTTGAGTAAGGATGACTATACACTTCGCTGGGAAGTCATTCAGAGTAAAATTGGATCGCGCCCATTCCTCAAAAAACAGTATGAAAAATACAGAGACTACCAAGGTCTGCTTACACCAACTTCGGTGAGAATATATACAAATGAAAGCCAAAGAGAATTGGTTTTTGTAGATGTAGCACTCGGTGCAGGCGCATCAAATAACATATTCGAAATGCCAATAAGTCAATAAGCTGACATCAAGTGTTTTTCGGAAAACTTTAAACGCTTCATGTAGTTCTATTAATAAAAAAGATATGAAAGCATTTTGGAATGATGCCCTGATCGCTGAAAGTGATGTCACCATCGTAGTGGAAAACAATCATTATTTCCCCTCTGATTCTATTAAAAAGGAGTTTTTTAAGAATAGCGAAACTCACACAGTTTGCCCATGGAAAGGAACAGCTAGTTACTATTCCCTGGAAGTAAATGGAAAACAGAACCCGGATGCTGCATGGTATTATCCTGAAACATCAGAGCTGGCCAAAAACATCAAAGGTTATGTGGCTTTCTGGAAGGGTGTGCAGGTTATGAAATAGATCTATTTCATTTACTTTTCAAATCGCCACCACCAAAAATCATTGTACCTTTTATGGTAACGGGTATGGAATTGGCAACTTGTTTTGTTGATCTTTTGTCAGTAAAACCACCGAAAATGGCCGTTGTATCTACGGTAAGTTGCCATTCATCAGGAACTATAATATCGCAACCACCAAAAACGACTAGAATTTCAATAACCGCTCCATTCACCGGTTTACATTCTGAAAGATCGATTTCTGAACCACCAAAAATATTGGTGATCCTACCTCCGTGCAGTGGATCGCTAGTAAATCTTTTCTTGGATCCTCCAAGTATGTTTAGATCATCAAAAAAGCCTGTCGAAGTTGTAGAAATAGATGATGACTTGGATCTGATCAAAAAAGAAAGCCCGATTAGCACCAAAATCAAAGGCCAATAAACGTGGAGGTCAACATCCAGATATCTCTGAACGAGAAAGAAACCACCAATAATGAATAAAATATAGGCAGGCCTTGAATTTCCGGTCAATAGGTTGAAAAAACCAACCGCAATCAGGATCATTGGCCATGAGAAAACAAAATCTGGGATAGGGGGTAAAAGGTTTAAGTTGTTGAACAAAAACAGGGCACCAAGAATGATTAGGAATATTCCAACAATTCGCTTTCTATTGGTTTTCATATTGGATTCTTTAATAGTGATGATGGATTTATAAAATGAATATAGGTGTTGTACGTTGAATGATTTGAAATGGATATTGGCTGTCAGATTGACTGTGGTTTATTTAGGCCAGCCAATATGGCGGAAATATGTGATTTTAAAAATTTGGCATTGATGTTGATTCTGGACGTCAGGTAATTTAGAAATGGAGTAGCGTGATGAGAGTAGAAGATAAAATGTTGATTAAAAATCTCGCAAATACAGCAGAATTGATCAATACCATTAATGGTGGCATGGCTCAACCACAGGTTATTTTAGAGAAATCAGAGGAGTCTTGGTTATTGAGAATGAAAGTGCCTTCGGTCAATATTGATAATATTAAGATCGAAGTAAAGGAAGGAATCCTCTTTGTTTTTCAAAATCTTGAGCATGCGAACTCTGATATTGAGCTTCCTTATTTGATTGAAATGCTTAACCTTCCCGGTCAAATAGCTCTCGATTCGATTTATGCCGAATTTGATCAAAATGAAATACTTGTTCATTTACCTTTTGATGAATTGGCTAATGGATTTGAAAGGGAAATAGAAATTATAAAGCTATAATATTTCAAGTTTTTGATAGTCTTGAAATGTGAGATTTGTTTGGTTAATACTTTATAACCTTCATTTCTAGGGTTCTAAGAATGTAATTTCTGTGATGCCGTCTGAATTTTCATATATGGTTTTAGACTTGTTTGCGAACCAAATTTTAGTGTTTTCATCCTCAGATTGTAAAATCAAGTTTTCACCCCCCATCAAAGTGAAATAATTTAATGTTTGATAACCATTGATTTCAATTGAAAATTCGTAGAATTTCTGGATTTTCGGATCATACCCAAAAAAAACATCCCGAATCTTTTTACGATCTTGATAATCTTCAAAAGCAAATGCAAAATCATTGATTTTTTCCCCATATCGCTTTACTGGTCCATTTATATCTTGGTATTGGTGATTTCCGAGCAGACAATCATAAATAGTATTAAAATTTTTTGAACTGTCAGTCTGATTATAAATCGTAGTGGAGTAGACTATTATTTTCTGAAATGCGGCGAAAACTGAATCTGTAACTTGAGAACCTTCATTCATAAATTCGGGGAATGAAAGATAAATGAAAGATGTTTTTCCAGCTAATCGGCCGTTTATTTCCTTTTGAACCAAACTTTTTCCTTTTACGGTATGCAAACTAATTAATTGACCCTTTATAAATCTACCGTCAGTTTCAGATGTTTTAGTGTGTTGTATGTTATATGGATTTAGGTCTGATAATGATACAGAATTGACAATATATTTTTTACCAAGGATCTTACCAGGGGATTTGGTTGATATGTTTTTTATCGTAATCTTGTTATTTTTCGAATCGTAGTTTAACTTATTTATCCACCACATCTTTTGGTCTGAGCTGAAATAGTCATAGTTCAGTTTTCTTTCTAAAAAGAAAATACTTTGTTTAAATTCAGCGCTATCGATTAATTTAATTTGAGCATTTGCTTTGATTGCAAAAAGGAGGAGGATGAAGAGGATGTTTGTTTTACACATGAAACATTAAGGCTCAGACAAGTAGATACCTCAATATTAAATAAAAGGCAATAGTTTATTTTAATGTCGCCAACCCATTAAACTTGTTTTAACCATCCAGCGATACTAAGGCGATATCGTGTTGGAGACAGATGCACTTCGTGCTCTATGCGGTCACTTTTGAAAAAAACCGCCGTACCGGCCGTAGGGTAAATATTGGCCGTTGGCTGCCCTTCTCTATATATTGATAAATTTCCACCATCAATTTCCAGCCAGTTTTCATTGATATAAAATACAAGAGAAAATTGACGTCCCCTATCATTTTTGAATTGATCCAAATGCCTCTTGTAGAAACTTCCCTGCTCATAAAATGCATAATGGAATTCGAAATCGTTAATTGATGTAAAACAGGTTCTATTCAGATACAGAAAAAACTCTCGAACTCTATCAAGTAGAATTATTTCGTATGGATCTGTGGTATCTGCTTCTATCCACTTGATTAAGTCACCCCTGACTGCCGCATTTTTTGAGAAATCAAATTTTTGGCCAACACCTGCGGCATGCATTTCCCCGTTTTCCAAATATTGGAGCAGATTACTCCTGAGGCCAATAATTGTAGTTTCATCAAGCAATCCCTGACAGATGCCAAAATCCTGATGTAGCAATCCCTGGATGAGGTCTTCAAAAGCCTCTTCGAATTGCATTATTTGCGTGTCCATAAATGTGTGTGAGGAAGTTGCTATCAAGCTAGAGAGAAAAATAGAGAATGCAACTGTCATTGTCTGGCTCAGCCAAAATATTTTAACCACATCACTTCAATAGACAAGTCACCAAATAGCAATTTGCTAATGTGCTTACTAAAATCTGAGAGGAATAAAATCCATAGCACATCAGCAAAGCTGATTTTTAAGTTAATTTGCCAGACTTTTGGAAAACACCAAGATATGAACTGGATCCACTTATTATCCCCAAAGAGGTTTGGAGACAAAACGCAAATCGAACTATCAAAAGAGACAAGAAGTAGGTTTGAGCAAGATTTTGACAGGCTCATATTTTCATATCCATTTAGAAAGTTGCAGGATAAAACACAGGTTTTTCCATTGCCTGAGGATGATTTTGTTCATACTCGACTCACCCATAGTCTCGAAGTATCAAGCGTAGGCCGATCATTGGGCAAAGCTGTAGGTGAGCAATTAATTCAGAAGCATAAAGACCTGGAAACGGCAGGATATACGTTACATGATTTTGGGGGTATTGTGGCTGCCGCCAGTTTAGCCCATGATATTGGCAACCCACCTTTTGGCCATTCCGGCGAAACAGCCATATCTTCTTTTTTTGTAGATAATGAGAAGGGAAAAGGGTTTAAAAATCTTGTGACAGAAGCAGAGTGGAGTGATCTTGTTTCATTCGAAGGAAACGCGCAAGGATTTCGAATACTCAATGATGAAACATATGGTGGTCTTCGATTGACATTTGCTTGTCTGGGAGCTTTCACAAAATATCCAAAAACATCTTTTGCCAAGAAAGATCAATCACGAAGGAGTCAAAAGAAATATGGCATTTATCGAAAAAACCTGGATCACTACCGCTCTATGGCAGAAACGATGAATCTGAGAAAACTAGGAGAGGAGGCGTGGGTTCGTCATCCTTTGGCTTTTCTGGTTGAAGCTGCAGATGATATTTGCTATGGTATCATTGATTTGGAAGATGGGTGCAGATTGGGACTTGTAGATTTTAACGTTGCAAAAAATCTTCTTGCGGACATCATCGGACCAAATTATTCTGAAGAAAAACTAGAAAAGATTCAAGGACAAAATGAAAAACTTGGTTTGCTTAGGGCGATGGCTATTGGCCAGCTTATCAAGCAGACTGTAGATGTGTTTTTGGTTAATGAAGACCAAATGTTGGCTGGAGAATTTGATCAGGCAATCACAGATTTGATCCCTGCAGCACAGACCCTTAGTGAAATATCTGCCCTGTCTATTCAAAAAATATATAGATCAAAACAAGTTTTAGAGCGCGAAACAGGCGGATTTGAGATAATTGGCAAGCTCATGGAAGCATTTTGCTTGGCAGCATATTTTAAAAATTTCAATTCTGAGAATCTCACTCCAAAACAGCAAAGCATCTTAAGGTTGTTGCCGGAAAACATTTTGACGAAAATGACTCGTGAGGATCATTCTATCTATGACTTGCTCCTTGTAATAACAGATTTTATCTCCAGCTTAACTGACCGACATGCTATCAAATTGTATAAGACGATATATGGATTTTCGCTACCCTCCTAAAAACCATAAAGTGCCCGATATCAATTGATTAATAACTCACGTAACAGTATAAAATACTTACCTTTGCCCTCGTTTTTACAATGTGGATCAGGATAGCAAATATCATTCTTAAGTACAGAATTACCTTGATGGTAATTCTTGGTGTAATCACTGTGTTCATGGGTTACAAGTCAAAAGACATTCTTTGGTCTTATGACATGGTAAACATCGTACCTGCAGATGACCCTGACCAACAATATTTTCAGCAATTCAAAGAGACATTTGGGGAAGATGGCAATATCATGGCTATTGGCTTCAAAGACAGTGCTGTTTATGAATATAAGAACTTCCAGAAGATGCGCCTGCTTTCTGACGAATTGCTTAGGATACATGGTGTAAAAGCGGTTCTTGGGTTGCCGAATTTGAGAATGTTGGCAAAGAACGATGTTAAAAAACAGTTTGAAGTCGTTCCGCTTTTTCCGGAAATCCCAGACAATCAACCGGAGCTTGATAGTCTACTTAAAATCTGCACAGATTTAAAATTTTATGCTGGCCAGTTAGTAAATCAAAAAAACGGAGCTACCCTGATTCTCATAACTGTAGATAAGCAAGTACTCAATTCGGAAAGACGTTTTTCCATGATTGATGATATCGTAATGGCGGGCAACCAATTTTCTGAGGTAACCGGAATCCAAACAAGATATGCTGGATTGCCATACGTAAGAGCGGTAAATACACTAAAAATTAAGCAGGAATTAAATAAATTTTTGATTTACTCAGTAATCGTGACAGGTTTAATTCTGTTCTTTTTCTTCCGATCACTTAAAGCAGTATTATTTCCACTTATAATCATTGGAGTTATTGTAATCTGGGTAATGGGTTCGTTGGCATTGCTTCAGTATAAGATAACCTTACTTACAGGTCTTATTCCATCCATCATAGTTGTCATAGGCATTCCCAATAGTGTGTATATGCTCAATAAATATCACCAAGAGTATGCAGCACACGGTGATCAGATGAAAGCATTGGCCAAAATCATCCAGAATATAGGTGTGGTCACGTTCATGACCAATTTTACCACAGCAGTAGGATTTTTCGTTTTGATATTTACTGGTATTCCTGTTCTAAAGGAATTTGGTATTGTAGCTGGGTTTAACATCATGTGCACATTTGTAGTGAGCACAATTATGATTCCATCAGTATTTTCCTTGTTTAAGCCCCCTAGTCAAAGACATCTCAAACATCTTGAATTCAGATCTCTGGATTTTGTTTTGAATTTGCTCGATATCATTGTGCATAAACACCGCAAGTTGGTGTTTGTAGCGACCATTCTTCTTGTAGGTGTTTCGTTTTATGGTTTGCTTCAAATCAAGGCAAATTCATACATGGTAGATGATCTGCCTGAAGATAGCCCGTTGAAACATGAGCTTGAGTTTTTCGAAGAAAATTTCAGTGGAGTAATGCCACTCGAAGTGATCGTTGATACAGGAAAGAAAAAGGGAGTTCAGCGTTTGAGTAACCTCAAAAAAATAGATGAGCTTGAAACATTTCTTGGTTCAATGGATTTTATCTCACAACCGGTTTCAGTTGTCAGTTTTATCAAAGCAGCCAGACAGGCTTTTTACAATCAAAACCCGGATTATTATGGCCTTCCGAATAATAGAGAGAGCGCCTATATTCTGAGATATCTTAATGAAGATAGCGATCAGGAGGGCATTTCAAAATCATTTGTTGATTCGACAGGTCAGCTGATCAGGATCTCTTTAAAAATGCCAGACATTGGATCTATCAAAATGGATTCGCTTGTCAATGACATCATCACACCAAAAATTGATGAAATCTTTGGAGATTCAGATATGAAAGTAAAGATCACCGGAACTGTTCCTTTATTTATTAAAGGAAATAAGTTTTTGATTGATAATCTGATCACGTCAATGATTTTTGCCTTTATCATTATTGCGATTATCATGGCGATCTTATTTAGAAACTTCAGGATGATCATTATATCCTTGATTCCTAATATGATTCCACTTTTGATCACTGCGGGAATAATGGGGTATTTTGGAATTCCTCTTAAGCCAAGTACCGCATTGATATTCAGTATCGCGTTTGGAATCTCCGTAGATAATTCGATTCATTTGCTTGCAAAATATAGACAAGAGCTCATCCAGCACAACTTTTTTGTGCCGATTGCTGTGAGCCGAAGTTTAAGAGAAACAGGGCCAAGTATGATTTATACTTCCATCATTCTGTTTTTTGGTTTTGTGATTTTTACAGCATCAGAATTTGGTGGAACCATCGCCTTAGGAAAACTAACCTCCATTACATTATTAATGGCGATGTTGACAAACCTCATTTTATTGCCATCATTATTAATCCAATTTGATCCAGGCAATATTGACAAAAAGGATCACCCACTTATCGAAGAGTTTCCTGAATTCAAGGAAGCCGATGATAAAGACAAGTCATAATTCAAAATACTAAGCATTCAAATAAAGGTGAAATATCCAGAATACAAACAGGTAAGCTATCCTGAAATCGCAGAAACTATTCTGAAATATTGGGAAGAGAATAAAATTTTCGAAAAGTCAATTTCTGAACGAGAAGGAGCGCCCTCATTCACGTTTTATGAAGGGCCGCCTTCTGCAAACGGAACGCCGGGCATTCATCACGTGATGGCTCGAGCTGTTAAGGATATTTTTTGTAGATATAAAACCCAAAAAGGCTTTCAAGTAAAAAGAAAAGGAGGATGGGATACCCACGGTTTGCCTGTAGAGCTTCAAGTTGAAAAAGAACTTGGTATCAAAAAAGATGATATTGGCAAAACAATTTCTGTTGCCGAATACAATCAGAAATGCCGTGAAGCGGTCATGAAATTCAAGGACGAATGGGATCTGCTCACTCAAAAAATGGGTTATTGGGTAGATCTTGATGATCCATATATCACATTCGACAAAAAATACATGGAGTCGCTGTGGTTTCTGCTGAAGAAACTCTATGACAAAGGATTACTCTATAAGGGATATACCATTCAGCCATATTCACCTGCGGCTGGTACAGGTCTTAGTTCGCATGAGCTCAATCAGCCGGGCACATACAAAGACGTAAAAGACACAACAGTTGTAGCTCAATTCAAGGTTAAGAATGCTTCCCAAATTGGATTCTCAGAAAATCTGCATATTCTAGCTTGGACAACAACACCGTGGACTTTGCCTTCAAATAGTGCCCTGGCTGTTGGTGAAAATATCACCTATGCGTTGGTGAAATCCTTCAACCAATACACATTTGAACCAATCAATGTCATTTTGGCAAAAGATCTTGTAAAGAAATATTTTTCTGAAAAAGCATCGGAACTTGCAATTGATGACTATCAAGCTGGTGATAAACTGATTCCTTGGTCAATAATAAAAGAATTTAAAGGTGCAGAACTGGTAGGATTGGAATATGAGCAACTTATGCCATATGTTCAGCCAAATCAACCAGCATTCCGAGTTATTCCTGGAGATTTCGTTAGCACGGAGGACGGAACAGGGATTGTGCACATTGCGCCTACTTTTGGTGCGGATGATAAGCGAGTTGCAGATAAAGCAGGTATACCAGCAATTACTGTAAAGGATGAATTGGGATATGATGTGCCTTTGGTAGATAAACAAGGCCGATTCGTGCAGCAAGTAACGGACTATCCTAACCGTTTTGTGAAGGAGGAGTATTTTGAGGATGCTGAAAGAAACGATCCAGACTTTAAGCCTACTGATGTGCTTATAGCTATTCAGTTAAAGGAAGAAAACAAAGCATTCAAAGTCGAGAAATATGAGCACAGTTATCCGCATTGCTGGAGAACAGACAAGCCTGTACTTTATTATCCATTAGACTCCTGGTTTATTAAGACCACCGCGTTGAAGGATCGATTGGTTGAGCTCAACAAAACGATCAACTGGAAGCCCGCATCAACTGGTTCTGGCAGGTTTGGCAATTGGCTAGAAAACCTCGTTGATTGGAATTTGAGCAGATCTCGCTTTTGGGGTACACCATTGCCAATCTGGGTTACCAAGGATCGAAAAGAAGAAATTTGTATTGGAAGTATTGCTGAACTGAAAGAGGAGGTTCAAAAATCTATAGCTGCAGGACTGATGTCCGAGGAGATAGCTGATGATTTTGACCTACACAGGCCTTATGTGGATGACGTGATACTTGTGAGCCCATCGGGTCAGCCAATGTACCGCGAACTGGATCTGATCGATGTTTGGTTTGACTCGGGCGCTATGCCATACGCACAATGGCATTATCCATTTGAAAACAATGAAATTTTTGACGCCAATTTTCCCGCGGACTTCATTGCAGAAGGTGTGGATCAGACCAGAGGTTGGTTTTTTACCCTTCATGCCATTTCTACTCTGCTTTTTGACAAGGTAGCGTTCAAAAATGTGATTGCGAATGGACTTGTGCTTGATAAGAATGGCAATAAAATGTCCAAGCGTTTAGGTAATGCAATCAATCCGTTTGAGACATTGGATCAATATGGTCCTGATGCCACTCGATGGTACATGATTGCAAATGCGAATCCTTGGGATAATTTAAAATTTGATCTTGAAGGTGTCGTAGAGGTACAAAGAAAATTCTTTGGCACACTTACAAATACGTATTCATTCTTTTCACTTTATACAAATCTTGACAATTTTCAGATTGATCAGGATAAATTGATTCCTGTAGCTGATAGACCAAGATTTGATCGATGGATTTTGTCCGAACTTCAGGTTTTGATCCGCAATGTAGATGGGTTTTATGAAGCATATGAACCAACACAGGCAGCAAGAGCTATTCAGGATTTTGTAAATAATCAACTATCCAACTGGTATGTTCGCCTGTCAAGGAAACGTTTTTGGATGAGTGATCTGAATGCTGATAAGCAAGCAGCTTATGAAACATTGCATGAATGTTTGCTTGTGGTTTCCAAATTGATCAGTCCTATTGCACCATTTTATGCTGAGTGGCTTTATAGTAATCTCACAGGAGAAAACACTGGATCCGTACACCTCACATTGTTTCCAGAATCAAAACCAGATTTAATTGATGCTGATTTGAGTAAAAGTATGCATTTGGCTCAATCAATATCATCTTTGGTTCATTCTCTCAGAAAAAAGGAAAAGATCAAGGTAAGACAGCCATTGCAAAAGATATTGGTGCCGATATTGAGTCAGGCAGACAAGGCCAATATTCAAAAAGTCGAGGAGTTAATTGCATCTGAAATCAATGTAAAGGTTGTAGAATACATTGATGACGAATCGGGAATATTGGTGAAAAAAATCAAACCAAATTTCCGAAAGCTGGGTCAGCATTTTGGTGCCAAAATGAAACTTGTCACTCCATTGATCAATGGATTGGATCAGGAGCAAATAAAAGCCTTTGAAAGTACCGGTCAATTCGATTTGATTGTTGAGGGAGAAACCGTAACACTTAGTTTGGAAGATGTAGAAATATCTTCTGAAGATATTCCAGGGTGGTTGGTAGCGAGTGAAGACGGCCTTACTGTAGCGCTGGATATCACAATTACTGATGAATTGAGAAAAGAAGGAATCAGCAGAGATGTTGTAAACAGATTGCAAAATCTTAGGAAAGACACTGGTCTGGAGGTGCAGGATAAAATCAATGTGAAATACAATTCAACTTCTGAATTGCTCATCTCTTCTGTTACCCAGTTTGCGGATTATATAAAAAAAGAAACCCAATCGCATAATCTTAAGTTTGTAGATAATATTTCCGAAGGAACTGTAATAGATATTGACGGAATCGAACTAACTGTTGAAATAATTGTCGCTAAGTAATATGGATAGTAAAAGACCAAAGCTCTACATATTTTATATCATCAGCCTTTCGGTGATTGTACTGGATCAGGTAGTGAAAATGATTGTGCATTTTGGCATGGAGAAGGGAACGGGCGGTCAAATCAAGATTTTTGGAGACTGGTTTAAGCTGCATTACCTGACCAACCCGGGAATGGCTTTTGGTATGGAAATGCCTTTCGACAACAGCAAGATGGTGCTTACATTGTTTCGCTTGGTGGCAATGGTTGCAATTGGTTATTATTTGTTTTTATTATACAAAAAAGGATCGCCCAAAGGTTTGCTCATTTGCATTGCCATGATATTGGGTGGAGCTATTGGAAATCTTATTGACAGCATTTTTTATGGCGTTTGGCTAGACAATGCGGCATATAATGCACCAACTCCATGGTTCTATGGTCAGGTGATTGATATGTTCTACATCGATATCTGGGAAGGTCGCATTGCAGAGTGGGTGCCATTAATTGGAGGAGATTACATGGCATTGTGGCCAGTTTTTAATGTGGCGGATTCATCTATATTTTTAGGAATTACCTTTATCCTGATTTTTCAGAAGAAATACTTTGCGTCTCATGAAAGTGAGAAAGAAGCACTAAACACAGAATCATCTGAAAAAACTCACGTTACAGAGTAAAACCCTGGCGATTGCGCTAGGTATACTTGGTGTACTTTTCTTTTCGAGTAAAGCTGTAATGGTGAAGCTGGCCTTTCAATACGATGTTGATTCGGTTACGCTTCTTCTTCTCCGTATGATTTTCTCTTTGCCATTTTACATTGTCATTTCGTTTTTACAAAAACCATTAATAGACAAAAATCTGGTTATTAAGGATTTTATCCTCTTGATTGGATTTGGTTTTATAGGATATTATCTCGCTAGCTATTTCGATTTTCTGGGCTTGTCCTACATCAAAGCAAGTCTGGAAAGATTGATATTGTTCATTTATCCAACATTGGTTTTCCTGATCTCCTTTATTTTCTTAAAAAGGAAAATCACTCGTAATCAAATGATCGCCATTCTAATCACCTATGTTGGTGTTGCGATTGTTTTTACTTCTGAGCTGAACTTGGGACAAAGTGAAAATGTGATCTTGGGAGCATTTCTCATATTTTTAAGCGCATTGACCTATGCCAGTTTTTTGGTCGGATCAGGGTGGCTCATTCCAAAATTTGGCGCAACCAGATTTACTTCATACGCCATGATTATCTCTTGCATTTGTGTAATCATCCATTATGCGATTACCAGAGATATTTCCAATGTGTTTTTACTAAATTCTGAAGTGTATTGGATCGGCTTGATAATGGCCGTTTTCGCTACGGTAATACCTTCTTATTTGATTTCTTTCTCGATCAAAACATTAGGTCCGGGTAATTTCTCCATTTTGGGTAGTTTGGGCCCGATATCTACTGTGATGCTGGCTTACATTTTTTTGGACGAAAGACTCACCTATATTCAGATTCTGGGTGCCATAGTAGTAATTGCGGGCGTGATGATCGCTGAAAGGAAAACTAAAACCGAACCCTGATCCCTGGCCCAATTAATGAGAAGAATTTCTCTTCTTTCATCAGGTAACCAAAGCCAGCATAAAGAGGGAAAGTAAGCTTTCTATTGGCAGAACCTGTGGGGTAAATGGATCCAATAACCACAAGACCCACATCCCGATTTTGGGCATTTTCAGAAAAATTGAATGCATCAATGGCAATGAAACCCGCACCAATTTTATATGGTTGATATTTTGCAATTCTGCCGGGTTGGTAGAAACTAAACTGTGCGATCATCGCAAAGCTTACCCCAGAGAAATTGGAAAAATCACCTTCCTTGGCTTTTAAAATAAGCAAACCTCCGGGAAAGGAAACATCAATATCAAAATTGTATTCTCGCTTCAGATAGATCTGAATTTTTTTGGTTTCGGTTCTTTGCTTGTATTTATCCTTTACATGGCTGATCTGTATTTCTATTCTTGACCATTCGTCCAGATCATAGGTTTTTTTAGACAGATAATTATTCAGGTTTAATCCCCCACTCAAGCATTGAGGATCTTTGTAATAGGCAGATCGTATCGAATTTTGGTCAGGGCAAACGACTACTTCATCAAATTCATACAACTCAATTTGTTGGCCAGATTTATCGGACACCTTGATTTTGATATTCAAATATTGTTTGCCATTGATATTGCGATTTTGATCAATGATCCCTCGATTGAACGAAATCACCAAATCGGTTAGGTTTCCTACATAATAAATTGGACGGTCTATTTCATTCACCTGATGATCTTCTGATCCAATTTCAAGATGTACAAAATCAAGTTGACGTGGTTTTTGGAATTCACTCACTTTCAGAAATCGGCCGGTATTATTCGAATGATTAAATATGTCAATGCGGTTCGTAGAGATATCTATTGGAACCTTGATATTGAAAAGGGAAATTTCACTGTTTCGGATAAGAGAGTCAAGTTGTAAATTTTCGATACCAGGAAAGTTGAAATGCGCCTTGTGAAGGGAAATACCCTCAATTCTAATATTTAGATTTTCACCAGGATAAACCACATTGGATTTTGTCCAATCTTCACCTTCTCGTTGAATAAAAATATCATTGATCTCTGCTCTAGGTGTGATGTCAACATTTGCCACAAACTTAGGCTCATCTCCGTCTTTGATATATAAATATCCATCAGCTTTTCTGTGAAAGGCATATGATCGAAGCAAACAAAGAATCTTATCATTGTTTAGTCGGCTCTTGGTATATAATTCTGCAATCAGAGCACCGCCACTTTCCTCTTGATTTTCGATGCGATATGTTTTGCCAATTTTAAGATTTCGATTGTTTTGGATTTGAATTTCCAATGGTTCTTTTGGATCCTTATTTGGTGTGATTTCCTGAGTTTCGACCTGAATAAATGCTAGTCGCCCAGATTTAATAGAAAAATTTTGCTCTATATCCGGCAAATCATAAATCACCTTGCCATTGACAAGCGTAGGTTTTTTGAGCTTGATTGGAACCTGGACTGATTGTCGACCCAATTTTGTGGGCTCAAGGTGTAGGAGGACCCGATTTCCTTTTTGTGTGAGTCGATAGTTGATAGGAAGTCCTTCAGACCAGCGATTGTCTATGACAATGTTGTCTGGTCGGTTCGTAATGATTTCGGTGGCTTTTTCCTCTCCAATATATAGCTCGTTTTCCTCAACATAATATTCCACATAGGTGCGTGTGTATGGAAAGAGCGGCACATCAACATACTCGAATCTTTGGCTGTCGAGTTCAATTTTAAATGTGAACTTGAGAAAATCTGTATTGGTGAGTTCGCGAAATTTGATTTTGAAACGGGCGTGATCATCCACAATGAAAATCGAATCTAATATTTCGAAATCTGATGATCGAAGCAATTCTATATCGTCAATACCAGAATCAATATCAAAATAAAGAAACCCCTCTGCCACTTCTGATTCTTCCTGATATTCAAAGGGAAGGTATTCTTTGTTGCGAAACATGATTTTATCATCATCCCAGCTGTATACGGACGTATCCATATAAAGTCGTAAATCTATTAGCGGCGATTGTGAAAATTTGCTTTGTGCAATGAGACTGCTAATAGTAAGAAGGGCAACTGCCGATAATAAATGCTTCAAAACATCTGAGTTTTAGTTCTCTTCTACAAAGATGGGCACTAAATCTTAAACAAATTAATGAAGCTCCTCTGTTATTATAACTGGTTTTCCTTCTAGTGTTTTGTGAACGGGACATCTGTCGGCGATTTCAATCAATCGAATCCTTTGTTCATCTGATAAATTTCCCTCAATTCTTATCAATCTTTTGATTTGATCAATTTTTCCTGAGGTGTTTTCGCCTGCTCCTCCGTCTTTTTGATGAATTTTATCATGAGTCAATCTCACCTCGACTTCTTTCAGATCAATCTTTTTAAAATCAGCATACATTCGAAGCGTCATGGCTGTGCAAGTGCCAAGAGCTGATAGAAGATAACCATATGGTGAAGGGCCGAAATCTGTTCCTCCGCTTCCTTCAGGCTCATCCGCAATCATGTGATGCTTGCCAGCATTAATTTCCGTAAGAAATCCTTTGTCTGATATTCTTGTCCAAACCTCACCTTCGGGAGCAAGTTCTTTGTGATCATCGCTTTTAATATATCGAGATGCCCAGGGACCGATAATCTGTCCCACATATTGAGAGTCGGCAGAATTTGACATCAGGTGATCAGCACCGTCCAAAGACACAAAACTTTTTGGATGTTTAGCTGCGAGATAGATTTCTGCAGCATTTTCTACGCCAACCACCTTATCCTGAGGAGAATGCATGATTAAAAGAGATTTACTCAATTTGGAGGCCATTTCAGGGCAACTGTTTTTTTTAAGGTCTTCGAGGAATTGTTTTTTGATATTAAACGATCGACCGCCAATATTGACTTTTGACTCACCTTTTTCTATGATCTCATTTTCATCCTGACTAATTAACTTTTGAACATGCTCAGGATTGGAAGGAGCACCAATCGTCACTACAGCTTTAATATTATCAAGTGCTCCGCTGGCATAAATTACAGCTGCGCCACCCAAAGAATGCCCGATCATGATCTGAGGTGCTACATATTTATCGGCCAAGAAATCATAAGCGCTCACGAGATCGGATATGTTCGTTGAAAAATTGGTGTCTGAGAAATCACCTTCACTTTGACCCAAACCTGTAAAATCAAATCTTAACACAGCGATATCATTATCTGTTAATCCCTGACTTATATTGTCTACAGCCTTCAGGTTTTTGGAACAGGTGAAGCAATGGGCGAAAATGGCATATGCTTTTGGTTTGCCGATTAGAGGAAAATCGATGATTCCTGAAAGCGGCTGACCTTTATCATTATGAAAGTATACTTTTTCTGATTTCATGTTAAAGGGATGTTAGGGCGTATATCTATCTTAGGCATTGGAAACTTTCCAAATCCTTATTTGTCTATTACTAACCAATACGGAAGTTAAATTAATTGGAGAAATCACTTGTCATACTATCACTCATCCTGATCACTTGGTCTTCCAATGGACAAAATCTTAATTATGAATATATCCGTGGAGATCATAAAATAGGCACTTTGGAAGCCACTCATGATTTGAATGATAGTTTGGAGACTTTTACACTACACAATCAGGTAGAATTTAGAATAATTTTTTCCTTCACGGTTGAATATGCGATGAGTGAGCAGTTCAAAGATGGTGTACTCATTTCAGGTGAGGGTTTTAACACAATGAATGGCGTATCGCAGAAAGAAACTAAAATCCGATTGAAAGAAGATGGATATCATTTAAAAATAGATGGCGTAGAAGGGCACAATGAAAAAAAGCCAATCGAAAGTTCTATGTCAAGAATCTATCATGAAGAATTATATGATGGAATGAAGATCTATTCTCAATATTTCGGGATGTATCTCACGGCAGAGCAAACCGGAGATCATAAATATGAGGTAGAATCGCCCGATGGTGAAAATGTGTACAAATACGAATACGGATATTGTACTGAAGTAAAAGTCATCAGGGACTTTGCTACTTTTTATATCAGGATTTTACCCGAATCGCTCGCCAGAATTAAAGCCTTGGGGGAAACTAAAAATTAGTTTTTCTTAAAAAATGAATCAACAAACTCTATTTTGTTGAATACCTGAAGATCCGTTACTTTTTCTCCAACACCGATGTATTTTACGGGAATTTTAAATTGATCAGAGATCCCAATCACTACACCACCTTTTGCAGTACCGTCAAGTTTTGTGATAGCCAATGAAGTGACTTCTGTGGCTTTGGTGAATTCTCTAGCTTGTATGAAGGCATTTTGACCTGTGCTACCATCCAAAACCAACATCACTTCGTGTGGTGCATCTGGAATAAATCTTTTGATGACATTCTTAATTTTTGTGAGCTCATTCATGAGGTTCACCTTAGTGTGAAGCCTTCCTGCAGTATCGATGATTACCACATCGGCATTGTGATCTACGCCATATTTGGCTGTTTCGAATGCGACAGACGCAGGGTCAGTATTCATTCCTTTGTTGATCACAGGAACGCCCACTCTTTCTCCCCACATAATAAGCTGTTCTACAGCAGCAGCACGGAAAGTATCTGCGGCCCCAAGCACCACATTTTTTCCTAAGCCCTTAAACTGAGAGGCAAGTTTCCCAATGGTTGTTGTCTTGCCAACACCATTCACACCAACTACAAGAATCACATACGGGCCATCTACTTTTGGTAAATCGAAATCAACCAAATCTTTGGTGTTGTTTTCGGCAAGTAAACCGGCTATTTCATCTCTTAGAATTTGATTGAGTTCTGAGGCGTTCAGATATTTATCTTTGGCAACTCTCGCTTCTATGCGAGCGATGATTTTTATGGTAGTGTCCACGCCAACGTCTGAGGTAACAAGCACCTCTTCAAGTTCGTCAAGGACGTCTTCATCCACTGTTGTTTTTCCAACAACAGCCTTCCCAAGTTTGTTAAAAAAGCTTTCTTTAGATTTTTCGAGACCTTTGTCAAGAGTCTCTTTTTTGTCCTTAGAGAAAAAACCCATTAGTCCCATAGCAGATGATATTCAGAGTGTGTAAAAAAAAAGTCCCTGCGCAGAGGGACTTTCAAATTAGATATTTTTTTCTAAATCTTAACTTTTAGCAAGAGCATCTTTTACCTGAGCTTCAGGTACCATCTCTTCTTTGAAAGTGTAAGATCCTGATTTAGATTTTACCGCTCTGATTACTTTGGCGAATTTGGCTCCACCAGGTTGTTTTAGGGTCGCAACTACTTTCTTAGCCATGGTTATTTAATTTCTTTGTGTACAGTATGTTTTCTCAAAATAGGATTGTACTTCTTAAGCTCGATACGCTCAGTCGTGTTTTTCCTGTTTTTTGTAGTGATATATCTTGAAGTTCCAGGCTGACCAGAAGTTTTATGTTCTGTGCATTCTAATATTACCTGTACTCTGTTGCCTTTCTTTGCCATTTTATTCCCCGTTTACTTAAAAGGAGTGCAAATGTAGAAAATAAATTATTCTCCTCCCAAACTTGGTAAACTAAAATTATCAAAAACACTAGATTGTTTCATCAAATCTTCAATTTCCTCACTTTTTCTAGGTGCTTTGTCGGATAGTAATTCATATCCATCTTTGGTAATCAAGACATCATCCTCGATTCTAACAGCAATTCCCCACCATTTTTTATCACAATTGGATCCTTCTGGGATATAAATACCCGGTTCTATTGTGATTACCATATTTGGAGCAAGCTTGGTTCGGTCTCCTTTATCATGAACATCTAATCCGATGTGATGACCCAAACCGTGTGGATAATACAGGTGTTTTTGAGTCGCGCTATCAATAATTCCTAATTGAGTCAAACCTTCATTGATGATTTTGCGGGCAATATTGGTATCCAAATCATTTTTGAGGTTAACTCCTGGCTTGCAGGCCTCAATAGCTGTTTGTTGTGCTTTATAAACCAAATCGTAAATGATTTTTTCCTCTTTCGAGAAAACACCATCAATCGGAACAGTACGAGTAACATCGGCCGTGTACCCATGATATTCTGCACCTAAATCCATGAGAATCATTTCATCACTTTCAATCTCGGGTTTGTAATTCTCTATATAATGTAAAATGCATCCGTTGTGGCCTGCACCAACTATTGACGGATAACCTTCATATTCTGACTGATATTTTTTGAAAATAAATTCATGCAATCCCTGCACTTCCATCTCAGACATGCCAGGTTTGAGCGCTTTCATTACTTCAGCTTGCGCGATACATGAGATGTCAATTGCCTTTCTTAGCAAATCAAGTTCCTCGGCTGTTTTGATTCCTCGGCAGTCAATCATGATTTGATCGAGGGTTTCCGTATCCAGATTGGTAGCTTTTGTTTCCAAATCCAAGCTGGATTCACTTGGGTAATTGGCTTTTTTCTTAAAAGAAGATATCAGATCATAAAGATCCCCTTCAGTTTTTGTATTTCTAACATCGTTTTCAAATTCGTAGAACATCACTTTATCAAATTTTGAAAAATCAATGTTGTAGTCTTGAAACTCCGTGTTGTTAAAAACCTGATTTAGTTCTAGTTTTTCTCTGACTCCTTCAATGCCCAATCTACGCCCGCTCCAAAGTTCTTTCATTTCATCTCGTGGCTGGATAAATATAATTTCATCGTAACTGCTGCCATCAGGGCTGGATTGTTGATTTTTGAAAATCAATAGTACAGCGTGAGGTTCTTTATATCCACTCAAATAATAGAAATTAGGATCCTGATGATATACATAATCCACATCATTGGCTCTATTTCTTACAGGATTTGCAAAAAACACAGCTACTGAATTATTGGGCATTTTTTGTCTGACCAATTCTCTTCGCTCCTTATGGAATTGACTGGATAAAAAATCAGATGGAAGATCTTGAGCCAATGAGGAGGTGATCAAGGCCAGAATGGTCAGATTGAAAAGGATAAATTTTTTCATTTGTCAACTTGTAATGTTTAATTCAATGAATTGCTGTTGTAAATATAAAAGTTGGGGTCAACCTTGATCTCTGAAATATCATTTACAATTTCCATAAATTGAGAACTTGTGGTTGGATTAATCCACATTTCCTCGCCTCCGATGGTTATTTTCACAGGCATTTTAAATGTATCGATGCAATTAGTCCATCGATATTTCAGCTGATTTCCGTCTATACGATATTCCAAAACAGGCACTCTGAAGTCTCTCAGATATTGATCAAAAAAGGCGTCAAGATCCAGTCCAAGTTGCTTGGCCATGTATTTTTCAATTTGGTCAGTGGTGACAGTTTGGTGGTAAAATTGTTCGTTGAGCCCGCGCAAAGTATTTCTCCATTTTTCATCGTCATCAGCAAATTGTCGCAAAGTATGAAGTAGATTGTTTCCTTTTGGATACATGTCCTTGGATCCTTCTGAATTTACATCATAATCACCAATTATGGGTTTGGTGTTACTTATGCCCATTCGCAAGCCTCTGGAATATTCAGCACCAGCCTCTTTGCCGTAATGATATTCTGTAAAGAGACTTTCGGAGTATGTTGTGAATCCTTCATGTATCCACATATCCGCCGCATCAACATATGTTATGTTATTGGCAAACCATTCATGACCGCTTTCATGTATGATGATATAATCCCATTTTTTGCCCCATCCTCTTCCGCTCCAATCAAACATATCTCTATTTCGTCCATTGTAGCCATTTTTGTAGCTGTTTCCATAGGTCACAGAGCTTTGGTGTTCCATTCCCAGATACGGAGTTTCTACCAATTTATAACTGTCCTCATAAAATGGATAAGGACCAAACCAATATTCAAAAGCCTCTATCGTCCTTCGTGCATCTTTAAACTGGACTTTGGCTTTTTCCAGATTATAACTTAGCACCCAGTAGTCCATGTCCAACTCGCCTTTTTCGCCAGCATATTTTTCAGAGAAATTCACATAGTCACCTACATTGACGTTGATTCCATAATTGTTGATCGGATTGATCACCTTCCAGACGTAAGTCTTGGTCTTATTCTTTTCCTTGATCACTTTTTCAAGTCGGCCGTTTCCTACCGCAACTAAATCCTTAGGCACATTGATACTCAAGGTTGCGCCATGATCTGGTTCGTCATACATATGATCTTTACATGGCCACCAAAGACTTGCGCCGATTCCTTGATTGGATGTAGCGATGAAATGCTTCCCATTTTCGTCCTTGGTCCAGGAATAACCTCCGTCCCAAGGTGCGTTGATTGCTTCGCGCGGTATTCCGGAAAATTCGATTGTTATTTTTTGCGTTGATCCTATCTCTTGTGTACTGGTGAGCTGAATGAAATGTGCGTTTCCTTCATCTGTCACCTCCAGATCTTTTCCGTTCTGAAAAACTCTGGTGATTTTCATTGGTAATTGCAGATCAATCTGAAGGAGATTATTATCAGCGAGTACCTTATAGGTTATTGTATTCCTTCCAGAAATGGATTTTGATTCAGGATTTACGGACACATACAAATCGTAATGATCCAGGTCCCACCAGATACGCTCAGGAGTGATGGAGCCTCTGAGACTATCCTGCCTGGTATATTCATTGGATTTAGAAAAAAGGGCAGTTTGAGCAGATCCAATTGCGAATGAGAAAAACAGGAAGGTGATAAGAATGCTAGTTTTCATTTGATAGGAATTTTGACCTAAGGTAGAAAACAGCCATCAAGCACCATTCAATATTTGGATGAACGGCAATAAAAAAGCCTGAAACATATAGAATCAGGCTTTTCGTAGTGATTTATATCTTCTTCTTAAACCAAAGAAGTTCCTTTTGCTCTAGCTTTCTTTAGCACACTAAGAATACCATTTTTATTGATGGTTCTCAAAGTTGATGTTGCTACTTTCAATGTTATCCACTTTCCTTCCTCAGGTATAAAGAATTTTTTGGTTTGAAGATTTGGATTGAATCTTCTTTTCACCCTATTGTTCGCGTGAGAAACATTGTTACCCACTCTTGGTCTTTTACCTGAAATATCACAAACTTTCGACATAATTTTTTCCCATTTTTGAAACGGACTGCAAATATCGCAATCTTGAATTAATTAACAAATCTTCGGCGAATTCTTTTTGAAACCATAGGGACAATGTTTGCACCCACTCTTACAGCAATGCCCTCTTTTGAGATGATATTTCTCCGTGAATACCAATAACCCACCTTCTGTGTAATAGTAATCCTCGCTCTTCTGAACCTTTTCCGGATTCATATTGGTCATATTTATAAATATTACCTTTGAACTAGAATGGCTCATCATTGTTTGAATATTACGACACAAAAATATTTTTTATGACTTTATCAGAAAAGACTAGCGAAACACTCATTCACACCGAAGAAAAATACGGAGCACATAATTATCACCCGCTTCCTGTAGTTCTTGCAAAAGGGGAAGGAGTGTTTGTGTGGGATGTGGAAGGAAAAAAATATTACGACTTTCTCTCGGCATATTCTGCTGTAAATCAAGGTCATTGTCATCCTAAGATTATCAATGCATTGATCAATCAGGCACAAACATTGACATTGACCTCACGTGCATTTTACAATGATGTATTGGGAGAATATGAAAAATACCTGACCGGAACTTTTGGTTTTGATAAGGTATTGCCAATGAACACAGGTGCTGAAGCGGTAGAAACTGCTTTGAAAATCTGCCGGAAATGGGGATATGAGAAAAAAGGAATTGATGAAAATGCCGGACAGATTGTGGTTTTTGAACAAAATTTTCATGGACGAACCACAACGATTATATCGTTTTCATCAGATCCAGTTGCGAAAAACAATTTTGGACCCTACACAAAGGGATTTATAAAAGTGCCTTACAATGATCTTAAAGCTTTGGAGGCAGTTTTTCAGGAAAACAAGAACATAGTCGGTGTGTTGGTAGAACCAATTCAGGGTGAAGCAGGGGTTTTTGTGCCAGATGAAAATTTCCTTGAAGGGGTAAATGATCTCTGTAAAAAGAACAATGCTTTGTTCATTGATGACGAAATCCAAACTGGCATAGGAAGAACCGGAAGTTTACTTGCGATTTGTGGAAACTGTAATTGTGGAAACGCATGTGAAAGAACAGAAACGTACATCAAACCAGATATATTGATTTTGGGCAAAGCATTGTCAGGCGGAGCATACCCTGTTTCAGCTGTATTAGCAGACAATGAGATCATGGAGGTTATCACACCAGGAACTCATGGATCCACGTTTGGTGGAAACCCGCTTGGAGCCAAGGTTGCTATAGCCGCTTTGGAAGTGATAAAAGAGGAGCACCTGACTCAAAATGCCCGAAAACTGGGTAAGATTTTCAGAGAAAGAATGCAGCATTTGGTTGAAAAATCGGCCCTTGTAAAACTTGTGCGAGGAAAAGGATTGTTGAATGCGGTGGTTATTAATGATAGTGACACTAGTGATACGGCCTGGAATATTTGTATCAAGCTTCGTGACAATGGTTTACTTGCCAAACCTACTCACGGCAATATCATCCGATTTGCGCCTCCGCTTGTTGTGACGGAGGATCAACTACATGATTGCTGCGATATTATTGAAAAGACGATACTGGAGTTTGAGAAGTAGAACACCCTAATTCTCTTGCACATTGAATAAATTCGTCATGAAATTTCCACGTCATGACCAAAATATACTTTGTCGCTTCATTTTTTTTCCTGATTTTTTTTCAGGCTAATTCTCAACAGTTAAATAAACTGTTAAAGTCTCTGGAAAAAGAGAGTAATGATACTGTGAGAGTTCACATACTATCAGATCTCTGCTTTGAATATCGTTTTATCTCGCAAGACTCAGCAATTGATTTTGGAAATGATGCTATTCATCTCGCATCGAAATTAAAATACGACAAAGGTTTGGCGCAAGCCTACAATGATCTAGGGATCATTTATGCTGACAGAGCAGATAATGAAAAAGCGAATCAACTATATGATGAGGCATTAAAAATAAGGTTCAGGCTCAATGACAGTTTAGGAGTTGCGGCTATTTATAGTAAGAAGGGAATCCTATATCAAAAGATAGGTAAATATGATAGCGCATTATCTAATCAACTAAGGTGCCTTCGAATATATGAATCTGGAAACTCTGAATTAGGGATCTCATATACATTAAACAATATTGCCATCTTGTTATTCAATAAAGGGGATAATGAAGGTTCTCTGGAATACCATGCGAAAGCATTGGAAATTCGAAAAAGAATGGATGACAAAATGGGGATAGCTACTTCAATGGGAAATATGGGTAACATTTATTTTGAAGAAGGCCAATTCCAGAAAGCATTAATTCACTATAAAGAAGGGTTCGACATAATAAAGCTGATTGACTCCAAAGACCATTTCGCATCCCTGGCTAACAATATTTCCAATTCTTTCATTCAGCTTGGTGAATTAGATAGCGCAAAAAAGTATACTCAAATGTCAATCACCACAAGAGAAGAAATAAATGATATCAAAGGGCTTATTTCCAGTTATCATAATCTTGGGAAAATCTTTCAGAGTGAGGGGGATTCTCAAATGGCACTTAGTTCATTTCTAAATGCTCAGGATCTTTCTAAACAACACGGACTTTTATCTAGTATCGAAGAAGTCAGCTTGACCTTAATGGACTATTATGACGAATTGGGCATGAACAAGAAAGCATTGGAAGAGGCAAGAATACACATTAAACTAAAAGACTCAATCAACAATATCAATGTTCAAAAAACGCTGGCCGAACTCCAAACCAAATATGAAACCGAAAAAAAGGAGCAGCAAATAGCCCTTCAGCAATATGTAATCGCAGAACAAAAGGCAGATAATCAGCGAAATATTGCAATCATTTTTGGATTGATTGTTTCGATGCTTTTTATGGTAATTGTTTCGTTACTCCTTCGAAGCAGGACTAGAAAAAAACAGGCGATTTTGCTGCAAGAGGCTCAAATTAAGCTGCACGAAACGCAAATTGAAGCCGCATTAAACTCCCAGGAGCTGGAAAGAAAACGCTTCGCAAGAGATCTTCATGATGGCTTTGGTCAGATGATTTCGGTATTAAACCTAAATCTTAAATCTCTCGAAAAAGGGGAATCTGATCGGGAAGAAGTTTTCCAAAACTCATCAAAGGTGCTGGATGATATGTACAAAGAGCTAAAGGGAATCTGTTTCAACCTGATGCCAGAAACACTCATAAAAAATGGTGTTGTAGATGCAATCAAAGAATTTGGAAATAGAGTGAATCTCACCGGGAAACTCATTTTGGAGGTGGATACCTTCGGAATCACAGAGCGCTTGAATGATCTTCAGGAGATTTCCATTTACAGAATCACTCAGGAATGGGTCAATAACATTTTGAAATATTCTGATGCTGATAAAGTGACGGTGAGTCTGACCAAAGATGAGGAGGAAATCACTTTACTGATCGAGGACAATGGAAGCGGTTTTGACAAGCAAAAACTTATAGAAGGAACAGGCAATGGTTGGAAAAACATGAACTCCCGTGCCAATCTGATCAAAGGAGAATTGGAGCTGGATACCAAGCTTGGTGCAAAGGGTAGCACGCTCATTGTCAACGTGCCAGTTAAAGTTATTGGTGTTGCTCCCGCACAAGAAATACCAGCCTGACGGTATAGATTTCCTGATTTTAGAAGCCTAACTTGTATTATTATGGTTAGACTATATTCAGCCGTCTTAATTTTTGGATTTATATCGGCATACTCACAAACCCCACCAAACCTGGCTGCTGAGCAAGGTTTTGATACATTATCAGAAAAGGAGCAAGTATCTTTTGTCAATGACAATTTTTATGAAATCTACAGTCAAGGTTTCGAAGAAGCGATTAGACTAAGTATGCATGCAATTGAAATTTCAGCAAAAAACCAATGGGAAAATGAAAGGGCATACGCACTGTTGTATCATGGTACAGCCAATTATTTATCCGGAAATTATGAGCAGGCATTGAAGTCATTTTTGAAATCTTCTGATTTGTTTGATTCACTTAAAAATGAAAAAGGAATAGCTGAGATCAACAACCAACTTTCAGTCTTTTATCGCAAACAAAATGACTTGGATAAAGCGTATGCTTGCTTGGACAAAAGCGAAGAATCAGCTAAAAGAATAAATGATATTACTTCATTAAGCACTACATACCATCACCGTGGGGTTATTCTAACTCAAAATGGAAAAATCGAAGAAGCTTTACCATACTACCAAAAAGTCCTTTCTATCCGGACTGAACTGAAGGACAGTGTGGGGCTCGGATATATCTATCTTGATTTTGCTGAATACGCCACTTTCAAAGAAAACCTTGAATTAGCCTTGTCCTATATTGAAAAATCCACCACAATCAGGAAAAACACAGGAGATCTCCAGGGCGTAGCTGTCAATGAGGTAATCAAAGGGGAGACATTCCTTTCGTTTAAACAATATCAGCAGGCTGTCATCCATTTTAATCAAGCAATCGACATGGCAAAATCACTTGGATTCACTGATTTGGCTCAATTTGCTTACGATCAATTAAGAGAATCCTACATTCAGATGAATGATTATAAAATGGCCTATTTAAGTTTTGAAAAAAGTGTCGTACTAAAGGACAGCCTTTTCAATATTGAAAAAACAAAGTCCATTCAAGAGCTGCAAACCAAATACGAAACCGAAAAAAAAGAACAGAAAATAGCTGTTCAGCAAGCACAACTTAAAACCAACCAATTCATGACGGCAACATTAATTGGGGTTATTGTTTTGCTTATAGTAATTGGTTTAATGCAAAAAAACCGCTTGATGTTGAAACAGCAAAAACTAATTGAAGAGGAAAGAGCCAAGACAAGAGAATTGCAAATAGAAGCCGCCCTAAACTCACAAGAAAATGAAAGAAAGCGATTTGCCAGAGATCTTCATGATGGGTTTGGCCAATTGATTTCTGTATTAAATATAAATCTCAAATCCCTCGAACAAGGAAAAAACAATCCTGTTGAGATTTTCGAGTCGTCCAGTCAGATACTTGATCAGATGTACAGAGAACTGAAAGGTATTTGCTTTAACCTAATGCCTGAAACATTGATAAAACAAGGTATTCCTGATGCACTAAAAGAGTTTGCTCTCAGAGTGAACAGGTCAGGCAAAATCTTTCTGGATGTTGATACTTTTGGACTGAATGAACGACTCCAGGATCTAGAGGAGATTTCTATTTACAGAATCACTCAGGAATGGGTCAATAACATTTTGAAATATTCTGATGCTGACAAAGTTACCATCAGTCTAACCAAAGATGAGGAGGAAATCACCTTGCTTATCGAGGACAATGGCTCAGGATTTGACAAGCAAAAACTCATAGAAGGTACAGGCAATGGCTGGAAAAATATGAACTCCCGTGCCAATCTGATCAAAGGAGAATTGGAGCTGGATACCAATCTAAATGTAAAAGGAAGCACTTTGATTGTTAATATACCTTTGAAAAAATCAATCAACAGCGCTGATCTAGTCTCAAGTATGGTTTAGTAAATTCCAATGTTGATCTTTGTCTTTTGTATGAGATAACGATCAACGAGATGCGGCCGTCAAAATTATTTTTTCTATTTATCATCCTGCTTACTTGGAGTACTTTGGCTCCTTGTCAAAATCTTGAAAGTCTGGAAGAAAAACTTCTCCAGAATATTCCGGATACATCCAGAGTTGCAGTATTATTAGAAATTGCGAAAGAGGTTCGATATTCCGATCCTGAAAAAATGTATGCCTATTCTAATGAAGCGAAAAGGATTTCTTTAGAAATCCAAGATGGCTCAGGTTTGGTAAAATCACTTTTTCAATTAATGACTTATTTCGATACTTATCGGGATGAAGATTCCATTGAGTATTATTACCAGGCATCATTGAAACTTGCGGATTCACTCAACGATGAAACTACCCAGACATCAATCCAAAATGCCAGAGGGTTATATCTGGTTTCAAAAAGAAATTTTGAGGAGGCTCTTGAGCTATTTTATATCGTGCTCCGGAAACATGAGCAAACCAATGATTTGAATGGGCAGATGGGATCCCAGAATAATATCGGATATGTTTTTATGGAACTCAGGCAATACGAAAAAGCCATTAAGCAATTCAAGATAGCCTTAACACTTTTGGAAAACCCACATCCATTTATTCTTAATAACATTGGATCATGCTACGGGAGTCTGATGAATTATGATTCAGCGACTTATTATACAGAATGGGCAATCAAAAGGGCAAAAGAAGAAAATAACCTGTATGCTCTGGCAAATGGACTCAACATTATTGGTGATTTATATCTATCTACCAAGCAATACGAAAAAGCCCTTTCTAAATTTCTTGAGGCAGAGCAACTCAGAGCTCTAGTGCCCAGTCCGGCCATGCTCATCTCAGATTTGACCAACATTTCTTCTCTTTATGCAAAATTGAATCAGCCGCTGAAAGGTATTGAATATGGTGAAAAAGCATTGCGATTGGCTCGTGAAGAGAAATTGGATTACAAAATTGAAAATGTATATCAGGCGCTGGCAGAAAATTATGAAGTCTCGAATAACTACCGCTTAAGTGCTGAATATTATAAAAAATGGGGAATTCAAAAGGATTCATCATATGCACAAGCACAATCAAATGCTTTGGTTGAGCTTCAAACTAAATATGAAACAGAGAAAAAGGAGAAGCAGATAGTTCTTCAAAACTTTGAAATCTCTGCACAAAAGGCAGAGAATCAAAGAAAAATGCTGGTGATTTTTGCCCTTTGTTTTGGGATAATGATGTTGGCGATCATTCTGATTTTGGTACGCAGTAGAAACAAAAAGAGACAACAACTGATAATTCAGCAGGGAGAAATCAAAATGAAACAAACTCAGGTTGAAGCCGCATTAAACTCCCAGGAGCTGGAAAGAAAACGCTTCGCAAGAGATCTTCATGATGGCTTTGGTCAGATGATTTCGGTATTAAACCTAAATCTTAAATCTCTCGAAAAAGGGGAATCTGATCGGGAAGAAGTTTTCCAAAACTCATCAAAGGTGCTGGATGATATGTACAAAGAGCTAAAGGGAATCTGTTTCAACCTGATGCCAGAAACACTCATAAAAAATGGTGTTGTAGATGCAATCAAAGAATTTGGAAATAGAGTGAATCTCACCGGGAAACTCATTTTGGAGGTGGATACCTTCGGAATCACAGAGCGCTTGAATGATCTTCAGGAGATTTCCATTTACAGAATCACTCAGGAATGGGTCAATAACATTTTGAAATATTCTGATGCTGATAAAGTGACGGTGAGTCTGACCAAAGATGAGGAGGAAATCACTTTACTGATCGAGGACAATGGAAGCGGTTTTGACAAGCAAAAACTTATAGAAGGAACAGGCAATGGTTGGAAAAACATGAACTCCCGTGCCAATCTGATCAAAGGAGAATTGGAGCTGGATACCAAGCTTGGTGCAAAGGGTAGCACGCTCATTGTCAACGTGCCAGTTAAAGTTATTGGTGTTGCTCCCGCACAAGAAATACCAGCCTGACGGTATAGATTTCCTGATTTTAGAAGCCTAACTTGTATTATTATGGTTAGACTATATTCAGCCGTCTTAATTTTTGGATTTATATCGGCATACTCACAAACCCCACCAAACCTGGCTGCTGAGCAAGGTTTTGATACATTATCAGAAAAGGAGCAAGTATCTTTTGTCAATGACAATTTTTATGAAATCTACAGTCAAGGTTTCGAAGAAGCGATTAGACTAAGTATGCATGCAATTGAAATTTCAGCAAAAAACCAATGGGAAAATGAAAGGGCATACGCACTGTTGTATCATGGTACAGCCAATTATTTATCCGGAAATTATGAGCAGGCATTGAAGTCATTTTTGAAATCTTCTGATTTGTTTGATTCACTTAAAAATGAAAAAGGAATAGCTGAGATCAACAACCAACTTTCAGTCTTTTATCGCAAACAAAATGACTTGGATAAAGCGTATGCTTGCTTGGACAAAAGCGAAGAATCAGCTAAAAGAATAAATGATATTACTTCATTAAGCACTACATACCATCACCGTGGGGTTATTCTAACTCAAAATGGAAAAATCGAAGAAGCTTTACCATACTACCAAAAAGTCCTTTCTATCCGGACTGAACTGAAGGACAGTGTGGGGCTCGGATATATCTATCTTGATTTTGCTGAATACGCCACTTTCAAAGAAAACCTTGAATTAGCCTTGTCCTATATTGAAAAATCCACCACAATCAGGAAAAACACAGGAGATCTCCAGGGCGTAGCTGTCAATGAGGTAATCAAAGGGGAGACATTCCTTTCGTTTAAACAATATCAGCAGGCTGTCATCCATTTTAATCAAGCAATCGACATGGCAAAATCACTTGGATTCACTGATTTGGCTCAATTTGCTTACGATCAATTAAGAGAATCCTACATTCAGATGAATGATTATAAAATGGCCTATTTAAGTTTTGAAAAAAGTGTCGTACTAAAGGACAGCCTTTTCAATATTGAAAAAACAAAGTCCATTCAAGAGCTGCAAACCAAATACGAAACCGAAAAAAAAGAACAGAAAATAGCTGTTCAGCAAGCACAACTTAAAACCAACCAATTCATGACGGCAACATTAATTGGGGTTATTGTTTTGCTTATAGTAATTGGTTTAATGCAAAAAAACCGCTTGATGTTGAAACAGCAAAAACTAATTGAAGAGGAAAGAGCCAAGACAAGAGAATTGCAAATAGAAGCCGCCCTAAACTCACAAGAAAATGAAAGAAAGCGATTTGCCAGAGATCTTCATGATGGGTTTGGCCAATTGATTTCTGTATTAAATATAAATCTCAAATCCCTCGAACAAGGAAAAAACAATCCTGTTGAGATTTTCGAGTCGTCCAGTCAGATACTTGATCAGATGTACAGAGAACTGAAAGGTATTTGCTTTAACCTAATGCCTGAAACATTGATAAAACAAGGTATTCCTGATGCACTAAAAGAGTTTGCTCTCAGAGTGAACAGGTCAGGCAAAATCTTTCTGGATGTTGATACTTTTGGACTGAATGAACGACTCCAGGATCTAGAGGAGATTTCTATTTACAGAATCACTCAGGAATGGGTCAATAACATTTTGAAATATTCTGATGCTG
>CAYGUA010000014.1:114096-122215 GCA_964353015.1 uncultured Marinoscillum sp. | reverse complement strand
CATCTCAGGTGGGAACGTCTGTTATTAATGCAGTTACCCATACCATAGATGTGGAATTGCCTTACGGTACCACGAACGCTACACCAATTTTCACCTTATCCCAAGGTGCAACCAGTGTTCCTATGAGTGGAGTCGAAAGAGACTTCTCAAATGGAGAAACTTATACTATTACAGCAGCAGATGGCCATACCAAGCAAGATTGGACGGTGAATGTGACCATTGCACCGAATTCTGCCACAGATATCACTTCCTTCTCATTTAGTGAAGATGTAGCTATAGGCCCAGCTTTAATCGATGCAACTAATCATACCGTAGTGGTACAGGTTTTTGATGGAGAAGATTTAACCAATCTAACCTCTAATATAGCTCTCTCAGACAATGCTTCCATAAGTCCCGCAACAGGCGTGAAACGGGATTTTAGCAATCAAGTAACCTATACGGTCACCGCAGAGGATGGTACGACTTCACAAGTTTGGACTGTGACTGCCGAGGTAAATTTGCAGGGCAATTATGTTTATTACCCTTTTTCCGGAAATGATGATGATTCATCGGGTAATAATCTTCATGGCTCATCTCCAGGCCCATTAAGCACACCTACTTTGGTAGCTGATAGAAGTGTTAATATCGAGAGCGCTTACAGTTTTGATGGCAATAATGATGTCATAGAATTGTCCTCAGATATACTTAATAGCTCCCTTCAAGGCACATTAGCAGCGTGGGTTAATTTCTCTAATATTTCAGGCGGTAATTCCTCATTTAGAACCATAATCGGAAAAGGCAGTGATACCAACAGCCAGTTTGGCTTGTTTGCTAACAACTCAAAATTTGTATTTGAGGCGTACAGAGATGGGGCTGGTCAATTCCTTGAGGTTACTTATGATTTTGTGAATGCAGGACTTGATTTTAGTGATGGAGCCTGGCACCATGTAGCGGCTACTTTTTCACCTACTGAAGCAATCCTTTATGTAGATGGCGAAGAAAAAGGTCGTGACAATACAACCAATGGAGTCTATACCCATACGAGTGATAATTTGGTAAGGATTGGTAATTGGCCTTTTTCTCAAAATGATGCGTTTGAAGGGATGATTGATGAGGTGTTTATAAGTAATGAGGCGATGACCGAGCGCAATATTTATAGCTTATTTGACCCAACATCATTCCTAACATTTAGCCTTCCAAACGCCATTAGCACCACGTTCATTGAAAATGATAAATCTGATCAGGATACCATCAAAATAGTCATGCCAGCTGGCACTACAGTCAATGGAGCTGCACCAACCTTCACGATTCCCCTTGGGGCTGAAGCTAAAGTAGTTGGTGCCGTACAGGAGAGTGAATTGACAAGTCAAAATTTTCTCGAAAACGTAACCTACACAGTTGGTGGAGCTGGTGGTTCGGTTTCTCAAGACTGGGTTGTAATGGTAGAAGTTCCTCCTGTAATCTCAAATGTCTCTACAAACAGCGCGGATACTACCTTTCAATTAACTGTTACCGGTACTAATTTTAGTTCGGATGCAGATGTTTACTTTGGGGGTGTCAAAGCTACCACCACTTTCAATAGTCAAGATCAATTGAGTGCCAAAGTGCCCTTAGGAGCCAGTCTTGCGCCTGTGTCCGTGCTTACGAGGGGATTGTACGCGGAATTTTCTCAAGACTTCAACCTGACTTTTGATAGTCCTGATCTTGATAGTTTGTTGTTTGATCAGGAAAATCTCTATACTATCTCAAATAATCCTAAATCTCTCAAATATGCCGATTTTGATCAAGATGGGTTGAATGATATCGTGTTTACTAACAGCACTAATATTTTAGTTCAAAGAAATACTACCACAGAACCAGGAAGTGGTATTTTCACTTTTGAATCACCATTAACATTAAGCAGTTACAATTCAAATGGTGACGTAGAGGTAGGTGATTTTAATGGTGATGGGCGACCGGATTTAGTATATAATGGAAATCAAGTAATAGTTTTTCTTAATACAAGTACTGGTATTGGAGATATCAATTTTCAAGATGCAATAAGTTATCCTCTTGATGCTTCTGGTGGTATAATTAATACCTCAGTGGATGATTTGAATAATAATGGCTGGATCGATATTATCACTCAACATTATAGATCTTTGGCAGTTGTTTCCAATCTGGGAATATTTGATGGGCAATTAAAGTTTCAACATGGTTATGAAATATTTGGAAATATAAATGCAACTATTAATTGTTTTCAAATAGTGGATCTTGACAATGATGCCAAAAAGGATTTGATCGTCTTGGGTGAAGGAGGTGGCCTTCATGTTGCACTAAATTCAAGTTTGACTGGTGGTACTATTGGCTTTTCCAATTACCAAACAATTACATTACCTCAAGAAATAACACCAATTTCCTTGGCAATAGCAGATCTTGATAATGATGGCAGAAGGGACATTATCATGAGTGCCTTTGACAAAGTAGTAATCCTGCCAAACGCCAGTACTGGGGTAGGGAATGTAAGCTTTGGAACAAGCATTGAGTTACCTAAGATAGCAGAGGAACTTGGTCCAATAGAAGCAGCAGATCTGGATGGAGATGGTAAAGTTGACTTGATAGTATCTACTGACTTGGATCCACTAGTCAACTACGCTGGAGCCCTTTCACTTTATAAGAATACATCAGCTTTAGGTACAATCAGCTTTGAAAATGAAATACTCTTACCGAGGAATGATTTTCCTGTAAATGATCTCGCTATAATTGATTTGGACAATGATACACGTCCTGAAATAATCGGTTTGGGCGGTAACAAACTCCTTCTTTTGACGAACACCAAGACTGATAAGGAGCTGTTTGCTTTGGATATCCCGGGTCAGGTGAGCCGTGATTTTAAAAATGCTAATGAAAGTGATCTTGATTCAGTCCTAATTGTGGTGCCATTTGGTACTCCAATTACTAGTCTAAAACCAAGTTTTATTGTATCTCCTGGGGCTAACGTTTCTCCAGATACGACTGTGGCGAGAGACTTTACCCAGCCAGTGACTTTCACCATTACAGCAGAAGATGCTACAACGAAAGATTGGTTGATAACTGTCACCGAACAACCCGCTGACCCTACTAACATCCTACTCAGCGCCACTCTACTACCTGAAAATCACGAGTCAGGATATGTAATTGGGACATTAACCACTACAGACCCAAATCTTGTGGATACACATACCTACGGTATTGTGAGTGTAGATGGTAGTAGCAATAGCACCCTATTCAGTATTGACGCAGACAAGCTCATGAGCAATGAGGTTTTTGATTACGAAGAAGCTTCGAGCTATGCGGTAATCATCAAAACTACCGATCAAAATGATGGCACATTTGATAAATCATTCACCATTCAGATTGAAGATGATGGAGATGAGGATGGATTCACCATCAGTTTGGGAGATTGTGATGATAGCGACCCTGCTTATTCTCCTGCCACCATTTGGTATGCAGACAATGACCAGGATGGATATGGTGATATTAGTACTTCGATTACGCAATGTGATAATCCAACAGATCCTGCCAATAACTATGTACTCAACAGCCTAGATTGTGATGATAATGATGCGTTAAGTAATCCAGACGGTATTGATGTAGCCGGTACTCGCCCGGATGGCAACTGTGATGGTACTTACTTGTGGTATTTGGATGAAGATAATGATGGATATGGCACAAGTGCTGGTACGACAGTTTCATCAACCAACTCTAGTCCCGGGGAGTTTGAGTCTGCCACAATGGACGACTGCAATGACGATAATTCGGACGAATACCCAAGTCAAGTTTGGTATGCAGATGGCGATGGGGACGGCTTTGGTGATGCAAATAATTTCGTTACCCAATGCAATCAACCAGAAACCTATGTACTGGATGCCTCCGATTGTGAAGATTTAGATGCGTCACAATTCCCCGGACAAAGCTGGTTTCCAGATACGGATGAAGATGGCTTTGGAGATGCGTCTTATTATGAATGGACTTCTTACGGTTCAGGGTTGAATAATACGGTCAGAGCCATTGCAGCATCTGGTGATGATGTATATGTCGGTGGAGATTTTACTACTGCAAGTGGCATCACTGTAAATAGAATTGCAAGGTGGAACAAGGCTACCGAAACCTGGCATGCCTTAGGAGGTGGTGTTAATAATATAGTCAGGAGCATCGTTGTATTAGGTACCGACGTATATATCGGCGGAAACTTCTTGAACGTGGATGGCATAACTACTGCTGACTACATAGCTAAATGGGATACTAATTCGGAGACATGGTCTTCACTAGGTTCTGGTATGAATAATGTCGTTTATGCACTGACAAAACATAATGATCAATTGTATGTAGGAGGAAGCTTCTCACAAGCTGGAGGGATTCAATCTCCTTATTTAGCTTCATATGATATCGCCTCGGGGTTGTGGAGTGCAGTTGGCGGTATAACCGGTACTGTCAATGCCCTTGATATCTCCACTGATCAATTGTATGTTGGAGGGGATTTCCCACAACTAGCAGACTTAAGCATGACAAATTTCATTGCCCGATACGATCTTGTAAATCATATATGGACAAGTTTAGGTTCAGGATTAAATAATCACGTTTTAAGCATTAAAGCTGATGGTAGTGATATATATGTAGGTGGACAATTTACAACTGCTGGAGGCGTGCCAGCCTATCGCGTGGCTAAATGGAATAGCATTGATGAGGCTTGGTCTTCTTTAGACCTTGGCCTTTATTTTAGTTCTGGTGGGGGTTTTGTTAGTAGTTTGGCAATTGTAGGCAATAAACTTTTCGCCGGAGGTGCTTTCAATTACGCCGGTAAAGATGGGCAATGGTCATATGCCCTAGGTGTTGCAAAGTGGGATCTGAAAACTGAGCAATGGTCAGCATTGGATGGTGCACTGAATGATTATGTCTATGCCCTATCCGCCGAGAACACACAGTTGTTCGTTGGAGGTTCGTTTAGTTCGGCGAACAGCACAAGCCATTCTCGATTCACCAGTTATGGCGGGCGAATCTCCTGCATTCAGCCTTCCGGGTTTGTGCTTTACAATACGGATTGTGATGATTCAGATGCAAATGTTACCCCCGAAATTGTTTGGTATGTAGATTCGGACAATGATGGCTTTGGAGATGCCAATTTGACGCTGACTCAATGCGATCAACCAGCAGGGTATGTGTTGGACAATACTGACTGTGATGATCAAAACGAGGATGAATTCCCAGGCCAAATCTGGTATGCTGACACTGATGGTGATGGATTTGGGGATTCGGAAAACAGCTTGACTCAATGTTCACAACCTGAGGGATATGTTTTAGACAATACGGATTGTGATGTTACCGATAGTCAACAATATCCCGGTCAAAGCTGGTTTCCCGATACGGATGAAGATGGTTTTGGTGATGCTAATTATCGAGAATGGACTTCTTATGGTACAGGTCTGAACGGGACTGTGTGGGCAATAGCCGAGTCTGGAAATGATGTCTATGTAGGTGGTGAATTTACCACAGCAGGAGGACAGTCAGCCAATCGAATAGCCAAGTGGAATAAGGTCACAGAAACATGGACAGCTTTAGGTTCAGGTTTAAATAATTCCGTAAGAAGCATCCTTATAGACGGAGTTGATGTGTATGTAGGAGGTTTTTTCACCAATGCAGATGGAATTAGTGCAGCAGACTATATCGCCAAATGGGATACTAAAACAGAAACATGGTCGAGTTTAGGCAGTGGCACCAATGGGGGTGTCTTTGCTTTAGCAATTCATGGTTCTACTCTCTTTGTAGGAGGTTCTTTTGAATTAGCAGGTGGAAAAAGTTCACCTCGTTTGGCTTCTTATGATTTAGTCTCTGAACAGTGGAATGCAATTGTAGGTACAAACAATTCAGTATATGAACTTCGAGTACTGGACGACCAACTTTATGTTGGAGGTGCGTTTACCAACATAGGAGGAATTTCTGCCAATTACATTGCCAATTACGATTTAGAAAGTACTACATGGAGCGCTGTTGGTTCTGGAGTGAATGGCTCTGTTTGGAGCATAGTGACCAATGGTGCTGATATCTATGTTGGTGGACAATTTACATATGCCGGAGGAGAGCTAGCTTATAATGTGGCTAAATGGGATGCCAATAATAGTAGTTGGTCCTCATTGAATCTTGGGGTTTATGATAATTATAATACTGATGTTGTTTATGATTTAGCTATCTCTGATAATAAGCTGTACGCAGGTGGAGTATTTAACAATGTAGGCAATGATCAATGGGAATCAATCGTTGGTATTGCCGAATGGGACTTGTTCATCGAGCAGTGGTCGGCACTGGATGGAACGATCAATAGTTATGTCTATGCTCTATCCAGCGAAAACAAGCAGTTGTACATAGGTGGAGCTTTTACCCAGGCAGCCAGTACGAGTCATACTAGATTCACTAGCTATGGAGGAAAAGTATCCTGTACACAACCAGCAGACTTTGTTATAGACAACACCGATTGTGATGATGATAACTTGTCTGTCAATTCAAGCACCATTTGGTATGCAGATGTCGATGGTGATGGCTTTGGTGATAATAATGTTAGTTTGACTCAATGTGCCCAACCCTCGGGATACATACAGGACAATACAGATTGTAATGATCAAAACGATAGAGAATTCCCGGGTCAAAACTGGTATGCAGACACTGATGGAGATGGCTATGGTGATGCAAATGATGTCATTACCCAATGCAATCAACCAGCAAATTATGTACTGGATGCCTCCGATTGTGAAGACACAGATGCGTCACAATTTCCTGGACAAAGCTGGTTTCTCGATACAGATGCTGATGGCTTTGGTGATGCTAATTATCGAGAATGGACGGCTTATGGAAGCGGGTTAAATAATACAGTTTGGGCAATAGCCGAGGCTGGAAATGATGTCTATGTAGGTGGCGATTTTACCCTAGCAGGAGGACAGTCAGCCAATCGAATAGCCAAGTGGAACAAAGTCACGGAAACATGGACCGCATTAGGTTCAGGTTTAAATAATTCCGTAAGAAGCATCGTGGTATCTGGAGATGATGTCTATGTAGGAGGTTTTTTCACCAATGTAGATGGAATTAGTGCAGCAGACTATATCGCCAAATGGGATACTAAAACAGAGACATGGTCGAGTTTAGGTAGTGGTACCAATTGGTATGTCTATTCTTTGGCATTACATGGATCTACATTATACACAGGGGGGTCTTTCACACATGCGGGAGGTTCTAGCTCACCTTATCTCGCCTCTTATGATTTGGTCTCTGAACAATGGAATGCAATTGTAGGTACAAACAATAGAGTATATGAACTTCGAGTACAGGACGACCAACTTTATGTTGGAGGTGCGTTTACCAACATAGGAGGAATTTCTGCTAGTTTCATTGCCAATTACGATTTAGAAAGTGCGACATGGAATGCATTTGGTTCTGGTGTTAATTCGCATGTTTGGAGCATTGAAACACTTGGAACAGATGTATATGTGGGTGGCGAATTCAGTACGGCAGGAGGAGCTACAGCTTTAAGAATTGCTAAGTGGAATAGCACAACTGAAAACTGGTCATCTTTTGGTACTGTGTTTACAGGTGGAGGGATCATTTATGATTTGGCCATATCAGGAAATAAGCTTTACGCTGGAGGTCTTTTTTCGTCTGTAGGTGGAAGCAGTGCTGCATACCTTGCAGAATGGGATTTTCTTTTGGGGCAATGGAGCGCTTTGGAAGGATCAATAAATAGCACAGTCTACGCACTTAGTATTGAAGATAAGCAGCTTTTCATAGGTGGGTCATTTAGTTCAGCAAATAGTGTCTCCCATAATCGTTTCACCAGCTACGGTGGCAAAGTATCCTGTACTACACCTGCAGGATTCGTTACTGACAATTCGGATTGTAATGACAATGATGATTTAATCAACCCTAACACGATCTGGTATGCAGATAGCGATGGTGACGGTTACGGCGATTCTGAGACAACATTGACACAGTGTGATCAACCCGAAGGATACGTATTGGACAATACGGACTGTAATGATTCGGATGAAACCATCACCTTTAACACCACCTGGTATGCAGATACCGATGGAGATGGTTTTGGAGATTTAGGGAATTCATTGGCTCAATGTGATCAGCC